>NZ_JAJUBC010000030.1 GCF_028683095.1 Enterovibrio gelatinilyticus | reverse complement strand
ATAACCCGAAGGTCGTTGGTTCAAATCCAGCTCCCGCAACCAAATTTAAGCTCGGTGGTTATAACGGTTTCTTGTTATAACCATCAGGCCGTTGCAAAGGGTTTGCCCGTTAAAATCCACTTCCGCAACTATTTTCGAAAAGCCTGACTGTAAAGTCAGGCTTTTTTCGTTTACAGCATTTTCAGTCCTAACCCTAAAGTCATTGCAAAGGGTTTGGCTGAACAAATCCGACTCCCGCAACGACATTTAATTCAACGTTGAAAAATGATTGATACTGCGACACTAGTTCAGCGGGTAGAGCGCAAGCTTGCCAAGATTGAGCTCATCGGTTCGAACCCGATGTTTGTTTCTAAATTCTCCTTTTGTCATGAAAAATGAAGCTCTCACGGAGAGCAAGCCTATATCGTGCTTTGAACGGTTAATCGGACGCGGGATGGAGCAGTCTGGTAGCTCGTCGGGCTCATAACCCGAAGGTCGTAGGAAAGGGTTTATCGATCAAAGTAGGTTTGGGCTATTGATCGTTATATATGCCTCTCTGACTATGACGGATTATTTGTCAGTAAATTTATAAAGCGAAAATGTATTATTTCAGCATTCTGCTAAAGCTACATAGATTATAAATTCATTTTTAATAAATTAATTCTTTCCCGAAAATTGTCTTTATTATATACAGTTGTTTTCTCGGCAATGGCTTAATTGTATGTTGTGTGCCATCTAACTATGCCCATCTGGTCAATATTCAACCAGTGTTGGTTGGAATAAATATTCAACTATCGTGACTGTAAATTCTAGAGCATATAAGCATAAACCAAAATTGCACCCGTCTTTTCTAGAATGTTTATATTTGTTTCTCCTGTTAATGTTTAGAAATATAATAATTATATTTTTTGTTTAATTTGAGATGTACGTCCTAATAACAATTCCATCTTAATGATCCTAATCAATAAAGCGCGTACTTGTTAGATAGTACGCATGCGTGCATTGCTTCAAAATTTGTTTTTCTATGATTGTTCATAAGGCGAACAGTTTGAAAAGCTTGCTCAGGGATGAGCGAAATCTGAAGTTAATTCAGAAGCAATTTCAAGGATGGTATTAATGAAAAAATGCAGATTATCGGGTCTTTGTGGTTTGGCTATCGCTTCGACATTTCCGCTCACCGTGTTGGCAGAAAACCTTGAAGAGTCGCCTTGGGGCGGCAACGCGGTTGCTTACTATAGCCAGAATGGTTTTGATAAAGATGACTATCGTTCGATTCGTTCACTGAACTGGAGTGCGACGGGCACCTACAGGATTTCAGATCTCTATAGTGCTTACTTGACTAGTGGTGGTTATCGAAAATATGAAGATGAAACTGGTGATTTCTTTACAGATACTGCACTAGGGCTTTCGCGTTCATCATTGGTTGAGTTTGGTGAAACAGGGAAGGTTGGTGCACAGTTACAACTGACGCTACCTACCTCGGAATTTTCCAGAAAAGATGATCTTCAAAGCGGTGTGAGACTCGCTACATCAGTGGCAGCGAAGGCGCTTGGTATTGATTTTTACTTGTCTCCAAGATACAGAAAAAACTTCCATGAATATAAAACAACAGTGAATGGAAAAGTGCTGACAGAACATATTGTTTCTGTTGTCGGCAATGTTGGTTATGGCTTAGGTGATGCCTATTTTCAAGGCACAATAATAGGCGGCACGTCTTGGACTTATTTAGACAGTCGTCGTGATTGGACTTATGTAGGAGAAATAAAAGCAAGTTACCTTCTGACAGAATATTTGTCAGCGGCATTGTCAGCGTCAAACTCTGGTGTTTATTACGACGCTGAGCGAGGCACTCTCGGGAATATCGACCTCTTCGATGAAAAAGAAGCGACCTATACCGCTTCTCTTACATTCTCATTCTAAAAAGGACTTTGGTATGAAACTAAACAGACTATTTTTGTCTGCATCCATTGCTGCCGCTCTGGCAGGATGTGGGGCAGATGACCAAGCGTATGACACGCTGGCGAAACCAGAAAGTTTAACGGCGACGTCGTCGATTAAAACAGATCAAGTTTACCTTTATATGCCATCAATGGCGAAAGCGCCTCAATACTCTGTTTCAATGGCCCCTTTTATGCAAGGCCAGGAAAAGCTAGTCACTCTTTCATTTGAGTACAGTGATCAAACCGATGAAAAAGGAGATCTGCAAGTTCGCTCGCTCAGCCCTGATGTGATCAGTCAAGGCGAGATTGACCAAGGTGAACTGGGTCGGTGGTTTGACACCCAGTCTTCAGAACGTCCTGTTCTGGAAATACCGGTGAAGTTTGTAGACTATCAATGTAAAGAAGATAGTTATGGCGATTGCACCAACACTGAAGAAAAAGTTAACAATGACGAAGTACCAATCGGAGATCGCCGCTTCATCGTTCCAGAATTCGAAAAAGTGGTTGTTCAAGAAAGCTCTTGGAACGAACTATTTGCCTTTGCCGATGGTTGTTACAGTAAGACTGGCAAGAGTAAACTTGCTACTGACCCTCAGAGCGATTGGAAAGGTTATGAAGTCACTGAAGATGGCGTGATTAACTTTGAAGTGGAAACGACTTATAAGGTTACCAACAATTGGCGCTGTATGATCAATGGCCTGGTTCAGTCTGGCTTTGAAATGAGCGATTTGTCGTTTACTGTTTCCAATTTTTATTCCCTTGTTCCGCTTGACTTAGTTCGATCGAAGAGTTACGAATCTATCGTATATATGAAAGGAGATGAGGACACGTTTGGATTCTTTGCAAGTGAAGTAGGTCGCCCAGATCCATCGTATGTAGATGGTGAGTTTGACCAAAATTTTGAATACCTTCATCGCTTCAACCCTGACCTTGAATATGTTGACTATCACCTGTCTGATAGCTTTGACCAAAACGCAGAAACCTTGTTCTTCAAGCGTGTGACACAAGATGTCGTTGATCGTATTAACCCACAGCTTGAAAAAGTGGGTGCGCCACAGATTCGTTTGCATGAACCTTCAGGCAAGCAGTCCGGTGACCTTCGATACAACGTGGTTAACTTGATCGATGAGCCTTTAGACAACGGTCTGGCGGGCTATGGTCCTTCAGCAGTGAACCCTGTTACTGGTGAAATTGTCCATGCGCATGTGAACCAGTACTCTGGTGTGCTTCGCTCTATTTCTTACTGGCTCTGGGATCGTATCGTTGATGATTACAATGCTGGCAGAGTAGAGCAGGTTGTTGCGACTACTACTAGCCCAGTTCAAGTACCTGTGATCTCTTCTGCTAATCAGTCTGATGTTGCGGCTTCAATTGTCAGCGAAAAAAGTATTGATGCCGAAGAAATTAATCAATTTGACCTGACAAGCAACTACAAAGAGCCAGCATTAAAAACCGAGTCTTTCCAAGAGCTAATCCTTGCTGTACAGGAAGAACTTTTGGTAGTTGAAGATGAAGCGACATATGAGGATATGGCGGCTCTGCAAGCGCTAGAAACACGCTTGTGGCAGGAAAATAATATGTACCCTGTGTCTTCGCTGCGTTCAGGTGCAACTTTCAAGGCACTTCCGACAACGATTGGTGGCATTACCTTCAATTGGAAGTCTGACGAATTGTGGAACGGCACTGTCGGCGAAGCCGGTAACTTGAAAAAATGGTCAGAGCTTGATGAAGCAAAGCAAGAAGAGCTTAGCCTGTTCTTAGTGGGTATTTTCTATGCTAAGACCCTTGTCCACGAATTTGGTCACAACTTTGGCCTGCGCCATAACTTCAAAGGCAGTAATGATGCGCCAAACTATTTCGATAGTTCGGAGTTAGTACAGCACGGCCTGAAGACGGTTCCTGGTTATTCATCGATCATGGATTACAATCCATCTTTGTTGAACGCGCTGCCAGTATTTGGACCGTATGATCTTGCAGCCCTTCGATTTGGCTATAAGCGAGAGGTCGAAGCCGAAAAAGTTTCAGTTGACAATGGTGTCCAAACTAGCGAAAGCGTATTCCTAAACACGTCATCTTATGACCGAGAGTTGCGCAATGCTGTCCTTGACCCATACACCCAGCCAGCTGACTTGGTTAGCGACGGAGTTATCAAAGGGATAGCAGCTGACAACCCATCAACACCATTGCGTAGTTACGAGTATTGTACTGATGGTAACGTTAGTTTGAATGATAACTGTAACAGACACGATGAAGGTCGTAACCGTTCGGAAATCATGGACTTTAAACTCGAGAGCTATGATGACCGTTACTATGCGCGTACCGTTCGTGGAATGTCAGACAACTTCTCTGAAAGTACAGCGATGTCATATGCACTTCGCCGTATTACACAGTTCAACGATTGGCGTAATTCGCTCCACATGTATGATCTGTACCAGAACAATGTCTTTATCAACCCACCATCTGATATTCAGATGCTAGGGTTTCCAGTGTCTTTCACTGCGTTCTGTGAAGATGACGCGAATGCGACTCAGTGGCCATTCGCAGCTTACTGTGGTGTTCCTCTAGCGGTAGATAAAGCGCGAGATCAGTTGGTAGATATTCTTTTGACTCCGGATCATACGTGTGAACTGGAAGATGCCACGGGCAATGTTTCATATCGTAAGCTGGCGGATATCATCGGAAACTACTCTGACAGAATGAATTTCCCAGTGAACTACGTTCCTACGTCATGTTATGACGAGACTGTAACAACAACCTTGGGAGCAGGCCTCACAGTCGTTGGTGAAGTTGGTAAATATCTCAACAGCGGCAAGGCACCTCGACCTGCACCTGTAAATAATTACTCTAACTACATTGATTACATTGGTCATTGGCCAGACAAGCTGGCAGCGGCAGCAACTTTGACTAAACGAATTGGCGATCGCCGCTCTACAGATCGATCAACGAAAACGTTGTTAGAATTACCAGAAGTATATGGATTGGATCAAGGGTTCTACCAATTTTATCCGAAGGGTGATCTCCTGTTGGATTCCATTATTTTAGGTACAGAAAGACTATATCTGAACTTCAAAGATAAGAATGGTGCTCACCACAAAGCAAAAGGCGACTTTAAAGCGTTCAGTTGGAGTGAAACTCTCGAACGCATGCCTCTTTACGGAAGCTTCACAGTGCGTAAGTACTATGGCTTACCTCACTTCGAGGAAACTCCGCTTAACCTAGCAGTTCTGAATGCGATGGTGATGCGAGCGGTAGTGGAAAATGTAGACACGAGAGACACTGCTTTTGCTCGCTCCATTACCATGCGAAGTGAACGTCCAGCAAGTGATGAGGTCCGTACCTTTGTAAGGTCGAATGGTCTACCTTACTTTGCAGACGCTTCAAACGTTTATGCTTGGAATATGATTCAGTTTACAAACGAGTTTAAGGCAATGCTTACAGCTCAAAGTGCTGGAACAGATCTGGCGACTGTAGAAGTAACGACATTCACACTGGAAGAATTCAAAGATCCAGAGAACTTTGCTGAATTGGCTCACCAATATCAGTACCAGCTAGCTTCTCTTGAAAATCTTCCTGTATTCGACAGTGTTTGGGATTACTTTGTGAAGAACGCTGTTCACTAAATCGAGGTTCCATCTTTGTTAAAGTAAAAGCGTCGGGCTCACAGCCCGACGTTTTTTTACTTATTTATTGTATTGTTGAAAGGTAGAAATAACTAGAATGTCAAAACAGTACAAAAGCAATCAACAGGCTATTTATGTCAGTAAACAACACCTCCACCCTCGATCGCACAGACATCGAAATTCTCCGAATTCTCCAATCCAATGGTCGTTTGCCTGTTGTTGAGCTGGCTAAGCGCGTTAACCTCACTACAACGCCGTGTTCAGAGCGGGTGAAGCGCCTCGAAAGGGAAGGATACATTGCAGGCTATCACGCGGATATTTCGGCAGATAAACTCGGCTTAGACGTGATTGTGTTTATTCACATGCGCCTCGATCAAAGTAATCTTTCAATCTTTGATAAATTTGCTAAATCAGCATTGCTGATTCCAGAAATCGAAGAATGTTACTCCTTGTCTGGAGACTTTGATGCCATGGTTAAAGTCCGCGTTAAGAACATAAAGGCATATCAGCAATTTATGTCCAATCGTATTGTTCAGCTGCCTGGTGTCATTCAAACTCGAAGTGAAATCGTCATTGCCGAATACAAACGAAGTGCTGGCATAAATCCTGATCTCATCACCTTGTCTTAACATCAACACGTTAAGAGAAAGTGACGGGCTCAGAATGTGCTTCATAGGTATATTTTCTTTGATTCTCTATTTTTATAGTTAATTTCTAGCATCATGGCTTAAATGACTGTCTCATTTAGGCAACTTTTCTTCAATCCAACGACTAAAATAAACCTCATTACAATAATGTTAATAAGATGTTGAGGTGTTTTTATGGTCGCACCCTTTCCGAGAGAGTCGATCCACTCTCATTGCCAAGCTGTACATACAACGAATGCCGTTGTGATGGTGCCGCCGATTGATTTTAAGTTCAATACAGAAACCAGTGCCGATAATGAATTCCAAACATCACTGTCTCTTTCTGATAGTCAGGTAAGAGAAAAAGCATTGGCAGAGTTTAATCAAATGGTTGAACTGCTAAGAAGCCATGGGGTGACAGTGACGGTAATGGACTACGCCAAGAGTAAAGCGGAAACACCTGACGCCGTTTTCCCGAACAACTGGTTTTCTACTTCCCCAAGTGGCGATATTTATCTGTTTCCCATGGCATGTGAAAATAGACGTCGAGAGGTGCGCTCACATGCACTATCAGAAGCGTTGAAATCATCAGGGTTTAAAACTCCAACGTTTCATGAGATCGGAAATCTCACATCACCCCAAGCGTATTTAGAGAGTACAGGCGTGATGATCATGGATCACAGCAACTCAACCGTCTATGCCGCCTTGTCTGTTCGATGTGATCGACAACTGCTTCAGGAATATGTCGATTTAGCCGGATTTCGAGAGGTCATCTACTTTGATACCAAGATGTCATCAGGATCACCGGTCTATCACACCAACGTCATGATGGCTGTTGGTGAAGGCTTTGCGGTGATCTGTGATGAAATCATCGAAGAGTTTGAGCGTCGCCGCGTACTAACATCACTTCAGAAAACCAAAGATGTAATCTCAATTACTGAAGAGCAAATGGGGTATTTTTGTGGGAACGTATTGCAGTTAAAAAACGAGAAAGGTGAGCGACTTATCGCTATGTCGTTGTCGGCCTACAACGCATTTACGCTTGAACAGAAAAGTGTGTTACGTCGACATGGGAAACTCGTACCAATAGATGTGTCTACGATAGAGACCATTGGGGGAGGTAGTGTCAGGTGTATGATCGCAGAAAATTACCTTCCTAAATAGAAGCCGCATTGCGGCTTTTTTCTTTTTCTCCAGTTATCTGCGTGACGGGCATCTCGTGTTCAAGTTGCACAATTGGGTATTCGTCTTATTCTTAAGAGAGTGTATGAATATACGTATTAAGCTATTTAGCCAAAAGGGGTTACCCCAAACTCTTGAGATGGAGCAATGCTATGTCAGAAAGACGATACCGTCTTATCACCCGAAGTGACTTTGACGGGTTAGTGTGTGCAGTGCTACTTAAGCACATTGATTTAATTGATGAAATCAAATTTGTACACCCAAAAGACATGCAAGATGGCGTAATCGATATCAACGAATATGACATCACCACAAACCTGCCCTATAACGCGAAGGCTCACCTTTGCATTGACCATCATGCCTCAGAGTTGATCCGCAATCAGGACCTCAATGCTAACTACATTATTGACCCAGATGCGCCGTCAGCGGCAAGAGTCGTATGGAAACACTTTGGCGGTGAAAACACCTTTCCTAGCGACTGGGACGAAATGATGGAAGAGGTGGATAAGGGAGACTCCGCACAATACACCAAGGATGAAGTGCTCTACCCCAAAGAATGGGGACTGCTTAACTTCATTATGGACGCTCGAACGGGTTTGGGACGCTTTAGAGAATTTCGTATCTCAAACTATGAGTTGATGATGGATTTGATAGAGCATTGTCGCGATAAATCTATAACAGAGATCATGGCGCTACCAGACGTAATAGAGCGTGCTGATGTTTACTTTGCTCACCGTGAAAAGTTTCAAGAACAACTAAGACGTTGTGCTTCAGTGTGTGGCAATCTTGTATTGCTTGATTTAAGACACGAAGATCCGATATGGGCTGGAAATCGTTTTGAGATCTATGCGGTCTTTCCCCAGTGCAACATCTCAATCCACGTGCTTTGGGGCTTGAAGAAACAAAACACAGTGTTTGCTTGCGGTAAGTCGATTTTTGATCGTTCGTCGACGACAAACATTGGTGAGTTGATGCTGCAATATAATGGTGGCGGTCATGAAAATGCTGGAACGTGTCAGGTTCCAAATGAGCATGCAGCGCGTGTGCAAGACGAGCTAATTGTGAAAATTAACCAAGACGGATAAACAGCGGCAGATTTTAATATTCAACACATGCTCACTAAAGGATAGGAGCCTGTGTTGAATATTCTGATTCTCAAGCGATTGAAAACACTTAAGCGACAGAAAATTTAGGAGTCAATGGCACACGCTCGAAAGAGACTCCTTTCCAACCAGACGTAATGAAATTGCGAATATTTTGGTGGTCACTCCCGTTTGGATGACCAAGTACGTCCTCTCGGTAATATCGACCAAAACATGCAAGAACAGATCGTTCATCAAGCCCGTGTAGCTTGCCAAACGCCATAATCTTGCACGATCCCGAATTTTGGCCTGCTTTGTTCGTCAGGCTTCCATTGACAAACTGGCTAGGGAAAAAGTCGTATAGTCCGTCCACCACACTCATTGTCTCTTCGAATTCGATAAGCTCAGGCGTGTTGGCGAGTTTTAGCAGAAAGTCATTAAGTTGCATTGTTATCCTAATTTAAGCATTACATGTTTGGGTACATATAATTAAAGCGCTAATTTTCCGTTTATAGTGGATCATTTGCGCGAAAATCTATACTGGAAATGTCTATATTGTCACTTCTAACAGGATGGGCGGCGAAAAGAAAGGGTTGGCGAAGATATTCCCACAGTTTGGTCGCCTAACCGACATTGAGTTCAGATAAGTAAACACGGCTGCAACCGAAGACTCCCCCCCCAGAGTTGTGTGTCATTGTGGCTATAATAGTCAGATCGCCGACAAAATCATCGAACGAACAATATGTGCGAAAAAAGGGTTTACAGGAATCCATGTCGCCGCTAATATTCGCCGCAACAACGGAGAGATGGCTGAGTGGTTTAAAGCACCGGTCTTGAAAACCGGCGTGGGTTTATAGCCCACCTAGGGTTCAAATCCCTATCTCTCCGCCAAATTAGAAAAGGCCGCTGATGATTCAGCGGCCTTTTTGCGTTTTTGGTACGGCATTAAGTCACCTAACAGGATCGACTGAGACAATGTACCTATTTCGTATCCCAAACTCGACCTACTACACTCGCATCTGTTTGCCTAAATCCTTAAGAGATAATGGGTTTCCTTTTGACCTGAAAATTTCGCTACTTACCAAGCGACGTGATGAAGCCGTCGAGCGGAATTTCATCTTGGTTCCTTGCGTTCGTGAGTAGATTGAACGTGCTTTTGAGTACGGTGATGCAAAAGCGTTTCGCCATCAAGTGGATGATGTCGTCAATCATGTTCGAGAAACCTTTTCACTTACAGATACGCCGTGATTTCCCACTCGAAGATTGCGAACGAACAGTTCGCTAAACGTGGCTCGACCTGAAGAGGAGTACACAAAGCATCCTTCACGAAAAATCTCGCCCCAACGTGCCTTAGAAGAGTTTGTCGAGTGCAAGAAAGCCTCAAAGATAACGCCGCTGAGTATTGAGCAACTCAATCAACGAATCTCTCACTTCCTAGAGGACTTAACGCTGAAATGTATATCAAAAACAGCCAGTGCGGATGCTTTGCAATTTCGTGATCGTTCATACCGAAAGGGACGAAGTTACAAGACTAACAAAGAGTATTTGGCGGCTTGTCGCCAATTCTGTCAGTGGTGTAAGCAGATGAACTACCACGTTGGACGATGGATGAGTTGGTGAAGCTCTATCGCTCAACGTCTTTCCAAGCACAATCCATGCAATTTAAGTGGGTTACGGCAATCTTGCTTTATCAAGGACTTCGTCCTTCTGAAGCTTGCCAGCTTCGTGTCACTGACATTCGTTCAGAAGATGGCGTCGCTTGTTCGCCATATCAGAAGAGGGGGAGCATCAGCATGTGAAAACATCAAGCAGTGTCAGGCTGGTGCCCATTCATCCCAAGTTACTCGCGCAGGGTTTTATGGATTTTGTATCGACTAGGCAATCAACACGTTGATTGCGGTTGTTTGATTATAAGCCAAAAGGAAAATGGCTCGATTGGTCTAAAGGATATAGCCACCAGCTTGGAAGGTTGCAAGCTAAAATCGACATGAAAGCAAAAGAGCGGTCAACGGCATACAGTTTTCGTCACACGTTCACTGATGAACTCAAACCGAATGACGTTGAAGAGTCACTGGTCGCACAAATTGTAGAGCACAGATACAAGGGCATTACCTTTGGACGTTACGGAAAAAATATCCAGTGAGCAAGCTGGTCAAGGTTATTGAAAAAGTGGTATTCCCAGGGGCGAATTCAAATCCACTCTCGATGATACGAGCGACTACTTCTACTTTTTTTCGATTCCACTGCAGACAACAGCACCATTGATGTATCCGACGTGGCATCATTTCCTTTGCATTCTGCAGTTTCAATTAACATAAACTATCATCATCCTTGCATTAAAGTTGAATTTGGAAGTGTTCGAAAAATATGCGTCAGGCTAGCAATCTTGGAAACTTCTCGTGAGCAGGTACCGCCAGCTCGCTTTGCCCGTTTGCTTTTATGTCAAACGGAACCACCCATAGCCGGAGTGTTTCACTTAGTGCAAAATATCCACTTATTGGCACCGAGAATTTGCTGGTGGCAGGATAAATGAGAATTAAATCTCCATTACCAGCAAGGTATTTTTGTCCGTAAGCATACATCTGATAGAAATCAGCTTGCGACATACCAAACTTTTTGTCGGGTGCTTCAGGATTTAGCAGCTTCCACTTCGTGTCTAAGACTGCCTTTGTTTCATTTGATTGCTTAATGACTAAATCTGGTCGCAAAGCAAACATCTCCTTGGCGTTATCACCAACTACGTGCCTGACCAAACTCTTGGACTGAGCTTGAGTCACAAGTTCATAGCCTTGTCCAAGCTGTCCCGCGAGTACCCGAGCAACATAAGCCTCAAATAATTGCTCCATTGGGAAGAGCAACGACGGGGCGTGATAATCACCTTTCACACTGGTTGGCGATAAGCCACTTAGGATTAACTTCGCCCAAGTAAGCGAATTGGAGTAATACTCCATACCTCGCGTTAATCTCACTCGTTCAAAATCCTGAGAGATGTTTTTGCTTTCTGGAACAGCATCAAACGAAAACAAAAATTCATTGGTCAGTTTTTGATTTCGATGGCTCTTACAATAGCTCCCTACTTTCGACAACGCGCTTTTAATCAGACGGTTTTCAGGTCTGTCTTGGAGAAACTCATCAAACTCGCAGTAGAAGCGATGTTGTTGAACAAGATTGTGTCGTAGTTGGCGGCTGACGTTCAGCTTGCCCTTTTTGAACAGTAAGTTGTCTTCTTGCTTAATATAGTCACTTCTCAAGCCACGTTTGATAATGTGATTGACGCTTTCAAGAAACTGGCGAATAAACACCTCAAAAAGCGGCATTTTTTGCGTGTCGAGACCGACGTTTTCCCAGTGGATATGCTTAAACTCCCCCAACGCTCGAAGCATTGTTAGGAAAACTTGGCGAGCATCATCAGCTGTCGACGATGCCTTACCTGTCTTAGGCAATACCTCAATGTGCTGCCCTGATGGCAGAAAAATCACCCCCGCATAGTTTTGAACCTGAATGACTTCAACGCCTTTTTTTCGCTGCCACTTTAATGCACTGTTTAGGTTCGATTGCTCGTCCTGAGATACCTTGTCCGAGAGATAATCAAAATCTGATTTGGGGATAAATACATATCCCCGATTGTCTGCGACACTTTTGTTGAAGCATAGATAATCGTACTCAAAGACGGTTGTGTAAGCTGAAGACATCTATGAAACAACCTCATAGATCCCTTTGTAAGCTTCGATATTGTTCCAAACACTCTCTTCTTGTTCGGACAGCGTAAATTTTGATTCTGAATCACCAAATTGATTGATGTCTTCTGCGCCAAACAATGCCTTAGTATCAACAGATTGAGAAGTCACAAACACCGCGTTTTCGCCTTTCTTCTGATTGTCACCCAACACCAATCGGATCTTCTGCCAATCATCGAAAAAGTACTCTTGCAGCAAAGGCAGTACTTTGTTTTGGAAAACCTTTTTCAGCTCAGTGAAGGCTTCTTCAGGTTCGTTCTTATCTACAAGTTCAACGACGGGCATAAAGAATGCGTGACCAAGCGTGTGTTCGCGATCCAGCAAATATTCGATGCGTGCGTTCATCGTATCAAGCAGTTTAACCAGATCGATCTCGAAAGCACTGTCGGTTGATTTAGGTTTCAATACACTGGAATCCGGCATCATTTCTGTAAAATCAAAGCGACGACGTAATGCAGTATCCATCACAGCTAGAGAGCGGTCTGCCGTGTTCATGGTACCGATTAGAATGAGGTTAGTCGGTACACTGAACTTTTCTCCAGAGTACGGCAAATCCAACTCAATGAATTCGCCTTTCCCTTTGCGCTTCGATTCCTCTATCAGCGTAATGAGTTCACCAAAAATTTTTGAGATGTTGCCACGGTTAATCTCATCAATCAGCAGAACATAGTTTTTAGTCTGTTCTTCGCTCTCAAACGATTCAGTAGCTTGCTGAACGATTTTCTTAAATTTGCCGTCCTTAACGAAATAATTTGGTTGGCCATCCTCAACGTTAACGCTCAAGCCTTCAACAAACTCTTCGTAACCGTAGCTTTGATGAAAAGTCACAAAGCGAATACGATTTTCAACAACCAACTCGTTGTACTTCGACTTGAGAAGTTCTCGGTTGCCATTCCATTCAAAGCTAGGCTCCGCAGCCAGAACCGCTTTTTCGATTGTGTTGTATGTTTTTCCCGTTCCTGGTGGCCCAAAGAGAATTTGGTTGAGAGATAGCGTTGGCATGCTGCAATCCTTGCTTGATTGTTCTAGTTCGTCTGAAGAAATACTCGAATTGTCGTTGTAATCTGATGGCCAGTAAGGGGCTCGTTCTACAGTGAACTTTCCCTTAAATTCATCTGAGTAGTATTTGTTGAATTCTAAAATGGCCTTCGCATCAATATCGCCTTTGGGGCGCCCACTGTCCTTACTGTTTGATAAAGTGACCCCATCTACGAACCTTATCTCATAACGAATACCATTGCTGCCGGGATAAAACTTCGCAAAAACTCTACCGCCACGTATTGAATCAAGTTCTTTGCGACCTAGTCGTATATCGAACCCTTTAACTGGATTTGTGGCGAAACAATCTAGGCTTTCAGTCCTAGATTGAAATATAATTTCACAAAATGCTCTCTTTGTTTCCTCACTACAATTCAAGTAGTCGTGAATAAAGCTCTTTACACCACCAAGTTTACTCACTAGGGAGTTATAATTTTCATAGTCGGTAGGTATCGTAGATATATCAATATCCGGAAGATTACTTTTAAAAAGTTCTTTGTTTTGACCAAGGCTCAGAACGGTAATTAATTCGGATAGTTCTTTGCCGTGATCTTTGCCAGCCCAGTTGAAATAAGTACGGAATTGGTTCCTACTTTGATCTTTTTCCCACTCGCCACTTTTTAAAAATTCATCACCTTCAATGCACTTCGAATAGTTAAGACCAAGTTGGAAAGTGTCCGCTTTTAAAGAAATATGAAAAAGATGCTTCCCTGTTTTCTTTGATACACTTTTAAATCCACATCTCAAAGACTTCCCATCAGTCTTAGACCAAATATCGAAACCACCAAGAACTTCACTGATTGCTATCATGGCTTTTTGGAAGTGTTCTCTTGTTAAATGGTCCCAACCCGTATAAAACTGGTTGACTGGGTAGGTCGAAATCAACACCTGATATCGCATAACATCCCTCAATCTTACTAATACAAATTTATCACTACGTAGCGAAGCGAAAAATCTAACGCATCGTTGTAGGTTTACTTAATTTGCTACGCACTCTCCCATATGCTTCGTTCGCCTTCAATCAAGAGACTTTGAAGTCAATCGCATGATAAGTCTTGATTTTTCTACTCACGGAAAGCCCAGACCATATCGCTCTCATCTTCCTCCAGTAGCAATGTATAAAGTTCACTTATCGCTGTTGTTCTTTTTACCTGCTCGAAATTTTTCTGAAAGGTTTCAAACGATTGCTCTACGCCTTGCTGGATGAGATATCCCAATGAATACCTTTGTAGATTATTGCTTTTTTCAGTAAGACGTATGTATGGCACGATGACCATTTGGGAATGTTCCAAAATTGCCGACTCCAGTTCTCCAGCCTGCAAGTTCACTATCCCATCTCGAAGGCAAACTCGCCCGAGTAGGAAAGCAAAGTCTTTGCAATCACAGTCCGTTGAACATACTACGCAGTGGTCTGCAGGTACGCTTACATTCGGTTGCCACCAAAGTGTCGGCAAACGTCGATTCTCTGCCCATTCCATCAATTCTCGGGTTGGTAGTGACGATTCCATTAACACCATTGAAACGGCATTTGGTGCAATATTCGAAATCTCTTCTGGTTTTCGGATAATTACATTTTCCGGTTCTTCATAAAGCTCCGCACTTTCGGTTATCCATAGCAGCATTTCGTTCCTCCCGATCAACAGGCCAAAAGCTTAACCTCCTAAAGCGTCAGGAAATGTCGCTTTATGTCATGACAGCGCTTGACGCCAAAGTCTGGAAAATGGCGATTGTTGATTCATCGAAAAGGAAGAAAAAGAATGAAGGAATATGTTGTCACTTACACACTAAATGGCCGCCGAACTAAACGCCGAGTATTCGCTTATAACGTCAGTGATGCTTATAAACGCATTCGTCAGGAGGAGCGTTCGAATAGCAATATCAGTTGGACTAAAACGGAGGAGGTTAAGTAGTAATTAGAAGAAACGAGGTGCTTATTGCACCTCGTTCACTGATATTGGTTTACCGCCTTTTGAAGGCTCGATACTAAGTCATCACGCAATTCTAAAGGAGAAAGCACTTCACTGATGTCGGATATAGACATCAACCACCATTTTAGCTCCTCTGTATAATTAACCTGAGCCTTGATGATGAAGTGTTCGGATTCAGGATAAGTTACCTCTTGTTGCGGGCTTATGGGTGTCTCTAACAAGTGATAGCCAGAGAAATAGTTAACTTTCAGCTCTAGCGTAATTTCGCGTTTCTTTGGAAAACTCAAACTTCCGCGTTCAATGTAAGAAGAAAGTTCAAAGTCCTTTGGTGTTTCAACATCCCTTCCGCCAATTTCAGCGGTTTGAATCCGATGCAACACAAAGTGACGATATTCATTCGTACCTTCCAACGTCGCTACCAAATAATAAACACTACCTCTTGCGACTAACCCTAGCGGGTTAACGGCATAGCGCTTTTTTGGACGTGGTGGGCGAGGTAGGTAATCCAGTACCAACGACTTTTGATACATAAGAGCTTGCTCAACAACCTCAAGCACAGCGTTGTTCATTTTGGGCTGACATAACTGAAAGCCTGTTGGCAAACTGGCTATGCGTGAAGGCCATTGATAGAGTGGATTTTCCGGGGTTCCAGCCAGTTTCTTCATTGACTGACTAAAAAAGCCTTCCAAGTTTTCATGTACTTTACGTGGTAGCAAGTAATGAGACTGCTCTTTGAGCATATTGATTGCCAAGGCAGTGCTCGGCGTCATTGAGAGCGTGTCAGCTTTTACACCTTTCAGTAAATACCAACGATGCGGGCGAACGCTCTCATCGCAGCATAGAGCATGATTTCGGCTGAGTGCTTCAACATCCCTTTGTAGCGTTCGCAAACTGCAAAAAAAACCATCATTTTCTAGCTTTTTGAGCAAATCAGGGGTGGTAATGAAATCCGGCTCTTGAGGGAGATATTTTAGCAACGCGAGATGGCGTTCAGTTCGAGTGTTAGACATAAATCGCTTCTAGGGTAATTTGATAACAGTACTGACGTTAAAACATCACAAAGAGAAAAGAGACGGAGGTTAGCGTGATGTTTGCCACTTCTACAACGGCGGAATCAACGAAGTTAGCTTGGCTTAATGGAATTGTTCAGAAAATGTAGTTTGAATAGTCTGAACTAGCGTTATAGATGTGACAGCTAAATGTACTTGCGGCAAATCTTGACGAGGTCATAGCTAGCTGAAATCAAAGGTTTTGTAGAGAAAAAACAGGTTGTGACAGGGTTCAGCCGAGCGGAGCGAGACAACGTTGCCCCGACGAAGTCGGAATAGGCAGCCGCCCGAAGGGCAAGGGAGCGCAGCGACCAAGTAAATCCCTCTTCCCTCTAAATCACGATCTCGCTCCACCAAATGAGAAAAGGCCGCTGTTCTTGCGAAAGATACAGCGGCCTTTTTGCATTTATCCGCTTTGGGCTATATGCGGTAGCTAACGTCCAGAAGTACAAGACTAGCGCTTTGTTACCTGATGGATATTGAATAAATCACTATTAATTGTCGCAACGGTATATTCAAATGGGGTTCCATCCTCAAATGAAACTAACTCCCTAAGCTCTATCATTGCTTGTCCGGTGTCCACGCCTAGCATCTCTGCCAGTTCCGTATCATGAAGGTTAAACGCCGAGATATCTTGTTCCCGCATTTGCACTTTCTTGCCTGTCAGTCGTTCCATGTAGCCGTATTTTGATTGCTCTATTTGATTGAACTCGAAGCCATGGCAGATGGCAACGGGGATGTGGGTCTGTTCAAAAGAGACAGGCATATTGCCAAAGCTCATCAATCGCTCGACATAGTAGACCTGTTCATTGGGTTTAATACGCAACGCATGGGCGATTTGCACGGTAGGGACTTGAATTATTGCGCTAGAAACCACACGCCTGACCGCACTTTGGCCAGCCTGTTGTGCCTGATGATCGAAAGGGGAAAGTTCGTGAAAATTGCCGCTTTGCACCGGCAGGCCTGAGCCAACATAAAGTCCAGAACCTTTAACGCGATAAATGACGCCTTGTTCAACCAAGTAGCGTGTAGCCTCACGAACTGTTGAACGTGTAATACCGATGTGCTTGGCAATGCCTGCTTCAGTATCCAGTTTGTCTCCTGACTTCAGGTTAGCTGACGATATTTTTTGTTCAATAAAGTCGATAACTTCCTGCTGCTTCCCTGTCACTTTGATGGTCATAGTGTTCTTATAATTATCTTGTTCGATGATTGAAATGGCCCGCGTTTAGGCAATGTCGTGCAGATAAAAAAACTGGTATCTACATGAAGATACCAGTTAGCAGTGTATGTTATTGCGCGGTGAAAACAAATACGCTTGTTTTACCGTGAATGACCGATTTTGGTAACGGAGTCGTTACTTGTCAGCTAATACAGAGAAGCAGAAATCGGCAATACGTTCAGCGCTGATCCCATAGGCATCTTTGAGGTAGTCTAAAGAACCAACCTGACCATACTGTTCATTCACACCCAACTTATGGAATTGCTTAAGCGCAACACCAGAAGAGAGTAATTCGCTTGCTACAGCATCACCCAAGCCACCGATAATATTGTGGTTCTCAATGGTGATCACTCGCCCTGTTTTTTGCGCGTACTTCACGACGAGTTCTGTATCCAGAGGTTTAATGGTATGCATATCGATCACAGCAACGGTGGCGTCCGTATTGTTCTCGATGATTTCTGCCGCTTCCAGAGCATCATGAACACAAATGCCTGATGCAATAATTGTTAGCGTTTCGCCATCGTTTAAAACGTTACCTTTACCGATTTCAATGTCGTGCTCAGATTCATAAAGTGCAGGAACTTCTTTGCGCGTCGAGCGAATGTAGTTCACGCCTTTACGGTGATAAGCATGGCGCATCGCTGCACGCAGAACGTGCTCATCCGATACATCCACCACAGTGGCGTTCGGGACTAGGCGCATTAAGCCCGTATCTTCAAATGGCATATGAGTACCGCCATTGGTTA
This sequence comes from Enterovibrio gelatinilyticus, assembly GCF_028683095.1. Taxonomy (GTDB): domain Bacteria; phylum Pseudomonadota; class Gammaproteobacteria; order Enterobacterales; family Vibrionaceae; genus Enterovibrio; species Enterovibrio gelatinilyticus. Next base: position 61,278 of record NZ_JAJUBC010000030.1, on the reverse strand, counting down.
CTGCTGTCACGCCAGCATCACTGCCGAAGATGTTAATGTGTTGGCCAGCATAGCCGCCAGCGAGGAAAATCTGATCATAGCAACGACGCGTTGCAAAGCAGCCAAAAGAGTGCACAAACGGCACTTTACCAACGGCTGATAACCCAGAAGCTACACCGATCATGTTGGCCTCAGCGATACCACAATGCAGGAAGCTTTTCGGAAAAGCGTCAGCGAATTTTCGGGTGCTGACACTGCCCATCAAATCGGCTTCCAAAACCATAACATCATCATGTTGTTCAGCCAGTTCCATCAGCATTTCTGCATGGATTACTCGAAGTTCTTTACTCATTTTAGTTCCTCAATCTTTGCATCCAACAGGGCAATGTCTGCTTCAATCACAGCGCGCAGTTTTTCATCAAGGCGCAGGTGATGGTTTGCAGAAATGGAAACAACGCTCTGCATGCCTTGGCCTTTTTCTGTATCGAGAATAATGGCGGTAGGGCGATCGTTGGTTGCAATGGCTTTTTCGATAACGTGGCAAATGGCTTCAACGTCCCCGCCGTCGACAGACAGTGATTGGAAGCCGAAAGATTCGAATTTCTTCTGAAGATCAAATGACGCCTGAATGTCATTGATGTCGCCGTCTAATTGGCGTTTGTTGTTATCAACGAAAACCACCAGATTGCTGAGTTTGTGGTGGGCTGCAAATTGAATAGCTTCCCAGCATTGGCCTTCTTGAAGCTCACCATCACCAACAATGGTAAATACGTTGGAATCTGAACCTGCCGCCATGCCAGTTGCGCATGAAATGCCTTGACCGAGCGAGCCAGTTGTCATGTCTACGCCGGGCGTTTTTTGCATGTCAGCGTGGCTTGGCAGATTTGTGCCGTTGGCATTGATGGTTTTTAACCAAGAAAGGTCAAAGAAACCGCGCAATGCCAATGTTGCGTAAAGTGCTGGGCCGGCATGACCTTTTGAAAGGACAAACAGATCGCGGTCTTTCATCTGAGGGTTTGCTGGGTCGTGCTTTAGATAGCGACCGTAAAGACAAGCAAGGGTTTCAGTGACAGACAGACAACCACCAAAGTGTCCGTAACCCATGTTTAAAAGTGCTGTCGCCATTTCTTTTTTGATAGACAGATTGAATGACTCAATCTGGCGTAGATCAAGTGAAGGTTGCATAGTTACCTCGGGGGAATAGGGTTAGCGGGCTGGTACTCAGCCCGCTTGGGAGTTAATTGTTTTCTGCAGTTTCAGGTGTTTTCTTGCCTAAGAAGTTCGTGCTTAGTACAAGACCCGCCACCAGTGCAATGCCCAGTACTACCGCTTCTTTGCCGATCATTGCTAGGTAGCCAAGGAAGATACCTGTGATAGCAAAGTCAGAGTCAGAGAACGTTGTATTGGCAAAACCAAGGTCACCCAATACAGGTAGCAGCCAAAGTGTTAGGAAAGTAATGACAACACCGTTAACGAAAGCGCCAACTGCCGCACCGCGACGACCACCTGTTGCGTTACCAAAAACGCCTGCTGTTGCGCCAGTGAAGAAGTGAGGAACAACGCCAGGCAGAATCAAAGTTAATTCCATCACGCCCAAGATGCCCATACTCACCAAACCACCCAAGAAGCTGCACAAGAAGCCGATCAGAACGGCGTTCTGCGCATATGGGAATACGATTGGGCAATCCAGAGCAGGTTTGGCGTTAGGCACCAATTTCTGAGAAATACCATTAAATGCGGGTACGATTTCAGCAAGAACCAAGCGTACACCTTGAAGAATAACGAACACGCCAGCGGCAAAGCCGATTGCTGTCAATATCGCGTAAACGATTGGGTTTTGACCGTTGCTTAAGTTCTCCATGACAAACTCAGAGCCTGCCGCTAACACAAGGATCAAGTAGATGATGCCCATGGTCAGAGAGATTGAGATTGAAGAGTCGCGCAGGAACACAAGGTTCTTCGGCAAATTCATTTCTTCGGTGCTTTTAGATCCTTTGCCGACTAACTGACCAACCAGACCAGAAGCCACGTAGCCTACGGTTGAGAAGTGGCCAAATGCGACGTCATCACTGCCTGTTATCTTACGCATGAAGGGTTGTGCCATGGCAGGGAAAAGTACCATGATAAGACCCAATGTCACTGAGCCGAGGAATACCAGCATTGCTCCGCTAAATCCAGCCACACTCAAAATGATCGCAATCATACAAGCCATGTAAAGCGTGTGGTGACCGGTCAAAAAGATGTACTTAAACTTACTGAAGCGAGCAAAGAAGATATTTGCCACCATACCAAACGCCATAATCATCGACGTCGAAGCACCAAAATCTGCCATTGCAGTGGCGTAGATAGCTTCGTTATTGGGTATGACTCCGCGTAGGCTGAAGCCTTCTTCCATAAGCACACCCATAGGTGTCACAGCAGAAACAAGGATGCCCGCGCCACCGCCAATCACAATAAAACCTAGGATGGTTTTAATTGAGCCTTTAATAACGTCGGAACTCGATTTCTTCTGAATTGCCAAACCTAATAGGGCAACTAGGCCAATCAGAATGGCTGGAGTACTAAGAATATCAGTGATGAAGTCAAGCATAGCCATACCCTCTAATTACGGTTTAAGTAAGCTTCAATCTTTTCTTTCATTGCGACTTTGTCGGTGATGTTAGGAATAGAAATAACATCGCCTGCATGAATACTGTCTGCCAAATCCTTGGTACAAATGAACACGTCAGCCATGTCCGGTGTCACTGAGCCCAAATCCGTGTGCTCAACTTCTGCATCGATGCCCAAATCACGCATGATTTCTTTTACTTTCATTTCGATCATGAAAGAAGAACCAAGACCTGTGCTACAAACGGCCATAATACGCATAGTGTTACCCTCAATATTTTTTAATTATTTCAATGATTTCTTGTGTGTTCTGAGCATTGATAACCGCGAGGACATCCTCGTCGTTACAGAAAAACTCAGAGATAGAAGTGATCAACTCGATATGTTGGTTGCTGTCTTTGGCTGCCAACAAAAGAAGCAGTTTTACTGGGTCGTTATCTTCGCTGTGGAATTCGACACCGTTGCGGACGATAAGCAATGAAAGTGAGTTGTTAATGACACCCTCTTCAGGACGTGCATGTGGCATGGCTATCATTGGCGCGAGGACATAGTAGGGGCCAAGATCCAATGTAGTCTTAACGATCGCATCCTTGTAATCCGTTTTGATGTCGCCAGATTCAATCAATGGCGCGCAGACCAAGTCGATGGCATTTTCCCAATCTGATGCGGAATCAATAATGGAAATTCGTTGTTCAGAAAGCAGCGTCGAGAGCATACATATCACCTTGCTTATACATCTATTAAGTTGTCTATACAGGTTGAATGTACGTGTTTATTGAGGGCTATTTCGTGATATGGCTCTTGTTCATGAAGAGAGTAAAAGCGCAATTAACCATATTGTTTATAAGGTCACAGATGCGGTTTATTTCGCTGACCGTAAGAAATTAATTGAGATCTTGTTCTGATAAATAGTGTCTTTCTGGTGATATGTGAAAGTTTGCAGGTTTGTTTTATGTGTTAACGAATGTGGTTTTAACGATGCAATGGGTGGAGCGAAGGTTGCGGGGTGTTAATGATTACCCAAAGCGAATACACAGAGTAATTTCAAGAAATGAAGAAAGGGTGCATCTTTAGGTCACTTGGGTGCATAGTGTTTGCACGTACTCTTTGGGTGTTAGGCCAAAGGTATCCTTGAAACGATGAGCAAAACGCACTTCCGATTGATAACCACAGGCCAGCGCGACGTTGAGTTGGTTGCCAGATTTTTGCATCAGTGAAAGGGCATAGCCCATTCTTATCTGCGTCAGGATTTGTCTGAATGAGGTTGTTTCAGCAGCGAGCTTACGTTTTAACGTTGCAGGGCTCATAGAAAAGTGCGATGCAACACTTTCCACATTATGTGGTTCACCTGGGTTTAGGCTGAGGTAGCTTGCTAATCGCTCCCTTATTGATCCGGCTTTGCCAGGAAACAACAGGTGAAGCGAACCAAGCTGCTTTAATTCCGCATAAAATCCCAGAAGGAACTGTTGTTGAGTCTCTAAGGCGAGTTCTTTATCTTTCATATCAAAAAGCATCTCAAAGCAGTAAGCAAGCGGTGGTGTGACTGATAAACGTGGTTCATGATCTGGCTTTTTTTGACGTGATTCTTCCAGCCACTCAGCGGGTGGTGGCACCAGAAACGTCAGCGTGCGCGAGTAAAACGCAACGTGGGAAGGCTCGTTGACAAAGGTGAGGTGATGATTGGCTGGAACTACCAACCAATCCTCTTGTGTGTAATGACGAGGTTCATCGTGCCACCAGAGCTTTTTATGTCCCTGATTGACCCAAATAATGGTCGGCGCGTAGATCAACACATTGCGGAGCGGTTGAGATTTTGCTCCGCGAAATTGCCCCGCTTGCACCAGTGTTTTCGTCATTTACTCTTCCTTTCCGTTCGCTATATTGTTACTCACTCACGTAAGTCGCTGTGAGTTTGGCGCTGTCCAATGCAGAGGCGTTAAGCATGTAGCCAATCAGTGCATTCGACGGGTTGCTTGGTAGCTCAAGTTTTTCGGTTGGCAGTGCCCATACCGTAAATTGATAACGATGCATGCCGTGACCTTTAGGTGGGCAAGCGCCACCGAACCCTGCAACGCCATAATCGTTATTCATTTCACGCATGCCATCAAGTTTGCCTGATGCGCCACGATCAACACTGTTCTGTGACGCTGGAATATCCAATGCAACCCAGTGCCACCATCCGCTTCCAGTTGGAGCATCAGGATCATAGGCGGTGATCGCAAAACTCTTGGTTCCTTGTGGCGCATCTTTCCACTGTAGCTGTGGAGACACGTTATCTCCTGTGCAGCCAAATCCTTGAAAGGCGAACGTATCGGCCATTCGCGTTCCTTCTTGGATGTCATTGCTGGTTAATGTTAGCGCGTGGCTGCCAAATGATATGGCGGTAATCAATGGGATCAACAATGTCTTTTTCATGGTGGCTCTCCTTTTCGATGGGATAGCCAGCATATCGATGACTGCCAAGCATTAGTGTACACAAAAGCTCAAATGCAATCCAAATGACGTCAGTTTGAGCTTTTGTGTTTCATTTGTGTTGGGTCGAACAATTAAAGTTATCTCGTCTCAGATATGTAGAACCGACGTTGATAATTGGCTGACATAATTGATTAATACACTTTGAGGAGAGTGTGTTATGCCTGATTCTGATGGGAAACATGAAACGGCGATACAGAACTTAGAATTGCAGAAAAAACAGCTTGAATACGAGAAGCTTAAAATTGAAGTCGAGGCTCTGAAAAATGGGAAGCAGGGAAGTCCGCTTTCATGGTTCGATGGTCGTTGGTTTCAGGCCTGCATTGCAGGTATTGTCGCAGGGGCGTTGATTTGGGCATTTGCCATTGATCACATCAAAAAACTCTACGAACTTCAGTATGAGCAAAGGAAAGCACAAGCCAAGCTAGAGCTGGAGGTTGAAGAACATAAGGCTGCGAAGATCGACCTAGAGAAAGAAATAGCGGTATATCAGAAAAAAAATGAACAGTTAGAACTAGCGAAGACGCGGACTGAAACAACACTTAATGAATTGAGAGTTCAAGCAACTTTACTTTCACCTGATGTTTCAAGCATACCTGGTTCTCTTCAAAAAACCAATATCACCATTGCGGAGTTGTCTAACTCCTTGGTGGATATTAGCGCTATTTCTGATGAGAAAACGCCTGAGAAAATTTGGTTTCCTGTTATTGCTTCAGCTTATCGTGAATCAGACTTACTCAATTTTTTAGAAGAAATAGGTGATGTAAATTTTGAATATAAAGTCGCGGTTTATAAAACCACCGATAAAAAGGGGACGCTCGTTTGGGCGATCACCTTGGGTGGGTATTTAGAAAAAACTGAAGCGGAAGCCAGAGTCGCTTATGCTCGAACCTCAGAACTCTCCCCTGATGCGTATCTTTGGAAATCCGAAAAATGGGGTGAAAATATTATTGATGATTTTCGTTAAGTGAACGGCTAAGCCTACGGTACGGGTAGCGTTAGCATTACAACCATCCCTTCTTCTTGAAATAAAACAGTGGAGCGAAACCTGACGCAACCATCAGCCCGAGGGCAAAGGGGTAGCCGTAGTGCCAGGAGAGTAAGGGCATATGTTCGAAGTTCATGCCGTAGATACTGGCGATAACCGTCGGAGGGAGGAAAACCACAGCAGCAATGGAGAAAATCTTGATGATCTGGTTTTGTTCAATGTTGATGAAGCCTTGGGTGGAGTCCATCAGGAAGTTGATTTTGTCGAACAGAAAGGTGGTGTGAGAAAGCAGCGCATCGATATCACGCACGATTTCGTTTAAGTCTTCACGGTGCTCACTGCGTGATTGTAAGTGTCTCAGCAAGAATGAAATCGCTCGCTGTGTGTCCATTAAACAAAGGCGAACTTTACCGTTACTGTCTTCTTGTCTTGCCAGTTGGCTAATGCACTCTTCTAGGTCGGAGTCATCGTCTTCCAATACCGCGTGGCTTATCTTTTCCAACTCACGGTGTAAATCTTCCAACATATCAGCGTGGTTTTCGACTTTTTGCTCCAATATGGTGAGGAGTAAGGTTTCGATATCCTTGCATCGTATCTGACCGCGTCGGGCGCGAAGCCTCATTAGGCGAAAATCAGCGATATCCCCATCACGCATCGTGATGAGGCGCTGACTTTGCAAAATACAGGCGACAGAAACGGTGTTGTGTTTGCCCTCACTTTTTGCCAAAAACAAAGAGTGAACATGCAATCCACGTCGGTCGACAAAGAAACGAGCTGACGATTCGATCTCATCTACATCGTCAGCTTCAGGCAGCTCAATTTTTAGCAGCGAACTAATCACTTCACGTTCATGTTCGCTGGGATCATGGGCGTCTATCCAAGCAGCTTTAGCGATCAACTGGTTCATGTCAGAAAAGTCATAAGCATGAATTTCAGTGATCACACCAGATTCGATGGTGAAGAAACGAAGCATATCGACCTCTTATCTGTTTTAACGCTGTTGTCTGTATTTCTAAGTGTGTGTTCAGGATCGCGAGAGTTTCAAGATAGACAGATGTTTACGCTGATTTATTTAAGTTGATTCTTTGCCATCAGGTCGTCTTGAACGCTTTTAAGTACCATCTCATCGAGAATGAAATTAACCGTGTTCAACATGCGCTGTTCGCCTTTTGGGATCAGATATCCAAACTGGCTGCGTGTGAACGGGTCATCACATCGAGAAGCATCGAGACGCGTATCGGTCACGTCATAGAACACGCCTTCAGGTGTTTCAGTCACCATGACATCTATGTCGCCAGCCGCAACGGCTTTGGGAACATCTAGGTTGTTTTCGAATTTAGTGAAGGTCGCATTGGGAAGGTGCGCTTCGGCAAACTTTTCGTTGGTCCCACCAATGTTTACGCCCACTCGAACGGAGGGTTTATTCACTTCTTCCAAGGAATCAAACTGTTCAACTTTGCCGTCAGCCACTAAGAAACATTTACCAAACACCATGTAACCTTGGGTTTGCTCTGCTGCTAACTGACGAGACATTCGGCGCGTGATGCCACCCATCGCAATGTCATATTTGTCTTCTTGTAAATTGCTGACAAGGCCTTTCCATGTGGTGGGAACGATTTCGAGTTTTACGCCCAATTGGTCGGCCACATGCTGAGCCACATCAATGTCATAACCGGAATAGCTATTGCCATCAAAAAACGAAAAAGGCTTGTAGTCACCTGTAGTGCCAACGCGAATAACGCCCGCTTCCTGAATGTCCTCTAGCTGGTCAGCGTGCGCGAATGCTGACAGCGCCATCGTGGCGACCAATAACAATTTTTTCATGCTTATCCTTTGCGGTAATTGATGTCACTTTGAGCCTAACAGCAATGAAACCTCGTACTTGACGCATTAATGGGCAATTCGAAAAAATCACAAAACAAGTGACATTGTCACAATTTGTTAACTGACGTTTGTTAGCCGATGGGCGGGCAGAAAAACGGTTCTTGGCGGTGAGTGTCCAAATAAAGACAGCGCGTCTATTTTTGCTGGTTAAGCTTTCATCAGGCTGTATGAAATTAAAGAGGCGATTATGTTTAGCTTTCAGCCCAGTCACATCAACAGCGACTTACACCATGGCGCATCAAGCCCACTTACTGGTTTTCCAGCAATTGCTCGCCCAATGCCAGTGACAGCAAGACCTATGCCTTTGCAAGCCAAACTGACGATGGGTAGCAGCCACGATGTGTTCGAGCAAGAAGCAGATCGGGTCGCAGATCAGGTAGTGAGCATGCCAATGTCTGCTATTCAGGGGGCGTGTTCATGCGGTGGAGTATGTTCGGCGTGCAAGAGCGCTAGCGGTTCCAGGGAGTTGGGCGTGCAAAGAAAGGCACAGAATACGCCCGTGCTTAGTAGCCCGCCGATGCCGCAAAGTTCTTCGAGGCAAACTTCCTCTGTGCCTTTGGCGGTTCACCAGACTCTGCGTAAACCAGGGGAGTTATTAGACAATCAAACTCGTTCATTTATGGAACCAAGGTTTGGTGCTGACTTTAGTCAGGTAAGAATTCATACAGACAATGATGCGGCGAAATCCGCACGTAGTATTCATGCGCGAGCTTATACGGTCGGCAGTCAGGTAGTGTTTGGGACGGGACAATATAGACCACAGACAGACGCGGGGCGACGACTGATTGCGCATGAACTCACCCATGTGATTCAACAGCAATCGAATTCGGGTAGCGGTGTCATTCAACGTGCAGAAACGGATACAGCAGGGAATTGTGCCAGCCTAAAAGACTGTGAGTCTGACATCGATAAAAAGGTAAATACATCGCTGACCAATGCGAGGAAGTTAGCAGGTAAACCACCCAAAGCAAGCATCGTTGTCAAAGGACTCGCCAATGACTTAGCAGTGAATCAGTCCGTTGGGCGAAGTGCGATAGAGGTATGGGCGGATACGTTGCCGTCATCGAAAATTTCGCTACCCGCGCAAAGCAGCACAAAGTACAAAGGAGTGGGGTACGGGATCTGGGCCAATCCATTATTTCCTATATTAAACCCGACAATGAAGGTACATGGAATTTGTATCGGCAGTGACAAGTTGGGCCATTTCTTCCAGCAAGGGCTAACCTATTTTCAGACCGAAGCAACAAAGAGTACCGCTGCAGCAGAAGAAGAGAGTGAACGCACTGAAGGAGGGGGATTTGGGATAGAAACCACAGGGGTATATTCCAATGCGGATCAGGAAGCCAATCGCACTGGCGGGAAATTTTATAAAGATTTGGTCGCTAATCCTTCGTTGTCCTTTGCCATTTCGAATTACATCAACAGCAATTGGAACGAAGAGACGAATCCTAATTTCTACGAGAAAAGTGTCGGCGGGCAAGTATGGTCCAACTTACTCAAAGGCTCGTGGTCGGGCACATCATTAACACTTTTCCCTGTTTCGCATGACACGGTGTTTATCGATTTGGGTGCCACGTCGGGCGGAAAAATCAAAGGTACTATACAAGGTGGCGTTGGCCCTGTAATGAACAGTGGCACGATAACAGGAACCATCACAATGAATACCAAGAAGGTGAGAGGTCAGAAGGTCTGGGGCAGTAAAACAACGCCAACAGCAGTTACCGGTATTGAACTTCATTTCGATTGGAAGATGGGCAGCGAATCTGGAAAGGGTATGTTGGCGTCTTCGGACGAGCAAACGTTAGTAGGAACGTGGGGCAATGGTACGTCAACCGTAGACAGAGGCATGCTTCGTTTCACTAAGTGAGGGCGGTGTTTTCTTCCCTTATTGGGTTGGGGTTCAAGCAGAAGCTATTGGCTAGCTTGAAGGGGCAACCCGCGTTGACGGCAATCAAATAAATCACCACCTCGGCTCCCTATATGTAACCAGACCCACATGGTAGTGCGGTCGTCTGTCTCTCAATATTACGAAGAATGACGCATGAATGCGTAAGTTATCAATAGCCAAGTAAATACCACCAATGTCTGCATCCATTATTTTCATTGGTTCGTCTTTTTTATGATCGGGCCTCTGGTGGCCTCTATAGATGGACGAATGAGGATATGTGGATGAAAAAACTCGTGGTGGTTATTGCGTTGCTATTGCTGTCAGCGTGTGGGTTTGAGGCAACAGAAACCTACAAATTAACGCTTAGTGGTGCAGAGGCAGTGCCTATAAATGGCTCGGAACTGACAACAAAAGCCAAGGTTAAGTTGGATGAAAATCGCAAAAAACTGCGTGCAAAATTGTTTGTCGAAGATATTGAAGGCTTTAAGTTTGCGCATATTCACAGCGGGGGGATTGGGCAAACGGGAGGCGTTGAATTTACCTTTGAAACACCTAAAAAGCACAAATGGAAACACGGGGAGCGTCGTTATCTCGAAGTGCGTGAGGACAAACTGAGCTACGCACAAATCGAAGCACTATTAGCGGGGGATTGGTATATCAACGTGCATACTGACGCCGTTCCATCGGGTGAAATTCGTGCTCAAATCGTACCGAAAACCACGACGATTATTTCCTTTAAAGTCAATGGACGCCAACAAGTTCCTGCCGTCATGACCGACGCAAATGGCGAAGGGTACCTAGCGTATAACAGCGACGCAGAAACATTGAACATGCGAGTCATTACGCAAGGTATTGAGTCTGCGATGGCGGCTCATATTCACGAGGGTCGTGTGGGTAACAATGGTGGCGTTTTAGTGGCACTCAACCAAGATGCTGAAGACGCAAATGTTTGGACTGCGCCAACAGATACTTCTTTAAGCAAAGAGACATTTAGTAACATGCTTTCTGGCGCGTACTACACCAATTTTCATACGCCAGCGCACCAAGGCGGCGAAATTCGCGGGCAAGTCTTCTCATCAGATTATTCACTTTATGCCTTTCCTATGAGCGGCTCACAAGAAGTGCCGCCGGTGACCACCGATGCGTTTGGTGATGGCTATGCGTTACTGAATAATTCTAATGGGTATGTCGAACTAAGCGTTTTGACTCATGGTGTAGACGATGCTGTGGCGGCTCATATTCATCAAGGTGTTTCTGGATCCAATGGCGGTGTTGTCGTTGGGCTTGAGCAAAGTGTCGATAACGATAGTGTGTGGATGACACCAACAGGCACGATGTTGGATTTAAGCCAGCAAGAGGCATTTCAGACAGGTGGGCACTACGTCAATGTTCATACCCCCGCGGTGGGCAGCGGCGAAATTAGAGGACAAATAGTGGCACAGGAGTAGTTTGACCCTATTGCCCGCCGGAAAAAGCGGGCAATAGGTGAGTAAGTAATACCTATTCAAATTTCCGTACTAATTTCCTTATTAACTTCCAAAGTGCTCACTCGCTGATATTTTCATTAGTTGGCTAATGGCTAATGGCTAATGGCTAATGGCTTCTTGGCGTTGTGGAGAAACAGCCACGCAATCTGACAACATTAAAACGGATATGACTGCGGTGCTCGGTGCTTCTTAATTCCCCCAAGGACGCTGAACGCTCAGCATAAAATGGGTGCCATATTGCACCTACTTTCCAAGCGGCACATCAGTGCCGCTTCTTTAATTTATGGTCAAATAGTGAATATACGATGTTCAATCTCCTCATCCAGTGAAATAATGTCCGCGCCTTTCTCTTTCCCTATTCTGTTGGTGTTAAATGTTGCCCGAAAAACGTGCTTCTTTGATCTTGTTGTTTGTTACCGTTTTGGCTGCATGGGGGTGGATATTTTCTAAAGAAGCCATTCAGGGTATGCCTGCGTTTGGGTTTATCGGCTTACGCTTTATTCTTGCTTCCTTGTGTATTCTGCCGTTCTGTTTTCGACAATTGAAAGTGGTTGAAAGAGGCGTTCTTATGCGAGCAGCAGGGGTTGGCAGCGTGCTGGCGTGTGCCATCTTGTTCTGGATTTTTGCAATGTCTGTCAGTACATCACTGGGAGAGGGCGCATTTATTATGAGCTTGTCCATGCTGATCGTGCCCCTGATTGCTTGGCTGATGTTCAAGCAAAAGCCTCCGCGTATTTTTTGGTTCTCTATGCCTATTGCTGTCAGCGGTCTTGCGTTGCTGTCTTTAGGCGGTGTGGGTTGGCAATTGTCACCAAGCCAGCTCTGGTTTTTGCTCGCTGCTCTCTTTCTTGCTGTTCATTTTAATTTGAATAACCGCTACGCCCAGCGTATTCCGACACTTGTACTTACCTGTGTTCAGTTATTCTCAACGGGTGTGGTCGCCACCATTGCTTCATTGCTGACAGAAACATGGCCGGACACCATATCGCCATCTATCTGGGGTTGGTTCTCTTTAAGTGTGTTAGTGGCAACCAGCCTGCGCTATTTGATGCAAACACTGGGTCAGAAAAGCGCAAGTGCGGCGAACGCTGCCATCATTATGATTTTGGAGCCTGTTTGGACAGTGATATTGAGCGTGGTGTGGTATAGCGAATCTATGCCTGCACATAAGGTGGCAGGCTGCGCGTTGATCATGTTGTCGTTGCTAATTTACCGAGGACTGGAACCACTTAGACGTTGGATAAGAAAGCGATAAGGCTCTGATAGAGCGAGAAGTTGTTGTGAACTGAGTCTTAACTATCAGCCAGCTGAGCCATTAATCTCGCGGTACGATGTCATTTATCCGCTCAATGGATGAATAATAAAAAGGACTCAGAGGGATCTATGAAAAAGTTACTTGTTGTAGCAGCAGCGTTGGTGTTAAGTGCTTGTTCAACCATGCAACCGCCGCGATACGCAGTATCCGTGGACAATATTCAGAAACTCAAACAACTGGAAACCGTTGAGGGAGAATTTGTTTCTCTCAGCCAAACAGTGCCGTTTTCTTCAAACTGTCGCTTAATGGGGCCGATTGAACCAGCTGATGGGCTTTCTATCCCAGATTTCATCACAAAGGCGTTTAATGATGAACTCAAAATGGCTGACCGCTTTTCTGCCGAGGGTATCGACATTACTGGCGAAATCACCAAAATTGAGTTTTCGTCTGTGTCTGGCCTAACAAACGGCTATTGGGATATCGGCCTGAAGCTTAAGTCTTCTAACGGTGAGTCTTTAGACGTGAGCAACAAATACACATTCAAGAGTGGATTTGATGCCATTACTGCCTGTAACGCGACTGCCGATGCGCTTTCACCTGCGGTTCAGGATTTGATTAAAGCGACGATCAACCAGCCTGAATTTGTGTCTCTAATGGCAAAATAACAGCCTCTACGCTTGGTTGAGTTGATGTGAAAAGCGGCCAGTAGTTTGGCCGCTTTTTCTTTCCAAAAAAGGAGATGTCACGTCTTCACAATCTGCTTATGTTTCATTCTTTTATATCTGCCCGCCTTAAATCACGGGCAGGGAAGTTGGCATTGCCCAGCGCATATCGCTCTAGTCAATTCGTGTTGCCTTAACCAACCATTTCGCAGCCTGTGACGAAATCAACATAGTCATTTTTAAATTGACCGCAGAAGTTTTGAAGTTCGACGGTTGAGCCATCTGCGAAATCAAGCGTTACAGTATTCCATGTTTGAGTGATGTTGATTTCGTGGATTGATGAGGCCAAAGAGGTGTCGATTTGGATTTTGTCATACCAGCCATGAAAATCCGTGATAGTGTCATTGCCGTCACCGCGGCAGAAGTAGAAAACATCTTTGCCGCAGTTGCCCTTAAGAATGTCATCACCCGAGCCACCAACGATGTAATCGTTGCCCCAACCGCCATCGATATTGTCATCACCACAACCGCCATTAAGTTGATCATCGCCACAGCCGCCATCGAGTTTATCGTCTCCGCAGTCACCGTAAAGGGTATCGTTTTCGCCATGTCCCCAAAGTTCATCGTTACCTGAACCACCGTAGAGCTTATCGGCACCTGCTTCTCCCTTTAGCTTGTCGTTGCCCTCACCACCGAGAAGAATGTCGTTACCCCATCCGCCCCAAAGCGTGTCACTGTGATTGCCACCACTGAGAAAGTCGTCGTCGCAGCCGCCATAAAGTTCATCGCATCCGTCACCACCATAGAGCTTGTCTGCGCCATAGTATCCAACGAGTTTGTCGGCACCATCATTACCTTCTAACACGTCATTGCCGCAGCCACCATCGACGTAATCATCACCGGTTCCGCCGGACATGATGTCGTAGCCATCGCCGCCCCACATTTTGTCATTTCCTGCGCCGCCATCGATAACGTCATTACCCCAGTGTCCGTCAATATGATCACTGCCTTCTCCGCCACGGATGTTGTCGTCTCCGTGCCAGCCGATCATTCTGTCATCACCGCAACCACCAAACAGCACATCATTACCGTCACCACCGTCGACATAATCGTTGCCATCACCACCATCAAGCGTGTCGTGCCCTTGACCTCCCCACAGGTGGTCTCTACCCGAACCGCCGGAAAGATAATCATTGCCTTCTTCGCCTTTTAGGGTGTCATTGTCATTTCCACCAAATAGTTGGTCGTTATCATGTCCCCCATACAAGACATCACAGCCCCAACCACCGTAGATGGTGTCACAACCAAAACCGCCATAAGCCTTGTCGTTGCCATAGCCTCCTTCTATCCAATCATTGCCATAACCACCTTTGATGTAGTCGTGGTCATAACTACCGATGATTTTGTCGTCGCCGTTCCCTCCATCAATCAAGCACTCGTTTCCATAGGCTTCGATGTAGTCGTTACCGTCTTTACCGTAAATCCACCCTACGTGATGATGGCTAATAATGGTGTCGTCGTGTGACGTTCCTGTCATTGTTGTCATATCGTTCTTCCTCTCTGTTTGTCTAACTATGTGTGCTGATTAGCGATATGACTATGGCAGTGTTAAACAAGAATTCATGTCTCTAAATCAAGAATCATATTCTTGAAAGGCATGGGTTTTTGAAAGTCTCATCAATTGATGTGTGATTGTTATTCCTTGCAGTGTGAGTCTATATAACTGGTCATATTGTGCGGGTGTAAGGCGAATGTTTAACTAAGAGCAGGGACAAGGAAATGGCGCGTATTGACGACATGACTTTGTGACTTAATTATAGATGGAGGGGGATGGTGTTAATGGCAATACGATGTTAGCGACATGGGGGTTAGTTGCAGTATCTTAGGCTATGAGTAGCGACAAGGTCATACGTCTACCTTGGTAGTAGACGTATGTAAGCGGACATATCCTGGATGAGTAAAAAGAGTATGTCGAAAGTATGGATTGCTCGAACTAAGCGATCTTGAATCGACTCATCAGTTGATTTAGTTCTTCTACTTTGCCTTCCAATCGCTGAATGTTTGTGGCGCTTTGCTGTGCTTGAGAAAGAGACTGATTAGAGATGTCGCTAATAGCCGTAATATCTGATGCAATTTCTTTGGTGACGGCAGTTTGCTCTTCGGCCGCTGTCGCGATTGAGCTAATCATGCTCTGTACCATGGCTGCACCGGACACAATGTCCTCCAGTGCTTTGACGGCGCCGTCACTCTGAGAGACGCCCATCTCAACCAATTTGTAGTTTTCTTGGGTACGAGATACGGCATCTTGGGTTCCAGTTTGAATGGCCTGAACAATGTTCGCGACTTCTTGCGTCGCTTTGGTTGTGCGTTCAGCAAGCGCTCTTACTTCATCTGCAACCACGGCAAAGCCTCGGCCAAATTCGCCGGCGCGAGCGGCTTCAATGGCAGCATTGAGTGCCAAAAGATTGGTTTGCTCGGCGATACCTCTGATCACCTTAATCACATTTCCAATCTCTTCGCTGTGCTCGCCAAGCTGTTCCATGGTGGTCGACATATCCTGCATTTGAATGGAAACATGCTGAATACTATTGACCATTTCCCCGATGACTTTGCGACCTTCCACCGCATGAAGCTCAGATTTTTTCGCTTCATCGAACGTGGATGTGCCTTGGTGAGCCACTTCGGAAATGGTCAGGCTAAGTTCTTCGGCGGCAGTGGCAATCATTGCCGCTTTATCTGACTGACTTGATGCGCCAGCCACTACGTTACTGCCTAACGTCGATAGTTCGGTTGTTGACTGATGAACATCATTGGTGACATTAGAAATTGCGCTGATTAACTCAATAAGAGATTGTTGCATGGTGTTGATTGATACCGCGAGGCTGGAAAGCTCATCGCCAGTTTTATCCTCGATACCATCGCCATTTAATTCGCCTCTCGCAATACGTTGCGCCGTTTCGTCGAGCACCGTCAAGCGGTGAGTGATGGATGAAGACAACCAATATGCAATGAGGCAAGACAGTATGATCGCGACGAGAGAGATGATCACATTCATCTTTTTGATGTCGTCGAAGTCAGCCATTAATGTGTCGAAAGATGCTTCCATTTGCGCATTTTCAATCACCGAACTTTGGTCCAGCATGTTCTCAATCGGTTGAAGATGCTCAACGTAGAGGGCATGAAGTGTTGTTATTAGCGCTTGGTTGTTTTCGTTGAGAGACAATTGGGAGACGATATCGCGGTCAAATGCTGCTTGGAAATCTCGCATTTTCTCGCTAGCACGTTCAAGGGTTTGATAATCCGAACTGCCGCGTTCTTCTTGTTTCATCGCACGAGAGACGACTGCCTGAAACTCGTTATTGTTTTCGGCCAGTGATGCTTTAGCGCCCGAAACACCCGTGACAACGCCAATGCTGTCACGGTAAACGTCGCCAGCTTCGTCAATCAACACTAGATAGGAAAGGACTTCGGGGACGTCATCCGTTCGTATTTTGGTTACTTCATTTTTTAGCCCAGTGACTTCGAACCAAACTAACGTAACCATGGCAACCATGAGAGCCATAATGCCGCCAAATCCTAGATACAACTTCTGGCGAACGGATAATTTCATGGACATGTTTCTTCCCTAACTCAACGTTTAAATTCATACCGTATCTTGTATCGGAAATTCTGCAGTATTATTTACAGGTCACTGTACTTTATGCGAGGCATGTCAAGTTTTTGATTTTCAACGACTTAAGAGAGCCTGACGATGGGGCAGTGAAATGTGCACCATTTTCCCTCCTGTAAATTGGCGAATTCCTTTGCTCACTGACTTTGGGTTTTATATTACAGGGGGTGTCAGCTCCAACGATCTTGGCGTTTAACTTCGTCACTGAAGTTCGATGAAAAGGCTTTCATTTTGCCTTTGAGCAGTCTTTTTCGCCCATCCGGTGTGCGGGTATATATCAATTCTGACAGGCTGACGTTCTTGCACCAAGACTTGTAGAAGATCATCGCGGTATCTTTCTTGGCACCGAACCTCAGTGGAACAGCGTGGTAATCATCTCGTGCCATCCCGAGAAATTTTCCTTCGCGAATGACTAAATATCTTGGGTTATCAATAGGGGAAAGAATTTCGTGGAGAGAGTCTGCAAATAGGGAAGACTCATAGAAAGTACAGCCTGACAGGGTGAGGAAAAAAGCGCCTTCTGGTGTTTTTATCACGTTAACTTTCATTTGCCGGATAGACGTTTCGACAAACCCAGCCTGACAAAGGGCTTCTGCTAGCGCAATACCGATTTGTTTTAGTGCGCCGTCAACGGGCAGATAACGAAGCACGACCTTGATGGTGAAAAGTGTTTTAGGGAGCTTATAAAGCATGGCACCCAATATCGACAAGGCCAAAACAGGCAGAATGACGGAGGGTGATTGCTTGAACGCGACCATCGTGCCTAATGTGGCGCTGCTGACAACGCCCGCGAGTTGCAAAAATAAATAGCTAAATGACCGCTTGAGTAAATAGCCTCGAATTTGTGGCAGTTTGTTGGTTTTGACGGAAGGAATGACTCTGGCGGTTTCTTCCAGTGACAGTGCTTCATGCCAGCGCTTGGCAACTGTATCGATAGCGTGAAAACGGCGCGTCATTTGCTGATTGCTGGCTGCTATCGGTAAGGTCGCTTTGAGAGAGATAGGAGACTCTATGGCTGTAGCTTTCATGCGTTCAAAGCCGCTTTCAATGGTGAGCATTTTTTCGGATAGCCCGACAAATGTATCAAAGCGCTGCTTGAGGCTGTGAAAATCTGACCAGCCAGTGATTGATTTGGGGTTGATTGCTGCTAAATGCCAAATAGAGCTGATTTTTTCCTTGTTGGTTGGGTCAATACGAATCGCACGTCCACGCATTTGGTTGGTGAGCATAAATGAGCCCACTGAGCTTGCAAGGATCAGCGAATTGATTGCGGGAGCATCCCAGCCTTCACCAAGGAGTGATCGGGTGCCGACAAGAACCTTGATATCGCCACGCATGAGCAGAGCAGTGAAAGCTCCCGTTAACTGGTTGAGCGGCGCAGAAACCTTGTGGTATTGCTTCTGGTTCCCCATTGGCTCCGTTTTGACGTTTTGACTGCTGATTTGAGTGAGTAATGCGGGTAAAAGAGGGGTTGGAATGATGCTCAAGCGTCCCGTTAGCAAAGCAATTTGATTCGATACAGGTGATGATGCGGTGATGGCATTGAATATTGGCCATGCCCCGAGATTGACCTCGCCAGTGTCCATTCCGGATATAAGGGCTTCATCGCGGATGTAATCCGTTAGAATCACTTGTCGAAGGTCACTGCCACGCTGCTGGAACTCGAGCTGGTGGATATTACAACAACCTTCAATTTTTGAGGCGCTGAGTGACAACGTACGTTCAAGTCGTTTTGAACGTTCTAGTGATAGTTCGCGCTTGCTAAGTAACTCTGACGTGTTCAGTTGTTTCTTTAATTGTTCAACAAAAAGCAGGTGCTCATTTTGGTGTTGGTAAGTGTTAGAAAACAGCAGCGCCGCGATCAACACTTGCCAGTGGTGACGCCCGAGTTCAGGTATATCGTCATGCGTGAGATCTAATAGCTGCTTGAGCGCTATGTCGGTAGACAGCCCCTTGGTTTTTATAAAACTGAGGATTGCGATGGCGATTTCTGGCTCTTTGAGCAGCGCTTGCTCTATGTCATCTTGATGCAGCCAAGGGTGGGACAACACAGCATTTTCGAAGGCTTCACTCTCAATCAATGAGTGGCAGAGCGTGGACACTCTCTGGTCATACTCTTCAATCTGCTGTTTTTCCGATAACGTGGCATTGCATGCCCACAGGTAATCTTGATGCGCGCACAATGTGCCAGCTTTGACGAGTTCTGGCACTGAAATTTCTTCATCAATGGGGCCGCAAAGTTTTTCATACCTCGACCATTCGTGGCCTTGTGAATCATAAGGCGGAGTGGCAGTGAGTGAGACTAAGGTAATGTTAGGGAAATGCTCACAGACCTTTTCTAATGCTCGCCACCATTCATTTCTTAAGTGGTGAGCTTCGTCTAGGATCAGAACTTCGATGTTATGGCGTTCGAGCAATTGAATGAAGTGATTGAGCTCATCGCCTTTCAATCCACAGTCATTTTCGAGTAATTCAGCTTCCTCGCTTTCTTCGTCAGTCAATTGGTCTGCTTCAAGCGAGTCTGCCATTTTGACGTGCAACGCTTGATAAGTAATTGATGTGAGTGTTTTAGGGCTGCTGATGGATTGGCTTACCCAATCAAGGGATTGAGCGTCGTCTGTGGCACAAAAATCTTTCAGTCTGTCTATCCATTGATCACGAATAACACGTGTCGGCGAAAGGACTAACGTTGGTTTTCTCAGGATACGAAACACTTCGAGGCCGAGTGTGGTTTTCCCCGCTCCAGGAGCGGCGACGATGTGCAGACGTTTGTCATTGAGGTGCTCATGCACCGCGTTCAGTACTCGGGATTGATAGGGACGCCATGGATAGCAAAACGTCATGGTATCAAATGGCATGTATCATCCTTCTTATTTACATCCTGTCCTTGGAAAAAGAGCGGCTTAATCAGCGCCTAGCTTTGGCAACAATACCGTCGAACAAAACGCCTCATTGGGCTGGGGCATTAAACGATGACGATGAAAAGTACTCAGGGCAAATGTTACCTCAGCCCAATGGATTTCTCTGCATTCATCGTCTCAAAAGCCGCGCTGACTCGTGAGGTGATGGTTACAGCATCAATATTCAGTCTTCCTGACAAAGAAAAGGCGACCTAAGAAGCGGTCGCCTTTGTGTGTGCTGGCTAAATGATGTTAGATGAATACGTAAGATGCATATCACCACCCCGTATTCGTGGCCGTGTTACATCTCCAGTTTTATATTTCTTACTCGATACACCACGCCCGCTTGCGACGCATCCCATTCAGCCAATGTAGCAAAGGGTTTGTTCACCTTAGTGATGTCCAGCGCGCCAGTATTTAGCTCCGAAACGGGCACTGATATTTCATGCCATTCTCCCGTCGCCAAATACCCCAAAGGATAATCGTTACCCGAGCCCGCCGTGGACTCCATTTTCACTACAATACTCTCACTTTGGGTTTCGCCAGAGTTCGCTGGTGTGCCATAGCTTTCGACATAAATGTCGAAGGTTAGCTGCCCTGACGTGAAATTGACCAAATTGCGGTTTTCTCCTTGCACCAGCACCAATCCTTTGAAGAATTCGGGGCTGTTAGGGTCATAACTAACGGTGAATTCATGTGTTGAATCAGAAGGGTCGTTACCTGATACCACGACGTGATCTTCAAGGCTCTCCCACGTGTCGGTTCGTGCCTGCCATGTGACGAGGTTGGGTTCCCACGCTTCCCATACATCAACCGTTTCGCCTTCTAACGGCGGCAATGTCGGCGCTTTCAGATCGTCACAACTGATGGCATCGTCAGCAGGGTCGATACTTTTCGGCACGTAACGCACTTCACCAAGGTTAAATTCAACCTCTTGGTCTGCGTAAATCAGGAACGGTGTATTGAGGATGGAAAATGCCATGCCCTCATCGGCGAAGCATTCAAGTGGGATCTTAATGGTCGTCCACTGTGTTTCGTTAGCACCTGTCGGAGCTGGCAGCACTTTGTGGACAGCCACTTGTCCGAGGCAAGGCCACTGACAGTGAAGCGCGAGCACCATGCTGTCTGGCGCTTGAGATTTCATGTCGATGTCGAATTGCAGCGTGGCATCGGCGTTGAGGTAGCTTTGTTTATCAACCGTCTGCTCGTTAGGTGTTTGCATGTACACTTGTGCAGGTGCTTCACCAGTAAACTTCACGTTAATGGCATCTTGTTGGTGCAGATGGTCAATAGGTGTTGTGGTTATTGAACCAATACTGGTTGGAGAGCCATTGGATACAGTCACACCCGCCCAACCGTTTGATGACCCAGCAATACGCGGGACGAATTCATCGGATGCAGAGCGTCCGAAGATCTCAAGGTTAGTGGTTGCAATGCCATCATCTGGCGCATCTAAGCCGCAGCCATACTCACGCGGGTCGAGAGGAAGGTTATCGAGATCAGTGGTGACCTTGCTGCTCTTTTTCTTGTTGTAAGACAAGCCATAGCCATAAGCAAAGAGCGGAGCGTGGTCACCTTCAATATATTGTTCCATCTCTGGCGTTTCATAATCCATCAGGTTTGGTGCTTTGCGATTGATGGTGGTCGAGCATTTGGTGTTTGGCCAAGAAAACGAGAGACGACCGCGAAAATCTTGACGATTTTCACGGAACAACACATCCGTAATACCGCCTGCTTCTGTACCCGGTAACCATGCGGCGATGAAGGCATCAGAATGGTTGATCTCATCGTTCACATACAGTGGGCGACCGGAGTAAAACACGGTAACGACTTTCAAACCGCGTTCTTTCAGTGATTTTATCAACCTAAGATCGGCACCATATGCCGATTTCAACGTAGCGTATTCAAGGGTTTTCGTGGCGTTGATATCACCAAACATTTCAGCGTATGGGTCTTCACCAATCACAACGACAGCAATGGCATCATCGGGAGCGGCATCAGCATCAGTATAAACATTGTCTTCGCCGACTTGCTGTTGCATGGCCATTAACATGGTGGTTGCACCCGGGAAGTCATTCTCAAGCGTATTTTCTGTGCCTTGCCAAGTGAGAGACCAACCGCCCGTTTGTTTCTGAATGTTATGTGTAGCACTGCCTAAGACTAAGTAAGATTGATTGTTGGAAAGAGGCAACACTTTATCTTTGTTTTTCAGCAAAACAAGGGATTCGCTCACCGCAGTTCGCGCCAATTCTCGGTGCGCGTCAGAGCCTAAAATCTCTTGTTTACCAGCGAGACGACGTAGCGAGGGTTGTGGCTTCTCCCAAAGATTCGCACGCATTTTTACGCGTAAAATACGGGTGACCGCATCATCAATGCGAGACATTGGGATCGTGCCGTCTTTCACTTGGTCAATCACATTGCGGTAAAAGGCTTGCCAGTCTTTGCGGGCCGTCACCATGAAGATGTCGTTGCCTGCGAGAACCGCTTGAGGGCAATTGCCTGCGGTACAACCATTGATTTCACTGTGTCCGTTCCAGTCTGTGACGACCAACCCATCAAAGCCCATTTTGTCTTTCAACACATCGTTGACGATGTATTTACTGCCATGAAGCTTCTTGTTGTAGTTGTCAGTTCCCATGACGTCATAGTTGGCGTCGTTGTCCCAGGAATTGAAAGAGGTCATGACCACTTGTGCGCCCGCGTCCAAGCCAGAAAAGTAGCCTGTGGCGTGTATGTTCCGCAAGTACTCTTCGGTGTATTCATTCGAACCACGGTCAGCACCTTTGGTGGTGCCGCCGTCTCCGAGCCAATGCTTCACATTGGAGATGACATGATTTTCACTTTTCAGTCCACTGGCGCCACCTTGTAATCCTTCAACCATTTGCGATGCGTATTGGTAGATGATTTCAGGGTCTTCAGAGTAGCCTTCGTACACGCGTCCCCAGCGATAATCACGTGGGGCGGCAACGGTGGGGGCGAATGTCCAGTCAAGGCCAGTGGCAGCCACTTCTTGCGCTGTGGCTTGACCGATTTTTTTGATCAGTGACGGGTTGTTAGCGGCACCGAGTCCGATATTGTGGGGGAAAACGGTCGCGCGGAACACATTGTTATGTCCGTGAACAGCATCTGTTGCCCACATGAATGGAATGCGAAAGCCGCGATCGGCATAGCCTTCTTCAAGCGCCAAATAGTATTTGTCTGCTTCATCCGCCCAATCTTGTGCTGTAGCGTATTTGTTGCCATCAGGCCAACCGCCTCCACCATTAAGAATGGAGCCGAGTTTATATTCTTTGGCTTCTTCCGGTGTCACGCTGCGTAGATCGGGCTGGATCATTTGCCCGACTTTCTCTTCCAGCGTCATTTGCACCAGAATGTCCGACACGCGACGCTCTATCTCAGGATCTTTCGCAATTGCACTGTTTATCTGAGGCCAGTCTGGGAAGTAAGGCACTTTTGATTCATAAAAGCAGCCAGACAAAATGGCCAACGAGGTCATTCCTGACACGATGATTTTTCCTTTGAGCATGATGCCCCTCCGAGGGTCTTCCAATTGTCTTTCGACTGTGTACTCAATATTTGATTAGACATGAAAGCGCTTTCTTATCTTGGTCAAATACTCCCTCGAGTACGCCGTATATTCAGGTCGCCATTTTCTATCCATGTAGAAAAATAGCGCCAGAACTCTGGGCAATGGTAGGGCAAATTCATACATTAAACATAGTTGAAGTATGAAACATGTTAGCGTATTTATTCTACGCAACACATTCTCAATAGAGGGAATTCAGGTGTTAAATAATATTAGACATTTCGCCTCGAAATATATGCAATCATTGTCGTGGGCAAGGTGTGGGAATGGTTTTTAAATTAATTAAAACAGACAGTTAAAGCAGGTGACTAAAGCAGGTGATTAAAGGGAGTGGTTAAAGTGGAAGGTGAAATGGAAAGTAAGAGTAGGTAAATATCATGTGCATTGAGATAAACCTGAAAGGGAAACAAAGAAGCCCGAATGTTACCGGTGCTTCTTTAGACTTAAGGTGTTAGGTTGCAAGCCTGTGAGGGGGACACAGACTCGCGGTAACTCGGTCAATTAAATCTGTTAGTTAAATGCGCGGGCAAATGAACCGCTGCAAGTCACTAAGTATTCACCGACAAACGCGGGAACAAAAACGGATTCACCTTTTTGCAGCGTGACGCTTTCACCCTTGGCGTGAGAGACGGTCAGTGGCGCATCAATGGCAATTAGAATTTCTGCGCTGGTAGTGTGCAGAGGTTCATTGTCCGTTTGCTGGTAAACACCGAAGTTAAAATCAGGCACTGGAATTGGGTAGATCTTCACATTGCTTTTAACATTCGAGTTTGGTGAAAGAAGAATAGTGTCTTTCGGCATCGGTACGCAGCGGGTGCACGCTATAAGTTCTTCAACGTCCATATGCTTTGGTGTTAAACCTGCACGAAGCACGTTGTCTGAGTTCGCCATGATCTCAAGCCCAGTTCCTTTGATGTAAGCGTGTGGCGTACATGCATCGAGGAACATGGCTTCACCAGGTTGAAGCGTTAACGTGTTTAGGATCAGCGGCGAAAATAGGCCAATGTCACCCGGGTATTGCTCAGACAATGTCATTAACAACGAATACAGTTCGTCGGTTTGGTTGTTTGCGGCAAAATCCAGTAACGCTTTAACTGCGGTGTCTTTTTGCTCGCCATCCAGTGAAAGCAAGGCTTTAAAGAATGCACTTAGCCCTTGCTCGTTTTGGTTAGCATCAAGGTTGGCAACTAGCTCAGACAGCACGTCGATATTGAGCTGGTGGAAGAAGGCCAGAATTTCCGCATAATCGCGGAAGCCATTCATTGCCGTGTAAGACGTCAGGGCGTAAACCAGCTCAGGTTTATGGTTAGGATCTTTGTAGTTACGAAAGCTCGCTGACAGAGGAGTGCCTGCCGCTTCTTCCTTCGCATAACCAGCTTCTGCTTGTGCTTTGCTTGGGTGAACCTGCACGGAAAGTGCTTTTTCGGCGCACAGCACTTTGAACAAATACGGCAACTCGCCAAACGTTTCCGCGGTTTTCGCGCCAATAATGGCTGACATGTCTTTGTTAATGAAATCAGAAAGCAGGGTTTCTTGACCATCAACAAGGATTGTCGAACAACCATTTGGGTGAGCGCCCATCCAGATTTCAGCTTGCGGTTTATTCTCAGGGTTTGCGATGCCAAAAAGGGTATTCAGCGAGGTGTAGCTGCCCCAAGCGTAATCTTGAATCACGTTGTTGAGAGGATAAAAATATGCAGTCATTGTGGTTTTTGGACTCGTTAAATATCTGGGGATAGTTTACCAGAAGTTAAACCCTGGATAGATGTGTCAACGCAAGAAAATCAATGCACGAAAACGCTCCCTGAATATAAGGGAGCGCATCGTTCTTACTTACACAGCGTTAACGGTAGCTGCATTTTGTGCTTTGGCTTGGCGCATCTTCTTCAGCGAAACAGCAACCAGGGCGGTCACAATCGCACCTGCAGCCATACAAGCCAGCGCAAGAACAGGCTTGTTCATCGCACCCAGAAGGGCAACCACTGGGCCACCGTGTGCCACGCTGTTAGTGATACCGAATGAGAAGGCCATCACAGCCGCAACCATTGAGCCGATAACGTTCGCAGGGATAACAGACATTGGGTCTTGGGCTGCGAATGGAATCGCACCTTCAGAAATACCCACCAGACCCATAGCGCCCGATGCTTTACCCGCTTCAATTTCTGAATCTTCAAAGATGTTGAACTTGCGGCCAATTACAGTGGCCAGTGCCATACCAAGTGGAGCAACAGGGATTGCACAAGCCATTGCCCCCATGAATTGCGTTTGACCACTTGCAATCATGCCAACCGAGAACAGGAACGCCACTTTATTGAATGGACCACCCATGTCAAAGCCGGCCATGCCACCCAGTACAATACCCAGAAGAATTACGTTGCCTGAGCTCATGTTGGTTAGCATTGCGTTCAAGCCTTCCATCAAACCCGCAATTGGCGCGCCGATAACGAAGATGAACAAACTCGCGATGAACAAGCTACCCGTGATAGGTGCGATCATGATAGGAACGAGAGGCTGAATGAACTTGTGGTAGTTGCGTGTAGCTACCCATTTCACAAAGTAACCTACCAGCAGACCCGCAACGATAGCACCGATAAAGCCCGTACCTGCTTCAGCACCATAGAAAGAACCGTTGTTGGCAATCCAGCCACCAATCAAGCCGGGTGCTAGACCTGGGCGGTCAGCAATCGCGTAAGCAATGTAGCCAGAAAGAATAGGGATCATCAGTGTGAATGCGACCACACCTACATCGAGTACTTTGTTCCAAAGGCTATCTGGCGGAATCGCCATGCCAGCTTCGGTAGGTTGACCACCGATAGCGAGTGCCAATGCGATAAGTAGACCACCCGTTACAACAAACGGGATCATGTGAGACACGCCATTCATCAGGTAGCGATACAAGTCAGAACGCGCTTGTGACGCTTTGCTTTCGCCTGAATTGGTCGCGTTGTCGTCCGCAGAGGCAACATATTCTGGCGCTTGTAGCGCTTGGTTTATCAAACCCTTTGCGTCTTTGATTGGCGCTTTCACGCCTGTTTTAATCAAACGTTTTCCGGCAAAGCGTGCCATGTCGACTTGCTTGTCACAGCTGACAATGATGGCTTCCGCACGTGCGATTTCTTCAGCGGTTGGGCTGTTTTTGACGCCAATCGAGCCGTTGGTTTCGACTTTCATCTCAAAACCGAGTGCCGCCGCGCCTTTCTCTAGCGCTTCTGCAGCAAGGTAAGTGTGCGCAACACCAGCAGGGCAGCCAGTGACACCAATCAATAGGCCTTTGTTGGCTTCAGGTGAGTCTTCTTGCGCTTTTTTCTCTAGCAGTAACGCCAATGCTTGCTCTGAGTTCTCTGCATTCATGAATTGGTCGATGAAACCATCTTCAATCAACTTGGACGATAGCTCAGCCAACACTTCAATATGGTGGTTAGCACCGCCATCAGGCGAAGCAATCATGAAAAAGAGTTTTGAAGGTTGACCGTCTTCAGCACCGTACTCGATACCTTGACGACTGATGCCGATAGCAACAGCAGGTTCAATCACTGCAGCACTTTTCGCGTGAGGAAGGGCAACGCCATCCTCAAAGCCAGTATTGCCTAGCTCTTCACGCGCATGAATGTCTGCCAGAAACTGCTGTTTGTCGTTCACTCGACCTTGAGCGTGAAGCAGTTCGATCATCTCGACAAACACGGCTTCTTTGGTTGTTGCGCTCAGGTTTAGGCAAATCAGATTTTCATTGATTAGCTTTGTAATCATGAAGTCACCCCTAGATAAATTGTTCTTATTGATGGCGTTAGCCGATGTGACTATTTTCGATGTATTACCCCAAACCAGAAAGAGCAGAGAAAAGGCTTTTGCTGGATATTTGTAACACTGAATTCCTGCTGTGATCATAATCCCATTAAATGTAGATAGTCAGATTTCGTTATTGGAATGTAAAATTATCTATATAACAGATGTTTATGATAATTTTGGGTCTGAAGGTAAGATTTTAAAAGATGATGGCTAATGGATGTGGCTAGAAATAAGTAACTAGGTTTTGTGGTGAGGTCGAGCATTTTGTTGAGCCAGTTCACGCTATTGAGTGATATCTCAGAGAATGGTTAGTGGTGCGGGAGGGGAGGTCGCATAATCGCCCCGTTAATGGCATGGGAATTTGAGGATATTGATGAGTCAGGTTTTTCAACTGTTATTGGAGAATTTGCTGGCAGAGCGTGAGAACTTCAACCGTATCTGGTTTGCGAGTGATCAAGTCACACCGCCGCCATTTAGCTATCAGGTGAACTTTCCACGTTTGGAGTTGGTGATCAGTGGGGAATACCCGAATCAGCTCGAAAACCCAGATAAAACCATCAGTGAAGTGAAGTTGCTGGCGGGCGACGCATTGTTTGTGCCACCGAATAGCTGGAATCAACCAAACTGGGATACAGATTGCTCGGTGCTGAGTTTGCTATTTGGTAAGCGGCAGCTTGGGTTTAGCTTGGTGAGTAAAGCCAAAAATCAACCTAGCTTTTATGATGTTCAGAAATTCAGTATTCAGACTCGGACGGGTCACGCGCTTGATCATATTCTTAGCGCGTTGAATACATTGGCGACCGAGCCCGTTAGAAAACCCATGGATGAACACTTGTTGCATGCGCTGCTAAGCTATTGCCAGCAAATGCTCGCGTCGCCTGTGGCGGGAACACGTAATCGTGTGGAAGATCTCTACCAAGGCATTTGTATATATATACAAGAAAACTTTCACCGCCAAATCACACGTGAATCTATCGCTCAGCGCTTCACCATGACCCCCAACCACTTGTCACGCCTGTTTCGCCAACAAGGCCACATGCGAATGGCAGATTACATTACGTGGGTGAGGATTGATCGCGCTAAGTTCATGCTTAAACGCTATGACTTTCGTTTGAATGAAGTGGCGACACGCTGTGGTTTTCAGGATGTGAACTATTTTTATCGCGTATTCAAATCCAAAACTGGCATGACGCCATCTGAGTATCGAGGAGCAAATAAAGCGTTCAGCGAAACGGCACATTGAGTGCGTTTAAAATAATGAGTTCAAGCACATCTGATTGTTTGTTTTGGGTTAGGTAGCCGCAAAATTCCTCTTCAATCAGCTGTTGAGAGAAACCAGAGAAAGCAACCAAGTGTTCACGTATTGGAGGCGTTGGTAACATCAACCCAATCACACAGGTTACATCGCCACGTTGAGACGCCCAATCAAGCGAAGAGCTGGTGGTGGCAATCATTAAATGCGCATTCTTAATGCTGTTCAGCATTACGTGAGGGAGAGCAATGCCATTCCCCATTCCTGTTGAAGACACAGCTTCGCGTTTGTACAAGGCATCAAACAAGGTTTCTTGATCAACCAGATTACCGTGCTTGCATTCATCTTCCGCCACGAGCAAAGCAAAGTGTGCCAAGAGTCCGTGTTTATCGAGAGCGGCATTTGGCACTCGGTGAATCATGCAATGAAAGGGCAAGGTTTCGTATTCTGACGGTACGATAGGAGCAGAAGACTTTCCGCCAGAAATCAGCACAGCGTTTTCTTCAACAAAAGCCGTGAGCACCATTGATGCAAGTTCTGCATCGTTGCCTTCTATCTGAAGTTGACACAGATCGTTCGGCAAAGCACTTAGGCTGAGAATGTGCATGGGTTGTTCTGCGTTGGCAGATTTACGCTGTGACAAATTCACAAAAATAGTGACCGAACGGAAATGTCCCGCCAAGGTCTTTAAACGGTTCAGCCTCCATGCTGGTAGCCCTTCTTTACCAATAAAGAAGGTGATCCGTCGCGTGATCATAACCCTTTGCAGCGGGCCAATACGGATTGTGGGTCAGTCAGCACTTCTTCAATCGTCACGCAGTGTATCTTGCTGCCAGAGAAGCGAGCGCGATCTTCTATCTCAATGTCAGAGGCAATAAGCACCACATCTGCGCGCGCGATGTCTTGGATACTCAAAGGGTTTTCAATACCCATTGCACCTTGTGTTTCAACGTTGATGTTTATGCCCGATTGCAGCGCTGCCTTTTTCAACTCAGCAGCAGCCATATAAGTGTGGGCAATGCCTGTTGGGCAAGCGGTAACGGCGACTATTTTCATGGTTATTGTTTCGATGTTGTTTTTGGGTCAGTAAAACAGAGGGCGCGAATTGTCGTTGAAGAATGACTTTGCGTCAGTGACTTAGCCCACGTTGTTAAAAGGATCTTCTTGGTCAACCAAGGAATCTGGCGATTTACCAAACGGGCAATGCCGACAACCGTTTCCGCAGCAAGTGCCACGTTTTAAGTGATACCACGCGGAAAACACCATAAAGCCGTTTTCCATTGTGTAATCCAACCCGTCTACAAGCTGAGTATTTGCTGCATAAGGTTTAGCAAGGCGAATGAGTTCGTTGGCGGTGTAGGTTTGATAGATCTCGCTGAGTTGGGCGTTCACTTTCTTTGCTAAGCAGGTTTGGCAAAGGCAAGCCAGATTCGCCTTATCGTTGACTGGAAGGACATTCGGGAACTGCATACACCAACAGTTTCCGGATTCAGCGGTACAAGTTAGTGCGTCTCCGCACTCGGGACAATGGCTCATGGTCACGACGAGTTTTTGGTTGATGGCGCCATTGTACCGCAAGATGCTGTCATCATCTCGGTTCAGTGACAGTGATCCTTTTTCATCGCATGAGTATCGCTGAAATGGCGAAACATTCGTGTGGGCTATGCCGCCTTAGGATATGGATTTAACGTTATATTAACAAAATGTCCGTGTCGACTCACTAATGAGACAGTGTGAATTTCCTTTTCAGGATATATCTATTGCCCGTTATGAAGACCCCAGATATTTACGTCTCCATTTGGTTAATTTTAAGCTGATCTCACTTTTATATTGTGTTGTGAATGGAATATCACTCCATAGTGACTAATTATTCAAAGGTCAGCCCGTCAGTTTGCACTGATCGCCATGAGAGAACAGAAAAAGAAAGGGTTTTCATGACTGGATAATAGACCTAGTCATGGAGGCAATATGGTAAACACAACAACGAACAGTGATGGCAAGATGAGCCTGACTGCCAAGGTTGTTATCGGCTTAGTCGCCGGTATTATTCTTGGATTGGCAATCAATATTTTCGGCTTGAATCCAGCGGGTGGATTCGTCGATACCTACATTACAAATGGTCTGTTCCACGTCGTGGGCAAGATGTTTGTGAACGCGTTAAAAATGATGGTAGTGCCGCTTGTCCTCTTCTCACTCATATGTGGTGTGTGCGGGATTGGCGATATCAAAATGCTGGGACGTGTGGGTAGTAAGTCCTTCCTCCTGTATCTAATGACGACAGCGATTGCGATTGCGATTGCAATTACCGTGTCTTCATTAAGTGGTATTGGTGCTGGCATGAACATGGTTGCGGATGTGGCTTTCACAGGAAAAGACGCGCCACCGCTATCTCAAGTTTTAATCGATATCATTCCAAACAACCCAGTCAGTGCGCTATCTGAAGGTGAAATGCTGCAAATCATCTTCTTCGCTATCTTGATGGGTGTATGTATCTTGATGGTCGGCAAGCCTGCGAAGAAAGTCGTTGAGCTCATTGAAGTGCTAAACGAAGTGATGATGAAGATGGTTACCGTCATCATGGAAATCGCACCTTATGCAGTGTTCTGCTTGATTGCAAAAGCCATGGCAAGCCTAGGTTTGGCATTGTTTGCTGAGCTGATTGGTTACGTTGTGGTGTTGATCGGTGTGCTTCTACTTCACCTCTTTGTTGTGTTGCCAACGTTCCTGAAAGTCTTTACTGGCTTGAACATTGCGACCTTCATGAAAAAAGTACGCAGCATGCAAGTGTTCGCATTCAGTACTGCAAGCTCGAATGCAACAATCCCAGTAACATTACGTACAGTGACTGAGCGTTTAGGCGTGAAGAACTCTGTGGGTTCATTCACCGTACCTTTCGGTGCCACCATTAACATGGATGGTACGGCAATCATGCAAGGTGTTGCCACGGTGTTCATTGCGAACATTTATGGCGTTGACCTTGGCATTGGTGGCTACCTGACAGTTATCGTGATGGCAGTATTAGCCTCTATCGGTACGGCGGGTGTTCCTGGCGTAGGCTTGATCATGCTGTCGATGGTATTCGCGCAGGTTGGTCTTCCACTAGAAGGCATTGGCCTGATCTTGGGTGTTGACCGTCTGCTTGATATGGTTCGTACCGCGGTTAACGTAACCGGTGATGCGACTGTTAGCTGTATCGTTGCGAAAAGCGAAGGTAAGCTTGACGAGTCAGTCTTCAATGATCCAAACGCGGGTGCAATTTTGGATGTTGAAATTGACCATGATGCAGAGAAAGAGTTGGCGGATGCCGCCAAAGACTAGTTCGAACGCATGTTGAGAAAGGAGCGCCAAAAGGCGCTCTTTTTTTGTCTATTATCGGAAGCTTTTGATATTGCTCATACCGCTTGTTATCGCGTTTTTGAAGACTTAGCTTTAGAAAACCCAGCTTTCGAGCACTCTGCTTTCGAAGACTCTGCTTTCGTAGACCTCGCCTTTGAACCCCACTTCAGCGTTCCCCAACCCAGCCAAATGGCGAGTATTACCATGCCCAGGGTGTTTGACAGCAATATCTCAATGCTTGAGCGAGAGACCTGAGACACCACATACAGTGCAGCCGCCAATAGAGCAACGCCAGTAAAGCTAACCACAAAGCCTTTTGCTCTCATCGGTACTGAACTTTGTTCAGGTGGATATTTAGACAAATAGGACACAGCCGCGAAGGCAAATGAAAATGCAGTGCAATAAAGGAACAGGGGCTGTATTTGGGTTAATGCAAAAGGAACGCACAGCGCACCCATGGTTAACCAGAGTCGGCTGGAAAGCATGCGTTGTGAAAGCGGTTGCGCTAACAATATCACTAGCACGCCGACAACCGCGCCTGCTATTACGTCCGTCACATAGTGAACGCCGAGATACACGCGACTGAGTGCAACAAGCGTGGCGGGAACCAGCCAGATAGCCAGAGTAGCGCGACGACCCGATTGTTTAATCCATGAGTACACTAATCCCCAAACAGCAAAGGCGGTGGCAGTATGTCCGCTTGGAAATGCAAAACCCGATGCGCCGCTTAACTGTAAATCAGGAAAAACATAGAACGGACGCGGGACACCAAAGTAGAGCTTGCCGAAGGTGACAATGACAGTTGCGACGATGGTGACAAACAAAACCTCAGCGGCGCGTTTTATTCCGCCCGTGGCCATTGCCAATGGGATCAGTAAAAAGAACAGCACACCGCTGCCCAATGCAGATGAATTGTCCAGCAATTTAATCAGCACAGTGGCAGTTGGAGCCGGCAGCGCGAGAACCGCCTGTTGGAAGCCTCGGTTCAGCCCAGCATTCCACACCGTAAACGGCGAGGCGAGGGCGCTGAAATCATCCAATGATTCAATCGGGCTCGATGTGGCTGATTCAAGCAGTGTAGGAAACAGTTTTACTTGCTCAGGGAAGCGTGCGTTATCAAGCATCTCCTGATTGGGCTTCATCATGTATACCGCTCGCACTTCTCGACCAAAGTGTTCGGCTTCCCATGCGGCGACGGCAGCCTTGTTATATTGGGTATTAGCCACAGGGATTGACGACGTTGCTTGGCAATCAAACAAGATAGCGTTGCCCATACGTGTCAATTCGCCAACGGCAATCACAGGAATACCGGTTTCTTCCAATGTTTCACGAATGGCGGCATCGGCAGGGTTATCGCTGTCGACATAGCCACCAGGAATTGAAATACGGTTGTTAAGAATATCGTGGGTGACAAGCACTCGCCCTTGGTCATCGGAAACTAAGCAAGCAGCTCCCTTGATGTTTTCTGTCGTTTCTTGGGCAAATGACGTTGAAAGGGTAAAAAGCGAAAGTAAAAGGGCAATCACGTAGCGTCGCATCTGAATACTCTTGGATCATGGTCGAGGCCAATATTGTAGCGGACGGAAGGGGAGCGATGTAAAGATATTTCAGAAAGGTGAAAATTCTGAATGGAGTGTTCAAAGATGTTATCTTTTTGACACATATAGTGATAAAAAACCGAGGTTTGCTGGCTTTTTGAGCGTTTGGTTTGTTTGGAGTAGAAAAGGGGTTTACACGCCCCCAATAGGACAGTAATATTCGCGGCAACAACGGAGAGATGGCTGAGTGGTTTAAAGCACCGGTCTTGAAAACCGGCGTGGGTTTATAGCCCACCTAGGGTTCAAATCCCTATCTCTCCGCCACATTCTAGAAGTTGGGTTGAAAAACCGGATTTCATACAGAATTGGAGCGGTAGTTCAGTTGGTTAGAATACCGGCCTGTCACGCCGGGGGTCGCGGGTTCGAGTCCCGTCCGCTCCGCCAACACAACGAAGCCTCGCTAGAAATAGCGGGGCTTTTTTGTATTTATTGGATTTGTGTTTCGGACTCTCACTAGCCTTCGGCTTGAGTCCCGCTGGTGCGCCAGCCCGGCCGCTCCGCCAATACAACGAAGCCTCGTTAGAAAATGGCGGGGCTTTTTTTGTATGTATTGGATTTGAGTTTTGATCTTTTTTAGGCTGCTGGGAGTCTACAGGAGGGGAGTGCTAGCTCTTATTGGCTCACATAGGTTGTAACCTCTTTACTTGTAGGCGAGAAAAGAAGTTACATGTACCGATGCTACGGTCAAACCTATGCGAGTCACCCCAGCATAGCTGGGGGGTATTCAGATCACATTATGGTGTGATGGGTGTTGTTGGTATATTCGCTATTTATGCTCAGGAAGATCGCGGAAAAAAGCACGAATGTCATCGACAAGCAGCGTAGGTTCTTCGAGTGCAGCAAAATGGCCACCGCGGGGCATTTCGGTCCAGCGAACAAGATTATACGCTGCTTGTACCCACTCTCGTTGTGGCGTCTTTATTTCTGAAGGGAACAAAGCACGGGCTGTGGGTACGGTAACATTTGGCCTTGGTTTGCATTCAGCATGACGTTGTTCGTAATAGATTCGTGATGCAGATGATGCCGTTTGCGTAAACCAATAAATTGAAATGTTCGTGAGCAGCTCATCTTTAGTGAAGCTGTTTTCAAGGTTGCCATCAGAGTCGCTCCAGCTTTGGAATTTTTCAATCATCCAAGCAGCTAGGCCTGCTGGTGAATCATTAAGTGCATAGTTTACCGTTTGTGGTTTTGTTGACAGCTGCTCAAAATATGCCCTCCCTTCATGTGCAAATGCACGACTAGCGATTAAACGTTTTAGTTCAAGCGGCGTTAACTCTTCAATAACAGGATCCGTATTTTGCACATTCGCGGGTGGGGTTGAGTCGCAAAAGTTAAGGTGTAATCCAGTAACGTGCTCTGAATGATTAGTGGCAATATATCGACTCACCGTACTGCCCCAGTCCCCGCCCTGCAAACCATAGTGTTCATAGCCGAGTCTGTTCATGAGCGATGCAATGATATTCGCCATGCGTTCAGGTGTATAACCGCGTTTACTTGGGCGGTCTGAAAAGCCAAAACCTGGTAGCGATGGAACGACCACATTAAAGGCATCTTCAATTTGACCTCCGTAACGGACAGGATCGGTCAGAGGTCCAATGATTTTCGAAAACTCCATAAACGAACCCGGCCAGCCATGGGTCAGTACTAGTGTTTTTGCATTCTTATAATTTGATCTTTGATGAATAAAATGAACATCGATCCCATCAATATTTGTCTTATATTGATCAAATTCATTGAGCGCCTTTTCTTCAGTTCGCCAGTCAAACTCAGTGAGCCAGTACTGAATTAACTGCTTAAGGTAGCTAAGGTTAGTACCGTAATCCCAGCCAGCATCATCAATCTCGTCGGTAAATCGAGTCTGTTTTAGACGTACTTTCAAATCGGCAATATCTTCATCAGGGATATCAATCTTGAATGGAACGATGGCTTCATTGTTCATTTTTTTGCACCTTTATTTGCTACTTTGGTAAGTGGTAATTCGTATGAGTACAGTTTCTATTGAGTTGCTGTATGACAACAGGTATAAAAACGCCAACTAATGGTAAAAAATGGACAAGTAATGGGTGCGATAGACTCAAAATCTGTTCTTGATGTGAGCTTTAATCCCCAATCTGGTTATCCGCTGCCAATTGAAATCTGTCATTTCAGCGAGATTAAGCAAAGGGGAAAAAAGTCCCATCTGAGGGCGGTTCAGCGGTTAGATTTTTATCTGTTGTTGGGTATAACCCAAGGGAATTGCTTACATAATCTGGATTTTGTTCTACATAAGTGTAATCCAGGAGACTGGCTGCTCGTTACTCCAGGCCAAGTACTACAGTTTGATCTTGAAAGTGAATGGGATGCTTGGTTAGTAATGTTTAGGCCGGAAGTGTTATTACCAAAAATGGCCAACAGAGTGACTTTCGAGTTGAGCAATATGGTGCAGTTAGATGATGTTGAACAACGCATGTCTTTATCGTCCAGTGAACATGCAACCGCTACGGACCTTGTAAGCCAGATGGAACATGATGCGAAGCGGGGTAATAAAGAGACACTTACTCTGCTCCAGCTTCAATTGCAGACTTTGCTGATCAGACTAACTAATTCGCGATCGGCATCAGTACCCGATCTCCCTGCGTCTGCATCTGCGCTAGAACGGGTTGAGCGATTTAAGCTCGCTGTTGAGCGTCACTATAAGACCTCTCATCAGTCAAAAAGCTATGCGAAGCAGCTTGGATATGCGGAAAAAACGTTGTCTCGTGCCACTATTGAGGTGTTAGGTATATCCCCGAAACAATACCTGTCGAATCGCTTGATACTGGAAGCAAAGCGTATGCTTGCGCATACAGCAGACCAGATATCATTAATCGGTGATGAGTTGGGATTTGATGAGATCACCAACTTTGTGAAATTTTTTAAGCGACAGACTGGATTGACTCCACGAGAATTTCGACAGCAGTACCGAGTGGCTAGTAAATAATAATTTAATAACAGGCGACCAATACAAAACTATCTAGATAAGCTGAATGAAGAGTTTGGAACCCGAACTGGCAGAGCATGAATAATGGCGTAAGTCCTGTTTAGTGTTCTGTTGTTTCTTCCAACTAGCGAATCCTAATACAGCTACATTTTGATAAGTCCATGTTCAAAACTCTGTGCTGCTATCTAATTTCATTGAACATTGTGTATTAGTGGGGCAGAAGTCAGTTAGCAACTTCGCAGTACCTTGTATTTGTTTGTAGAAGGGGGGAGGTGAAGTTATCTCATGCCATTCCTAATTCGGACGTAACAGGTTCAAGTAGAAATTCTCAGTTGGTTTTGTCTCCAAAAACGCTCTAGTACCATCACGCACTTTTCCCCAGAACTGTAACACCAATGCCCGCCAGTAACAGCACACAGCCAAGTAGCTGCTGGGGTGTGGGTATGACTTTTTGAAAGAATAAGGTCAGTACAATACCGAACAAGGTAGAAAACCCCGCCGCCATCAGCACCAGAGAAACATAGGGAAATTTTTGCGCGCCGCTACCGTAATAAACAGAGAAACCGACACTGCCGACATACATGAATGGAATAGCGACTAGACAAATCTTCGCTGCGGAAACCAATAAGTTGGAAGTATCAAGGTAACGGACACTCATCATGTTGACGAGCTGGATGCAAAGCGTTGCTACTGCGAGCGTGCCGCTAAGTTTAAGTATGTGCATTAGGTATTGCCTGTGCTTGTGTAAACGCAGACAGAAACGGTCTCCTGATGCACTGTCTGAATGCTTAAGGTAAGTCATATTACCCAAGGAGCGGGGATTCTATATGAGTGGTCATTTTTTATCCACATTAAACATGCATGAAAATATCGATCACGTATAAATGAAGAGAGAAGGGGAAGGTAAGCAAGCTGATTTGCTCCGCATTTGCGGGTTTTCTGGCACTTGTTGAAGAAATAGAAACCGAATGCAGTGATACATTCGGTTCCTTTCGTTTTTAGTGATCGTTCCCGCGATGGGAAGTCTGTGACTTAAAGATTTGGGCTTTTGAATACCAGCATCTTGTCGCGGGTCATTTCATGCATTGAATACTGAATGCCACCTAATCCGACACCCGATGAATCTCGGCCGCCGAATGGCATCCAATCTACACGAAATGCAGTGTGGTCGTTGACCATTACCGCGGTGGCGTTCAACTGTTGGGTTAGTAGCAATGCATTTTCTAGATCATTGGTAAACACAGCCGCTTGGAACGCGAAAGGTAGTGAATTCGCCCGTTTAACCGCATCTTGCTTGTCGCCGTAGGAGTAAACACAGATGACAGGGCCAAAGATCTCCATTTGAGAAACGCGCACGTTCTCAGGCGGGTTTAGCAAAACAGTAGGTGCGTAGCAGGTATCTGAAATTCGCTTACCGCCCGTCAATAGCTCCGCGCCAGCCTCAATGGCTTCGTTCACCCAATCGTCAACACGATCCACTTCTCTCGGAAGAATCAATGGGCCGATTTCCGTATTGGGATTGAGAGGGTCACCGACAATCATTTGTTCACCTGCTGCAGCAATTCTTATCGCCAATTCACGGCAAAAGGATTGATGCGCATAAACGCGCTGAACAGATACGCACACTTGCCCAGCATGGTAAAACCCACCTTTGGCAAGGCTAGGTACCACCTCTTCAATGTTGGCGGTGGTATCAACAATCACAGGTGCTGCGCCGCCGTGTTCCAGTGCGCACCGTGTACCGGGAGCAAGTTGTGAGCGCAGCGCCCAACCCACTTTCGAAGACCCAATGAAAGACAGGAAATTGATGCGAGGATCAGTCACCAGCTTACTGGCCGCCTCGTTCTCACATACAATGGCCTGACACCAGTCTTTGGGTAGTCCGGCTTCGCGTAGTATTTCAACCAAGCGTAAGCAAGATAACGGCGTGGTTAAAGCAGGTTTCACGATAACAGGACAGCCCACCGCAAGGGCGGGGATGACTTGGTGCACGATCAAGTTGAGAGGGTGATTGAAGGCACTGATTGAAGACACAACACCAATCGGCTCACGAATCGTAAAAGCAAGTCGATTCACTGATGCGGCGGTTTGGCCCATCGGGATCTGTTCACCTTTGATTTGTGGAATGTGCTCAACAGCAAGCTTTACACCATTGATGGCGCGAAGCACTTCCACTTTTGAGTCCGCATACGGCTTTCCGCCTTCCTCGGCAGCCAAGCGAGTGAGGGCTTCAACTTGCGACGACATGATTTCCACCACACGCTCAAGAATTTCGATGCGTTCGTGTGGCGCGAGCCACGTTGTTCGGTCTTCAAATAACGCATGAGCACTCGTAATGGCGGTTTCAACATCGCTCTCAGATTGCATCGGAATGGAACGGATTAGCCCCCCATCAAAGGGGCGATAAACATTAAGTTCAGCCATGTCAGTATTTCTCCGTTCTTACTTGATTGAGCGGCTTTCTTTGATCAACACATTCAGTATTGAGTGATTGAGCGAGTAGTCGACAGGCAGGTCGATTACATGTACGCCTTTGCTGTTCAATGCGTGCTTAAGGATTGACTGAAACTCGTCATGGCTGTCAGGACGGTGACCAATTGCCCCAAAGCTGTTGGCGTATTTCACAAAGTCTGGGTTACCAAAATCGAGGCCAAAGTTGTCAAACTCCATTCCTTCTTGTTTCCACTTGATCATGCCGTAAGCACTGTCATTCAATATGATCACGACCAAATCTAACCCCATGCGCACTGCGGTTTCGATCTCTTGCGAGTTCATCATGAAACCGCCATCGCCGTTTACAGAAACGACTTTTTTGTCAGGGTAGAGTTGTTTAGCGACCATGGCGGATGGCAAGCCGGCACCCATGGTCGCGAGGGCGTTATCGAGCAGTAAGGTGTTGTTTGAGTGGCACTGGTAGTTACGAGCAAACCAGATTTTGTAAACCCCGTTATCCAGCGTGACAATGTCTTCATCATCCAATTGGTCTCGCAGGATTTTAACAAGGCGCTGTGGCAGCATTGGGAAGCGGCGATCTTCAAAATACTTGGTCGTACGCTCGTCGACGTTTTCTTTGACGCGACCAAAGTAGCTCATGTCTTGCTCTATTTTGCCGACTTTTTCAGTTAATCGGTTCACGGAAGACGAAATGTCCCCAACCACGTTGAGTTGTGGGAAGTAAACCTCATCGGTACGTGCCGCAAAGAAGTTCACATGAATGACTTTCGTGCCGCCTTTTTCCATAAAGAATGGCGGCTTCTCGATGACGTCGTGGCCGACGTTGATGATAAGGTCCGCTTTTTCGATCGCGCAGTGTAGGAAATCATGGCTGGAAAGAGCAGCAGTACCAATGAAGCGCTCGTGGCGTTCGTCGATAACCCCTTTACCCATTTGGGTATTGAAGAAATAAATGCCTGTATCATCAATAAATTTCAATAATGCTTGGCTTGCGCGTTTACGGTTGGCACCTGCACCAATCAGCAATAGCGGCATTTTGGCTTCTTTGATCATTTCCGCAGCCTGATCGAGGCAGAGTTCATTGGCGTCTGGGCGACGGTGCTGCACCACGTCAAAGACAGTCGCGCCAGATTGCTCGTCGGCAATGTCTTCTGGTAGTTCTAAATATCCAGCACCAGGGCGCTCTTCTGCACAAAGACGAAACGCCTCTCTCACCATCGCGGGTACGTTGTTACCATCGACAACCTGTTCGGAATACTTGGTGATGGGTTTCATGAGATTCACAACATCGACGATCTGAAAGCGACCTTGTTTACTTTTTCTGATCGGCTTTTGACCGCCTAGCATTACCATTGGCATCGCACCGAGTTGTGCATACGCAGCACAAGTCACGAAGTTTGTTGCACCAGGCCCTAATGTGGAAAGACATACGCCGGGTTTTCCGGTTAAACGCCCGTAAGTTGCAGCCATAAACCCTGCACCTTGCTCATGTCGAGTAAGGACAAGTTTGATATTTGAACCTTTCAGTGAGTTGAGAAAATCAAGGTTCTCTTCACCAGGAATCCCGTAGATATATTCAACACCTTCATTCTCAAGCGCTTTAACAAACAGATCCGATGTTTTCATGACATTACTCTCGTTATTGTCTCGTTAGCGTTATGCCCTTGTGCGTGTTTGAGGCTAGGTAGAAGCGATGGAACGACTTAATCAATTCGTCACTGTTAGCACGTTGGACGTTCAGGAAATCGAATTGACTTACCTATCAATTGCGCAAGGCTTTTTTATCAGTGTAGTCACATAGTTGAGAAATAGAGCAATCAGCTAGAGGTCAATGAGTCGGGCAAAGCGGTATTTGAGCCGTCAGAGGTGCGAAATCGCATGAAAGTGGTGGAAAAAGAACAGGTTTGTTTAAAAAAGGCGCACTTGAACGCCATGATCAACAAAAGGGCTTTACAGTATTCCCTTCCACCATTAGTATGCGCTCCAACAACGGAGAGATGGCTGAGTGGTTTAAAGCACCGGTCTTGAAAACCGGCGTGGGTTTATAGCCCACCTAGGGTTCAAATCCCTATCTCTCCGCCAAATTAGAAAAGGCCGCTGATGATTCAGCGGCCTTTTTGCATTCTAGTGATGTTAAAGCTATCTCATTTCCTTACTGACCCATCGTTCGCAAGGGTACAAAAAAGAGCTTATCTGCCGACATTTTTAGGTCATCTATGCGTTTTATATGGGTAACAGCCCAAAGCAAGCATCCTTGAGGTAAGTTAAGTAGCGCACGGGTTTGAGTGAATAGAATACCGTCATCAAAAGCAGGCGTAATATTGGTTGCATGTCCTTGCCATGCAGTGAGTACCGTCTCTATGTCCACGTCGGGCACGACCAAAGAAAGCCGTTCTGGTTCGACGTCTTTAATGACTTCCAAGCAGATTTTGCAACCATCGTCCTGTTGCTCTACCCAAAACTTGTGAGGGATTGATTGGTCATTCCAACTCAATGGTTTGATTTGTGACATTTTTGCTCCTAAATATGCGGCGATATAGCGCCGCATGATGATCAAGGGAAAGTGATAACGCGTGATTAGGAAACTTGGCTGGGGCTTTGAGTCGCTTGTTGCGACGAATACAACCGATAAATCGTCAAGATGTTGGTGATGATAAAGGCGGATTCGACAATTGTTCCACCAATGGAGCCTAGCCACAGGTTGTGTGCTAGCCAGCATGAAGAGTTGAACAAGATGAGTGAGCGCAAAACGATGCCATTCAAAGTGAACAGCGCCCACGTCGCAACGGTTGACCCAACCACTGCCATCAATTCAAAAATGTGGGAAATATTGCTGATAGTCATCGCCCACATCAGAGCAATGAAAAACCACATGACGACGCGAGAGCGGGTTTTGGCGGAAGCAAAGCTGCGTACTCCGTTTATGGCGACACCCGTTGCGGCGACTGCTGCGCCCATAAGCGCAAAGTGAAGGCTCATGACGAAACAAAATGCCATCATCTGATAGCGAAATCGTAAATCGTCTTTTTGCCAAAATGCAGAAATACCCACCAGACAGGCGACGCCGCCAACCAACTGCGTGAACCACATTTCCATGTTGTTTCTCCATCTTTCTGCAAAAAAAATGGCCCTGATATCTAGGGCCGTTTAGTTCGCCGAATAGGCTCAGTTCACCAATGCCGCTGCTTCACGAGTTAGGCGAGCTAGCTCATCCCAGTTGCCTTCTTCGATCAGCTTTTTA
Source organism: Enterovibrio gelatinilyticus (assembly GCF_028683095.1). Lineage (GTDB taxonomy): Bacteria > Pseudomonadota > Gammaproteobacteria > Enterobacterales > Vibrionaceae > Enterovibrio > Enterovibrio gelatinilyticus. Next base: position 19,274 of record NZ_JAJUBC010000030.1, on the reverse strand, counting down.
TCAACCATCCATGTACCGCCGCAGGCCACGACGCGAGGAATAGCGAGGTAGTCATTCACGTTGGCTGGGTTAATACCGCCGGTAGGCATCAGCTCTACGTTGGTGTAAGGCGCCAGTAACGATTTCACCATGTTGATACCGCCTGATGCTTCTGCAGGGAAGAACTTGAGCAGGGTGAGGCCCATTTCTAATGCTGCTTCGACGGTGCTTGGGTTGTTCACGCCAGGGACGATATCGATACCAATTTCCTGGCAAGCTCTCACGGTATTTGGGTTAAATCCAGGGGAAACGACGAAGGTAGCACCGGCTTCTTTTGCCGCGATGGCTTGTTCGCGGTTCAACACAGTACCCGCGCCAATCAGCATGTCCGGTTGCGAAGCACGTAGCAGGCGAATTGCTTCGACAGCGGCGTCCGAACGGAAGGTAATTTCAGCAGCAGGCAAGCCATTTTCTGCCAACACTTTACCCAAAGGAATAATGTCTTCAGCGTTGTCGATCGCGATAACAGGAATAACTTTCAGGGCTTTCAGTTGTTCTTTAATGCTAGGCATTGGTAATCCTTAAATGGGCTTGATGACCGATAGAGTAAGATCTTTCGCAATGATGGCGCCACGATGTTGAATGACGACACCCGCCATGGCGTTGCCGCGCTGGCAGGCCGAAATAAGGTCGGTATCTGCTAGGTAGGCAGACAGAAATCCACCATTAAATGAGTCGCCTGCAGAAGTGGTATCAACAACTTCAGCGACGGGATGAGTTGGCACGGCCCGTGGAGCCGAAGCCGCGCCGGAATCTTTAATTAAGCAGCCATCTTCGCCCAGTTTGACGATGCACTTAGTGACACCAAGCGATGCGAGGCGCTCAATGGTCTGCTCTGGTGATGCGTCTCTCCAAAGGAGCTGTTCATCATCAAACGTCACTAATGCTACATCGGTTAATGAGTACATGGATTGATACACGTTTTTGACTGTATGGTTGTTGTCTTGTGGCCATAACGCAGGGCGGAAGTTGCTATCGAAAGCAATCTCGACACCTTGGGCTTTGAGTTCACCCAACAAATGCAGCAAGGCAATGCGATCTTCATTAGGTAAAATCGCTAGCGTAATGCCACTTATAAACACCATATCAACGTCGATTAACGCGAGTTTAATCGTGTCAAACGATGGGTGTTGAAGCAGGTAGCGTGCTGCAGATCGATTACGCCAGTACAAGAATGTGCGTTCGCCTTGGTCGTCCAGTTGGATCAGGTAAAGGCCGGGCGTACGCGTGTTGTCTTGAAGCACCAATTCAGTGGAGATACCTTCTTGCTGCCAGCGTGTCAGCATGCCTTGGCTGATTGGATCTGTGCCTAATGCCGTCACATAAGACACTTTAATGTTATCTGGATGGGCATTGGCTTCGGTGCCACGTCGTAAATACACAGCTGCATTGAGCGTGTCGCCGCCGAAAGTTTGATGCATTGAACCGAAAGGCTTTCCGTTCAGCTCAATCATACATTCACCGATAATGGCGATGTGTTTCATGCATTAAGTCCTCTCTTCAAAATAACGTTTGGCGTTGCCAAAGCAGATGTTTTCTATCATTGGGCCAAGCAGTGACATGTCGTTCGGCGCTTCGCCCTTTTCGACCCAGCGACCCACCATCTCGCACAAAATGCGACGGAAGTATTCGTGGCGTGTGTATGACAAGAAACTGCGAGAGTCTGTCAACATGCCTACAAACTGGCTAAGAAGACCAAGTGAAGACAACTGTTCCATTTGACGTTGCATTCCGTCTTTCTGATCGTTAAACCACCAACCCGAACCAAATTGCACCTTGCCAGCGATACCGCCGCCTTGGAAGTTACCCATCATGGTCGCCATCATTTCGTTGTCACGAGGATTAAGGCAGTAAAGAATTGTGCGTGGTAACTCGTTACTCTTATCCATGTCGTCCAGCAGGTGTGCTAATTCAAACGCGAAGGTTTTATCACTAATGGAGTCAAAACCCGCATCGGCACCTAAATGCAGGAACATGCGCGTGTTGTTGTTGCGTTGTGCGCCGATATGAAGCTGCATCACCCAGCCCAATTTTGCGTAACGCTTGCCCAGCCATACTTGAACCGCCGTTGAAAACTGTGCGCATTCTAGCTCGGTGAGTGTTTCCCCGCTTAAACGACGTGCCAGCAGGGAATCTAAATCAGCTTCGCGCGGGATTGGTGCGTAGCGAACCACTTCGATTCCGTGGTCTGCTGCGCGACAGCCGTGAGCATCAAAATGCGCTAAGCGCTTATCTAAGGCTGTCAGTAGATCGTCGAAACGACGAATATTCACATCGGCAACTTCACCCAGCGCTTGCATGTAATCCGCAAACACATCTAACTCAATTTTGAACGCTTTGTCTGGACGCCAACTTGGCAATACTTGAGCTTCAAACGTTGTGTCCGTCGCAATCGCTTTGTGGTGCTCTAGGGAATCAATTGGGTCATCGGTTGTACCCGCCATCACCACATTCATCTGTTTCATGATGCCGCGAGCAGAGAACTCAGGGGTCGCTAATAGCTCATTGCAGTGATGCCATATTTGATCAGCTGTGTTTGGGCCAAACAAGGTGCTTGTGATACCAAATGGACGGCGAAGCTCTAGATGAGTCCAATGGTATAGAGGGTTGCCAATTGTCAGAGGGACGGTTTTTGCCCAAGCCACAAACTTGTCTTTGTCGCTCGCATCACCTGTAATATAGCGTTCATCAATGCCAGCCGAACGCATGCCTCGCCACTTATAGTGATCACCCTCAAGCCAAATTTTACTGATGTTTTCAAACTGACGGTCTTTTGCAACTTCCGCTGGATTTAAGTGGCAGTGAAAATCATAAATCGGTTGATGGCTCGCGTGTTCGTGATACAGACGACGGGCGGTTTCGTTTGAGAGCAAAAAGTCATCACACAGGAAATTCTTCATAGCAAATGTCTCTTACAATGCTGCAACGGTAGCGCGAGCGCCATGATCAATCAGAGATTGATAAGCGGTGCTGACTGCGTCAACCACATATGGATTCTCGCCCAGTTCGGCAGGGAAGATCGCTTCGATGTTAAGCAAAGCGGGCACGACAGAAGGACTTTGACCGTGTTGGTCACAAATAGCGCGCAAGGTTTCAGCCATTGGGTCACGAACATCGATTTCGTTGCCTTGTTCATCCACACCGGAGACATAGCGCATCCAACCAGCAATGGCTGTTGCTAGCCAAGAGAATGAAGTACCTTCCGAAAGATGGAACTGCAAGCTACCGCCCATACGTTGTGGGATCTTCTGGCTGCCATCCATCGCTATCTGCCATGTTTTGTGCTTCAAGCTTGGGTTGGTAAAGCGGTCGATAAGCAGTGTGGCGTAGCCTTCTAAATCCGTACCTTCAGGCATAGTGAGTGAAGGTGCTTGCGCCTGCATCATCATGTTAAATGCGGCGCTACGGTATGCCTCGTCGGTCATGGTGTCGGAGATATGTGCATAACCACCAAGGTAACCCAAATAGGCTAAGAAAGAGTGGCTGCCATTGAGCATGCGTAGCTTCATTTCTTCATAAGGCACCACGTCTGCCACGAACTGTGCGCCCGCCATATTCCAATTTGGTCGACCTGCAACAAAGTTGTCTTCAATGACCCATTGACGGAACGGTTCACAGGCAATGGCACAAGGGTCTTCACATCCAAGTAGTTCAGAGATTTCAGCCAGCGTTTCTTCAGTCGCGGCGGGAACGATGCGGTCAACCATGGTGCATGGGAACGTTACGTGAGTTTCAATCCAAGCCGCGAGCTCTGGGTCAAGCAATTGAGCGAACTCAAGAATGGCAGCCTTTGCAACATGCCCGTTCTCTTGCACGTTATCGCAAGACATAACAGTGAAAGGAGACAAGCCACGCTCACGACGCAGTAGTAGCGCTTGAACGATGTAACCCAGTGCTGATTTTGGCTCAGTAGGGTTTGCAAGGTCGGCAACGACCAGTGGGTTGTTCTTGTCGAGTGTCCCTGTTGCTGGGTCTGCACAGTAGCCTTTCTCTGTGATAGTCATGGATACGATAGCGACTTGAGGCTCTGCCATCTTCTCTAAAACAGCGTGAATGCCATCTAGGCTAGGGTGCATTGATTCCGTTACTGAACCAATCACTTTTAAGGTTGTTGAATCAGCGCCTTTTTCCGCCACGGTATAAAGGTGGTCTTGTGCGCGAAGCGACTGGATTAAGTCTTCACCGCCGAACAAATTGATTTCACAAATGCCCCAGTCACAACCTGTTCTGTTTAGCATCTCATTAGTGATGAGCGCTTGGTGAGCACGATGAAACGCGCCAAACCCAAGGTGAACAATACGGCTCTTCAGTACAGATCGGTCGTAGTCGGGTAGCTGCACAAAGTCATTGAGCATTGAGTTATAAACGGTTTTCATGATGGTGTCCTATATAACCGATCGGAGGGTTGTTATTGATTCTGCGACGCCATATTGATGTGGTTGCTCTATTGGTAAACCAATGAAGAAGAGCGAGACACGTCATATTGGTGGCGTGATTTCGATTGAATCGCAGTATAAAACAGGGGGTTGTGACTGATAGTGAGAATGATCACAATTGTTTTGGTTGACCAATAATCCGCTGATAACTGTGATTTTGGTCAATCAATTTAGGTTGGTTCGGCCATTGGATTGGGTAACAACTGCGAAATTGTGTTCGGCGTTGGATCACTCTGAACAGATAAAACAAGACAGGTAATGTGAAAAACTTGTTATTTAAAAGCAATTTACCGTTAATCGTCTGATATGTGGCCGGTTTTGGCTGACTGCAGAAATAAAGCCTACTGCCGCTAAGAACCTAGGGTTCTCATCCATCCACACGCCATTTTCCCTACTTCAAATACCTTCATTTTGATGCCGATGTAATTGAAAAGCCGCGCTTAATCTCAGATATTCATCACAAAATCAATGTTGGCACACCAAAATTAAATTTTATTGCAGGTTTGGTCAACCAATTGATCATTCACAATTGCCTCGAGTCGATTGATTGATTAAAAACATTCCCATGTTGTCGATTTCAACAAACAAACGCTCCTAAAACGAAAAATAAAGAAATAGAGGATTTTATGGAACAGACGTGGCGATGGTATGGGGACTCCGACCCAGTAGGCTTATCTGATATCAAACAAGCGGGCGCGACGGGCATTGTTACGGCGCTTCATCATATCCCTAACGGTCAGGTTTGGCCGGTGGCGGAAATATTGAAACGCAAAGAAACCATCGAAAAAATGGGCATGACTTGGTCTGTTGTTGAAAGCATCCCTGTGCATGAAGAAATTAAAACCCGCTCGGGTAACTACAACGAATGGATTGAGAATTACAAACAAAGCATTGTTAATCTGGCGGAATGTGGCATTGACACTGTGTGCTACAACTTCATGCCAGTATTAGATTGGACACGAACTGATCTTGAGTTTGAAATGAGTGATGGTTCTAAAGCTCTGCGCTTTGACCACATCGCTTTTGCCGCATTTGAACTCTTTATATTGAAACGCCCTGGTGCAGAAAAAGAATATAGCGAAGAAGAAATTGCACAAGCTAACCATTACTTCAACGCAATGTCTGAAGCAGATTTAAACAAGCTTACTTCTAATATCATCGCGGGATTACCAGGGGCGGAAGAAGGCTACACGCTAGAAGACTTCCAATCCCAACTTGACCGCTACCAAGACATTACCAAAGACATTTTACGTGAAAATATGGCTGCTTTCTTACGAGAGTTAGTGCCTGTTTGTGAGCAATATGGACTAAAACTGGCAGTACACCCGGACGATCCACCGCGTCCAATTTTGGGCCTACCGCGAATTGTATCAACCATTGAGGACATCGACTGGTTAACCGAAGCCGTGCCAAGCATGACGAACGGCATCACCATGTGTACAGGTTCTTACGGTGTTCGCGGCGATAATGATTTAGTGAACATGATCAATAAACATGGCGATCGTATTTACTTCACACACCTGCGTTCAACACAACGTGAAGAAAACCAATCAAGCTTTCATGAAGCGGCTCACCTAGAGGGTGACGTCGATATGTACGAGGTTGTTAAAGCACTCATTACTCAGGAAGAAAAACGTATTGCTAAAGGCGATATGCGCTCTATTCCAATGAGACCCGATCATGGGCATCAAATGATTGATGACCTGAAGAAAAAAACCAACCCAGGCTATTCCTGTATCGGTCGACTAAAAGGACTCGCAGAAGTCCGCGGCTTAGAACTAGGGATTAAACGCGCCCTTTTTAATAAATGAACAGCAATAGAACTTAATGATTAGGGTGGCTAAATGTCTTGGTCACCCAGCCAAATTCAATAACATGGAATAATAAAAATGAAAATGTTAACTCTACGAAATAAAGTGGGGTACATGTTTGGTGACATAGGTAACAACATGTCATTTGCTATGTCATCCACATTCTTACTTGCGTTTTATGTTGATGTTGTTGGTATATCTGCCGCGGCAGTAGGTACCTTATTTCTATTAGCCAGGATATGGGACGGAATCAACGACCCAATGATGGGTACTATCGCTGAGCTGAGGTACGCTAAATTAAATAATCCTTCAGAGGATAAATTTAGACCATTTATTAAGTGGGGGTCGTTTACTTTAGCGGCTTCAGCAATACTCATGTTTATTGTTCCAGACTCATTGTCAGATGGGCAAAAATTAGCTTGGGTTTACCTAACATATATTACATGGGGTATGTGTTATACGATCTGTAATATCAGTTACGGTTCTCTAGCCAGTTCAATGACGCAAGATGCAGCGGAACAAGCCAGCTTATCAACATTCAGAACGTTAGGCGCGATTGTTGGTTCAACCATGGTTAAGTTTGTAGTTCCAATCATGTTAACCCTATTTGCTGATGATATTGGTAAAGGCTATTTATTTGCGATGGCGGTACTCGGTTTATTTGGTATTACCTGCCACATGATTGCTGTTTTCAATACTAAAGAAAACATCAAACCAGAACCAGCGCCTATGACGCCGTTCACACAGCAAATTAAATCTCTTGCTTCGAATCGTCCTTTAATTGCTGTGAGTTTAGCCGGACTTTGCTGCCTAACTGCGCTTTACGGTGTCGGTGCGACTCTTATCTTCTGGATTAAGAGCAACATGGACAATGCACTCGAAATCTTAGCGTATACGGGCATTATCGACCTTGGTGCAATGATTGTGATTCTGCTTGTTACGCCGAAATTAACTGCTCGTTTTGGTGTGCGTAACATCATCATGATGTGCTCCTTGATGACAGTTTTGCTATGCGTGGTGGGTTACTTCTACGTTGAAACCCCAATGCAATATCTCGCTTTCTACACATCAGAAAAACTGTTCAGTATGTTTACTGTCGCGATTATGTGGTGCCTGGTTTCTGACTGTATCGAATACAACCAATATAAGTGTGGCAAGCGTGAAGCTGGCGTTATTTACGCGTCTTACTCCCTGTCTCGTAAAGTGGCTGGCGCGTTAGCGGGTGCTCTAGCGGGTGTGGGTATCGGTGTTATTGGCTATGACCCGTCACTTGCCACTCAGACCATGGAAACACAAAACGGCTTGCACGCGATGATCTTCCTACTGCCTGCCATCGCATCCGTTGCCATGTTCTTAATCTTCAAATTTATGTGGAATATCACTCCTGAAAAACGTGAACAAATGGTTTTACACAACCAAGCAATGATGAAGCTTGGTGCTGACTCAAAATAATAAAAAACGTAACCCAAATGAAGTTGTTACTTATAAATATTAAAAACCATAACGTGAAACAGAAAGGTATCTTATGAAGAGCAAGAAATTCAATGTAGGACTTTTAGTATCTGCTATTGCATTGGCGCTATCTGGTGGAGCGATGGCATCAGAAAGTCAATCAGGAGCCACTTCTGATGAACTAGAGCAAGATTTACGTGTTCGTTTGCGCAATGAGTTACGTATGGCAGATCGCCCAAGTGCTTGTGGCAGTGATCCTGATGCTCAAGATTGTAAGTACGGAAACGTAGAAGCTTGGGTTCAAGGTGTCATGGTTGACTATGAAACATCTAACCTAAGCAGTTGGTTTGATGTAGAAGCCTATTCCTACTCGATCCACAAACTCATGAGTGTGGCTGATGATGCAACATCGCGTGCATATCTAGATGCAAACGATGAATCATTCAATTTGCTTGGTGGCTCTGTCAATCTTAAACCTGTCCAAGGACTTGAAATTAAGTTAGGTCGCTGGGGAACCGATTACGCTTATGGTTCGATGGATCATATCGTGCCATTGTTGGAGTATTCATCAGTTCGAACCATGCCATCGATGAAAGAGGGTGGCTTAGTTCATTACGAAGCAACCGATACACTGGACTTTTATGGTGCAGTGACAACAAAAACAGCGGGTGGGTTTGATACCGCTTGGAAAGATGACGCAGTCAACGGAAAACATACACCGCGTTATCATATTGGTGTCGTGTATGACGCGCCAATGTATGCCGCATCATTTGGTGCCCGCTATCAAGAAGATGACACTTATCAATTACAAAGCAACTTAGATTATGCGTTTGTCACTGATAGCGACTTATTTGTGAAGTTCGACGGTCGTATTTTCTATGGACAAACAATCGGTTACACAAAAGAAAACCAATTAAATGATGTAGAAAACACTTATGTCGCTTCGACGCAAATAACTATTGCCAAAGGTCAGGTTTTTGGTGTGGCTAGCTTTGGTCAAGTCGGTGACAAGATTACAGGATCTTCAATCGATACCGATATTGTATTTCCATTTGATATGTCAATTGCACGGAATGGACACAATACGACATCTTGGCAAGTTGGTGGCGGCTACAACTTCAATGAAAACTGGTCTTCAGGATTATTCATCGTTAAGACTGATGGTGATTTAGATTCATACGAAACAACCGTAGTAGATGGTATTGGTGCTAACTTGACAATTTCCCATAAATTTACTTCTGGCCAACTTAAAGGATTAAAGTCATCACTTGTTCTTAACAAGGCTGAAGAGGATCAAACAGGAGAAAAGGCAGGTCAGCTTGATTATTATGATATTAAGTTTGCTGCGCAATATGATTTTAACTTCTTTCAGTAGTCCCATGCTGATACTTGTTTGAATGCTTTTTAATCATTAATTTTTTTAATTTATTGTTTTATTAATAATGGTGATTTAGGTCACTAACCAAATTTTAAAATAAGTTATTTTAATCAAAAATTACTATATCAAAGGAATAAAAATGTCTGTATTCATGTACCCACTAGATAATGAAAAGCGCCGTGTAATTTCACTTGATGGTATTTGGAAATTTAAGTTTGATACCCAAGGTGTAGGTCGTAACGAAAATTGGAAAGATGGTCTTACCGACACCATCGAAATGGTTGTTCCAAGCTCTTACAACGACATTTTCACCGAAGCTGCAAAACGAGATTTCTGTGGTGATGTTTGGTATCAAACAGACTTTTATATTCCTTCTGAATTCGAAGCACTGGATACACTGATTCGATTTGGCTCAGCAACACATCGTGCCACTGTTTTTGTAAACGGTGTAGAACTTGTGTCACATGAGGGCGGTTTCACGCCTTTTGGTGGCAACTTAAATGACGTCGCTAAGTTTGGCCAGAAAAACACGGTTGTTGTCGTTGTTAACAACGAACTATCTAAGGTAACAATCCCTGTTGGTTCCGTGAAGACACATGACAACGGCGTGAAAGAATGTACGCCTGCATTCGACTTCTTTAACTACGCAGGTATCCATTCGTCAGTTCGTTTGGTTGCAGTGCCTAAAACGCGTGTTAATGATATCACTGTTGTCACCGGCTTCGAAGGGACAACCGGTACCGTAGAATATACGATTGAGTCTGCACTGAATGCTGGTCAGGAGATCCGTGTATCGCTGCTTAATGCAGAGGGTGAAGTTGTCGCTACCGCGGATGGTCAGCAAGGGTCGCTAACCGTTGAGAACGTGATTCTTTGGCAACCGCGCAAAGGTTACCTGTACGACCTTGTCGCGACGATTGTTGAAGGTGAAGAGCTTGTCGACATCTACACGCTACCTGTTGGTGTTCGTACGGTGAAAGTTGAAGGAACTAAATTCCTAATCAATAACGAACCTTTTTACTTCAAAGGTTTTGGTCACCACATCGATGCACACACCATCGGCCGTGGTCACAGCGACATTATGAACCTACGCGATCTTGAATGTTTAGACTGGATCCACGCTAACTCTTTACGTACTTCGCATTACCCTTATCCAGAAGAGTTCATGCAACTTGCTGACCGTCGTGGCTTAGTCATCATCGACGAAGTATCGCACGTTGGTGCTTGGAATATGACAGATGTTTCTCAAGCGGGTATGGGTGGTTCTAATGCCGTTCCTGTTAAGCACTTCGACCGTGAAGATGTGCAAACTGAAGGTATGGTCAATCACAAAGATGCGATTACTAAGCTAATCGCACGTGATAAGAACCACCCTTGTGTTGTTATGTGGTCGCTCTCGAACGAACCTGATTCATCTCAAGAATCATCCGAAGCTTACTTCAAAGAAATCTTTGCGTTTGCTCGTGATGGCTTAGATGCACAAGACCGACCGATGACAATGGTTAACTTTATGCTGGCTGCTTACGGCAACTGTAAAGCTTCTCAGTTTGCAGATGTTGTCTGTTTAAACCGCTACTACGGTTGGTACGTGACTAACGGTGCTGACTTGCCAAATGCGGGTGATCAATTCGCAAAAGAACTTGCTGGCTGGGCGACGGAAGGCAAACCAGTCATCATCACTGAATTCGGTGCCGACACGGTTTCAGGCTTCCACGCTCTGCCATCGACAATGTTCACTGAAGAGTATTACAACGAGTACTTAGACCAGAACTTTGCGGCATTTGATAGCTGTGACGCAGTCGTTGGTGAGCACTGCTGGAATATGCATGACTTTAATACTGGCCAAGGCATTATTCGTGTTAACGGCAACAAAAAGGGTGCATTTACTCGTGACCGTCAACCTAAGATGGCAGCACACCACTTGCGTGCTCGTTGGGGTGTAGTTAAAGACTTCAACCAAAAATAATTAAGCGATACGAATGCAAAGAGCGGTCATATGGCCGCTCTTTTTGTATGGCGAATTGAACAACTTCGTCTTCTGCTTCGTGCATGTCACTTTTTGGGTATAACCTCCCTTTTCTTAACTTGGAAAACTAACGTGAACGAAATATTTTCACCGTCTCAGATTCTTGGTTATTTGGCATTTTCAACAGCGATAATCGCGATATTACAAACAAATGATATTAAGTTGAAAGTTTGGATGACCATTGGTTATATGTTGCTGGCATCTCACTACGTCATGTTAAGTTCAATGGTCACAGCAAGTACTCTCATGGTTGGGGTTGTAAGAAATGTTGTCTCTATTAGGTATAGTTCTCTGTGGGTGGCATTGATATTCGCAGCAATCTATTCAATTGTTGGTATTTTACTTATGTCAAAACCCGTTGATATGCTTCCTGTCATTGGGGCGGTTATCAATACAATGGCCATTGTTACTCTTAAAGGGATTAAGATGCGCCTTGTGTTGATTTTTTCATGTTTCTTCGGGATTTCAAATGCAGTAATCATTGGGTCAATCGGCGGCATTGCTATCGAAAGCATTCTGTTGTTTTTAGGTGTAATTACTGCATATCGAATGATGAAGTCAGAGCGCTTAGTATCATCTCCAAGCTAAGCTCGGGTGATCACGACCGCGAGTCACAATAAATTACAGGTAGGAAAAGGCGCTAGTTGAGTAAATTGGTTGATAGCAATGCATCGAATCATTTTCATTTTTTTAGATTTAAATCAATTAAAAACAATACCTTAAATTTGTCCAGTGGAATTGGGTTGACCAATTTCCATTGGTCGTTATGATGGTTCGAGAAAGCAAACGGATAAAGTACAAGTATTGTCATGAAACCTTTTGAACCCAAAAGACCTTACCAAGAGATAGGTCTAATACTAAGAAACGAACTCAGCGATGGCCAATATAAGGTCGGTGATAGGTTGCCTCCTGAGCGTGATATTGCAGAACGTCTCGATGTCAGTCGCACTGTAGTACGTGAGGCTATCATCATGTTAGAGCTAGAAAACTTAGTTGAAGTTAAGAAAGGCTCTGGCGTGTATATCCTGAATATTCCGAGTGTCTCTAACTTGCATGATAATCAGGTGAGTGATGAAGCGGGTCCGTTTGAAATGCTACAGGCTCGTCAATTGTTGGAAAGCAATATTGCCGAGTTTGCGGCCACTCAAGTCACTCCCAGTGATATTGTGAAGATGCGTGCTGCGCTCGAATTAGAGCGAAGTGAATTGTCTTGCGGTATCACGGGATACAGTGGTGATGAAGAGTTCCACATGTCTATCGCTGCTGCGACGCAAAACTCTGTGTTGGTGGATATGCTGAAGCAGTCTTGGGATCGACGTGAGCAAAGCCCTATGTGGAAAAAGCTTCATTCACGTATCAGCACTCAAGACTACCGCGATGAATGGTTAGACGATCACGCTCGGATTCTAGCAGCCATGCAGAGGAAAGACCCTATTGCTGCAAAGAGTGCTATGTGGCAACACCTAGAAAATGTAAAACAACGACTTATAGAGCTGTCTGACATTGATGACCCTAACTTTGATGGCTACCTATTTAGTTCCAACCCTGTCGTGATCATGGGTTGCGATCAATAGATCCGCAAGTATAGAGATAGTGTTTGGACGGTTAAAAAACCGCGGAAACATCATAAGATGTTCCCGCGGTTTTTTTGTTTATGACCATACCATCACTGATTTTTGCTTTTGTTATTCCGTTTGTTCTTCCCCTTCGTGACTAGATAAGCCGGTCTGCCGTGATTTTCCTCATGCCGAGGGGTTTTCCAATAGTTCCGCACTGACCTAATAATGAAGCACGTTAGTGCGCCTATCGCTGACTATACTGCCTGAGTTATCAGCATATTGAGGGTGCAGTTTGGGCATCATACGGCAGGTTTTTCGGCACTTCGTGTCAGCATGGATGACCATCCGGCACTATCTGGTGGCGGGAATGGTTTTCGCCAACGGCGCGTTTATCTTCCTGTCGGTTTGGGGGCAGTCGACCGACGTTTTTGCTGTGTTCAATATCAAAACATTTACCGGTATCAATTGGGCTGATATTGCTAATGGACCTTGGTTTTTATTGGGCATTTTTCTCATGCTCAATGCCATTGGTTTACTGTTCCGAGCCCGCATTGCTTGGGCTGTCAGTATTATATTGTTGCTGATCTTGCTGGCCTTTGAATGGCATTTTTTCCCCCATCTTACCAAGCACTTCTATTGGAGCTTTGGCGCCATTGCCCTCCTGATGGTCACCAGTAACGACTTTAGTCACTCGAGTGCGACAGCGGGTGGGATTGCAGCGTTCATTAGCTTCATCGCATTACTCTTTTATTCCACGTATGGCGCACTCTATTTTGGGGGCGGATTTCACCCTCAAATTCATGATCTGATGACGGCTTTTTATTTCTCCATGGTCACCATGACAACGGTGGGGTATGGAGATATTACGCCCATGACTGAAAGCGCAAGACTGTTCACAATCTCGGTGATCATCGCAGGGATCACCGTTTTTGCCACATCGTTAACCACGGTATTTGGGCCGCTCATTTGGGGTGGTTTAAATAAACTTGTAAAAGGATCGCCCAAGAAAATGAATCGGAAGAATCACTATATTGTTTGCGGTGTGTCGGTGCTGGCAACGAGTACGATTGTGCAGCTAAAGCGGCGCGGATTGGATGTCACCGTGTTGACGTCAGAGGACGAAGACAAATTCCCTCTCATCGAGCAAAAAATGGGAATGAAGCTTGATATGCTTTCTGGGGATTGTACGGATGATGCGTTGCTAAAAACCGCTGGCATTGAACAAAGTCGCGCTATTCTCGCTTTGACAGATGATGATGCAACGAATGCATTTATCGTGTTATCAGTGAAAGAGTTGAACCTAGACATTCATACTGTGGTTGCAGTAAATGACGCAAAAAACATGAACAAAGTGAAGCAAGTAAAACCGGATGTGCTTCTTTCCCCTCAGTTGTTTGGCAGCGAAATACTCGCCAGTATTTTGTCTGGTGAAGCGATCGACAATGACAAACTGCTTAGCATGCTGCTGCGCTCGGGGCAGGGGCTTGTTAAAGAAACGGGCAAAGAAGCCAATAGCGACTAGTTTTCTTTCGTGTTTCCACACATGCAGTGAGATTTTAAATCAGGTAAGTATGCCACGAGCGCTGGCTATGTGTGTTTGCGCTGACTCCAGATCGTGTGACCAGCCAGTGTAACAACGATGATCCCTGCGCCTAACGCAACGGCGGGCGCTGGCATTTCTCCAAGAATTAGCCAAACCAACAGTGGGCCGAACAGCACTTCTAGCAGCAGTATCAGGCTGGCTTCTGCGGCGGGAAGGTATCGCGGGCCAACGTTGATCAGCAAAAATGAACAAGGTAATACCACGCCACACAGCAAGACAATATAGAGATCACTGATGGGCGGCAGGGAAAACGGTTTAGCGCCAGCGATGAGGGCGATAATGGCCGTGAAGATGCCGGAGTAAATCAAAAATACAGTGGCATACCGCGCTTGGGTTTTACGCAGCATAATCATATAAACAGACATTGAAACCGCGGTGACTAGCGCCAACGAATCCCCTTCAAGTTCTGCAGGGTTTGGCTGATAACCAAACACTAACCAAATACCTCCCACAGAAATGATGATAGCGACAATTGTTGAGCGATTGAGCGTTTCTTTAAGAAAGAAAAAACCCAGAACTGCCGTGATTAATGGCGCGGTATTGGTGATCACTAGCGTGCTGGTGACTTCGGTATGGTCGAGTGAAAATACAAAACAAATGGTAGAAGCAGAAAAAAGTGAAGCAGTGAGCAACGTACTGATCTTGGGGTGAAAAAAATGCGCTTTAAGCACTTGATTGTCCATCTTCCATTGCGCCAAATAGAACACGATGGCAGGCAGTAAACCTCGCCAAAAAATCAGCGTCCATTCTTCGCTATCAATCAAGCGGACAAGCAAGCTGTCGAAGCTCAGGATCATTACGCCCACTAGGGTGAATAAACGGCCTCTGGCTTCGCCTTGGATACGACTTAACGTACTAGAAATGACATTCATTGTTGCCCACTATGGTGACTATCTGTTTGTTGGTTATCGCTGCTGTTAGGGGATCGCCAACCGATCAGCAGGCTGAGCAAGGCTGCCCCCGCAAGGGTGATGCACTGTAGCCAAAGCTTTTCTGCAATCATTTCCCCAATGAAGGTGACAAAAATACCGGACATCACCAAGAAACCCACTGCGATAATCAATGGGTTGGCGTGGCAGTCTTTTCGTCTTCGCCAGCAGACAATAAATACCGCGATATAACAGGCAAGAAAGGTCGCACTGGCGACGTTGGCTATAGACGATAAGTCGAAGAAGTTGGTGAGCACAATGATGACGGCAATCAGGCTGTAAAACCCCCTAGTACCGCCTGCAATGGCTTGAGTCCGAAATACTTGGGGCAGTGTGCCGTTGTTTCCCATTTGTTTGGAGACGTTGAGCATGGAGAATATATTCGCCACGATGGACGAAGCAGTAGCGAACAATGCAGCGAGAGAGACAAGCAAAAAGCCCCAATCACCCAGTATCGGCGCGGCAGCTTGTGCAACAGCGGTGTCTGAATACGCGACGAGGTCAGAGGGAGTGACGTTGCCGAGTACAACCAAGGCTAACACCACATAAAGCACCATCACCAAACTCACCGCGAGCATAAATGCGCGGGGCATTGTTTTTTCGGGTAGAGGGACATCGGCGGCGGCAGAAGCCATCATACCAAACCCTGAATAGGCAAAAAATGCCAACCCAATGCTAGAAAACATCAGTGATGGCGCGACATCCGCGTGGACTTCAAGCATAGCGGGTTTGAGTGTCATCGCGCCCACGCCGATAAATAGCGCGAGAATAGCGAGCTTGATGGCGACCAGAAATACTTCAACGCGCCCGATGGTTTTTGACCCCATTAAATTGACGAGTGTCAGCACGATCAACACGCCTGTGGCATAGATATTTGCCCAATCACTATGCTCCGGCTGGTGGACGACACGAGCAGCGTAAGCGCCAAAAGCTTTGGACACCAACGCGAGTGTAAGAACTAGCGTGATCAGGTATAAACATGCGAGGGCACGTTCGATTCTGGGAGAGCCCATTCCCAGAGCAAAGAAATCAGTCACTCCGCCCCTAGATGGGAATTTGGCGCTGAGTCTGGCGTACGAATAAGCAGAAAACAGCGCGGCGATGCCCGCAAGTACAAACACAATCCAGGTATCCCCCCGCACATTGACGGCGATTTGCCCAAGTAAGGCGAACACACCTGCACCGACCATTGAGCCGACGCCTAGCGCCACAACGCCCCAAAGGGTCATATGTCGATGATGGGACGCATTAGGATCTGTCATAGGAATACTTATCGGGTGAGTGAAGAAATAAGGTAACTAGGACGATAGTTCACAGCCGTACGCGGTGTTGGCGCGTATGTGTGACAAATCAGGGATGGGTTCGAGCAACAGAGCGGTGAAACAGATCCGCAGAGCGAAGCACGGGGGTTGGTGACATAGAAAGAACGCATCAATGGACGCTAACTGTCGAGCATGATTGCTTCGCCCAACGTCATGTTGGGCTAGGAGAGAATTTAGTGCGCTTTTAGTCCTATGACTTCTTTTAAGGCTTTTAGATAACGACGACTAATAGGGATCGTGAAATTACTGGTGGTGATGACTTCTGCCAACCCGTTTTCCAATAGCGTGATTTCACGAATGTGTTGCACGTTAACCAAGTACTGACGATGACACCGAAGCAGGGGTGTTTTATCTTCCAGTGTTTTTAGCGTGAGTTGGGTACTGGCAGTTTGGTCGGCAGAGCGAACATGTACGCCGCTGAGGTCGGTATACACGCTTTCAACGTTAGGCGTGGGGATCAGCACAATACGGTTGTGTCCCATACAAGGAACTTGTGCCAATTGCTCGCTAGCAATCGGGGTCACATTCTGTGACAAGGTTCCTTTGTTGGCATTGCGCACCAATTTTTGCAGGGTTTTCACTAAACGCTGTGGTTCAACAGGTTTGAGGAGGTAATCGAACGCGTTGTCTTCAAAAGCCTGAATGGCATATTGGTCGTAAGCCGTAACGAAAACCACGTATGGCATAGTGTCAGGATCGAGCATCGACAGGAGATCTAACCCTGTGACTTGTGGCATTTGAATGTCCACAAACACCACATCAGGTTTCAATTCATTGATTTTCTTCAACCCAACAATGGCATTCGGCGCTTCACCGACAACCGTGATTTCATTGGATTCACTCAGCAGATCAATCAGCTCTTCACGGGCAAACTGTTCATCATCAATAACGAGCGCCGTTAACATCCTATTTATGCACCTTTATTCATTTTGGCGGCGGGAATGATAAACGTCATTCGCGTAAATTGGTCTTGCTCGCAGTCTATTTTTAGCTGTGAGTCACGCCCAAACTGGTTTTCGAGTCGTTTGGTGACAATTTCTAGACCCAACCCTTGATGATTCGTCGCTGGGGGAGTGTAGCAGCCCGCGTTGTCTTCTACTGAAATGGCAAAGCCTAGCGGTGATGGCTGGCTGTAAATTCGCACATGCCCGTCTTCTAGCAAGGTAGATATCCCGTGCTTGATGGCATTTTCCACGAGGGGTTGCAGCGTAAAGCTGGGGATCTGAACATCCAGCAATGCTTCGTCAATAGTGATGTCGACGTTGAGCCTGTCAGTGAAGCGTGCTTTTTCAATACTCAGGTACGCATTCACATGCGCCAGTTCTTCTCTTAACGAAATCGTATTGATGTTCTGCTTGAGGTTGCTTCTGAAAAACTGCGAAAGATTTTGGATAAGCTCCCTTGCTTTGTTGGGGTCACGGCGAACTACAGCGCTAATGGTATTGAGCGCATTGAACAAGAAATGGGGATTCACCTGCGCTTGCAACAGCTTAATTTCAGCCTGCGTTAACAATGACTTTTGCTGCAAGTAGCCACTGAATAGGATTTGGCTCGACAGCAGTTGGGCAATGCCTTCGGCCATTGACATGTTGATGGTGGAAAACAGCTTATGCTTACGTTCATAAAGCTTGATGGTGCCGACTACGTCATCGCCTGAGCGAAGCGGAATAATCAAGGCTGAGCCTAGCTTGCACTCCGATGAGAGTGAGCACTGATAAGGATGTTCCGTGCCATCGAGATAGATAATGGTGTCTTGGTGCATGGCGTCGAGCGTGCTTTGCGAGGAGATTTTCGTTTCCGGTAAATGGTGATCATCGCCAAGCCCGACAAACGCGAGGATCTTGTCTTTGTCAGTGATGGCCACCGCGCCAACTTGGGTTTCTTCGTAAATGATGCGGGCAATTTTATTGGCACTTTCTTGATGAAAACCGCTGTGTAATATACCCACGCACCGTTTCGCGATGGTTAGTGCGCGTCGGGAAAACGTTGCGGAGTACTTTTCGAATATGGTTTTGCGATCTTGAAGAATGCTTACAAACAACGCGGCGCCGAGTGAATTGGCAATGATCATCGGGGCTGCAATGGCTGAAACCAGAGCATAGGCTTGGTCAAAAGGCTTCGCGACGAGCAGTAAAATTGCCATTTGAACGATTTCGGCGATAAAAGTAATGCCGAACACCACGAAGGGGTTGAACAATAGGCTGGCGCGGTGACGTTTTACTAAATAGACATGCAGCAAACCGCCAATCAGGCCCTCGGCTGTGGTCGAAATGGCACAGGCGATATCGGTAAAACCGCCCAAAGTGTAACGATGAATCCCGCCAGTAAGCCCGACAAAAAAGCCCACGACAGGCCCGCCAAACAAGCCACCCATAACGGCACCAATGGCACGAGTGTTGGCAATGGCATCATCAATGTGAAGCCCAAAGTAAGTGCCAAGAATACAGAAGCCAGAAAAGAGAACGTAACAAATAAGACGATGACTTAACCGAGAGGAAATATTTAGCAATGGCAAAATGATGGGGGTTTTGCTGAGTGTGTAGGCAAGAACCAAATACACACACATTTGCTGCAGCAACGAAATAACCAGTTCCATGGCGAGCCTTAATGATTGTTTTTGCTATTGTACTGCCGCCATATACCCAAACAACCTGAAGTTGCTGAAATCGCACATTTTTAGAGGGCTGGGTATACCGTTTAAACAACAAGAGCCTGATAA
>NZ_JAJUBC010000003.1 GCF_028683095.1 Enterovibrio gelatinilyticus | reverse complement strand
AGACCCCCAATAATTGGTTGTCCAACTATTGGGGGGCAGTTCACATTGCGGCTATTTTTATATTGGATAAACCTTCGGGGTTACAGTGTCACACTTTTCACCATGCCTGCTTCTGCATGGCCTGGAATGTTGCAAGCAAACTCAACGTTCGTATCACCGTGGAAGTGCCATAACAACTGCTTTGCTTTGCCTGGTTTAACCGTCACTGTGCCGCCTGAATCGTGGTCATGACCACTAGTCATCTTCTTCATCATTTCGCGGTGCTTTAATTGTTCGTCCATTGAGCCAATTGAAAACTCATGGTCGATTTTGCCAACGTTCATCACAACAAATTGCACGACGTCATTAGGTTCAATCGTTACATCTTTCTTGAAGTTAATGCGCATGTCGTCGCTTAAAATAACGTGAACCACTTTGTCAGGCTTTGCGCCATTGGCAGGCATGCCAACCGCAGACATTCCTTCCATGTTCATCATGCTTGAGTGGTCCATTTTGGCATTGTCCATTTTTCCGTGGTCCATCTTGCCATGATCCATTTTGGAATGGTCCATAGCATCTGCCGTTACGCCAGTAGTGAAAATAGCCAGTGATAGTGCCAGTAGTGTTTTTTTCATCATGTTTTCCTTTTTAAATCAGTGTATACGCCGCGTCTTTTCAACGCGGCAAGTCAATTAATCGTGTTGTGTGATTTCGCGATTTTTCCAAAGTTTGTAGATAGCCGGGAGAACTAACAGCGTGAGCATCAACGCCGATGCCATGCCGCCAATCATAGGTGCAGCAATGCGCTGCATGACTTCGGAGCCAGTGCCTTCGCCATACATGATGGGAATGAGGCCAATGATGACGGTTAACACTGTCATCATCACCGGGCGTACACGCAGTCCTGCACCTTCACGAATGGCTCCCGTGAGGTCTTCTGGGTATAGCGGCTGGTTGTTTTCTTGTGCTTCCAGTTTTTTGGCGTGCCACGCTTGGTTGAGATACACCAACATAATGACGCCGATTTCTACGGCGACACCAGCAAGCGCAATAAACCCAACACCCACGGCAATGGAAAAGTTGTAGCCTAGGTAATGCATCAACCAAAGGCCACCTACCATGGCTAGCGGTAATGTCGCCATAATGATCATGACTTCACCAACACGGCGGAAGCTGAGATACAAGAGCAACATGATGATGGCGATGGTAATTGGAACAACGACACTTAAGCGCTCTTTAGCGCGTTCCATGTATTCATATTGTCCCGACCACACGAGTGAGTAACCCGCAGGTAGCTGTAGTTGCTCTGCGACAACAGATTGTGCTTCAGTCACGTAAGAACCGAGATCTCGACCGTCAATATCCACGAATACCCAGCCATTAGGGCGTGCGTTTTCGGTTTTGATCATCGGTGGGCCATCTTCATAGCGAATGTCTGCCACATCTGCCAGAGCGATTCGAGCGCCGTTAGGGGTCACCAATGGCAAGTTTTGTAGTTTAACTACAGAGTCGCGGTAGTCTTGCGGGTAACGCACATTGATCGGATAGCGTTCTAGCCCTTCAATGGTTTCGCCCACGTTCATGCCACCGACGGCGGTTGAAACAACCTGTTGAACGTCTTTGATGCTTAACCCATACCGAGCAGCAGCAAGGCGTTTGATATCGATAGTGACATAACGTCCGCCTGCCACACGTTCTGCATACACAGAGGCGGTTCCAGATACTTGATTCAGTATGGGTTCTAGATCTGCACCTATCCCTTCAATCACCTTAAGATCTGGCCCCGCAATCTTAATGCCGATAGGGGTTTTTATCCCTGTTGCCAGCATGTCGATACGCGTCTTGATTGGCATGACCCAAGCGTTTGTTAGACCGGGGAATTGCACGAGATCGTCGAATTCTTTGCGCAGCGATTCTGTTGTGACGCCTTCACGCCACTCTTCTCGAGGTTTCAACTGGATCACGGTTTCAATCATGGTCAAAGGCGCTGGATCAGTCGCCGTTTCTGCACGACCAATTTTTCCCCACACTGTGTCCACTTCAGGCACTGTTTTGATGAGCTTATTGGTTTGTTGCAGCAGTTCACGCGCTTTACCAATCGATATTCCCGGATAGGTGGTGGGCATGTACATAAGATCGCCTTCATCCAAAGGCGGAATAAACTCACTACCCAACTTGCTAGTGGGGTAATAGGCGGAGGCCATTAGTGCAATAGCAAGGGCAATCATGGTCTTCGGGTAAGTGAGGCTCAGGTTTAGAACAGGGCGGTATAAGGCAATCAAACCTCGGTTGACCGGGTTCTTTTTCTCAGGCAATACGTTACCGCGAATGAAGTAACCCATAAGCACAGGTACTAAGGTAATTGCGAGACCTGCAGCGGCAGCCATGGCATAGGTTTTTGTAAACGCCAGCGGCGAGAACATCTTGCCTTCTTGACCTTCGAGTGCAAACACGGGTACGAAACTCAAGGTGATGATGAGCAATGAGAAGAAAAGTGGTGCGCCAACTTCTTCTGCCGCTTTGCTTATCACCTGCCAGCGATTCTTGTCAGTCAGGGGAGTGCGCTCGATATGTTTATGCACGTTTTCAATCATGACAATGGCGCCGTCGACCATTGCACCAATGGCAATCGCGATACCGCCTAGAGACATGATGTTGGCGTTAATTCCTTGCCAATGCATCACAATAAACGCAGACAGAATACCAATAGGTAAGCTGATGGCGATGACCAGTGACGAGCGGATATGGAACAGGAATAGCGCACATACCACGGCAACAACGATGAACTCTTCTGCCAGTTTCTTCCAAAGGTTTTCAACGGCGTTATCTATCAAGGTTGAACGATCGTAAGTGGCGACAATTTCGACGCCTTCAGGCAAGCTGCGCTGAAGTTCGTTGAGTTTGGTTTTGACGTTGTCGATCACTTCGCTCGCGTTTTCACCAAATCGCATCACGATCACGCCACCGACGGCTTCACCTTCTCCGTTGAACTCTGAAATACCTCGGCGCATTTGAGGGCCGATGTTGATGTCAGCGATGTCGCCGAGCAACAAAGGTGTGCCTTTCTCGGTCACTTTCAACGGCAGTGATTGAATATCTTCCACACTAGAAAGATAACCTGTGGTTCGCACCATGTGCTCAGCTTCCGCCACTTCAATCACGGATGCACCAGCTTCCTGATTGCCGTTTTGGATTGCCATGTTGATTTGTTGCAGCGTCAGGTTATAGGCACGCAATTTTGCAGGATCAATTTGCACCTGATATTGCTTCACCATGCCGCCGACAGTGGCAACTTCAGAAACACCTTCCACGGTTTGGAGTTCGTATTTCAAGAACCAGTCTTGCAAGCTACGCAATTCCGCTAGATCGTGTTGTCCAGTTTTGTCTTGCAGCACGTAGCTGTAAATCCAACCCACACCGGTTGCATCAGGCCCTAATGTTGGCTTAGCGCTGGGTGGCAGTTTTGGCGCAACTTGGCTTAAGTATTCCAACACGCGTGAACGCGCCCAATACATGTCGGTATTGTCGTTGAAAATGATGTAAACGTACGAATCACCGAAAAACGAGTAGCCGCGAACGGTTTCTGCGCCGGGTACTGCCAGCATGGCGGTTGTGAGTGGATAAGTGACTTGGTCTTCCACCACTTGTGGGGCCTGACCCGGATAACTGGTTTTAATGATCACCTGAACATCAGACAGATCGGGCAGGGCATCAACAGGCGTGTTCTTTACGCTGTATAACCCACCCAGAGTGAGAAATATGGTGGCGACTAACACCAAGAAGCGATTGGCGATCGACCAACGAATAACAGCACCAATCATTGCTCGCCTCCTTGCTGTTCAAGCGCTTTCAATACGAAATCAGCACCATTTTTTGCTACGAGAAAACGCACAGTTTGGCCTTCAGTAAATCCACTGAGATTGACACTGTCATCGGCGGAGAAATTCATTTCTCCCGCTTGCCACTTCCATTCTTCGACAGGCTGATGGGTGAGGGTGATCATGCCAAAATCGGCCATTAACATGGAGATCTCACCGGAAACCCAGACCTCATTGGGTGAAGCATCTCCGCTGACTTTGAAATCGACAATTTCGTATTGGCCTGACTCGGCTTTTTGCATTTCGAAGTCGATAGACTGTCCGACTTTAAAATCATCAAGATCAACGCCATTAGCGAAAGTGAAATTCATTACCATGCCCGGCCAGTTCCATGCAGGTACGGGTTCATGATTGATGGTGAGCATGCGGTGACCCATCATGACATCGGTGATTTCACCTTTTGCCCATTGAGTTTGCGCAGGTGCTTCGATGCCATTGATTCGGGCAAGATCTGCAGATTGGCTAGATTCTGAATCCAACATAAAGTGTGCAGACGTGACGATGCGATCTTGATCCGTCAGCCCTTGAAGCACTTCAATGGTTTCGCCAGCTTCTCTTCCCACTTCAATGCGCGCCGAGCGGTATTTACCTTCACCTTCAGCTAAAACAACGCGCGTCATGCCACCAGAGCGAATGACGGATGATTTAGGGATCGTTAGGACAGCATCGTCGGTGACGGGTTGTAGCGCGATATTAGCGAACATGTTGGGCTTAAGTTCGCCATTGGCGTTGTCAAACTTCAAACGCATCCGCAAGGTGCGGGTTTTCGGATCTAAAATAGGATAGACATAGTCGACTTCACCCAGCCACTCTTTGCCCGGTAGGCCATCGAGCGTCATTGCGGCTTTGCTGCCCGCTTTCATCCAATGTGCTTGGCGTTCAAATACTTCCGCATCAACCCAGACTTTATCTAAAGGACCTGCACTGATCACGGCTTGTGCTGGGGAGATGTACCCACCTTCACGGATATTGAGGCTCGCAATTACGCCATCACCTAAAGCTTTGATATCGATGGTTTGTTGTGCTTTTCCACGTTTAACGATTTGCTGGATTTGGTCCCGATCAACCCCTTGTGTGACGAGGCGTTCGGTTGCACCTTTCACGAGCCCTTTGCGACCCGTTCGATAGGCGTTTAAAAGCTCTTCTTGTGCTTTGACTAAGTC
This sequence comes from Enterovibrio gelatinilyticus, assembly GCF_028683095.1. GTDB lineage: Bacteria > Pseudomonadota > Gammaproteobacteria > Enterobacterales > Vibrionaceae > Enterovibrio > Enterovibrio gelatinilyticus. The sequence goes on along the minus strand of NZ_JAJUBC010000003.1, from coordinate 297,782 downwards.
TGGCGAGTAGAGAGTAAAGAGTACGTCGCCTTCGCTGACTTTTTCACCAACGGCATTGATGTATAGCTTCTCAACCCAGCCCGCGACGCGAACGTTGGTTTGCCATAATTGGCTTTCATCAAATGCGATATAACCGACGGTTTCAATGCGCGGCGATAGTGGTGCCCATTCTACTCCGGCGGTTTTAACGCCCAGGTTATTTTCGACGGAAGCATTGATTTTCACCGTGCCGGGTTTGTCATCCTTGCCTGACATGTCATCGGCATATACGGGGATGAGATCCATACCCATTGGAGACTTCCCTGGCTTATCTCTTTGGTAATTAGGGTCCATTGGCGCTACCCAATAGAGCGGTTCATCGTTTCCGCTGGCGGGTGAAGTTGCCGCCATTGCGGACATATCATGCCCCGAAAGAAAGTGGTTAGCCCCAAAACCGATGGCTCCGCCAACCAGTAACGCGAGAGTAGCGACTTGTATGTTTTTCATTGTTATCTCCTACCTTGCGGTGTCTTACTGTTTGGTGGTTGTTAGGCCTGTGGAAGCTCTGCTGTGCGCTGGTAATGCGATATCTGGTGTATTGGTGTTGTAATTGAATCCACCCAATAAGGCAGCCAAGTTGCTGTTGACCAAGTTCAAATCGGTCACCAGTCGTTGTTGTTCTAGCGACAAGGTCAGTTCGTCGTTGGCTGCTGCTATCACATCGCTAAACTGCGCCGTGTTGTTTTGATATCCACGTTCTACAGCTTTTGTACGCGCATTGGCTTGTCCTAACAGCGTGTTTTCGTAACGCGATAGGCGTTGCTCAAGTTTGCTCTTGTCTACGAGAAGGGCGTTAACCTTGGCGTTCATTTGTGCAAGGAGGAGGTCTTTTTGCGATTTTGACGCGCCCACTTGGTACTGTGCAGCAGCGAGGTTTCTGTCCTGACGATTGTCAGTAAACAGAGGAATATCTAGCGTGAGGTAGGCGCTGACCAAATCAGAAGCTGGCTGGCCATTCATCCCATTAGCTTGTCGGTATCCATACATCACTTCAACACCAAACTGGGGCGCATAGGCTTGTTCGGCTATTTCAACTTGGGTTTGTTGCACGGTAATCGCTGTATTGGCCATTTTGACCATTGGGTGCTGAAGAAGTAGCGAAAAATGTTCAGTGCTTTCTGTTTGATCCAAAGTGTTTGAGAGCGCCTGCCAGTTCAATTCATTACTGGCATTTAACGCCTGCGAATTTGCTAACCATTCGGCACCCAACCACTCTGAAAGTTGAGAAACGATACGACGCTGAACTTGCGCGTTGGCATTGAGCTTGTCATCCAATTTGCTGACCTGAAGCTGAGCGTTGAGTAAGTCCTGTGCTTCATTTTGACCCATCGAATAGTTGGTTTGGATAAAACGGGTTAGCTCTCTTAGTAGGCGCTGATTTTCTTGAAGAATACGCTCAGCCTCTTGTTGATAACCGAGTTCTAACCAAAGTTGAGTAATGGTATTGGCAACGTCGCGCTCTCGTGCTTCCACTTGAAACTGAACGCCATCAGCCTGTTGATTTGCTTTTTTTCCTTGTAATAACAAAGTATCTCCGCGCTCAAACTGTTGCATGAGACCGACGGAAATATTGGTCATTGGATCTTTGTCGAATTGAAAGCTGTCGATGGGAAAACCACCAACACCGACTTTTAATTTCGGGTCCATGAGGGTGGTGCTCGCTACTCCCGTTTCGCGCATGGCTTGGGATTGCGCATAGAATTGTTTGCGACTGGCATCGTTATCCAGCGCTTTTTCAATGAGTTGCGTTAGCGTGTTGGAAGCATTTGTGGCACGCGCAACGTCTTCTTTTGTCGCGGAAAATGCAGGTGCAGACATGCCAACCACAGCACTGATCACCAGTGTCAATAAGCTCGGTTTGATATTCACGATATAAATCCATTCTGTTCGCGTCGAAATTGGACGCGGAATTACCCTCCACGGCGCAAGTCAAGCGCAGTGGTACGACATTTCAGAGTGAGATTTAGGCTATCGGGGGGCGATAAAGAGACTGGGTACGTTCAATGACACTGATATCTCGTTCTGAGGAAATCAGGGCAAGTTGTGTCAGCAATTGTTGAGATTGATAGGCTGGCGACAGCAAAGCAATGGACGTAAAGCAGGTTGCAGAGCAGCAGTTATGAACCATGTTTGTGTCGTCACCGCAATGTGTTGGGCTCGCACTTGATTGGTCAATGGGTTCATCAATGAGTTTGTGGTTTGCATGTTGAGCGTGAAGATTGACGGGTTGCTTACCCATGTCACAATCGACGACATTGGCAGACATTTTGTGTCCGCTCATCATGTCCATTTGCATAGACAGGGAAGATGCGCTTGATGCAAAACTGGAGAGCAGCATGACAAGCAAGCTGATCACTGAAATCCAGAATGTGCGAAAAGAAGAAAAGCGCATCACATAACTATTCAAATGAAGTATTGCTAAAGAGTATAAAGGTTACAGCTAGGGGAAAGTCAATGAGTTTTGACTTTTCAACCAAAGAACCTTCAAAACTGCTGTTAACTTATTCAATTTGCGATGAAGTTAGCCGGCAGCTTAAGACGCTGGCTCTACGTGGCAGGGGATATCCAGTAAGAGATCCGCCAAATTTGTTGGGTGAATCATATCCTCTTTTGCAATACTCATCTGCATCGCCACTTGTTTGTTGTACAGCTCCCAGTGCCTGAGTAACAGCGCATCTTCATTACCATCTAATTCTGGCCATGTTTCATTCAGCATAGGCTTGAGGCTGACCGCTGCATGGGCGTGCTGAAGCATTTGCCATTTCATTTCCCACAACTCGATTGGCGTATCTGGGTGCTGCTGGTTGTAGTCCTCGAACAAGGATTTGAATACTGCGGAAAATTGGTCTTTTGAACGCAAAAAATAGGCGAGAAGAGCATCGTTTTTTTGGCGAACTGCATCTGCGATAAATTGAATCGGTTTAGGTTCACATAAGATGACTGCATTCAAACTGACCAAGAAAAGATAGATACGGTGGGCGCTGTCTTGGGTGTCGGGAATTTCCAATAGCAACTCAGCGATATAGCGTTGTAGATAGCTATCCATTCCGTCACTCACGGCCTGCCAAATCTGTTCTTTGCTGCCGAAATGGTAGCGGATCAAACTGTGAGACACGCCCGCGCTTTCACTGATGTTTCTCAGTGATACTCGTTCAAAACCGAGTTCAGCAAACATGTCTGCAGCCACGTGCATGATAAGGCACTTTGTTTGCTCGGCGGTTTCTGCGCTTCGGCGCCCTTGTTTTCTCTCTTGCGAGGCTTTCGACTGCATGGCTTCAACAACACTCCGTAAGGTGACTAACGCTTTGTAACAGATATGAGTTTACGACACCAATTTTTTTACTGCACAGGTGGAAAATATATTGATCCAATTCAAAATGCAAATATACTGCACGGGTGTGTAATAAAAATATTTGGAGAGAGTGAAGTGCGATATCAACGATTGAAACGCACCCTCGGGAACTTACTGGTTATGTTGACAACAGTTGGTTTACTAGCGGGTTGTAACGAAGCCATATCGGAAACACCGGAAGCGATGCCAATCAAACCTGTGAAACTGTTGGCAGTACAGGACTATGTAGTTTCCGAGACTGATAACTTCTTAGCAGAAATTGACGCCACCAAGCGGGCGCAGTTGTCGTTTCAGGTTGGCGGCGAAATTCAAGATTTTGCCGTCCGAATGGGACAACACGTTGAAAAGGGGGAGTTGCTCGCTGTTTTAGACGCTAGTGATTTAACGCTTGCACTTGATTCAGCTAAGGCGCGTTATTCTTTGGCGAAAACCCAATGGAAACGTGCGCAACAGTTGTACAAAAAGCAATTGGTAAGTACCGATGTGTACGATCAGGCGGAAACGCGTTACAAAGCAGAACTGGCTCACTATGAGCAAGCGAAAACCGAGCTAGAGTATACCCAAGTTGTAGCGCCATTTGACGGTGTCGTCGCATATACCTTTGCCAAGCAACATCAAGTTGTTGCTGCGAAACAACCCATTCTCAATCTTATCGATAACACCCAACTTGATGTGTCGTTTGCCTTGCCCGTTCACTATGTTGAGCAATTAGGAATAGATGCGCTGACCGAACAACCACTATGGGTGATGATGGATAGCGATCCCACATCGAGAATCCCTGGCAAGTTCAAAGAGCTTTCAACTCAACCAAATACCGAAACCAATACCTACCAAGCGACATTGACAATCGTTCGCCCTGAAGCACGTAATTTGCTTAGTGGCATGACTGGACATGTTCTTATCGCGAAATCTCAAACCGGGCTTCAGCTTTCTCTGCCGGAATCTGCTTGGGTTAGCCGCGATGCTCAAGCTGGCACGGTATGGGTAATGGATGAAACTACGCAGCGCGTTGCTAAAACCGCAGTGCGTCTTGATGGTGAAGGGCGAATTAAACAAGGCTTGGATGTGACTGACTTAGTAGTTGTCGCTGGTGTTGAAAGCTTGAGTGAAGGACAAGAAGTGAAAGCATGGATTCGCGAGGATGGCATTTAATGAAATTAAGAACACTTACCGCCGTCATTGTCAGCGTACTCATGTTGTCGGCGTGCTCCCAAGATGAAAAAGACGCGTTGGTGGCAAAGCCTTTGTACGTGTCGACCACGGCAATCGAAGCACCAGTAAAAAACCAGTTTCGTGTGTTCAAAGGGCAGGTTGTCCCAGCAGAACAAACGCCGATTGCGTTCCGAACAACTGGAGAAATTCGTGAAGTCTTCGTGAAATCAGGAGACAAAGTTGTCCGAGGACAACCCATTGCGCAGCTAGATGACAGCAGCGTGCAGCAAGCATTCAACGATGCTAAAGCACAATATTCTCTGGCGTCTAAGCAATTGAGCCGAAGTAAAGACTTGTTCGAACGCGCCATGATTTCTGAAGCCGAGTTGGACGAGTTAACAGCAAACCGCCAATTGGCGAAAGCTCAATATGAATTGGCAAAAAACCAACTCAAATATACCCAACTTATTGCGCCGTTTAGCGGCACGATATCTGATGTCTTTAAAGAGCGTTTCGAGCGTGTTCAAGCAGGCGAATCGGTGGTTGATATGTATCAGGACGACAAGGTCTATGTGCAGATCGAATTGTCAGATAACGTTCTCGCGATGATCACACCAGACGGACGCAGCGTCCAATATCGCCCTATGGTCACTTTTTCTGGCGTTGAAGGGCAGCATCAAATGAATTATCTCGAACACACCAATGAACCTAGCCAGCAAACGGGAAGCTATTCCATGTGGCTAGAGCGTGACCAAATGGACCCACCTATCTTACCGGGCACAACCGCAACGGTAGCCGTTGACATGGTAGAAGCGGGTATCACAGCGGTTGATGGCTACCAAGTACCGATGACGGCATTGCAGGCTGGCGATAACAAAGGGCGATTCTTTGTATGGAAGCTAAATGGCAACCAAGTGAATCGTGTTGAAGTGGCTGTGTCGCAAGTGAACGGTGACGGAGCCATCATCGCGTCAGGCGTTGTTGAGGGAGACATATTGATTAACTCCAGTTTGCGTAAGCTACGCGAAGGAAAAGCCGTAGAAACAGCGGAGATAAATAACGGATGAACATCGCTGAATATTCCATCAAGAACAAAGTCATTAGCTGGCTATTTATTGTCATCTTAGCCATTGGCGGCGTGACTTCGTTTCTTGAATTGGGCCGACTAGAAGACCCCGCATTTACGATCAAAGATGCCATGGTGGTGGCGACTTACCCGGGAGCAACACCGCAGGAAGTGGAAGAGGAGCTTACCTATCCACTGGAAAAAGAAATTCGTCGTTTGCCTTACATCGACAAGATTACGTCAACGTCATCAGGCGGCATGTCGCAGATTATGGTGAGCATGAAGATGGACTACGGTCCTGATGAATTGCCACAAATCTGGGATGAGATGCGCCGTAAGATCAACGACCTTAAACCGACGTTGCCTGCAGGCGTTAACTCGCTCTCCATCATTGATGATTTCGGTGATGTGTTTGGTGTGATGATCATGCTAAGCGGTGAAGGGTATGACTACGTCGAACTCAAGCGTTATGCCGATGTGATGTCGCGAGACCTTGAAATGGTCGATGGAGTTGGAAAAGTGTCGATTGCCGGTGACCAGCAAGAGATGTTGTTCGTCGAGGTTTCCCTCGATCGCCTTGCGTCACTCAACCTCGATATGTCGATGGTCGCGGGTCTGTTGAATCAACAGAACAATGTGGTCTCTTCAGGCGAAGTCATGGTGAATGGCGAGAGCTTGGTGATCCGCCCTAGCGGCACATTGAATTCCGTTGAATCGCTCGAAAACCTGATTATTCATGGTCGAGACACGGGCAATCTTATTCGATTAAAAGATGTGGCAACCGTGGTGCGTGGCATTCAAGAAAAGCCCACCAATGTTGTTACTTTTAATGGGAAGCCAGCCATTAACCTTGGGGTTTCTTTTGCTAGTGGCGTGAACGTGGTTGAGGTTGGACAACGTCTAACTGACGAAATCGCCCATCTAGACACCATGAAACCGGCAGGCATAGAACTTAACTACTTCTATAACCAAGCGGCGGAAGTGGATGCGTCGGTACAAGATTTCATTGTGAGCCTTGGGCAAGCTGTCGCCATCGTCATTCTGGTCTTGTTGTTCGCAATGGGAATTCGTAGCGGCATCATCATTGGTGTGGTGCTTTTGCTTACTGTGTTCGGTACCTTCATTTTGATGGAGTACAACGACATTGAACTTCACCGTATTTCGCTAGGCGCTTTGATCATTGCGCTGGGTATGCTGGTGGATAACGCAATCGTGGTCGTTGAAGGGATTTTGGTCGGACTGAAAAAAGGCCGAACCAAGATGCAGGCGGCGTCAGACATTGTTAAGCAAACACAGTGGCCGCTATTGGGCGCGACGATTATCGCGATTACTGCCTTTGCTCCGATTGGCTTATCTGAAGATGCCACCGGTGAATTTATGGGTTCACTGTTTTGGGTGCTGTGTTATTCGTTGTTCTTGAGCTGGATTACGGCAATCACCATCACACCATTCCTTGCTGACTTACTGCTTAAAGAAGAAAAGATCTCGTCTCAAGCTGAAGGTGAGAGTCAACAAGAAACAGATGACCCCTACAAAGGGTGGTTGTTTGTGTTGTTCGGCTGGACACTTAAACTGGCGATGCGTTTCCGCTGGGTGACGGTGGTAGGCATGGTGGCTCTCTTGTTTACCGCAGTCTTTGCGTTTGGCATGGTGAAGCAACAGTTCTTCCCACCCTCGAATACGCCAATGTTTTACGTGGACATGTGGATGCCCGAAGGCACCGACATTCGTGAAACCATCAAGCAGACTGAACGTGTAGAAAAATACGTGCGCGAACAAGAACACGTCGAATTTGTTTCGACGTCAGTGGGGCAGGGTTTGCAGCGATTTGCGCTGACTTATCAGCCAGAACAGAGCTACGAAGCCTATGCGCAGCTCCAAGTTCGTACCACTGATAGAGAAAACATGTTCGTGGTGTTGAATAGCCTGACAGGTGAACTCTCTCGTCAGTTCGAAACGCCAACCTTCCAGTTCAAGCTGATGGAGTTCGGGCCGTCTCCTGCGTCAAAAATAGAAGCGCGAATCACAGGTTCTGACCCACAGGTATTACGTGAGATCGCACTACAAGTTGAAGATATTCTGCACACGGATCCTGGTTCACGAAACATTCGTCATGATTGGCGAGAGCGCACCAAAGAATTAGTGCCTGTGTTTAATGAATCCAAAGCACGTCGATTGGGGATTTCGAAAGAAGATTTGTCGAATACACTGCAAATGACGTTTGGCGGCTCAGCCATGGGTTTGTTGCGAGATGGTGCTGATATTCTGCCGATTGTCGGTCGTTTACCAGAATCTGAGCGTGTGGATTTCGAATCGCTTCAAAACGCTAAGATTTGGAGCCCATCGTTACAGGCATATGTACCAATCGACCAAGTGATTGATGGTGTTTCGTTGTCATGGGATGAGCCACTGATTAAACGTCGTGATCGCAAACGCACACTGACGGTGTTGGCTGACCATGATGTGCTGAGCGAAGACACCGCTGCCGCTTTGTTTACGCGTATTCAGCCAAAAGTGATGGCGCTGGATCTTCCTGATGGTTACAGCATTAGCTGGGGCGGCGAATATGAGTCGTCGAAAGACGCACAAGACTCGTTGTTTGGCTCGCTGCCAATGGGTTACTTGCTGATGTTCGTGATTACCATGCTGCTGTTTAATTCGCTTAAGAAGCCGTTGGTGATTTGGTTTACAGTGCCATTGTCGATTATCGGTGTGTCATTTGGTCTGCTGCTGTGGAACATGCCATTTAGTTTCACGGCATTCCTGGGTCTACTGAGTCTCAGCGGTATGATTTTGAAAAACGGCATTGTATTGATGGATCAGATCAATATCGAGATGGATTCTGGCAAAGACCCGTATCTAGCCATTGTGGATAGTGCAGTGAGCCGCGTGCGCCCAGTGAGTATGGCGGCTCTGACAACGATTCTTGGTTTGGTGCCACTGATGTTTGATGCGTTCTTTGGTTCAATGGCAATCACCATCATGGCGGGCCTTGGTTTCGCCACTATCCTGACCTTGATTGTTGTGCCAGTGATGTATTCGTTACTGTTTAGGATTAAGCCACCTAAGACGGTGAAGTCTGGTAGTGACGAACACTCAAATGATCAATTGGCAGAGAATCAGCAAAATAAGCCTAAAGCTCTGGAAGTGGTAGAAGCTGTTTAATCGTTAAACCATTTTGAGATAGCCAAAAAGCCCCGATTTCGGGGCTTTTTATTATCAAGGAGTTTCACTCCCAATGAATTTAAGCGGCTTTCCAGCTTCCGCTGTGAACCAGTTTGTCTGTAACTTTGTCGATGGCTTTCTTGGCGCGAGACACAATGGCATCAATGTCTGCATGATCGACAATGAGCGGTGGGGCAAAGCCCAAAATGTCGCCGTGAGGCATGGCGCGTGCGATTAACCCTTCTTCCATACATGCAGCCGCAATTTGAGGACCGACTTTGAGGTTCGGATCAAAATGCTCGCGTTTGTGTTTGTTGCTGGAAAACTCGAGTGCATGCAGCAAGCCAACACCTCGGCTATCGCCAATTAACGGGTGGTTAGCAAATGCAGTTTGCATTTGTTGTTGAAAATACGCGCCCGTGTCACGAGCATTGGCGGTGAGGTTTTCGCGCTCGATAATATCGAGATTACACAAAGCAGACGCAGCACCAAGTGGATGACCAGAATAGGTATAACCGTGACCAATCGCGCCCCACTGATCTGTGCCGTTTTCAAGCACTTGCCAAACTTTCTGACCTACCATAACGCCAGATAGTGGTTGATAGGCGGAGGTCAGCCCTTTTGCAACGGTGATCAGATCTGGCTTCATGTCATACATGATGGAACCAAAGTCAGCACCCAGGCGACCAAAGCCACATACCACTTCATCTGAAATCAATAGCACGTCGTATTTGTCCAACACCTTACGAATTTCCTGCCAGTAACCTTCTGGTGGTGGCACAATGCCGCCTGTGCCTAATACTGGTTCGCCAATCATGGCAGCCACGGTTTCAGGGCCTTCTGCGAGGATCATTTTCTCTAGTTCATCGGCACAGTGTTTGGAAAACTCACGTTCTGTCATGCCGTCGTCTTCGCGTCGATAATAGTACGGAGCAAGAGTGTGTTTGATGCGCTCCAAAGGCAGATCAAAATGAGCATGAAACAGTGGCAAACCTGTCATTGAACCAGACGCGATACTTGAACCGTGGTAACCACGATCACGTGAAATCACTTTCTTCTTCTCAGGTAGACCACGGGCATTGTTGTAGTACCACACCAACTTGAGCTGGGTTTCGTTGGCATCGCTTCCCGACATACCGTAGTACACCTTGCTCATGCCTTGGCCTGCCATTTTTAGAATGCGTTCTGACAGGGAAATCAGGGCTTCATTGGTGTGCCCGACATAGGTGTGGTAGTAGGCAAGTTTCTTGGCTTGTTCGTAAATGGCCTCTGCCATTTCTTCACGTCCGTACCCGATGTTGACGCAATACAGCCCTGCAAAGCCGTCAATCAGTTCAATGCCTTCAGAGTCCTGAATGCGAATCCCTTTTGCACTGGTAATGATCCGGCCAGGAAGGTCACCATCGGCGTATTGCTTTAAATGTGTCGATGCATGGAATACATTCTGGCGATCGACTTCAAGCAGTGCTTTGGTATCAATTTTCTGTGTCATAACAAACTCCTTTTCTGCCATGTGCGTTAAGCGCAGGCTTGATATTCTTAGTCTTCAGATACTTAGTCTTCAGATTCTTAGGCTAAGGCTTAACAGCCGCTGGCTGTCGGTAGCCCGCCGAGGCAGTAGTATTTGATTTCGCTGTATTCATCGAACCCGTGACGGCTACCTTCTCGCCCAAGTCCGGATTGTTTCATCCCACCAAAGGGGATGGGGTGACCTGTCATCTTCACGCTATTTACACTCACCATGCCAAACTCTAATCCGCGCATGAGCTTCCAAATGTCGCGAATGTCGTTGCCATAGATATAAGCGGCCAGGCCATATTCGGTGTCATTGGCGGCGATGATTAGCTCATCCAGATCGTCATAGGCAATCACGCCTGCGACGGGGCAGAAGTTCTCTTCGCGATACACAGACATTTCTGGAGTGACGTCTGCCAATAACACCGGATTGAAGAAGTTGCCCTTCAGGGCATTGTGTGGAGAACCCATCACCAAGGTTGCGCCTTTCTCTAAGGCGTCATCAACGAGTGATTGTGCTTTTTCAACGGCTTGATGATTGATAAGCGGGCCAAGGTCGATACCCTTTCGCATACCATCGCCGACGCGCAATTTCTTCATGCCAGCGGCAAAGGCTGCGATGAATTCATCATGCTTGTCTCGTGGCACAAAGATGCGGTTGGCGGCAAGACAGTCTTGCCCGGAGGTTTGAAACTTGGCATCAATGGCTGCGCTAGCCGCCTCTTGAATGTCCATGTCTGGTAGCACGATGAACGGCGCGTTTCCGCCTAACTCCATGCTGCATTTCTTAACGGTGTCGGCACATTGCGACAGCAATAGCTTTCCGACTCGTGTCGAACCGGTAAACGAAAGGGCTTTGACTTTGTCTGATGCACACAAAGTCGCTGAGATCATCGGCGCATCACCCGTGACGACATTGAAAACGCCTGCTGGGATACCTGCTCGTTCCGCAAGCTCTGCCAAAGCCAATGCTGAAAACGGCGTTTCATTTGCTGGCTTAACAACCACGGTGCAACCGATCGCCAGTGCGGCGGCTGCCTTTCGCGTGATCATTGCATTGGGGAAATTCCAAGGTGTGATTAACGCGGCGACACCAATAGGTTCTCTGAGAGTTGCCAGTTGTGCATTGGGGATATGACTAGGAATGGTATCTCCGTATGCACGACGTGCTTCTTCGGCAAACCAGCGAACAAATGACGCGCCGTAATCAATTTCGCCCTGCGCTTCATTGAGTGTTTTGCCTTGTTCTAGCACCATGAGGCGTGCCAAATCTTCTTTGTTGGCAAGCAGTAAGTCATGCCAAGCCATGAGCAGCGTGGCGCGTTGTTCTGCCGATAAAGCACGCCACTTTGTAAAAGCCTTGTCAGCAGCATTTATTGCATTATCGATTTGAGATTTCTTTAACGAGGTTACATAGCCAATCACGCGATCGTCTGCGGGATTGATAACGGGAATATCTTCGGTGCCTGTCACCCACTTCCCATTGATGTAGGCGAGTTGACGTAGCAGTCGGGCATCTTCAAGGTGCTCAAGTACTGTATCGCTCGCTTTTCCTTCGTAAGGTAGATTTAGTGCGGCCATTTATGACCTCCCATTCAGGTTTTTGTTGTCCTAGTGATAAATGTAAGTCACTTACTGCGAGGGAGTTTTCTGTTAAAGGAGGTGTTGGGTGGTGTTTTTTTCAATTAAACAGCTTAAGACTTGGTGTTTTTTCTGTATCGAGTAAATGGGGTGCGTTCGAAAGAGCAAAACGGAGGAAGGGCATAAAACGTGGCACTGTGAAAGAGTGATTTACCGCAATAGATTTTCATCGATTTCTAACTCATCACCCTGATGCTTAATGGTTTTAGTCACGATGTAGGTGTAATAGCGTTCTATGCAGAGATCTGAAATTAACCAACTGTCGATCAGACGCTGATATTGGTCAATGTCTTGCACCATGACTCGCAAGATGTAGTCGATGCCCCCACCAGTGGCAAAACAGTCTGCTACATCTGGGCATGCTTGCATGGCTTCTTCAAAGCGTTGAAAACTGGCTGCGTCATGCTTACCCAGCGTGACCTCAACCAAAACAGGGGTTTTCTTGTTCAGAAAATGGGGGTTAATTTTTGCGCCATAGCCTTCGATAATGCCCGCTTCTTCGAGACGCTTTACCCGTTCCCAGCAGGGGCTAATTGATAAGTTGATCGCTTCGGCGAGGTGTGACTTTGTGATACGACCTTGCGTGCTGAGGATTTGAAGAATTTTCGTGTCATATCGGTCAAGTCGCATTCATGACTCCATCAAAGAATTGATTCACCCATTAAGCGTGGCACAGAGTTGTCGTGATAGCCTTTTGCGTTTCATTTTTTGTGTAATGGACTTTCAGAGCATCAGGGCTATGTGAGAAGCAGGCTTATGCGATCGCCTTTGCCAACACAGCAAAAGTGTCTCCAAGGGAGATTTTTGATGAGTGACGACGAGCAGCAATGATGCCACTGGTTTCTGCGTGATATTGAGCAGGTTGCTGTCCAGTGCGCTCGGTGGAATATATTCGGGCGATGAGGTCACCTTTCTCAATGGTGTCGCCTAATGCAACGCAGAGTTCTAAAATGCCATTGTGCTCGCTTTGCAGATAACACTCGGCGTGAGGAATCTCCAATTCGATTGGAGAAGAAGATGGGGGGAGGTAATGACTTTTCAATATGCCGCTGTAAACCAGAAAGTTGTGTATCCCACGATCGGCCATTTGTATTGTCTCTGGTGTCGTTGTTCCGCCTCCACGAAGCTCTGTAGTCACAAACACTTTACCTTGGCTTTCTACTGCCGTGTCATAAAGCTGCGTTGGGTCCATTTCTTCCATATAGAAACAAAAGGGCGCACCAAATAACTTCGCGCCTTCGATACAGCGAGATTCTTGGGCTTTGTCGCTCAAGCGATGAGCCGCAGCAAAGGGTAAAATGTCGAGTGTTTTGCCACCGGAGTGGATATCGAGTGCAGTATCACAAAGGGGGATCAAATGGCGAGTAAAGTAATCTGCCATTCGCTCAGTCATGCTGCCGTAAGGATGTCCGGGGAAGGCGCGGTTCATGTTTCCATTATCGATGGGAGAAACGCGACTTCCTGCGTCCACGGCGGGTTGGTTCATCATGGGAATAACGATCACTCTGCCTTGAATGTTTTTTGTTGAAAGCGTGTGGGTGAGTTTCAGTAGCGAAGTTATGCCTTCGTATTCGTCACCATGGTTGCCGCCGGTTAATAATGCCGTTGGACCGTCACCATTTTTTATCACCGTGATAGGGGTCATGACCGCCCCCCATGCGGAAGCATCATGTGAAAACGGCAGTTTTAAGAAACCGTGTTGTATTCCGTCTGCATCAAAATCAACAGTGGCTGATACTGAGCTTGGCGGGAGTTTTTCCATGTGATGCTTTTCCTCGGCTTTGTTGTTATATGTGTAGCTGTGAATGATATGCAAGGCTTAGGCTTAACGATTAGCAGTTCAATGTTTAACAAACAATTGTCGTGGAAAATTACACAAGGTTTCTGCGCCATATTGTGTGATGACAATACTTTCTGTTGTCTCCATACCCCAATTATCCATCCAAAGACCTGGCATGAAATGAAATGTCATGCCTTCTTTCAAGATCGTTGAGTCGGTTTCTCGTAAGCTCATTGTGCGCTCGCCCCAATCGGGAGGGTAACTCATGCCTATCGGGTATCCGCAGCGCGAGCCTCCACGGTCAAAGCCGTACTTTTCCATGATGGCGTTTAACGCACTGGCAATATCGCCGCAGGTGTTACCAGGGCGAGCAACGGCTAAACCCGCTTCTAAGCCTTCGTTGAGCGCTTCATTGGCACGTTTAAAATGATCCGCAGGCTCGCCAAGGTAAATGGTACGAGATAGAGGGCAGTGATAACGTCGATGTACCCCCGCCATCTCGATAAATGTTCCTTCTCCTTTTTTAAAGGGACGATCGTCGTAGGTAAGATGGGGCGCAGAGGCATCGATTCCTGAGGGAAGAAGGGGAACGATCGCGGCGTAGTCGCCAAAGTGTCCATCATGACCAATCACAGAGTGCTTGTTTATTTCTGCAACCAGTATGTGTTTTGGCAGACCGGGTTCAATCAAATCAAAGGCGACGCGGTGCATGTTTTCGACGATACGAGCGGCAGCCCGCATGTAATACAATTCTTGCTCGGATTTCTCTGCTCGACACCAGTTGACCAGCCCTGTTGCATCGACAAAAGACGCAAAGGGAAGATTGTCGCGAAGTGCCTCATAGGCCGTGGCGCTGAAATAGTAATTGTCTTTTTCGACACCGATACGTCCACGATCCCACAGCTTTTCAGTGAGTACTGAAGTGGCAAGAAACTCCATCGGATGAAGTGGCGGATTCATGACATAGTGGTCAGGATAACCCACTACATGGTCATGATGCATGTGGACGGTTCGTCGTGCGCCATTAGCGTCTTGATTACGACCGAACCACAATGGTTCGTCTTCGTGACCAATAACGACACATTGCGGAACATAAAACGACCAGCCGTCATAACCTGTTAGCCACGCCATATTGGAAGGGTCGTGAACGATAAGCAGATCAATCTCGTTTATTTCCATGGCTGCACGGACTTTCGCCAGCCGGACGCCGAACTCTTCGAGCGTAAAATTTAGCACAACGTCACTCATGCCCCTTTCTCCTAAACATACCGCCCAATTGGACGAACGTTGACATCACAAGAGTCATCGCCAGTCATCAGCAAGAGGAATTCGGGGTCGATATTCCGTCTTTAGTGCAAGATGGCTGTTTTGCCTCCCAGCTTTGCTTCATGTTTAGCTCCGAATTAAGGAACGTACATGTCGCGCGTTTTGTTCAGTGGTCTGTCTCCTTTGCATTTCAATTTCGAAGGACTACAGTTTTTATATGACAAGGCAGTTCAATGCAGATCAATGTAAAGCCAATGTCATGAAACCTTTCATTAACATATATTACACATACACCATCGGTTAAATTTTGGTCAATAAAAACTTTGAACTATGACAATTAACTTACACCTCGAATTAGCCTCAGGGCTCCCGAAATATCTAGCGATCTCAAAAGCGATAATCGAACAAATTTCTGCTGGCATATTGGTGTCAGGCACGAAGCTACCGCCTCATCGCGAACTCGCTGATCAACTGTCTGTGAGCGTACAGACGGTGAGCAATGCCTATGCACATGCTGAAAAGCAGGGGGCGGTTGAAGCGTGGGTGGGAAGTGGTACGTTTGTACGCAGTTTTGCGCAGGGTAGGGAGAGCGAATTTTTACTGACACAAGATGTCAAAAGCGAACATTCTGTTGACGATGTGATAGACATGTCGATAGCGCATCCGGTTTACACCAATCAGATAACGCAGTTATTCAACGAAACACTAATGACCATTGCGCAAAGCGGTGATACCGCGCATCTTCTGAATTCACCACGACCCGTACCCGGCCAACGACGTCATATCGAGGCGGCATTGCACTACTTGTCTCAGCAAAAACTCAATGCGGAAGCTGAATGTGTATTGCTCACGAACGGCGCATGTCATGGCTTGGTACTTGCACTGGGTACAGCGATCTCCTCCGGTGATACTGTTGCTTGCGAAAGATTGGTTGATCATGGGTTGATTGCCCGCTCTAAAATTTTCAATTTTAAGTTGTGCGGCATTGATATGGATGAGCAAGGCATCATCCCTGAAGCACTGGAAAAAGCCTGTCAGCAAAGAGATATCAAAGCGCTAGCCTGTACCCCAAGCATGAGTAACCCGACCAATGCACACATGGGTCTTGAGCGTCGCATAGCAATTGCTGACATTGTGCGACGATACAATCTGACTCTCATTGAAGATGATGTGTATGGAGCACTTGAGCCTCATCGCGTACCACCAATTTCGAGCATTATTCCTGATCAAAGCTTCTATGTGACGAGCCTGACAAAGACTGTTGCTCCTGGTTTACGTGTAGGTTATTTGGTGGTGCCTCGTCACCTTAAGCACCATGCGGTAGGCCGCTTAGCGGCAACGAGTTGGATGGCAACGCCTTTGCCATTTGAAATCGCGAGCCATTGGATTGTGAATGGTTCTGTTGAGCGCATTGAAGCGTTTCAAAGGCAGGAATTTGCTGCAAGACAGCGCTTAACTGCAAAGTGCCTTTCGGATCTGTCGTTTTCGGCGCACCCATACGGTCAGCATGTGTGGCTAACATTACCGAGTGAGTGGCAAGCCGACAATTTCTTGGAAGCAGCACGGCAAGCTGGAGTGCAATTGACTGGGTACCAACCCTTTAGTTTGGATGCAGACAGTAAGATAAATCATGTGCGAATTAGTCTGGGCGTGGAAGCAAGTCGGTATCGCATAAAACGCGGTCTGCAGATTGTGTCCGACTTGGTGAAAAGCGAACCACCGCCACCTCATTTCCTCCTGTAATTGACCTAATGTGACATTCACGCCGACGTATTTTTCGATAAAATTGAGATGACGACCCATGTCAATTGAATTGATTGCACTGATTGACGGGTTAACGATCCATATGCAATTGGATTGGTTGGTTGAAATTAGCGCAGGTTTGTTGATGGTTTTACGCTGTTTTGTAGTCTTTTGGTGACTTTTCGTATTGGTGTGATTCTGCTTACAATAAAAAGATATATTTCAATTGAGTGGCGATATTCTCACATATATACTGCGCGAAAAATTTATCAATCATACCGAAACAACGTTTGGAAACAGCCTTTCGTAAGCCGTTGACTGAGTGACACTGAGTTAGCGACGAAAGCCACTAATCTCCCGTTATCATTACTCATAAAGATACGCTTTTCTGGAAACGGAAAATGGCGTTTTCCTTGGGTCTGTCAAAAAAACGGAGTTCGATTAGCTTTCTGATTTCGACGATTGAATCGTATATAACGAGATCCGTCATTATATATGCGAGTATTTCCGTCACTCCGATCTTATTACGACACGTATGTACGTGACATATCGATCGTATTTTTATTGATTCTGCCCTTAACGATTTGTAACGCGATGTCGATATTCGTTGGGCATGCTCTGAATTTTTCAAATTTCCCTTCGGTGGCAAAACAGTTTTTTGATTTCTCCAACATGTTGATAGGGGTATATCCGACTGTCCTGTGCTTGATTTCTACGTATTATTTGTCGTCCAAACATAGTGTTAACCCCATGGTGGTCACGCCCTATGCGCTCGCGATGTTCGTTACTATCTCATTAGCGAATGGCTTGGTCTCTGGACAAAATGGGTTACCAAATAATCCGTTAGTGGCAATATTAACTTCGGGTGTCGCTGCTGCTTCTTGCGTGTCTTTCCGTTTGTATCCGCTGAATCCGTTACGAGTGGATTTCGTTAGTTCTCTTTATAAACAAGTTGCACATTTTTTCGGTTTTTTGCTACTCACAATGGCGTTTTCCGAGCTGACTAGAGCTGTCATCTCGTATTTTGATAAATACCGCGATTTACTGATGATTGACCCGCTCACGTTTGATGGCGGTGTTGTTTATCTCTTTATACTTGGTGCGCTTGGTTCTGTGGGCATAAATGGCCATAATTTCCTATTTAGAGTCAAGCAACAACTGTTTGAAGATACTCAACTCAACCTTTCCGCGTGGGAAGCGGGTGAGGCGAGTCTAAACATTCTAGGGCAAGGATTCTATGATGCGTTTTTGTCTATTGGTGGGTCGGGAAATACCCTGAGCTTACTTTGCTGCATTTTGTTGTTTTCAAAAGATCGACGTCATACTGCGTTGGCGCTATCCGCTTTACCGTTGGTGATTTTTAACATAAACGAGCTACTGCTATTCGGTTTGCCGATTGTGTTTAACCCAATCCTCATTGTGCCTTTTATTCTCGTTCCTATTCTGAGTTTTGTGACTGTTTATGGCGTTATGTCATTAGGGTGGGTAAACCCAGTTAGCACAATAGTAGATTGGATGACGCCCCCATTTTTGAGCGGATATATCGCAACGCAAGACAGCGTGGGTGGGGTGTTACTTCAAGTTGTGGTGGTGGCTCTTGGCGTTATAGTGTATCGCCCTTTTTACTTGCTCTATGCTGGCAATAGTGGCATTGACGATAAGGCGCTTATCCGCAAAAGCGAAATTGAAAATAGCACCATGAAGTCATTTCTCGGCGATGTGAACAATTCGATGGGTAGCTACATCAACATGCATGAGGTTAGTCAGCGTGTTAGTCGCATGCTGAGTAACGGCGAATTTGTGATGTTCTATCAGCCTCAAGTACATCTTAACGACCCTGAGCATCTCTCTTTCGAATCGCTTGTTCGTTATAAAGATGAACATGGTAAGTTGCATCCGCCTACATTTGTTGCTGACTTTCAGCAACTGAGGGCTATGTGGCACCTCGACACCATGGTGATCGACTTAGTGTTGTCCGATATGAAGACCTTCCCGCTGGAAAAGGGATGCAAAATCGGTGTGAATGTATCGGCAGATACGATTTCAAATCCATCAGTGGTTGACTATATCACTGACCGATTGGCTCATTATCAATTGCCCGCTACGGCGTTAGAAATTGAGGTTACCGAAGAAGCAATCTTGGATGACCATACTCACATTGCTCGCAACATTGCGGCACTTCAAGAGATGGGTGTGACAGTGGCGATTGATGATTTTGGTTCTGGTTACGCGTCATTTCCGCACTTGCTTAAGTTTAACTTCGACAAAGTGAAGCTCGATCGTTCATTGTTGCTGAATGTTCAAGAAGAACGCGGGCAAAATCTATATCAATTGTTGGCGAAAATCAGTGAAGTGACAGGGTGTGAAATTGTGGCTGAAGGTGTCGAAACACTTGCTGAAAAACAATTCGTGAAAGGCTGTGATATTGAAATTTGTCAGGGGTACTATTTTGCGAAGCCTTTACCGCTTGAAGAGGCGGTTTGTTGGACCCTTAGTGCAGATGAAATGGCGCCAGAGGTGAAATAGAGTCTGAACTGGTTGATAAGTTGCGCTAGCGCTTTGGTTAATCAGGAACGTTAAAACGGGTAACAAAAAGCCGCATCTAAGGATGCGGCTTTTTTGGCTCTAACACGAGTTATATTTGGTGTTAGCTGAAATCCAATAATTCTACTTCGAAAATCAAGGTTGAACCCGGCCCAATAGAACCTGCAGCTGCATTACCATAAGCCAAGTTTGATGGAATGAAGAATCGTGTTTTTCCACCCTTTTTCATCAACTGGACGCCCTCTGTCCAACCTTTTATCACTTGGTTAAGTCCAAATTCAATAGACTCACCACGTTGTACTGAGCTATCAAACACAGAACCATCTAACAAAGTACCATGGTAGTGAACGCGAACGCGTGATGTGGCTGTTGGATGCATTTCACCTTCGCCTTCTTCTAATACTTTGTATTGAAGCCCAGATTCAGTAGTGATAACCCCTTCTTCTTGCGCATTTTTTTCTAAGAATTCAGCGCCCAATTGCTTGTTCTTTTCTGCCACTTTTTTTGCTTTCTGGCGGATAAGAATGATGAAAACGAATATCACGATGATGATGAGAGGTAACGCAAAATCCATGGTAGCTATCTCACTGTTTGTAATTGGCTGAGCCTAAAATTATACCCATCTAACTCGGAGTGTCTCGGCGTCAACCGATTGAACTGCAAAGGGGTAGGCACTTTCATTATCCTTAAGCATTGCACAGATTGGAATCGTTAAATTCAAACAAGATTACTGGGGTATCAGTATCAGGCCATGGATGCTCTATTTTGGTGCAATCTTTGCGCCATAACGTCTCGTAATCTATTGAATCTAACTGGTTAGAACCATCAAAGAATACGGTTTGACGGGGTTTGATAGCCAATCGAGCTGAATCCGGCCTCTTCAGGTTGTTTGGGTGTATTTATTGGTATGCCATTTGCTTTACCAATATCGTGCTTATACGCACAGCTATACTCACTCTCCCCTGAAACGGGGATAGCTAGTTAGCGCGTACTCCTTTGTAGTTTGTCCCCGCTTGTTTTATACAGGCGGGGATTTTTTCCCCCCCGTTTCATGAAACAAGATACTCTGTGATCCTCGTTCAATCTAATTGATATGTAACAGTTTTTATGAATTTGCGTATCGGCGTGATCTACTTCTATTTCGGTGTGAAATCGATGCTTTGCTGCAAAGAAATGGCGAAAGAAATGTAACTGACTAACTACATTCCGAATCGTAGTGCCAAACTTGAGAATTTATATTCGCGTCGAAAATTAAGTGGTGAAACAGTAAGGGGAGCACACCAACCAACATCCAATACGTGGAGAAAAATAACAATGTATAAAGGACTTAAGTTTACAGCGGTTGCCGCATGTGTTGCAGGAGCTCTCGGTATGAGTGCGTCTGTATACGCTGCACCAACGCATGATAAAGCCGTGATTGGTTACCTAACGCAATGGGAAGCGTGGAAAGGGACTGATGCAGGTTTTAGCGTTAAAGGCGAAGCAACGCATTTGAACGTAGATATGGATATCTACTCCATTCTAAATTTTAGTTTCTTTGGCGTGGCGAAAGATGGCTCCTTGCACAGTGGTGACCTTCGCAACAAAAACATCTATCAAGATGGTTCGGTTCAAGAGCCAGGCCCACTTTTGCACCCAGATGTTTATTCAAGCTGGGATTTCCACATTCTTTGGGGTGAACTCGAGTATATTCACGAGTTCCCAGGGAATGAACCGTGGCAAGCCGATCAGCTAGCTAAAGTGCAAGCTCAAGGCTTTGTAAAAGATGGTCGCGGTTGGAAACATGCACCTTCTGGCGTGACGGGTCAAATGCCTATCCCGTTGAAGAAAGCCGGTGGCGCACCAGGTTTGATTGACTTGGCTAACCAAAAAGACGTGAAAGTCATGGCGTCTATTGGTGGTTGGAGTATGTCAAAACACTTCCCCGAAATGGCCGCAAACCCAGCTATGAAAGAGCGCTTCCTTGCTGATATCGATCGACTGATGGCGCTGGGCTTCCACGGTATCGATATCGACTGGGAATTCCCAGGCTCTGGTGGCATGAACTTTACGGGTACAGACGTTGATTACGCTAACTTTGAGCAATTGATGGATGATATTCGTGCGCGTATTGGTAACGACAAACTTCTAACCGCCGCATTTAAAGCGGTACCTGCTGCACTTGAAGGTTATGACTGGAACCGTCTATCGAACTCGATGGATTACTTCAACATGATGACTTACGACCTTAACGGTGGTTGGTCAAACCTGACAGGTCACAACTCCCCGTTATATCCATACCCAGAAGAAGAGTTTGATGGGTTAACACTGGACGATTTGCGTGTTTGGATGCAAGCACGTGGCATTCCATCAAACAAGATTAACTTCGGTGCTGCTTTCTATGGCCGTGGCGTTCAAACCAAAGAAGCGACAGCTTACTTGGGCGCACCAACCGACAAACGTACGGTGAACTTCTCTGTTGATGGCCCTACGTCTTCATCGGTTGATCTAGATAACTGGAAGGCGTTTGAAGGGCAACCAAATTACAACTACATCATTAAGCAAAATGGTTGGGAGCATTTCTGGGATGCCAACGCTGAAGTCCCTTATGCCGTAAAAGGGAAGTATTTCCTAAGCTACGACGATGAGGAAGCCATTCGCAAGAAAGCCGAGTATGTGGTTAACCATGATCTTGGCGGCATCATTGTTTGGCAGGTACACGGTGACATTCAGTGTGAAGGCACCTTTATCAATCATGGTTCGAAGCTGAAGGAATGTACCAACCTGAAATCGCCATTGGCGCAGCAGATTGACAACGTGTTTAGTGCAAATGTGTTGCCAAATGAAGCGCCAGTCATTTCGGTACCGGGCGCACAAGCGGCGGATTCTGGTCAGGTGATTAGCTTTGTTGTTTCAGCGGTAGACGCAGATGGTGATGCACTTTCATTCACGGCTGCAGGTGCAGATGTCGTTGATAATGGCGATGGCACAGCGACTGTGACTTACAAAGCGCCTAACACCGCAACTGATCTGACAGATACGGTCACTGTCGTTGTTAGTGATGGTCGACGTTCAGATTCTGCTTCGGTTACGGTGAATGTAACTGGTAGCGGCGTAGTTGAAAATACAGCACCTGTGTTAAATGCACCGGCTTCTGTCGATGTAACTGCTGGCGATGCGACTGTAATTTCAGTTTCTGCGACTGATGCTGATGGCGATGCGCTAACGTTTGCCGCTTCTGCAGGTGTTGTTGCACAGAATGGCAACAGCGCGACCATCACGGTTTCAACGGTTGATTCGGATAAAGACAGCGTGATCAGCGTTGTTGTTAGCGTGAACGATGGTGCCGCTAGTGCCGACGCGACGGTTGTCGTCAACGTGAAGGGCAATGCAGGCCCAGTTAACGGTTCATGGGATAAAGACACCATTTATAACACTGGCGACAAGGTGACATACAACGGTGTCGAGTACACAGCGAAATGGTGGACGAAGGGTGAAACTCCTGGGTCATCTTCTGTTTGGGAAGCGTTTGATGACGGTTCTGCACAAACGTGGAGTGCTGGTAAAGTCTACGTGGGTGGTGATTTAACTATCCATAAAGGCAATACTTACAAAGCGAAGTGGTGGACGAAAGGCGATATGCCTGGGTCAGCTTGGGGACCATGGGAGCAGCAATAATCCCATTGTTTCGGAGTGACACTACACTGATATAGATTCTATCAAATCAAGCCTCGCAGTCGCGGGGCTTTTTTCGTCACTATCGTCTGATACATAAACCCCTCAAAATACTTAAAGTGGATGTAGAGCTCAAATTGCACGAGTGCGTTAATCACGAGACATGTGTTTTCATTTTGGTTGGCGGAATTTCGTTTATCTCTTTGATTTTAAAGTAAATAGTAATTCTTCTTTTGTAAGATAGGAAAAACCGATTGGAACCGTAGTAACAACCTATTGGCTGTCGACCTCATATCCATCTATACCTGTTAACGAGCACTGAACAAGCAAAGTAAGACAGGTTTTCATTTGGAGAGATTAATATGTCTGACGTAGGTAAATGCCCTTTTCATAACAGCCCAAGTCGCGGAACCACGAATCGAGACTGGTGGCCAAATCAGCTTCGGATCGATATTTTGCACCAGCACACCCCTGAATCGAATCCATTAGGCGGTGAGTTCAATTATAAAGACGCCTTCAATCAATTAGACCTAGATGCAGTCAAACAAGATATTCATGCTCTGATGACGGATTCTCAAGAATGGTGGCCTGCTGATTTCGGTCACTACGGACCTTTGTTTGTGCGAATGGCATGGCACAGCGCAGGTACTTACCGTACATCTGATGGACGCGGTGGTGCGGGAACAGGCAACCAACGTTTCGCTCCCATTAATAGCTGGCCTGACAACGGTAACCTCGATAAAGCCCGTCGCTTACTTTGGCCTGTTAAACAGAAGTACGGCCAACATATTTCGTGGGCGGATTTATTGATTCTTACCGGTAACGTGGCGTTGGAATCCATGGGCTTCAAAACATTTGGTTTTGCAGGTGGTCGCGAAGACATCTGGGCACCAGAGGAAGATGTGTACTGGGGAACAGAAAAAGAGTGGCTTGATGACTCACGCTACAGCGGCGATCGAGATCTTGAAAATCCACTCGCGGCAGTACAAATGGGCCTGATTTATGTTAACCCAGAAGGTCCTAATGGCGACCCTGATCCGCTTCTTGCAGCCACCGATATTCGTGAAACATTTGCGCGGATGGCAATGGATGACGAGGAAACTGTGGCCTTGATAGCTGGCGGGCACACCTTCGGTAAAACACACGGAGCAGGCGATGCCGGTTTGGTTGGGCCTGCACCCGAAGAAGCGCCAATTGAAGCGCAGGGTTTTGGTTGGAAAAGTGCGCATGGCTCTGGAATGGCTGGGGATGCAATCACTAGTGGTCTTGAAGTGACATGGACACAAGCTCCAACACAATGGAGCAACTATTTCTTTGAAAACCTTTTTGGCTACGAATGGGAGCTTTCAAAAAGCCCTGCTGGTGCTCACCAGTGGGTGGCGAAAGATGCGGATGGTGTGATTCCAGACCCATTTGATAGTTCGAAGAAGCGCTTGCCGACAATGTTAACGACGGATTTATCACTGCGTTTTGATCCTGCTTACGAAAAAATCTCGCGTAACTTCTTAAATAACCCTGATCAATTTGCCGATGCTTTTGCTCGCGCATGGTTCAAGTTAACACACCGTGACCTTGGGCCTCGCTCACGTTACCTTGGTACAGAGATTCCGAGTGAAGTGATGCTTTGGCAAGACCACGTCCCAGAGCGTGATCATGCATTGGTAGATGCAACTGATATTGCGCATTTGAAGTCTAGGATTGATGGAACGGGCTTAACGGTCTCACAACTTGTGTCGACAGCTTGGGCTTCAGCATCAACCTTCCGAGGTTCAGATAAGCGCGGTGGTGCAAATGGGGCGCGTATTGCGTTAGCACCACAAAAAGACTGGGTAGTGAATCATCCTGCTGAACTCGCCAATGTATTGGCAAAATTAGAAGGTGTGCAGCTCGATTTCAACAGTGCTGAGACTGGCGGTAAACGCGTTTCACTTGCGGATATCATTGTTCTTGCAGGTGGTGTTGGTATCGAAAAAGCAGCGAAGCATGCAGGCAAACATGTTGATGTTCCGTTTACGCCAGGAAGAACCGATGCCTCTCAAGATGAAACTGATATTCATGCCTTCGCTGTACTAGAGCCTGAAGCGGATGGGTTCAGGAACTATCAAAAAACCAAGTATGCGGTCTCTGCGGAAGAAATGTTGATCGACAAAGCGCAGCTTCTAACGCTAACCGCACCTGAAATGACCGTGCTAGTGGGTGGACTTCGTGTTCTCAATACCAACGCAGGTGGTCATTGCCACGGAGTATTTACCGATCGCCCTGAAGCGTTAACGAATGACTTCTTTGTGAATCTATTGGACATGGGCGTGGAGTGGCACCCCGTTGATGGCAATGATGTCTTCGAAGGAAAAGATAGGCGAACGGGTGAACTGAAATGGACCGGGTCTCGTGTTGATTTGGTGTTCGGTTCAAACTCTCAATTACGTGCATTGGCAGAGGTATATGCCACGCAAGATGCGACACAAAAGTTCCTTGATGATTTCGTATCAGCTTGGACAAAAGTGATGAATCTAGACCGTTTCGATCTCCTCGCTTAACTGAGCCTGATGGTGCGAAATCGTGCATGTGTTTTGTGCGAGCTGAAATGTTAACCAAAACCGTCTTAGGGCGGTTTTTTCGTTAATGAACGACACTATCCCGAACAAGTGATGGTACGTATTGATAAGCAATGGCTTAGTGGCATCGCTGGCCAATTGTTTAATCGCGCAATAATGATTGAAAGCATATTAAGACCGGAGGTGTCGGCTGAACAACTACTAACAAAAAACGCGCTGGAAAGCGCGTTCTTTGGATATACACATTAATGACAGAACGATTAATGTGTTGATTTGCCGCCGAAGTATTTTTCTAAGACTTCTGGCGTTAGTTCGCCTTTCTCTTCGAGCGCTTTAAGTTCAGCAGCGATGCGTTTTTGATCTTCTAAAGAAGGCAAAGGAAGGTCGGGTTCGCGCTGAGGCGCATCTTTCATCAAGTTTTCTAAGTCGATCATTGTTTGATACCCATAGTCTATTTGTCTCGTATTCTAAGGAAAAGACCCCTGTGCGAGCAACCTCAATATGTGTATCTACAAAGAAATCGTTGCTTGTCCTACCGAACGTGGAAAGCAATATGGGTATTCGAGCATGAACTACGAGTCTCGCGTGATGCAATTGAAGTCAGTGACATAGCGAGGCTACGGTGAAGATAAAGACGTGCTGGTGATAGAGGGAGTGGTATAGGGCATGAGTAATAGCGTCTAGCCTATGCAATATAACCAAAGTACTCAATAAGCCGAGAATTATCGTAGCTGTACCGCTTTTAAACGATTTTGCTTCGGAAAGGGGCTTCATTTCTCGAAAGAGCATCAAATTCTTGTGTTTTTTGTTTTTTTGTAACACTGTAACAAATATACCTAAACGCGCTATGCCAACGTGTCTTAAGGCGCATAGCCGACACACAATAATAAAAAACAAGGAAGGTAGCGATGTCAGAATTTCTTGAAGTCTATGTGGTTAATGCCTTTGTTGCTGATAATCAAGGCGGTAACCCTGCGGGTGTTGTTTTAAATAGCGCCCATCTTTCCCCAACACAAATGCAATCCATCGCCAAAGAGCTTGGTCATTCTGAAACAGCATTTGTATCTCCATCTAAGAAAGCAGACTTTCGCGTTCGTTTTTTCACGCCAACCAATGAAGTCGACTTTTGTGGTCACGCTACTGTTGGGACATTTTCAGTTCTCTTTAAGAATGGCAAGTTGGCCGCGGGAGATTACAAACAGGAAACAGGTGCGGGCATTCTCGGGGTCTCTATTTCTGAAGAAGGACGTGTTTCAATGGAGCAAGCGTTACCAAAATTTGGTAAAGAATTCTCTGTTGAAGACATCGCACCTTTGTTAGGAATTACATCAGAGGATATTTTAGCAACAGGTTTACCCGTCAAAGCGGTGTCAACTGGCTTGGTCGACATTATTGTCCCTGTGACTGATGAAACTGTGCTGAATAAAGTGACTCCGAACTTGGCTGCCATTAAAAAGTTCAACAAAGCCTCTAAAACAGGGGCCGTGCATGTGTTTTCGTTAACCCCTTCAGAGTCAGATATTTCTGCGCGTTGTCGTAACTTCGCTCCGTTGTTGGGTATAGATGAAGAGTCGGCAACGGGAAGTGCTGCGGGTGCGCTGGCATCTTATCTGCATGTATATCAGGGTGGTGGCAAATACCGCTATTTGTTTGAACAAGGTGAGAACCTGAACAAACGCTCATTGATTTGGGCCAGTGTAGAACCTGATGGAGAGAAAATTATCGGCGTTAGTGTGGGGGGGTTTAGCGATAAGCCACAACGTATTCCCTTTCGCATTGAAGAAGTCGCCGAATAGTCGGTAAGCACCTTGAAAGACAAAGAGAAAAGAAGCCGATAGGCTTCTTTTTTTAGTTTCAGGCGATAGAACGTTTATTGTTGTCGTGGATTCATCTATTTCGCGGAAAAAAAAGGAAAAATACACCATTTGGTCTAAATTTTAATAATGAGTTTCATTAATGGGACAATGACTAAGTGACTGAAGTGTTTTTTTCGTGTCAACCAATCTTCGACAACGAATTGAAGCATTGGGGGAGCGAGCTTTTATTCCGAGAAGGGCTGGAGAACAAGTTCCCGTCGGTTGACGAGGATACGGCAACATCTCGGATACTGAGTGCCAATTTCTTAGCGAGTTCGGATCGAAAGGCCGACATCCGATACATCGTCAGTTTTGGTGAATCATCACTGCTGGATGAGATCCCACTAGCACTGCCGCCACAACATCTTATCATTTCGGTAACCGAAGACTGTTTACCCACTCAAGATCTGGTGAGCAAACTTCGAAGCTATCGTACGGAAGGCTACCGTATCCTAATGGATAGTAAAGCCATGAGAAATGAGTGGCGAAGATATCTAGAGTTAGTGGATATTGTCAGTGTCAGTATGGAACGTAGTGACCCTTCCGACTGGGAAGACACCATCATTCAATATTCACAACAAGTGTTTCTTGCTCGAAAAGTGGAGACACAGGAAGAACTGAATGCCGCTCAAGGGTTCGGGTTTGCTTTGTTTCAAGGCTACTTTTTTGAGAAGCCACAAGTCGTTAGGTCGGAAGATGTCGCTCCGTCAGTCATGTCTTTGCTCGATGTTTGTATTGTGATTAATCGAAATCCTGATGACATCGATACGCTGACAAACATCATTTCGAAAGACGTTTCTTTGCTTTACAAAGTGATCGCGAGTTCCAACATTCTCGCCAAGACTAAATCCAATAAGATCTCTAATCCTCGTCAGGCTGTGGTGTACTTGGGCGTACAGGCGTTAAGGCGGTTAGTGTCGTTGTTGATTATGTCGAATTTAAACCATCAGCATGCTGCGCAATTGCAAAGTACGGCATTAACGCGTGCGACACTATTATCCATGCTGACACTTGAATCGAGCGATTTTAATCAAGATGAGGCCTTCATCGTCGGGGCGTTTTCGATGTTGGACATAATGTTAAGTAAACCTATGTCTGAGATCATCAGTCATTTGGATTTATCACCGAATGTAAAAAAAGCGCTCGTGTCGAAAGAAGGGGTGTATGGGAACTTGCTATCCATGTGCAATGATATCGAGCATGCCAATTGGAACGGCTTAGTCCATTGGTGTAATCATCTAAAGCTCAATGACAAAAAGGTATTGGGCGAATTCGAATGTGCACGAACCATGACCGCTGATATCACGGCTAGCATGCAGGTTTGATTTTATGTTGATGATACGAACAAGGCTCGCGGTCATCCTGCTAATTAGCGGGACACTCATTCTCAGTATGTTTGGTGTTTTTAATTATGTGAAAACCCAAGAGCGCTTGCAGAACGAGTTGGAACACGAGATTTCGTCGATTGCAACGCGATTGTCTTATCGCCTACCGAACCAGATGTGGAACTTTGATTTTGAGTCGGTGATTAAAGACCTAGAAAGTGAAGCGCTATCTCGCTTTGTATATCGTGTTGAGGTCATCGCCAATGATGACAGTTTTCGGCACATTACCGCACCCAAAGATGGACGATTTGACAACGAGTTTAGGCTACATCGTTTCCCAATTCTTTATAAAGAGTTGGGGGAGCCTAGGCTAGTTGGAGAGCTGATAGTCTATGAAGATCCCAGACCTATTGAGAGTTCGCTGACATCTGAAATATTGTCAGGTATTGCCCAAGTGTTTTTGCTTGATCTCATGATCATGTTCTTGATTTGGAAATACGCACGAGCGATTCAGGAGATTGAATCTAGCAAAAACTACCTCAACACCATCATTCATAGCTATAAAGATGGTTTATTGGTTCTTGGCGAAGAGCATCAAGTGACCACACTCAATGAAGCCGCGCAGCGGATGTTTGAGCTTGAAGATGTACCACAAGACCAGTTATCTCTGACCAATATTATTTCCAAAATCGTCCCTGATTCACGTGCGTACTTTTCTCAAGCGCTATATGGTCTTAACACTAAAAATCTGAATTATGAGTTAAGTCGAGCAAACGACAAACTCATTGTTCAAGTCCGATCAACAAAAATCGAAGTAAACGAATCAACACTGCAAGTCGCAATTATTCGCGATATCACAGAACAACACCTCGACAAAATAAAAGTGTCTAAGGGTGCTGAATTGTTCTCCGCGGTCAAAACATTGCAAGATAAATTTCTTGTGAGCGACGATTATCACAATAGCTTTAAAGAAGTACTGAAAATATTGCTTCGAATTGGTGAGAGTAACCATGGGTTAATTGTTGAAGTCGATTACAGTGAAAAGAAAAACTATCGACCTTTGGCTCAAACACGTTTGGTTGCAAATGGATATGTGTCCGAAGATTTTGTGAACAGTGTCGTTACTAAGGTGATTGAAACACAAAAAGGCGATAGGAGCCTGCAGGTTGCGGGTTTAACCAATAACAACAATAAGCTCATCATCAACGCCTTGTGCATGCCGCTATTTCTCTCGAATCAGTTAGTGGGTGTTGTATGTTTGTTCGATGAATCAACCAGTTATGATGATGACTTGTTGTCATGGATTGAGCCGGTACTTTCGAGTTTGAGTGCCATGGTTAACTTTGTTCGTCAGAAAAAACTCAATGATTTGATCTCTGAAGAAATGCTTCAAGCGAAAGATGATGCTGAACGTGCCAATGAAGCGAAAACAAATTTCCTCGCGATGATGAGCCATGAAATTAGAACACCGATGAATGGTATTGTCGGTATGTCTAATTTGCTAAAAGATACCCCACTCAATCAACAGCAATCCTACTTTGTCGATACTTTAGTACATTCATCGAATGCCTTGCTAAACATCATCAACGATGTGTTGGATTTGACCAAAATTGAAGCGGGTAAAATGCAGCTGCTTGAACAAGATAGTGAACTCGTTGATCTTGTTCATGATGCTTTGGTGGTGTTTCACGCACGAGCCGTTGAGAAAAACCTCCGTCTCCATTGTTTGATTGACCCCGAGCTACCGCGTTGGGTCAGCATAGACCCTGTGAGATACACTCAGATAATTCTTAATCTTGTTGGTAATGCGGTTAAATTCACTAAGCAAGGTTCTGTGATGGTTCACATTAGCCAAGCAATAGTTGATGGCAACGTATTGCTGCGCTTGAAAGTCAAAGACACAGGGATTGGGATTAGAGAAGAAAATCAAAGAGCCATTTTCGATAACTTTACGCAAGTTGATAGCTCATATTCACGGTCATATCAGGGAACGGGACTTGGGTTACCAGTATGCCTACGTCTGACTGAATTAATGGGCGGGGAATTGAAAGTGGTGAGTAAAGAAGGGGCAGGCACGACCTTCACCGTCGATATCCCTTTTAAAGCGTCTATTGATCACCAAGAAACATTATTTGCGGGAATGACGCTGAAAGAGGAAGTTGCAATTCTGAACGTGGTGATTGCGACGTATGATCCCCAACTATACGCTGTGTTTAATGCTTATCTGAATAATATTGGTCTTTCAGTCTCTCAGTTTATCCCCAGCAAAACATCACCAGATGTCATCACAGAATCAACCCTATTGTTTGTTGATGATAGTGAGATTGGTGAAATGCGTGAATTGATGAATGGGGCTGCTAATAGCATTATGATCAGTCACGACGGAATGATTGATGAGCTGGGTATGCCTTGTCTTATTAACCCAGTGAGTCCAGACACTCTATTTAACGCGCTTACCATAGACGATCCTTTGCCGACTAATATTGCCGATAAACCGTCTGCCGATGTGATGTTTGATGGTCTGAATGTGCTTGTGGCTGAAGACCACTTGGTCAACCAAGATCTTATGATTTTGGTACTTAACAGTTTAGGTTGTACCGCCTCTTTGGCTGAAAATGGGTTGAAAGCCCTTGGAATGCATAGCGAAAAGCAGTATGACCTTATTCTCATGGACTGTCAGATGCCAGAAATGGATGGCTTTGAAGCGACACGTAAAATCCGTGAATTCGACACTTTAACACCTATTATTGCTGTTACTGCCAATGCATTGTCGGGTGATGCTGAACGATGCATTGATTCTGGAATGAATGCTCACTTAGCGAAACCGTTTACCAAAGATCAACTCGTGAAGTTGATGTTGCTCTATGTGGCCAGTGAACATGTTACATCGAGGGATGAGTCTCTACATGGAGGTGATGATGAAGTCGTAAATCAGGAGGATGTCATTGCTCGCAATGAGTATATGGAAGTAGAGAAAAACCCAGTGTCACCTGCGACAGAAAACGCTCAAATATCTTGTTTAGACTTGTCACGAATAAGAGATCAGGTCGGTGACAGTGAAGAACTGATGCAACATATTCTTGGTAAATATGTTTCATCTCAACAAGCGGATATTGATGCGTTTCAGAAGGCGTTAGAAAGTGAAGATATCGATGCTGTTAAAAAGATTGCTCATCGCATGAAGGGTGCCGCGTCAATGATCGGTGCCGATGACTTAGCCGCATTGTGTTTACGGATTGAAAAAACGGACTGTAAGCTCGCAGAAGATTTACAGGCATTTTTGCCGCAACTCAATGATAGAACAGGGGCTATTGAGCGAGAAGTTGAAGCAATTTGCTCCATATAGAATGGAATTAAGATCACATAAACAAATAACTAATAGCGTGATTTCATTCAAGAAATACGTTTTGTCGTGTGAAACATAAGAATATCAAGATATACGACCAATTTCCTCCTGCCATTGTCTACTCTTTCCTTGAGAGTGTTGTGTTGTCTGCTTTGACAACTTAATCGCTTTCGAATTTCCCTATAAAAGTGAGCTCACAAGGAGAGTTACAATGAAAAGAACGCTTTTTTTTGCGTTTTTGTTCAGTTTAGGTGGTTGTAGTGAAGAGCCTCCTGTTCCAGAGCCTGATGCTCGTCCAGCAAAACTCATGACCATTTCAATCGGAGAAGGTGATGTTATGCGCACGTTTCCGGGTATGGTTGAAGCTGACGACAAAGCGGTGCTTGCTTTCCGCGTCGCAGGGCAGATCCTTTCAATGCCTGCATTTTCAGGAGAAGATGTTGCTGAAGGAAAAGTGCTAGCGGAACTGGATAAAGCTGAATACGCATTGCTCTTAGAGAAAGCAAAATCTATTCATGCACTTGCTACGGTCCAATATCAACGTGCTGTGAAGCTCAAAAAGACAAATTTTATCTCTGCTCAAGATTTTGACAAAGCGGTCTCTTCATTAAACGAAGCCAAAGCCGATCTAGAATTAGCGCAATCCAATTTCAACTACACAACATTGAAAGCGCCTTACGGTGGCACGGTGTCGTTAAGAGTGAAAGAAAAATTTGAGTATGTGAATGCGATGGAAGCTGTCATGCATATTCAGACTAACGAAGTGATCAATGTCAGTTTCCAGCTGCCAGAAAGGCTATTTAAATATTTCGCCTCTGGGGGAGAGGCCATGAGGCACTTTCCTTCAGTATCATTTGACGCCTATCCCGATCAGGTTTTCCCCGCTGAATTTAAAGAAGTGGACACAGAAGCTGATTCCACTACCGCTTCATACCGAATTACTGTGTCTTTGCCTCGTCCTGATGGTGTGAACGTTTTGCCTGGCATGGCGGCTGAAGTGTCAACAAGCTTACCCGTCAGTGCTCAGAATACGCTGCCTTCTAGCGCGATTGATAATAGCGGCGGCATGACGTCGGTGTGGCGAGTAGAAGAAGGCGGCAAAGTTAAAAATGTTCCTATTGTGCTTAATGGTGAAGTACTGGAAAGCGGGCTATCTGACGGTGATGTCATTGTCGTTAACGGTATTCAAAGTCTTGAGGATGGTGTGGTTGTCTATCCATGGGTGAAGGAGAGAGGGCTGTAATGATGGAAAATCTTTATACAGAGAAACATCACCTATCCTTCAGCAGAATCCAGGTGAAAGCCAGACCAGTGAAATATGTCGCGCTGTCCTTGACTGCGCTTTTAGTTTTGACCGCTTGTTCAGAGGCTCCAACAACCACACAGATACCCGTACAAAACGTAGAGGTGCTTGACGTCGGTGGGAATGATTCTGAGAGCCAATTGCATTTTCCAGCGATTGCAGCAGCGGCCGACAAAGCTGCCTTGTCATTTTTGGTCGCAGGTGAAGTTGACAAGATTTTTGTTAAACCCGGAGAGGTCGTTAAAAAAGATACGGTGCTCGCAACAATCGATCCCATTAACTACAAGTTGGCTGCTGACAATGCGCAAGCCAAATTTGATGTGGCAGATAGTCAGTATCGTCGCTCCAAACCGCTTGTTGAAAAAGGTTCCTTGGCGAAATCACAGTTTGATGAGTTAGCTGCACAGCGTCAGATTGCAAAAGCGGAATTGGACATTGCAAAACTTAAACTCTCCTACACCACGCTGAAAGCACCTGTTGATGGCGTGGTGAGCCGTGTTCCCGTGGAGCAATTTGAGAATGTAGCCATCGGGCAGACCATACTCAATATTCATGATGCCACACAAGTTGATATTCGGATCCAAGTGCCTGATGTCATGTTTACTCGCCACGGTGACCGAACCCGCGAAGAGAACTCTCGAGTGATCAATCCAAGCGTTCAAACCGATGATGGAAAAACATATACCTCAAAGGTGAAGGAGTTTACGGCTGAACCTGATCCCACCACAGGTTCTTTTATGGTGACCTTAACCATGCCAATGCCTGAAGACAAATTCATTTTGGATGGCATGACCGTCGAAGTCGTGGTTAAGGAAACCGGATTAATTCAAGAGCGCGCGAACATTCTCGAAGTCCCACTGGAAACGATATTTAACGAAGATGGTGATGGGTTGAACAGCAACAATAAGTTTGTGTGGATAGTTAATGAAGATAATCAAGTAGAAAAACGGCACGTTACTGTTGGAGCCCTTACGCCAACAGGTGTTTTAGTCGTTGATGGATTGGAAATGGGTGAAAGAGTGGTGTCTGCAGGTGTGAATAAACTGCGTGCTAACCAGCGCGTCAATGTCTTGATGGAAGAGGACGCCAACAGATGAAACAGACCATTGCGAGCTACTTTATTAAAAATAAAGTCATTAGTTGGATGCTAACACTGATTTTCATTATTGGCGGCACAACGTCTTTCTTTGGATTGGGCCGATTGGAAGATCCTGCCTTCACACTGAAAGATGCCCTTATCGTGACAAGTTACCCGGGCGCAACGCCTCAGCAGGTGGAAGAGGAAGTCACATACCCGATAGAGAAAGCTGTTCAGCAACTGGTGTATGTCGATGAAGTCACGTCCATTTCCAGCCGTGGCTTGTCACAAATCACGGTAACCATGAAGAACAATTATGGCCCGGACGATCTACCCCAAATCTGGGATGAAATGCGACGGAAAGTGAATGATCTTCAAGGAAGCTTGCCTCCTGGAGTCAATACGCCGCAAGTCATCGATGATTTTGGCGACGTATATGGCGTTTTGCTTGCCATAACAGGTGAAGGATACTCGTCAAAAGAACTGACGGATTACGTCGACTTTCTTCGGCGAGATCTCGAGCTAGTTGATGGGGTGGCGAAGGTACAAGTGACGGGCTCACAAAAAGAACAAGTGTTTATCGAAATATCGATGCGGCGCCTGTCGAATTTAGGGATATCCCCGCAGGTTATTTACAACCTTTTGGCGACGCAGAACGTGGTGAGCAATGCAGGTGCATTGCGGGTAGGTGATGAATATATTCGAATTCACCCAACCGGAGAATTCAAAAGCGTAGATGAGCTCGGTAATCTCATCATTAATGAAGCGGGCTCTAGTGGCCTGATTTATTTGAAAGATGTTGCTGATATTACGCGTGGCTACCAAGACGTCCCGAGCAACTTACTCTCTTATAACGGAGAAAGGGCGTTAAATCTTGGCATTTCATTTGCTGAAGGGGTCAATGTTGTAGAGATCGGTCAACGGGTTGAACGCCGCTTGGCTGAACTAAAGGAAAATCAACCTATCGGCATTGATATTGGTGTGGTGTATGCGCAGCCGGTAGAAGTCGACACGTCAGTTAAAGGTTTCGTGGTGAGTCTGGCGCAAGCGGTGGCGATTGTCATCGTGGTGCTGTTGTTGTTTATGGGCCTAAGGTCAGGGCTACTGATCGGCTTGATATTGCTGCTAACCGTGTTGGGTACTTTCATATTCATGAAGTATTTCCAAATCGATTTGCAGCGAATTTCATTGGGCGCTTTGGTTATAGCCTTGGGTATGCTGGTGGATAACGCCATTGTGGTGGTGGAAGGCATACTCATTGGCTTGAAGAAAGGGCGAACGAGAATTGAGGCTGCCTCTGATATCGTCACGCAAACCAAGTGGCCATTATTGGGCGCAACAGTGATTTCAGTCACTGCCTTTGCGCCGATTGGATTGTCAAGTGATTCCACTGGTGAGTATTGCGGAACGTTATTTACTGTATTGCTTATATCATTGATGCTCAGTTGGTTTACTGCAATTACATTGACCCCATTTTTCGCCAACTTGTTTTTTAAAGAGCAAAACGCAGATGAGAGCGGTGACGAAAGCGATCCCTATAACGGTATGTTGTTCGTGGTATATACAAAGTTTTTAGATATTTGTATGCGTCGTGCTTATCTCACCATGTTTGTCTTGTGTGCGGCACTAGCTGCCTCTCTTTATGGTTTTACACTGCTTAAACAGTCATTCTTTCCGTCTTCAACAACCCCTATCTATATGGTGGATGTTTGGATGCCTGAAGGGACAGATATCCGCGCAACCCAGGAAACACTGTCGTCCTTGGAGTCATGGGTGAGTGAACAGTCGTCGGTTGAATATGTTTCAACCAGCACAGGTAAAGGTACGCAGCGATTTATGCTGACCTATGCGCCTGAAAAAAGTTACTCAGCATACGGTGAGTTGATTATCCGGGTGTCAGACTACGATGCGGTATTGCCTTCGATGGCTGATGTAAGATCACACATTGAAAAAGAGTTTCCTGGCATTCAGTACAAGCTAAAGCGCATTGAGTTAGGGCCTTCAAGTGGTTCAAAAATCGAGACTCGAATTGTCGGCTCAGACCCAAGTGTGTTGCGATCGATTGCCGCCCAGGTTGTCGACATACTCAAAAGCGATCCAGACGTAGTGAATGTTCGTCACGACTGGAGAGAAAGAACAAAAATCCTTCAGCCAGAGTTTAATGAGAGTCAGGCAAGGCGTTATGGCATTACTAAGTCAGATGTTGATGACCTTCTGATGATGTCATTCTCTGGATTAAATGTGGGTGTCTATCGCGACGGAACAACGCTAATGCCGATTGTGGCAAGACTGCCAGAACTTGAACGCGTTGATGTTAAAACCATCGAGGGCATCAAGATTTGGAGCCCTGTACTTAATGACTTCATTCCCCTTCAGCAGGTGATTTTAGGCTACGAACTGATTTGGGAAGATCCACTAATTGTACGAGAAAACCGCAAGCGTACATTGACGGTATTCGCTGACCCTGATCCCCTAAAAGACGTGACAGCGACCACCTTGCTTAAAAAAGTAAAACCTGAAATCGAAGCTATTCCCTTGCCTAAAGGTTATAGCATTGAATGGGGGGGAGAATATGAATCATCGGATGATGCGCAAGAAAGCCTGTTCACCACGATGCCACTTGGTTATCTGTTCATGTTCTTGATTACAGTTTTCTTGTTTAACTCGGTAAAAGACTCTTTGATTGTTTGGTTAACCGTGCCTTTGGCTGTCATTGGTGTGACAACTGGCCTATTGGTACTTGATACACCATTTGGTTTTATGGCGTTACTTGGTTTCTTGAGTTTGTCGGGGATGTTGATCAAAAACGGCATTGTGTTAATTGACCAAATCAACATTGAAATGCAGAGCGGAAAAGAACCTTACAATGCCATCGTCGATGCGGCAGTGAGTCGCGTTCGTCCAGTTTGTATGGCTGCAATTACGACTGTCCTTGGTATGCTGCCGCTATTGCCTGATGTATTTTTCAAACCGATGGCGGTAACAATCATGTTTGGGCTCGGCTTCGCTACAGTGCTGACATTGATCGTGGTGCCGGTACTGTATCGCATCTTCTATCGAGTGAAATATTCCTCAGCCCACTAAGGGTAATTTCACCGTCAAAAGGCCTGTATATTTTGCAGGCCTTTTTCATTTCTATTTTTTGCCGAAAATCACATACTAAATTTTCCAGAAAAAAAGCACAGATGACTGTGACTAATTATATTCAATCATAACAATGATTTACGTTTAACTTTTGGGTGTGGATAAATTTATTTTTATCCACAGAAACGGTTGATAACTCGGTAGACTACGTTGCCGAGCATAGATGGCATGCGGGTTCTATAAATGTCAATAGGCGGGGTTTTTGCCAAAAAACTTGGGCCAGGGGACTTGCATAATTTGTGACTTTTCGATGACAAAATGCCTTTTGCTGATGCTTGCTAGGTTTACGTGTTGGTGACTTAAGATTCAGGAAATGTAAAGGAAACCACCGAGTGAAAAAAATCCAAAGTTCTTTCGATTGTATAGGGGAAAGAATCCGCTATACAAGAATATGCCAATGATATGACAATCCTTGTATAGCGGAGGTTTCTTTTAAAGCGAAGGAGAAGGGCGGTAAGTTAGTCTGGCTGACTTTCGTCGATCAATGGACGTGACACTGTCTTAAAGGAATATTTTAATGCGAGATAACCACATACCGCGGCGAGTATTGAACCTATGAAGATGGATATACGTGATAAATCAACCAATGCGTGGTTATCTGTGCCAGGGAAAGCGAGGGTCGTGATAAATATCGACATGGTAAAGCCAATACCACACAAAATGGAGGCTGACATAACATGTATAAATTGAATTCCTTTCGGCATGCTGCCAATACCTAATTTGATCGACATATAGCAAGCGAGAGAAATACCAATGGGTTTGCCGAAAAGCAGACCTAAGGTGATTCCTAGTGGTAGTGGTTCAGCTAGCATGGATAGACTGAAATTATCGAGCGGCACGCCGCTGTTTGCAAAAGCAAAGAGCGGGAGAATGGCAAAACTACTCCATGGGTGAATGCCATGTTCCAAATAGCGTAATGGACTTCGAATGCGATGATGCTTGATTCGTAGTGGAATAGCGAAGCCAAGAATGACACCCGCGACAGTTGCATGCACTCCTGATTTCAGCACGGCAACCCAAAGGATGCCGCCAACAAGCAAATAGCCGGTTAAACGAGCAACGCCTTTCGCGTTCATGTAAAACAGCGTTATGCTGGCTAACACTGCAATTGAAAGTGCAATCACGGACAAGTCGCTACTGAAAAACAGCGCAATAATAATGACCGCACCGAGATCATCTATTACGGCTAACGCGAGTAG
This sequence comes from Enterovibrio gelatinilyticus, assembly GCF_028683095.1. Taxonomy (GTDB): domain Bacteria; phylum Pseudomonadota; class Gammaproteobacteria; order Enterobacterales; family Vibrionaceae; genus Enterovibrio; species Enterovibrio gelatinilyticus. The sequence continues at coordinate 259,059 of NZ_JAJUBC010000003.1, read as the reverse complement.
AAACACTTTCAAGCTGACAGGAACTTGCTTTCCAAACAGTGCTAACACACCCAAGGTAAAGGCAATATCGGTCGCAGCAGGAATTGCCCAGCCCCCTAGCGCTTGAGGGTCATTCACGTTGAGTACGACAAAAATCAGGACAGGCACAACCATCCCACCGACAGCAGCCATTAGCGGGAACATGGCTCTAGATCGCGTGCGAAGTGCGCCTTGCATTAACTCGCGCTTTACTTCTAAACCAATGAGGAGAAAGAAAATAGCCATCAAACCATCATTGATCCAGAGTAATAAATTCTTCTCTATATCTAGCGAACCTACTTTGAAGTGAATAGGCGTATCGAGAAGCGCGAGGTAATAGGGAGCAAGGGGGGAATTAGCAATGATGAGTGCTAAAAAAGCGGAGGCAATAAGAATGATGCCGGGCGCTGTATCGAGTTGAAAAAAGTCGCTTATTTTTTTGCCCAAAACAGACTCCGCTGAATTCGCTTTAATACTTAAGTCTAATAACGAAAACAATAAAAGGGCAAAGAAATAGTTATTTCATTTTAGAGACTTATTGGATTTTTTTGGCCTATCCAGCAAAGTTGTGTGAAAAAATCAGTTTATTGCTTTTACCGATAACGTTAAATCAAAGATCGCCATCGGTTCATCACCATGTAAAGTAGGGCATGTGGCTGTGATTCTGACGGGTTGATTGACACGCTCGCCACTTGCTATTGTCTGATCTAGCATCTCATCGATGAGTTTTCCGTCGTCACATGTGAAGATTACATCTGCCTCTGGACGCTTTAGGAACTCCGCGGTCACTGATTTGAATGCGAGCGATATTTTCTTTCCTCGAGACTCAGATTTACTCATTGCCATAAAACCGCCTGCCACATCAGCGCCAACAGCCAAAACGCCGAAATACATGCTATTCAGGTGATTTTTGTTTCTACGTTTAAGCGGAATTCGAATTTGAACGCGCTCTTCGTTGAGTACAAGAATCTTAGGGCGGCAATACCAAATCAAAGGGACTTTGAAGAATCCGAATAGCTTTAGCATTCGGTTAGCATGGGCAAGAGTCTTTTTCATTGGTCTTCCTTGAGTTGAAATTGCTCCACTTACGTTAATGGCTCAACTGGTCGGATGTCAATGTTAACACTTTGTTTAAAAGGCACGTTGTGATCGACGTGCCGATTACCTAAGCCATGTAGTTGGCTTAGGTCGCAGGGAAAGCCAGTTGGCCAGGATACAAAGGAGGAAAGAGAAACTGACTAGGCGTTACTCAGCCTATGAGCCCTAAGAGTTGAGCACGACAAAATGCGACGATGGTTTTGCTATCTTGAATTTCGTTGCTGGCGATCATATGCGCCACTTCATCTACAGAAAAATGCACAACTTCAATAATCTCGTCTTCATCTAGCTCACCATCAGTGGCACTGACCTGTTTGGCGACATAGAGGTACTGCGTTTCATCACAAAACCCGGGAGCGGGAAGCGATTCTCCAACACTGTGCCATTCCGAAGCCGCTAACTGTACTTCTTCAGACAGTTCGCGTTTTGCACAAGTTTCAGGATGTTCCCCTGATTCCATGGTGCCCGCCGGAAACTCATAGATCCAGCGGTCAATGGAAGGACGATATTGATGAACCATAACCAATTTACCATCGTTTGCGACAGGCAGAATGAGCACTGCGCCGGGGTGTGTCAGCGTAATGTGTTCCGTAATTATTCCGTTTGGCAGGGTTTGTTCGCGAGCTTCAAGCGTGAAACGTTTCCATGCGTAAATAGGGGTAGGAGCTGTCATTAATCGTGTTCTCGCCTTAGTCTGTGAGTCGTTACGCTACATTTCGAAACGCAAATCACCGAAGATTAGATCGTGAATGGCTATGAAAGTGTGATCAAACACAATAAAAATGTGTGGTGCTCAAGAAATATGGTAAGATTTGCCGCTATTTTTTGTGGGTGTATCAGCGTGCGAAGTATCATGAGTAGTGCGCAGTAACGACCTGTATATAAAGAAACATACTATAAAGAAACATTGGAGTATCACCTTGCAATTTGAAGACCTGGGTTTAGACAAACGCCTACTAAAAACCATTGAACATTGGGGTTTTGATTCGGCTACCGATGTTCAGGCATCAGCCATTCCTGTCGTAAATGCAGGAAAAGATCTGTTGGCGTCGTCTAAAACGGGCTCAGGTAAAACACTGGCCTTTTTGCTCCCAGCGATGCAACGCGTTATGCGCGCCAAAGCGTTAACCCGTCGCGACCCTCGCGTTGTCATTCTTGCGCCAACTCGTGAACTGGCAAAGCAAGTATATGGTGAATTGCGCAAACTGATTGCGGGTACACAATACAAAGCCGTGTTGATCCTTGGTGGTGAGAACTTCAATGATCAAGCAAAAGAATTCCGCAAAGATCCAGTATTTGTTGTTGCAACGCCTGGTCGTTTAGCTGACCACCTAGAGCATCGTCACTTGAGTCTCGAAGGGCTAGAAATGCTGATTCTTGATGAAGCTGACCGCATGCTAGATTTGGGCTTTGCACCACAACTAAAAGCAATCAATGCGGCAGCAGGACATCGTCGTCGTCAAACGCTGATGTTCTCTGCAACACTTGACCACCATCAAGTGAACGACATCGCCGCGGATATGCTGAACGATCCAAAGCGTGTTGCGATTGGCTTCGTCAACGAAGAACACAAAGACATCGAGCAGCGCTTCTACTTGTGTGATCACCTCGATCATAAGCAAGCATTGCTTGACCGCGTATTGGCGGATGAAGAATACCAACAGTTGATGGTGTTCACAGCAACACGTGCTGACACTGACCGTCTAGCAAATATCTTCATTGAACGCGGTATTAAAGCCGTTGCGCTGAGTGGCGAATTGAGCCAAAGCGCACGTAATCGCATCATGAATGAGTTTGAGCGTGGTCTGCACAAAGTATTAGTGACGACTGATCTCGCATCGCGTGGGTTGGATATCTCAAACGTTTCACATGTGGTGAATTTCGATATGCCAAAACACTCGGAAGAGTATGTTCACCGTATTGGCCGTACTGGTCGTGCAGGTAACAAAGGTATTGCGATTTCGTTTGTTGGCCCGAAAGACTGGAATAGCTTCAAAAGCATTGAAGGCTTCCTTGATAAGAAAATGACTTTTGCTACCTTCGAAGGGTTGGCTGGTAAATTTAAAGGTTTGGTACCAAAACGTAAGAAAACGTTTAGTAAGAAACCGACTCAAGCGAAGAAAACTAACAAGCCTGCTGCTAAGAAAGACGCGCCGAAGAAGCGTAACAAAAGCTTCTATCAAGGTGTCTCTGTGGGCGAGCAAGTCTTTATGGTTAAGAAGAAAAAGCCTGCAGAAGAGTAATCTTCAACTGATTGAGAAAGCGCCTTTAAAGGCGCTTTTTTTGTATCCGATTTTACCTAATATCGTTGTTCATTCATTGGAACTATAGAGTCATTCCCAAGCAAACGGCTCCCATTATCTTCAACACGATCTTTATCGTGGCACACGATTAATGTCTTATTTGTTGGAAATAAAGAGTAATAATTTCAGAGGTTTCATTAAGTGTGAGCATCCATAAATTTTTTCTTCCAAGGGGACTTATACTCGAAAAAGAAAGCGCTTTCTTTTCAAAGAGGGCCGAATGAGAAATTCCGAATAGTTGTGTAAATAGGACGTATCCCCTTGAATACCATTAAGTCACTTACTCTTTTATGTTTTGTCTCAATATTGTCCGCCTGTGGCGGAGGAGGAGGCGGTGATGAAGCAAGTGCTGGTAACGTGGTCACTCACGAACTTAACGTCACACTGATGAACAAAGACACAAATCAGGGAGTGTTAAATGCCACCGTGAGTGTGGGGGATAAGACCAAAGAAACTGATACGTCGGGCAATGCGTTGTTCTTTCTTCCCAGTGGTAATCATACGCTTTCGATTTCCCACGATGACTACTTGAATGTTAGACGAAACATCAGTGTTAGTGGTTTGCAAGGCGACGTTGAAATTCTATTGACCAAAAAAAGTGTGTCAGACGATGGCTCTGAAGGCGGAGTTGGCTCAGACGGCGGCGATGGCACAGACAGTGGCGATGGCACAGACGGCGGCGATGGCACAGACAGTGGCGATGGCACAGACGGCGGCGATGGCACAGACAGTGGCGATGGCACAGACAGTGGCGATGGCACAGACAGTGGTGATGGCACAGACGGTGGCGATGGCACAGACAGTGGCGATGGCACAGATGGAGGTGATGGCACAGACGGCGGTGATGGCACAGACGGCGGTGATGGCACAGACAGTGGCGATGGCACAGACAGTGGTGATGGCACAGATGGAGGTGATGGCACAGACGGCGGTGATGGCACTGACGGCGGTGATGGCACAGACAGTGGCGATGGCACAGACGGCGGTGATGGCACCGATGGTGGCGAAACCCCTGAAGATACTAATGGTTACGTTTTCCATTCAGAGAATGCTGATTCATTCGATTTTGCTGAATCTGCTGTATCTTGGGGTTCAAAATCATCTATCAATACAACCCCTTCAGACACCACCTATGAGCGCGTCATTCAGGTAACAAGCGGCACGGGATATGGCGTTCCTTATGCTGAACTTGCGTGGGGCAATCGCAATCCAGCAGATGCTATCGATGCGTCGGCGTATAACCAACTTCGTTTTAAAGTGAAGAGTACTTTTGCCACTCAAGTTGAAGTGTCCATTCAGGGCGTGAATAGCACCGAAGATAAAAAGCCTTACGCGATTAATACTGGCACAGCGCTGAGCAATGGCTGGATCGAGATGCAAATACCGTTTCCTGCATTCAACGATTTGACGTGGATCGGATTACAGTTTTCGGGCAACGGCACTGTGTTAGTGGCAGATGTGTACCTTGAGCAGGCTGAAGGTAATGGAAGCGGCTACGAAGGAGACTATAAGATAACCTCTTATGGCGCTGGCAGCATTTCAGACACCTTTAACCCTGATGGATACGGCTGTGCTGAAGATCATGGCTTTTGGGTGTTTAATGCTGGGGTGGTTAAACCCGGTGTAGAATCTTGCTCGAACATTGGTACGCCAACTAAGATATTTCCTCAGCTAGTGCCAGAACTCTCAAATCAACCCGTACCCACACACAAATGGTGGGGGTCGGTATCCTTTCTTGGTGAAATGCGCATTGGTGATCCCGACAGTGCTGCGTATATCACCCCCGATCCTGTTAGCGCACGCATTTCAGAACGTGGCTTCAGAATGCTCGGCATCCCCAGTGGGTTAAGAGGTGCGGTTGATAAGTTTGAATACACGGTGCCAGCGCCATTTGATGAAGTTTTTGATGGTATTACTATCGCCAACTCGCAGTTCACCGATATGGAAGGCTATCTAAAAGATCACAGTGATGGCGCAATGACGGTCGAATGGCGAAACGGAACAACGCCAATCATGGAAGCCACTTTTGTGCATGGCTCACCTTACGTTTATGTGAAAGCGTATCAAGGTGACATTGTGTTGAAAACGCTGAAATCAAATGGCGGTGAAAAAGGCACATTTTCAGATTCAAACAACATGCTTGGCGTGTGGACTAACGTAGCAGGCAATCGCACGAACTTTCTTATTGTGGGCGAGGGTGAAACCACTTTCACTGAAAAAACGAGCAATAGAATTGCCGTTATAAATAGCGCAAAAGAAGCGACCATTGCATTGCTACCAGGCACTGCTGTGCCAAGTAATGCTGTTAGCAATGAGTTTGCCGCGTTGGCGCGCCAAGTTGTACGTGACGTAGAAATTGATTACGAAGTTAACCGCGCCAATAACCAAGTAACAGTCACGCACACCTATTTGGATAATCAAGGCAATGCGATTGAAACCCTCGCAGGTTTACATCCTTTGCACTGGAAAAACAGCAACGTCGCGACAACCAGTTACAAAATGCGCAGTGCGCGTGGCGTGATCAAATTTAGCCAAACTAATGGATTTTCTTACACCATGCCATTTGTTGGCGTATTGCCTTATCTTCCGAGTACGGTTGGCGATTTTGATACAAATACCCTGAAAAATTTGGTAACAGAGTACGTTAACAAAGGCTCGAATGGTTGGAACCCATACACAGACACGTATTGGTCTGGCAAAAGCTATGGTAAAGCCGCCGAGGTGATTGCGATCGCTCGAAGCATCGGTATGACCACTGAAGCGAATACCCTGACGAGCTGGCTAAAAGCCGAGCTGGAAGATTGGTTCAGCGCTGACACCAATGGTGGCTTAGACACCGTGAAATATTTCGTTTATGACGAAACATGGACAACGTTACTGGGTGTAGAAGAATCGTTTGGGACGCATCAACAACTGAATGACCACCACTTTCATTATGGATACTTCGTTCGTGCGGCAGCAGAAATTTGCCGTACTGACAAAGCATGGTGTGGCGCTGATCAGTATGGCCCGATGGTAGAATTGTTGATCCGCGATTATGCCGCGAGTAAAGACGACGATATGTTCCCGTATCTTCGTAATTTTGACCCAGCCAATGGATTTTCATGGGCATCAGGTCACGCTAACTTTGCACTGGGTAACAACAACGAATCGACATCAGAAGCGGCGAACTCTTATGGCGCGATTGTTCTATATGGCCTGATCACGGGTGACGATGAGTTAGTTGAGAAAGGCATGTATTTGCATGCTTCATCAAGTGCAGCATATTGGGAGTACTGGAACAATCTCGACGGCTACCTTAACAAAGGAGCGGATTTCGATAATTTCCCGTCTGGTTACGACAAGATCACTACTTCTATTATCTGGGGAACGGGCGGCGTGTTTTCAACATGGTTCAGTGGGGCTTACGCGCATATCCTTGGCATTCAGGGGCTACCGCTTAATCCATTGGTTTTCCACGTTGGCCTCCACGCCGACTACATGAAAGACTATGTTGAGCTTGGCCTTGCTGAATCAAGTAATGGAAAGCCGTCTGGTTTAGTTGACGGACAGTGGCGTGATATATGGTGGAACCTATGGGCAATGACAGATGCAGACGCAGCGATTGCTGATTATGAAACACGAGGCTCGAACTATGTCACCGAAGAAGGTGAATCAAAAGCGCATACATATCATTGGATCCATACGTGGAAGGCGTTAGGGCACTTGATGACAGGGACTGGATCGTTAACCGCTGATTCACCCACTGCGGTAGCGTTCAAAAATGGCAATCAAATGACTTACGTGGCATATAACTTCCAAAATACCATCCAACAAGTGCAATTTAGCGATGGCACTTCACTGACGGTGCCAGCCAATAGCTTTGGCATTAACACATCAGGCTCTTCGGGGAACTGATATTTGGTGACTCATTCAGCGAGATTTCTCTCGCTGAATGAGCTTTACACTAGCCTATTGTTTAAGGTGTCAGAATGTATAGTTGACCCCTACATAGCCAGCAGGTGCGCTGATTTTCTCACCTTTGTACTTAACGTTGCTTTCTTCAAGGCCAGCTTTAAAGGTGAAGTTGTCAACAAAACCTGAGTCTTCAATTTTCCCCGTTCCTACCGTGACACCAACAAATGGGTTTGCAAATACACCGAATGAGAAACTAGAAAGGAGCAGCAATGCGACAATTGACTTTTTCATTGTAATAGTCATTCCTGAAAATAAAAATTTGATGCGTACCGAACCAGCTCTTAATAATTTATAAAGAGTGAATGTGTATGTTTAGATAATTATTATTTGTTAGTCTGTTATTTTAATCAGCGTTTTGGTTTCGTTATCGAAAGTGAACGCACGTGATTTAAAAGCCATGGTTGAAAAGAAAAAAGGGACAATATCGACGGTTTCACGGTACTCATACACATAAACTGTCGTGTCACCGTTTTTGATGATTTCATCGGGTTCGCCATGGTATGAAACAACACTGTCGATGGTGGTGACGTGGTTTTTAGGTTCAAAAGCATTAAACTTAGCACTTTCGTCAAACGGTGTTGAACATCCAGCCAGTGCTAAAGATAGGCCAATGGCACAAATTAGTTTCTTCATTTTTACTTCCTAATAAAATGATCGAGCGGTTGAAGATTAAATAACCATCTTGGTTTTTCTGGAGATAACCACTGATTGTTACGTGTTGTTGGTTATTTCTTGTCACTGCTTATAAACAAAAAAGTGTTTGTTTAAGTAATCTACCATTGGAATAAATGCTGGGTTTTCCCAGCTTTTTAGAGTCTGGGTTGGAATAAGGGTAGGCGTATCAGTGCCAATCACACCTTTATTCACGAAGCTGCTACCATCGCTGATTTCTATTTCACCGAGGGGAGATGTTTTAGCGCCTTCAACCATGTATTCGTAGACCGTTCCAGCCACTGCACCAGGGTTCATGTCGACACCTGCAGCCTCGTGAATAGGATCGGGGTCATCGTTACAGCCAGCGACTTGGCCGTTAGAATATGGGCAAGGGTCATATTTTGAAATATGAGGAAGGACGATGGGCTGGGCGTTGGCTTGCGCTGCAATATAGGGAACGGCGATGTTAAAGGCGAGATAAGAGATATCGAGTTCATCACCGGCAACAGTTTGGCTATCAATATAATAGTCAAATAACTGCATCATTTTCTGATAGGCGGTTGGCCCCTCTGTTTCGTTGATTCCGGCGTCTTGCGTAAACAACAGTTCCACGCCGTCGACAACACTTTTCCCATTCATAGCGAGTTCGACCGCGAATTCGCCAGCATCAGTTGGGTTAGCACCCGATGGTGGGTCTACGTCATCTTGAGAAGGAATGATGCCAAGGACCAGAGTTTTGGTGTTGAAAGCACTTTGTACGTCTTTGCTCGCCCATGTCATCATATTTGTCACACGTTGAAGTACGGCTTTATGCTCAGAGTCCGTGATCTGCAAAGGATCAAGGTTAAGCACATAAACGCCATGTTTGAATGGGCAATTGTTAACATCTTGTGCAGCGTTGAATTCACAATTATCAATCGATTGATAAATGCTGACAGAGGTGGTGGGAGCAACTGGACCCGTCGGGGGCGTTGGATTGCTTGGAATGGTGAATGTCTCACTGTTACACCCAGCCATTGATAATCCTAGCGTTACTGCAAGGCTTAAACTTCCTGCTCGCATCTTTAAATCCTATAAATACAAAAACACTAAACGATCCTGTCTTTGTGTTCTGTTAATCCTTTTAAGGTATCCATACCCATTGCATATGTTCTGTGAATTACTGCGTGACCAATAAATTCGGCGGCATTATATGAACGGTATTTTTTATTCTCAAGATTAATTTACCTGTTCAAAGTGTGGGAATTTATTCGTAATTACTTATTAAAGGAGTGGGTATTTCGATAGTTTTCAAACATGCAGCAACAAGCTGGCAACAAGGACGGTTTCTAACAAACCTGTTCGATAATGTTGTTAAATGCATCGATTTGCTGTGAAACGGTAACGATGCTTTGGCGTATGAAACAATGTGCTTGATAAAGAATGACGATCTATCTGCAAATATGGAAGGGGTTGGCCTAGAAACATGCGCTTCGTGTTATCTTGCTGCATGACAATTTTAACAATTTAAGATCATTTAAGTGCTCATTATTTGAACGCACTGGTCGGGTTTATGATTCATTGTTCAAAATGGGATACGCTAAGTGTGACTTGGTTACCAGATTGATTTGTCTGAGAACAAAACCAGATGATTAACGGTTTGGGGGGAAGCCTTGCGTTTCTGCGATTGCAGAAACGCAATAATACTGTTTGTAGATGTGTCGCCGCTGTTAAACGTGGTGAGTGGAATAAATGGATTGTCCATATGAGAAGGTGTCACATACTGTTCGGTCATCACCGAGTGTCATTAGAACAAACAGTTTATCCTCCAGTGAATGCGCGTGCTCTATTCGAAACTTCATAAGTTGAGTGGCATGAAGATCGAGTACGACAAAGTCGGCTTCTTTACCTGATTCGAAATTGCCGATCATGTGATCGAGAGACAAAGCCTTTGCTCCTCCAAGTGTGGCTTGGTAGAGCGATTTTAGCGGATGCAGTTTTTTGCCCTGTAGCTGTAAGACTTTGTATGCTTCGCTCATGGTTTGCAGCAGAGAAAAGCTCGTACCTGCACCAACGTCTGTTCCCATCCCCACTTTGATACCTTTGGCTTCCATTTCAGCAAGTGGAAACAGGCCAGAACCGAGAAATAGATTTGAGGTTGGGCAAAATGCAATAGCTGAATCGGTTTCTTGAAGTCGAGTACATTCACCTTCACAAAGATGAATGCCATGGGCGAATACCGATCGGCTGGAAAGCAGGTTATGTTGATCGTAGACATCCAAATAGTTTTTGCTATCAGGAAACAGAGACTTTACCCATTCGATTTCTTGAAGATTTTCAGATAGGTGAGTGTGCATGTATACATCGGGATATTCTTTGAGTAATTTGCCAGCCAAACGCAGTTGCTCTGAGGTGCTTGTAGGGGCAAAGCGTGGTGTGACAGCATAAAGCAATCTGCCCTTATTGTGCCATTTTTCGATCAGACTTTTGCTGTCCTCATAGCCTGATTCAGGTGTGTCTGTCAGATCTTCTGGGGCATTTCTGTCCATCAGGACTTTGCCTGCGATCATGCGAAGGTTTCGTTTTTCCGCTTCTTGAAAAAACTCATCGACTGAGGCTTTATGCACTGTGCCAAAAACCAGTGCCGTCGTGGTGCCATTGCGCGCAAGTTCATCCAAAAACTGGATAGCGACTTCCCGGGCATAGTCTGTATCCGCAAAACGTTTCTCTTCAGGGAAGGTATAGTTGTTTAACCAATCGAGAAGTTGCTCGCCATAGGCAGCAATCATACCTGTCTGAGGATAGTGAATGTGGGTATCGATAAAACCCGGTGTGATCAATTTATCTTTAAATTCGACAACTTCAATACTGGCATCCAGTGTTGGCAGTATATCTTCTGCATAACCGACACTAACAATATGACCGTCGGCAACGACTAAAATACCGTCTTCAAAGTATTGATAAGAGTCTTCCAAACCCACGTCCGTTGGGTTGGCAAGGCTATGCAGTATGGCAGCGCGAAAGGCTTTCGCCGGATGAGTTTTTGGGTCATTCATTCCTTTATGCCCTTATTTTTTCGTTATTATTCTTATCGTTATGCTCTAGCTCTATATCAAGCTTAGGCTTTGTAGACAGGGTAGAGACTTTTTCAGTCAGTTTCTGTGGTAAGTGATCTCGTTTGCTGGAGATGTGCTCACCTTGATAACAAGCGATCAATTCGCCCGCGACGGAAACTGCAATTTCTGCGGGGTGTTTACCTTTTACCGCCTCGATACCGATAGGGCAGATCATGGTGTTAATCGCTTCATCGTTAAACCCACGTTCTTTCAAGCGAAAATCAAAACGTTTCCGTTTAGACAGCGAACCAATTAAACCGAAATAGCGACTGTCTCCGCGTTTTAGAATGGCTCGGCAAAGGTCAAAATCCAGTTGATGGTTATGGGTTAACACCAAATACATACAGTTGGTTGGTAGGTTAGCCACTTCACCGACTGGGTCGTCACTCAATAGCATTTCAACGTTGTCAGGAATTTGAGCAGGAAATTGCGCTTCACGCTCATCAATCCATATCACCTTGAATGGCAGAGTTGCGAGAATATGAACTAGCGCTTTGGCAACATGGCCAGCACCGAAAAGAGCCAGTATATGTCGTTGTTGTCCAATGGGTTCGAAACTTAGTGTGACAATGCCACCGCAACATTGTCCTAGTCTTGCGCCTAGGTTGAACCGCTCGATTTTCATCTCGCTATCACCGTGCGATAGCATCTCTTGTGCGGCTTTCATTGCAACGTGTTCAAGATGCCCGCCACCAATGGTGGCAATGACCTCGTTCTCTGTCACCAGCATTTTCGTGCCTGCGCCACGTGGCACTGAGCCCTTGTCTTCGAGTACCGTTACCATCACACAGGGCGTGCCTTTGGCTTCAAAGTCAGCCAGTGCCTGGATCCAATTGTCTTTAAACATCACTGTTCTCCAATCCATGGTTCTGGGTTATCTGCTTAGAGCGAAAAATCCGCGGCAGATTTGCCTTTACGAGCCTGCTTGATGGCGTTGTAAACCTGCTCGGGTGTGGCGGGGGCAGGAAGGTGCGGGATTTCCCCGTCTTCAGCAACACTCACAATGGCATCGCGAATCGCGCTCCATACCGAAATCGCCAACATGAAAGGAGGTTCGCCCACGGCTTTGGAGTGGAATACCGTGTCTTCGGCGTTGGTGCGGTTTTCGACCAAACGTGTGTTAAAGATTTCCGGTGTGTCTGCGACAGCTGGGATTTTGTAGCTTGCCGGGCCTGCAGTCATCAACTGGCCTTTATCGTTCCACACTAACTCTTCGGTTGTCAGCCATCCCATGCCTTGAATAAAGCCTCCTTCAACCTGACCAACATCTATCGCTGGGTTAAGTGACGCCCCCACGTCGTGAAGAATGTCAGCACGGAGCACTTTGTATTCCCCTGTTAGGGTATCAATAATCACTTCAGAGCAAGACACGCCATAAGCAAAGTAATAGAAGGGACGTCCACGGGCTTTTTCGTGATCGTAGAAAATCTTCGGTGTGCGATAAAAACCAGACGCCGCTAGCGAGATCTGGTTAAACCAACATAGCTCCGTAAAATCGGCAAACGTTAGGGTTTTCTTGTCGCCAATCGACACAATGCCATTGCTGAAATTTACGTCTTCGGGGGCAACATCAAAATGAGTGGAAGCAAAATTTACCATACGCTCTTTGATGATCAGCGCAGCATTCTGTGCTGCTTTACCATTAAGGTCAGTACCAGACGACGCTGCAGTGGGTGATGTGTTTGGCACTTTTTCAGTATTGGTGGCCGTGACTTGAATGGTGCTGATATCCACATTGAAGGTTTCCGCGACGATTTGGGCGACTTTGGTGTTTAATCCTTGGCCCATCTCCGTGCCGCCGTGGTTAAGTGAAATGCTACCGTCGGTGTACACAGTCACGAGCGCACCCGCTTGATTTAGGAAGGTTGCCGTAAATGAGATACCAAATTTCACTGGCGTAATAGCAATGCCTTTTTTCAGGATTGGGCTATTGGCGTTGAATTCCGCAATCGATTTTCGTCTTGCTTGATAGTCGCACTCTGATTCCAAGTCTGACGTCATGTCATGAATAAAATTATCTTCCACTTTCTGGTAATAGTGGGTTTCATCACGGCCTTCGACTTCTGCGCCGTAGTAGTTGGTTTTGCGTACATCGAGAGGATCTTTGCCAAGATGGTAAGCGATAGTGTCCATCACGTGCTCAATGGTCATCATCCCTTGAGGGCCACCGAATCCACGATAAGCCGTGTTTGAAGCGGTATTGGTTTTTACGCAATGCCCTGTGACAGTGGCGTTGCCAAGATAATACGCGTTGTCTGAGTGGAACATGGCGCGATCGACGATGGAGCGAGATAAATCTGGGGAGTGTCCTGCATTGCCAGATACCACGATCTCAATTCCTTCAATCAAACCATTGTCATCAAAACCGACTTTGTATTGGTTGAAGAAAGGGTGTCGTTTGCCCGTCATCATCATGTCTTCACGACGAGGAAGACGGAATCTCACTGGTTGTCCGGTTTGAATAGCGAAAACCGCTGCAATACAGGCAGGGCCAGCAGCTTGTGTCTCTTTACCACCAAATCCACCACCCATTCGGCGCATATCAATGAGCACTTTGTGCATAGGAACACCAAGAACCGATGACACAAGCTTTTGTACTTCAGTCGGGTTTTGGGTGGAGCAATAGACAATCACACCACCATCTTCGGTCGGAACAACACTAGAAACCTGCGTCTCTAAATAGAAGTGCTCCTGACCGCCAACATGCAGTGCCCCTTCTAAGACATGATCAGCGTTGGCGATAGCAGCGGCAGAATCACCACGTTTTTGAGTGTGGCTGTCAGTAACAAACAGTTCTTGAGCCAATGCTTCTTCTACATCTAGCGCGGCTGGCAAGAGTTCGTATTCAACAATGGCGGCTTCTGCACCTTTGCGGGCGTTGTCGAGACTGTCAGCAGCTACGGCAATCACAGGTTGTCCAACATACACCACTTTGCCGTCTGCTAGCATTGGGTCGCCAGGAAGGATCGGGCCGATATCTAGCTCACCAGGCACATCTTCTGAAGTTATAACACTTCGTACACCAGCAACATGATAGCAAGGGGACACATCAAGCTTGGTGATGTTTGCATGTGCATGTGGGCTCATCAATGCATAAACGTGCAGTTGATTTGGAAATTCGTTGCGGTCATCAATATACAGAGCTTCACCGGAAACCTGCTTCTCAGCACTTTCATGCTTCACGGATTTACCGACACCTGTCATTAGTCCGGCTTTGGCCTGAGTGGTCATTTCTTCCATTGTCATGGAGGGAATTGTTTTACGAGACATAATGAATAACCCTCGTTTCTATCGTGTTACCAGCCGCGGTATAAGTGAGTTCGGTATATAAGCGATAAAGTAAATTAGCGGCCGTTTCCGCTCGATATTCTTTGGTGGCTCTTACATCCGATATTGGTGAAAAGTCACTAGCCAATGCTGTCATCGCCGCTTGGATCGTGGTTAAGGAGAGCGGCTTGCCGATCAATGCTTGTTCACAGTGAGTGGCGCGAGCTGGAATGGCAGCCATACCGCCAAACGCCACACGCACTTCTGTGACAGTGTCACTATCGAATTTCAGGTGAAATGCAGCACACACCGCCGAAATATCATCATCAAAGCGCTTGGAGATCTTGTACGCTTTGAATACTTGGTCTGGCAACGGTTTGGGTACACGAATCGTTTGGATAAACTCAGACGCTTGCAACGCAGTGACTTTGTAGTCTTTGAAGAAATCTTCCAGCGCGATCTCACGTGCTGTTTCTCCACGTCTAAGCGTGATTGTCGCACCCAGCGCAATCAACAACGGCGGCCCATCACCAATCGGAGAAGCATTGGCAATATTTCCGCCAATCGTGCCTTGGTTGCGGATTTGCAGAGAAGCAAAACGCTGGATCAGTGCACCGAAATCAGGGTAGTGCGGTTCAAGCGAACGATACACATCGGTTAACGGGACATTGGCACCGATTTCAATGTGCGTGTCAGTCTCGTTCACGGTTTTGATGTCTTCGACATGCCCGAGGTAAATCAACTTATCAATGTCACGATGAAATTGCGTGACTTCTAACGCCAAATCAGTGCCACCTGCTAACAGTTTGGCATTGGGGTGCGCCATCAAGGTTTTGGCTAGTTCGTCACTGTTGGTCGGGGTGAAAGCCGTCTTGCCATCAGCATGATGTTCAAGTTCGGGTTTACCAATGGCATTGAGCTTTTCAACTGTTTCTCGCTCGTAATCGGAGAACTGATCGCGGATGGGCGCTTCTTGACTGAGTGATAACGCCGCTTCAACGATAGGTCGATAACCCGTGCAACGACAAAGATTGCCAGCGAGCGCTTCATAGGTATCTTCTTTATTGGCGTTCGGCGTGTTTTTGGTGAGCGCGAACATCGACATGATAAAACCCGGAGTGCAGTACCCGCACTGGCTACCATGAAAATCGACAATGGCCTTTTGAACGGGATGAAGCGACTCTTTGGTTCGTAGATCTTCCACGGTAATTAGTTGTTTTCCGTGAAGTGCCGAAACAAAGGTGAGGCAGGAGTTCAGGCTGCGGTATTCAAGCTTGCCATCTACCACCTCGCCCAACACGACGGTGCATGCCCCGCAATCACCGGAACCACACCCTTCCTTTGTGCCTGTCTTGCGCACATGTTCGCGAAGGTAATTCAATACAGTTAGGTTTGGAGAAATATCCTTTTCTTCCTGCAAGGTCTGATTTAAGAGAAAACGGATCACATGGCCTCCATGACAGTTAGCATCCACTGATTACAAATTAGTCATTTCTGACCGTTCGGTCAACTTTATGTTAACAGTGTGTTTACATGCCTGTAGTGTCGGAAAAGACTGAAAAATCAATCAGTACCTTACTTATTTGGTAATAATTAACGAAAATGGTAAACAATAATTGTATACAATCTGTGATGGTGATCGTCTGTAAGTATTGAAAATTACAGTGAGACCCACTGTGTTATAGAGAGGAAAATAGGAAAAGCTTACTTTGAAAGGTGAGGTCATGACCGCATAAGGGACGATGAGGAGAATAGCAGAATCGATAAATAATATGATTAACCATTGCTCAATATTCCCCACCATACAGTAGGTTCAGCAGGGCAATGGCTAAGGGTTATGCTTTCTTCTTTAGGACATTAGAGAAAACAGCGTGAAGATCTTGTGTACTGATTTCGTCATGAAGGTTGAGTTTTGATTTGATGTGTTCAAGGTGCGTTCTCATCAAAGAAACTGCTTTATCTTTATCTCGAGCTTCTATGGCGTCTAGCAGTTGCGTGTGTTCATCATAAGAGCAGTTATGCTGTTTGCTTGATTCATATAGTGCAATGATCAGTGAACATTGAGACACCAAACTACGCTGGAAGCTCATCAATGGCAGGTTGTCTGCCATGGCTGCTAGCTCTATATGAAACTCTCCAGAAAGACGAATGCTTCGTCCGGTATCGTTCAGTGCAATGGCTTCGTGTTCTTCTGCAACCATGGCTCGACACTTTGCGATTTGTTCGCCAGTGGCGTGTTCCGCGGCGAGTTCAACAATGGCTAATTCCATCACTTCGCGTGCTTTCAGTATTTGCATGGCTTCATCAACAGAAGGAGAAGCAACGATGGAGCCACGGTTGGGACGAGTGCTAACAACTTGCTCAACAGATAGACGCAGCAATGCGCGTCGGATGATGGTGCGGCTGACACCAAAAATCTCGCCTAAAGCTTCTTCGCTTAGTTTGGTGCCAGGTGGGAGACGTTGTTCAAGAATGGCATCAAATATATGGCCGTATACAACGTCATCTTGCGTCATCTTAGGGGACGCCGATTTACTCTTTTTTGAGGTTGCTTTGAGAAGCCCTGTCATGCCGTTTTCCCTATTACGACTCGTCGTCTGTCACGAGTCTGCTGTCAACTAACGTTCTAAAAGCGAACGTAAAAAACTGAAGTTTATGATTATTAGGTTTTGTATAAGAATAGCCGAAGTGATTGTACAATATCGACGCAATTATTGTATTGGTGAGATTTATCTTTGCGGGATGGGTTCTATTTAGTCATACCGCACGTGAAGCGCAGAATCATGACTTATGAATAGCCACAGAAGTGACAGGGAATAGCTGAGGGAGGTGTAGTGCACTCAGTCATGCATGTATGTTTGGGTATACCTAACTCCCGGAAACGAGAGTTAGGCGAGGTTTCTATGAGTTTAACGCGTGGTCAGTACTGAAGTGCGCAGCAATAATTCCAGCGATGGCGACTTCTTCGTCGGTGTCTGAGATATCACCTGAAACCCCTACAGCACCAAGCAGAGTGGATTGCTGATCACGGATAAGTACACCTCCGGGTACTGGCACGAGATTGCCATGTGCGAGCGTCGAAACTGACGATATAAAACTGGGTCTTGCTTGTGCATCATCAGCGATTTTCCTAGATGAACAGCCCAGCGCTAAGGCGCCCCATGCTTTACCAATTGCAATTTCAGGACGCATCATGCTCGAACCATCTTGTCGCTGAAGAGAAATCAACGCGCCTCCTTTGTCCAAAATAGCAACGGTGAGTGGGGCGGTATTTCGGTTTTGCGCGGCAAGAAATACCTGGTCGGTAATATCCAGTGCGTTTGTCATCGTCAGATTTTCCATTGAGCTCTCCTAGAAGTGAACGGAGGCAGCATGATCCTGCTGCCGCCAATACGTGTTATTCGAGTTCTGCGTAGCAAGGAATGGTTAGGAAGTCCGCAAATTGGGTGTTAGTTGACAGGGCGAAGAGCAGTGCTGATGCATGATCAAATTTCCTACTCTGATCATGGCCAACTGACGCTTTCATTTCGTCCACTTCTTGATCAAGCCACGTTCTAAAAATCTCGGTGGTGAACGGACGATCATCATCAAGTGATACTTGATGCTTCAACCACTGCCAAATATTTGCACGGGAGATTTCTGCGGTGGCAGCATCTTCCATCAAGCCGTAAATTGGCACACAGCCTATGCCGCGTAACCAAGACTCCATATATAGCACCGCAATGCGGATGTTCTTTCTTACGCCTTGCTCGTCTTTTGGTCCTTTGCTCGGTTGCAGCAGAAGGTCTTTGCCGTATGTGCCGTCAGGGATGAAGTGACGCTGGTGGGTCGAACCGTTGAGATACTCATCGAAAACTTCTCGAGCTAGAGAGACCAAGTGCGGATGAGCTACCCAAGTGCCGTCATGGCCATTGGTGGCTTCTCGGCGTTTGTCGGCGATCACTTTCTGGGTGACACTCGCCATTTCTGCCGGATCTTTTGAAGGTATAAATGCAGACATACCCCCAATGGCTAATGCGCCGCGGCGGTGACAGGTTTGGATCAGTCGCTTGCTATAGGCTTCTAAAAATGGTTGATCCATGCCAATAGCATGGCGATCAGGCAAAATGCGGTCAGTATGATTCTTGAGGGTTTTGATGTAGCTGAAAATGTAATCCCAACGTCCGCAATTCATGCCAACGATATGCTTGCGCATGGCATACAGCATTTCATCCATCTGAAATACAGCGGGAAGCGTTTCCAACAATACGGTGGCCCTAATCGTCCCTGTCTCTGCACCAAAGTAATCCTCAGTAAAGTCGAAAATTGATTCCCACCATGCTGCTTCTTCCATTGACTCGAGCTTAGGTAAATAGAAATACACCCCTTGCCCTGATTCTTTTCTGCTTTGGTGGTTATGGAAAAAGTACAAGCCGAAATCCATTAAACTGGCAGGCATTGCTTTGCCATCAAATAGAATGTGTGCCTCTTCTAGGTGCAAACCACGAGGGCGATGGATCAAGGTAGCGGGGCTGTCTGCAAGTTGATAGTGCTTGCCGTTTTTAGGGTCAGTAAACGCAATCGTGCCAGTATTGGCATCGCGCATGTTGATTTGGCCATTGATCATGTTTTCCCATGTCGGCGACGTTGCATCTTCGAAGCAGCACATGAAAACATTGGCGCCAGAGTTTAGTGCGTTAATAACCATCTTTCGATCGATCGGACCTGTAATCTCAACACGACGGTCGAGCAGGGCATTTGGCACTGTATCCACTCTCCAATTCGGGTCATCACGAATATGCTGTGTATCGGCTCGAAAATCTGGCAGTGAGCCGCTGTCATATTCAGCCTGTTTTGCTTTTCGTGTATTGAGCAGTGCGTAAAGATCATCCGCAAAATTCACACATAGGGCTTCCAAAAATGCTAATGCCTTCTCGTCGAGGATCATTTTGGCTTCATCGCTAAAAAGCGAACCAATGACTTCTAGCCTTGATGCAGTCGTGTTGAGTCGATGTGTTTGGCGTTGTTTTTGCTGGTGTTCTGGGTTGCTCTGAATGTCATGCATCGGCAAGGTCCTTCACTAATGTATACAATAAATCTAATTATGGTGTTTTATTATTTGTTTTATAGTGAACAATAAAAGCACAATGTTAATGCGATGTGAATAGCAATCTTTCCTAATCTCTGATATTTCGTGAGTTGTCAGACCACACTGTCTATGCCCAGCCTGATGCCACATAAGCTGGATCTCAATCTTCTCTTGTTGGCAAAATGTTAAAAAAGCCTTGCGGTTAAAATTTATTCGATCTAAAAATACAACAACGTTAAAAATTGTATACAAAAGGAGTTTTGCATGGCAAAGATGAGAGCGATTGATGCAGCCATAGAAGTGTTAAAGCGTGAAGGGGTGGTGAAAGCATTTGGTGTTCCAGGGGCTGCCATTAACCCTTTTTATTCAGCATTGAAGAAGGTAGGAGGGATTGATCATGTGTTAGCGCGTCATGTTGAAGGAGCTTCACACATGGCGGAAGGGTATACGCGAGCAAATGCGGGAAATATTGGTGTTTGTATTGGGACATCTGGCCCAGCAGGCACCGATATGATCACAGGGCTATATTCCGCACAAGCAGACTCAATTCCTATTCTTTGTATCACAGGGCAGGCGCCAAGAGCGCGTCTTCATAAAGAAGATTTTCAAGCTGTTGATATTGAGTCAATAGCGCGTCCAGTCACCAAATGGTGTTCAACCGTGATGGAGCCAGCACAAGTCCCACGGGCGATTCAGCATGCTTTTCAGGTGATGCGTTCTGGTCGTCCGGGTCCTGTGTTGATAGACCTGCCTTTGGATGTTCAGCTTGCTGAGATCGAATTCGATATTGATAGCTATGAGCCTCTTGAACCCTACAAACCCGCGATGACACGATACCAAGCGGAAATGGCGTTGAAAATGCTCAATGAGGCAGAACGTCCGTTAATCGTTTCAGGCGGCGGTGTGATTAATGCCAATGCATCCGAGCTGCTGCAAGCGTTCGCGGAAATTCTCGGCGTACCGGTTATTCCTACTTTGATGGGATGGGGGAGTATCGCGGATGATCACGAACTTATGGCGGGCATGGTGGGGCTTCAAACGTCTCATCGCTACGGCAATGCATCCATGCTGGCTTCTGACTTGGTATTTGGCGTTGGCAACCGTTGGGCGAATCGCCACACGGGATCGGTTGATGTTTATACCGAAGGCAGAAAATTTGTTCACATCGACATTGAACCGACTCAAATTGGGCGTGTTTTCTGTCCGGACCTCGGCATCGTGTCTGACGCCCATGCAGCTTTGTCACAACTCGTTGAGGTCGCCAAAGAATGGAAATCACAAGGTCGCCTGAAAGATCACAGCGATTGGGTGAGTGATTGTCAGCAGCGTAAAGCCACCATGCTGCGCAAAACCCACTACACCGAGCAGCCAGTGAAACCGATGCGCGTATACGAAGAAATGAATCGAATTTTTGACCGTGATACTTGCTACGTGAGCACCATAGGTCTTTCACAAATTGCCGCCGCGCAGTTTCTGCATGTCTATAAGCCTCGTCATTGGATCAACTGCGGGCAGGCTGGTCCATTAGGTTGGACAGTGCCTGCCGCATTGGGCGTTCGTGCTGCGGATCCAAAACGCCAAATTGTTGCGATATCGGGTGATTATGATTTCCAGTTCATGATTGAAGAGCTCGCTGTTGGGGCGCAATTTAAGCTGCCGTATATCCACGTATTGGTGAATAACTCTTACCTTGGCTTAATCCGTCAGGCTCAGCGTCAATTCGATATTGATTACTGCGTGCAACTGGCATTTGAAAATCAGAATGCCCCTGAATTGGCAGACTATGGTGTCGATCATGTAGCTGTCGTGGAGGGTTTAGGTTGTAAGGCAATCAGGGTTAGAGAGCCAGATCAAATTGCGTCAGCCTTTAAGAAAGCCAAAGTGCTAATGGAAAAACATCAAGTGCCCGTGGTGGTAGAAATCATCTTAGAAAAAGTCACTAACATCTCGATGGGTGTGGAAATTAATGCCGTGAATGAATTTGAATCGATTGCTGAATCTATTGCCGATGCCCCTACCGCTTTGTCGGCACAAAACCGAGATGCTGTATAGCCAAAGGCTGCTCAGAAAAGCTTGATGATAAGGAGATAACGATGCCAAAACTTGCTGCCAATTTATCCATGCTATTTACCGAATTGCCATTCATTGAACGCTTCAGCGCCGCTGCTAAAAGTGGGTTCAAGGGAGTTGAGTATCTATTTCCCTATGCGTTTAACGCGCAGGAACTTAAAGCGGAACTTGATAAAAACCAACTGAAACAAGTGCTGTTCAACCTCCCATCGGGCGATTGGGACAACGGTGACCGAGGTATTGCTGCTGATCCTTCCCGAGTCGAAGAGTTTCGTGCAGGTGTGCCGACGGCGATTGAATACGCCAAGGTACTTGCATGCGACCAAGTAAACTGTCTGGCAGGCATTGTGCCACAGGGCGTCACTCAAGAAGACGCAGAAGCGACCCTGATTGAGAACCTGAAATTTGCCAATGAACAGTTGGAAAATGCGGGAATAAGGCTTGTGATTGAGGCTATCAACACCCGTGACATTCCGGGCTTTTCGCTCACCAATACCCAACAGGCATTGAGAATTTGTGATGTGGTGGGCAGTGACAACATTTCGCTGCAATACGACATCTACCACATGCAAATTATGGAAGGCGATATCGCCCAAACGATGGCTTCCTCACTCAACCGCATTGGTCATATTCAAATTGCCGATAACCCAGGTCGACATGAACCAGGGACGGGTGAATTGAACTACCACTTCCTGTTTAAACATATTGACAGCATGGGTTATCAAGGTTGGGTGGGCTGTGAGTACAAACCTGCGACGACAACACAAGAAGGTCTGACATGGCTATCTGATCATAACCAGAATGAGGAGTAAACAAATGACGACAATTGCGTTTATTGGTACAGGCATTATGGGCAAGCCTATGGCAGAGAACCTGCAAAAGGCAGGTTATCAACTTCATCTTTCTGAACGTCGTTCTTCAGCACCAAACACCTTGAAAGAAGGTGGCGCTAAAACCTTCGCCACCCATCGAGAAGCCGTTCAGGATGCAGACTTCATCATCATTATGGTGCCTGATACGCCGCAGGTTGATGAGGTACTGTTCGGCGCAGAAGGGATTGAAGCCGCGTTAGATGCATCGAAAACCGTGATCGACATGAGCTCAATTTCTCCGATTGAAACTAAGCAGTTTGCTGCTCGCGTAAAAGAAAGCGGCGCAGCGTATTTAGATGCGCCCGTGTCTGGCGGAGAAGTGGGGGCAATCAATGCCACGCTGACTATCATGGTGGGTGGCGCTGAAACTGATTTCGAGAAAGCATTTCCTTTGTTCGGTGCCATGGGTCAAAACATCAATTTGGTGGGTGACTGCGGCGCTGGGCAAGTGTGTAAAGTAGCAAACCAAATCATTGTCGCGTTGAACATAGAGGCGGTGTCGGAAGCATTGGTATTTGCTTCCAAAGCAGGTGCCGATCCAGCACGTATTCGCAACGCCTTGCTTGGCGGTTTTGCCAATTCCAAAGTGCTGGAAGTACACGGGGAGCGCATGGTGAAAGGTACTTTTGACCCCGGATTTAGAATTCGCCTTCACCAGAAAGATTTGAATCTCGCTTTAACGGGAGCCAAGGCTCTGGGTGTCGCATTGCCCAATACCCAATCAGCCCAAGATCTCTTTGGCTTGTGCGCAGAGCAAGGCGGTCAGGATTGGGATCATTCCGCGCTGATTAAAGCCATTGAATCCCTTTCAGACCATAATATTCGCGGCGAGTAGCACGGTTTAAGCTTTACCGAGTTTTGTTTTAGATATCATATCGGTCCTTTGATATTTGCCCGCTTCTTTCACGACGGGCTTTTTTTTGTTTCATTTATCGTGAATTCCACCAGTGTGACTGGATGATTCGCCGTTGATTCATTAGAGTTGAGCTAAGCACTTAATGAATCCATGGACGGTCAATGTCACGCATCAGGGCGAAAAATCAGGAAAAGATCATCGACGTTGCCAGCCAACTGTTCGCTGAAAAAGGCTATGCTGCCACGACAACCGCCGAAATTGCCCAACGCGCTGAAATCCCCAAGCCCAACCTCTATTACTACTTCAACACCAAAGATAACCTCTACCGCGCCGTATTGGAGAGCGTCACCTTGCCGTTGCTCGAAGCCTCATTGCCGATTGAGCAATTGGATGACCCAAGAGAAGCGCTGACCCAATACATTCGCACCAAACTTCGAATTTCCCGTGACCACGCCTCCGCATCAAAAACCTTTGCTGCCGAAGTCATGGCCGGTGCGCCGCATTTACCGAGAGACATTGCAGAAGCCTTGATCGATCAATCCAAAATGATCCTCAACAAGTTTGATTATTGGATTACCCAAGGCTGGATGGACCCTGTTCCCGCCAAGCATTTGATGTTTATGCTTTGGTCTTCCACCCAAACCTACGCTGACTTCAACTGGCAGATTTGCCAAGTGAGCGGACAATATGAACTCGACGACGAAGACTTCGAACAAGCCGCAGAGTTTTTGGTCAATCTGGTATTGAAAGGGTGCGGGGTGAAGCATGCGGATTGAAGGATTATTTCAGGAAACTGAGCTATCTCATAACTGACCTGTTTCGCAACCGTGAAAATTGCTAAATTGAAATGCATATTTCACGTTTAACTGCGATGTGAATCATGCTGCTATTTATGCGGCTTGTGGTAATTTTATGGCCAAATTTTAGGCTGTAACACCTACGTTAATTATCAATAAATATATGGTGGAAGAACCAGTGTTATAGATAGATATGCAATTACATTTCTATCTGAGTGTAAGGTTTCTCATTATTGTCACATTTTCATTGGTGAGTGTTCTTTATAATGCCGTGGCCGTAGTTGGCACGAAATTCAAAATGGTGTCAGTGCATAAATTTGTCTTTGTGGGGTGGGTGATTTTAAACGGCTTTGAGATCGCTAGTTAATTTACTCCATGATGTGATTTAATTATTTAAATATAATAAAAAAATAAATGTTAATGTCAGAGGTTATGGGTAATGAGATGTTTAGTGTGTGTCTTTTACTTGGCTATTGCTGGTAGTGCGAGTGCTGAAATTGTTGGTGGTGATGGCTTCATTAGTAGAGTGGATGAGATTGAAGTTAATCAAACTGCAATCGGATCTCGTATGCAATTGCTACGAGTTGAAGAAATAACATTTTCCGATGCTACGATATGTGGAGACCAAACGATAGCGGTTAACAATGATTCTTTAGAAATAGAGAATGTTGATGATTATCATTCTGCTATTAGAAATGTTTGGTATGATGCTGCAGAAGGTGGATATTTTCTTGTAACGACTAATGGGTGTGAAAGTAAAGGCACCGAAATGATTACTAGTATATCACTATGTAGTCTGGATATTTGTGACGAAAAATACGTCATTAAATCTGATAAAGTGTGGCTGGATAGCGACTACCTAAAAGTGCGTAAGCTACAAGCGTCAATGTATATGGAAAAGACCTTACCATATGACGAATCATCAAAAAGCTATAAGGTGAAGGGCGTATATATTGAAAGTGATTCGGTTGCATTCGAATCTTCAATACTAGATGAGAGTCAATTAGGGCTTTCATTTTATGGGGCTTATACAGGGTATTACCCTAACGGCGAGTTTAAAGAAAAGTATACCTATGATGTGGATGGGCGTAAGCAGGGTAAAGGGGAGGAGTTCCATGAGAATGGCAAGATTAAAAGATCAGCCTCCTTTAATGATGACCAACTGCATGGTGAAGTGTTCTCCTATCATGGTAATGGTCAAATTCAAAGCAAGTTATTGTATGAATTGGGTGAGTTAAAAGATGGAAAATATACTCACTATAGTGAAGATGGTAGTGTCTTTACTTCTTACGAAAAGCGCAATGGAAGTTATGTGGGTACACAAAAGTACTTCTACTCCAATGGGGTATTGGCAAATGAAAAAGTGTATGAAAACGGAGAGATTGTACTCAATGTAAGCTTTGATAAATCTGGAGCCAAATCATCTGAAAGTACAGTTGATGGCGCACTGACTACTGTAAATTTTTACAAAGCATCTGGATTTTTAAGGCAAAGAGAAATTTTCAAGAATACTGGAAATAGCGAGGTTATGATACTTAGGGAGTCTTGGTATGATAATGGGAATAAAAAGTATGTGGCAAATTACAACGAAAACCTTCGTATGCATGGAGAGCAAAAGGAATGGTATGAGAACGGTAAATTGAGTTCGATTTATGGCTATTCATCCGGAGAGAAAATATCAAGTAAAGAATGGTCTAAGAATGGCTTTCTTATAGAGGAGTCTTATTTTAAAGGTTATAAAGAAGACAAGAATCATAAGAAGTGGGATGCAAATACTGGCCGACTGATCTATGAAGTTGAATATGATAATGGCATGGTGATAAGTGCTGAGAAAACGTACGACGGTGAAACTGGTAGCCTGATCAAAGAGCAGTATCCATCTGATGATGGAAGCTTTCCAAGATATAATTTCTTCAACGGTGAGCCGCCAATTAAGTACTACGAGAATGGAGAGTTGGTGAAAATTGTATGTGGCTATTCGACATCAATTGAAAATCCTGTCGTCGTTTTCCAAAGCGCAGAAAATGAAGATGTTGACTCTCAACTCATGTTGGCGGATTTTTATCGAGGGTGCGGTGAAGGACAGCGCTCAATTAGTTGGTACGAAAGAGCTGCAAAGAATAACAACTTGGAAGCAGCAAGATCATTAGTTTATATCTACAAGTATGGAGAAGAGCACTATCAGCAAAAACCCGATGCAAATATGGCTCTAAAGTATGTTTTACAGTCCGCAGAACTAGATGAGGATGGTTTTAACTTATATATTGCAGGGGTTGAGTATCTTCCTGATGACTTTGTGAAAGAAATCCTTCCTAGTTATGATTCTTACACAAAAGTAGATACTGATTTTGTTACCGCAAAAGAGAATCTTATTGCTTCGTCTGAAAAAGGCTTCACCTCTGCGAAGTATGTTTTGGGCTTGATGTTTCAACATGGTGTAGGTGTTGATAAATCAAAGGCAAGTGCATTAAGTTACTTTGAAGACATTCGAAGTGATGACGAGAAGTTAGCTGATCGCCTAATATCAGGTATCAATTAATCATTTGTGAGGTGAGTTTAACTCACCTCAATCTTTGGCCATGATGGCTCTCTTTGAGAGAGGTATCATGACGAAAAACGTTCCAATCCAGCATTTTGCACTTCTTTTCTCTCATTCATCACAAAATGTGTTGAGAGAGAGATGTAATCCTCCTGTCGTTTGAATGCCACATGCCAATGTGGCAGATTCCTATCTAGGGTAACTCACTCTGGCTCATCGTTATTACTCAAGGAGCAACATCATGAAATGCTTGGTCGTTGTGTCACATCCCGTCGAGGAAAGTCTGTGTCAGTATTTGAGTGCACAGACTGTCGAGCACCTTAAAAACAAAGGCTACGACGTTAACGTGATTGATCTGTATCAGCGTGGATTTGAGCCCTCTTTAACCTCAGCAGAGCGAAGTAGCTACTATGCATCTGAATATGATAAAAGCCGTGTCGATGACGATATAGCGTTGCTTCTTGAGGCTCAATGTTTGGTGTTGATATTCCCTACATGGTGGTTTGGATTTCCTGCCATTCTGAAAGGGTGGATAGATCGGGTCTGGGCACCTGGCTATGCGTATGATCATGATAAAGATCTTGGTGCGCTGAAACCACGCCTCCACAATCTGAAAGAGGTAAAGGTGATAACAACGCTTGGCTCTCCTTGGTGGGTTGATACCTTTGTGATGTGGAAGCCAGTAAAAAGGGTGCTTAAAATCGCAATATTGGGTGCTTGTGTCCCAAAATGTGATTTTAAATATTTATCACTCTATGAAAGCGAGAAGGTGACAAAGGCACAAGTTGAGTTATTTGTTGAGAAGATCAAAGCAAAATTCTGAGCACTGAGTGCAACACACGGCCTGCTTTTACCGCCAAAGTTGAGAGCATTTTCGTTGATTTTCTAGGTGCTATAATGCGGAGTGTTTGAGAATACGATCGCATTGTCGCCTACGGGTTTAGACATTGATTGCAATACAAAAAACCGAGGGATAAAACTTTCTTTTGTGACCGTTACGTTAACGATTCAGGAGAATGTATATGCAAAAGTTATTAGCTCTATATTTGATAATATTAGGTGTATTTGTTTGCAGTACGAGTTATGCAAATCAGTCTCGAACGCAATATTTGAAGATTGATGCGCCTACGTTAAAAAACAGTAAACTGCAACTGAACAATTTATCTACATCTATCTACCCTCTAGCTATTTCACCTCAGATAAAAAATACCCCGTTGTTTACTATTTGCATGGCTTCCAAGCTGGCCCTTTTGAAGCGCGTTCAATTTCCGGAAGAACATTAGATCGCTATTCCGAACAAAACAATATTCAGGAAATGATCATTGTGGGCATCAATGGTGCCAATCAATTTGGGGGAAGTTTTTATACCAACTCACCCGTTACGGGAAATTGGGAAGATTTTGTCACATCAGATGTTGTTAGCTATCTCGACAATAATTATAGAACGCTTCCTGTTCCCGAAAAAAGAGGGATTGTCGGTTTCTCTATGGGTGGTTTTGCGGCGATCAACATTGCTTTTCGTCATCCCGATAAGTTTAAGCATGTTTTCACATTAAGCCCCGGTTTGTTTGATGAAAATGGCCTAGAAAAAGCAATCAAACAATGGAATGAACTAGAGTGGGGACCAGTTCTTGACGCATATGGGGCGGCTTTTGCTCCAAATCCTCAGGCGCTTGACGATAACCTTTGGCATGAGTGGGATCCAACTAATCCCTCTGTCGTTGAAATGTGGGAGTCGGGTTACGGCAATGTTGAAAGCAAAGTAGACGCGTATCTCAAGCAAGAGGAGAAGTTGTCTTCAATCTATGTTGAGTACGGTAGCGAAGATCAGTTCACATGGATTCCGGAAGGAAGTCAGTTTCTTGTTGAAACGCTAAGGGCAAAAGGAATTGAAGTTGGAGAGCATGACCATGGTAGTGGACATGTCGTCACTTTTGTTCAGGCCGAACACATCATCGACTTTTTCGGCAATGCGTTTTAATTATCAAAGACAATGAAAGAGAGATGTTTGTTACTCATTTCTCTTTCATTTGTCGGCCCTACGATTTAGGTTGTCTGGATAATTTCAGGCTTCTCCATTCTTCATACTCAATTAATTAAATTTGCTATCAATAAACCGAAGCCCTCGAACCGTTTGCTCGCCGACTTTATCGATATGACCACCTTCAAAAATATGGCTAGATACAGGAACACCTAAGGCAGTAAACGTCGCTATCATTGCTTTGAAGTTCTCTAGAATCGGTTCGCCAACAGACTCGCCCTCGTCAGTGCCGATTTCGGTGTAGATGGGCAATGTTTCTTTACGTTGGCTATTGAGGAATTGCGCTCTGTCTCTTGCTGTGGCTGACAGGTTGAATTGCTCAAGCGCTAACATGGCTTCGTTTATGTTTCGAGTGATGTAAGTAGGAGGGTTATCGCTATCTGGTGCGATAACACGAAGAATGGTGAGGTAGGCATGAATAAACCATTCACATTCTTCACCTTTGGCAAATAAATCGAATTGATGTCTGAAGAAATCAGCATGCTCTTGATAGCCATGATCTCGCATCATCATCCCGCCCGGGCTTAATGCTGCACATGCCTGATACAGATCTGGGCGCATCATGATTGTATTGAGTGCGCCAAATCCTCCCATGGAATGTCCGCAAATGGCGCGTTTTCCTTTTATCGCTCGGTAGCGGTTTTCTGTTATATCGATTACCTCTTGCGTCAGGTAGTCAAAGAAATTGCCTGAAATCGGAGAGTTAAGGTACCACGATCCCAATATCGAAGATGTGCCATCCACAGCGACAATGATCATCTCTCCCATTTCTCCCGCTCCTACCAAGCGGTTCATGGTCTGCTCAATGCCGGGATTATTTGCGCTAGGGGCAAACCAAGCTTCAGGATTGCTATCCATGCCATGAAGCAGATAGACGATAGGATATTCACGCTGCGGGCTGTCTGCATATGACTGCGGGAGGTAGACGATGATATTACGTAACACGTTTTCGTTTGAAGTATTACCGACTAGCGTTACGGCTTCAAAGGAGAATCGTTCCACAACACCTTGATACGTGTTTTCGCGTTTTTGCTTAAGGGTGGAGTCGCTGGTCATTGTCTCGGTCTTAATGAGGAAATTACCTCATTTGAGCACAGCGCCTGCAGATATCGAGCATTAGATAATATTGATGCGACTCAGGTAGCACCGAGTTGAATGTTTGTGTCTACGCCATTATGAATAAACATAACCATGGGTGTTTCGTTTACTTTGTGTTCAGAAAGCACAGGTAGTCTGAAGGTAGACAAAATAATGAAAGGAAATGCTAATGATCAATTCACTGGGAGCCGTTGCAGCGGGAACGATGTTGTTTGCTGGAGCAACAACAGAATGGATAAATACGGAAAGTACCTCTGTGTTTAGCTCGAAGGTGGCATATGAGGCGATATCTCCATCCTCCTATCCTTCGCGTCTTTCGAATTTTCAGGCAGATACCGAAAGCTGGATTGGCCTGTCATGCAAGGGGGAGAGCACGCGTGTGTATTTTGGTTTAACCAATATGCCAAAAATGTTAAAGCATAATGATCCCTTGATCGCGAAGGTAAGATTTAACGATGAAGTTAGAGATATCTCTATTCGTCAGCCTTCAAGCCAACTCTATTTGAACCCGACAGCGAGCGACCAGGCTTATCTGTTGGAAGGCATTCAATCTTCCGATACCTTGTCTCTTGAACTTACTTGGTCAAATATCGGCAGTGTTCAGTTTGACTATAGTTTGGATGGTGCAAAATCATCGATATCGACGATGAAAGCGCAGTGTAAAGAGGCGTAAAAACATGATGCTGAGGAAGGGCGGCTATCTCAATATATGAGGTTGTTAGCGGTCAAAAAATCCCCTTTCGGGGATTTTTCGCTTGTTCTCGAAGTCTCTAAGCACACGCTAATGATTTTAGGTTCATCGAGTTGATGAACAATCTTGGGTCGGCAAGCTTGTTCAGCATAGCGGGGGTAGGTAGACAGTCATCATCAATGTAATCGATATAATCTGCCGCTGAATCAAAAATCAAGATATCCCACGCTAAACGATCTAGCCCGTATAGGCCGCGATGGATCATATCGGCGGAGAAGACCAACAGATCACCCGCAGCCAGTGGAATTTTGATCCCGCCCGAGATCTCGTCATTGCTTACCTTACCGTTTTCTTCTTGGCGAACATTGTGTTCTTCTTCGTTGTCCCAACGTTTGTGTGTACCGGGAATGATCTCCATGCCGGGTTCGTCAAACAGTGGTACCCGCAGGTGCGTGACTTGAGTGTCCTTTATGATTCGTTTTTGGTCTTCAAGGTCATAGTCATACTGACAGTCGCGGTGCCAGAAGTCTTTTTGTTCCGGATTCACTGGGTTGAAGAACAATTGCGTGTTCATGAATACAGGGTTTTCCGGTATAACCGCATTGACCACATTCATGATTTTCTTGGAACTGATGAACTCAAAAAGTTGGGCTCTGTCTTCATCGGGCAGATATTCACTGCCAGTGATCAACGATGAATTGAACGCTTCTTCTCGATAAAATCTTCTGTTGTCGTCTTTCCACAGTTCGTGGAATTTGAGAATGACTTTTCTTAGTGAAGCAATTTGAGCTTCATCGAAATAATTTCTGAGAACAAAGTAACCGTGTTCGTTGTAACGGTTACTTAATTGTTGGCTGTTTTCTGACACTGACTACCTTCACACGTACTTTGCCGTAACTGACCACGGCGATCTTGGGCGCATGATGCCAGAGAGCCGTGGTTCTACCAAGTGAAATGCAGCACGTGGTGGCATATTACGGCTAGAGTATGTGTTGCACCTCCAGCTCATAATAGAGTCAGATATGCTGGGCAACTTTTTGCCAATCGAGCAACTTATTGCCTAGTGTCGAGTAATTATTTGCTACGCGTATCGAATTAAGTATCTAACTTACTGTTTTTATAGAAATCATTTATTGGCATTTCTTTTGCTTTTTTTCTGGCGAAATAGGTACAGTTAATACCTATGGGATTTTCGTGATTACAAGGCAAAAGCTCATGGCTCCCTCCGGTTTTTTCTGAATTGAAAATATTGATTTGAATCGCACCGATTAGATGATTTTGACTCGCGAAATTAATATTTTGCGTCTCAACAAGCACAACTGTTGAGTTGTGTTAAAGCAGCAATCAATGTGGTGTTATTTTCTTATGTAAAACAAAGCTGCGCTGTCTAGTTTCTTTGATGGTGTTGGTTATTAACTCAGTTTGCGAGAATAGAAGTGCAAAGGAATCAACACACAATAAGTAATGGAAAACTAGATATTGTTGTAAAATGCTCTCAATATCCTATTGATGAGCTTCTCTCGTTTGCTTCTCGTGAGAACCCTAAAAGAGGCTATCTGTTTGTCTCAAAAGTACTAGGGAAGCACTGGGCGGTAAAACCAAGCAGGATGAGAAAAACATACGATTCATTGTCGACACTTATTGGCAGTGATGTGTCTACATTTGTGGTTGGTATGTCGGAAACTGCCACTGGATTAGGTGCTGGTGTTGCGGATAGTCTAGCAAGAAGTCAAACCAATGATGTGTATTATCAACATACTACACGGCATCAGCTAAACGACACAGTTTGGTTGAAAGTGGAAGAATCGCATAGTCATGCCACGAGTCACCTTTTATATCAGCCGGAAAAGTCATTACTCGATAAGGTAAAACAGTGCCAAAGACTATTGCTTGTTGATGATGAAATTTCAACGGGTAAAACGCTGAAAAGACTTGGCGACGCACTTTTAGACAAGGGCTGCTGCATTGAAGAAGTCGTGATTGTATCTTTAGTAAATTGGCTGGATGTTGAACATAAAGAGCAATTCACCGAATGGCCTGTCAACGTAAGATTTGTTTCCTTACTGGAAGGAAGCTTTGCTTTCGAAGAAAGACCCAATTTGGACTTATCACTTCCAAGGAATACCGATAAAGATTTTTCGTTAATGAACTCTCGAAGAGATCTTGGAAGACTACCCATCAAAATGCCATATGCGGGAGAGATACCTTCATTAAACGTTGAGGGCCCAATAACCATCATTGGAGATGGTGAGCATTTGTATTTCCCATTCTTAGTTGCAGAGAAAGCGGAAAGTGATGGTAGGGATGTTGTTTTTCAATCTACTTCACGATCTCCCATCATGCTTGGCGACGCAATAAAGTCAAAATTATCGTTTAGAGTTGATCATAGAGAAGTAGAGCACTATATCTACAACCTTGAGAGTGAAGGGCGAACATCCTTACATTTTATTGAAGATGAACGTCTCAGGCAACAGCATCAACTTGCTCGTCACTATCCTGTAAGCCAATATTGTGAAAGTGAATGATGAATATTGTTGTATTTACAGATCTTGATGATTGTTTTCTTTCTACAAAAAGAAAGTTCCATAAGGACACGCCACTCACTACAGCTGCCTTTGATGCAAATGGGAACCCGCGCTCTTTCGCTTCCAATAAGCAATTGCAGATGCTGAATATATTGAGTGCGTCAGGTGCTGAGATTATCCCTGTTACAGGTAGAAGCCATGATGTGTTTAATCGAGTCTCCTTAGATATACTGAGTAAATCTTGGAAAGTTGTGTCCCACGGAGCATATATTTTAGATGCGAATGGAAATGCAGATAAGCATTGGTTGGAGCATCAGTCTGCATGTTACGACCTTGATGGTACGGCATTAGAGATAAAACACCTTAATGACGTTATATCTACATTGATATACGAATCATCATTTCCAGCCAGAAGTTATATTGTTTCTGAAGAGGGTATTCTCTGTTATCTATGCGTTAAATGTGAGGAGGATACGAACTATAGTGAGATATTTAGTCATATAATTAAGCTTGTATCATCGAGTGCGGTTGACTTCAGGCTTCATGTCAACGGGAGAAATCTCGCACTTCTACCGCCATATACGGATAAGGCCGCCGCTGTGAAGTTTATCAAAGAGCGCTATTTTGATGAAGAGAGCCTCTTTATTAGTGTTGGTGATAGCCTTACTGATCTTCCTTTTATGCAAACCGCAGACTTTTCAATATCTCCAACAAACAGCCAAATTTTCGACTATTTTGCTGGAGAGAAATTGATATGAAGACCTTACCAATTGTTGGGAGTTACCAAAGAGAAGATTGTCAGTTTCTTCTAGAGCTGGTTGAAGCAAAGTATCTGTCTATTGAGGAAAAAGAGAAAGCTATTCAGTCAGGCACTGTCCACTATTCGGATGTTCTCAATAAAGAGGCAGCCCCATCAGAGGACTATCAGGCTTTGTTTTACCAATTTGTAGAGGACTACAAATATAAGTTTTCAAAGCATGTAATGGAGTTAGCCTCAACGCTGGATAAAAATCGTCGCGGTGACATAACGTTGCTTTCTTTGGCGAGAGCAGGTACGCCTATTGGCGTTTTATTAAAAAGAGCGCTTGAGGAGCATTATAATAGGAAGGTTCAACACTTCAGTGTAAGTATCATTCGGGACCGAGGTCTGGATCTAAACGCACTGGATTATTTAGTCGAAGACCTAAACGTTAACCAAGAGTCTATTGCATTTATTGATGGTTGGACAGCTAAAGGCGTGATTACTCGTGAACTGTATCAGTCTATAAACACCTACAATGCGGAAAATAATACTCGAATACCTAATGAATTGTACGTGATATCTGATTGTGGAGGGTGGGCTGACTACTCAGCAACAGCTGAAGACTATCCCATTCCATCATCCATGCTTAATTCTACCGTATCAGGACTGATATCCAGAAGCATATGGCAGCCGCGTGAATCCAATAAGTTTCATGGGTGTTCAAAATATAAAGAGCTTAGCGAAGTTGATTGCTCTAACTGGTTTGTCGATCAGATTTCATCATTATTTCCATATGTCAAAATTAAAGAGGTCGGGGAAATATTTCAACCGACAAGTCAACAGCTGCGTTCTTCCCAGCAATCGTCAATGAAGCGTTTCATTGATGACATCATGTGCCGATATGGAATTAGTGATGTCAATCACATAAAACCTGGTGTCGCAGAGGCGACGAGAGTGATGCTTCGGCGAGTGCCTGAACTGCTTATCATACGCTCTATGAAAAGTGAAAAAGTCCAACATTTGATCACTCTTGCGAAAGAAAAAAATGTGAATATATCTGTAGAGACTTCATTATTATTTGAAGCTTGCGCTCTCATTAAGCAGTTGAAGAAGTAAGAAATAACGATGAAAAAAATAAACTATTTTTCGCTCGGAGCTACGTTGTATACCCCTTGTACACATGCTCGACTGAGTGAAATTATGCAACATGGGCTAGGCTCGAAAAGCATGGTGTTTTGTACTGAGGACGCGGTAGCTGAATATGATTTGCAAGAAAGTCTGGCTAATCTTAGACTTGCGCTGTCGAATACTGATGATGTGAGTTTTTATAGATTTGTTAGGCCGCGAAACTCAGATATTTTTTCCGAGATTTTGAGCTTTGAGGGTATAGACAAAATAGAAGGATTTGTTCTTCCGAAGTATGACCTCAAAACTGCTGATGATTATCACCAAGTCATTACTTCTCACCCTGGTGTGATGGTCATGCCAACCCTAGAGTCCAGTGATATACTGGATCCTTCAAATTTGTCAAAGATTAGAAAGAAACTCGATAAAATAAAGGAGAATGTCATTTGCCTAAGGATAGGCGGTAATGATTTATTTAACCTGCTTGGTTTAAAGCGTATGCAGTATCAAACGATTTATGAATCCCCGCTTCGTGCTGTTATTGAACAAATTGTCATTGCTTTTAGGCCTTATGGATACGAGATTTCGGCACCAGTTTTTGACTTCATTAATGACATCGAAACACTAAAATCTGAGCTTTATATGGATTTGAATTTTGGTTTGTTTTGCAAAACGGCAATCCATCCGCGCCAGGTCGAAATTATCGAGAGTTTTTACCAAGAATATTCGTCTGTGTATATTAAACAGGCTGAATCAATATTGTCTGAGCAATCATCCGCTGTTTATCAATTGAATGGACAGATGATGGAGAAATCCTGTCATTTTAATTGGGCTCAGCGCACCAAAAATTTGGCCAGCTCATTTTGAGTCTAATTATCTGAAATATTTATTGCTAGAGAACGTTGGCAGAACTTAATAATGATAAAAAAATTTCATACTGAAAATGATAGTCGCACGCAGCCTACTCCTTCTGAATTGGATGAATCTTCAACTCGAGACCAGAGCACAGCTAAAGTGAAACGATTTTGTGATGTGGCCCCAACAAAGGATATGGGGACAGTCCAAAAAAATGACGAAGCCAAAGAATCGATTTCTAAACGTTCTCCTTCCGTCATATTTAGCAATCGAGTTAAGTCAATACAAAGTGATGTTCTTAGTGCAACAGATGATTTCCAACGACAGGTTGATGAAATCTGTGCAAGAGACTTCATCGAACTTACTTTGAAAAATAAAGACTACTTACTTGTTCAAAATGTATACAGCCAAATTAACTTCAGTGATGCTGCATATCAAATTGAGTATGGAAATGATATTTCAAAAGGGTTTCAAACCATTCAAGGGCATCTATCTGACTATGCAAAAATAGGTAAGGTTGATCGCATTTTAGAGCTTGGGACAGTGATAATAGATTTAGCGAAAAGCATCGATATTAACATATTTAATCCCAATAAAATCGGTACTAAAATATCCAATATGTTTGGGAGTCGACACCAGAAAACAACTAAGATAAAGCATGATTTCGACCATGCTAGCGATTTGATAGATGCTCGGGTTAACCGCGTATTTGATAATCTTAGTGAAGCAAGGAAGTTGCTAAGGGATTTTGATGCTTGGTCTAACCAACTCCGCTCACTCCATCAAGATCTACAAATAAATTTGATAGCCTTGAAGCTAAGAATTAATGATGTTGAAGTTGGCAGTAGTCAAGAACACGTTGATATGAATGGGCTTCCTGATAGTTTTCAAAGTAATAACGGTGTGTTTTTGGAAAGGTGGCATAGAAAAGTGAACACCTTGTTAGCCTTGAATCAATCAATATTGTTGACTTTCCCTCAGATAGACCTCTATCGATCAAACTTGCTCTCCAGTTTCGAGCGACTCGAAGAAATTAAAGTCAATGTTATCCAAGTATGGAAGCAACAGTTTTTAACTGTTATTGCTGTCGATGAATCGAACGATGCCATCATGTATTACGAACTAAGTGACATACAAAATCAGCTGGTTAGAAATATTCAGGAGTTAAAGTAAATGACATTCAAGCCAAAGACGTTCACACCAAAAAGCGCTGTTCAGCCTCAGGTTGTAACGAGTACACCTGTCACCATCGATGCCGATTCATCGCTAGTAGTAGATACGTCTCTTACTTCTTCTGATTTACCCTCTATAGATAGTCGTGCGCAATTGGCCGTCGAAAACTATAAACAAGAGATCTCTGAAGCTAAACTTGACAGCGATACGATTTGTAGAGACATAGTGAGTCAGCTGAATAAAATAGATGTTTATTCTTCGGACAACATTTCTGACTTGGGTCAGTCTTCTGCTGTAAAAATTAATGAATATTCTGACTCCATGCTTTCACATGTCAGAACCAATGATCTGGAGGACATGGGTAATAACCTGAACCAAGTCATTGGGCTAGCGAAAAATGTAGATGTCTCGGCGCTGATTGGCAAAAAAGGGATGTTTGGCAAAATCGTTTCAAAAATTCGAAATACTAAAGAATCTATCCTGGCTCAATTTAACTCCGTCACCACGCAACTCGACCGTGTTGTAAATGAAATAAACGCTCAACAGTCAAAATTGAAAGAACGCTCTTCTCAACTTGACACTGTATATAACCACAATGTTGATCAATTTCGATCTCTGACACTGTCCATTGTGTACGGTGAAGCCCGTTCAATGTTAATGCAAGACAAAATTGAGAGTTTAGCCAAAAATCAACAAGAGGCATCTTCTGCTCTTCTTGCGCAAGAGTTGAGTGATTTACAAACCACAAAAGGTCGGTTAGAAAAGCGAGTTCATGACTTAAAATCTTTACAGTTATTGTCTTTGCAAACTGCGCCAATGATTCGAATGGTACAGAATAACAATCTAACACTTGTTGAGAAATTCGATAATATCAAGATGTTGACGATCCCGTCATGGAAAAAGCAATTTACACTTGCTATTTCGTTGTTGGAGCAAAAGAAATCAGTAGAATTGGCAAATAAAATTGATGATGCTACCAATGATCTCATTAAAAAGAATGCAGATCTTCTTAAGCAAAACACACTTCAAACCGCCCAAGCGAATCAACGCTCTACGATTGATATTGAAACGTTAGAACACGTTCAAAATACATTGATTACGACACTTGAAGATGTTGTATCCATTGAACAGGAAGGTGCTCGTAACCGTCTTGAAGCGGATGCAAAAATGGTCAACATGAAGAGTGAGCTCACTAATTTTCTGAAACAAGGACGAGGTAATAACTAATGGCAATTAATTTGGAAAAAGGAAATACAATCAATCTAAATAAATCCGAGCCCACGTTAAAAAACTTACGTTTGGGATTAGGTTGGGATCTTATTGCCAATGATCCACCTGTAGATATTGATTGCAGTGTGTTCATTTGTAAACACGATGCTCAACAACAGCCAAAGCTTATTTCAGATCAGCACTTTGTTTTTTATAACAACCTCCAATGCCCTGAAGGTGCCATTGTTCATTTGGGAGACAATCGCACAGGTGCTGGTGATGGTGATGATGAAACGATCAAGATAGACCTTTCTAAGGTTAATCCAAGTGCAACTGAGTTGTCAGTGTTTGTCACAATGCATAATGACAGTCGTGGTTTCTCACATGTGCAAACGAGCTATATCCGTTTATACAACGAAGCGAGTGGTAACCTCATCGCTGAATATAAACTGGGTAAAGAATTCTCTAACGAAACTTCCGTACAGGTTGGATCACTAGTTAAAAATGGCAATGAATGGACATTTCACGCAGTAGGTGCAGGCTATCAACTGGGTCTTGGTGATATCGTTGCAGGTTACCAATAAGGAGATATAAGGTGTCTATTAATCTTTCAAAAAACTCAACTATATCATTGACTAAAGAAGTCCCTTCGCTTTCTCAAATTACTGTAGGCCTCGGTTGGGATGTTGCCAAACCGAAAGGCTTCTTTGGTTCGATTTTTGGTTCTGGTTCAATTGATCTCGACGCATCATGTATTCTTATGGACGAGAATCAAAAAGTGATTGATGAAGTTTGGTTCAGCAAACTTAAATCATCATGTAAAGGGGTTCATCACCAAGGGGACAATCGAACTGGCGAAGGCGATGGTGATGATGAGCAAATTCGAATTTCTTTATCGAAGCTTAATAAATCAGTGAAGTATATCGCGATCACTGTAAATAGCTTTACGGGTCAATCTTTCGAGAAAGTAGACAATTCATTTTGTCGCATTATTGACCAGTCTTCTAAAGAAGTTTGTCGATTTACGCTTTCAGAACAAGGTAATCATACCGGTATATTTATCGGTTTGCTCAGTTTGAAAAACAAGGAATGGAGTTTTAGCTCTAAAGGAATACCAATGAGCGGCAAGACAGTTAAAGATATGGCTAATCTTTTGCCTGCACATATCTAACGATTCATTCTTATGACGATTAAGCGCAGTGTATGTCGCTGCGCAATCGCTAAAGATAAGAATCAATTCTCTAGCACTAGAGATGTTTGACCCTCAAGACTAAATACCGTTTAGCTTGGGGGTTGAACAACACATTTCTTGGTACACGTGTCTACGCTCGTTTTTTGCTTATTTCAAATAGAGGTCGTATCCCTAACAATCAGTTGTGATACACAGAGCACATGATAATCAATCTCTTTATAGCTCTGCCTTGTTCGCCAACCTCCTAGCTGCCGCGCGATGCTTCACCATCAACTCTTGTGTATCGACACCAATGAGTTCTCCGTCTTTCACTCGCCATTCTCCATTCACCATGACTCTGTCTGCGCGGTTTGCGCCGCACAAAACAAGTGCTGCTAATGGGTCATGGCTACCTGAAAATTGGATCTCATCGAGTTTGAACATGGCGATGTCTGCCAGCATGCCTTTGGACAGAGTACCTATATCACTGCGCCCGATGTTTTTAGCAGAGCCTTGGGTTGCCCAACGGAAAGCATCGAGATGACTTACGCTAGAGGAACCGTATCGTAGGCGCTGAATATAAGTCGCCATGCGAAGTTCATTAACAAGGTTTGAACCGTCATTGGAGGCGGAGCCATCCACACCAAGCCCAACCGATGATCCCGCTGCTTCGAGTTCCAAGTTCCGACAAATACCCGAAGCCAGCATCATGTTTGAACTTGGGCAATGGCAAATGCCAATACCTGCCTTACCCAATCGTTCGATCTCTTCATCATTAAAGTGAATACCATGTGCGAGCCATGTTCGGTTGTGAAGCCAGCCGACATCTTCGAGGTAATCAACAGGTCGGAGACCGAATTTCTCTAAGCAAAAGTCCTCTTCGTCGATGGTTTCACAAAGGTGGGTGTGAAGCATGACATCGTGTTGTTTAGCGACACGTGCGGTTTCTTTCATCAAGTCAGTGGTGACTGAAAATGGTGAACAAGGGGCGAGGGCAATTTGCGTCATACCGCCGAATTCGGGCTGGTGGTATTCGCGAATTAGGCGAAGGCTGTCATCAATAATAGTTTGCTCGGTTTGAATGGTGTGTCGAGGTGGCAGGCCACCTTGATCTTCGCCTAAACTCATCGATCCGCGGGTTAGCACCGTTCTTAGGCCTAGAGCTCGGGTCGCTTCCACTTGAATGTCGATGGCATGCTCCAGCCCAACGGGAATCAAATAGTGATGATCAGAGGCTGTTGTACAGCCGGAAAGTAATAATTCCGCGCTCGCGAGTTGCGTGCCCAAACGCATCATCTCTTCATCAAGCCCCGCCCACACTGGGTACAAAGCTTTGAGCCAATGAAACAGCTCTTTGTCCAGTGCATCAGGATAGGCGCGGGTAAGGGTCTGGTAGAAGTGGTGATGCGCATTGATCAATCCGGGTAACACGACATGTTCTGAGGCATCCACAATCTGATCGACTTTGACGGATGGTAGGGCGTTCTTAGCGACCAGTTCAACGATGGTATTACCTTCAATAACCACACCACCAGAAGCGTCTTCGTTTGTGCCTGTCCAAATTGCGAGGGGAGATTTAAGCCAGATTGTCGCCATGTGTGAATATCCTTTGTCGGTGAAGTCAGTGTGATTGAAAACAGAGTCTTTGACGAAAATCGCCCCGAATGAACGGGGCGATAACGTGCTAGGTGAGGGTTATTGTGTCGGTTTGGAATCCTCATCGAGCGGCGCGTCTTTTGGCGCGGTAGCGCTAACCATTACTGGCTCGGCAGTGTCTTCGTTCAATGGCTGAGTGTGTTCGCTGTTCATTTCTTCCTCTTCGGCTTCACGCTCAGCGGTCACATCTTCTCTTGATTTAGGAAGAACGAGATTCAGCATTACAGCGACAATCGTCCCTGTGGTGATACCTGAATGAAGAAGTTGCGCGATATCGTGGTGAAGGTGCTGAAGCAACGAAGGTTTGATGGTGACGGCTAAACCTGCAGCGAGTGAGACACAAATCACCAAGGCGTTGCGACGCGTATCGGCTGCTTTCACTAGCATGCGGATACCCGCATAAGCGATCATCCCGAACATAACAAAACCAACGCCACCCAATACAGGTTTCGGCACAGACACAGCCAACGCGCCGAATTTAGGGAATAAGCCAGCAAGGATGAGCAATGCGCCAGTGGTGCCAACCACAAACCGACTTGCTACCCCAGTAATGCCCACGATGCCGACGTTCTGGCTGAACGATGCCAATGGCATGGCGCCAAATAAAGAGCCGACGGCACTGCCGATACCATCACCTAACAGTCCACGCTTTAGATCTTTACCGGAAATGGTGCGATGACAGTTACTGGCAAGGGCAAGGAAATCTCCCGTCGCTTCTGCAATCACGACGATGTACGCAAGGCACATGCCTATGATGGCGGGCCAAGAGAAACTGAGACCAAACTTAAAGGGCTCTGGAGCGGCAAACCAGCTTGAATTGTGGAGCTGATCGAGGTTGACCATACCCATACTGAGTGCGACAAGGTAACCACCCGCCAAACCAATCACGATGGCTGATGCTGCCACTCCGCCTTTGGCATAGGTCGAAACTAAAAGGACTACCAATAGCGAAATTGCAGCAAGAAATAGCTTCGGTAGTGTGGCGAATTGATCGCTGCCTGAGGGGGCATCACCGATCCAGTTCATGGCGACGGGTAATATCGTCAAGCCAATCAAGGTAACCACAACGCCACTGACAACAGGAGGGAAGAGTTTTCGGATCTGCTCCATGAAGAAAGCTGAAACAATGACTAGGCAGGCACCCACGAGGGCTGCGCCCATTATACCGGAGACCCCATCCGCTTTGCCTATCCCGATAGCTATCCCCAAAAAGGCGAAACTTGACCCCATAACTACGGGCAAACGAATACCCACTGGGCCTACTCCAAGGCATTGAACAATAGTAAAGGCACCAGAAACGAATAGTGCTGCGTTAATCAGTGTAACGACATCACCGGCAGGCAATCCGATGGCGCTGCCGACGATGAGAGGGACAGCAATAATGCCCCCAATGGAAGCAAGCATATGTTGTAGTGCCAGCAAGAATGTTGAGCCTGCTGGTGGCCTGTCGTTTAACTCGTAAAGCAATTTCATAGTATTTTCCTCTTACTGTCTCGTTCCCTTCGACAGCGATGATAGTGAAATTCCGTTTACCCTTGATACTGATTGAAAGGTTGTCCAATCCTAAAATAGAAAGAAGGGACCTCTGCGGGTCCCTATATTTTGTTATCCAAGAATGATGAGTTTGAACACAAAGAGAATGCTCAATGCATACATGGCGATGGAAATATCTGAGAATTTTCCGGTGCCTGCTTTGAGTACGGTGTAAGTGATGAAACCTAATGCGATGCCATTTGAGATTGAAAAAGT
The DNA here is from genome assembly GCF_028683095.1 of Enterovibrio gelatinilyticus. Taxonomy (GTDB): domain Bacteria; phylum Pseudomonadota; class Gammaproteobacteria; order Enterobacterales; family Vibrionaceae; genus Enterovibrio; species Enterovibrio gelatinilyticus. The sequence continues at coordinate 216,430 of NZ_JAJUBC010000003.1, read as the reverse complement.
CAGTGGCATCATGAGCGCGGTGACGGCAGCAGGGACGGAATCAGTAAAGTCATCCCAGTTGACGTTCTTGATGCTGCTCATCATGAGAAATGCGACATAAATCAGTGCGCCAGCCGTGGCGTATGCAGGGATCATCCCCGCCAATGGCGCGAGGAAAATAGCGGCCAGAAACAGCAAGCTCACCACAACCGCAGACAACCCCGTTCGTGCGCCAGCAGACACACCCGATGCACTTTCAACATAACTGGTGACAGGTGGGCAACCAAAGCAAGCGCCGATGACACTCGACAGACTATCTGCCTTTAGCGCTTTTGGTAGCCCATCTATTTTTCCGGTTTCTTTGTTGACTAAGTTTGCGCGTTCAGCCACGCCCATTAATGTGCCCGCGGTATCGAACATGTTCACGAAAAGGAAAGCGAGAATGATACTGATCATGCCGACATTGAACGCGCCAGCGATGTCCATGGCCATAAAGGTGGGGGCAATACTCGGCGGTGCGGAAAAGATACCATTGTATTCGAAAAGACCGAGAGCAAGGCCAATGAGCGTCACGCTGAATATGCCAATGAGCACGGAGCCAAAGACTTTCTTTACAGACAACACGGAAATAATGAAGAAGCAGACTGCGGCAAGAATGGCAGGGGGCTGCGTGAAATCACCCAATGTCACCAGTGTGGCATTACTACCCACAACGATGCCGGCACTTTTCAGCCCAATGATGCCAAGAAATAGTCCGACCCCCGCAGTCATGCCATAACGCAAACTGGTGGGAATACTTTCGATGACCCATTCACGGACACGTGACACGCTGAGACCCACAAAGATCACACCGGAAATAAACACGGCACCGAGTGCGACTTGCCAGCTATAGCCCATTTCGCCAACGACAGTGAAAGCAAAAAATGCGTTCAACCCCATCCCTGGCGCAAGACCAACAGGCCAGTTCGCAAATAGTCCCATCATCAAAGTACCGATGGCTGCGCCTATGCAGGTAGCGACAAAGAGCGCGCCGGGATCCATACCTGACGCGGACATGATGTTTGGGTTCACGAAAATGATATATGCCATGGTGGCAAAGGTGGTGATCCCGCCAATAAACTCGTTCTTTACTGATGTGCCGTGTTGGCTGAGTTTGAAGAACCGCTCCAGAAAGCCACTCTTTACTGATGTTTGTTCAACAGTGCTATTCTTGTCCATCGTTTCCATCCTGTTGTTTCCATCCAATTGCACTAGGCATTACGGCGAGGTTTCTATGTCGCTGAAGTCCTATTCGTATTTACGTTCTTGCGGCAGTCGCAACTGACGCTTTTATTGCGTTGTTTTCCTTTGTTGGTGGAGTGTCAGCTTCCTCGGTAAGTCGAAAAACTGTAGGGAGAGACCAATAAAGGAACATGAAAGTGGGCACTTGGGTCGTTAATACCGAATCGAATAACGATGTCATCAAGAAAAGGGATTTCACTAAGGGTGACCCCCATGCTGTGAAAGTAATTGGCTGTATTGAATTGAAGTTGATACTTGCCTTTCAACAACTCATCGCCCTCAAGCAGAGGCTCATTGGTTCTACCATCTTGATTCGTGATGGTGGTGATGACATGTTCGAGGCCGTGACCCGATACTCTATAGAGTGTGACCTCAATTTCTGATCCTGGTTTTCCGTTGCTCGTGTCGAGTACGTGTGTTGTCAGCTTTCCCATATTGGTTTTGTCCCTTTATGAACCATAATTCCTTTATGTGTTGATTTGGTTTGAATGAGATGTCTCCAACTTTTTTGCCAATTGATCTGCCAATTGATTGGAAGCGTTAACGACATCTCTAACAACTCTTTTACTAAAATGTGCACATCTATAAATTGAAATGTACACAATAGTTAAGTCTTGTAAAGGTCAAAAATTACGCAGTGTTAATTGTGAGAAATACAGAAGAAAGCGCTTATAGCATGGGTTTGGCGAGAAAAATTGACGATAAATCGCACTGTTCTCAATTTGCAGAAACATGATGGCGGCAACATTTTGTTAACTTGTTCTTGTAAATTGTATACAAAATGTAATACTAAAAATGTGCTTATGCCAAGTAAGGCATCACGTATAGGTTATACAAAATAATTTCTAATTGACTTCGCGCTAAGGTCTTTCGTTCGATCAGCATCATTTTTCGATGCTCTTTCTAACTGCAAACAGCAGTGAGTGAGGGGTATAGGTTGTTGATTGATAGTTGATATTGGCTTGAAGTTGGTATGTTGATAGGAAAGGCGATGAGTAGTGACTACCCTCGGGATCTAAAAGGTTATGGCGCTTACCCACCTCACCCTCGATGGCCGGGAGAGGCTCGGATTGCAGTGTCATTTGTACTCAACTACGAAGAAGGCGGTGAGCGCTGTGTTTTGCATGGCGACAGAGAGTCGGAAGCCTTTCTATCTGAAATACCCTCAGCTCAACCTCTAGCGGGCGTTCGCCACATCAGTATGGAATCGATGTATGAATATGGTTCGAGGGCGGGCGTGTGGCGTGTACTGCGGTTGTTTAGACAGCATGAAATTCCATTGACCGTTTTTGCAGTTGGTATGGCCGCAGAGCGACATCCTGATGTGATTAGAACGATGGCTGATGAAGGCCACGAAATATGCAGCCACGGTTATCGCTGGATTGATTATCAATATGTACGCGAAGAAGATGAACGCGCAGACATGACTAAAGCCATTGACGCGATTGAGAACATTGTTGGCGAACGGCCGGTAGGTTGGTACACAGGAAGAACCAGTCCAAATACACGTCGACTGGTGGCAGAAGAGGGTGGTTTTCTTTATGACTCTGACGCTTATGACGATGATCTTCCGTATTGGCATGAAGACGGCACACCGCCTGGCAAGCCGCAACTTGTTATCCCGTATTCACTGGACGCGAACGATATGCGTTTTTCAACCGTTCAAGGTTTTAATTCGGGCGAACAGTTTTTCCAATACCTGAAAGACAGTTTTGATGTGTTGTATGAAGAAGGACAAGACGCCCCAAAAATGATGTCTATCGGGTTACATTGCCGTTTGATTGGTCGACCAGGAAGATTGGCGGCATTGAAGCGTTTTGTTGAGTACGTGAAGCAACACGATAGTGTATGGATTACGCGTCGTGTTGATATTGCAGAGCATTGGCACAAACATCATCCACACCCATCGATGACCAAGGAGTAGGTAGCGCAATGGCATTATTTTCTACGTGTCGCCCAAGCGAGCAAACCCAAGAACAATTTGTTGATACGTTCGGTGGTGTTTTCGAACACAGCTCTTGGGTTGCTGAACAGGCTTACGGTGACGGGCTAGATAGCACATTTGATGAAGTAGATACCCTTCATACAAGAATGGCAGGAGTGCTAAACAACGCAGATGATGCATCAAAAATGCAGGTGATTTTGGCTCACCCAGATTTGGCAGGACGCGCCGCACAAGCAGGAGAACTGACTGCTGAATCTACTAATGAGCAGGCAAGTGCGGGTATTAGCCAATGCTCCGCCGAAGAGTTTGCACGGTTTACAGATTTTAACCAACGTTACAAAGAGAAGTTTGCGTTCCCTTTCATCATGGCGGTAAAGGGTGCTAATCGATACGCAATCTTGGAAGCATTTGAGCGTCGTTTAGATAACGACCTCACGACGGAATTCGACACGGCGATTGCTGAAATTAACAAAATCGCCTTGTTCAGGCTACGTGATTTGTAGCTCTCTGGTCGCCGTTTTCTTTCACTAGAATTAACGGCGTTTACAGCGTCTCGCAAATTGAAGCTCGCCGGAAACCTGTTCTTGGTTTCTCGCCACAGTGAAAGGGAAAAAGACGCGACCTTTTGTATTCAAGGACGTTTGTTTGATGCAACGCTTTGGATATATACGATAAAGGAAGCAATGAAATGGATAATCGTCCTGATTTCACCAAGCTCGTCAATCTCGCTAGTCACCGACTAGGCGCACAGGCAATCTTTGCCACAGACGACTTTTTTGCCGATAAGCAACGTCTTTTGGATGATGGCCCTGCGCAATGGAAAGAAGATGTCTATGACGACAATGGGAAGTGGATGGATGGCTGGGAATCGCGACGCAAGCGCGAAGAAGGTCATGACTACTGTGTTGTTAGACTCGGCTTAACAGGTAAGATCCTTGGGGTCGATATTGATACTTCTCATTTTACTGGTAACTATCCGCCCTCTGCTTCGTTAGAGGCTTGTTACTGTCCTGATGGTGATCCTGAACGCGATCAGCAGTGGACTGAAGTTTTGCCGTCATTGAGCCTCAATGGCGATAGCCATCATTTTGCTGAAATTTCTTCTTCAAATGTATTCACACATGTTCGTTTCCACATTTATCCCGATGGTGGTGTCGCACGCTTACGTGTATACGGGTATCCCGAGATCGATTGGGAGCGAGTGCATCCCGAAACTGAGTTGGATTTAGTTGCTGTTGAGAATGGCGGAAGGGCGCTAGCGTGTAACGATCAACACTTTGGTCATATGAGCAACCTCATCATGCCGGGACGTGGTGTGAACATGGGTGATGGCTGGGAAACCGCCCGTCGCCGTGTGCCTGGAAATGATTGGGTCATCTTGTCCCTTGGTCATGCTGGTATCATTGATCGCATCGAGATCGATACAGCTCACTTCAAAGGTAATTACCCAGACAGTATTTCCATTCAAGCGGCGGTCGTGAATGGAGGAACCGATGAACAAATCGCCACCCAAAGCTTGTTCTGGCGCGAATTGCTGCCAAGCCAGAAGTTATCGGCCGACAACATTCACGAATTCATTGATCAGCTCAATGCACTTGGTGCTGTTTCTCATGTCAGAGTGAATATTTTCCCAGACGGCGGTATTAGTCGTGTGCGCTTAATTGGTCGTAAATCGGGTTGATAAGAATACTTGTTGCAGATTGTCATAGGGATTGAGAAGGGATAAGAAGGGAATGAATAAAGAGACTGCTGCTGAAAATGCCATCAAGTTAATACCTGAACCGCTAACTAGAGAAGCGTTTGCACCTTTTGGTGATGTTATTGAAGCAGAGGATCGCGAATTCTTCATGATCAACAATGGTTCAACACGCCGCTTCCATAAACTCGCCACTACGCAAGTTGATGAAGGGAGTGGTGTGATCATCAATATTTTCGAAGCAACACCTCTTTCCTTTCCACTCTCAATCAAGATGCTCGAACGCCATCCTAAAGGTTCGCAAGCCTTTATGCCGTTGCTCGGAAACGATTATCTCGTCGTTGTCGCACCGGTAGAAGAAAAGCCGGATCCTCTTAAAATTAAAGCGTTCTATGCAAAAGGTACGCAAGGGGTGAATTATCACTCTGGCGTATGGCATCACCCCGTATTGGCGCTAACACCAAAAGATCAATTCTTGGTGGTCGACCGTGAAGGTGAGGGGTGTAACTGTGACGAGTTTTTCTTTTCAGGACAAACACATGTGATATTGGCACCTGATTTGTAATATGAACTGACCAGAGCAATGAAAACCTGCTTTGTTTAAGGTGAGCACCAATATCAGAGAAAGAAATAGGATGACGTCGGCGAACACATACTCTTAACGTGATTTGTTCACAAGGCAGAAAATGTGGCGTTCACTGAGGCGAGCGACGTTGTTCAGAAAGGAGGAAATAATGGATCCTTATATCACGGAATGGCTGAATCTGGCGGTGCGCTGGATGCATATGATCACTGGCGTTGCATGGATTGGCGCGTCGTTTTATTTTGTGTGGCTTGAGAACAACCTGAATAGACAAAACCCACGTGATGGATTGTCGGGAGATCTGTGGGCGATTCATGGCGGGGGCATTTATCACCTCGAGAAATACAAACTCGCCCCAGAAAAGATGCCAGAAACCTTACACTGGTTTAAATGGGAAGCGTATTTCACGTGGATCACTGGCATGACGCTGCTCTTCATCGTGTTTTATGCAAATGCTGATATCTACTTGGTGAAACCCGGATCGGAGTTTGGCGCCAGCACGACAGTAATGATTGGCATTGCGTCACTGGTGGCTGGGTGGTTTATCTATGACCTTTTGTGTGATTCGCCATTAGGCAAAAAGCCGATGCTATTAGGCATGGCACTTTTTGCTGGCTTAGTGTTTGCGGCGTGGGCGTTAAGTTTGGTGTTCAGTGGTCGTGGCGCTTACATTCATGTTGGTGCAATTATTGGTACTATCATGGTGGGCAATGTATTTAGGGTGATCATGCCGGGGCAACGTGCGCTGGTGAAGGCGATCGAAGAAAACAGAGAACCGGATGCAAGTCTGCCTGCTAAGGCGTTATTGCGTTCACGTCACAACAATTATCTTACCCTTCCTGTGCTGTTTATCATGATCAGCAATCATTTCCCAAGCACCTATGGTCACGAATTTAACTGGGCAGTGTTAGCCGGCGTTTCGTTACTCAGTGTTTTGGTTCGGCATTATTTTAACACCCGCCATGGTAGCCAAAAATATGCATGGACATTACCGGCTGCGGCGCTAGGTATGATCTGTTTAGCTTATGTGTCTGCACCATCGAATTCGACACCATCGGCAGATTTGCATGCACATACCGAGAGCATGCCTGCAGATCCAGCGACGTTGTCACCCACGATGCAGGTGTTCGTGCAGGTGGATACCATTATCAAAGCACGCTGTACGGCTTGTCATTCTCAATCACCCTCTCATCCGGCGTTTGCTGTCGCTCCCGCAGGCGTTATGCTCGATACACCTGAACAGATACAACGTGAGGCAATGAGAATAGTGGCTCAGTCTGTTGATACAACGATTATGCCGCTAGGGAATTTGACTCAAATGACACAAGAAGAACGTGATGTGTTAGGGCAATGGGCGAAGGCTGGCGCTGCAATACAATAATGTAAAAAAACATTTTTGTAGAACCTCGGAGTTATTGCCTGAATAGGTGTTCTTCGGGGTTTTATCTTTTGTAAATCATGCACTTTTGGTAATTATTCTCGATGTGTGTCTGGTTGCACTTTTGAGGTGTCTCACGAAATCATATTTGAGACGAATATCAGTGGAATTTATTTAACATTTGGCAAGATTTGGTAACGATTTTTGGTTATACTCGCAGCCGAAAAAACAGCCAATGGTTGTTGACCTTATATAAATAACATTATTTTGCGCTAACCCCTTAAGGAGCATCTTGTGGAAACCATTCTTGTCGTCGCATTCGTCTTTGCTGCATTCTTGATCGTAAAGAAAGAACGCGCTTCACGTGCATAAATAGAAAGCCTGCTGTTAAACACACTTTTTGAGCCTATTTTATCAGCATCTTTTTATCTGCTTGCAAAGCAGCAGTGATATTTCAATGACATAAGCATGAATTTACAGCTGCTAGTGTCTCCGAGATGCCACTCACGAACACAGTAAGAGATATACCGAATTGAAATAAAAAAGCAGAGCCGTCAGGTTCTGCTTTTTTATTTGGGGTTGCCCCTTAGGTTTTCAGGTTGCTTGGGTATAACCCGTACCTATTCGCAGACTAATATTTCGCTGTCTGTCTGATTTTCCAAGTAAGCACGCATAGCCGCAGCGACCTCATCGTTCATACCAAATATGTCGTACAAACCGACCACCGATTCGCCTTCTTCTAGGCTGCTAAAAATCATCCCTGTTGCAACAGGTTTTCCCGATTGCATTGCGACATGCAGTGAGACATTAATACCATCAGGTGTTGGAATATCGGTGAGTGACAACTGGGATAAAAACTCAAGCAATGATCCGCTTTCTGATTCCGGCCATTTCTGGGCTAATGTTCGCGCATATCTCACCATCAGAGGGTGGCAATCTACTGTGTAGAAAGTGTAATCATTGCTGTTACCCATATTGGTGCGTTGTTCAATAATGGTGGGAGTTTTCTCTGACGCTTTGTAGAGACTTAAGCCCTGAATGCTTTCTGGTGTGGGGAACTGAGCGTTTTTGACGTGGCTCGCCATCCAAAATTGTTTTTTGTGAAAATGGGAAAGAATAGCAGCGTCGCTCATGTTTGCTCCTGTGCCAGATTGGCCTCTTGCAGTTGAGCCTCGATAATAGCTTTATAGCGCTAAATAACAATCCTCAATAGGGAAAATGAGGAAACAAACTTGGGGTTTGGTCGTTTTTTGCGCGAGTATAACAGTAGGCATTCCCAGAATATTCAGTAAAATAGGAAGTTACGGCGTCCAATTTGGTTGAAATTAGGTTCCCCTTTTATGTCAGGACAGCGTCTTCAAACACAGTTTTCTAAGGTCTATGCGCATTTCGGTGGCAAAGACAGTGATACGAACCTCCAAGATATGGCTGAAATCTTCAGTTGTACTCGTCGCAATGCCCGCATGGTTCTGAGCAAAATGGCGGAGCATGGATGGTTAAGCTGGGAGCCAGCAGTAGGGCGTGGCAAGCAGAGCCAACTCATTTTCCATCGCAGTGATTCCGACTTGCAAATGAAGCGTGTTCGGCAGTGGGTGAAAGATGGAAAGCTTGATGCTGCACTCGAGGATCTAGGCAACGATGCGTCCAAATTGGCGCAATTGATACAAGAGCAATTAGGGGTGTCGACACAAGAAGGGAAGCAAATCATTCGTCTTCCTTATTACCGCGCTTTTCCTTGCTTGAATCCTGCCAAACCACTAAGACGCTCTGAACAGCATTTGATCACCCAGATATTTAATGGATTAACACGTTTTAATGAATCAACGGAGCAAGTCGAAGCGGATCTCGCTCATCATTGGGAGGCGCTATCTGATACCCATTGGCGCTTTTATCTTAGACCGGCGGTGCGATTCCATGATGGGAATCTGCTACATACCGATGATGTCATTTGGTCGCTACAAGTACTTAGCAGTAATGTGTTTTTTTCTCACATTGATTCGATTCAAGCTCCTGCTGAAAACGTCATTGATTTCCAATTAAAACGCCCTGATAGGCGCTTGCCAGACACACTTGCGGTACCTATGGCTTCCATACAGTCGAGAAAGGCGGCGGAGGCAAAGAACGGTGAGTTATTTCCTGTTGGCACTGGGCCATATCGCGTGGTGGAAAACAATAGTCATCAGTTGGTGTTAAAAGCCAATGATCATTACTTTGGTTTTCGCGCATTAACAGATGAAATTGAAATTTGGGTGCTAGATAGTGCCGCCATGTGTTACTTACAGCCTACAGCCAAACTTGATCCCACGGCGTTAGATTCACGACAAGGTATTTTACAAAGTGGAACTAAAGAGCGCTTGGCGTTGGATGAAGGGTGTAATTACCTTCTATTAAATCGCAACAATGGTATTGCCAAGGATCCGCGTTGGGCGGCATATCTCAGTGATCGTCTTTCTTCATTACGACTATTGCCGCACTTGGCAGAAAGTGGCATTGGTGAGTATCGTTTGACTAATGCTTACGGATTACTGCCGGGTTGGATTCATACTAATGTTTCTCATTTGGACGTATCTGCGCCAGAGAAAAAGGGACTCAGGCTTGCTCATCAATCCGACAATCCATTATTTCCTTTGATGGCGAAAGCACTTAAATCACTTCTCGCAATAGATGGGATTACGTTGGAAATTGATGTCGTTCCATACGAAGATATCATGTCCCCTAAACATGCAAAGAAAGTCGATATTTGGCTATGTGGCATGAGTTTAGGTAACAAACGGAGCGATGCCATTTTGCCTTGGTTATTGAGTTTCTCCCATCTTTCCACCGCGATGCCCTCGGCTGAATTTAGCGAAATCACTAACAAAATGACCGAATGGCGATCTGGTGATGCAACGCATTTCGATGCAGAAGTCATCGGAAAAATGCTGGTGGAATCAGCGCAAATCATCCCTTTATTTCATATTTGGCTAGGCGTCGTTGATGGGCGTGAACTCGAAGATGTGTCATCTAACAAAGTGGGCTGGTTTGATTTTAAATCCGTTTGGAAGAAGCCTGCACTTTAGTATATTTCCTAGTATCAGTATCAGTATCAGTATCAGTATCAGTATCAGTGCTAGATATTCGTGCTCATGAGGTGACTAGCAAGCTTAAGCCGCGTGCGATTCAGAACATCGCGAAAGCGGCATACAGCAGCGCGGGTAGCGTAATAACGGTGAGGAAGTTTCCAAACAATACCATTGAAGCCACTTTGTCTGGACCCACGTGAAAGCGTTCTGCAAACAAGAAATTCATCACCGCGGGTGGCAGCATAGCAAACAGTAGCATCATACGAAGATGTTCAGGTGGGAGTGGCACGAAAAAGTAAATAACCGCAAAACTGGCGGCGCCTGTCGCCAGGCTTAACGCTGTGCTCAGTAAACCAACGCCCAATCCTGACCATTGAATCGCCGTTAATTGCACTCCCAATGAAATCAACATGACCGGGACGGCCGCGCTTCCAATTAGCACCATTCCGTCGTTTAGCGGCTTCCAGACCTCGATGCCACTAAAATTAAAAATCAACGCGAGTAGGGCGGCAATTAATATGGGCATTTTGAAAATCTGATAGAATCGGTACTCACTGTTGCTAAGCAGTGCCAATCCCACAGTAATGTGGAGCATCATAGAGACAACAAACAGTAAGATTGCTGGCGCCTCTGCACTGGCACCAAAGGCATAACCAAACAAAGGGATCGCCAGGTTACCGCTGTTACGGAACATTTGCGGTGGTGCCCAGGTTTTATAGGATATATTAAGGAGTTTGCTCACAGGTATCATCAAGATCCCGGGCAGCAGTACAGCAATAACCGCGGCAATAAACAGCGCATTTTGTTCACCGCCCATCGGCATGACGGAAAGTGTTGTAAAGACTAAACAGGGCACCATTAAATCGATATTGATTCGGTTGATATGACGCATATCTGGTCGAAAGCCTTTCCCCACGAAAAAACCTGCCACGACTACGGCAAAAACTGGAAACAAAATACTGACAACTTTTTCGAGCATCCATGCCCCTTAGAGAAGAGAAATAGTGAGAAATTAGCGCGTCGAAGGCGGCGCAGATAGCCTTGTTTGGTAAAGTTTCCACATCATCCAGACAAAAAGCAATGTGCTGGTACATGCCAGAGAAATCCAAACGCCCGTGGTACCAACCAGTTTTGTCATGACAAATAGCATTGCCGCCATTATCACCAGTTTACCCCCGGTTAACCAGTTAGCAATCGTCGCTTGGTTGATGGACTGAAAATAAATAGCCCCAACGAGCAGTAAGGCTTCCGTTGGCAAGCCCCAGAAGTATAGATACATCCCTTCTTTAGTTACTTCAGCGAGATCTGGGCTATCACCAGCAAATGCATAGATCACGGCCTCTGGGAATACATAAACGAGTAATAATCCTGCCACGGACACCAGTAACGCAGCGCCAAACGCGATATTCCTACTTTCAATGACCCTGTCCATTCTTCGCGCACCAAGATTGAAACTCGTAATTGGCTGCATACCCAATGCGATTCCTTCAAACGCGAGGTAGAAGAAAGCTTCTGTGTAACTGACGACGGCATAAGCGGCGACGTGGATAGTGCTCCCCAACGACAGGAAAGCCATGTTGTGTAGTGTTAGAACAACAGAAAGATATAGGTACATGAGTAAACCAGGAATACCTAGCTGCAAGATGTCGGAGACGGTTTTTGTTTTAATAACAATGGATTGCCACGTAATGCGAAGGCGAGTAGACGGTTGGAAAAAATGAAAAAGACAAAGTGACGCCGTCACTAACTGGGAAAGCATAGTCGCAATGGCTGCGCCTTTTAATTCCCAAGGAATAAGAACAATGAACACCCAATCTAAAAAGATGTTGAGTACACCGCCCAAAATCATAATCGCCGTGACGCGATTGGGCTGCCCATCATTTCTTAGCAAAATTGAAAATGCCATAGACACGAGCGCAAAGGTTCCCATGCCGAAATACCATTTCAGATAGGTGATGGCCATCTCGGCCACATGCCCTTGAGCACCGAGTGCATACACAATGTCCGTTGAAAACAGAAGGCCGAGAAAAGAAACAACCACACTGACAAGCAGCGACAGTGAAAAAGCGTTGCCAACGACTTGTTGTGCTAATTTGGCATTTCCGCTTCCTAGGTGAATAGAAACCAAAGATGCAGCGCCCATCCCTATCATGTTGCCCAGCGCATAGAGAATAGAACCAATCGGGTAGGCTAACATGATTGCTGCCAGTCCACTTTCACCCACAAAATGACCAATGAACATACCATCAACGGCGACATAAATGCCGGTGACCATCATGGCGGCAATCGTGGGAAGCGAATAACGAAGAAACAGATTGATAACTGGCGCATCGCGCAGGAGAGTATCGTTGGCGTTTACATCGGTGGTCATGGCGTTTCCGGCGTGAAAAGATGAAAGCAATTAATGGAGAATGCGTTAACAACGGGTGGGTAGAATACCTAAATAACTTCTACAACGGATATGTCGCCGTTAACAAAAGGTATTTATGAAGTGGCAACCCATCTCGCTGCCGATGAAGCGGATGATAAATTCGATGTCGTCCACCCGTGATTGAACACACTACCTCAATATCGCCGGCAAGAGAGTGCTCTGCGTCGACAAGTTTAACGCCCTGGGCGGCAAAATCGGCTTGATGAATAGGTTGATGACCCAACCACCAGTGGGGTACTGCTTTACTCGCAACAGAACGGTCAATCCAGTGGTCTGCGATGACAATGATACGCCTTTCTTTGTCATTGGGTGCTTCAAGGTGATCAAGCGTCCATTTCATATCGTTAACAATTGCTCTACGGCAGGCTAGATTTGCGCTGATGAGACGATGCGCGACGATATAGATTTGGTGCTCTGGTGTATCGACGAGAAACACTAATTGTTTAATTGTATTAGATTCTTCGACTGATCGACAGGTGGTGTCAATGTCTAGCTTGTCGTAAGAGTGCATAATACGACGCGCCAATGCCTTGCCGAGATGGCTCTCTTTCATCCCGCGATTATGAATCGTTGGATAATGGTGTTCACAGAAACTGAGACAGTCTAATTGAAAGTCTCTCAAGCTTTGTGAAATAAGTTCATCCAGCAAAAAAGCCTACTCCAAAAACAAGCTTCACGACAAAGGGTTACCTAAAGTATGGCAAAAAATAAAAATTTGCACTAATTCGGGTGTCTAAATGTGGTGAAGCGTTCAAAAGTGAGGCTATCTGCGCTTGAGAGCAGGTCGAAATACAATTCTTTTAAGGGTTTTCCAGCGAACGGCGAGTAATGAAATCGCCAACAAAAAATAGATAGTTGGCTCAATTAACTCTGACTTTGATGACCAGTAAAAATGGATTGGTGCTAGGACAAGCGCCAAATAGACGTAATGGTGCAGTTTTTGCCATTTTGCCCCCATTTTGCGTTGTATGTGAGCTGTCGACGTGACCGTTAGGGCAAAGAGAATAACCCAGCAAACCGCCCCTACGGCGAGGTAAGGTCGACTAAGTATTTCACTTCCTAAAAGTGCAAAGCTGAAGGTTAAATCGAGGGCGAGATACGTAAACAGGTGTAGCGTCGCCCAAAAGAAACTATACAGCCCGACAACGCGTCGGCAGCGGACCAAGAGACCTTGCTTGGCATATCTGGCAATAGGACTCACGAACATGGTGACGATCAAAGTATTGAGCGCAGCGATACCGGTGTAATGCGTAATGCCATCAACAGGATCTGCACCAAACTTATTGTTTAACACCAGCCAAATCAGGTTGGCGAAAAATAACAAACTGACAATATGAATGAGCGCTTTAACCCAAACTATGTGCTTTACTGCCAGAGGCTTCAATAGTTTGACCTCAAATCCATCCCTTTATAAAGGCTTGCGACTTCGTCTTGGTATCCGTTGAACATGGTGCTAGGTTGACGACGAGAGCTAAAGATCGAACCTTCGCCTATAAATCGCTCAGAACCTTGGCTCCAACGCGGGTGATCAACTTGAGGGTTCACGTTGGCGTAGAATCCGTATTCATGACGTGCTAACAAATTCCAAGTTGTAGCAGGTTGCGACTCAAGTAGATGAATCTTCACAATCGATTTGATGCTTTTAAATCCGTATTTCCAAGGTACGACTAGCCGAACTGGGGCACCATTTTGAGGTGCAAGCGTTTGCCCGTAGAGACCGACACTAAGCAGTGTTAGGTCGTTCATGGCTTCATCTAGCCGCAAACCTTCAACGTAAGGGTAATCAATGCCGCCGCCAACAAACTGTGATGCTTGACCGGGCATTTGTTTGGGGTCATAGAGAGTTTCGAACGCCACGTATTTTGCGCTACCGAGTGGGTCTGCTGCCCTAATTAGATCACCCAAGGAAAAGCCAATCCAAGGGATATTCATTGACCATGCTTCAACACAGCGCATGCGGTATAGGCGCTCTTCAAGAGTAAAACGTTTGAGGAGGTCGTCATAGGTCAACGAGATTGGATTATTGACTAGCCCCGTGACTTCTAATTTCCAAGGGTCAACGCTAAAAGATTGGCTGTTTTCGACAGGATCGTTTTTGCCCGTACCAAACTCATAGAAGTTGTTATAGGTAAGCACTTTCTTTTCTGGTGTGAGAGGCAGATCTGCTCCATAAATACTCGGTTTTGCCGTCAATGCAGAACGTTCGAAAATCACATCAGCTTTCTTTTCGTCATCACCACCAAAAATATCAAAGATGTTGGCTTGGCTTTGCGCTGCAAAGGGCAATGTCGCCGTCACGATACCGAGCTTCTTCAATATGTCTCTACGAGAGTGGTAAACGGACTCTGGAGTCAGTTCATGCTCTTTAATTTCGGATTTCTTGGGCACTCGAATCAGCATTGTTGATCTCCATTGGTCAGCATTAATTTGGTGCTATATAACGAACGATAAAATTATCACTTGCTACAAAGACCTATATAACGACATTTTTCTTTCATAAGTTTACGTACTACGAAGAAAAAGGTGGCGCGGATGATAGCAGTTGTGACGGAAGGCAAAGGGTGTGAAGGTTGTCGGCGGTTTCACGGTTGAAGTGTTTGTTTTATAACCAGTAAAGCATTTTTCTCAATAGCCGCTGATAATATGCTGATAAGTGTTAATATCCCACGAGCGTTATGAATTTAGTTGCCTTTTGGTTTGAGTAAGGCACATGAAATGGACA
Organism: Enterovibrio gelatinilyticus; assembly: GCF_028683095.1. Classification (GTDB taxonomy): domain Bacteria; phylum Pseudomonadota; class Gammaproteobacteria; order Enterobacterales; family Vibrionaceae; genus Enterovibrio; species Enterovibrio gelatinilyticus. Next base: position 201,353 of record NZ_JAJUBC010000003.1, on the reverse strand, counting down.
TTTAAAATGAAACGTTATCTCTTTGGGCTTGCACTATTGTTGCCAGCAATGTCAGCGTCGTCACAGGGGTTTTCTGCTGGGGTATTTTTAGGTACACCAATGTCTGGTGTGACAGTGTCACAAGATGCTATGCGCATTTCTTTGGGGATTGAAGAGAAAGGCGCTGCTGTTGATGGAATGTGGGATATTGGCCCTTGGTTGGCTCGGCCTGAATATTTGCCGCTTTCTTTGTATGGCTTTGGTGGATTTCAATGGATTGATGATTCTACGCATAAATGGGGGCCAAGAGTGGGTGTTGGCGCCGCGACACCTATGGGGCGAGGGAATATTGAACTTTACGGAGAAGCGGGTACTACATGGTATTGGCAGGACGATTCAGCGTTGAAACTTGAAGGCTCGCTAGGTTTGCGTATCTATTTCTAACTGGGATACCGCCACTTTTTTCAAACTGTGCCTTACATTATGCCTCAAAGTGCCTAGAAACTGCTTTTTACTTGATGTTTCAGTGTCGAGATAAAATCGACATTTGTTTGGCTTTTAAGCGAGGTCAGTTGCAAGTGCAGTGGGGATGACGTGATATGTTACTGCCGTTCTCATTCAACACTGCAGGTTAGTAAAAGGGTGACTTAGCAACTGATTGTTCGGTGTGGGTATATAATTGATATATCTATCGTTGAGCGATGAGCACTCATCCTTTCCAGCTATATAGCTGCACAGACTTAGAGATTTTTGTTTCATGAATTCGATGCTTCGACCCTTTTTGTATTTATGTGCAGCCATCCTACCGATGACGCTTCATGCGAACCAGTATGATTGGCCAGAGGAAAACACCCGCCTAATTGGCGAGAATACGATTCACGTTATTAAACAGGGCGAGCATCTAGAGTTAATCGCAAAGCAATATAACGTCGGTTTTTTAGCGTTACTTTCCGCTAACCCTGGCATTGACCCTTATCTTCCTGATGCTGGTACTTTTGTCACTATCCCTCAAAAGCTCATTTTGCCAGATGTGGACTACGAAGGCGTGGTGATTAACCTTGCGGAATTACGCTTGTATTACTTTGAGCCAGAGATAGGGAAAGTGAATGTTTTTCCTATTGGCATTGGTCGGATAGGGCGTGACACGCCGATCATGAAAACCAAGATCAGCCAGAAACGTGAAAACCCTACATGGACACCACCAGAAAGTATTCGCAAAGAGTACCTTGAGACAAAGAACATTGTTTTACCAGAGGTTGTCCTTGCTGGGCCAGAAAACCCTTTAGGCACGCATGCTTTAAGGTTGGCTTATGGAACTGGCACGTATTTAATTCATGGAACCAATAAGGATTTTGGTATCGGGCTACGTGTCAGTTCAGGTTGTATTCGAATGAGACCAGAAGATATTGTTTGGCTATTCGATGAAGTGAAGGTGGGAGATAAAGTTCGCGTGATCAATGAACCCGTCAAAACAAGCTACGAGCCTGATGGTGCCGTTTACGTAGAAGCGCATCGACCATTATCACTAGACGAAACGCAAGCGGGAACGCGAATGTTAACGCTGCCTGATACGCGAACGTCGCTCTGGCTCAAAAGTAATCAAATGAATGAGAGTCGATATAGAGCCGCACTCGCCGTGCAGTCAGGAATGCCAATTGAGTTAGGAAGCGAAGCGGCATCCGAAGATGCCGCTGAATTATAGAGAGACTTATAAAGCGGCTTACTTGGTGTAAGACTGCGCCATGTTGTCAATACGTTCATTCGCACGTGCTGCTTCGTCATAAGACAGAGCGGTTGCAGCAGCTACATCAGCGACGTCACCTTGTAGAGAAGAAACTTGGTTTGAAAGAGAATCTACTTTAGATGACAGATCTGCAACACTTTGCTCAAGCGCTGAGTTGTTTGAACAACCAGCTAGAACTGCGCTGGATGCAATCGCTGCTAACGCTAGAAGACGAATTTTCATAGTTAAAACCTCATTGTTTTTGTTGGGTTGCCTTTTTTACTGCTTTTTACCTGTTGAATAACTGGTTGCAGTATAAACATAGACTGCGATTCACTATTCTGCCGCCAGATGACATTTGATGTACGCCTCAATGTTGATACTGCCTAAAAATCTAAGTCACACGTCAGCATAAATACTTAGAATTTTAGCAATTTCTAATGGCTATCGTGGCCGTGTTTCATTTTTGATTCAACCATTGCCTTCGTAATAGGAATAAATTGTGTGACCTCTGTACCATTCGAGAAGTGCAATGTTAACGGAAGACGTTCGCCATCTTTTAATGGGGTAGAGAGATCGAACAACATGATATGAAAACCGCCGGGCTCTAGAGTTGCTTTATCGTGGCTGGGCACTTCAATGCTATCAACTTGTCGCATTTTCATCATGCCTCCATCCATGACATGGTTATGAAGTTCGACGGTTCTTGCCGCGGGTGTTTCTGCGCGGATCAAACTGACTGTTTCGGAGCCTGTGTTCTTGATGACCATAAATGCAGCGCTGTTCGGGGCTCTTGGCGGTGTCGCTCGCGCATAAGGATCTGTGAGTTCAATAGCAGCATTGACTGAGAACGAGAATACTCCAGCGAGTAATGAACATATCAGGGGGGCAGGTCTCATCGACACTCCTTTTTCAAACATTCGGTTTTCGGAAAAATACACATCAGGCACACGGGCTCAGCGAGTCACTCATAAAGAGCACGGAAAATGTGTTTGATACTAACGCTTAGCACTCGGGCCTAAACGTTCGATAGCATCAGACACCATGTTGGGGTTTAGCGTGTGTGGCACCTTTTCAATGAGCTCACCATCTGGTTTTAGGAAATAGAAATAGGAACTGTGGTCAACGGCATACTCCATTGCAGAGTCTTCTAACTCTGTAATTTGGTAAAGCACGCCATATTTCTTAGCGAGTGCATCAATGGCTTCCACACTCCCACTGGTGCCTTCAAGCATTGGGTGGAAATAGCCTGCATATTCTTTCGCTACATCTGCGTCATCCCTTTTCGGGTCGAGAGTAACGAAAATTGGGCGCACGCCTGCTAATGTTTCTTCGGGCAATGACTTTAAAGCAGCCGAAAGAATAGCGAGCGACGTTGGGCAAACGTCTGGACAATGTGCATAGCCAAAATAGAGAACGCGTAGCCTTTCATCTGTGGTGTCAAAAAGTTGAACGGTTTGGTCACCACTTTGTAATTTGCCAAGCTCCACGACAATGTCAGGTGTTTGGTTTTGTTCGAGCATATACCGAGCGCCCAATCCCGCAATCAATGCTAGCGCCAGTATGATGATTTTGGTTTTCATCGCTTCATCCTTATTTCTACGGGCAAAATGGTGTCGTTGTCCGGACTACTGATTGTGCCTCGCCATGTCATTTCTTCGTCCATGCAAATAGGCAGCATCACGTTGCCGGTGAATTGATTATTCTTAGACCGCATCAATTTGAGCTTATATACACCCATGTTCATTTCTACACCTTCTAAGGCAAGAAGCAGATGCGCAGCGTTGCTATCTGAAAAAGTCACATCCAATTGTGATGGCACTAAGGGTTTAACGCTATCAGTAGATAAGATCGCGTTGGCAGATTGAAAGTTACACGCCGTGGTGCCAAGCGTGCAATGGTCCTCGTTAATTATGGTTTTGCTCGACGTTGAAAAAATAAAAAGGTCAGCAAAAACGTAGCCGATAGCGAGAAAAACGATGACAAAAATAATATCGACGAATCGACGACCGATAACAAAGCTGGTTTTCATGATGAGCATTTTTGAGGAATAGACATGAAAAAGTGTATCACTTTATCCTGTCGGGCTATGTGAGTAAGGTCTTGAAATCAGTGATAAGAAAAGGGGTTGCCTGCGCAACCCCTTAACGTTGAATTGTGCTTGCTGCGTTGATAGCAAACCGTAACTCTATGATAATTAGTCTTCGAGTTTTTGAGATATTTTCTCTAAGCCAAGAACCAGACCAAAACCTACAACCATCATGACTAGAGCGATGGGTAGTAGCGACGGTTGACCTGTCACAGACTCAAATGCCATTGGTGATAACGCTTTCTCGATCAGTGGTACTTGCTCACCTGAAGAGTTAGTTCTGAAGCTGATGACTTCTTTCCAAGGCCAAACTTTTCCTAAGGCACCAATCAGCAAACCCGTCAGAAAGGCGATAGTGAAACCGCGATAACAGCGCAACAACCATGACAATACATGAGAGAAGCTAAGAAGGCCGACTAAGCAGCCTAGCGCAAATAAAGCAAGAATAGGAATCTGCAGACTCTTTACGGCATCCAATACGGGGCCGTACATCCCAAGAAGAAGCAAAATAAAGCTGCCGGAGATACCTGGCAAGATCATCGCACAGATAGCGATGGAACCGGCAATGAAAACCGTCAGCATATTGAATTCCATTGATACCGGATTCGCAACGGTGATGCTGTAGGCAAATACCGCGCCGACAATTGCAAAGAGGATCTCTTTGACTGACCAACGCTCGACTTGCTTAATCATATGAATTGCGGATGCTACGATTAGGCCAAAAAAGAATGACCAGATAACGATTGGGTGCTCTGTTAGCGCGTACGAAACTGCTTTTGCTAAGGTCAAGATTGCGGTAAGAATACCGGCTAGCAATGAAGAAAGAAATGTACCGTTTACGTGCTTCCAAACAGCGGCAAAGCCTTCTTTACGCCATAGGGAGAACAGGGAGGGGTTGACGCGACGAATGCTCTCCAAAAGAGTGTCATAAATACCAGTAATGAACGCGATTGTACCGCCTGAAACGCCGGGAACGACGTCTGCAGCTCCCATCGCCATTCCTTTGAAAAAGGTTAGTATATTCTGTTTCATGAATTGCTTCTGTTGATGCGGGTGAAAAATTATGCCCAATTATAGCGACTTGAATATAAAGGGCTATGAATTACTTTGTTGTGATTTCATTGATGTTAATGGTTAATGGTTAATGGTTAATGGTTAATGGTTAAGGACCCAGCTATATGCCGCCGCTAACTTTTTCTTTCCGTCACCTTGAATAGGGTCTCCATGAATAGGAAGGATATGATCAAATGGCCATGTCAGAATTTCTTGAAGTGAGCGCCTGAGGAGCTTGATGTCGGTGACACGATACTTTTCGTAAAAAGGAACGCGAACATGGGTGTGGCACCCACTTGATTTGCCCACGAGTTGGCGCAAAACAGAACCTCCGCTTAAAAGTATTATGCTTTCCCCAATGACAAGTGTTTGGCTTTCGGGGTCACAAAACACGACGTCCTCTCGCTGATTGTTACCGCGTAACACTGTTTGATAGAGTTGGTTTCGCCAAAGAGGTGAAGACTTAGACGTTAGCTCTCCATCAAATCCAATATCTGAACGTTTTGCGGCAAGATCTGGGGCGGAATAGAAATACGCATCAGAATACGTTAGCCACCAATCTGATAAAGGCTGATGCATGGTGTGGTTAGCAGTTGTCACACAGCGCACAATGCCAAGCGCATCAATTTGGGATTTGAGTGATTCCGTTAATTCGCAGGGATTATGCACCAATAGCCCACCATCGGCTAGGCGAATAACCGTCATACGTTGTCCAATATCAACGCCGAAACAACGGAAGCTATCGTCGTAATACCATAGGTGGTTGGCTTTCCATTCGATCATTGAATTCATCCTTGAATATTACTTTTTGCGTTGGCTAACTAATCGCTTCCATGTAGTGCGCTCTGGCTTGTTCGATAACTTTGGGGCGTAGAGTTCATACCCAAGCATCTTGATGTTACTTGGGTATAGGTATCAAAGATGCTCTTGTGGGAACAGCAAATAATTTAAGTGTTGAGAAGCAATATTCTTTGTTTATCTTGATTGGCGCAAAATGATTGTTCGAAGAATCAGAACAACTTGTTCCTCCTAGCCTAGTTTTTCTTAGCGTAACTCCACACTAGAATAACGCTAACTAAGGAGAAAGTTATGAATATCAGAACAGTACTGCGCGTTATTCGATCTCACGCATCAAAAGATGGAGACGGCGTTAAAATTAGTCGTGTGCATGGGTTTAACGACGCTAAGTTCAGCCCTTTCTTGATGATCGATGAATTGAAAAGCGACAATCCGGATGATTACATCGGTGGTTTCCCTCCACATCCTCATCGTGGTATTGAAACGCTGACCTACATGTTGAAAGGGCATTTTCAGCATAAAGACCATATGGGTAATGTAGGGGAACTGAGTAGCGGCGGCGCTCAGTGGATGTCTGCAGGCAAAGGCGTTATTCATAGTGAAATGCCTATCATGAATGATGGGGAGCTGCATGGCTTCCAAATTTGGATCAACTTACCAGCGGCTAAGAAGATGAATCCAGCGCAATATCATGATTTTCAAGCACCCGAAATCAATGAGTACGGAACGAAGAAGAATCTGCTTCGTGTAATTTCTGGTCGAGCAACTGAGGACGGTGCTGAGATAGTTGGGCCTTTGCAATCGACGGGTGTCGAAACATTTATTGCAGATTGGCGAGCGGATGCAGGTGAAGCACGCAACCTCACGGTGCCAACAGACTATCAGGTCAACATGTATGTCTATAAAGGAACGGTTGATATTGCAAATCAACTGGTCAATCAAGGGCACATGGTTCAGCTTTCGCCGGGCGACTTACTTGGCTTAACGGCTTCAGAAGATGCTGGTGTGTTGATTCTGTCAGGTCTACCTATTGATGAGCCTGTTGTGCACTATGGACCGTTTGTCATGAACTCAATGGATGAGATTAATCAAGCGGTTCGTGACTATCAGAATGGCGTATTAACAGACTAAGCATGAGATTGACGAAGCCGGAGAAGGGGCAGCAGTGTTGCCCCTTTTATCATTGTAACGTTTGTCGCGTCCTGAGATAAGTTGAAAAATTATTGGTGCGCACCTTCGTGTATATAATTGGATTATTCATCTGACTTCACGAACTCTGGTATCAATGTGAATAAAACGTTGAATATTCGCTGACCTTTTGTACTATTTTCTTTGGTTAAAGAAAACGTTTAGGTACATGGTTTGCTCCCAGTAATTGCACACGCGATTGAAACAGTTCTGTTAGTCACAGGATTAGTGATGCTGGTGCGTTGTGCTTTTCAATATGCTTATCGAACGCATAAGTGGCATCGCCTAAATGTTGTTCTCTTTAATATTCAAAGCCTTTCCAGTGAAGAAATGAAGTGGTGGTATGCTGCAATGATCAGCCTGTTGCTGGGTGGGTCCCTAAAATTCTTCTCATTTATTGCTTTTAGTTACCCTCAATTCCCTTAAAAACGTCGCTCACGCTAACTTAAATTGACCGCAATGGAAGGCTTGGAACTCTGCATCGTCAGCATGCTGGATAGATACGGTCTTTTGGCAGTACCTGCGCAGTGCCAAGCGATTGCAACAAAACTGTGATGTGTGTTCTCTAGACTCAGAGTTTGTTACACTCTTGTTTTGTGAAATGCATAAAGGAAATCATGCCTAACTTCACGCCCATAACGCTTGCTATCGCGCACATCAATGATACTCACTCCCATTTCGAACCGACGCCTATGTCACTGGCAATACCCGGTCTCGATGAGCGTATCTACGCGAATGTTGGCGGATTCGCTCGTATTTCTTCAGTTGTTAAAGCATTTAAAGAAGAAGCTAAGTCAACAACCGATGGTTTCTTGTTTCTTCATGCCGGGGATTGTTTTCAAGGCACCTTGTATTACAGCCTATTTAAAGGCGAAGCCAATGCCACAATGCTCAATTTACTTCGCCCGGATGCAATGGCTTTAGGCAACCACGAGCTAGATCTTGGCAATGCTTCCGTGTCGCGCTTTCTCGACCAAATCAATTTCCCGTTACTTGCCGGAAATTGGGATGTCAGCAATGAATGTGATCAAAAGCTTTGTCCTGTGAAGGGAAAGCGCCAGTTGCTTCCTTTTGATCCATTACACAAAATTGCTAGCGTGATGTTGAAGCAATTTGGTGACCAACACGTTGCCCTGTTCAGTGTTGCTCTCGACAAGATGGCCGATATCGCCATGCCTGATGCGGATACGCCATTTGTGAATGCGAAACAGACCATTCTCGATACCGTCGCACATATCAAGGAACATCTTGGGACGAATCACATCATATTACTGAGTCATCTTGGATATGAACAAGACCTAAAAATGGCCGAAGAAGTTGACGGGCTTTCTGTTATTGTCGGCGGGCATAGTCATGTGCTGCAAGGGGATTTTAGTAACCTTGGCTTAGGAGACATGGGGCCATACGGGCGGTTAATTCAGAATACGCTGGTGGTTCAAGCGGGCTGTCATGCATTTGCTCTGGGCAAGTTGCACGTCACGTTAGATGCGCAAGGCAAAGTGTCAGAATACAGTGGCAGTAACTATCTGATGCTTGGTCGCAGTTTATCGATGGATGCGTCTTGGGATCAGAGTCTACCTGCCGAAGCTTTTACACAAGCGAAAGAGTATTTAGCCCAGCAAGCGAATGTACTTCATTGCCGTGGTGATGAAACTATCAAATCCGTACTGAATGAGCGCTATAAGCCGGCGGTAGAAAAACTAAAGAGTGACGTTGTCACTAAATTGCCTGCGCGTTTGCGCCATATTCGGGTTCCTGATGAGAAAGGCGGGAGCGAAATTGCACCTCTAGTGTGTGAAGGCTTTCTGCATGCGGCTCGAAACCGGGGGCATCAGGTGGATTTTGCCATTCACAATGCTGGTGGAGTACGTGTTAGTTTAGAGCAAGGTAAACTTACGGCTGCGGAGGTGGCAGGGCGGCTATTACCATTTGCTATTGATCTTATGTTGTATAAGCCGACTGGACTTCAAGTGATGCAAGCACTCGAAGGTGCCATCGATAATGCAACAAATAACAATGTTGAAGGCACTGGTGATGGAAGTTTTCCTTACACGGCGGGACTCAAGTATCGCTATGAGTGCGAGAAACCGAAAGGTTCGCGAATGACACTTCTTCAATATCGCGATGAAAAAGGCACGTGGCTGCCTATTGAACCTGGAAGCATCTATACCGTCGTTTCATCCGCTTATACCTCACAAGGCAAAGAGGGTTATGATTCGTTGAAACATCTCGCAGAACCTCCGTATTCAATTGACGTCACCTTGTCAGAAAGTTTTATAGAGTACGCGAGAACGCAAGAATCCCTTGTGATTATGCCTACCACTTGCGCGAGCTATGTTCCCTGTCCGGCTTGTACATCAGAATAACCTACCATCTATTCAGTTGACTTAGCGGCTATCCACGCCGCTATGTTCTGCTCGCATCCATTTGAATCCCGCATCTTCAGGTTGTTTTGATATAAATCACAAATGTGCCTAAAAATTGCATAGTTTGGGAAACATGGCGAGTTTTTGCCGTCTATGAAATGAAGGCGCAGAAACTTAATGCGAAGGACTCAATACTTATGCTCACAATTCATTCAAGTAAATCACTGAGTTGTCGATATAAGGACTAAGGCAGAGATACAACAAAAAGGAATGACATCATGATAGAGAAACGTGATTGGCTAGACTTTGGATTGATCGCTTTTTGGATAAGTGCATGGCTATCGTTAGTCTATTTTGTGCCAGTAGTCAGTGGTTGATGGCGCCTTGCTCTCACCACGCTAGACATCGCGTTATCGCAGGATATATCACGTAATATCTGGCTAGTATCAACCGTGCATGGTCACTGAAGCGGATAACAGTCATTCACTGTTAGCCTGAGCTACTTTCCTTCTAAATTGCACGTTTTGGATGTTGTTTGCTTAAGTAAAAACTTGACCACTATGGGTTGTAAATATATGGGAAGTTGTAGTGCGCCAATAAGGGGTAAATACAGCGGCCCCAGAAAAGCACCAGCGACAGAGTAGGTCAGCAACACATTTCTATTCCCCGACGTAATCGCAGCCACATAAGCCTGCTCTTTCCCCTTACGCCAGTAAAACGCCAAACCAATAATAAAAAACAAGACACAAATGCCCAATGCCAAAAGTAACATGCTGATGGCAAAATCCCGGTCATTGTTCCAAAGAAAGCGAAATTGTCCAGATAGACCAAATGGAAAACTAAACACCAATATGATGGTGAACTGAGCGAGTTTGCCGTGGATACGAGTTAGGTGGCTTCGTGAAACGTTCTTGTGAATGAAGTACGCCATTGCCATTGGACCAAAGATGAAAATAACCATCCTCAAACAGTAGCTTTGTAAATCAAGCGAGAATTCGTCTCCACTGAATATAGCAAGATTAACGTAGAGGATGACGGGCATCATCAAGGTACTGGTTATCGTGAAAGCCATGGCAGTTAATGGTTCGAATCCCATTGAGCGAACAATCGCTGGTGTCGCAAACAGACTACCCGTGGCACAAACGGCCGTCACGGCCAAGAGCAGTTCGGTGCTAGCGCCAAATGCTATCGCAGCACTAGAGACGACCAGCGTGGTAACGCCCCCGTGAATCAGTGAATACCCCCACCCAGAGAGATTGAAAAACGCTTTAACCAGAGAGCGTTGGTCGATACCTATTAGTGTAAATAGCATCAAAGTAAACAATACATAAGGAAGGTAGGGCAATGACGCCGCAGAGTAGGTGGGTAGCGCAAAACCAACGAGTGCCGCCGTCAAAAGCAGAAGTGATGAGTGTTTACTAAGGAATGTGAGCACAATAGTCTCGGAGTTGTTGTTAAAGAGGGATGTTATCAGAATGAAAATGCAATGATAAATAAAATTAGTTAATCCGTAGCTGGATGGTTTCATTAGCACTAGAAAGCCTAATCCCTTTATATAGCGCGATCTGTACAGGTGTAAGTAATCGTATTCATTAGTAAAACTAATTCGAGTTAGCAAATAATGTCATTTCATAAATGACCAATTCCTGATTACTATTTGTTTCGAAAAGACAATCACATAGTGAGGCAATAATGACGCAGTTTGTAGATTTTGGCCCGGCCATGACTTCTGTTGAAAAAGTGCAAAAAAACTATGCGGTTACTTTCAAAGGATTGATTGCCCATGCGAAGGACGTACTGCGCAAACACGATGTTAACAAAGCGATTAGTTCAACTAATGAATTGCCAGAGCACATTAAGCGCGATATCGGGCTAATCCGTTAATTTTCACTGCAACTTTTTAAGATATTCAGTTCGGTTGATAAAACGCTGGTGATGAACCGGCGTTTTTTGTTTATAGATACAGTGATTTTCATAGCCAACGGTTATTCTGTCTTGGCTAAATCACTGGTGCAATCCCCGCCTTATACTCCTCCATAGACACCGTCATTTCACATCCATCTTATGTCCTGAAATCATTAGACAAGATTGCCTCACTTCGTCAGTATGTTTGTCATACCGTAAATAATAAGAGAAGTACTAAATGGGATTATTTAGCTGGCTGTTTGGTGACAATGAAAAAACAAGTAAGCAAGTTGAACCGACTGAGTATAAGGGATTTTTAATCTATCCAGAGCCTAGGTCTGAAGGTGGTCAGTTCAGAATCTGTGGTCGTATTAGCAAAGAACTCGACGGTGAGATCAAAACACACAATTTTATTCGATCTGACCTGCTACCAAGCGAAGCGGGTGCAACTGACCTTATGATCAAAAAGTCTCAACTATTTATCGATCAAATGGGCGAAAGAATGTTTAGCTAAGTGACCGAGATCAACGCAAATTGCGTCACTTCAGGTAAAAAAGTACACCAAGTGTTCGTATTCAGGCCGAATGGTTCATTTGATCATGAGAGTTCGTAGCCAAATTTACATTTAATCAGTAGTTTAACATTAGCGTTACTGCGGAGGTATGACCTCTGTCCACAAATAAATAACGTTATTTTATTACTAAAAGTCATTAAGATTTAATCTGTTTTACGCTTGCTAATGATTTATTTTGTATTTTTACTACAAATCGCTTGATTAAGCCTTTTCAGTTCGTTACAAACAAATCACTTACATTGCCAATAGTCAGGGACTTACTATGCAAATTGGTGTTCCAAAAGAAATACTTGCGCACGAAACGCGAGTGGCTGCCACCCCAAAAACGGTTGAGCAGTTGATTAAAATGGGCTTCGAGGTTGTTGTAGAAAACAATGCTGGTTTACTAGCAAGTTTTGACAACGCTGCTTTCGAGCAGGCAGGAGCAACAGTGACTGATGCCGATACAGTTTGGCAATCAGACATCATCTTTAAAGTTAACGCGCCTGTGAAAAATGCAGATGACAGTGTTGACGAAATAGCACGTATCAAAGAAGGGGCCACCCTTGTTAGCTTCATCTGGCCAGCCCAGAATGAAGAACTGATGCAGCAACTCACCTCTAAGAAAATCAACGTTCTTGCAATGGATGCAGTGCCACGTATCTCTCGGGCACAAGCTTTAGATGCGTTGAGTTCAATGGCTAACATCGCTGGTTATCGTGCTGTTGTAGAGGCCGCCCATGAGTTTGGTCGTTTCTTTACGGGGCAAATTACCGCTGCAGGTAAAGTACCACCAGCAAAAGTATTTGTTGCAGGTGCTGGTGTTGCGGGTCTAGCTGCTATTGGCGCAGCAGGTAGCCTTGGCGCTATCGTTCGTGCTTTCGATGTTCGCCCTGAAGTGAAAGAACAAGTGGAAAGTATGGGTGCCCAGTTCCTTGAAGTTGCTTTCGAAGAACAAGCTGGCAGCGGCGATGGTTATGCGAAGGAAATGTCAGATGACTTCAATCGTAAAGCCGCCGAACTATATGCAGAACAAGCGAAAGATGTAGACATCATCATTACTACAGCGCTTATTCCTGGCCGACCAGCACCGAAACTGATCACTAAAGAAATGGTGGATTCAATGAGTGCTGGTAGCGTGATTGTCGATCTCGCTGCAGCAAACGGTGGTAACTGTGAATATACCGAAGCAGATAAAGTTGTTGTCACTGAAAACGGCGTGAAAATCGTCGGTTATACCGATATGGTCAGCCGTCTACCCACTCAGTCTTCCCAACTTTACGGCACAAACCTTGTCAACCTGATGAAGCTTCTGTGCAAAGAGAAAGACGGTAACATTGATATTGATTTCGAAGACGTCGTGCTTCGCGGTGTAACCGTTGTTAAGGAAGGCGAAATTACTTGGCCTGCACCACCGATTCAAGTATCTGCTCAACCTCAGGCGAAAGTTGAAGCTGCACCAGCGGAAAAAGCAGTGAAAGTGGAAGAGCCGACATCTCCAGTCAAAAAACTGGTTGGTTTAGTGGCTGCACTCGGTGCATTTGGTTGGGTTGCATCTGTCGCGCCACCAGCATTTTTGTCGCATTTCACCGTGTTTGTACTTGCTTGTGTTGTTGGCTACTACGTTGTTTGGAATGTCACCCATGCTCTGCATACACCACTGATGTCTGTGACCAACGCAATCTCCGGCATCATTGTTGTGGGTGCGTTACTTCAAATCGGTCAAGGCAATGGTGTGGTTTCTTTCCTCGCATTTATTGCGGTTCTCATTGCAAGCATCAACATTTTTGGCGGATTCACCGTCACCAAGCGCATGCTTGAAATGTTCCGTAAAGATTAATAGGAGTAGCAAGGAATGTCTGCAGGACTAGCACAAGCGGCATATATTGTTGCTGCACTATTTTTTATCTTGAGTTTGGCTGGATTGTCCAAGCAAGAGTCAGCGAGAGCCGGTAACTATTACGGTATCGCGGGTATGACGATTGCTTTGATCGCAACCATCTTTGGCCCATACTCACAAGGCATAACTTGGATTATCATTGCGATGATCATTGGTGGTGCCATCGGTATTTACTACGCCAAGAAAGTTGAAATGACTGAAATGCCAGAACTCGTTGCTGTGCTTCACAGCTTCGTAGGTATGGCAGCGGTTCTCGTTGGTTTCAATAGCTTTCTGGCACCGCCAGAATACAGCGGCGAATTTGCGCACACTGAGCACGTTATCCATATGGTGGAAGTGTTCCTTGGCGTCTTCATTGGTGCGGTAACCTTCACGGGTTCTATTGTTGCCTTTGGTAAGCTTCGCGGAATTATTTCTTCTTCGGCACTAAACCTTCCGCACAAACATAAATTGAATCTAGCCGCGATCGTGGTATCGACGCTGTTGATGTTCTATTTTGTGAAGTCTGATGGCAGTCTGTTTGCTCTGATTATCATGACCTTAATCGCGTTCGCGTTCGGCTACCACTTGGTTGCGTCGATTGGCGGTGCGGATATGCCGGTTGTGGTTTCAATGCTGAACTCTTACTCAGGTTGGGCAGCGGCAGCAGCAGGTTTCATGTTGGCAAACGACCTTCTGATCGTCACGGGCGCATTGGTTGGTTCTTCGGGTGCGATTCTTTCTTATATCATGTGTAAAGCCATGAACCGTTCTTTCATCAGCGTTATCGCTGGTGGCTTCGGTCAGACAGTTTCTACTGCGACCGACGTTGAATATGGCGAGCACAGAGAGATTTCGGCAGAAGAAGTCGCGGAAATGTTGAAAGACTCTCGTTCAGTGATTATCACACCGGGATACGGTATGGCGGTAGCTCAAGCTCAATACCCTGTACATGACATCACTGCCAAGCTTCGCGCGAAGGGTATCAATGTTCGTTTTGGTATTCACCCTGTCGCAGGACGTCTTCCAGGCCATATGAACGTGTTATTGGCGGAAGCGAAAGTACCTTATGACATCGTGTTGGAGATGGATGAAATCAATGAGGATTTCCCTGAAACAGATACGGTATTGGTCATCGGTGCGAACGACACAGTGAACCCTGCGGCAATGGAAGATCCTAATAGCCCAATCGCAGGTATGCCGGTTCTTGAAGTGTGGAATGCGAAAAACGTAATCGTATTCAAACGCTCAATGAACACAGGTTATGCGGGTGTTCAAAACCCATTGTTCTTTAAAGAGAACACAGCGATGCTGTTTGGTGATGCGAAAGAAAGCGTTGAGGCTATCGCCAAAGCGATTTGATTTTGACACTCAAACTTTGTTGTTGAATCCTTATTAAGGCCAGCTTTGCTGGCCTTTTCTTATTTTGTAACACTCTGACAAAGTACTGACAATTAGTCATATTTTGATGATATTCTCTCGCCATGCGTACGTTTTTTCTTATCATTTTAGCCTTAGTCAGTCCTCAGGCATTGGCGAATGGCTCATTCTCTGAACAGCTCAGTGCTTTTAGGTTGTCACTCTTATCTGAGCCGCCTATGGCGACGTATGCGCTAAATTCCATACACAGTGAATATCCGAAACCACTGCTTGTCCCAGATAGCTTGCTACCGCAATCAGCTCACTATCCGTTGAAAGACCTAAAAAGGCTTTATCAGTCGTCCGAGAAGTGTAAAGGTGCATGGCCTGTCAGCCCCTTGGTAACCGATCCTTTAGTGTTCACTCGTGCGCTATGTTTCAACACCCGATTGCCGCCTGTATGGTTTTCTCGCTCAAATCTCATCCATCCTGGTGGAGGGAGCTACGCAAACAAATATGTCGATAAATTCCCAGAGCGTAGAGATGAGTTGCTGAGGTTTTTCCATATTCAAGAGCGCTTATTAGCGCCGCCAGATAGGTTACTCGGTAGACTTCAACGAATGCCAGAGTCAGGTATCATGGCGCTTAATGGTGGTGCGGAATCAATATTGTCTGGAGAAGAACTCTGGGTGAGAACGGGTGGGCAGTATCAGGTCTATGGTTCAGAAGTATGGCTTCCGCTTCTTGAGCAACACGATCTAGTCGCCTCACCGACGAGCGACAACGGTTACTGCTTATCCCGAATTGGCAATGTTTGTTGGAACCAAGAGCAGGCCCCGTCTTATTGGTCGCAATTGGTATTTGCGCTGGCAGTCATTAACCTATTTTGGATTGCCGTTTGGGTATTTAACCGATGGACGGTTCAGCGTCGGTTGATGCAAGAACGCATGTTGGTGCTTCAAATCCTCACGCATGAACTGCGTACACCTATTGCTAGCTTATCGATGACAGTGGAAGGTTTCCGCCGTAAATTCGATAGCCTTCCAGAACCTTTGTATGACGAATTCCGCCGTTTGTGTGAAGACTCAATGCGCTTGAAGCAATTGGCCGAGGCGAGCAAGGATTACTTGCAATCAAACCAACAGCAGTTGGTGAGAGAGGAAATACCATCGCTTGCAGAGTGGCTTGGCTACCTTTGTGAAGAACGTGACGTTGAATTGCTTGTCAAAGAAGATGGTGCAATTGCGGTTAACATTTATTGGTTGACGACGTCGCTAGACAACCTTATAAGCAACGCAAAGAAATATGGTATTGCACCTGTTAAGGTGGTTGCCGAAATTAACAACGGTTTACTAAAGATCCAAGTTCAAGATCAGGGAAAGTTGACCGGAAAAGATTGGAAGACGATTCGTAAACCGTTTGTCAGTGCTCAAGGCTTAGGGCTTGGTCTGACAATCGTTGAATCAATGATTGAAAGGATGGGGGGCAAGTTGATACTTGTTGGTCCTCCAACCACATTTATTTTGGAGATACCTTGTGACCCAAACGACTCTATTGCTCGTTGAGGATGACGCAAACTTGGCAGATGGCCTTTTAGCCAGCCTAGAGCAAAACGGATACAAATGCTTATACGCCGATAGAGCGAGTAAAGTAGAAGCATTGTGGGCTGATGCAGATCTAGTGGTGTTAGACAGACAGTTACCAGACGGGGACTCGATGACGTGGCTTCCTAACTGGAAGAAGATCAAAGATGTACCAGTTATCATGCTGACAGCGATGGTGTCTGTTCGTGATCGTGTTGGTGGTCTTGATTCTGGCGCGACAGATTATATGACTAAACCATTCGCCGAAGCGGAATTGCTCGCGCGCGTTCGCGTTCACTTGCGTAAGCCTGCGTCTGAGGAAGAGCAGGACGCCGATGACATTGTGGTGAGTTCTCTACGAATTAACTTGGCCACTCGTGGCGTTATTTACTGTGAAAGCGAAGTCATACTGACACGTACGGAGTTTGATCTTCTCGCCTTTTTAGCGAGAAACGCAGGTCGCGTGTTTACCCGCGACGAACTGTTGGATCAAGTCTGGGGTTACAACCACTACCCAACTACGCGCACGGTGGATACCCATGTCCTTCAACTACGTCAAAAGCTCCCTGAGATTGAAATTGAAACACTGAGAGGCGTTGGTTACAGGATGAAAAGCCACTGATGACTCGAGCGGTGCTTCAATCCATAACCTTGACGATAGCTATGTTACTGCCAACATATACGTTGGCGGCTTGGTTCAATGGCACTGATGCGTTGACATCGGCTCACCAACGTTTATTGGAAGGAAACACCGCTCAGAGTTTTGATGCAATGGTTGAAGCTTGGCAACAAGACAAGACAAAAACTGAGCATGATCATCTCACTGAGCTATTGTCTTTGGCCATCAGCGAGGATTGCGGAAGAAGCTTAAGCAGCCTTTCGCTGCCAAACTGGTTGCAAAGCATTGTCATACGACGAGAAACCGTGCAAACGCCAAACCGAGTTTATTACCAATTCTCTGTTTATGGCAGTTCCCAAACGGGTATATCCAAATTGTCTTTTGCTGAGTGGCCTGACAAGTCGCTGATTCTTTCCGAATTGAGGGGAGACGATGGAAATCAATTCAAACTCGATTTTGATACGGTTTCGGGCATCGTTCATGCTGGACTTTACAAGCTTGAGTTAACCTCAAACGAAGGTGAAAGTTGGTCCTCTTGGGTATTGATTGGTGAGCCCGATGCGACACAAAAAATCAGTTGGATGGACAGCCGAAGCTGGCGTATAGCTCCAACTACCGACTTGAAAAGCACTTGTCCTCGACCTTTTCTATCAATGAACTTGTATCAGCAATCTGATGTGGATGAAGCGCCAATATGGTCTGAAGAAAAAGACAAAAACCTTCCAACATCGTTACCTATTATCGATGTACCAAATGGGCAGTATTGGTTTTCCATCGCGCTGATCGAAAGAAGGTGGCAAGGTGCGATTTTATTTGAAGATGTACAACGCATCGCTAGAGCCATTGATTTGCCAGACGTTGATCTAAATGATTTATCAATAGAGAACCCAGAAAAATAAGTAAACAGACCCCAATAGTGCTGCTTTCCTTCTAAAACCTCCTCCAATCTCTCTCATGCTAATGAGTAGTGTCACATCTTTACTACTTGTCTTCATTACGAGTCATTCAGTCGTCTATCATTATTTTAGTAAGTAAACAGAGAGATAACGTGTGAAAGCGCGGATGTGAGTCTCCATTTCATTGGCACTTAGACATGGAATTCAGGGTTATGAAGAAAAGCTTAGTCGCGGCAAGTTTGGCTTTGGTGTCTGCATCGTCCTTTGCAGCAAACTACAGCATTGATACACGAATAGATGCAATGGGAGGAGCGGGCACCGCTGCTTCTAGTTATTTAACTGCGGGTTTTCATAACCCAGCATTGGTGGCATTGGAGCCTGATGCAGCATTTGGCATATTGCTACCGGTGATAGGTATTCAGTACCGAGATCCTGATGAATTGGTTGATGGGCTTGAAGACTTTGGCGGTGTGTTTGATCAGTTTGAAAATGACCCCGCTAACTCTGATAATCGAACCGCAGCGGCTAATGCTCTCGGCAACTTGGAAAATAAGCTGGCGTATTTAAGTGGTGGTTTTGGTGGGGCAATTGCCGTTCCTACTTCAACTATTTCGGGTAACTTCTTTGTGAAAGGTTATACCGAAGCAATAGTAATGCCGGAGGTTGACGCTGCCGACGTTGCAAATATTAATGATACTTCACTAATTCCAGGCACTAACTATACGCTTGGCTCGAAAGGGCGAGTACTTGCTTTTGGTGTGGTCGATGTAGGTTTGGCGCTGGCGGGTAACATTGAATTTGCTGGGCAACGAATAGCACTCGGCGTGACGCCTAAATCACAGAAATATTACACCTATCATTATGAAGTGGCAGTCGACAATTTTGACGTGGATGATTGGGACTCTGACGCCAACCGCACAGAAGAAAGTGCATTTAATATCGATCTGGGTGCAGCGTGGCAAAGTGGACCATTTCGTTTAGGCTTCGCCGCTAAGAATCTGATTGAAAAAGATATTAAGACTGTTGTTTACACTCGAGATTACACGTATACCATTGGTCCTCTGTATACAGTCGGTGGGGCATTTGTGACTCATCTTCTTACGGTAGCTGTTGATATCGATTTGAACGAGCAGAAACGATTTTCTGCAACCAGTGGGCCTGCGATAAAAGACAATACCCAACTTATTCGATTAGGCGCAGAGTTTGATGCTTGGGGATGGGCGCAAGTTCGAGGTGGCTACATTGAAGACCTTGAAGATACACTGGACGGAACGTTGACGATGGGGTTGGGCTTATCACCATTCAATACCGTTCACTTCGATTTGGCCGCCCAGTTTAGTGATAACAACAGTTACGGTGGCTCCGCTCAGTTATCTTTCACCTTCTAAGGTGACATTGACGAGAGTGGGCAGTAGAATACGCGACTTCTTAACGTAAGAATTTGGGGTCGCGTATGAGTAGTATGCCAACATTGACGCATGCAGAGCAGCAAGTCGCAGCAGATCGAATTCACGCACTGATGGCGCAAGGCATGAGTAGCGGTGAAGCCATTATGAAAGTGGCAAATGAAATTCGTGAACGCGAAGCATCAAAAAAAGATGATTAATGTGAAAGCGGCCTATAATTGGCCGTTTTCTTTTTTGTTCCTAGCGTTAATCTATGAAGGTTAAAATCACTTAGATATTATCAGGTGATTAACTGCTCATAATTAACGTTTTAGGTATCGCTTTGAACAACCGTTTGTTGCTAGCTAAATCTTTCGCAAGAGCCCGCCATGAAGGACAAAGATATGGCGAATTCCCCTATTATGTTCATCTTGATGATGTTGAGCGATTGGCACAGCCCTTTGGCATAGATGCGATGATCGTTGCTCAACTGCATGATGTACTCGAAGACACAACAACCAGTGTTGATGAGCTGGTGCATGACTTCGGAGAATCCATTGCTTTATCGGTCAGTTACGTTACCGATCCATTGCAGGGCGATCGGAAAACCAAGAAAAAGCAGCTTCACCAGAGATTGATTCAGCTGGATGAAACTGAAGGTTCAGCCCGTTTGGCACTCATAGTAAAGGCCTGTGATAGGTTAGCTAACGTGAAAGCTTGTCGCCTTTTTCATCGAGGTAAATATGCGATGTATCAATCTGAACATGCCGACTTTCGTAAAGCGACATATCGATATGGGTTATGTGAAATGATTTGGTGGGAACTCGATATGTTAATCGAAGTGGGTGATAAGATTGGTCGTTATTGAGCAATAAGAACGTAAGAAGCTCGAATGAATAAACGCGCCATCAGGGCGCGTTTATTGTTTATAGCCATAACACTTATAGTGTCTACGATGACTTACTCGTCATCATAAATAGTGGGGATTGGCTGGCGTTTATGCTGAGTGACCGTGTAGATGTGTACCAATCTATTTGTTACGCGATCAGGTACAGGTTTACCCTCTAAGAAATCGTCGATTTCATCATATGTCAGTTCCAAAGCATCCTCGTCCGCTTTCTGAGGATCAAGCTCTTCTAAGTCTGCGGTCGGTGTTTTAACAACAAGTATTTCAGGAGCGCCTAAGTGATCCGCGAGTTGACGAACTTGGCGTTTGCTCAAACCAAAGAGTGGGGCAAGATCGCAGGCACCATCGCCAAACTTTGTATAAAACCCAGTAATATTTTCTGCCGAGTGGTCAGTACCTAATACCAGTCCACCGACCAATCCAGCGATCTCATATTGAGCGACCATACGAGCACGCGCTTTGACATTGCCTTTGACGAAATCAAGTTTAGCGCTATCTGTCGGCGTTAGTCCTGTGCCTTCTAATGCGCTTAAGGTAGCGGAATGGATGCCATCAACGCCGTCTTTGATGTTTACACTAACGGAATGTGATGGAGCGATAAAACTCAACGCGAGTTGTGCTTCATCTTCGTCTTTTTGAACACCATAAGGTAGGCGAACTGCAATGAATTGGTAATCTTCGGTGCCTGTTTCTTGGTTTAATTGATCTACCGCCAACTGTGCAAGACGACCACAAGTCGAAGAATCAACACCACCACTAATCCCCAGCACCAATGAACGCGTTCTTGAATCAATAAGACGCTTCTTTATGAAGTTGATACGGCGTTGTGCTTCAAAAGCAGGGTCGATTGTTGGTAGTACTCGCATCTCTGCGCGGATCGCTTGTTCCATGTCGTGGGGTTCCTCGTAAACACGTTTCTTCTATTCTGCAATATCTTGTGAGCAAAATCATGAACATTCAGCGAGATAAAGCGCCATTGAATGAAAATTAGCCTCAGAATAGGGTATTTAGTCAGATTTATCCGGGGAGAGGCGGCAATAGTGTGAGTCTGTAGATAAATTGCTCATTTAAGTTGGCTGAGTAGAGAAAATGATTGAACCTTAAGGCTCGATTAAGTATCAATAGATAACCCCTTGTCTAAACAGAATAATACTGAGAAACATGGATAGACCTCAACGAATCGCCATTTTTGGCAGTGCGTTTAATCCGCCCAGCCTAGGGCATCTAAGCGTCCTGCAGCGCCTCTCTCATTTTGACCTTGTTCTTCTTGTCCCCAGTTTCTCGCACGCTTGGGGAAAGAAAATGGCTGATTTCACTAAACGTTGCCAATGGGTTGAAGGATTTATTGCCGATGTTGACTGTCGCAATCTTGTACTTTGTAAAGATGAAGAAAAACTTGGGCAAAGCGGTGCGGTGACTACATGGGCGCTGATGGAGCATATTCAGAACCAATATCCCACTTCAGAACTCACGTTTGTACTGGGGCCAGATAATTTTTTAAGCTTTAGTAAGTTTCACCGTTCTGAAGATATTGTGAGCCGTTGGAGCGTGCTTGCTTGCCCTGAAGTTGTTCCTGTCAGGAGTACCGATATTCGAAATAAGCTAGAAAGTGGCTTAAGTATAGATAGTTTAACAACGACATCAGTCGCGGCAACGATTGAATATAAAGACTTTTTTGATTGATAGTTGTTTCGAGGTAGGCAATTGGCCTCGATTCAATAAGTATGTAAAACGACAATAATAAATCGTCTCGATTTGGAGGTGCACCTTGTGTCTCCGTTATCATCAATTGATAGGGTAATGTGTTCCCATTGATTACAAAAATTAAAATAATAAGCGTCGTGCTAGGAAGTTTAGTGACAGTGTCACTATCTTATGCTGCCATAGATGAATCGCGTTTGAATTTACGAACGCCTTACACGATTCAAGATGGCGGGGCATATCAAATCAACTTTTCACAATCCCATGAAGCCAGCGTTATTGAATGGTCCATTGAAGATACGGTATTACCTTCAATTTGGGATGGGTGGAAATACGGATTTGATGTTCCGCAGTATTTAACAACTACCAGTGGAAACTCGTACTACGGATTTGGTGTTTGGAAGCCAGACGAGTATCAAGGTTTTTCACTGGAAGAAAGCTCAACAGAGGATTGGATTCTTAACCATGGTTTAAACTTCAGTTTTAGTACGGATTCCAATATCAGTGATGCTCGGTATCGGTTAGACATGCGCTGGCATGAAGATACTAATACCGAGATTTTATTGCAGATGCAGGTACCTATTCAGTAGTAAATCTCAGCAGCAAATCTCAGTAGTTACCCGTCCAGCACAAGGTTCAATTCAATGGTTAGGGCAATTTGCCCTAACTCACACCTGCGACGTGCTCAAGCAACTGTCCCACCTCTGATTCTGACAAACCGACGTCGGCGGCAATCTTAGCAAAGGAGCGTCCTGATTTATGAAGGCGAACCCATTCACGAACACGAAGCTGAATCGCGATGTCGTCATCTGAAATTCCGAGCGCTCGTTTTAATTCATCACGCTGTGTGTCGTTCAATGCATGGCCATTATTCAATGCATCAAGTGAGCCCAGCAATTGGCGGAACACATTTGACTTGTTGTCTGTTGGTGTCACGATAGATAAGTAGTCTCGTGCACAACGAAGTAATCTGCCGTGAGGGCTATCCCACTGTTGTTGATCGCGCTTTTGATATTGGACTAACTGTTCAACAATGCCTTTCATTAAAGACGATGACTCAACAAAACCTGCTTGAGTAGGTAAAGAGGCAATAGAACGGACTGAGAAATTTAAGGTTGATACTTCCGAGCCTTTAAGAACGGTCATGGCATTGAGGCATTCCATTGGCAACCAAAAACCTTGGTTAGTGCAGAGAGGAAGCTCATGCTTTCCAAGTCGGATTAGCGCTGAACCTTTATGCACAAAAACGTAACTTGCAAAAGGCTGCTTTTTACGAGCACCAATGATCATGGTTTTTGCGTGGTAGTGATTAAACTCGATGGCTTGCTTCATTGTGTATTTCTCTTGAACTGACGCGCACATAGTCTTTTGTTTTGTTATCTAGATCAAGCAGTGCGAATCTTATCGGGCGATTAACGTACAATTTGATACGATTTGATGAATAGTAAGGGAGGTAAGACCTCCAACCTGTGCTGAATGACGACCTAAACAATGTTCGTAAACTCATATCAGCGTAGAATGTCGCGGTTTTTCAACGGAGAAAGTAGAGTCTCGTGCCTCAAACAAATGATCCATTCTTAGAAATTCGCCCTTATCGTGACGATGAAGTCCCTGGTGCTATTGAGCGCTTGGTTAATGATGAAGAATTTATTTCGGCGATCTTAAAGTATCGTTTCCCTAAACTATCTGGAGTCGTGGGCTGGTTGGTCAAACCGTTACTGAAACACTACCTCCGTTCTAAGTGGAATAAAGTCAAAACCGTACGTGATGTACAAATGAACGTTGCTAGCTACATGCAGTCGATGGTCAAAAATACATCTGAAGGGTTTACAATAAGTGGCTTGGAAAAATTAGATCCGAAACAGAGCTACTTGTTTGTATCAAACCATC
The DNA here is from genome assembly GCF_028683095.1 of Enterovibrio gelatinilyticus. Classification (GTDB taxonomy): domain Bacteria; phylum Pseudomonadota; class Gammaproteobacteria; order Enterobacterales; family Vibrionaceae; genus Enterovibrio; species Enterovibrio gelatinilyticus. Next base: position 177,480 of record NZ_JAJUBC010000003.1, on the reverse strand, counting down.
GTGACATAGCTATGGATCCGGCGATGGTAAACTGGTGTTTGCACGTTAATGGCTTTGATACCCTAAGAATCGCGATTGGTGACAATCTCCTCAAAAAGCCTTGCGCAACAGAACTGATGAAGCTGAACAAGAGTTTTATCGTGAAACGTTCTGCGAAAGGTCCAAGAGAAATGATGAAAGCATTAGGCCAACTTTCTGCGTACATTAAACATTCAATTGATGAGAATCAGTCGGTGTGGATTGCACAAAAAGAAGGGCGAGCCAAAGATGGCAACGACAAAACCGATCCTGCGATTCTAAAAATGTTTCATGTAGAAGGCCGTCGTCAAAAAATCGCTTTTGCTGACTACATTGCTTCGTTGCGTATCGTTCCTATTACCATCTCTTATGAGAATGATCCCTGTGACGCGGCAAAAGCTAACGAGCTTTACCGTAAGCAAGAAGATGGTGGATATGAGAAGGGCGAATTCGAAGATATCGAGAGCATAGTGCAGGGTATCGTTGGCCAAAAAAGACGTATTCACGTCGCCTTTGGGGATGTGATTGGCAACGATTTCGAAACGCCAGACGCATTAGCCGCTGAAATCGACCGTCAAATCTATCAAAATTATCATCTGTTCCCGTCTAATTATATTGCGGCAGGAAAAGATCATTCGTCGATCACTGATAGTGATCGTCAATTGTTTGATAGCAAAATATCGGCGCTACCGGACGGTGTCGCGAAAATCGTGAGATCCATGTATGCAATGCCAACAGACAAAAAAGCGGGCATATAACAGGAACGCAGTCTTTGCACGTTATTGCCGTATTTGTTCGGTGACACGTGAAGATAATGAGTAAATGAAATATAAAAAGGAGTGACAGTGTCACTCCTTTTTTGATCTCTATCTACCAAATCACAGAATCATGCGGGTTAAAGAAAGCGTGATACTAAATGTTCGATAAATACTTAATAGCGATTGTCCTTACCTATATTGATATTTTCAGAGAGAAAATCAACGAAGTGCCTGACCTTCGGTGCCAAAAACTCTCTTCTTGGATAAACCACATATACGGGTAAATTCATGGTCGGCTTCCACGTTGGCATGAGTACTTTCAACTGACCACTCTCGATTTCATCCCCGAGCAAATACGTGGCGATATAGGCAATTCCAACCCCAGACTTTGCCGCTTCCAATACCGCAGGCGCATTATTGATTCGATAAGAACCACGGATCGTTACGGACTGTTCGCTGCCATCTCGTTGAAATGGCCATTGGTCATAGGTGCGTTGAACACTTTGATAAGTAATGCAGTTATGCTCTCGCAGATCGGCGGGGTGCGATGGCTCGCCATGTGCTTCGAGATAAGAAGGCGATGCAACGATGTGAAACTGACAATCCCCGAGCTTCCTTGCCACCATACCTTCCGGTGGGTGTTCATGAATCGCTAGCCAACAGTCAAACCCATCTTCAACCAAATTTGGGCGGTGATCAAAAAGATGCACCTCTAACTCAAGTGCAGGGTAAATCTCCTGAAACGAAGAGAGTAGACGAGTGATCTGCTGGTTGCCAAAAGACTGAGCAATGCCAACTTTTAGTCTCCCCGATATTTCGTTTCGATAGCCAGCGACCATGGCTTCTGCATCTTGCATGGTTTCTACAATTTGTCGTCCAAACGCGGCATATTGTTTGCCAGCTTCAGTCAAAGATACTGAACGCGTATTGCGCTGCACGAGTTGAACGCCGAGTCGCTCTTCAAGATACCGAATTTGCTTACTCACCTGAGATTTGGATATACCCAAAAACTCAGCTGCGCGAGTGAAGTGCTGTTCGTGCGCTACGGTAGCAAGGACAACCATTTGTTGAAGATGATCTAACATGCATATTTTCTTCATTGATGAGAAGAGGATAGCGTATCACAACTATGTGCTTATGGTTGAGTGACGTTGTCACAATTTGTTTTTCATCAATCGTATCGATAGCTTGCCTACAAAAAAACAGTGAATGCTGCCGTTGTTAGTATTCAACAGTCAAAACCCCATAAAGCAGTGGGGCAGTTGTATGCACACACTGCTGCAAGCTGTCTGCTTGTGTACATCTCTACTCACCACACATCAAACGCCGTAAACAGGCTACGAGATCATCTCACTGGCAGAGACCCACATAAAATCACCATGAGATCATGATTTGGAAGTAAATTACGTTTTTATTTCTTTGTATTTTTATTGCGCCATTTAATTATAACTCGTTGATAATAAACGGATGATTTTTGTTTGTTTTTCATGGGAAACAATAATCAAGCATGTTAGTGTGTGCTCACATACATTTGTAACAAAAGCACGGATCATCGTGATCTTATTAACCAAAATACTGAAGACAGAGAATGGTTCTCACGACATATCGATTTGGTTAATAGTTTTGATTGATACGAATTGTTTCTATCAATGGGGATAAGTTCGTTAGAATTAAGCAAAATAATTAGGGTGTAATTGCAATGCTTGATGTTTTCATTCGTTTTTTGGTTTTAGGTTGTATGAGCTTTGGCGGGCCTGTTGCGCATATTGGTTACTTTCAGCGAGAGTTTGTTGATAAGCGTAAATGGATTGAAGAAGAGAAGTTCACCATGGCATTGAGCTTGTGCCAATTTCTACCAGGGCCGGCGAGTAGCCAATTGGGTATGTTCATCGGTTACCATCGAGCAGGGTACTTGGGCGCGATTGCAGCGTTTGTCGGTTTTACTTTCCCTTCTTTTCTTTTATTGACGCTTGCAGCGATATATAGCGCGAAACTTGGTGATTCCACTTGGTTGTCGATATTGATTTCGGCAGCCAAACTGCTTGCTGTTGTTGTGGTTGCCGATGCGATTTGGACAATGGCGAAGAAATTTATCACTAACGCATCAACGCTAGCGGTATGTGTGTGTTCATCTGGTTGGATTCTCTGGCAAGCAGGTTTACTTGCACAGTTGTTGCCTATCGTTGTTGCTGGTGTGTTGGGTTGGATATTTATTCGCAAACCACATTCTCAAGAGACCAGTGTGAACAAAGACCAAAGCCTGACTCAGACTTTCGTTCTATTCGGTGTGTTCGTTGCCTTGTTGGTTTTGCCGTCTCTCACCAGCACACCTCTGATTAGTATGTTTAATCACTTTTACCAAGCAGGCAGCTTTGTATTTGGCGGGGGTCACGTGGTTCTACCATTGCTTCAGCCTCTGATTGGAGATGCGGTTTCTGGTGATGCTCTGGTTGAGGGTTATGCAGCTGCACAGCTAGTACCTGGCCCTATGTTTACCATTGCAAGTTATATTGGCGCGTCAATGGACGGTATTCATCCTGTTGTGGGAAGTCTCATCGCCACGTTAGCGATCTTCTTACCAGGCGCGTTGCTACTGTTTGCTGCATTGCCTGTATGGCAAAACGTCATGAACCATAATAAATTCGCAGGTTCAGTGGTACTTATTAATGCTGCAGTAGTTGGTTTATTGGTGGCAGCGTTCTATCAGCCGGTATGGATGTCCGCGGTACATGGTATTTCAGATATTATTGCTGTGGTCGTTGGATTTGTTGTGCTGCGTAAGTTCAACCTTTCTGTATTCTGGTTACTTGCAGGTATGTTGGCTTATGTTGTCCTAAATAACATGCTTTGAGCGTAAGGACGTCTTCGAAAAAACCTGCCATGTGCAGGTTTTTTTGGTTTTTAACTATCGTGACCATAGTTGTTATGTTTGAAGGTATAAAGACGAGCTTTGGTTATCGGAGAGGGTAAATTGAGTATTGGAAATCAGTGTAGACCAGCGAGGAAACCAAGCGCCTGTTTCACTCTGATACAAAGCAAACAATCTAACTTAAACGCACTATAACTTTAAATGCTTGCCTCAAATTACGCTCAGTTAGGGAGTAAACATCCAACGTGTTTCTCCAGACATTTAAGTATCACCCACTCAATGACGTGTGAATGAGTGATACCTATAGGAAGGTTTTATAGTGGGCTTTCTGGGCGCGTTTAGAATTGCCAGCGTTCAGTTTTACCCGCTTCAGATGAGTGTTGGGCGAGTTCTAGCGCGTAGATGACTTTGACGGCGTCATAGGTATCAACTGGCGGTGGTGTACCATTAAGAATAGCGCTGGCTAACCCTGCAAAGAGTTCGGAATAGCAGCCATATTCTAATTCAATGTCCTTTTCGGTGACGTTGTCACCAATTTCTAGCTTGCCTTGGTGTTGCTGGCGGCCAAATTCTGAATAAGTGGCTGTGACACCGTCACGCAATTGCTGTTCTTGAACATCTAAGCCAGCACAAGTGAACGTCGCTTTATCACCTTGCACGACAAACCTTGCTCCATTGCCAGAACGAAATGGGCTGGAACTTAAGATGATTTCCTTGTCTGGGTAATGGAATGTTATTCGGAAGTAATCGGTGGTTTGAGATTGGTCTCTCATTGATTTGCAGCAAGCTGTAATGGATATAGGTTCGCCAAACAAGAAGAGGGCTTGATCAACGAGGTGAGACCCTAAGTCATACAGAATTCCCGACCCTTCGCCGGGTTGTTCGCGCCAACGTTGTCTGACTTCTGGGCGAAACCGATCGAAATTTGATTCAAAGACTCGTACGTTGCCGAGTTTTCCTGATTCGATGAGTTCTTTTGCGGTAAGAAAATCGCCGTCCCATCGTCGGTTTTGATAAGGGCACAGTACTTTTCCGCGATGATTCGCAATGCGAAGGAGATCGAGTCCCTGGCCACTATTCACCACAAACGGCTTTTCTAGTAGTACATGACAGTCAGCTTCTAGCGCTTGTTTGGCGAATTCATAGTGGGTGTGATTGGGGCTGGTTATCACAACGAGGTCAAGTTCAGCATCTCTAAGCATTTCTTCAATGTTTGAGTAGTAACTTGCGTTAGGCAGTTTCTCTTTCACTAACGTTTGGTTTGAAGATACCACCGCGACTGGCTCAAAATCAGGCAGCACAGAGAGAAATGGTAGGTGGAAAGTTTGTGCAGAAAAGCCAAAGCCAACAATACCCGTACGAATCATTATGTGATCCTTGTAGTTCGTAAATACGCATAGACAAGTAAAGTCTAACCGAAATCGTGCTGCAACAAAGCACCGCGAGCGCGAGATTGGTTTTTTATAGCGTAGTATTGTTAAGCCGCGAAGTCGTTGCAAAAATGCGCCTAGCATCAACTAAGAACTGTTTTATTCGGACGAACGCGTTGATTATTATGATGACGAATCCATGCAAACAATGACGCCCCTTAATTGGGGCGTCAGCTAAGCGTCGTGATAACAAAAGGCATTAAGCCAAAATAACCGGGTAGTGATGTTGTGGATGCGGCATGACGTCCACTGGCCAACCGTATACAGATTCGATATTGTCGGCATTGAGCACCGAATCAGGCGTGCCATCAGCCTCAATGTTACCCTTGTTTAGCATGATGATGCGGTCACCGTACTGTGCAGCCAGATTAAGATCGTGGATCACGGCGATCACGGTTGATCCCTCTTTTGCCATGCGTTTAGCAAGCCGTAACGTTTTGTGCTGGTGGCCAATGTCTAACGCTGAAGTCGGTTCGTCCAACATGAGCACGGTGTTTCTTTCTGCCTTAGATATTTGTGTTAGCACGCGTGCGAGGTGAACACGCTGCTTCTCACCACCAGATAAACTCGGATATAAACGTTCTGAAAGGTGCAAAACATCGGTTTGTGTCATGTTGTAGGTGGCTATCTCTTGAATCTCATGGTTAGACGCACTTAACGCGAGACCACCTAGTTCCACAACTTCTCTCACGGTAAAACCAAACGTTAGGCTGCTCGATTGAGGAAGTATGCCAACAGATTGTGCTAACAATTCTGGTTTCCACTCATGTGCTCGTTTTCCATAGAGGGAAAGTTCCCCATCACATTTCCATTCGCGACTCAGCAATTTGAGAAGGCTACTTTTGCCTGTGCCGTTTGGTCCGAGAATGATCGTGAGTTCGCTGGGGTTAAAACTAAGATTCACCTTATCTAAGAGAACCTTGTTGCCCATTGTGAGTGATGCACCGCGGATATCGATACTCATTAGGCTAATCGTCCTCGTTGTTTCAGCAGTAAGGCTAGAAAGAATGGAGCGCCAATCGCCGCCGTGACGATGCCCACGGGAATTTCCAGCGGGGCAACGATGGTTCGCGCTATCATGTCTGACACGAGCAAGATAAGGCCACCCAACACAAGTGAAACTGGCAATAGCGAGCGGTGGTCAGGGCCAGTAAGCATGCGTGCAATATGGGGAACAACCAATCCAATAAAGCCAATCATCCCTGAAAGTGCAACGGTAACGCCAACCCCAGCCGCTGTGAGCAAGATCAACTGACGTTTGAGTGACTGAACATCAATGCCTAAGTGGCGAGCTTCCGCTTCACCTAGAAGCAGAGCATTGAGTTTTTTGGCATTTCTTTGGTAGAAAAATGCCAGCAAGAAAAGGGAGATGTAGGCGAATGAAATGGAGTCCCATGAAGCACCAGCCAAAGAGCCCATTGTCCACAATGAAAGATCACGTAATGCTTGATCGTCTGCAAAGTAGTTAAGCAGACCCATGCCAGCGCCAGCAATTGCACCAAGGGCAACCCCGGCTAAAAGCATAATTGTGACTGACGTGCCATTACTGTTTGTACCCATATAGTAAATGGCAAAGGTCGCAAGGGCACCGCCAAGAAACGCGAAAAGGGGAACGGTTCCGAGGGTAAGAAGAGCCGTGTGACCAATCATCCCGCCAAACAACACAATCGCAATAGCCGCACCTAATGACGCACCGGCGGATACGCCGATAATGCCAGGGTCAGCAAGCGGGTTTCTGAATAGCCCTTGCATGACAGCACCACAAATGGCAAGAATGCCACCGACTGCGATAGCCAGCAACGTTCTAGGCAACCTGACTTGTTGGATAATGACGCCGACGTAATCGGGAAGGTCACTTTGTATTATTGCATTTGGGATCAAGGCTTTTAAGCTGTCTGAGAAACTGATATCCATCGGGCCTAAGGTGATGGAACTGACCATTGCAACGTAAAGCAGTGTAGATGCGATGAGTAGCATCCATTTCATTGGTACACGACGTGTGTTTATCTCGTTCATTTTTTCTAGTTACTTCGCTGCGGGTTCGATATCGTCGTTAAAACGGGTATTGATAGAGGTCGCAAGATCTAAGCTCGCCAACCCGAAACCACCAAGGATTGCGTGACCTTGAATCGGAATCACTTTGTTATTTTGGAAAGCGGGGGTTGCTGCCAACAAAGGTTGTTGCTTTAACATGCCTTTTAAACCGCCAATTTGGCTCAACGTGCGATCTGATACCAGAATATAGTCGGGCTGCATTGTGACGATTGCTTCTGCTGACAGTTGTTTGTAACTCGTGCTTTCTTTGGCTGCAGGGTTAACGCCACCGGCTAATTCGATGACGGTGTTTACAGTCGTTTCATCGCCAGCGACTGTCATTGGACGACCATCAGAAAGCATCATGAAAAGCACTGAAGGGGCGGTGTCTGGCTGTTGTGATTCTAGTGTTTTGATTTGCTGACTCACGTTGGCTTTGATGGTTTCACCTTGATCCAACGTGTTGGTTAGCTCAGCAATGGTATCAACGCGCTCGTTGAAGGCTTCGACCGAATTGCCGGTTGGCAGAGTTTCAACGTTAACACCCGCTTGTTTAAGCAGTTGCAATGTCGTGTCTGGACCCATATCAGGAGAGCCAAGCAGATGGGTAGGGCTTAATGCCAACAAACCTTCTGCAGCAAGCTGTCTGTGGTATCCCAACACGGGAATCTCTCTGTCATTGAGGTAATGGCGACTGGTCAGATCGATAGCGATAACTTGTTTATCCGCACCTAGGGCAAAAAGGAGCTCGGTGACGGTTGAGCCCGCACTGATAATGCGAGTTTCATCAGCATTAGCGAAAGGACTCAGTAGTAACGACAAGGTAAGAGAGAGCGCTTTTATTGATTTAGTCGTGTTCATTCTTCTTCCATCACAATGTTAGTAGCAGTAATTTGGTTTTGTTGCATGAAGGCGAGGACTTTTAACATGTCTTCCACTGCTGCGGATTTGTCAGCAGCAATGACAACCGTCTTGTTAGGGTTGGCTTCAATGGTTTCTAAAAGGGTTTGCGTAAAAGAAGGCCAATTGTCGATTGGCTGTCCTTGAATCGCCCATGCAGGGGAATCTGCAAGGATATTGATGGCAATCATCTGCTGTTCTGGTGACGCCAGTACCCCTGAGTCTTGTGTTTGGGGAATCGCGATTTCCATGCTTTTGAATTCGACATTTGCCGTGAGCAGAAGAAACACCATCACAATAAAAATGATATCCAGCAGCGGGGTAAGATCAGGCGTAAATGTGCTGATTTCGCTGTCTGAACGAGAACGGATCATGCCGCACCGTCCTGGACGTTTGGACATGAAACAACTGGATTTGCACAAGGTGCGCATTGGGTTGTTTTCGCTCTGCACATTTCACTTTCGTCGAAAGACACGCCAGCAAGGTGCAAGTTGAAGTGATTCAACACGTACTCGATCTTTGTGAGTGTGCGATCCGCCCAAAGCGTGAAGACTTGAGACGAAGCAATAGCGGGTAGAGCGATCAACAAACCAGCGGCTGTGGTAGACATCGCTAGTCCCAATCCATCGGCTAACTCAGCGGGAGAGATCCCACCTTGTGTGGCAGACAAACCTTTGAACATCTCAATCAAACCTAGAACTGTACCCAATAAACCGATAAGTGGGCTAAGAACACCAATGATGTTGAGTAACTTAAGTCCCGATGTGAATTGGCGACGTTTCTTTTGCAGCCAGATGCTTACTGCTTCTTCACGAAGTGTTTTGGTAAACTGACGATGGCTGATCAACATACAAAGCCCTTGAGATAAGGTGCTTTTTTCATGTTGATGAATCTCCACGTAGTGGTCGAGTTCTTCATCGTTAGTCAGCGATAAGGTATAGATCTGCTTCTGAAGGCTTTTACTGTGAGTTTTCGTATTTAAAGCCATGAACAACAGGCGCTCAACGATCAACATAAGCGTGAGCGCTGAAAGCAGCGTTAAAGGCCAAGTCATGATGCCAAGTTGAGCGTGAATGGATGAGAAAAATTGTAGATCCAACATAATTAATCCAGATTAAAACGAACAGGAATTCTGACGCGGTGCGCGAGAGCCACACCATCTTGTTTGTAGCCGTTAAAGCGCCACTTTTTGACAGCGTCTAAGGCGGCGGTATCAAGTTCCTTGAAGCCGGAACTCTTCAAAATATTTTGAACAGTTTGATTGCCATCTTTATCTAACCAAACTTCAATTAAAACATTGCCTTCCATACCTCTGCGTTTAGCGATACGTGGATACTTAGGCTGGCTTGGACGCACTTTAAAAGCAGGGCGTTCAACGAGTACTGGCGCACTGTCTTTGGCTTGATTCATTTGCGCATCCGCCACGTTATCTTGTGGATCGCTGTCTGCGTTTTCTTCAGGCTTTATGGGGGTTGGCAGTATTTTGTCTACCGGCTTTTTCTTAAACGGTTCTATTTCAGTTTTCTTCTTTTCAACGGGTTTTGGCTTTGGCTCTTCAACATGCTTAGGCTTTTCTTTTTTAGGCTGAGGCTGCTCAACCTTCTTAGGTTTTGGTAATGGTTTTTCGGCCTTGGCTTCTACGATGGGTTTCTTTTCGGGAGGCAAGGGCTTAGGAGTCGGTTCGACCAAAGGTGGCGTCTCCTGAATCTCAGGAGCGAGCGGTTCTTTATCTTCGACTATCTCTTCCGACAGGGCCTTTGGCTGAGGCGTCGCCGCGGCCACAAGCTGAATAGCTACACGATGACCGGTTTGGACATCACTCATCGAAAATTCGGGTGTGGGTGGCTGTTGTGCATACAAAGCCAAACTGTGTAATGCAACTGAAACGACACCACAAACAACGTACCGTCGAGCGTTCACACTTTTCTCCTACAACGTGAAAACGGCTGAAACTGAGTGCATTATGCATGAAATAAAAATGAGATCAATTATCAGTTGCATTATCGTTTGATATGCATAAGATAGAAAACGAATTGAAAACAGGCCGTTGTGTGGCGCTGTTGTCTGTAGAAGGTCGTTTCAGGCGATGAAGTTTGATTTACACAATGTAGAACTCGTGGGACAGCAAACGCCTGACCCATTACGTTTTGCATTTCAGCGAAAAAAAGGCCCACATGCTGGTGGCATGATGCACGCCGTTAAAGGGGAGGAAATTCAGACCTCTCTTGAAAACGCACACTCATTAAAACCACAGAGTGCGCTCGCACCACGTTGTCTGTACATCCATATTCCTTTTTGTCGCGTTCGTTGCACTTACTGCAATTTTTTCCAATACGCGTCAAGCAAGTCTTTGATTGAAAGCTACGTTGAAGCACTCCGTGAAGAGATCCGTTGGAAGGCATCTCAAATTTGGACGCAAGCCGCACCATTCCAAGCGGTGTATATCGGCGGCGGAACGCCAACGGATTTGTCGGCAGAGCAAATTCGTACCATCGTGTCTGACATTCGCAGCCAATTTCCGCTCACACCAGATTGCGAAATCACGCTAGAAGGGCGTATTAACCGATTTGGCCCTGAGAAGTTTGAAGCTGCGTTAGAGGGCGGTGTTAATCGTTTCTCATTTGGTGTTCAAAGCTTTAACACTGCAGTGCGTAAGAGTGCAAAACGTTTTGATGAGCGTGAAGAAGTGCTCAAAACCATCCAGAACTTGGTTTCCTATAATGCAGCACCGATCGTTCTTGATCTGCTTTACGGATTGCCTCATCAGACACTTGATATATGGCAGCAAGATCTTGAGGACTACCTAGAGTCAGGCGCGCATGGTGTGGACTTGTATCAGCTTATTGAGATGCAAGGCTTACCAATGGCGAAGATGGTTGAGCAGGGCAAACTGCCACATCCCGCTGACACGCAGATGAAAGCGACCATGTTTGAAATGGGCGTGAAATTCATGGCCAAACATCATCAAAAGCGTCTGAGTGTCAATCACTGGGCGTCTGATAATCGTGAACGCAGCATCTATAACTCGTTGGCAAAGACCACTGCAGAAATCATGCCTTTAGGTGCGGGTGCGGGCGGTAATGTTAATGGCTGTCAGATGATGCAAACCCGAGATATGGACACTTATATCTCTGCGATCACAGATAGGCGTTACCCTGTCACTATGATGACGATGGCGCCTGCTAACCGCGCTGTTTCTGCGGAAGTAAAATGTGGCTTTGATGCGGGTGTGCTAGCGCAGCATAAGCTGGATCGGGTGGCTGGTGCAGGGACCTTTGCAGCCCTTACGCCTTTGTTTGAAACCTGGGAGAGCAACGGCCTGGTCTATCTTGAAAGAAGCGGAAGCGATATTGAAGGTCGTGGTTATTTGACATTGACTGTCGCGGGGCAATTCTGGGGGGTGACATTGGCTCAAAACCTTATTGAAGTGCTTCAAGGAACATCCGGTCAAACACCACCTAAGACTGAGGGCGGTATGCCGTCAGCAATGCCTTCTGGCATGGTGCCAGGCAAGAAAATGCCCGTATCTATGGCATCGTGATATGGCATCGTAATTTGCATTATCGCGCATGATGTTAAGTGCAAGATGTACTGAACAAAGAATTGAATAGTAAAGCGGCCTCTGCCGCTTCATAGGAGTAGTACCACAATGCAACAAGCGATTATCGTCACGTCAGAGACCAAGCAACGCGTCGCTGACTACCTTTCTCAAGATGTTCACACGCCAGTATCCAATATGGTGGAAAGTTTGAACCTGACGGAAGGCGAAATCACTCTGGCATTGCCAGAAGAGATGATTGCACGCGCAGAAGGTTCATTGGCTCAAAGCATTTTGGAAGTGATGCCTAGCTGGGGAAAAGTGACGACCATCGTTCACTCTGGCGGTTCGGTGTTTGAGTTCAAAGCCGCGTTTCCTAAAGGAAAGTTCGCCCACGGTTACTACAACCTAATGGGGCGCGAAGGTCAGTTACACGGTCACCTTCGCCTTGAGCTAGTGTCTGACATCGTATTCGTGAGCAAACCATTCCGCGGCACAGAAAGTCACTACATCGGTTTCTTCGACTGCACTGGTCACTGTGTATTTAAGATTTACTTGGGTCGAGACAAAAAGCGTCAACTATTCCCTGAGCAAATCGAACTGTTTAATGCCATGAAACAGGAGTTGGCAAAATGATTGATAAGGCAGAGCGTCTACAAAATCGCCTTGGTCCGGAAATTCAAGAATTTCGTGATGCGCGTAAAACCCTTCAGCTAGGTACCGTTGATAAAGACGGCAAGCCGCACACAAGTTATGCGCCATTCGCATTTTCTGAGCAGGGTTACTACATCCTTGTCAGTGATTTAGCGACTCACGGTCAAAACCTGAAAGTGAGTAAAGCGGTTTCCATCATGATGATTGAAGACGAGAGCGAAGCGCGTTCTATTTTTGCCCGCCGTCGTTTGTCGTTTGATACCAATGCGGAGCTGATTGAGCGTGAATCTGCGGTTTGGCAGCAGGGCATCGAGGTGATGCAAGCGCGACTAGGCGAGATGATCGACAACCTAAGTCAATTGGGTGATTTCCGCTTATACCGCCTTAACCCAGTTATCGGCCGTTACGTGAAAGGCTTCGGACAAGCATTTGATGTGACAGGCGAAGATATGCTTTCTGTCGTGCACCTAAACGAAGGCCATGTTCAGAAAATGAAAGAGAAAATGTAATTTTCTCGATAAAGGCTCTGTGTCTGCAGAGCCTTCAAACACCAGCGTAACCCATAAAAATAATAATTCTATCGTGCTGAATTCAGCGTGAGCGGCCTTTTATTGCCTAAAAAAGAGTGAAGATCATGACAATCAAGAAGAACAAGCTGGCGCTTCTCGTGGGACTACTATGCGCCGGAAGTGCAGCCGCACAGGATGTGTACACTTTTGATGAAGTCGTTGTATCCGCAACACGTAGCGAACAGAGCATCAGTGATGTTGCTGTTTCAGTAGATGTTGTTGATAGCAAAAAAATTGAAGAAAACCTCGCCCAAGATTTGGAGCAGGCCGTTGCTAACGAACCCGGCGTCTCAATGCCAGGAACAGGGCGTTTCGGTAATTCAGGATTCAATATCCGTGGTTTGAGTGAAAATTACGTAAAAACCATGGTTGATGGCGTTGAACAACCAGTGTCGTTCGACCCAGGCGCAGATGTTATGCGCAAATACAATAACAACGTTGAAACGGATACGTTGCAGCGTATCGAAATCAACAAAGGGCCGTCTTCAAGCCTTTATGGTAGTGATGCGTTAGCGGGCGCAGTGATTATTCGCACCAAGAACCCCGAAGACCTATTGGTACCAGAAGGTGATGATACCTATGCCAGTGTTAAAACAGGTTACTACAGTGCTGACGAGAGCTATAAGGCGACGGCAACCATTGCGAACCGCACAGGCGACCTTGATACGCTATTGATCTTTACGCATCGTGATGGTCATGAAACCAAGACACACAGCAGCGGTTCAGATATTGAAGGCCGTGAGCGTGGCCAAGCAGACCCGTTTGACATCAATTCTGATAACCTTCTATTGAAAGCTTTTTATCAGATCAATGATGATCATCGCGTCGGTTTGACTGGCGAAATTTTCAATCGTGAGGCCGATGGCCTGATCAGTTCGAACGAAGGCTATGAAATCATGCCGGGTTTTGTATATACGCGTAACAGCGCGAACGATGAAGATAAGCGTAGACGTGTGACGTTTGAGCATGATTGGCAAGCAAACACCACGGCTTTCGACAGATTGAAGTGGCAAGTTACCGCACTGGAAAGTGAAAGCCTACACAACACTTTTGATGAAACACCCGAGCCGCCAACATCGTTTGGTCACGGTTACCGCCAGCGAGTGCGCAATGGCGAAGACAAGAGCACACAATTTGATGCGCAGTTCGATAAAGCATTCGACTTAGCAACGAGCTACCACGAGATCAGCTACGGCGTTAACTATATTACTAATGAGTTTAACCTCGACTATCGTGATATGTATTTAGAAGGCTCGAAAGCGGGTACACAAGCCGACAAGGCGGGTGATGTACCGAATGCTGAATCCGTTAAGTGGGGTATTTTTGTTCAAGACCAAGCGTTTCTGCTTGAAGAGCGTTTAGTACTGAATGCAGGCCTTCGTTATGACAGTTTTTCTGCAGAGCCGAAAGGCACTACCGAATATGCCAACTCAGAAAGTGACGCTGTCACTGCTAAGTTGGGGGCGGTATATCATTGGACAGAACGTCTAAGCAGCTATGCGAATGTGAGCCAAGGCTTCAAATCACCGACGTTACAAGATCTGTACTACTTCTATGAAACCGATGCGGCCTATGGTGCGGTTTATGAAGCAAACCCAGACTTGAAGCCAGAAGAGAGTGTTGGCTATGAAACGGGTCTGCGTATAACTCAAGATTTCGGCCGATTTGATTTCGCGGTGTACTACAACGATTACAAGAACTTCATCGAAAGCACCAAACTGGCTGATAACAACGGTGAAGGTAAAGAACTGTGGTCTAAGCAAAACATCAGCAAAGCCGAAATTTACGGTGCTGAGTTCAAAGCGCAATTGGCGTTGGATGTACTCTTGAACGCGCCAACTGGCATGTATTCCGACTTCAGTGTTGCGTACACCAAGGGTAAGGACAAAGAAAACGGTGAAGCGCTGGATACTGTCTCTCCGTTATCTGCATACTTTGCGCTGGGTTATGCCAATGTAGAAGGCACGTATGGCGGTAAAGTCGCGGTGAAGGCCGTTGCTGGTAAGTCTGATTCCGATTGGAGCAACGCGAACATTGATACCGATAATGTGTCAGCGCCGGGTTACGCTGTCACGGATATCACGGCTTATTACCGTCCAGTCTCTGATTTGACCGTTAGAGCAGGTCTTTTCAATGCCTTTGACAAAAAGTATTGGGAATACACGGATTTGATTGGCGCAGAGTCTGATACAGAAGGACTTGATCGTCGTACTCAATCTGGACGTAATTGGGGTATAGAAGCCGAATACGTTTTCTAACGAAACACGTAGAGTAATACGATAAAACACCCCGGCATTGCTGGGGTGTTTTCGGTTACACTTACACGTAAATCACAAAACAATAACGAAAATGAAAAGTTTGGAGACACAGTGAGTAATGCAGTTTTAACAACGCTTTCAACGCGGTGGTTAATCGATCAGGCAAAGAAGCATAAAAAGCAGCTGATATTTGCCAATTTTATTGCGGTGTGTGCCACATTGATCAGTGTGCCAATCCCGCTATTTATGCCTCTAATGGTCGATGAAGTACTGCTGAACAAGCCAGCTCATGGTGTTGAATTCTTCAACCACTTGTTGCCTGAGTCGCTACAGCAACCGGCGAGCTATATTGTGATGGTATTGTTGTTCGTGGTTGTCATGCGTATTGCAAGCCAAGCGCTAAACATCTGGCAGAGCCGTCAATTTACCTTGGTGTCTAAATCAATTACCTGCTTTATCCGTCAGCAGTTGCTGGATAAGCTCGGCCGCGTCAGCATGAAAGAGTTTGAAGAGCGCGGCAGTGGCGGTGTGAGCTCTCATCTTGTCACAGACATAGAGACGATCGATTCGTTTATCGGGAACAGTTTGAGCCGATTTGTGGTTGGCGTGCTTACCGTGTTCGGCACGGCTGTGATTCTTTTGTGGCTCGATTGGGCACTTGGCCTGTTCATTCTTTTGGTTAACCCGCTAGTTATTTTCCTGTCACGAAAAATGGGACAGCGCGTTAAACACCTAAAAAAAGCAGAGAACCAATCATTTGAACGTTTTCAGCAGCGTTTGGTAGAAACGTTAGATGGTATTTATCAACTGCGTGCCGCTAACCGTGAACGCGCTTATCTTGATGTTCTGAAGGGTGACGCCGAATCTATTCGTCATGATGCCGATAAATACGCTTGGCAATCGGAAGCGGCAAGCCGTGTGTCGTTCTTAATGTTCTTGATTGGCTTTGAGCTATTCCGCGCCGCTGCAATGCTTATGGTGCTATTTAGCGACTTAACGATTGGTCAAATTTTTGCGGTATTCGGTTACCTCTGGTTCATGCTTGGCCCAATTCAAGAGCTATTGGGCATTCAGTACGCATGGTTTAGTGCATCCGCTGCGATGAAGCGACTCAACGGTTTACTCGCCTTAGATGAAGAACCGAAAAGTGTATCTAAGCAAGATCCTTTGCTTGAACTTGATACCTTTGGTGTCGAATGTCGCGATCTCACGTTTGGCTACAACAGCGAAAAAACCGTATTGAACGGGCTTTCTCTGACGATACCTGCAGGTAAGCGTGTGGCGCTAGTTGGTGCTTCTGGCGGCGGCAAGTCGACCTTGATTCAACTTCTTTTGGGTCTTTACCGTAAAAACGATGGTGACATCATCGTTAATGGGCAGAGTGTTGAAGACATCGGCTATGAGACACTTCGTCAGCATACCGCTGTGGTGTTGCAGCAACCCGTCATTTTCAATGATACCTTGCGTGAAAATTTGACGTTAGGGCGTACCGATTTTTCCGATGAACAACTCTGGAAATCGTTGGAAATCGCTCAGCTGAGTGACGTGGTTGAACGCTTAGATGATGGACTGTCATCTCAACTTGGTCGCCAGGGTCTTAAGTTGTCGGGAGGACAACGTCAGCGCCTCGCGATTGCACGCATGATTTTGACTAATCCTAAGCTTGTCATATTGGATGAGGCGACGTCTGCATTGGATACAGCAACAGAAGCAGCATTGCATGATGCCTTGAACAACTTCTTACAAGGACGAACAACTCTCATTGTTGCTCACCGTTTGTCGGCAGTGAAGCAAGCGGACCTCATCTACGTACTTGAAGATGGCAAGGTGGCTCAATGTGGTAATCACCAAGACCTTGTTAATGAAGATGGTGTGTATCAAACCTTATATGGCAACTTACAAGTGGGTTGAGTTACTTCTGTATATACAATTAATAGCCCCGCGAAAGCGGGGTTTTTTATGTACTGTACAAAGAAATCATCACATTCGTAGCAAGAAAACGGAACAAAGATTCTGATTCATTTGCGCATCTGCTGCCAAGGCGATTCCGTGTGGTTCTTAAATCTAAAGTGGAAAGAGCGTGAGGTATGTTCCACGCTTAGAGGAGAGAGTTCAAAACGATCCCTTCATTACACGCAGTGAGAATCAATGAAAGTTATCTTGAAGTCAGATGTGACC
Source organism: Enterovibrio gelatinilyticus (assembly GCF_028683095.1). GTDB lineage: Bacteria > Pseudomonadota > Gammaproteobacteria > Enterobacterales > Vibrionaceae > Enterovibrio > Enterovibrio gelatinilyticus. The sequence continues at coordinate 160,274 of NZ_JAJUBC010000003.1, read as the reverse complement.
TGCCCAAATTGCGGTCACGTGAAAACAGAGCTTATGCCCATAGGTGAATCAAAACAGCACTATGAATGCGAGAACTGTCATGAAGTATTGTTGGTGGCAGAGGGGGGCTGTTGCGTATTTTGCTCATATGGAAGTGTGAGCTGTCCGCCCGTTCAGGTAAATGGTACCTGCACGGACAAATTACATTGATTGGTGAGCGCTAGATTATTTACCTGCATCCTCTACAACCGTCTTTGTATTTATGGTTTAAATGCACCGAGTTTCATCTGCTTAACTTACGTATACCGTGCTAATCTTTCTCACTCTGGCATTCGTCATTGTGTATCATCAAGCGACACTTATCTCCCTAATCGGACAAACGTACGTTTGAATTATAATCACAAAAACCTTGGGTAATAGGCTCTGCAAGGCTTATCGCTCATAAGCTTTTGTTTGAATTCTTGAATAAGTGCAGGTACACACAACCATCTGATAGCAATAAGTATTCATCTCACTTGTAGACATTGCACTGACAAATTAAGTCGTCCTATAAGGGAAACTTATGGATGGAAAAGTTTGTGTGATGCAGTCAGCGCGACAATTTCGTCATTGTCTTAAAAATGATTCAGAAATAGACCCCGGTATGAAATTACACTCACGGCGAGAAAGGAGTTTATACCCAAGGAGAAAGTCATGAGTGTACACACATGGTATTGCCGTAGTTGCGAAGCTGAAACTGGCCACGAGGTGCGTGAAAAAGCACACCACGATCCAGCTATTCGTGCTTTAACGGCACCACCGCAAGATGAGCGTTTTGCAGAAGCATCAGAATGTACTTGTACTGTATGTGGTCAAGTGGAGTGGGTAGATGCGTCTGATATATTGAAGTTAGGTGTTCATGACTTTGGTGATTAAGGATGTACAAAAAAAGAGTGATAGATAGCTCTTTTTTATACCTCTTAACGCACTATAACTTATAATTTGTGTACCACTAAATATACCTACAATGATAAATCTAACACATGCAAATCATTTGGTTCAGCAATCAAAGAAGTATCTTTAGAGACAGATATGCTGGTGGCGATTGTGCTCATCAATTATCTCGATAAGGTGCTTTTTCTATGTAACAACATAGTGACTTCAGTTCATCTAAGGTTAAACGACTCAGGATTTTACTCAAAAGCACTAGAGCCAAATGGCGTGACGTAATACCATTGCGGAAAACAAAATAAAGATCAAAGGAAGAGATTTACCATGCCATTAATTGCTTGCCCTGTATGTGAAAAACAAGTTTCCAAGCGTGCGCTTTCATGCCCAGGATGCGGAGAACCGGATCCTGCGCGTTATCACTCTCGTAACACATGGCTAGGCCGCTTATTTTGGTTAGCGGTGTGGGTAGGAATTGGTGCGTTGGTTTGGATTAAGGTCGTACCTTTAGTCATGGACCTGTTCAAGCAATAGTCACTTATTGGGTGGGCAGGGCGACGCTCTGTCCACCTCAAAATCACAAGTATATTGCGTTATGGGTATCAGTGTTTCCTTCGTTCTTGTTGAAGGTGCTCCAATTAGAGAGTCGAAGGTGGGATAGCAATACGCCTGGTGAGCTTTCCCCAATCGCGATATTAAAAAACAAAGAGGCCGTCTCTTCGTCTCCTCCAAAGCACTGCTGAATGGCTGAAACAACAGTGTTCCTATCTGTACCTTCCGCAACTTGCTGTCTTACCCAACTGTATTCCAATGAACATTCGTTGATGATTGTTTTTCTGCCAAGCGTAAATGGTGTCATGATGCCTCCTATGCCAAGCATCTTGAGATTGTTTAGGTGAAGACCCAATTTTCACTTATGTTTCAGAAATATGACTCGTTCAATTACGCCATTAAATAGCAAACACAATACTCTGTACCTGACAAACGTCGCAAATGTAAGCAATCATCATCCTGTTTGTTTGGCGTTTTGATATCCGTATCAATGTATGTCACGCAATAACTGCACAGGATGCAGCCACGTTCCAAACGGGATCAAAAAAGTGCTGAGTAAAACGCAATTTTTCGCATTAGATCGATATCATCTCGCATAATGGTGGTACTTTTCGAATGTTTATAACTGTGCTGATATGACTATGAAATGGATTCTGACGAACTGGGTTCAGAAAAAGAAATACGAAAAGTTCTTTGACCGTGTAGAAGCTGATTTTTTTGGCAACGACAAGTACCAAGCCTACCTAGAAGAGAAGATACTAGGGACTTTACGCGACAGTGGTGATATCAAACCTAAACGGGCGGCAAAGATTATACTATCTTGTATTCGCCAAGCGTTGCTCGACAAGTATCTGACTGAGAACAGATATATCCGCTTCTTGATCGATAATAAAGCCGAATTCTTTGTTCAAAATGCCGACAGCACGGATGTAGTTGAAGGGTACGAGCAGATCATCAATAACTTCATCCATAACAAACAGCAAGAATGCTCAGATTACATACTGTCACATCTTCCCAAGTACTATCGAAAGTTTGCCGATCATATCGATGTCAACACCGACTATCCAGTGACGAAACAAGGTGAAAAGGACATGCTGGACGACATCATCATGCTGCTTAGTCACCACGAGCGCCTCAATTAGACCCCCGCCAATACTGTGTTAAAACACGCCAGTGTATATCATCAAACATACCCAAAGACGAACATCACACTATCTGCATCTAAAGTGACTTGTTAAGCACGTTGTCAGTCCTACCAATGTTTTAGCAAACGAACGTAGCCTTGTGTCTTTTTACTTTCATTCATGGCGCAGTGTGTCCTAGTAAAAGGCGACCATAAGCAAATGAGCAGGAGATTGACAGAATGACTTGTCGTCTTCCTAATAATGACTAAAATAACTGTATGTATAACCAGTAGTAACCATTATGCCTGCAATTCGATACCAACTTAATCGTCAATACGTTGTACTCGAGAGTAACAACCTGCCTACTGATCCCATGTTAATCCCAGCTTTTCTCAAAGACGGCAGCCTGATTTACTATCCATTTGGTGGATTTATGACTCGCCAAACACTGAATCATGAGCAAACCGTTCATCTAACTGACATCAACGGCTTTTTATCAGGCACCAATATCACATCGTCTTGGCGAGATGTAAGCAAGGAAACTTTGCTAGGCGCATTCATAAAAGGGGCTTACTTTGTTGTACTTAATCATGGACAGCCGATCATCACATCTAAACGCCCTCATTAACCTCCATAAGAATGCATCCAACGTTTTTGTGCTGCTAAAATCCATGTCATGATGAGGGTTTGGAGAGGCCAAAAACAAAGACCTTAAAGCAATGGCGCTTCTGAATTTTAGAGTGTGGTGCAATGACTTCGTCTTCGAGAAACGGTAGACCTATCGACACTAACCATTCATTCGACTATCTTTATATGCCTAATTTAATGGTCAAAGACTTCGGCATTAAACTAAAAATGAAATGGCTAAAATGGCCAAATACCTGATTGATGTTCAACCATCAATGCATGTTCTATATGCGACCACCAAAAGAAATGTTGCCTTCATCCGGTTTCTAAGCCTTAACCTTTTCATCAAAACTGTTTAAATATACAGTTCGCAATAGAGTACTTGAGGGAAACAGCAGTCATGAGAGATTCATTACGCAAAAAAGTCATCGACGTGTGCAACAAGAAAATCAACGCAAAAGGTGAGGGCGTCGGTGTGTCGTTCTATGCTTTCTTTGCGAATAAGAATGATGACCCTGAACTCTTAATGGAAGCTGCAACTTGGTGGATTCAAACCCATAGACTCGATCATTTTGTCAAAGCCAAACACATTATTGACCTTGTACAGAACGAGGCTTAACGCATTTTGAACAACAGGAAGGCAAACTAATGTCTGTAATTAGCCACATCACATTGGGAACCAATGATTATGAAAGGGCATCGGCGTTCTATGACGCGGTTTTACAGCCCCTGGGGTTAACACGCGTTCCAAAGCCGCCAGGAAAACCACCTCTTTATGCTAAAGATGATCAAATGCCGTTTCTCTATATCTATAAACCCATAGATGGAAGACCTGCCACTTGGGGAAACGGTACACACGTGGCGTTTAAAGCTGAAACACGAGAAGCCGTTGATGAGTTTTACGTGGAAGCACTAGCGAATGGCGGCGCCGATGAAGGTGCACCTGGTCTGCGCGATCATTTTGGGCCTAACTACTACGCAGCGTACGTCAGAGACCCTGATGGCAATAAGCTACAAGCCGTTTGTTATGGTGAATCAGACAGCTAGCTGCCGCCATGATATCTAAAGCTCATGACATAGAAGCTAAGAAAAGCAAAACAATCAAATAGGGCGCTAATACAATTTCGCGCCCTATATCTATCTATACCCAATCAAACTGGAGATGCTCGATTTCAGAGGTCATCAGTGCTTTCAGTTCAAGGCAAATTCTTGCAGGAATAGTCATTCTATTTCACAGGAATTTAACGATGAAGTGGACGCACTGAGGGCCTCCCTTCGGGCGAGTTTACTGACGCCATGCTCGGTGTTATCCCTTTTTGATGGAGACCACTACATCGGCAAAGGGATGCCTAGATCATAACGTCAGTAAACCTCGCTGAATCCTGCATCTTCAGGTTGTTTGGGTATATACCTATTGTTAGTTGGAGATAACAGAGAGGAGCTCTTTGTTCACGACGAGATTTCGTACACCATGAGCGTGATCTTCATCAAACGCATTCCCTTCACACCATTCAGCAACAGACGTTGCGTTCACTTTGGCAACCTTAGGTCTTACGCTCCAAGTCACTTGGAATGGCGACCCTTCTTCATTGTAACTTGGGCCCGTTGTTGAACCCGCATACTGAATAGGCTTACCCGTATTTTTCGGAATGTTGATAGCCTGATGTACGCCGTCTTTCTTCTCGTGTTCGTTTAGCTCTTCAAAATCCAACGCTGCGCTATCATTTACCACCACGTAAACTTGAGTTTCTACGCGAAGCTGTGGGTTTTTATTCGCATCGTTAAAGCATGAGCCCAAGGTTGCACCTGGTTCTACTTGTGCGGTGGTATGAACATAGTGCACTTCAATCGTATCACCAGGTTTAACATCACCGTGTTTGCTCGGGCAGATTTCACCTTTTACTGGTGCCAATTCAGCCGCACTCAACTTACCTGCATATTGGAAGCCACTCTGATAACCGTGGCCATCGCCGTTACCCGCATACTTGGTAAATTCGCCACCTTTATGTTCGGCATTTTTGTGGAAATGGATATTGCATAGATTCATCTGTGTATATGCCGGCGCAGCATTAAACGATAACGTGTTGCTACCTGCAGTTGAATCAATGTCACGTGGAGATTGAGGACCAAAGCCTTCGCCTTCAGTATTCTCTGCCAGCTCTTGACGCTGTTCCGCAATCACCTTGTCAGATACGGTCTCATGGCCGCTTTTTGCCATCGCACCAAAAGAGGCGGAGACGGCGAATGCGATGATGCACAATTTGGTAGTTTTCACTGGTTCATTCCCTTGGTTGTTGAGGTTTCATGGTACATCGCATCATGTCGCTAAGTTGAACGCGAATACCATCACTAGAGGGTATCTAATTTCTCGTACAACTTTCGCCAATTCACCAAGCAAATCCCGGATTCTAAGGCGGTGTCTCTGAATTGCGTCACATTGATGTATTGCTTCTTATTCGACTGTGATGCGCGCAGAAGATACGGTGTGATGAAAGAGAGCGTTAATGTAGGGATATGAGTTTGCCTGTGCTTATTGATTGCTCTGTCAATCAGAACAGTGACTTCAACAATTAGTTAATGGAAACCATCCACAAAAGACGAAAAGTGCGCTGATATAGAATTGCTACCTATGGAGAATCAACCGCAAGCCTCTATCCCAACGCCAAATTCTGCTCAAGCCTCAGCTCTGATCCTCCAACTTTCCAATGGGGATTTGAGGGGGTTGTTTGCTCGAAAAGCAAAGATTTGTATGTAAAGACAAAGTGAACGATTATCAGCACTGAATTCGAAAAAACAAAGCAAGTGAATATCTAAAGAAAGTTGCCACATAAAATGCCCGCTATTGCGGGCTTTTTATTCATCCTGAAACCTAGTTGAGACGTGCGATTTAGGAGACATTTTAACTTTGCTAAAAAGTGACATTACTACTTTGCCCTTACACCATCAGTGCGCATTATCTATCTTATGTTAAATAAGATATGCAGTAGATTGAAATGTACGCCACTCAGCTCTCTAACTACCCTTATTCTTCATTAATATCAGTCTATTGAACGTAATTGGCTATTTACCATAGGGACTACCTGGATAAATGCAACTGGGGGTTGTCGTACTTTCAGGGATAAGATTGCAGAGTACTTCATTAGTCTTTTATGAGCCGAATTCTCTTCACCCAAAGATTCAAAGGGTTATTTCATTGAAGCTACGTTTAACAATTTTTATGAATAAACGGTTCAATACCAAGCTCTACGTAAAACACTAAGGATCTTCTCTTTGGCATCATTTAACCTCTACCTGTAAGATAGAGGTTAAATAACTAATAGTTAATTTGCTCTAACCTTTCCGTGAGCCTCTAGCTCGATAAATTTAGATATGTTCTTCGGAGCTTTAGCTTTGAATAATTTATAAAATCGTTCATCATGCGTTGATATAATTATTTGCTTATTAAACATAATTGCTAAGTTTCTAAAAAGATCAATCGTAGATAAAACATTTATAGAATCCATTGATTGGACAGGATCATCAATCAAAATGCAGTCCACATCCTTCCCTTTATAAACCTCAGCGTTTAATGCCCTTGCCAAAAATATACTTAAGCTTAGTACACTAATTTGTGCTGAACTAAGATAGATATTGGGAGAAATTAGTGAATCACTACCATCATTAGTAAGGTAAACGTTCAATTTTGGCTTATTAATATCACTAAAAGTACATTCAAAAACTACTTTTTTGAATCCTGGATGAGGATCAATCTTCGAATAGATCTGATTAACTAGGTCAGAATAAAAGTAAGAATCTATTCTTTTCTTTAATAAGTGGTGGATTGAAGCTATATCTTCATTTAAAACTGATGCAATGTGATCTATTTTTTCTAATTTTTCCTGTTTTTTGTCTATCTTTTTTTCTATATTAACAGATTTTAAGTAGGTACAGTAAGAATCTAATAGTTCGAGTATGCCAGTTAGTTTAGAAGATATTGATTTGAATTTTTTGCTTTCATTCTCGATTTTTTCGTATTTTATGGATAATAAATCGTCCCATTCTTTTTCATCTAATGTATAAAGTTTTTTCACCTCACCATCTGACAATATCGAATTAATACCCTGAACCGACGCCTCTTCTTTCTGAACTGACGAGTTAATCATACTTAAATTGTCTTCAAATGTTCTTAAAGCTTCATCACTAGACATTCTTAAGTAAGATACAATTGATTGGGAAAGCTTCGTAAGTTCGGATTCCATCGCTTCAATATGAATTCTTATTTTATTTAAAGATACATTAAGATAATTTATTTTTTCTTCAAATTTTAACACGATAGAATTTTTATCAAGAGTGTTTATTTCACTCTCATTAACTTGAATAATATTAATTAGGAATTTTTCAAACTCCTCCACTTGGTCAAGATCTTTTAAAGTAGCACTATTATTGGTAATGTTAGCTTTTATACTAGCTGAGTCTTCATTATTTTTTATAATAGAGTGATTTGATTCATTAATGATTTTTTCTAATTTTACTTGAGATTTAAGTAAGAGAGAAACCTCATTTTCAATGTCTTTTAAAAGATCTTGTTTAGACTTTCCTTTAGTGTCAGAAATTTTGACATTAATTTGAGTCTCAATCTCATCTAATTTTTTTGAAATATCAGAAATTAAAGAGTTTAAGTTACTTGATTTTAGTTCAAGCTCTTCTAATCCAGGTTGGAGTAATGATATGCGCTCTAATGTCAAAAGGACATAACGATTTTTTATTTCATTAATCCAAGAGTTAGTGGATTCTTTCTTGGTTTTTAATTCCAATCTTTTTCTATATATAGGATCGATATAGTCTTTTAAATATTCGTTGTTCTCTATTTTCTCACAAAGATCTTCGTGATTATCAAAAGGAGTAAAACATAAAGGACAATTTAATACTTGTGCATTGGATGCCTTGCTAAGATATGTCAATCCATATGCTTGTAGTCTTTTCAACTCACTTTCATTTTCTCTAACATTAACTACTTCATGCTTGTATTTATTCTCCTCTAATTCAATTAGTCTTAATGTATTCTTCAGTTCAGATACTTCCCTGTAATCTTCTCTACTAATTAAATTTAGACTCTCCAGTTCTAATTCCCATGCACCATTATCAAATGGAACATTTCTAAGTTTTGAAATACTAACTTTAAGCTTGTCAATATCATTTTTCAACAATGAAGATTCTTGTTTCTTCATTTCTAAATCATTGATAATGACCGTTCTTTCAGTTTTTATTTTACTGAATTCATGAAATAGCTTATCTAAGTTATTTTTCTTGTTATTTAAAGCGTCAGTATAGGAAAAAATACTTCCCAGTTGTTCTTTCGAGTTTTCTATCAGTATATTTAAATTACTAGTGGACGAAGCAATTTCTAAAAGTTTTTGCTTTTGAGTACTGTTTTCATTAAACAGTGATGTGATTTTTTCTTTTGATTCTATATATGAACTGATTTTTTCATTAAAATTCTTTGTTATGTGGAGAGATTGTGTTTTTCCTTCTAGATTACGTTTTTCATTGGTTAAATTTTTATTTTTTACTTGAAATAGATTGTAATGTTGTTTTAGTTCAACTGTGTTCTCTTTCTCTTTAATTAGTTTCTTTATATTATTGAGTGATTCCTTATAAGTGAGAGCAAATTTTGCGATTTCTCGCTTGAGATGCTCTTGTTCTTGAGACTTTACTTCTATTTCATTTTCAAGTAGATACAACTTGTTTCTCAGTAAGAGTTCAACCTGATCTTTAATATTGTCATGCTCTATTCCATCAAAGCTTGGCAGATCAATGCCTAGATTAACAAGTTGACTTTTGTAACTTTCGAATTTAATTTTTACAATCGAATCGGTTTCCGTTTCGATTGATATATTAATAAGCGAATCCAAGCTCTTTTTTAGTTCTTTCCTTGTTGCATCAAGGTCTGTGATCGCATGATAAAGTTCAATTCGGCTAAGTTCTAAATTTTTAATTTCATCAGACTGGTATTCAATAAACTCCACATATCTTTGTTCTGGTCTCGACTCTCTAATATAACTATCTATTGCTTCTTGTGATAAAATAATTTTCTCAAAGAACTTTCGATCATCAGGCGTTTTACTTGGGTCGAAAGTGTAATCTCTAGCAACTTTATCTGAACTAATAGAGGTGCTAAATTTCTCAATCGTTGTATCTACTGTTATTTTTGTATCGAGAGCTAGAGGGTTATTGGTACTTCTCAGTATCATCTTACTACTAAAATCGTTACCTGAGTCATGAACTTGGTCAGTTGATAGCTTATTATTCATGGTTTTTACTGAAGGAACTCTAATAAATCTATGAATGTTATTCGTTATTGCGTAATCAACAGCATCATAAAAGGTCGTTTTACCATAACCATTTGGTGCATGAATAGCAACTAACTTTGCTGGCTCTTCGCCTATCATAAAATCGAACGTACTATCTTCTTTGTTCAGATATCCTTTAAAAGCTTGCATTTCAACCTTTTTAATTTTCATTATTATTTCCTAATAATATAGTTGAAATAAAGTGATTTCGTTCATTCTTTGTAAAGCTTGAATAAGATTTAGATATTATTTTTTCTGAAATATCGCTAAGAGATAAATGTTCGTCATCATCAACCTTTTTTGTTCTGTCGATATCAAAACCAAGCAGCTTAGTGTTGAGTGATTTTATAATATCAATATTGTCATTAACTTTTTCAATTATCATTTTTCGAACAAATATCTTATTACCTTCTATGGTACTCTTAAGTTCTTGACTAACATTTTCTTTAACGACATAAATTAGATATGTATTCCACCTTGAAAACTCACTAGGTAAATCACACAGAAAATCTGTACCTACTATCTGAGTTAAGTCAAACCAACCAGAAGCCAATTCGTTATTTGTTGAAATAAACTTAACAAATGCATATATTATATTATCTTTATCCAGTTCAAATCCATATAGACACAACCCATTGTCATCTTTAAGTATCGATGGAAACTCCTGTACACTATAAAAACTATTTTCTTTCATATTAGTTCTCATTTTTTAAGTAGTAACTATAGTTATCTTTAATTTTCGCTTTAATCTCTTGTCTATGAGTAACTATGTTATAAATTTCCAAGCTATCTTGATCATCGTAAATGCATTTGCTATTAAGTGCGTGTAAGTCGATTAGTGTTTTTTTCAAATTTTCGTTATCTTGCACTTCATCAATCTCAAAATATGAACCAACACTATTTACCTCATCAATATATAAAGTAGATATTTTTTCTGGTTGGAATATTACCCTTTGCGATGGTGAGTTTGTTTTTACTATAAAAAAACCATTTTCATTATGATCGACATACTTATTATTAATTATGCTTAAAATGTGTTTTTGCCATGTCTTATCACTATCTATATAAATAACTCTTCTATGTCGCAAAATGTTAACTAAATATTCTCGGTCAAATTTTTCAGGCTCATCTATTAGAATGGACACTATTATTAATTCAAAGAAAGTTGCCCAGTATTTGGGGTCATTCATTTCAAAATTAACGTAAAAGTCACATTTTAATAAAGATTCAAGCTCTTCTTTAACTTTTACAGGACTAATATCGACTGAGGTTACCCCATCCTTACCTATTTTTATAAGTAACTTTCGAATATTATTTAAAAGATTTGGGTTATCCCAGCCGTCGCCAAAACTGAACGTGAATTTTTCTAATGATTCAAAAGAATTTAATTCAACAGATAGCACAACCGATACATTTTTACTTTTATCGGTGTTATTGTATTCAATAATGTCATCAAAATTATGTATGCTGATGGCATTTACACAGCCATCGTACTGGTCTGAAGACCCTGAGTATCTAGTTTCTATAGCTCTTAGGTGAATTTCTTCTGAGTCACTAAAGACTCCTCCTCCAGACATTCCAACAATTTTTTTATAATCAATGTTAATTGATGGTCTTAATTTAACATGATGCGTATATTTAGCATCGTATTTATATGAATGGTTCATATAACCATCTAGCTCAAAGCCATTATTTCTGGTCAAATTAGGATAACCACAAAACCTAACCATTTCACCTTGAGTAATTTCTTTTCTAGATATATGTACTTTAGAATCATGTCTTTCTACTGTTTGTAGTATCACTATATCTAGATTCTTATCCTTATGAAGTAAGATATCCTTAATTTTAATTTCTTTTTCATCATAAGTACTTACGACTATCTTATCTAAAGAAAGTAAATTACTATTTGGGTCTTCGGCATCTTCAGCTATTACATGTTTGGCTGTGTATACATAAGAATACTCATCAGTTAACGGATTTACAATAATACCAGTTCCACCGTTAACCTTGACTGTATTCTGAACAAATTGATCTTTACTCATAGTGTTACACTATTAATCCCTTTAGCAACAAAATCATATTCAGCATAATCTTCATCAACAAAAATTTGTTTTATTAAATGTGGATGATTGAATAGGAAATGAGGTATATGGTCTGTACACTCAATGATTCTTGCGAATACTTCTTTATCTGGATGACCATGCCTACTACCATCAGTAGTAATAATGTAAGAGTTGCAATCAATGAGATTTAGCATTTTTTTGCTAGTGTTATTTTTACTGCCATGATGAGATAGTTTCACATAGTCGACTTTGACCTTGTTATTTTTTGAGTATCCGTGTGATTTCAAGCCTCTAACTACTTCAGCAGCATGGGCGTCCCCAAGAAACATAATAGTTTTATCTTTATATTTAAAGTTAAAAGCTATTGAAGCACCATTACTGGGAGAGGGATCAGAAGTTGTAGACTTTCCATTCATTAATAAGCTAAGATTAGTGTTATTACGACTAGATGATGTTAGATTGCTTGGATACTTCTCTTCCCACTTTCTATTTCTACTTTTTAATTTTTTTATTGAAGGAGACAGTATTTCAAAATCACAACCGAACCTGGTAAGTTTATTGCCTAGTTTTTGGCTGGAATGGACAATTTGTTCATGTTTAATATTTTTTAGTTTTAGAAATCTTTCTAATGTTATCCCATCCAATATACTTGTGACTGATGATAACGAGGTCGCCACTCTATGTTTATCATCCTGTTCAGCGATTGATAGCTTTTCTGTTAATAGGTTACCTGAGTTAAACCATACTTCGCTAGTCAGCTCAGAGAGGTAACCTTCCTCTTCGAAAGCAGAAATAATACCACAGATATGATCTTGATCTTCATGGGTTATTATTAAGAGATCTACTTTCTCACCACGAGATTTTATCATCTCGAGATGCTCTTTCAGTTCTCCAGGTCGAATCCCTTGCTGGAATGTCTCTTCAGGTCCACCGTCGATCAGAATGTTTCGATTGCTTCCGTCAAAGAACCCTGAAATCACTATAGAATCACCGAAAGATGCTTTTAAAACAGTAAGTTGTACAGACATATGGCTAAACCCATCTACATATCATTTACTATGGTTGACATTCGGCAACCACTTATAATTTTCCAGTAAAGCACCTTATATTCATATACTTACATTAAATGATGCCAGTTTGTCAATCGGGTTACAACTAGTTTTATACAATTGATACTGAAACTGATAAGCATGAGGAATATATTTCGTTTAATTTGGAAGTTTCCAGCCACGAATGTAATCAAATTATATAACATAAAATTATACGATAGGTTCATGAAGTGGAAATGTTAAAAGTGGTCTTATTATTGTTAATAACAATGCCTTTTTGAGTGTTTTGAGTAACTTCATGAAGTGAAATTGGGCTTGTCATAGCGTTACGCTATAATTGGTGGTGCTTTTAGCCTTCACCAAACACATGAAGTAGTTCTCACCGCATAGAAGTTAAATAAGATATGCAGTAGATTGAAATGTACGCCACTCAGCTCTCTAACTACCCTTATTCTTCATTAATATCAGTCTATTGAACGTAATTGGCTATTTACCATAAAGTACATAATTCCCAGTCCAACAAGATACCTGCCACGAAACATGGTTTCCTGTGGCTTCCTTATTGGTCTGGGAATTATTTTAAGAGCGGAAGATTCAAAGAGCCCCGGAGACTGATCTTGTTTGAGCAACTAACGTCAATCTCCAATGTTCTAACAACATACTCATTCTTTGCGACACTTTATTTTGAAATCTAAAAGATTTTACCTTCACTCAGGTTCACTGACTCTATTGAATCAACCTGTCTTCATGCGAGTACAGAGACTATGTTTTCCTGTTTTTGATACACCCTAATAGCCCATAAATGATGATGCTTAGTGTGTATCAAATAACTAAAGGAGAAAAAGTAGTGAATAGAATCGCACATATCATTTTGTGTTCCGCTATGTTCGCTTTGCCTAATGTTGTTTCGGCTCAAAGCTATGATCCATACTTGCCATCAAACAGCGTTGTCGTAGACGCTTACATAGGTGGCGATGAGCTAACTGAAGCAAATAACGGAGCGATAAAGGTTGTAGAATACAACGAAACCGTCATTAATTTTAATTATGCTTTTGATACCAACTCTCACATATTCACCGCACCAGTCGCTGGCCTCTATAGCATTGATGCACAATATGCACAGCGAACCTGTGGCTTTAAGTACTTGCTTCGTATAGGTATTTCTTTACCAAACGCTCAACCTCCGGGTAGTAATGCCTCTATCGGCCCGGTGACGTTTGCCAACAATGATACGGGTTGTGCGATTCCTGGCATTGCAGCTGTTGATGCCATCATGACACTAGAAAAAGGTGAGACGATTTTTATTCAAGGCCGCTATCAACGCGCACCCTATGATGTATCACCTTGGAACTACCAAAATCGATATCAAAATCGCCTTGTGATCACGTACCTAGGATGCAACTTCTGTAGCTCGCCTCCCGCTAGTTAACGATTTTGTGGCTAATAATACGCTTGAACAGGGACGCCATTGCGTCCCTTTTTACATGTGGCTCGACATTAACCGATTTTCAACGCCCTACTCGCTAAAGATCAAACCGAGAATGTTGGAAAGTTTGAGCTTCAAACAAAGAAGCAGCCAGAAACCGATTCTATCCAACACAACGTTGATTTGAATTGTGGAAACTCTCAGCCTGTTTGATATATTTAGCGAATACTAATAACGGATAGCAAGATACCAGTATGTCATCAGATTATTACGGCACCAGTGCCAGCTACGCTCGCCAAGAAAGCGGATACCGTGAAAAAGCGTTGAAGCTTTACCCTTGGGTTTGTGGACGTTGTGCACGCGAGTTTGTTTACTCGAATTTGCGTGAACTCACTGTTCACCACATTGACCACGACCACACAAACAATCCACCGGATGGTAGCAACTGGGAGTTGTTGTGCCTATTTTGTCATGACCACGAGCATTCAAAGTACACAGACCATGACCAATATGGTACTGAGATTAAAGCGGGTGATGATGATCATCAAGCGGCGACACATAACCCGTTCGCCAACTTGAAAGACTTGATGAAGAAGTAACAAAAGAGTGTAACGTCCTGCGAAGTGTCGGAGGGCGTTTGTTTTGCAGGGTTTATTTGTCATTGGCTCTTCAGGTTCTTCGCAAAAAAGACCCGTTGAATAACGGGCCAATAGCAGGGATTTCAAAGGATCAATGTCAAAAAAGGCTTACCACATTAAACGAACGCCGGCTGTTACGTAGTCGGTTTCTGTGGCTTGCAAAAATACCGGGTTCAAATCGAACTCCGAACGACCTATCTCACTGTATAACGCGATGTGATCACCATAATCATGGTAAATACCTAAAACAGTGCCTTTCGCGGTATGTCCTTTGGTCGCTGCGGTGTCATCAATCGTTGTTTCTCCGTAGCTTAAACGCAGCTTTGTATTAGGTGTTACTTTGGCTGTCGTTTGTAACCAATAGCCGCTGCTTTCACGTTCACGACCCGCATCATCCAAAGAATCAAAGTCTAACTGCAAGGCAGAGCCTAGCCCTTCACCTTGAAAACCTGATGCAAAAAAGCCAAACGCCCCTAGTTTTAAATCAATGCCCGCGGAATACCCTGAGGCTTCAACATCGCTGCCAGCTGAACACTTGGACCCGCCAATCTGACAATTTTCAGCCTTCTGATAGATCGAATCTGCGTAGAGTGTATAACTCCCCCCATTAAAAGTGTCGCTGTATGACAACTCGCCCTCAATACGGGGAGATGTCGTTTTAGAAGCAACAGGTTTATTCGCAACGCTTGCTAGTACCGATTGAATTTTACTTGGGTCATAGAGCGCGAGTGAGACTTTAAATGGGGAGTCAAAGGGCGAGTTGTAGCGAATACCGCTATTAAAGTTGGCGTATAGGTATCCGGAATGCAGAGACCCTGCGCCAAGTGCCCCGCCGTCATTCGCGATGTCGTAAGCGAAAAAGCCGCCCGCTAAAACCGAAGCATCGGCAAGCACTGGGCGTCCATTGAATATGCTGTATTGCTTACCTATAACGACTTGACCAAAGTCTCCATCAAACGAGGCGTAAATCTCACGAGGATCGATTGATTGAGATGCAGTCGAACCGATATTACCGAGGTTTTTTTGGTTTCCTTGACCAGAGTGAGGGTTTATCCGTAGACCTAACCTGGCATTGGCTTTGATGCCTTCAAATTCTGGAACCCCAAAATTGAAACCGATCATGTTTGGTGAGTCACCAGACGTTATTCTAAATGCATCATTCCCTTCGGCATCACCGCGTGTTGAACTTGCATTGAGAATGACCCAACCATCAACACCAAATGTATATCCGTTGTCCTCCAACACCATTATTTCAGCCTGAGCACAGGACGAAATGAAAATTCCGGCCGCTATGAAATATTGACAATTTTTCAAAAAACACTCCTTGGTTTTATGTGTATGTACCTCCTTGCTCATTGCAACCTACATACCATTTTGTATATTCTCTCCAATATTATTTATCTCTATAAATATCATGAAGATAACGGGAGTGTTTTTTATTTAGAGAATCCAATAAATATAAAATAAAACAGTGTGTGCATTTACATGCGATATATTGTCTCGCGCCGACACATAATGTCTCAGATTTTATCGTATAGTTTTTCGCATTGTTTTTATATAAAAAACGCCCTTTCGGGCGTTAGAGTCACTCAGGGTTTATATTTCCTTTCGCTTCATGGATTCGGATATATATTCAGCTTGCCTGATGGCGAGAGCCACAATGGTTAATGTAGGATTCTCTGTTCCGCTTGTTGTAAACTGGCTTCCATCTGAGATGAATAAATTATCAATATCATGAGTTTGACCCCATAAATTAACAACGCCATCTTGCGGCCTTTCGCTCATTCGGTTGGTGCCCATATTATGGCTGGCAGGATAAGCGGGTAAATTCGAGACTTTTATTGCCCCAACAGATTCGAATAGTTCCTTGGACGTTTTATATGCATGATTTCGCATGCGCGTATCATTAATATGATCGACTTTATGAACAACCGGAATTGGAAGCCCGTATTGATCTTTCTCTGTTGGGTGTAATGTGATGTTATTGGATTCAACAGGCATGTCTTCACCACATATCCAGAACCCGGCCATTTTCTCGTAGTTTCGCAATGAGTCAGCCACTTCTCTACCCCAACCACTGACACCCGGATTTAAAAATGCCGACATGAAAGGAAGACCTAGATGCAGAATTTCTAACTCGTAACCTGCATAGTGTCCGCGAGAAGGATCATTGTCTTCCCACTCTTTAACAATGCCAGGAACAACCGTACTTTTGTACATGTGTACGGGCTTTTCAAATTCAGCATAAACACCGCCTGTGGTATGCGTCATATAGTTTTGCCCAACTTGACCCGATGAGTTGGCCAAGCCATCAGGGAACAGGTCTGACGCTGAATTGAGCAACATCCTTGGTGACTCAATAGAGTTTGCAGCAACCGCAACAACCCGGGCTTTTTGAAATTGTTGATTGCCATCTTTATCAACATAAAGAACGCCTGTGACTTTTCCATGTTTATCATGTTCAATCTTCATGACCATAGATTCAGCACGAACTTCACAATGTCCTGTTGCTTCAGCTTGCGGGATCTCGGTATACATGGTGGACCATTTAGCCCCGATTTTGCAGCCCTGCATACAGAACCCATTCACCTGACATGAAGGTCTTCCATCACGTGCTTCGGTATTGATTGCAAGGGTCGCTTGTTCACAATGCGCCCCGATCTTATTTGCTCCCGCTTCAACGACTTTGTAGTGGCTACTCTTTCCATGGAATGGCATTCCCGTAGATTCGGTTCCGCAAACACCCATTTTCTTTTCAGCAAGAACATAGTAAGGCTCAAGCTCTTTAAGCGTAATCGGCCAATCAAGCACGTTTGCGCCGGGCACAACGCCGTTAGTCGTTTTCATTTTGAACTCATGTTCTTGAAAACGCATCGCAACGCCAGCCCAGTGCATGGTTGATCCACCCACGCCTTTCACTATCCATGCAGGGAGGTTAGGGAAATCTTTAGCGAGGCGAGAAGGCCCCTCAGAGTTGCGTTTATCCAACCAGGAAATCTTGCCAAACATTCCCCATTCGTCATTGTCGATGTCAGCGAATGTAAAACGTTTACCCGCTTCAAGAACGACGGAGCGTACGCCTTTTTTCGCCAATTCGTTTGCTAGCGTTCCGCCACCTGCGCCTGAACCTATAATAACGACTAAACTATCATCATTTAAATCGAATTTATTAGTCATTTCTACATCCTTATATATATTTGTATTAAATCCAATCTATATCGGCATATCCACGGTTTATATAACCACCGTGCTCCCACGCAGATCCGCCATACCCAAACCAAGGCCAAAGATCAGGGCTATTATAGAGCCCCATCATTAATATGCCTTTTATCTTCTGGAAAAACGCAGAGTTTTCATAATTACGAAGAACAGTCACCCTATCCTTCTCATTATCTATATTGATGTAATTTGAATTAAAAGCTTGATTGGATCTTTTATCTAACTCTGCCACACCTTCAATGAGTAATTTTTTCAAATCAGCATCGGTGTTTGCGCTTTCACCTAAAGGAAGAAGTAATCTCGTGTAGTATTTATCTTCTAAGTCGTCGTGAGGGTAGATGTCACGAGACATGACCATTAATGTTTTACTTGCATGATTACCAATAACAGTGCTCGCCCAGGCTGACGGAGACACTAATACGCCTCCAACGCCCATGGCAAGTACGCTGACACTAGCGAGTGCAGCTGTGCTATTGGTAATAAATTTCCTTCGACTCATTGCGGTATTATCTAAATGCTCGCTCTTTTTGGATGGTTTTTTATTACTCATAGAGCCTCCTTGTTTACCTAATAATTATATTGAGTTCCTGCGATATCGTTGTTGCTAATTGCTTCAGTCGCTCCTCATCACTGATTGACGCACTTGGTTTTAGCTGTGCCACAGAGGTATGTTTGGTAAGTTCGATTTTTTTATCGATGCCACAATGTGCGTAGAATGCGTTTGTCACTTGCCAACGCTCCTGCAAATTCCCACTGCACAAAATCACGGCATGAACCAGTACGGCAAATTCGTTTTTGTTTTCTGCAGATTTCACCCGACGCCAACGTTGTGCCGTGCCCGCTAACTTCTGGTCTCCGACAACGAGGTTATAGTCTCCATCGCAGAATGAACCCGGAATTGGTGCGCAATGGGCACTTATCCCCATTTTGGCCAACGCGTTGATGATCGGTAAACACAAGGCCAGATAGGTATCCTTAATACTTCCTTTATCTTTGTGACGTTTGAATACCAAGGTCACGTTCAACGAACCTGGCGATTGTGGGACAAGGTCACCGCCAGTTTGACGAACAAAAACAGGCCAACCCATACCGGACATGGCATCGACTGCGTGACGAAACCCTTCCTTTTGGCTGAGTGACCTCGGCACCACGATGGACGGCTGACACCGCCATATTTTGTAGCCCGATGTCAGTTCATTGTTCGCCACTTTCTCAAACAGCAGCGACTCCTCATGAAGTCCTCGCTCTGGTGAGATAACGCTCAGTGATACGTCTGATGAGAAAGACATCCCGACCCCTGCTCGATATGCTCACACAGCGACGTTAGAAATTCCGCTGCAGGCCCACCATCCACCGCACGATGATCAAACGTCAGTGATAACCCTAGAATTGAACGTGTTTCAACGTCACCTTGTTCGTTGATCTCATTTCGTTTCACCGTCTGACCAATGCCCAATATCGCGATTTGCGGAATGTTGATAATCGGAGTGAAATACTGGACGCGAGATAAGCCAAGGTTGCTCACCGTGAATGTCCCTTTCGTCATTTCTGCTATTGAGAGTTTTCCCTTTCTCGCTTTTGTGATTAACGCTTTGCGTGCTTCCCTTTTTTCCTGAAGCGACAGGGTTTGTGCGTCAAAGATGGTTGGCGCGACCAGCAAGTTGCCTGGAAGCGCTATGGCAACGCTCAAATGAATCGCACTGCTCAATACAATCTCTTGCCCCTCAACCCGGCCATTCATTTCTGGGTGTTTTTTCAACACACCCACAACGCAATCACACAGCAAGTCTTCAACAGAGACGTTTATCCCTTCGTCGCTCAATAACGCCTTGTAAGCAAGTAGGTCAGTAACGTCACAACTAGCATGGTGAGTAAGCTGCGCTGCCTCATCTAAGCTACGGCGCATGTTGTCCGCAATCATGCCGCGCATCCCTTTTAGGGCGATAACGTTATCACTCATATCATCAAACCCCTGATATCAAACCAATCTTGTCGCCCTTGCTGACCGTTTCATCGGCCAATTTGAGGATCTCTAGCACCCCAGAAGACGGCGAGTGGATTTCATGTTGGATTTTCTGAACCATCACTTCCGCTATAACATCGTCCTTTTCTACGTTTGCTCCATTGCTCACAAACCATGTAGTCATGACGCCTTCATCTTCTTCTTCCCATAAATCTGCTGCGATAATGATTTCCGTATTCATTATTTATCCCTCATCTTTTTGTATGCGCTAATGATCTTGTCTGCGTTTGGCAAAGCCCACTGCTCCATGGGTCTCGAGAAAGGAATAGGAATATCTGGGTAGGCGACACGCTGTGGGCTCGCCTTCATTTGAACGCCACTTTCCGCCACAGAAGCGATGATCTCACCGGACATGCCGTAGCTGTGATAGTCCTCATCGACCACGATAAGTCGTCCGGTTTTTGCTACCGATGCAAGAACAGTATCTCTGTCCAGTGGTACCAGAGAGCGCAGGTCAACGACTTCCGCGCTCACCCCTTCCGCTGCAAGCAGTTCAGCGGCTTTTAAGCCGTGATGAACACCAGAGGTAATACCAACGATGGTGAGATCCGTGCCCTCTTTGACGACATTGGCTTTGCCTATCTCGACGACGTAATCCTCTTCTGGCACATGGACGATGGCTGCTGGCTCAGTGCCTAACCAACCCATCCCCTGTAAAGATTTATGGAACATAAATACAACCGGATTTTGATCTCGAATCGCCGCAATCATGAGCCCTTTTGCGTCATAAGCATTCGACGGTGCAACTACTTTCATTCCCGGTAAGTGGGCGAATGTTCCGTGTAAGCATTGCGAGTGTTGACCGCCATCGCTATAACCACCCCCAGTCGATGTCATCAACACCATAGGCACTGGAATGTTACCGCCCGAGAAATAGGTATTCTTTGCCATCAAGTTGTAGATCGCATCCATGCACACACCGAAGAAATCAACGAACATCAATTCGACAATCGGGCGCATGCCATCAGATGCAGCACCCACACCCGCACCAACAAATGCCGTTTCTGAAATCGGCGTATCACGGATACGCGTTGACCCAAACTCGTCAAACAAGCCACGTGTATTGCCAAACACCCCGCCTAAGCGACCAATGTCTTCGCCCATCACAAACACACGTTCATCAATGCGCATCTCTTGCGCAATACCTTCTGCCATTGCGCGTGCGATCGTCAGCTTCCGTTCTTTCTGTTTTACTTCGCTCATTTAAAGCTCCTTTATTTTTTCGTTGTCGCGAATACGGCAAACACCTTGTGTTGATTAGACAAATACCTTATCCATCGCCTCTGCTGGGTTTGGATATTCGCTGTCACGGGCAAACTGAATGGCTTTATCCACACGCGCCTGTGTTTTCGCAATCAGTGCATCGTCTTCACTGCGCGTCCAATTGAATGCACCCACTAATTGGGTTTTCATCTTAGGAATTGGATCTTTGGCGATCAGTGCTTCTTTCTCTCCACTAGGACGATAGTCCTCAGCATCGCCCATGAAGTGACCAGCAAGTCGATAGGTTTCAATTTCGATTAATGAAGGTCCTCCTCCGTTACGCGCATTTTCAATGGCTGCGCCAGCGGCAGAGAAAATTGCATTAGGATCATTGTCCGAAACGCGATAGCCAGGCATGCCGTAGGCGGCAGCTCTTACGTCGTTATGCGTGACGGCAGTTGAATCGCTTTTCGAGACAGAAATACCCCAAGCGTTGTCTTCAATGATGAAGATGACGGGCAATCGCCAAACGGAGGCAAGGTTCAGCGCTTCATGAAATGCGCCTTGATTCACCGCACCTTCGCCAAGATAGGAAACGGCAACACCAGCCTTATTTTGTAACTGACGGGAAAGCGCCGCCCCTACTGCTGGCCCCATGCCTTCCGCTATGATGCCGGAGCACGAAAAATTGACTGCCTCATCGAAGATGTGCATGTGCCCACCTCTGCCGCCACTGAGGCCTGTTTTCTTACCAAAAATCTCAGCGGTCATTTTGTCCAAGTCCACACCCTTGGCTATCGCAACGTGATGAGGCCTGTGTGTTGATGTGACGATATCTTCTTTTTGAAGATGGGCGCAGACACCGACAGCGCAAGGCTCTTGCCCATTAGAAAGATGCATTTCCCCAGGAATGGGGCCATTTGCCATATTGAACGCAGGGGATTTTCCTTCCATGTATATCGCTTCAATGCGTTCTTCAAAATAGCGGCTAACAAGCATGTGTTCATACATCCAGATTTGTTGCTCTTTGCTTGGTGTCATAAAACTTCTCCGTTAGTGATAACAGCATTCACGTTGCGATCGATGAGATCGTGTGATTTGGTCATGGCTAGATATGGCAAGTTTTAGGCCAGTTTTTATTTCGTTGATTTATATGATTTTTTATTTTCTGACAGGGGGATTTAAGAAGATTTGAAACAGTGTGATTCAACAGATGTGACAGTGTGTAGCATCAGTTACGTGGGCGATATTAATGTTGCGAAATCTTGAAAAAAGTATTGTCTGTCACTTGATATATCCGTTGAGATCGCTATTAAATGTAGTAGCGATACGGGTCAATTTATATACGTAAAGGACGGGTATATGAGTAGTTATCCTCAACAAAACAAAGAGATATCCCAACATGTGCCGACGATAATCTCCCCGATCAGCAGCTCTTGGCAGCGATGTAAACAACTCTACAAACTTGACCCTTCCCATATCCCAAGCGTTGAAAGGCTAAGCAAACCTGAAATTAAAGAAGACAAAGAACGGTTTGATGAAATGCTGGTTGATTCGATTCCACTGTTAAATAACCTTCGCCATACTGCGCTAGATTCGGGTTACTGCATTCTCGTCACTAATGCTCAAGGCGTGGTAATCGATCGATATATTGATTCTGATGTCTCGCGAGAATTATCAACGGAGTGCCTCCAACATGGTTCGGTGTGGAGTGAGTCACTGGTCGGTACAAATGGTGTCGGCACGTGTTTAGAAACCCAAAAATCGTTAACGGTATTTGCTGAAGAGCACTTTGGGCATCCACTGAAACATTTGACGTGCTCAGCAGCCCCTTTGATAGCCCCTGACGGCAGCATTTTCGGTGTTCTTGATGTGTCCTCTTTCGCTCGGGGGAACAAAGAGGTTCAGGGGTTTGCCCTTAATTTGGTGTGTGAAACAGCCAATAAAATAGAAGCGCTTCTTTTCAGGAAGCAGTATGACCAACACTACTTAGTTGCACTCTCTTCAAGCGCCATTTCAAACGATCTAGACACCACCTGTTTCGTCGCGATTAATACATCGGGTATTATATTGGCGGCGACAACACCGTCGCTCACAATGATGGGGGTAAGAAAACGAGAAGAAGTGATTGGCCAGTCGTTTGAGCACCTATTCGGTATCAGTCTTGATAGCGTTTCATCCGCACGCGGTGCGTCCATACCGGCACCTTCGACGCACCATCAAGCCCCCCTTTGGGTGGCACGCGTTGTTTCCCCCGCGGTTGAACGTTTATTTTCTGCTAAGCGAGCACCGTCAAGGTTAAAACCTACCGACGCTAACTCACCCATCATGAACATTGCCGGGCCTGATCAAACGCTGATCCAGCAGGCTGCGATCTGTTTAAGAACCGTTAACCGCAGTATCAACATTTTACTTCAAGGAGAGACGGGCACAGGCAAGGAGGTATGGGCTCAAGCGATTCATGAAAGCAGTGATCGCAAGAACAAACCCTTTGTTACTTTAAACTGCGCCTCTATTCCTGAATCCCTGATAGAAAGTGAACTCTTTGGATATTCTTCGGGCACATTCACTGGTGGGCTGAAAGGCGGAAAAATGGGCAAGATTCTCGCCAGTGATGGAGGAACAATTTTCCTTGATGAGATCGGGGATATGCCATTGGCGCTTCAGGCACGATTACTCAGAGTGATTGCTGAAAATGAAATCACGCCACTGGGCCAAATTGAACCAATCAAGGTTAACCTTCATGTTATATGTGCAACACACAGAAACCTCAAAGAGCTTGTAAAAAACGGCGAGTTCAGAGAAGACTTATATTACCGCATCAGTGGTGTGAATATTAAGCTTCCAGCGCTACGCAACAGGATGGATCAAAGCGATATCATTGACCGAATCCTCAAAAAGTTGTGTGACGATGAAGGTATTGAATCGCCATATACGGTCAGTAAAAGAGCCCTTGCTAGACTTGAATCTTACCGTTGGCCTGGAAACATTAGACAGTTAAAGAACGTGCTACAGTTTGCGATTTGTATGTGTGATGGAAAAGAAATTGATTTGGGCGATCTCCCAGAAGAGGTTATGCCATCAGCACCCTCAAGTAACGAAAATACTACAGCGCCCAACAATCATGTGCTTTCTGTTGATCCTGCTTTGTCCGCGGATGAATCTCTTGAAAAAGAGCACATAATGAAGATCCTTGAAGAAAACCGATGGATAGTGACGCGAGCGGCGAAAGCAATGAATGTCAGCCGTTCCACGTTGCACAGAAAGCTAAAGAAATATGATTTATTACTCGCTGAAGATGAATAGCAGATGTCGCCGTCTCATGTCAGACACTTCAACATGCGAATGACGACCCTTCCCCCACAATCCCGCGTAACAATGTGCAATGACGCGTAACGATCATGGTGAGAAGAATCTTTATCCCTCTTCTATTGCGAACCTAATCTACTGCGAATCTTAATTGCTGTCTCGTGCTAGCTGCTCATTGCCCATATTTCGCCAACAGCTTGTCTAGCGTCCCATCCTTTTTCATAGATACGATTAACGCGTTGAACCGTTGCAGGGTTAACTCATCTGCGCGCCGAAGTCCCAATGCATAACCATGGTTGAGTTCTACATTAAGCACATTTTCAGCATCTACCGTCGCCAGTTTTATACCCTTCCTTTTCTGAAACCAAGATGCCGATAAATTAGAGACAACCGCGGCATCCACTTCACCTAGAACCAAAGCCTCTAGACGCGATTGTTCATCGACAAACCGTGTCGCAATACCAATCGAATGCTGTCTCAGTGCATGGGATGCGACACTTCCACTCGATACGGCAACCGTTCGGTTAGTTAGGTCTTCAAGGGTTGAAATAGCGCTGTCAGAAGGGTTTGATACGATGAAGTACTCCATGTGATAAAAAGGTTCAGTCACTCTCATGTATTTGGAGCGCTCAGCGACCTTCTTAACCACACCCGCGTAAAGATCGCAGGTGGTCTTTTTGGCGTGCCTTTTCGATATAATCCAAGCGATGGAAGTTGAAACATCTAATTGGTCAGCGAGAGCGTTGGAAATATCAATCTGGAATCCTTTAGGTTGGTTTCCTTTGAGTGAAAACGGTGGCATTTCAGGGTGTGCACACACCTCCAATTCCTTTGAATCCACAATGTGTGCGATATCCCCAGCCAATAATTCCGTATTGAATATCGAGAAGAACAAGAAAGGCAACACGTTACCCACTGAAAAAAATCGCATTTCTTCCTCCTATTTTTTTAACGATGACAACGAGGAGATGTACACAACCAGCTCCCAACGCTGCTCAACGGATAACGATTTCTTCCATGGCGGCATCACCAATGCCCCCTTTCGTTTACCATTACTGATAGTCTTGAATAAGTAGTCTGCATCAAGATCTCGCCCCTGAAGTGGCCTTGCTTTCCCGCCACTCCCTTCATACCCATGACAATAAACACAGGATTGATTAAAGCGTTTCTCCCCGTTCTGTTTTGATAGGTTTTCTGTTCCAAAAACGCGTTTTTTTACTGCATTGATGTCTTCAGAAGAACTGCTCTTTACTTCGGGCTTTTCGGCCGTATTTGCCGGGGGTGCTACCGCATACGATTCACCCGCAATCAACAAAAGAAATATAACGTAGTGTTTCTTTATCAATGGCATTTCAAGTTCCTAGTTTTGGGTTAAAACGAACAACATTCACTGGCGTTCAATAAAACGAGAGCAATAGGGTTGCTTCATATGCTTTATTAATCACCGAGTGTGAAGGCCACTAAAACCGCTCCGCCAGGTAAACCCGAAACATCAGGAAACGCACTGGCCATAAACCCAGGGGCGTGAGAACCAAAGCCAGTGGATGCCAAAATATATTGCTTACCATTTACTGCATAGCTAACGATGCCGCCTCGCAGCCCTGAACCTGAATTAAAGTTCCAAACTTCGTCGCCATTTTCCGCATTGTATGCGTGTATCACGCCTTTCGGATCGCCATTAAAAACAAGATCACCGCCCGTGGTAAGTACGCTCGCCAGTCCCGGTAAGGGATAATCGACACTCCACTTAAGTTTGCCTGTGATGGGATCTCTTGCATCTAAGCGTGCTGACGCCACTCCACCTGGGGGAGGAACCGCGACCAACTTGCTCACACCAAGATACAACCCCGCCATTCCGACGTTTTCATGTTCTTGAGGGGCAGGAACAACAATGTTGCACACCTCCATCGCATTGGTGTACCAGAGGCCTGTTTTTGGGTTGTAAGCGCCATGGTTCCAACTCCTTGCCCCGAGCAGGTAAGGACAAATCGTGGTTTCTTCCCCTTCAGGCATATCGATTCGCCCAATCAATTCACCCGTTTTTGGATTAATGCCTTCAGCGAAGTTAATGTTCCTCGCGAGTGGCCATACGTTGTCGAGTTCGCCCGTTTTCTTATCGATAACAAAAACAAAGCCACTTTTATTTAGGTGTACGAGAACGTCCTTGCCGTTATGTTTTAAGCTGACGGCTTCATATGTGGCGTCGTAATCCCAAACATCATGAGGGATCTCTTGCAAAGCCCATTTTATCTCACCCGTTTTCGGATCAAGCGAGAGTAAACTGGCGCTATGCTTGTTGTCCCCTTGACGCTCTGCGCCATAGAAATCAGGAGCAGCATTGGCTGTGCCGATAAAAATTGAATCTGATTTTTCATCGTAGGTACCCGGTAACCATGCACCGCTTCCACCAACTTCTCCTGAATCTCCGGGCCAACTCTCTGGGTTATCTTTATCAAGGATTTCAAAGGTCCATGCTTTCTCTCCCGTTAGGGCATTAACCGCAAATATCTTTCCTTGTGTTGGTTGATCCCCTCCCGTGGTACCGCCATATAAGATGTCACCAGCAAGTTGTGGTGGCGATGAGAATAAGCAGCCGTAGCAACTTCTAAGATCCGTTATTTGTGTTGACCATTTTTCCTTACCGGTTTCTTGGTCGAGCGCGATAAAACGACCATCAAGTGTTCCGATATAGACATTGCCATGCCCGACGGTCACCCCTCGACTCGCAGCCACATAAAACACTTCGTTCACCACATCATCAAGTTCAGGTTGATAATGCCAACGCGTTTTTCCCGTATCCGCGTCTAATGCAAACACGTTGTTGTTTGGTCCAATGTAGTAAGCCACACCATCAATAACGATTGGGGTTGCTTGCAATCCATGTTCGATATCGCCAGGTTGATGCATCCAAGCAACTTTTAGTTTGTGGATGTTATCGACATTAATTTGCTTTAACGGACTGTATCTCCAAGCATTAGATGTTCGGTGGTATTGCGGCCAATCATTGGGGTTTTCTGCTCCGTCGCCAGTCTCGGCATAAACAAACGAGATGAATAGAGTTAGTGAGAGGATCTGTATCACCAATATTGAAATAATGTTCTTTATTGAAATCACGTTTCTGCCTCCATTGCATAGTCAATTAACTAATTGCAATAAGTGCGCCAAAGGCCATTAAAGGCTTAATCTATTGTTATTTAATGTATAAATATTAAGTATTAAAATATTCGCAAGAAACAATGTGTATCAATAACTGGCACACTATGTATCACAAAATGAGCACGTCATTCTGAAAGCAATGAGGTGTTTTCACGACAAACCGTGACATACCGGAAGAGATTAGAAGGCAGAGAGTGGAGATGAACGCCGTATAGGGTTTAAATAAATTAACGTTAACGCATCATTCGTTTTAAGCGACTGTCGTAATAAAAATCACGCTCATCGATAATTTTGATAGTACGGCTTTCAGGGTGCATGGGGTTGATGAGGAAGTTGTATTCACTAGCAATAATAGCGGAAGGAAGCTGGAGCACTGGCGTACTCATGCCTTGTAACCATTCGGTACCGTAACGTCGCGAAACATCTGCGTCAGGCACTGCATCCCAGCCCACTGGAAGCTCTTTCTCGCTAACACGTACCAACGCTATATCATCAGGAATGTAGATGGTCATCATGACCAGCTGTGGCATTTGCACTGGGCTTTCATGCACAAAACGTTCAAGTGCTGATAGTGAACGAGAGCCCGCGGTATAGACAATCGGCTGCCCTTTCTGGTGCCAACGACCCGAACCAAACATGCCACCTGTGCCTGTCAAATCTGCATAGCGTTTTACGGAAAGGCGGAACACTTCCATTATGCGGTCATGCCATGCATGAGACGGTTCAAAATGGTTTCAACATATTGAATGCCGGTGTTGGTATCCAGGTAATCAACGGCGGCTTTCCCACCAAACGCCACTTGGGGTGTTTTCAGCCAATCTAATGCCACAGGACGGCTCCCATAATAATCGACGGCCAAGTCTACTACACGACGGATTGCTAAGGTTTTCTCTGATTGAGAGGGCGTGAGTAAGTCAGTATCACTTTTACGCTGCAAACTGCGAGGACTTAAACCAATCAGCCCCACCCACTCGCCACTGCTCATGGCCATGTCTTTCATCACTTTGCGCGCATGCTTCACTGACAAACCGTGTCGGATGATATCTAACTCGGTATCTTGGTTTATCACTTGCCCTTTTTTTACTAGGCCAAGCGAAACTAGCTGTTCTGCATACATACACACCTCCACATACCAATGGTTAAATTATGAGCGCCATTTGTCGTATTGTAAAGCGTCATTTGTCGCACTAGACTCTATCAGCGATTCAATATTCTCGCCACATGCGCCTATGTGGGACAGCATCTATATATCACATCAATATATCCCGCATCATAAGGCGTGCCTTACAGTGGCAGACGGGATCGTTTCTTCACTTGCCCAAATGCAAAACTGGACTCAATAGCTGCAATGTTCGGTAAAGGCGTTAACTCTCGTCGTATAAATCGCTCATAGGTTTTGAGTGACTCGCTGACCACGTGCAGCAAATAATCATGGGTGCCCGTCATAAGGTAACACTCCAACACCTCATCCATATGATTGATCAAAGATTCAAACTGTCGCATGTTCTCTTCGGTCGGCTTTTCAAGCTTCACAGACACAAACACATTAATGGCGAGGCCACACATGTCTTGATCTACATGCGCGTGATATCCCGTGATGATCCCTTTTTTTTCCAATGCGCGAACGCGACGTAAACAAGGCGATGGAGAGAGTGAAATGCGGTCAGACAACTCTTGGTTGGTTAACCTCCCTTCAATTTGCAGTTCATCGAGGATCTTCTTATCGATGTTGTCGAGTGCGTTTTGGTGATGTGCCATATCATGCCTTTTATCGGTCGAGCTGTTCAGGGTCCTTTCTATAAAAGTAGTGGAAATAGCGTGGATTGTTTTGATATTGGCAATATCTGTCAATAATGGCTGTATATAAAGCAGATTTAGCAAGTTTGTGCCCCTTTCCCTTTGCTAACTTCAAAGTAATCCATTAAGTATTGCTTTAACGTTAAGGGAATTTGCCATGAACAAAGCCACACAATTGAGTCCGCTTCGTAAAACAACACGCCATGAAGATGCAGTTTCGTTGGCGACCGAACAAGCTGAACATTTTGGGATTGATACACACTCTGAGTTTGGGCAGTCACTTATCGCACTGGCGACAACACTATATACCGCTAACCATCACACACACGATTTATGGGCGATCACCTTGGATGGTTTATCTGACCTTGATAAAAACGACCGCATCGCTTGGTTCAATGCAAAACGCTTTTTGTCTTTCCAATTAGCGAAGATCCTCGATAACCTTCAAAATCCAATGCGCGCGACCTATAAAACCATCGCGACAAAGAACGGGCACTTTGCCTCCAAAGGCGCTTACCCCATCTTCGACAATGTCGCTGCCATTTTCTCAGCAAGCCCAGTAATAACGAGAACTGCAACTTATCTCTTCGCTTGTACCGAATGGGTGGAAGATGCCTTCAATGGACGCGAACCTTTGCATGATATTTACTCGCGCTTGCTAAACCCCACGTCAATCAGTTTGGCAAACCATATCGTGGATATTGAAGCGGGCGACATGGCAGATCAGTATTTGGCGTGGAACTTCAATTCAGGCATGGCCGCAATTGATGGGTTACTGAGTCACTTGCTGGGACGCGAAGACATTGTGTTGGCATCACGTAATATCTATGGCGGATCTTATCAACTGCTCCAAGATTGGTATCGTAAATCCTCAAACTTGGATATTGCTGTGGAATGGGTCGATGGCTATGAAGCGGAGGATTTTGCAAAAGCGATGGATGCCGCCGCCAATACATATGCAGACCGCATTAAAGCGGGAAGAAAAATCTATGTCTACCTAGAAAGCCCCTGTAACCCGCACGGTTTCGTGTTAGACGTTGCTGGCATTAGCCGAGCAACCCATGAACGAGATTGGACACTCATCGCAGATACCACGGTTGGCACCCCTTTCTTACACCCAGTACTAAAAAGAACAGATCCCATGGAACGCCCTGACTTTGTGATTCACTCTTACACCAAAGAACTCGCGGGCTCTGGCACTACAACGGCGGGGGTTGTTATCGGTCGCAACGAAGACATGTTTATGCCAAAAGGTGACGCGGTAACTACAATCTCTCCCAATGGTAATGCGCGCACCGTTAATTGGGATGAAACGCTATTCTGGAATGTGTATTACATCAAAGGCGCATTTCTAGATGCCGATAAAGCTTTTGAAGTACTCAACGGCATGAAGACATACGAATTACGCGTGATGCAAAAAACGATCAACACTCTCGCATTGGCGCGTATTCTTAACTTACATCCTGATATCAATGTGTCATGTCCAGCACTTCCAACTAGCCCAAATTACGCATTGATGAAGAACAATATGCGACTTGGTCTGCCTGCGGCTTTGTTCACCATTGATATGGAAGGGTCGACAAACCGCACGCCGATTGATCCGGATGTATTTAAGCAGTTCTTCGACATGCTCGAGCCCGCTATTGGAATGCAAGTGAGTTTGGGGCAAACCAATACCGTGGCATTGTGTCCTGCTATGACGACGCATTCTGAACTATCAAAAGACGCACTAAACCGTGCGGGGATAAAGCCGACTACTTTGCGTATTGCGGTTGGATTAGAAGACCCACGTATGTTTATTGCTCACATGCAGCGGACAGCAGAAATAACCATCGACCTAAAACACCATGACTTTTCTTCTCAGTTTCCATCTCCTGAAGAAATCGATGACATATACAGGAAAACCTATCTGGATGTGCAACAGCAATTTGTCGAGGATCTTCCTTCATATCGCACGTTGATGCAGTAAGCTAAGAAGCTAAGAAGCTAAGAAGCTAAGAACAGCGAGAGCCAAGCAGAAACATCAAGTAAATCATCACTTGTCGAGTGATGATTTACTTGAGCGAAAAATGGTGCCATCGCGATCTAGATAGCACAACGTCGCTTGATACTGAGGATAAAATTCCAGTCTTTCTGGGGTTGAAGTACGCAATGTGGCGACTTGGGCGCTCAATTGTTCATTCGGCTCACAATTGAAAACACCAAAACGATGAACCTCTCGAACACCACCTTCAAGTTGAGAACTTCTTAAAATCTCAATCTTCATCGCTAATCTTTGTTGGTTAAAGCCCGAAGATTGATTCGCTAACAGCTTACCAAATGACGTTTGTAACAACTTAATTTGGCTAGCGATGAGGACTTGTCCATCCGACGCTTCCAATGAGTTCTGCGCTTTGACCATCTCCAAGGCTACAGATGGCAACGCTTGAAGATAGCTATACAGATCAGATTCATTAGATAGCGTGTGATGACGAACTGAGAGCGCAACCACAACACATGCAATAGCGATTGCCATCATGGATATCAGCGACCCAGAGTTGAATTTGTCTCGTAAAGCCATGATCTGAACACACTACCTATCGACTAATTATGCTTGAAACCATAAAGAAACTGGATTTATATCCTGAGACAAGTGAATGCTTATACAACAGCAAAACCCGAAGTTTAAAATATAAAAATACGCACATCAGTTTATATGCAATTAACAAAGATCGGACCACTTCGCCTGTCTCATTAATTGGAATAACTAAACTAATCTGTCATTAATACTTTTCTAGTTTCAGTGCTAATTTTACATTATTTATATAGTGTCTCTTTTATAATACAGGCTGCACAATTTTGGTGATAAAAAATTCCCTTTTAATTTCAGGCATAAAGTCTAACTAACCCCGCAAAACTTTACACATCTTGACATTCAAGCCCGAAGGCCAGTAATGACGGGCTATAGAGAGAACGTGGGAAATATAAAATATGTTAACGAGTACATGTTGGTGCATATTCTGCCCAATACCGTGCACACAAACAAAATTCGCGTTAATAATTAAATCATTAATTGGAAAGTAGAAAAGTGTGAGCGCTATATAGGCTTGGGAAAAAGCCAAAAATCGAGAATCAAAATATATTGCAAATATGTTTATACGTGAAATAATCCGCACCGTATTACTTTTTAACAAGTATGCAACACACTTGCTGGCGGATAAAACCAGATAGCAATATAAAATAAGAAAAGGACTCGGTAATGAAACGTATAATGACGACGGCTGGACTTTCGTTGTTTGCGAGCTCAGCCTCTGCGGCAGGGATCGACGACGCAATCAACGAAATCGTAGCACCAATTGTAAACCCATTCGTGGGTATGATTTTCTCAACCATCCCCCTCCCATTCACTGATACTCAAGCACCTTGGATCGTTCTTTGGCTTGTTGTCGCTGCAATCATCTTCACCCTCTACCTCGGCTTTATCAACTTTCGTGGCTTTGCACACGCCATTCGCCTTGTAAAAGGTGATTACACAGACCCTAACGAACCCGGTGAAGTATCCCACTTTCAGGCTCTTGCCACCGCTCTTTCCGGTACCGTTGGTCTTGGTAATATCGCAGGTGTTGCTGTTGCTATCTCTATCGGTGGTGCAGGCGCAACATTCTGGATGATCCTTGCTGGCTTGCTTGGTATGTCAACCAAGTTTGTAGAGTGTGCTCTCGGTGTAAAATATCGTACAACTCACCCAGATGGCTCTGTGTCAGGTGGCCCGATGTACTACCTAAGCAAAGGACTTACCAACCGTGGTAACCCAGCGCTTGGTCGTACACTTGCTGTTCTGTTCTCAGTATGTGCTGTCGGCGGTGCTTTGGGTGGCGGTAACATGTTCCAAGCAAACCAAGCATTTAAGCAAGTGGTTGGTGTGACTGGCGGCGACATGTCTTTCTTCGCTGATAAAGGCTGGTTGTTTGGTTTGATCATGGCCGTTATCGTTGGTGTGGTTATCATCGGTGGTATCAAGTCAATCGCGAAAGTAACCGAAAAAGTGGTTCCTTTGATGGCGGTTGTCTATGTGGGTGCTGCTTTGATCATCATCCTTCTGAACCTGAACCATGTTGGTGATGCATTTGCTGCTATCTTCAACGGTGCGTTTACAGGTGAAGGTGTTGCCGGTGGTATCATTGGCGCAATGATTCAAGGTTTCAAACGAGCGGCATTCTCGAATGAAGCAGGTGTTGGTTCGGCGGCAATTGCTCACGCAGCAGTAAAAACCAAAGAGCACATGTCTGAAGGTTTCGTATCTCTGCTTGAACCATTCATCGATACCGTTGTTATCTGTACGATGACTGCACTGGTTATCATCATTACAGGTCAATTACACGAAGGTCAGACACTAACGGGTGTTGAACTGACTTCTGCAGCATTTGGTAGCGCTATCTCTTGGTTCCCGCTTATCCTAGCAATTGCAGTTGTTCTCTTTGCTTTCTCAACCATGATCTCTTGGTCTTACTACGGTTTGAAAGCTTGGACTTATCTGTTCGGTGAAAGCAAGCGTGCTGAAATGATTTTCAAAATCATGTTCTGCTGCTTTGTGGTTATCGGTGCTTCTATGAACCTCGGTCCAGTTATCGACTTCTCTGATGCAATGATCTTCGCAATGGCACTGATCAACATCATCGGTCTTTACCGTTTGGTTCCAGAAATCAAAGTTGACATGCAAGACTACCTTGCGCGTTTGGATAGCGGTGCGATTGCACGCTACAACGGTTAATTTATCATTGAGTCATCAATGTATGATGTCTAAGTGAAAAAGAGATGCCAAATGGCATCTCTTTTTTTATGTCTGTTTCGAACATCGAAAAATCCAAACGAAGCGAATTAGCCACCTGCCAGCTTAACGGTATGACCTTTCTTCTCAAGGTACGCTTTAATCTGATCGCGCTTATCACCTTGGATTTCAACAACGCCATCTTTCACTGAGCCACCACAGCCACATACTTTCTTTAGATCTGCCGCTACCAGCTTCAGCTCGGTGTCTGTCATATCTAATCCAGTAACCAGACATACGCCTTTGCCCTTTCGGCCTTTAGTTTGACGCTGTATACGTACAATACCGTCGCCCTTTTCGCGTTGAGGCGCAGCTGCTTCTTCTTTAATTCGTCCGGTTTCTGTTGAATACACCAAACGGCTGTTATCGTTTTTCATAATCCACTCTTTGACGCGTCACAATGATGCGTATGGTATCAAATGTCGTTGGCGTGAACACGCATGTCGTTTATCAATCAACGAGATAATGAATGATAATCAATGTATTGCTTAATTTTTGGCAAAGGTCCCTTGAGAAGTTGACCACGAACGAAGATATACCAAAGCCCTGGTTGCTTCTCGTCGCTCATGATTTGGATGCCTTTGTAATTCTCGGAGGCGCGAGATTGCGTCGTATTGAAGGACTGACGTTCGAACTCGGCGGGTGAACGAAAAATGCGCGTATCACACCACCAATCAATACACTGCCTAACGCCAAGCATGCTGCCTGAAACCGTTCGCCCACCAACTAAGGATGTGTAGATATCGTCTGCACATTCGATTGAATGTCCACGATGCGAGTATCGCTTTTTCATTCGCTTCCTGTATCTAGTAGCGTTTGCTGTGATGGCAAAGATTCTAATAAATACAGATGAATTTGACGACTCTAATTGCCCATAACATCAAAAAATAGTTACTGGCAAACGTAACCATAACGCTTTCGTAATGAACAGGCTAAGATTTGGTTACGACTTTTTTATCAACAAACTGTTTGAGGGCAGGAAGCGAGCCTTTCAGAAGGTTACCTTTGATGATCATATACCACGCTTTATCATCATCGTCAGAATCGTTCATGATCTGAATACCTTTGTACTCTTCTATTTTCTTGTCGGTTGAATCAACAAAATCCTGTTTATCAAATTCATCTGGCATGCGAAGAATGTTGGTGTCACACCACCAATCGATCGATTGCTTTACACCCAACAATGTACCGAGCACTTGTTTCCCGCCGATGCGAGCACTGTACTCTTCCTTTTTTTCATCATTCAATTCGACGTTATAACCACGATGGTATAGGCGCTTTCTCACCAACAACCCCCTGCGTATTATTAAAATAACAAATGTAATATTTTTGAGTTTCATTATGTAAATTAGACCAGGTTAACAGTTACTGCCAAATCTAATAGATTGGTTTGGCTAGAAAATCAGACGGCTGATGAATGATTTATGTGATGACAAGCTGTATTTAGGGATGCGATTAATGGAATAATAGGGACAACACATACAAGTTATAGTGCATTAAAATGAAGAAAATAGAACCAATTTCAGATCCAATCTCTATTAAGCAGAGCTTATCCACCTTCAAACAAGGTGATATTGATTTGGAACGTTGGAAATTGCTGACTATGGGTCAGTACAGCCATAATTCGTTGCTGAGTTTTCAAAATGATTGGCAAACGTTCTTAGCCTATTGCAAAGAAGTCAACGTATCGCCATTGCCTGCGGCGGTAACAGCAGTGAGGCGCTTCATTGAACATTCAGCAAAAACAAGAAAGGCGTCTAGCATTAAGCGCTATGTCATTACCATTTCACTGTTGCATCGCGTACATAGCCTGCCTGATCCAACGCGACATAGAGAAGTTCGCTTTACACTCAATCGCCTTTACTCTGAAAAAGCGGATGATGCAGCTCAAGCAAATGCATTCCACCTTTCTCACCTCAATGCACTGCAACGTCAACTTGGAAATAGCGACCGATTGAAAGACATTCGTGATCTGCTTATTTGGACACTCTGCTTTGAAGGTATGCTTAAACGCAGTGAACTAGCAGCGCTGTCTTTCCATTCTGCCATCAAAGAACAGGAAGTTTATCTGCTTGTGGTCGACGATCAACGTATCGAGCTCAGTCCTGAAGCCAGTGAACTTATTGACCGTTGGCTACTGGTATCCGGAATTATTGATGGTCCTCTTCTGCGCCGCATCAATAAGCATCAACAGTTGGGCGATGCCCCAATGGATCACTCTTCTATTTACCGCGTATTTCGACGTGCCGCGACAGAACTGGGCATGGATGGAACATTAACCTTTTCAGGCCAGTCGCCTAGAGTGGGTGCGAGCGTCGATTTATCTGAGTCAGGAAAATCAATCAAAGAGATACAGCAACAAGGCCGATGGAAGAGCCCCGCGATGCCTGCTCAGTATGTAGGTAATAAGCAGGCCAAAGACGAGGCGATGGATAAGTTCAAACGCAAGATAGACAAAGATTAAGCTTGGGAAACACCGGCTTGAATGCAACTTGCTAGGTAGTCAGAAAAGGTATGGCCGTTGTGTTCTACCAATTTCGGAAACATCGAAATTGGTGTCATACCCGGGAAGGTATTGATTTCATTAAGTAATACCTCTCCTTCTGGCGTGAGGAAGAAGTCAATGCGTGACAGATCCTTCAGTTTCAGATGCACAAAGGCTTTTTCAGCGTATTCACGCATCTTAGCGATTTGCTCTTCCGTCAGATCACCAGGTTCTAACGTGGTTAAACTGTGGCTCGTCGTGCTGTACTTTTCATCGTAGGTATAGAAAGTGTCAGTTGGGCATTGAATTTCACCCGGTGTCGTCACCATAACGTCACCATTATAGTGATAGGCTGCGATTTCAAGCTCTCGAGGTCGAACCGCTTTTTCTATCAACACTTGGTTTGAGAAGGTAAACGCCTCCGTCACTACGTTTTTGATTTCGCTTTTTTCTGTCACTTTGAAGCAACCTACAGAAGAGCCCTGACACGCAGCCTTAACAAAGATAGATCCCCACAGGTCAAAGGCTTCTTCAGCCTTAGTAATACTGTCAGCATTGTTATCAGTTAGGAACACATAAGGCGTATTGGGAATGCCAATCGCATCAAACCAAAGCTTTGACGTGATTTTATTAAAGCACACCATGCTCGCTGATGGGTCACACCCCATATAAGGAAGACCAGCAAGTTCCAGTAACGACTGAACGTCACCGGTTTCACCAGGATAACCGTGAATACAAGGCACGACGTAATCAATCGCAATCAGATCATTACCCATGGTAAGGGTTTTATCCAAATTCAGTCGACAAGCTTGCCCTTCGCTTCCCTTCCAACCTTCATCTTTAGTCATTTCGACGCGAACAACGGATACTGAAGGCAGTAATTTAAGTTGTGATTCTAAATAATTCGCTGAAACCAGAGACACTTCGTGCTCGGCACTTCCGCCGCCACACAGCAACAATACTTGAGTTGGGTTCATGACCATTCCTACTTCGCCCTGATATACGTTTCAGGGATAACATAATAAATTGCACAATCCGGTGCATCGCATGGAAGGTGAGACGCCTATAGTAGACAATCACATGCCCCCTTTCATCCAATCAAAATCAAATTTCTGTGTATTTATGTGTGATCGCGCAAAAACTCATCGTCCATGCATGCATTGCGTACAGTTTGATATGGGTCTTGCTCTGCTACATAAGAAAAAAGAGAGCCTATGCTCTCTTTTCTTCACTATTCAACAGCCTAATTCAACGGTTTCATCTCGGGGTTAGCCGATGATTTTATCGACGCCACTGAGCGAATGAATGGTCCAAATTGCTTGATATCTTTGGGTAATGCCTTCAGCGCCTTTTGCGCTTCGGTCTTAGAATCAAAGTCACCGTACAGCAATGTATACCATGGCAAGCCATCAACCATTTTCTTGTTTGACCAAACAGGCTTATCCGATGGCAGTTTGTTCATGTATTCGTTGAAGCCTTTGTTGTGACTCAACGCAATCACTTGAATGGTGTACTTCTGTCCAGCCACTGCAGTTTTCTTGGTAGGCAGCGGTTTCGCTGGCTTTTTAGCTGCGGGTTTTGACGCTTTATGCGCCATGACGGGTTTATCAGCCATCGTCTTTTTAGCCGCAGGCTTAGGCATCGGCTTGGTTGCGTTCATCTCAGAACTGCTTGCAGGAGCAGACTGCGCAGAGGGAAAAACGGCTTCCTCGGTAGACTGAGTTAAAATTTGAGTCGTACTCGTTCCACCAGCACAGCCGGCAAGCGCAAAGGTAAATGCAACAGAAAGGATTTTCTTCATGAATATTCTACTTTTAGGAGCCACTGACTTCTATTCTGAACGCTGCTCCCCATTCATTCAACTTAAACGATGCGGACTCTAATAAGTATCTGCCACGCGTCACACATCATTTTGTAGAAATGATCGATAAATCAGAAAATTGCCATTTCATGAATGTCTTTTCGCTGCGGATCACAAGGACAATCATGAGACGGGATGCTAAAAAAGAAACACGATAAGATATGCCATCACTGCTTGATGCCTCGGGAGATATAAATGTCCGGTCTAGATATGCTTTTCAAACCAAAATCAATTGCTGTTATTGGGGCGTCAGACACGCCAGGCCGAGCGGGTAATGTGATCATTCGTAATCTTCAGTCTGGTGGTTTTAATGGCCCCATCATGCCAGTCACGCCAAAATATCAAGCCGTTGCGGGGATTCTTGCCTATCCAACCATTGATTCTCTTCCTCTTGTTCCGGATATGGCCGTGCTATGTACACAAGCAAACCGTAACAGTGAACTGATTCGTCAATTGGGTGAGAAAGGCGTTAAAGTCGCCATCATTCTCGCAGCAGGCATGAAGAAATATGAAGGAACTGACGGACGCACAGAGTTCGATATCATGCGCGACATCGCATCACAGTACGACATGCGGGTTATTGGCCCAAATAGCCTTGGATTAATTCTGCCTTGGCTTAATCTCAATGCTTCATTCTCTCCTATCCCAGCCAACCGCGGAAATATCGCCTTCGTTTCGCAATCTGCCGCCGTCTGTACCACCATTTTGGATTGGGCCAGAAACCGTCGTATCGGTTTCTCAACCTTCATCTCACTGGGTGAAGCCAGTGACATTGATTTCCCTGAATTACTTGATTACCTCAGTCGTGAAAGCAAAACCGATGCGATTTTGCTTTATATCGATAATATCCAAGATGCGCGTGCATTCATTTCTGCCGCACGAGCAGCATCTCGTAACCGCCGAGTGCTTGTATTAAAGAGTGGTAGAACGCCGGAAGGTGCTGCTGCCCTGCCGCATTTGTCAGAAAGCTTACCAGGGCTTGATGGGGCTTATGATGCTGCCATTCGTCGTTCCGGTATGCTTCGTGTAAACACGACTCACGAATTATTTGCCGCCGTAGAAACGCTTTCTCACTCTGTACCGCTACGTGGTGAGCGTCTCGCGATTATCTCCAATGGAGGAGGCCCTGCTGTTATGGCCGTTGATACCTTAATGGAAATGGGCGGGAAACTCGCTGTCTTGAGCGAAGAAACCATCGAAAAGCTAAGTAAGATATTGCCGGTGAGTTGGTCACAAGGAAACCCGCTCGATATTGTTGGAGATGCCGATATCGAGCGCTACAAAAAGGCCACTGAAATTTTATTAGAAAGCGATGAGGCTGACGCGCTCTTAATCTTGCACTCTCCTTCAGTCACTGCGCCTGGATTAAAAACCGCGAAGGCATTAGCGGATATGCTAAAAAACAACCCTCGCGCAAAACGCTTCAATATTTTAACTAACTGGCAAGGTGAAAGTGATGACGCCACCGTTGCGCGCTTAGCTTTTGCCCATGCCGGCTTCCCTGCTTATCGCACCCCAGAGAGTGCAGTCACTGCCTTCATGCACTTGGTTGAATACCGCCGAAACCAAAAACAATTAATGGAAACCCCAACCTCAATCGGTCAGATAGATTATGACGTTGAAGCGGGTCGCGCTTTCATTCAACAGGCATTAGACAGCCAAATTACATCATTAACCACTCACGAAGCACGCCCGTTTCTGTCGAAGTACGGTATCAATGTGATGTCGACATGGTTGGCGGCTGATGCAGCGGAAGCGGCACAAATCACGGAGCAAGTCGGCTACCCTGTTGCGGTTAAGCTCCGCTCTCCCGACATTCCACATAAATCTGATGTGAATGGCGTGATGCTAGACCTCAACAACGCCACAGAAGTCGCCAATGCCGCGCAGCTTATGCTTAATCGCGTATCTTTGTCTTACCCAACTGCGCGTATCGAGGGGTTACAAATTCAAGCCATGGCAAACCGTGCAGGGTCGCAAGAACTGCGAGTGTGTGTTCGCCATGATCCAGTGTTTGGCCCTGTGATATTGCTGGGTGAAGGTGGCAGTGAATGGAACGTCAACCGAGATGCGGCAGTGGCCATCCCCCCATTGAACATGGCGCTGGCACGGTATCTAGTGATTGGTGCATTAAAAACGGGCAAGTTAAGACAAAGAGGACACCCGTATAACATCGATATCAATGCACTTTGCCATTTTTTAGTGACACTGTCACAGGTGGTCATTGATTACCCAGAGATAACGGGGCTCGATATTCATCCGTTACTTGTCACTGGCGATAGCTTCACCGTGTTGGATGCGTCTATCACCCTTTGTGCCTACGAGGGTGACGCCAATTCTCGCCTCGCCATACGCCCCTATCCAAAAGAGTTAGAGCAAAAAGCCACGCTAAAAGACGGACGTGAAATATTACTGCGCCCAATCCTTCCTGAAGATGAACCCAATCATAAGTCCTTTGTGGAACGTGTCTCTGTTGAAGATCTCTACAAACGTTTCTTTTCGGACGTGGGTGAGTTAAATCATGAAGCGCTCGCCAATTTAACCCAAATTGACTACGACCGAGAGATGGCCTTCGTGGCAGTTTATCGTGAAGCAGAAGGCACTGAAGACATTCTTGGTGTCGTGCGTGCGTTAGCAAACCCTGACCATAGCGACGCGGAATTTGCCGTTCTGGTGCGGTCCGATCTGAAAGGCATGGGCTTAGGTCGAATTCTCATGGATAAAGTCATTGAATACGGTCGTCAAAGTGGCCTGAAACGCCTGAATGGTATGACGATGCCTTCTAATTCAGGAATGATTGCGCTAGCACAGAAAGTTGGGTTTAGTATTGATGTCCAAATTCAAGATGGCATTGTTGATATGGATATGACGCTATAAATTCTACGTGAATCGCTCGTTCAAGTTGAGGTTCACGAACAGGTAAAAACCGCAAAAAGAGGCTAATTCAGGCTCTTTTTGCGGTTTTTGTACTAACAAATGCTTTTCGAGGATTAAGACACCCCGTCTTTTTCCTACACTGTGTCCGCCACCAAGGTGTAATCAACAACAATAATATCTTCAATGTGCGGGCCAAAGACTTCTTTCAATGCGTCATGCTCTGGATCGACCAAATAGCGTTGACGTGCCGCTTCGTCTTGCAACGTCATCAATATAATGTGCGTAAAACCTTGGTGCTTGCCTTCAGGGCTATCATTCTCACCCCATTCGACCGAGACGACCCCTTCAACACGCTCAGTCATTGATTTGAATTCTTCTCGTATCTCGCCAAAATCAGCTTCATTCGATTCAGGCTTAAACTTCACTAGCAGTATATGTCTGATCATCGCGCGTCCCACTTCACAATCGTTATCCAGTCTGTCTAATCTACGTTTTGCTTGGAAACAGGTTGAATCATTTTTAGTACTTTTGGACAATGCCTGATCAGCCAGCTTTTCGCATTCCCCATTCGATTTCGTTTCCACGCCATCACCCAATCAAGCTTATAGGGTTCGCTGCCTTCAATCACTCTCAATCGGCCTTTGGCTATGTCCTCTTCAACCCACCATGAAGGCATGGTACCAATGCCATAACCATCAAGAATAGCGTGGTATTTCTCCGTCATAGAGGTGACGGTCAGCCTAGGCTGCTCATCCAAGATATTGTAGGTAATGGATTTTGCGCTTCTTGCAGTGTCTGCAACCGAGATACTGCGATATAAGCGACGAGTTTCTACATCATAAGGACGAGCATGATTGTGGATTGGGTGATCAGGTGAAGCCACCCAATATCCATCTGAAACCCCTAATTCCATCATCTTGACATCCAGTGGAATAGATTGAGGTTTCGGGCTGATCAGAATATCTACGCGATCTTCACTCAGCGCTTCCCATGCGCCCGCCAATATTTCCTCTTGGAGACGCACACGAGTATTGGATTCACGCCCTATTTGCTCCACCAGCGGAAAAAATGCCCGTGCGGTGAGTAATCCATCAAACGCGATAGTGATGTCTAACTCCCAACCATGGGCAAGAGATTTGGCATCCGACACCATTTCATCCGCGGCATTCATGAGAATTCGACCGCGCTCTAGAAGCAGCCTCCCTGCATCGGTAAATGAGGCTTTATGACCCGAGCGATCGAAAATTACCAAATCCAAATCTTGTTCAAGTTTTTGAACCTGATAGCTCAATGACGAAGGAGCTCGGTTAAGAGAGTCGGCTGCTGCTGCAAAACTCCCTTTACGCTCTATCGCATCAAGTATTTGCAACGCTTCGAAAGATAACATGCCGATAATCGTTCCTTTTATGTAATCACGTCCAGTTTTACGCGTGGAGCATGTGTGTGTGGGATTCTTGGCAGCGGGGCTTTCACTGCGTTTCCATGGCTTATCAATCGACCATGCCCAAACAGCGCCACTTATGTCTACCC
Source organism: Enterovibrio gelatinilyticus (assembly GCF_028683095.1). Lineage (GTDB taxonomy): Bacteria > Pseudomonadota > Gammaproteobacteria > Enterobacterales > Vibrionaceae > Enterovibrio > Enterovibrio gelatinilyticus. Next base: position 117,293 of record NZ_JAJUBC010000003.1, on the reverse strand, counting down.
TAACAGTAGAAGACCCGACGAATCGGTTTAATTGTTCTTTATATCTAAGCAACCTGATATGTAGGATTCAGCAACTAGATTCGAGTGACTTAGGTATACGTCATGCGATTATCGATTCGCATTGCCTAAATCTGGCACAATCAATTGATAGAGAACAGAAATTTCTTTCCAATCGTAAAATTCGTGATGAATACATCGTCAATGCGCCTTCATCTGTCTTAACCTTAGGAATGAGGTGGCTATGAAGTTAGATCGTATAGAAATATCTGGTTTTCGCGGTATCCGACGCCTTTCGCTCAGTCTTGATGAGGTGTCAGTACTGATTGGTGAAAATGCATGGGGTAAAAGCTCTTTGCTGGATGCCTTATCCCATGCTTTACCTTCATCGGGGCAACCCTATACCTTCACACGTACAGATTTCCATATCGACCATACGCTTGGCAACGCGCAAACCAACCAGATTCAAATCATTCTGCGGTGGACTGAGAGCTTTTCCGGTGAACATAGAGCACGGCGATATCGACAATTTAGTCAGGTTTGGAATAAAACCAACGACGAAGGCATGCGCCAACTCGATTATCACATTAACGCCATACACGATGATGGAAAAATCACGGTTTCTCGAAACTTCCTTGATGAAACCGGCGGGATTATCGTTGTCGCTAATCATGAGTATCTAGCCCTTCAATTAGCGCAACTTCACCCCGTTATTCGTGTACAGGATGCGAGGCGATTACGCGATCAGGAATTAGATCTCAATGGCAGTAAGACGCGTCTTGAAAAGCGACTAGAAAATACCGTTAAACGTTTACAACAGCGCCCAGGGCACGTGAACAAAGGAGAAGTTCGCAGTGGCATCAAAGCCATGCGCACCTTGCTTGATCACTATTTTGCCTTCGACAATCACAACCGCTCACCCGCTGACATAGAACCCGCAAGGCATCTCAATATGCGCGCCAACTACATTCATCCGCTTGAGTTGGTGGCGCGTAATACCTCGAACCAAAGCCGATTGATCCTTATGGGTTTACTCAGTGCCTTTGTTCGTGCCAGAGGGCCAAAACAGCTTAGGCCTAACGCTCGTCCCATTATCATTTTTGAAGATCCAGAAAGCCGGCTTCACCCTACGCTACTCAACCAAGCATGGCGTTTGATCGCTTTAATGCCAATGCAGAAGATCATCACCACCAACAGCGGTGATTTGCTGTCTGCCGTCCCGCTCACCAGCATTCGAAGACTGGAACGAGGCTCGACGCAAACGGAGGCATTTCAAGTACCCAAAGACCGACTAAGCAAAGATGAGGAGCGACGCGTTTCTTTTCATGTTCGCTTTCATCGACCCAGTGCATTGTTTGCGCGTTGCTGGCTATTGGTTGAGGGCGAAACGGAGGTTTGGCTGTTTAGCGAACTGGCGAGAATCCAAGGCTACGATCTTTCCGCGGAAGGTGTTCAGCTCATTGAGTTTGCGCAAAGTGGGCTTAAGCCGCTGATCAAGCTCGCTCAGGTTCTGGGCATTGAGTGGCATCTTATTGCTGATGGCGACATGGCAGGTCAAAAATACGCTTATGCTGCCCGCAAAATGCTTAATGGTGACCAAGAAAAACATCGTCTAACCGTGCTACCAGACCGCGATATAGAGCACTACCTCTTCCATCATGGCTACGAACCTTTGTTTCGTGAAATGGCAAACATCGAAGGAAACACCCATATTGCCCCGAAGAAGGTCATTACCAAAGCCTTAAAGAAATACGCCAAGCCTGACGCGGCATTGGCGATCATTGCCTATACCGAAGAGCATTTGGATGAAGACATTCCGCTCTTGCTGCGCTGGACATTGCAGCGAGTCATCAGCATGGCACGAGGTGCAGGTTAACAAGATTAGATTATCGGAAGATAAGAGGAAAAAAGCAGGTTCACTCCTGCTTTTCAAAGAAGATGGAAAGTCTGCCTACTTCCACACCAAACTTCTTCATGGACGTTAAGTTAAAGGCACGCTTCTCATCTTGTCGGAATAACCAATCATCAAGCGTCAATACATACGTGCTGTCACCCACCTCAACGTTTAAGTCATACACCCAATTCAATGCATTGCCTTCTTCGCTCCCCGTCGCTATACCCACAACATCACCTGCAGTGCCTTGATAGCTACCATCGTCGAGACGAGTGATAGTCCATACGCGATTTTGAACTTCTCCATCATCGAACACGAAATCTTCATCCAGCGTGATCACGTTACCTTCAACGGTTCCTACAATAACGACTTCAAAGCGGCGTGTTTGTTGTCCGGTATAATCTTGAACCATACCCCATGCTTTTACATCACCCTCGAAGTACTCGAACAAATTGAATGAGGGAGTTGTCGATTTGTAATCATCAATTGAGCTTGAACAGCCAACAAGGACCCAGATAAACACCCCAATGGTCATGAGTTTTTTCACGCTTACTCTCTCCCTATCAATGCCAAACGAAGTGATGGATACGCAGTCTGAGGCGAAAGCCAGATATCAGAAAACGCACGAGCCAATGACATATCCTCTAACGTGGCGAATGGTTCTATATTTCCTTGTAACGGCTGATACAAAAATTGGCCGCCCTTGCCGTTCAACATATAAATAAGGCGATCACCCTCTTTCACATTAGGCCAAGCCCTTTCCATTTTCGGCAACCATTCATCAATTTGAGCCGTGCTAAACCCAAGGTGCTCCCATTGCTCTACTGTTGCATCCAGCAAGTCGTCCGCATCAATGTCTCTGCTGTAAGTGATGACCAAAGCAAGAGGAAGAGAATCATCTTCAGTGAATTTACCTGACGGTGTGCGAAGCTCACTGTCATAAACTTTCCAAAACCCCCACGTTAACGTAGCGGAGCCGACAGTCTTCCACCATGCCCAATCGTCTAACGACGCAATGGTTAATATGGCAGGTGCCGTCCCTTTATTTGTCACAGGAGATATCGCCGTTGACACCAAAGCGCTTGTGGCATTCTCAACGCTGGGTTGTGCTGAGATTTGTGCGCTGACAGAAAAAGACATCGCAGCACATGCACCGAACAGGATGTACTTCAGATATGCGCTCGACAGAAACGAAAAGGCTATTTTTTGATTGTTGCTGTATTTGAATGCCACCATGTTTTCCCCTTCAGATGGAAGAACTTAAGCAAGGACAAGAACACCATGCTGTAGATAGCCCACGCCGCAGCAATGACCATCGCATTGCTCCAGTAAGGAAGACCAAACTGCACAGCATCAAAGCGTTCGCCAGCAAGATAACTCGCAGCCCCTCCAAGTGAACCGACAGCAATCAACAGTCCAACGTTCTTATCCAACAGCCAATCCCTAAGTAACCAAACATATGCCCCAAAACCTGCCCACAGCAAACACAACCATAGAGGAAGAAATGCTGTATCAAAATTCAATATTTGGTTACGCATCAATACGGTATCGCCCGCAATACCGATCAATGCAAAAAGAGGGATCGCGATGATCACACCGCGATCAATAAACATAGCGCCGATCAATGCCAACACAAGAAAGGGAAGAAGGCTGTTTTGCCCAACCACGGCTGCAAACCAAAACAGGTTGAAAGCCAGTGAAACCAAAATGACTCGCATTGCCTTCCCCTTCTTAACGTTTTAGTGATAAATACATGGCCACGTTTATTGGCAGTTCTCAGCTAGTCACGCCATTCTGGTCGGCTAAGAACCAGTTGCACGGTGCTGATGGTTCTCTCACGAAATCCGCCTTCGCAATAGCAGAAGTAATAACGCCACAAACGCGAGAAACGTTCGTCATAACCCAACTCTGCTAATTCAGCCTGCTTTTCGTTAAAGCGTTCATGCCAGTCTTGTAACGTACGCGCATAATCCAAGCCAATGTCTTTTAAATCACGGACAACCAAGTCGCTTTCACGCGTGAAGTGATCAAGCAACACATTCACAGAAGGCAAAAAGCCGCCGGGGAAAATGTGTTTTTGAATGAAATCGACATTGCTGCTGTAATAGTCATAGCGTTGGTCAGCAATGGTAATCGCCTGAATCGCCATCAAGCCATTGGGTTTGAGCAGTGACTGGCATTTTTTGATGTAGGTAGTCAGGAATTCCTTACCCACTGCTTCAATCATTTCAATAGAAACAAGCTTGTCGTATTGCCCGTCAAGGTCGCGATAATCTTCTTTCAGCAAGGTGATCCTGTCTGACAGCCCTTCTTGCTCAACACGGCTTTTCGCCCACTCGTATTGTTCGTTTGAAATCGTGGTCGTCGTGACTTTGCACCCGTAGTGTTTCGCTGCGTGTATTGCCATCCCTCCCCAGCCTGTACCAATCTCGACAAGGTGGTCAGAAGGTTGCAAGTTAAGCTGACGGCAAAGCCTATCCATTTTCTCAAATTGTGCGGTTTCTAACGTGTCGGTTTCATTTTCATAAATCGCCGCCGAGTAGAGCATTTCCTGATCGAGGAAGCGCTCATACAAGTCGTTGCCCAAATCGTAGTGCGCAGAAATATTAGTACGCGAATTTTCCTTGGTATTGCGGTTCTTCCAATGCGCGACTTTCTGAGCGACTGTCGCAATCCATCCCACTTTGCTTTCCAATCGATCCAATGCTGGGAGGTTTCGGCACACTGCACGAATCACGTTGGTCAAGTCTGGAGAATCCCACCAGCCATCGACATAGGCCTCGGATGCCGCAATGCTCCCGCCGCTCAATACACGGCGATAAAAGCCTGGGTGACGAACAATAATTTCTGCATGCAATTCGGCGTTCATGTCGCCCAGTTGCTGAGTTTGACCGTCATAATCTACCAACGTCAGTGCGACACCTTCTATGTGCCCAAATGTTTTAAGCAACATACTGCGTGCAAATGTGTCTTTTCGGGTAATGGGCCACGTGGTTGCATTGATTTCATTAGAATACATAGTCACTCCTTTGCCTGAGCAGGATGAGAATAAAATGGCGCACCTTTGATCCAAAGCTTGAGCGCTTGCCAATAGATTGAGGCGACGACTTTTACTGTCATCAAGGGCGTTTTAACGATGAGCTTGGAAAGTTCCGATGAGGAAAACGGCTTCTTCGACATGGCCAATGTGGCGTCAAATTCACGATCATCTCGATGCGTTTCAAGATGAATGAACGCCGTTTTTGTCAACGGACGCAACTTCCAAACATACTTCTGTTCCACAGGGTTAAAGGGAGATACGTGAAACGCTTTTTCGTTCTCCCACCTTTTGCCAGCGGGAATCGCGTAGTAGTGACGCTGATTCCAAGGTGTATTGCTCACTTCAGCGAGCATGTAGCGCCACTGACCGTGTTCGTCATACACGTAGTAAAAATTGACTGGGCTAAAATACATGCCGAAATATCGCAAATGGCACAGGGCCAGCACTTTCCCGCAGTATCGCTCTCCCGTAAGTTCAAAGACTTTATCTTGAACCGCTTGCTTCGTATCGTGACGCCCTTGCATGTAGTCAGGGCGGTGAAACGTCGCAACGCCCCACTTTCTTAGTGAAAAACCTCTCACAGTTTGAGCAAGCTTTTCCACTTCATCTAAATCAATCAATGGCATGAACATCGGGTACGTAAACCGATGGTCTACTGGCGTAAAGCGTCGATGGCGCACGCTGCCAACATACAAGCCACTGAGGGACTCCGTGCTCATGAAGCACTCCTAAGCGGGATAGGCATTGAATGAATACTCTTGACTACATCCAGTGCACTTCTCACACCATCTTCATGGAAGCCGTTGTACCAGTAAGCACCACAGAACCAACTGTTGTTATTTCCAGAGATCAGCGAGCGTCTTTGTTGCGCATCGATGCACTTCTGGTCAAACACAGGGTGAGCGTAAACAAACTGACGCAGAATCTTTTTTGGGTCGATGCTGTCTGACTGATTCAAGGTGACACAAAACGTTTCAGGCGAATTGATCCCCTGCAAAATGTTCATGTTGTAAGTCAAAGCAGCAGGTCGGTCTTCGCGGCCAGTCCCCTCACCAAGGTGGTAGTTCCAACTTGCCCATGCGGCTTTGCGACGCGGAAGCAATCGCGTATCAGTGTGCAAAACAACGTCGTTGTCTTGATAATCAATGCTTCCCAATATGAGCTGTTCATCTTGCGTGGGCCGTTTCAACAACGCTAAGGCTTGGTCGCTGTGACATGCAAAGATCACATGGTCAAACACCTCTTCGCTATGCTCAGTCGCTACCACAACATGATGCGCGAAACGTTCAACATGTTTGATACGGGCATTTAGAGTAATGCGGTCTTCAAAAGCCGGGACCATTTTGCGGACATACTCTCTAGAACCGCCAGGGATCACATACCATTGTGGACGGTTAGTGACGTCCAACAAGCCATGATTTTGAAAGAAGCGAAGGAAAAATTTGAGTGGGAAAGCCCGCATGTCTGACAAGGTTGATGACCAAATCGCCGCGCCCATTGGCAGAATATAATTCTGGCAGAAATACTCGCTGAACTGTCGACGGGTTAGAAAGTCTCCGAGCGTCTGTTCAACCAATGGATCACCATGTGTCGCGATGCTATACGCTTCGCGAGCTTCTTTATTAAAGCGCAGAATTTCAGAGATGAACTTATAGAACTTTGGGTTCAGAAAATTACGTTTTTGTGCAAACAAAGAACCGACACTATGACCGTTGTATTCCAAGCCGTTATCTTCATTTCGAACGCTAAAACTCATCTCTGATTCTTGTGCGTCCATACCAATGTCTTTCATGAGGTTTTGAAAGTTAGGATAGGTACGGTCGTTGAAAACAATAAAACCTGTATCGATGGCATATTTACCACTCTCGACTTCAACATCCACTGTCGCAGTGTGTCCACCGATGTAATCATTAGCTTCAAACAACGTAATGTCGTGCTCTTTGTGTAAGTAGTGCGCACACGTTAAGCCTGAAATGCCAGAACCGATAATTGCAATTTTCATAGTGCATTCCTTGTCATTTTTCTTACTAGCGCTAATTGAAATGCCATTGGCAAAGAGGAAATCAGTTTGAGCAAAAAACTAAACTTTTTCGGGAAGTGAACTTCTACCTTCTTTTTCTCTAGTCCTTCACGAATCGCCAACGACGCTTCTTCTGGGGTAATAAGCATGGGCATCGGGAAGTCGTTTTTGTCGGTGAGCGGCGTTTTAACAAAACCCGGAGAAACAAGTGACACTGTCACTCCTTTTGATTCTAAATCAACAGAAAGAGAACGCGCCAGATACGACACCGCCGCCTTTGATGCGCCATAGGCTTCGGCTCGTGGTAAACCGACATAGGCCGCCGTTGAACCCATTAACGCCAAATGCGTTTGCCCCGTAAAAGTAGACTGCAGCGCTTGAATGCAGTTGAGCAATCCAAAAAAATTTATATTGAAAACGCGCTTAAACATGCTGACATCAATCTCGCCATGATCGACATATTCACACGTGCCAGCATTGAGGATAATTAGGTCACAAGGTGCGTCTATTGCCCCCAAGACACGCTGCGTTTCTTCTTCGTTGGTGGCGTCGAAGCTCAAAATGGTGACAGTGTCACGATTATCAGCCCAACGAGAGAGCTGGTCGATGTTTCGTCCACAGGCAACAACGTGCCAGCCTGAGCTTTCATAGTCTTTTGCCAGTTGTAAGCCAATGCCTGACGTTGCACCGGTAATCAATACACGTTTCATTGACCTAGCCTTTTCTTGATCATTTTCACCGCAGAACCAAGTACTGGTAATGCTTCGTACAACATTTCGCCCAGATCAAAATAATCTCGATGAATGACGACGCGACCTTCTTTGAGCACTAAACGTGTACAACCATTGACGACACGCTCTGCCCCTCCAGACAATTTCGGGTGAGAAAGACTCATGGTCCAGCTTATGAAAGCAACGTCTCCATTAATTGCCTGTTCATGAATATCAAAACGACAATCATTAACGTTGCTGTACATCACTTCAAAGTATCGAGACAAATTGTCATAGCCCTCGATACGATGAGCGGGATCTTCAAAGACTACATCTTCGCTATAAATCGTATTCAATGACGATAGGTTGTCTTTACTGAGCGATGTATAGATCGATATAAATCGCTCTAACGTGTCATGTTGTGGCGTGGCACCCGTTTGCATCATGATTCAGCCCTTTTCGTATTCTGTTGGGACTTAGCAATTTCAAACATTGAAATTGCCGTCTCGCGCGCGGCCTTGTGATCAACAATTGGACGCGGATAAGCTAAATCAATTCCTTGCTTCTCTGCCCACCGATGAGGTTCGTGTAGTGCACTGTCAGGAACTGATTCTAATTCTTTCAACCATCTACGGATAAAACGCACATTAGGATCAAACCGTTTGCTCTGTGCTGTGGGATTAAATACGCGAAAATAAGGCTGTGCATCGGTGCCTACAGATGCAGACCATTGCCAGCCACCGTTGTTGGCGCCAAAGTCACCATCAATGAGTTTGCTCATGAAGTACTTTTCACCCCAACGCCAATCAAGGTGCAAATCTTTTACGAGGAAGCTGGCCACAATCATTCTCAATCGATTGTGCATCCAGCCAGTTTCATTTAACTGACGCATCGCAGCATCGACAATTGGAAAGCCTGTTCGGCCTTGCTTCCAGCGTTCAAACTGCAATTCATCTTGATTCCATGTAATCGAATCAGTCCATGTTTGAAAGCTACGGCCTTTACTTATTTCGGGATAGGAGGCCACGATGTGCTGATAAAACTCCCGCCATATCAGCTCAGATAGCCACACACTCGCTCCGCTACTATTCATGTCTAAGCAGTCAGGGCATTCAGTAAGTAACCGTGCTAAACATTGTCGAGGCGAAATCGCGCCAATCGCTAAATACGGTGATAACTGGCTGGTGGCAGGAACAGCCGGGAAATCACGCGAGTTCTCATACTGGTCAACGCGATAACGGCAAAAATCTCTGAGTCGCTGAATAATAGCGTTATCGTCAGCAGGCCAACCCACAGAATCTCTTTGAGGGTATGCGAATTCAATGTTACCCATCTGCTTAAACAAGGCGTTAACTAACGCATTCGTCGCGACAGGTGATGGTGTACTCACCGGCGTAATGTTTCCTCGGCGATAATGCTCAAGCCACGCTTTTTTAAAAGGCGTAAACACGCGGTAAATCGTCCCTGCACCCGTCATGATGCTGCCCGGTGCAAATACGCATTTATAGTCATACATGTTCATTATGGTGCTGGTTAGGCTGAGCAAGCCCGCAATGGCGTTATCACGGTTCACTTCATCGACTTCGTAATCACGAATACAGTAAATTTCAGATATTTGATATTGCTGACACAGTTCAGCCAGCGACGGATTAATATCACTAAACGTCGGCACGCGTTTAAACAAAAGGGGAATATTGAGCTTCTGAAGATCCTGCCTTAACACCTGCAAACGACGACGAATGAGATCTGCTTGCATCGGTGACATACCGTGGGATTCCCACTGCAATGGCGTTTCATAATATACCGCTATCACAGGCTCTCCGCTTTCACACGCCTTTGAAAGTGCAATATTGTCTTTCACCCGCAAATCACGTCTAAACCAAACTAACTTCATCGTCTACGCTCCCACGTTGTCAGTTGATGGCACAGCAACTGATCCAATCAGATCAGGATGAATGAGACGGCATTGCCCCACCAATTCAGTAATATGCGGCCCATTCTCAAGCACACCTTCGATTTCTCGACGAAGCGGCGCAGAGAAAGATTGATCGGAATAAATCACTAATTTTTCAACCGCTTGCTCTGACAATGTCCTAGACAACAGCAACAATCCCGACTCCATGCCATCAATAATTGTGACGTTGTAACCCTCACCTTGTAATTTCAATGCTTCTACATACACAAGACATGTGTTGTCGCCAAGCAAAGAGACCAACCAACAAGCCTTCTTAGTGTTAACTTTGTGGTTGTTGTGAAAGCGGTGAACGAGCACATTGCCCAACTGCGTTAGCCAAAAGTCCCTACATAGCTTTGACACGTCACTATTTTGATTTTCAAACGCTTCACTCAATGGTTTCAGAACTGTCGCACTGAGCGTTTTGATCGGGTAGTTTCTCGTCAGGTCTGCTAATAGGCGATGTACGGCTTTTGAATCAAAGCGAGTTATGGCATCTTTAAGCGCAACCAACTCGGGAACGCGCTGCGAGAAACTTGCTTTAGCAATCTCTTCTTTCCCTAATAATGCTTTCACTTGACTCACTGCGACGCCCTTCTCCAACCAAGAAAGAATTTCTTTGATCAGCGAGACATCCTGTTCCGTATACAGTCGATGCCCTTTTGGCGTGCGCTGAGGATTCAATAACCCATAACGTCTTTGCCATGCTCTCAACGTCACAGTGTTAACACCTGTACGCTCAGAAACATCACCAATCGACAGGTTTGCCTGACTAGAGTCCATAACGTAGCCTCAACGTTTCAGGGTATGGATTGAGGTAGCTTTGTTGACGTAAATAGTCGTCTGGATGCTGCTGAAGGTGGTGGTTGATCAGTGTCAATGGCACAAGCAACGGCATGATTCCCTTGCGGTAAGAGTGAATAAGCTCCGCCAATTCTTCCTTCTGTATTTTGTCCAAATCGCGTTTAAAATATCCCTGCAAATGCATCAATACGTTTGTGTTGTTCTTTCGGCTGGCACGATTTGCAATGGCTTGCATAAATCTAGTGCGATATTCGAAGTAGAACTCTTCAATGTCATATTCAGCGATGCGAGCAACGAATTTACCCAGCGACTTATAGTCTGTCGGGCTGTGGGCCATCAACACTAACTTGTAACGGGAATGAAATTCGACAATCGCACGACGAGTGATACCGTCAGCCATACAATCGTAGAAGTCTCTAAGAGTGAAAATGCGAAATACGAAGTTTTCACGAAGCACGGGGTCATGCAGTCTGCCATCTTCTTCAATAGGCAGCCAAGGCATGCGAGATATCAACTGTTGGGTGTACAAACCTACGCCGTTCTTTTCTGCCGCAACGTATCCATTTTCTTGATATACCTTGACGCGCTCCATGCCACAGGTTGGAGATTTCGCGCAAACCACGTACCCACACAGATCCATACTGGCAAGATGATCAACTTTCTTTCGGCTGAACGCCTCCATTTTATCGGTATAGTCGGCATCAGGGTTTTTCGTTTCTACAAGACGAACACCTATTTCATCACCTCGATCAAGGAGTCGGATGGTCGGGCGCGGCACAGACATCCCAATACCAACTTCGGGGCAAACAGGAACAAACTCGAGATAAGGAGATAGCTCTTCACATATGAAGTGATTGCGTTTATGGCCGCTATCAAATCGAACCTTGTCTCCGATGACGCATGCGCTAACACCTAATTTGATTTTCATGAATCCGTCCTTGTTGTACACGTTTTATTATTTGTACAACAGCGGCAGAAAAAAGGATCACGAATTGTACAAAAATATTTTTTTGTACAACAAAAACAAAAGGTGCATCACATTATCAATGCAATGCACCTTGAGTACGGAGTACGGTAAATTATTGATTAGGCGTGGCTTCTTGCTCTTGCGTGATGGCAATATCGATCTGTACTTCAAACGCTTTCAAGCGCTTGTAGATGGACATAAGCTCAACAATCGTGCTCCACGAATGCACAAGAAATTGGAAAGAATCTTCAACTTTACCGAACGCTCGAAGGATTTGCTGCAACACACCAAGGGTAATAGCACCTGAAACAATGGTCGGCCCCATAAAAATATACGGCATGATGACCGTGTACTGAATGTATGACCACTTAGCAACATCGAAATACAGATAGTGACGATAAAGGTTGAAGTAATTTCGACGGACATTTAGAAAGAGTTCTTTAACCGTTTCTGGTTCAGCACGAGATTCGTGGTCTTCCCCTAATACCAACTCTTTTCGATAAGCGGCTTCTACTTTCTGGTTTTTAAACTCCAAACCTGGCAGTTTAATCCCCACCACAGCAAGCAGCACAGTACCCAGTATGGCGGACAAAATCGCCAAATAAACCAACGAGTGTTCTACTGGTCCAATCCAAGGCAGCTCTGTGACGTTTTCACTTAATGTCCAAAGGATTGGCAAGAAAGCCACCAGCGTCATTATCGAGCGCATAAAAGACACGCCCAACCCTTCCATAATGCGTGCAAAACGCATTGTATCTTCCTGAACACGTTGAGATGCGCCTTCGATGTGATGAATTTTACTCCAATTGGACATGTAGTAATCATTCATTGCTGTACGCCAGCGAAAGACATAGTGACGAACAAAAAACTCTAAAATAACAGCGATAATAATGTACAGAGATACAATATTGAAAAACTCAAGACAGGCCGCGAGAAACTCATCAAATTGAACTGCGTTTGGCGTTGTCAGTGCTTTCTGTACGAGGTTGTAGAAAGAACCAAACCATTCATTAACTTCAACATCAATTTCGACTTTATACCAAGTGACATACAGGATTAGCGCGGTGCCAAGAATAGACCAATGAAACCAACGTCTATCGAGAAAAAAAGATTTAAACATGAACACACATCCTTAATTTTTTGTGCTTTTGGCTCTGAGAGCCTAATCGCCTAGCAAGCTCAAACTCGGTGTACGGCTCTAAATAATGTTTCTGGCCTGACAGAGCAAAACGGAAAGCAGGAATTCAACATTAAATAGACCCTGTTTCCTTTCCGATATTTCAAGTCTAGTCTCATAAACCTGCTTTCACTCAAAGATAACAACATGAATTTATTGACTAATCTATCAAAAGAAAGGTGAATTTCAATAGGATTTCTGTTTCGCAGGGTGTTAACTGTGACAATTCAACGGAGAAAGAGGCCAATTTAGTCGTGAACAACTCTCTTAGTTAGCCTCTAAATCTCGTTTAACGTGATGTAATTGGCCTCACCGCAATGGGTAACTCACCATCTAGCGCGTCATTGTCGAGGTCATTTTTGAACACATGAAATGGCGCTGGGTCACCAAAATAGGAACCTTGAAGCATTTCGACTCCAGAACGAATCAAATACTCCGCTTGTACTTTAGTTTCAATTCCCTCTGCAACCACATGCAACTTAGACTCTCGAGCAAATGCGAGTATCGAGTCCAAAATAGTATTTTTGAAATCTTCTAATCCGATTCCATCAACAAACATTCGGTCAATTTTTATGGTGTCAATATTGAGGATATGTAGGTATGAAAATGCGCCATAACCCGTACCACAGTCATCTAATTTTATTGAAATACCATGCTCTGTGAGCGCTTCAATACAAACAGCAGCTTTATTGAGATCACTGAATTTCGTCCGCTCTGTAATCTCAAGCGACAGCAGGTGGGGATCGAGTTCATGCAGTGACATTTTATCGAGTAACTTAGTTGCAGTATCTGATTTTTCTAAGTAACTGGGAGAAACATTAACACTCACAAAAAAGTGCTTCGGCAATGACAGCTTTTTCATGTCATCCAGAACATTATCGATTAATTGATCCGTAATTTTATCGATTGAACCGTTCTGCTCAGCAAGAGGAATAAATGTATCTGGAGGAATGTATTCACCATTGCTCGCCAACCATCGAACAAGAACTTCCGCGCCAACAATACGATACCCTCCCTCAACCGGTTGAACGATCGGCTGATAAAATGGTATCAGAGCATTGGATTCGATCGCTTCATTGAGCAGGCCGCTCAATCCTTTTCTATCGGACTGGTTAAGCTCTACACCAACTGCAATCAGCGCACCGATCAACACCACCAAAATTGAGAACAAGTTTACGAGGTCGCCAACTAAATACTCTACGCCTTCTTCATTAATGAACAATCTCACGCCGATATTTTGCCCTAAATTACCATCGTAAACTTCATGGTATGGCTGTTCATTACGCTGATAGAGTGTGATGTCTTTGTCGTTAACATGAACGACCATGAAAAGGCACTTTTCGCAGTTGGAAAGGAAGTTTTTCGGCTGTTGAAACACAAATCGTAGAATGCCATTTTTGCCATGAAGCCGCATTTCTTCAAATTGACTTTCACTCAATATCAACGAGACATGAGCAAAATTAATTATACTTTCAGGCTCTGACGCCATTAATGCTCGGCCCGCTTTTTCATTATTATATATTGAACAAGACCTGCCATCGTTAAGATGAAGATCGACATATTCAATAAAGATATTATTACTCCTTACCTGACTCATCAGTTCAATATCATCATTATCACAACGATAAAGTAACGTGTCTGATAAAGAATGCATTTGATCGAAGCTCTGTCGATAAAGCTCGGTGTATAGCTGAGAGAGAACTGCAACGTCTTCATGTATTTTTTTCTGTACAAGCCAGTTTGAAACCACGACCTGCGAAAAATAAGAAAAGAGGACCGATATAAAAATGATAATTAGCGCTTTTGCGTGCTTCTTAAGCCATTCCACTGAGGCTTCCGTTTTATCCCTGAACGATGAGTCTAATAATAGGACATTTACGATAAAGAAATATGCAAAAATACCGAGACGAAGCATCAATTTTTGTATCGAGGCACCCATAACGCTTAGATAGTCATCGTACTTACTTGTGTTAGAATCACCAATAATCAGCTTTTCGCAATCAAATGACTTAGTTCGAAAACACAATGACTTCTATCCCAACTTCTCCTCCCGTCATTCTCACCATTGCGGGTTCAGACAGCTCCGCTGGTGCGGGCATTCAAGCTGATCTAAAAACTATCTCGGCCAATAATGGCTATGCATGTACCGTGATTACTGCTGTGACATCTCAAAACACGCAGGGCGTATATGATGTGTTTTCTCTGCCCCCACCACTTGTTGCGTCACAAATAAATGCCATTTTCTCTGATTTTAACGTTGCGGCAGTCAAAGTAGGCATGCTCGCGAACATCGAGATTACTCGCGTTGTAGTGGAACAACTATTGGCTCATAAGGCCAAAAACATTGTCGTTGACCCTGTGATGCTGTCAACCAGTGGGCGTGAACTTCTAAGTCATGAGGCGGTTTCCTATTGTAAGGAGCACCTCTACCCTATTAGCACTGTACTCACCCCCAACTTACCTGAATTGGAAGCATTAACTGAGTTAACAGGGACTAAGAGTTTAACAAAGACAACACAAAAGGCGCGACAGCAACTAGGTTGTGAATGGTTGCTGATTAAAGGTGGGCATAGTGACGATCCAACCCACTCAACCGATTATCTTATTGGTGCTGATAGTGCGAGAAGCTTTTCCTCTCCACGCATTCAGTCTCGCAATACGCACGGTACTGGCTGCACCTTGTCGTCAGCGATCGCGACTTTTCTCGCCCAAGGGCATTCAGTGGAAGCGTCCGTAGATAAAGCAAAACAATATTTGTCTAACGCGATTGTTAACGCACGTCATCAAAAATTGGGCAAAGGGCACGGCCCATTAGGGCACTTTTACTGTCTCAAATCACGTTGAAGATGCTGGATTTTAGAGACTTTCTCTCCTCCTCACATTGCGAATTGCAGGTTATGACTTAAACTTGTTTTAGAGACATTTGACGCACAAGTGAGGTTATCCTTTGTCATCAGAAATCAGTCAATCTGACCGCACTTCCGAACAGTCCACTTCTTCCCCTCGATTGACTTCTTTGGCAGCAATAGCTCTCATCTGTACCTTTATTCTGATTTCAACATTCACCCTTTATCACAGCGCGCAATCGCGTCAACTTGAATTGCAAAATCACATGTTGAACATTGAGACAAACCGTGTTCAACGAGCCATTGAGGTAAACTTACAAAAAGAAGCGTATTTCCTTGTATGGCTCGCCAATAGTTTGCAAAACAAAGGCGAAATTAGCGAGAGTACTTGGCGTCGGAGTACCATCGGTATTAGTTCATCTTTTCCCTTTTTTGCCGGTGTCTATTGGCTGGATCTCGAGCATACCCCCCAGTGGTCTGCGCCTGACAACTTCACGCCCTACCCTGAAAATGCTGATTGGAATATTTCACCGTCTGTTCCTCTCAACACTATTCCGGTTCTCTCGAAGCTCTCTACGTCGAACATACAACCTGGAGTGAATGGCAAGCTCACGATAGAAATGCTACATCCGGTATCATTTGATTCGAGAGTGTCTGGCTATCTCGGCGCAAGCTATAACATCAAGTTGATGCTCGAAGCTATCTCTCAAGAGTTTCTTCGACCCGAACAACATTTGATTCTGAGTAGTGACTCATCGACATTCTTTGGCCAACTCCCAGAAGAACATGGTGCGCTGATCAACAGTGTGGATATCAATGCCCTAAACGGCCAATGGCAACTGACCATTTGGCAACGCTCCAGTTCGGACCAGGCCTATTTTTCTCTACCTATGTTAATTTTTATTTCTGGCATTGTGGTGACCGTACTCGTGGCGATGTCATTGTATTTATTAGAAGTGAACATTATCGGGCGTCGCGCCGAGTCCAACATGGTGAGTAAGTTAAAAGAAGAAATAACCCAGCGAAGAGAAGCGGAAGACCAACTCAAGTTCACAGCAAACCACGACCCTCAAACGCACCTTCCCAACCGCTTTGCGATGGAACAATATCTAGAGAGAAACCTTCGCTCAGACCAAGAAATGGTATTGATGTGTATCGCGCTCGACAAGTTTCAAGAAGTGAATGATATGTATGGGCACCTCGTTGCGGACCAGTTGCTGTTTGAAGCGGCTAAACGCTTTAAAACCGTACTTCCCCCCCATGCAATCTTGGCAAGAATTACCAATGATCACTTCATGATAGCGTGTGCAGGAACGTCACAGTTAGAAGCTGAAATGCAAGCCAATCAATTGCGTATGTGCTTTGAAGAAGAGTTTTATATTGAAGACAACGACATTCTCACGACCTGCGCCATTGGTATCGCTTACCGTTATGACAATCAACTTCGCGCAGAAGATATGTTACGCCATGCAGATACCGCAGCGAACAAGGCGAAAGCTCTAGGGAATCGCAAAGTGGTTGCCTACAACCAAACCATGCAAGAACAACTCAATCAGAAAAAAGATCTAGAGCGCGCAATACGCCAAGCTATCAATAACGACGAGTTGAAGCTGCACTTCCAACCACAAGTCGACCTAAGAACGCGACAAATTGTCGGTGTGGAAGCACTGGTTCGTTGGGAGTCACAAAATGGTGCCGCCATCAGCACTGACATCATCATTAAAACAGCAGAGGAAACCGGCTTGATGCAGCGTTTAGGGCATTGGGTTGTCGACACTGCTTTGAAAGAATTTTCTCGCATGCTAGATGAGCGATGCGCGCCAAAATGTATCGCCATCAATGTATCAGGCCATGAATTCCAAGATGGTTACTTAGCTGACTATGTGATTCGATCGGTGAACCGCTATGACATTCCAGCGTCACGTGTACAAATTGAATTGACCGAACAGGTGTTCATTGAAAACCTTGAGCGTAACCAACATATTCTAAACCGGCTTACCGCTTCCGGTATCAGCCTCGCCATTGATGATTTTGGTACCGGCTATTCGTCACTGGCTTATCTTAAACACTTCCCCGTCAATACAGTGAAAATAGACCGCGGTTTCATCAAAGATTTACCACAATCTAAAGATGATCTCGTGATTTGCCAAGCGGTTGTGAGCATGGCGAACCTGCTTCAATTGAAAGTGGTTGCTGAGGGCGTGGAGACAATCGATCAACAAGAGCTACTGCGCAATATTGGCTGTAACTTTGCACAAGGCCACTATTATTATCCGCCAATGTCATCAGATGCGTTGATGGTGGTACTCAAAGAACAAAGAGCCGGGCGTCTCTACCCGGCGTCTTAATCAATGCATAATGCAAAGCATTCTGGTTAGTGAGTTGCGGTTTTCCAGACATCAGGCTGGATTGACACAACCGCATCGCCAATCGAAAACCACACTTGGCCGTCTTCAATCGTTGCTTGAATCGTCATGGTACGAGATGACGCAGCGGCGGCGGCATCCAACACTTCATCCATGATATTAATGACAGTCAAGTTTTTGAATGGGTGTAACTTATTAAGCTGCTGCGATTTCCACACGTTAGCCGCATGGTCGTCATAGGTAAACAGCACGACTTCTTTTGCCAATGAGCACGCTTTCTTCAAACGTTTTTCGTCTGGTAACCCAAGCTCAACCCAAAGTTCGATTTCATCACTATAGTTTTTGATCCACAACTCTGGCTCTGATTCGTCACACAGCCCTTTTGTAAACTGCAAACGCTCATCCGCATATAAAGTCCACGCAAGAAGGCGAAGCATCATACGTTTTTCGGTTTCGGATGGGTGCTGCGCCAACGTCACGGAGTGATCGAGGTAAACACCTCTTGTCATGTCCGCGACATTGATTGACGCTTTATACACCGTTGCTTTAAGTGCCATGGTATTTCCTAGATTATTGTCTGTCGTTAAATAAGACCAAGATAAGGTCGCTTTCTTTGCAAAGACGCTCCTTGTCTCTTTTGGCAAGCCGCTTTATTTTCCACTCAAGCGACATAGCCTTTTGCTTTGCTCCCACCTCATGAGACCAAGCAAGCGTGAGAGGCTGTTTGCCTCTCAAATATTTTGCAGTTTTCGTGCCATTTTGTTGATGTTCATCAAACCGACGCTGAACATCAGTCGTCACACCGCAATACAACGCATTTTCGCGTGTACGAATGAGATAGACATACCATGACGTTTGGGTCTGGGGTTGTGTATCCTCATGGCCTGTTTGAATATCAACAGGTGTTGATGAACATTTAGCACTAGACACCAAAGCTACTCTGCGTCAGCGTTAAGCAACTCATTAACCAAGGCTTTAAGTTCTTCTACTTCGCGCTCTAACGCTTCAACACGAGTCGCAAGAGAAGACGTTTCACCTGGTGTTTGGTCAAAAACAGGCTGCGCTTCCGTCTCCGGTGTGTCAGAGCCAAATAAATGCACATAGCGGCTCTCTCGTTTACCCGGCTCTCGAGGAAGCTGTGCCACATAGCCCTTTTCAACCAAGGCGATCAGTGCAGATTCCACATCCTTCACATCAGAAAATTCACAAAGACGGTTTGTACGTGTGCGAAGTTCACCCGGCGTTTGAGGGCCTCGAAGCAACAGGACGCAAATAATGCCCTTTTGCTGCGTAGTAAACTGCAAGCTACCGAATTCCGTGTTGCAAAACCGATGTTGGTATTTGGTTACTCGGCTTCCGAAGCCTTCCACATCACTCACCATGCGTTTGGTTTTCAGTTGCTCAATGGTATCTAGCACCTCAGCCTCAGTCAGTGAATAAACAGGATCGCGATTACTCTTCTGATTAGATGCAGTAGTTAAACTGTTCAGCGTTAGCGGATAAAGCTCTGGTGTTGTCACTTCTTTCTCAAGCAAACAACCGATAACACGCGCTTCGTGGGGAGTAAGTTCAATCGCCATGGTAATGCCTCTGAATAATCCTTATTGCCCGAGGTTATAGCAATCAACTGTGGTGGCATCAATCACTTATATTGATAAACGCGTAAAAGACACAAACGACTGATAGATCTTTAGCCTAAATGGTGTTTTCGCGAGATAATTAGCACTTATTTATTCGTCTTGGCATATCCAGGAAGCGGGCCTTCCGTACCGAAAACACCGCACACTAACACACTCAACCACGATTCACTGAAACGCCTTCGCCGTTAACTTCTCATCATGAATTGGGGGCTCATTCACCATCATTTACAGAATGAATCGCTGTAAATTTGTCGCAGCCATGTGATTTCGCCTGAATCGCAAAAATTTTTGTCGCACCATGAGTCAATATTCAGATAAGATCCTTTCAACGATCTCGTTAAGTAGTATTTGTCTCTTTCACTCGCGAAGGTCGAGAAGAGACTAAAGGAGTAGTAAATGGGTCTGTTTGGTAAAAGTGCTGCGTCTATGCCAGCAATGTCGTTAGTGGCAAAACAGTGCCGCGTCGTCGGCGAGTTTGATTTGGAAGGTGACATTCAATTTGATGGGCAGGGTGAAGGTACCATTATTCGTGCTCGCAATGTTGTTATCTCTTCTACAGGTCACTTTAAAGGCGACATTTACGCAGAGCACGTTACGATCAATGGATTTGTCGAAGGAACTTGTGCTGCGCGCGAAGTGAACATTCTAGGTAATGGCAAAATGAAAGGCCAGATCCAGAGCGAGCAACTCACCATCGCAAAAGGTGGCGTGTTATTGGGTGAAAATAAGCTCAAAGAAGAACCGTCACTAAAGGTTGTGACTGAAGAAAAGGCCGCAACAACTAAAGCGACTTCAGAGTCGAAAAAATCACACGCATCTGCTTAGTCGACGCTCAGAAGGTAGATATTGCTTTATTCGTCAACACTCGGCGAACATAGTGGCTATCTTCTGTTGACTTCATGCTTCAGCAAGCTAGGATGCGCAATAATATGCGTTATCAGGAATTAATGAGATGTCTGAACAAGCTAACCAAGCTGTAGAAACCGTGAAGCTTGAAGATCTGTCTGCAGAACTTCAACAAGTGATTAAATTTGAGCAAGTACCTGTAGAACTGTACACCATGCTGGCGTCTGTTCACGAAGCCTCTGAAGACGTGGTTCGTGAATCATGGGACACACTACCTGCGAGTGCTCAAAACATTCTGGATAACTTCGAACAGTTCCATGCTCTTGTTAGCCTTAGCCAAAGCTATGCCGGCATTGATTTCATGACCGAAACTCAGGACATGAAATTTGATGATATGACTGACGAGCAAACACAAGATTACAAAGCAGGTCTATTGGACAAACTGCTTCATAACTGTGTAAAAGACCTCGCTAAGCAACTTAAGCAAGCTCGTTTGAAGCCTGCGATGAAGCGCGAATTCCGCGAAATCTTCGCTAAGTAATATCACGTTTAGTGCGAGATATAGCAACAAAAAAGGAGGTGACACTGTCACCTCCTTTTTATTTTCTATTTACCAGCTTTGCTTGGTACTTTCGACGCTCAAGTCCGGTATAGAACCTTCACCACGTGATATCCAAATTTAGTTTTCACTAAGTGCGGTGTCAGCAACTCACCTGTAAAACAAATCTTGTCAAACTGCGGCACCATTTGACCCTTTCTAAACTCACCAAGATCTCCACCTTTCTTACCTGACGGGCAAGTACTGTGCTTCTTTGCAAGGTCAGAAAATTTCTTGCCTTTCTCTAGTTGCTGAATAATATCTTCAGCTTGTTCTTTGTGCTTCACCAAAATGTGAAGTGCATGTGCAGTGCTGGCCATAACGCACCCCTATTCTACTGCTGTTTCGATATGGGCGCTGATTATACCCATATCACACTCAGTGTCACACGTCGCGTTTCGGTGGCAGGTCAGCTAATGGCAACCAATTCACCTCAACACCCGCTTGCGAAAACATATCAGCGCTGACTTTGATTTTTTCACCCCAACGAGAAAGGAAGTCTTCACTTTGCTCAGGACAAAATACTTTGGTGATACCCGTTTGGATGATTTTGGCAGCACAGTTAGGACAAGGGAAATGTGTTACCCAGATTTCACATTCAGCCAGATCTCGTTTAGCGAAAAGAATGGCATTCTCTTCCGCATGAAGCGTTTTTAATAACTTCATTTCGCGATCGTCGGTATCAGCACTGTCTGAAATGCCATGAGGGTAACCATTGAAACCCACAGAAACGATACGATTACCCTTGGTAATCACCGCTCCCACCTGTGTTGAAGGGTCTTTACTCCAAGAGCCTACAAGCTCTGCCATTTGATAGAAACGTACTGCCCACTTAGAGATCATCGTATTTCCAATATGTTACCCATGTTGATGGGGCTATTTTGCAAAACTGCCGCCAATAGCTCAATACAAAAAAGCGACCCAAGTGGGTCGCTCTATCGTTTTTTCGTGATTTATACTAAAACGCTGCGCTGTTAATGAATAAATGGGTGAAAATAGAAGCTATATAACCCAGCATGATAACAGGGGCCCATTTTAAGTGACCAAAAAATGTATACATGCCTCTCGCCTGCCCCATCAATGCAACACCCGCAGCTGACCCTAATGATAACAAACTGCCGCCCACACCCGCTGTCAGTGTTACCAACAACCAATTGCCCAAAGACATGTCGGGTTGCATGGTAAGTACTGCAAACATCACCGGTATATTATCGACCACCGCGGAGAGCAGCCCTACTATCGTATTGGCCCAGATGGGATCCCACTGCAAATACATCACATTGGATACCAAGCTTAAATAACCAATCAAGCTCAAGCCACCAACACACATAACAACGCCGTAGAAAAACAGTAATGTGTCCCACTCAGCGTGTGATACACGTCTGAACACATCAAAAGGTACAACTGACCCCAAGCGTTTAAGTGCAGCTTCATCTTGTTTGGCCTGAGCCACAGCGCGTTTCCTTGCCAATGAACGAGGAAGCGTTTTGCGAAGATAGAAACCAAAGAACTGCAAATAGGCCAAGCCCATCATCATGCCGATCACTGGTGGGAAATGAATCAAACCATGGAAACCAACCGCCGTAATAATAGTTAACAAAAACAGTACGACGATGCGTCGAGCACCGCGTTTAATCTCAACAAATTCCTGCACAACGTTCGGTTGCTCTTTCGGAACGAACATCGACATGATAACGGCAGGCACAATATAGTTGACCACAGAGGGAACAAATAAGGCGCCAAATTCAGAAAACGAAACAATGCCCGCCTGCCATACCATTAAGGTTGTAATATCACCAAATGGGCTAAATGCCCCACCAGCGTTGGCTGCGACGACGATGTTTACACACGCCAGGTTAATAAACCGAGGATTGTCCGCACCAATTTTCATCACAACCGTACACATCAAGAGCGCGGTAGTGAGATTGTCTGCAATCGGGGATATGAAAAACGACAAAATACCGGTGATCCAAAAGAGTTGTCGAAGATCGTATCCCTTACCTAAAATCCAAGCCTTAAGCCCGTCAAAGAGCCGGCGCTCTTCCATCGCAGCAATGTAGGTCATGGCCACGAGCAAGAACAACATAAGTTCAGCATATTCGAGTAGATTGTGTTCAATAGCCGTTTTAGCAATCTCGATGTTGCCGGCATTTGAATACGCGAAACCCAGTAGTAACCAAATCAAACCAGCCGCTAACAAGACAGGTTTGGATTTTCGAAGATGCAGTTGTTCTTCCAGCATCACGAGAGTGTATGCAGCTGCAAATATAATGAGGGAAATATAGCCAACGGCCGAGTTTGTTAAGTCGATAAAACCAGCATCACTGCCAGATGCGAGCGCATTGCTAGAGAATAGCAACATGAGCCCTAGAAAAAGCTTCATCCTTGTGCCTCCGAGCGAACCAAAAAATTCTAATGCAGGGGCATTCAAATGCGCTGAGTCCGTATCTCAGTATCGTTAGCGCAAAGCCCCAATATGCCAATCTCTTTATAGTTATATGGGTTACCCATCATTCGTAACGTGGGCTCAGAGATTGGTGAATGACGGGGATCATATATGCAGAGAGAGAATATTTCAGGGTAAATTACGTGCTTTTTGGCTTGCCCCACAAACATGCTTATATTTTCGCCAATACCGGAAGGGGTATTTGTAAATGAGAGCGGGATCGTCCATTTGAAAGCGAAAAAGTGATATTGGCCTAACTATGATGCTCATGAAAAGAAACGAAGTCGTCAGTTTACAGTGTAAAATTCTTATTGTTCGTCATACGGAGATCAAAGTTTCTCACAAAAAGCAGACTGAACCAGTAGAATTGGATTGTGACATATCTTTCACTAGCATATAACTTAAAGGCGGCATATTTATTAACATATAAGTCCGTGAATATTGATAAATTCTGCCAACCAAATTACTGGGTGAAATTTAGGCGATTCACATTTTTGTTATCTTATTCATATAGTTAACAGTAAATGTGCAAATAAATGCATTACGCGCAATATCACAAGTCATCTCATGCCGTATTTTAGTGCCTGATTTGACATGAAATTTTCTATATAACAATGGATTAACACGTGACGGAAAAATTGGTGCATTTTACCAATGGTCACTCATCAAGGAGAACGTGATGGATATTTCAAAACTATTTGTATCGGCGTGCTGTGCCGCGACACTTTTTTCTGCCCCCTTTGCCGTATCTGCGGAAACAGCGAAAGTTGCGGTTTCGCAGATCGTTGAACACCCAGCACTTGATGCAACACGCCAAGGTTTACTCGATGGACTAAAAGAGAAAGGCTATATCGATGGTGAAAACCTCGAATTCTCTTACCAAACGGCACAAGGCAATCCTGCCATCGCAGTTCAGATCGCTCGCCAATATGTTGGTGAAAGTCCTGACGTACTTGTCGGTATCGCGACGCCTTCCGCACAAGCACTCGTTGCAGCAACGAAATCCATTCCTGTGGTATTCACTGCGGTAACCGATCCTGTTGGCGCAAAACTTATTAAAGACATGAGCAAGCCAAGTGCAAACGTCACAGGCCTTTCTGACTTGTCTCCTGTTGCTCAACACGTTGCTTTGGCGAAAGAACTACTGCCGAACATGAAAACGATTGGGGTTGTTTACAACCCAGGCGAATCTAATGCCGTTGCGCTGGTCGAACTGCTTCAAGAAGCCGCGAAAAATGAAGGTTTAACTGTCATCGAAGGTACCGCGCTAAGAAGTGCCGACGTTCAATCTGCTGCACAAATTGTCGCGTCAAAAGCGGATGTCATCTACGCCCCAACAGACAATACGGTTGCAAGTGCGATTGACGGCCTTATCGGCGCAGCAAACCAAGCGAAGAAACCCGTTATTGGTGGTGCAACATCGTACATTCCAAATGGCGCAATTGCCGCACTGGGTTTTGACTACTACCAAATTGGCGTGCAAACCGCCGACTACGTAGCAGCTCTGCTTGATGGCAAAGAAGTGTCAGCACTACCTGCAAAAGTTGCTGTTGGTTCTGATCTGGTGATTAACCAGAAAGCGGCACAAAAGCTTGGCATTACTGTGCCTCAGGCTCTGCTTGATCGTGCAACATCTGTAGAAAAGTAATCGGTAGGAGTCGTACAACATGACCTCAATTGCCTTTTTTGGCACGCTGGAAGTAGGTCTGGTTTATGGCCTAGTTGCACTAGGCGTATATCTTACCTTTCGGGTTCTCGATTTTCCTGACCTGACTGTAGATGGCAGCTTCCCTATGGGAGCTGCTGTTGCAGCCACTCTCATCATCGCGGGTGTTAACCCTTGGATTGCCACGTTTGCTGCCATATTAGCAGGAGCGTCAACCGGGCTAATCACCGCATTTTTGACAGTGAAATGCGGCATTCTGAACCTGCTTGCCAGTATCCTCACCATGATTGCTGCGTTTTCGATCAACATTCGCATTATGGGTCGTCCCAATATTGCGCTGCTGGGCGTTGATACTATCTTAACGCCATTTGAAAACATGGGAATTGACCCCGTTTACGCTCGTCCACTCGTTGTATTTGTTCTGGTGGTATTAAGCGCTCTCTTTATCATCCGCTTGCTCGCGAGTGATTTTGGTTTAGGTTTACGGGCAACAGGTGTCAACGCTCGCATGGTAAAAGCACAAGGCGGCAGCACCGCCTTTTACACCTACGTGGGCCTTGCCCTTTCCAATGGCTTTGTTGGCTTTTCTGGTGCGCTGTTTGCGCAAACAAACAGTTTCGCTGACGTTACCTCTGGTGTGGGTACCATCGTTGTTGGTCTTGCCTCGGTGATCTTAGGTCAAACCTTAATTCCTGGCCGCAAAGTATGGGTTGCCGTTGTCGCTGTTATTTTGGGTTCTGTTCTCTATCGTCTAGCAGTCGCCTTTGCTCTAAGCTCCGGCATGTTTGGCTTGAAAGCATCAGATCTAAACCTTGTTACCGCACTTCTCGTTGCATTGGCATTGATAGCTCCTAAGGTGCGTCAACAGTACCAAAAGAACAAGAAGGTCAAAGAAGCAGGGGTAGCACGATGATTGAGTTAAAAGACATTCAGGTCACCTTCAACCCAGGTACAGTGCTAGAAAACCGAGCCCTTCGCCGTGTTTCGCTGACCGTACCCAAAAATCAGTTTCTGACGATCATCGGTTCAAATGGTGCAGGCAAATCAACACTACTTGGCGCTGTCAGCGGCGAGACGCCAATGGTTGGCGGGAGTGTGATTATTGATGGTATTGATGTCACGAAACAACAAGTCCACCAGCGTGCCAGTTTGGCTGCACGGGTGTTTCAAGACCCACTCGCTGGCACGTGTGCATCACTGACTATTGAAGAGAATTTGGCGTTGGCCTTCAAGCGAGGTTCACATCGTGGATGGAGTATGGCGCTGACCAGAAAGCGCAGAGACATCTTTAAAGATCGTATCTCAATTTTGGGGTTAGGTTTGGAAGACCGTCTTGGCGATAGCATTGGTTTGCTATCTGGCGGCCAACGCCAAGCAGTAAGTCTGGTCATGGCAACGCTATCTGACAGTAAGTTGCTGTTGCTGGATGAACACACTGCGGCGCTCGACCCGCGAATGGCTGCTTTTGTCATCGATTTGACGAAAAAAGTCATCACCGAGTTCGGCTTAACGGCGCTCATGGTGACGCACTCGATGAAAGATGCGCTGGCCTGCGGTGACCGTTCGGTCATGCTTCATCAGGGTGAAATTGTTTTGGATGTTGCAGGCGAAGAACGCGCCAATATGGGTGTGCCAGATTTGCTTGAAATGTTCAGTAAAGTGCGCGGTGAAGAGCTGGCTGATGACAGTTTGCTACTCAGTTAGCCATGTTCACCGACTCTGTTAAAACCAAAGCGGCCTTGGCCGCTTTCTTCTTTCTTCTTTCTTCTTTCTTCTTTCTTCTTTCTTCTTTCTTCTTTCTTCTTAGTATATACAAATCATTTATTGGTAAAACACTAGGCCGAACTGGGCTAATTTAACTCTGCTTCAACACTGATACTCTTCGATAACAGTTTAAAATTCACTGACATCCAGTAAACGAAATAGATAGACTTACTCCAATAAACTAACGAACAAAAGGAGTGATCATGGTTAGCATCGAGTTTTTAGTCACATCAATTGTCGTGGTTCTAATCCCTGGTACGGGTGTGCTCTATACCATTTCAACGGGACTATTAATGGGGTTTCGAGCGAGTATTTGGGCTTCCGTTGGCTGCACATTTGGCATTATCCCCTCTCTCATTGCCAGCATCACAGGGCTCGCGATTATTCTTCATACCAGCGCGTTGGCGTTTCAAGTCGTTAAGTATGCAGGCGTGGCTTACTTGATGTACCTTGCAGTGTCTATGTGGCGATCTAGCGGTGCGTTATCACTTAACGATAAAGCCAAGAACACAAGCATGTATGACATAGCGATCAAGGGCTGTTTGATGAATATTCTCAACCCCAAACTCACGGTATTTTTCATGGCTTTCTTGCCCCAATTTGTTCCCGCTAGCATTGTTGAACCGGCTGCCTATATGCTACTTCTTGGCAGCATTTTCATGACAATGACGTTTGTTGTGTTCATTTTTTATGGTGCGCTTGCCGTTAGCGTAAGAGATTTCATTATTCACTCCGAACGTGCTTCGATTGTACTGCAACGTGTGTTTGCAGGGAGTTTTGCAGCTCTTGGCCTAAAATTGGCTTTCTCAGATAAGCAGTAGTTATCTGCAAGTCATCAAGGTATTTCCAACAAAAACGCCCCGTTTTATAACGGGGCGTTTTTGTTCGTAAACCAATTCAGATCAGAAACGTTTCAGCAAACGCCCCATCAATGAAGGGTGATAATCCCACACATGATCAAACATGCTCATGAGTTTTGGGTTGCCATATTTGGACAAGTTAACCGCATGAAAGC
The DNA here is from genome assembly GCF_028683095.1 of Enterovibrio gelatinilyticus. Classification (GTDB taxonomy): domain Bacteria; phylum Pseudomonadota; class Gammaproteobacteria; order Enterobacterales; family Vibrionaceae; genus Enterovibrio; species Enterovibrio gelatinilyticus. The sequence goes on along the minus strand of NZ_JAJUBC010000003.1, from coordinate 89,543 downwards.
GGTTGTGCTGACGCTTAAGGTCATCAACTTGCGCTTGCACTTCTTTCGGTTGCTCAGGCGCAATGAAATCTGAAATCACAACGAGATCCGCATTCCTATACTTATCGGTTCCCATCAGATCAATGGAATGTGTCAACACTGGAGAGAGATCGGTTCCACCATGAAATGTGTATGACAAGAAATTAAGCGCCTCTTTCAACCCGCCCTCACCTGTTAGTTCATAACAAATATGATCGGTTGAAAAGATCATCACCGTACAGTCCCGATCTTCTTTCACTGCGATTTGCATCAATGCATAAGCCATTGCTTTCGCGCATTGTTCAGGAAACCCGCTCATTGAGCCAGACGCATCCACGCAAATCAAAAATGGTCCTTTTTCAATATCAACCTGTTTACTTTCAGGTTTAAAAGCTTTGACCTTACGGAGGGACCGTTGCATGCCCTGCATACGGTAAGTTAACAAGCGTTTATCTGCAAAATGCTTATAGAACAGTATTTCCAGTGCAGGTTCAGCAAGGTAGATAATCTCATTAGGGACAATCTTTTCAAGATTATCACTCTGGTGAACACCCACAATATCGTCAGCAACATTGTCTGCGGGCTCTTCTACCATTTGTAACTCTTCAGCAGGAGAGCGATGCAGTGAAGGATCATCTACATCACTGGCCATTCGACCTAAGGTTTGGGCAATATCTTGTAAATCCTGATTATCTTTTAAAAACGCCACGAATCGCTTAAGCAAATCCACGTCAGACTGAGTCACTTTGGACGAAGCCAAATCCCAAAGACGGCCGACTTTTTCAAGCGTGCCTCGCTCCTCAACGTTTTCTAGCGTCTTGTAAGTCTCTATTCGCTGATAAAGCTCATTGAGTAGTTTGTCTTTGTGCGCCTCCAACTCTTTTTGTTGGGCACCTTTTATCGACGCAGCTAAATGCTCATACCATTTATTGCAGAAATACGATTGGAACATGGGTGTTTCTTGAGACATGTTTTTTTCAAGCATACGTCTCGCAGCAAGATAGAATTCAGACTTCCCTTCAAGTTGCTTAATCATGCCTTTGGCATGTTGAGAAAAGCCATGTTGTGTCAATTGCACCGCTTCTTGATACAAAGCAATCTCTTGCTTGAGTTCTTCAGTAATGCAGTCGTTACTTAAACGACGTTTTACCGAATGCCGCCACTTGCGGATATGCCTTCTCACGGCAGATTTTGCCGTAGGGCTGGTTTCCGTCATCAACAGCAATTGCGGCTTCGCCATCACTTCCGTGACAGCATGTTCTAACATGCCCGTTTCGGCGAGCATCATGCCCAAATGGAGACTTTCTGGACTAATCATTGTGCCTCCCCTTACGCGAAGTAATCAGTCAGCATGCGCACTCTAAACGCGCTTTTTTCGAACTTCATCGTCTGCCGTTGCAGCGACTCTTCTGCATCAGTAATGCTGCTTGCGATCACCTCAAGCAGTTCCGAGTTTGCAAAGTGGTGTGGCAACGCCGCATTAAGCTGAACGCGTGCGATACGAATAAGATGTTTCGCTTCTTCAATCTTTGCGATGGCAGCTTCATTCTTCGTTTGCCACTCAGTAAACGCGTGTGAGTCACTATCATCAACGCCTGCTATCGCAACAGATACCGGACGATTGGCGATGTCTTTAATCACTAAACAGTGCTCACCGTCTACATCAAATTTTAGCATACAGAGATTAGTGTTCTTGTTGACGTATCCATAAACATCACAAGCACCGCTCTTTATCTTCTTCTCAAATTCAGTGGCATCAACGTAAACCCAACGACTGTCGCCTTTTTCTTTCTCCGAGACGGACGGATTTGAATCAAGCATTACCAACTTAATCAAATCATTCGACATATTGACGGAGTAGCGACGCGCTTGGCTGAGGTCGACTTTGACTTTCTCTTTTCGCATCGACAGCTCGGTATCAACAGTGTGCCCAAGCACATCAATGATGTCGTCAGATAGCACTTTGATATCTTCACCCGCTTCAAGCGCAAGTGCTAAAGCTTCTTGTTGATTGAAACAGATATTCGATGCAAATTTTCGCATGGTGTCGCTAACGACTACGCGTGATTCAGGGCTATGCCATAAACACTCTTGCAGTAATAGCAAATCCACAGGATTGACGTCCTTGCGACCATTGAAGAACGCACTGGCCTTCAACAGACGAACCGCTTTTTTCCAGCGTCGGTCAGAGATATAGAGCTCCTCGACGGGGAATGCGTGACTCGGATCGTCCGCTTCTCGCTCAAGCAACATTTTTAATGCGTAGATTTTCTCGAACACATCGTCTGACAAAGAGACCTGATCAATCTGACTTTGCCATTGCTGATACTCCTGGGCTTTGATCGAAATTTCAGGACCAATCTCAACGCGTGTTTCACCACTTTCTCCAGTCAGAAGACGTTTAAAATTACCCTTCTCTTGAATTCGATTAACGAAAATACGCACCAACATACGATCATAGAGTGCGTCTAGGCCGCTATCAGGCTCAGGCAGTTCATTGGACGCAGTCACCAACAAACGCATGGGGACAGGCAGCACTTCACTACCATTGCGATAGACGCGTTCATTCACCACGGTGAGAAGGGTATTGAGAATAGCAGGGCCTGCCTTCCATATTTCATCAAGAAAAACAACGTCTGCAGAAGGTAAGTATCCTTCGGTTAAACGAACGTACTTTCCGTTGTCTTTTAACTCTTGAATTGATAGCGGACCAAAAACTTCTTCTGGCGTTGAAAAGCGTGTCATCAAGTACTCAAAGAACTGACTATCGTCGAACGCTTCAATTAGCCGTTTAGCTATGTAACTTTTCGCGATACCCGGCGGGCCGAGCAAGAAAACACTTTCACCGCTTAACGCGGCGAGCAGGCATAGACGAATAGTGTCTTCTCGTTCATAAACGCCACTTGATAACGCTTGAACAAGCTTTTGAATTCGCTCAGGAAGTAAAACATTATTTGTCGTCATCGCAATTTGATTCGTCACGTTGCTGCTCCATATTGATTAATCAACAACATGAAACCAGTCATAACACATTGTTAACACTTTGTAACCATTAATACTTGGTTACATTCTGTATAACACTTCAAGTTTGATCTAATCCACCCTTAAAACTTAGTTTCCATTTATGAGAACATCAAAAATCGCTGACTGATCATAGTTTTGCAGACTGTAACCTTCATAAAAAAAGCCTCCATCAAGGAGGCTTCTAAGTGCTAGTCAGACACGATAGGGAGTGTCGAATCACTCCCCCACTCACTCCACGAGCCGTCATAGACCGTGATGGGTTTGCCTAGGGTTATTTCACTCGCCAGAGAAAGAATACACGCAGTGACACCTGACCCACATGACGACACATTCAGCATGTCAGCAGAAACAACAGGTGTAATCAGGCGCTCTAGTTCTGATTTGTCTTTAAACTTCCCGTTAACAAGAAGCTTCCCGAACGGTAAATTTTTTGCGTTTGGCATATGTCCACTGCGAACGCCAGCGCGAGGCTCTGGCACGGACCCAGCAAAACGATCCGCAGGTCTTACATCGATGACATTAAGGGATGCGGATGAAATACCTGCTAGCAAGGTGTCCTTGTCTATTACACGTTCGAAGACTAATTCCGCAACATATTGTGTCTTAGCGGGAATTCTAGGGAGTTCAGAATCTATCTCTCCTCCAGCAGATATCCAAGCAGGAAAGCCACCATCAAGAACCGCTACCGATTGATGACCCATTGCCTTAAACATCCACCAAACCCGTGGCGCAGAAAAAATACCGGAACTGTCGTACGCCACTACGATATCTTCGTTATCAATGCCCAATGCACTGACGGCCTGCTCAAACTGCGCAGGTGACGGGAGCATGTGTGGTAGTGATGATGACTTATCGACAATCTCCGCATCAAAATCAAAATACACAGCACCAGGGATTCGTTGACTCATCCATTCAGACTTTGCATTTCTCTCGCTGCCAGGCATAAACCAGCTCGCATCAATCATCTTAAGATTTGGGATGTTTAGGTTATCCCTTAACCATTCGGCACTGACAAGTGCACTTATAACCTGTTGCAAATCACTCTCCTTGGAAGCCAGCATCGTCAACGTACAATGAATGGTATAGCATATCCGTCAAAGCATACATTGGTCGCATTATTGGTGGTATTGCCGCCTTTACGTCGAATATTAGGATTTTATGTTATCACGCAGCATTTTCGGGGCATCTCTCTTCGTCGTCCCTTTTCTTAGCTTGTCTGTCCACGCCGCGTCAATTTCGTTAACAGTAGACAATGATGGCGCACTTGGAACCGACAGAGACTATACCAGCGGGCTAGGTTTGCGCTGGTCTTCCGACCCCGGGACCATCGGTTACAGCATAGAACTTGCTTCGCAAATGTGGACGCCGACTGACATTGAGTTTGAAACGCCACAACCCAATGAGCGCCCTTATGCGGGTCTGCTCTATCTGCAAGGGCGTGCTTACCACCAAACAGATACTGTGGCCTATCGCGGTAGCTTAATGCTTGGCACTGTTGGGCCCAGTTCGGCGGCTGATTCAGCGCAATCTATCGTGCACGAAATTGTAGGTTCGACAGATCCAAAAGGTTGGGATTATCAAATTTACGACGAGTTTATCTATCAAGCAGGTTTCCAAGCTCATCAACTAATTTCTCGGACCCCGATCGGTGAATTTAGTGTTTTTGGTCGTGGTCAAGGCGGTAACTTTCAAAGTGAAGTTGCGTTAGGTGGCACCTACCGTATCGGTATCGATCTCGGGAATACGTTTGGCGCAACATCCGTTATCGCACAAAACTCGGTCGACGTAGGCATGTTAAGCCATAGCGATGATGGTTTCTTCTTTTTCACCACACTTGAAGCGCGCCATCGATTCAGTGACATCACCATTGAAGGCGATAAGCCATCAGAGAATGATGATCTCGATATCCAACGCAATCAAGCCGCCATTTCAGGTGGTTTTTCTTGGTATTCTCGTCATTGGGGGGCAATCGCATCGGTGACGGCTTACAGCAAACAGTTCAAAACGTCAGATCTTGACCAACATGGATATGGGAGTTTCACACTCTTTTATCGCTACTAAGATCGTCAAGAACTTAAAGATCGCTTGAAAAACAAAACTGAAAGAGGCTGGAAGTTCCAGCCTCTTCTCTATGCGTCGTTAAAGTGATTGCTTATTGGGTTATTTCACTCGCAATAAGTTCTAGCAAATAGGTTTCACGGACAATAGACAAACCCTGCTTATCGCTTTCAGCCATCGTTTTTTTATTGTGTTCAATAGCTTCGTGGATATTCATCCATACTGGGCGCATGCCGTTTTTCACTTCATAGTCTTCCAGTGACACTTCACCTAACTGATCGTCAATATCGCACCAAAAGCAGTAAGAAATCATATGAACAACATCGAAATCTGGTTTATGCCACGGACGAAACTCTTCGTAGGAACCAAAAGGTCGAATATTGCGGATATTATTCGCGCCCGTTTCTTCTTTTAGTTCACGGACCAATCCATCAATTTGATTCTCGTTTACATCAATCCCACCACCCGGTAAGGAGTAGTCATGGTAACGCTCCGTAAACAGCAGCAAAATATCGTTCTCACGGACAACAATCGCTCGCGATGCTAATCGTTGAAAGAGCGATTTACCTTTAAGTGGAAGGACATCAGGATGAGTAGAGGTTTTCAGTATTCGCATTCTGTACGCCTAAATAATCAACAACAGGCGGTCATTTCGCCAAATCAGTCGCGCACTCTAACCAGAGATTAGACATTGGGCAAATAGAAAACGTGAATCCACGCGCATTAGTTGCTGTTACAAGTACATTCATTTCTTTGATTTATCCACACTCCACCATTAAAATACATCGGACTTTAAAAGGCCAAATAGTATAACGCTCGGTAAAGGTCAAAAGTCACACAAGACCACGATTAACCTTCAATTATTCATGGTTATATGTTCTATATTTTATATAGAAGCTTTGAGGCTAATCAGTATGACGTACTGAGAATCCATATATTTATAGAGTGTACTGGGTGAAAATAGGCCAAATGGTTGAATTTTGTATATAGTTAAAGTTATCAACTGCTATCAGTCATATTGAACTGAACCTAATGATTTAATGTTCACCAATATCCAATTCGTAACAACCCGACCCAGATACGGAGCCCACATCAATGCTGCAAAAAATCGCCATTGATAACGTAGAGATTGGAATGTATGTCGAGCAAATCGAATCTCAACGTGCGCGAACCAAGATGAAAAAGCCTGGGTTTATCCGTCGTCAAGAAACCATCGATAACCTGCGCAGTAAGGGCGTCCTCTTTGTTTATGTCGACGGGGATCAAATTACTTCGGACGAAGATCTCCGTTACACGGAAACCAAAGTGGGTAAGTATTCTTCGATCAGTGGGAATGACGAATACTGCGCAGCAAAACAGTTAGTCGATACCTCAAAAAAACAACTCAGCAAACTCCTACGCGATGTTTATGAAAACAAACCAGTAGATATCGAGCCAGTAAAAGAAATTAGCGCCAACATTGTTGAGAGCATCTTTGAAAAACGTGAAGCTGTGCTGTGGATTAGTGGTATTCGAGAAAAGAGCGCGTATCTTCTTGAGCACTCGATGAATGTCGCGTTCCACCTTGTAAACTTTGGACGTTTTTTGGAGTTGGATAGAAATACACTAGAAGAACTCGCCGTCGGAGGTTTGGTGCATGACATCGGTAAAATACTGGTGCGAGACGAAGTTCTAAATAAGCCCGGTAAGCTCACTGACGATGAGTTTATCCATATGAAAGAACACCAAACCCTGTCTCAACCCGTCCTTGAAAATATGGTCGACTTACCGTCCACCAGCAAAGACGTCAGCTTAATGCACCACGAAAAAATTGATGGCAATGGGTACCCTAAGGGGCTAAAAGGCGACGAACTTCCACTCATTGGCAGAATGTCTTGCATCGTCGATATATACGACGCCTTAACGGCAGAGCGTTGCTATAAACCAGCACTCTCGCCTTCAGAGGCATTCAAAATCATGATTGGGCTAACGCCATTCCATCTTGATGCGGATCTGCTTAAAAAGTTCATCCGATGTATAGGCTTCTACCCTGTTGGATCTGTTGTTGAACTCAGCAATGGTCGAGTGGGTTTAGTATGCAAAGAAAACCCCGATGATCTCATGACACCGACCGTGAAACTCTTCTACTCAGCGAGAACAGATTCATTCCGTGAAGTTGAATACATCAACCTTAGTAAGCGTCCTGATCTCAAAATCGTCCGTGGCCTGACTGAAGCAAAACTCAAAACCAGTTTCAGCGAGTTCCGTTGATTAGGCCATTCGTTACCAAACCACGTCCCACCTCACCACTTTTTTTGCATTAAACTGCATCGATCAGCCTGTGTTCCCATCTTTATCCATGACCCGCGCCACACTTTTGCCTATAATGCGTGGTTCATTAACTCGTGGAATAAGAAAAATGCGAATTTGTGCTGTCGATTTTAAAAGCAACGAAGCGAACATCTGTCTATTAGAACTAAAAGAAGGGTTGTTCGACGTGCCAGATTGTCGCGCTCGTAAATTTACCATCATTGATGGGTCTAGCACCGAGCAAATCCGTCACTTCCAAAAGCAATTCGCGCAACTGATGACTGACTACAAAGTAGACAAAATCGTTATTCGCGAGCGCCCAATGAAAGGCAAATTTGCAGGAAGTGCTATTGGCTTCAAACTGGAATCTGCACTTCAACTTATCCAAGATATGGAATGTGAAGTATTTACTGCATCTGCAATGAAAGAATCTTTAAAGCGTAACCCTGTGATGGTCTCACTAAAAGAAGTGGGTCTGAAGCAGTTCCAAGAGCACGCTTTCACTACTGCGTGTGCTTACCTGAATAAGTAAACACACGGTCAGGCTGCCCTCGCGCAGCCTGATTTTATCATTACTATCCGTCACCCATTTCCAGCGCGTTTCTTTCTTCCCCTATACGCCTTTCTCATCACACCTTTCTCATCGCGTTGAATTAATCCACTTCACTGTGTGAAGCTCACTATTAAGTTCCGATTCTGGCGACACCTATCATTATCCAGTGATATTGTGACTACACATTTACTCAAACAAGAATGATGCGATGGATACCACCACACATTTTCAACAAGCTCGCCTATCTCGCGATGCTCGTTTCGACGGGCTGTTTTACACGGCCGTGGTGTCCACGGGAATCTACTGTCGTCCCGTTTGTCCGGCACCACCGCCAAAAGAAGAGAATGTTCGCTACTACACAACAGCCTATGAAGCAGCATCACAAGGGTTTCGACCCTGCTTACGTTGCCGACCTGACAGTGCACCAGGCTCCCCAGCTTGGCTTGGTAAACAAACGACATTTCGACGGGCCTTACGACTCATTGATGATGGCTATTTGCAGGACAATAGTATCCCGACACTTGCAGAGAAATTGGGGGTATCAGACCGCTACTTGAGAAAGTTGTTCACCGAATCACTCGGGTGTTCTCCCAAGCAATATGCGCTCTATCAGCAAATCCTTTTTGCAAAAAAGCTCCTTCATGAAACCACTATTCCCATCGCTGATATTGCTTTTGCGTCGGGTTTCAACAGTATTCGTCGTTTTAATGACTGCTTCCAACAACAACTCTCGTTATCACCAACACAGGTGAGAGGAAAACAGTCGACACCGTCAGATTCGATAGTGGTCACACTGAGTTTTCGTCCCCCTTATCACTGGCAGCACTTTCACTCAGCCATAAGCAAGACCATGATTTCAAATGTCGAGTGGTTGGATCATAACTCGTACGGAAGAACATTCATGTTGGGAACGCTATGTGGGCAATTTACGGCGACCTTGGAACCGAAGAAGCATCGCTTTGTGGTGGAACTCAAGCTGTCAGAGCCCAAATATTTGTTTGCGGCACTCAATCATATACGACGACTACTGGATCTCGATGCAAACCCGGATGCAATCACATTGGCGCTACGAACAGTGTTACCTTCGCACCAGCCTCTAGTCACACGAATACCCGGTGTATGGGATACGTTTGAAGCCGGTGTTCGTGCCATCTTTGGTGAATCTCTCAACAATGATCAAGACCAAGACCAAGTAATCCACACATCGATTGAACCACTATTAATTGAGAATCCTGAAAAAGGGATCGCTTATTTTCCGAGTGCTGAGAAGGTGTTAACAGATCTAGATTCTTACCCTCTATCTGCGCAAGAGAAACATCGCCTTTCGTCTTGGGCAAAATACTGTCTCTCCAAGCAGGCTAGTAGTGACTTTGTCAACGCCCAAGGACAACCACTGACTGAAGCTCAGTACGCGTATGCCTGTCTTCGTGGTGCGGGTTTACCTGATATAGCCGCTTTATCCAACCCAGCATCACTGGTACACGATGCACAACCTTGGCGTAGCTACTTCGCATTGAGCACACACTATAAGGACATATCATGAAGCAATATCGTTATCTCTACACATCCCCCTTAGGCGCAATCACACTAACTGCTTCTGAGCATGGTCTAACGTCACTGTCTTTGCCTGAGTACAAGTACGATATTCCAGTATCAGACGATGAAGTCATCACAAGAGAGCCTTTCCAAACGGTGATTGAGCAATTAGACCAATATTTTGCGGGGGAGCCCGTGGAGTTTTCTGTGGCCTTAGATTTGCTTGGCACCGAATTTCAGCAACAAGTGTGGGCGGAGCTCCAAAAAATCCCCGCGGGAGAAACCCGTTGTTACGGCGACCTAGCGGCATTGATTGGCAAGCCTTCAGCATCTCGCGCCGTTGGAGCAGCTAATGGTCAAAATCCAATCGCTATTATCGTGCCTTGTCATCGTGTGATTGGTAAAAGTGGGAAACTAACAGGCTATGCGGGTGGGCTTGATGCGAAGGCATGGCTACTCAAACACGAGCAAGCCATGTCTTCTAACGCATTTAACTTGCAGCCACCAGCACACGTTGAGCCAACAGCTTAATAAATCGAAGCGGCGTAATCCGATAACCAAGGTGCAGATAAAAGCCATGGGCTTCCTCACGGCTGATATGACTGGTCACTTCAATACGCATACAGTTCTGTTGTTTGAGATATATCTCTGCATGATCAAGAAGCTGCTTACCGATAGTCATGTCGCGAAAATTTTCATCGACGACCAGCGAAGAGATTCTCCCCCATGGCTGAACATCATGCACAACATCGACCGTGTGTAAGGTGATGAACCCCACGACCAAATCACACACTTCTGCCACAAATAAGGCGTCTCGTTGTTGTTTCATTACACGCGACAGTTGCTCTTCCGTTTGTTCCAGTGTCGGCGAGTATCCTAAGGTTTGGCAGAGCGCATTAATGCGCTCCGCATCTTCCAAGGTGGCTGGACGAATATTCATCATCCACTCCTTATTGATTAGCTGCAGTTTGACCACCTGATACTGAACGCAAACTCACGCGACGGTCGAAGAAATATCCTTCACGGTCACCTTCAGTTTCAATGGCTAATTGATTCCCATACGCGGTTTGCACAAGTTGCTCGGTCGCGACGCCCTGCTCAACCAAATATTCATAGACGGCTTGAGCACGTAGTTGCGAAAGCTGCAAATTGTATTCCTGATTACCGCGTACATCGGCATGCCCTTCAAGATCCCAGCGCACCTCAGGCTGTTGACGCATTAGTTCGGCAACTTCATCAAGCTGACGCTGAAAGTGAGGTTCGATCTCGGACGAGTTAGTGCGGAATTGAATGTCCATGGCCAACTCAAGATGAATGTCTTTTTCTTTCATTGAAGCTTTAAGATTGGCAAGTTCTAATTCATTGTTCGCGTAGAGATCTCGGTAAGTGGCTAGCTGAACGTTTTCCTCGTGCATGTCGGCGATGATTTGTTCTTGTGCGATGTTTTGTTTATCTGAGCTCGCAAGCTGACCAATTAACCCGCCTACCAATGCACCAGCCACTGCGCCAACCGGGCCACCGATAACAGCACCAAACGCAGCCCCACCACCAAAGCCAACCATTTCAACCGTGCTGTCACGCTCAGTGTGTGCTAATTGCTCACTAGCAAATGCCGTAGACACTGACATTGGAACAACCAAAGAAATCGCTAGCATTGTTTTGTTGAATTTTTTCATTGTGCTTTCCTCATCCTAAGTAGGGATTGGGTATGTACCCAGTTGTTGTTTCGATGAGGTTATTAAAACAAGTCAAAGTGGCGGGTAACGGGAGCAAAAATGGCAATGTGCCGAGCAAATGTGGCAAAAAAATGGCTTTTGCCTTTAAACGCTTTTCAGCCCTTTTACCGCTTTCATTTTCAGGTATAGTCAAATCATCTTGTGGTTGATTATCTGAGTAAAAATGAAACGTATTGCCATCGTAGAAGATGAACCCGCTATCCGTGAGAACTACGCGGACGTATTAAGAAAGCAAGGTTATGTCGTCTCCACTTATGCCAATCGGCATGATGCTGAGGACTGTTTTAAACAACGTTTGCCTGATCTGGCGATCATCGACATTGGCCTAGCCGATGAAATCGACGGCGGGTTTCAGCTTTGCCAAACAGTTCGCGCAATGTCAGCCACCCTGCCAATCATTTTTCTAACCGCCAGAGACAGCGACATTGATACTGTCGTTGGGCTACGCATGGGTGCTGACGATTACCTCACCAAAGACATTAGCTTGCCGCATTTGATGGCCCGCATCGCTGCGCTTTTTCGACGTAGCGAACTGTTAAAGCAATCCGCGACTGACAGCGAATCTTTGCTCGAACGCGGTAACCTCACGCTCGACCTGAACCGAATGCAAGTCAACTGGAATCAGCATACTGTTGATCTTACGGTCACCGAATTCTGGCTTGTTCATGCCATGGCAAAACGCCCCGGCCATGTTCGTAGCCGTCAAGATCTCATGCAAGAAGCCCATGTGGTTGTTGATGACAGTACGATCACATCGCACATTAAGCGTATTCGTAAAAAGTTCATCGCCCTAGATGCCGATTTTGACTTTATCGACACGGTTTATGGCATGGGATATCGCTGGGACAGTAGCAAATGAGAAGCCTGATAGAACAGGTTTGGCGTTGGGTGTCCGGCATTCGAACCAAAGTCGTCCTGCTCTCTGGCCTGCTTCTATTGTTGCCGTTCATTGGCTACAACTATGTGTGGGAATTGGAGAATGTGCTTCGCCAAGGGCAAGAACAGACGCTAATGGGGTCGGCGCGTGCATTTTCCATGTCACTCAATCAACAACCCGAGCTATTTGAACGTCAATTAGCGACAAAACCCCGCATAGAAAAAGGTAAAGATCTCTATGCCGTTGCGCTTGAGTCGCACATAGATATTGACGGCTCTACGTTAGATTGGGATCGTTATCAGGCATACAAACACAATTATGGGCAAGACAACGTCATATTCAGTCGCGTTCCTTATCGCTTTTCTGACTTGAATTTTGACCTCACGCTTACAAGTGATGGGGACGAGATTTTTGCACTCGTCGATGTTGTTGACCGCTCGCCTGTACTCAAACGAAATGGTTCACTTCGCATCGATCGCAACGACCATCTCGTGGTTACACTCACTACCTTAGAAGGCGAATTCAAGCGCTACGCCATTTCAGCTACGCGCAGTGGCCCTGCCAACGTTTCTCTGATTGAAACGACGATTTCAGATATTGAGCACAACTTCCCATCGGAGGCAATTCGCGCTTGGTGGCAAGAAACGGCGAATGGCTACGCCATTGAATTGGCAATCCCTGATTGGCTGGTGGGCGAAAAGCTCAGCTTTGCCTATTACAACGTGGTCGACCCCTTTAACAGAGATGTTGAAACCATCTTAGCAACGTCTAACCCGCGTAGCGTGGAAACGCTCGGCACATTGCTTGTACCCTCTCCAGATCTAGAGCAGGTTCTGACAAACATCAACGATGGAAACTCGCGTGTTTGGGCCGTGGACAAACATGGTCGCGTGCTCGCGAAAACCGGAGATTTACAGTCTGCCAATGGGGTTTGGGAAACAACAATTAAGTATCAAGATCCGCCTTCAGGCGTGATGGGATGGATACAAACCGAGATCCTAAACCCGCTTTACTATCAAATTCTAAAACGTCCTCCCGAGCACATCGTTGATGCGATGCAACATGCGGCGGTGTTTAGAGGCGTGGAAGTGCAACAAGCACTTATAGGACGTCCCTATGCGAATTGGCGAGTAACCGATGATGAAAGTGCGATGATCCTGTCTGCTGCATATCCAATCAAGGTTAACAATGACATCGTTGGCGCAGTCGTTGTGGAAGAAACCACCAATGGCATCACGACGCTTCGCAATAAAGCGCTTGAGCAATTATTCAACGTACTGTTAGCTGTCATTTGTACTGGCGTGGTGGTTTTGCTTTTATTTGGTTCACATATTTCCAAGCGTGTCAGAAAACTACGCGACGACGCTGAGAGTGCCATTGATCCGCAAGGGCGTGTTCGCCATCAACTCGATCCCATTGAAAGCAAAGATGAGATCGGCGATCTCTCACGCACTCTGTCCACCATGGTTACACGACTTTCTGATTACAACAGTTACCTTGAGAAAATGTCTTCTAGTCTTTCTCACGAGCTGCGTACTCCCGTCGCTGTCGTCCGGTCATCACTAGAAAACCTCGCCTTCGTTAATACGGATGACGACCAACGTCGCTACATAGATCGTGCTCAAGAAGGTGTTGCAAGGTTGGCAACGATACTGACAAGTATGACGGAAGCAACGAGGCTTGAACAAAGTTTCGAACATGCTGAACAAACGTCATTCCCCCTTGATAAAGTCATAACTGGTTGTGTGCAAGGCTATGAGTACGCCTACCCTCAACAAGCGTTCACCCTACAAATCAAGGAAGGACACTATGGCATGCAAGGCGTTCCAGAATACGTCGCACAACTGCTTGATAAGTTAATCGCTAACGCGGTGGAGTTTAGAACACCCAATACATCGATTGATATTCAGTTGGTTCAACACGAACACCGTGCATGTATCACTGTTTCTAACTTTGGTCCAAATTTACCCGAAAATATGGGAAATCAATTGCTGGCATCTATGGTCTCAGTGAGGGATGAAAACCAAAAATCCGATAAACCCCATTTAGGGCTCGGGTTGTATATCGCGCGTTTAGTCGCGGAATTCCATCACGGTGACCTGACTATTGCCAATCGCGTGACTTGTGACGGGGTGATAGCGACTGTGTGGCTTCCGGTGACGAGCCCTTAGTTCAGCCCCCAACAATCACAACGTTGACCCTAAATAGCGCTACAAGGAGTGTTTATGAAGCTGTACGAGAAAGCCCCTGCACCCAGTGCACGTCGTGTTAGTCTTTTCATAGCCGAGAAAGGGATTGTTATTCCAAGGATCGATGTGGATATACGTGGCGGCGAAAACACAACTGACGCATTCAAAGCCAAAAGCCCCAACGGCAAGATTCCATGCCTCGAACTCGATGATGGAACAACGATATGTGAATCTGTCGCTATCTGCCGTTATATAGATGCTGCCTTTCCGACGAACCATCATCTTTTTGGTGAAGGTGCACTGGCTATCGGGCAAGTCGAAATGTGGAATCGCATTGTCGAATTTCAAGGGCTCTATGCTGGATTTCAAGCATTTAGAAACATAACAGGCGTTTACAAAGACAGAGAACGTTGCGTTGAAGCATGGGGAAATGAATCCAAGCAACGTGTGGAGGAGTTTTTACCTGAATTGGATAAGCGATTGGCAACGTCTCCCTACGTCGCGGGCGACAAGTTCTCGATCGCAGATATTTCGACGTATATCCTGTGTGATTTCTTGAAAAATCTCGATCTGCAGCTTGATGAATCACTGCCCGCTTTGTTGGCATGGCAACGCAAGATCAACGAGCGGCCTGCCTTTATTGAAGCATCTAAACAATCGTAATGTGTTACTGCTGTATCGCGAAACAGCCATCATCAGATGGCTGTTTTTATAACTGCTTCACGTATTCAATGAACACTTGATTGTCAGAATACTCAACCTTGGTGACTTTGCCGTCCACAGTCAATGATGTGTTAACTGAGATATCCCCAGTCATCACCGACACCTTGCTACTTTTAAAACTTGGCAAAGAGTGATTAGGGTCTAAACCCATCTCTTTACAAAACCGAAGAACAAAACCCCGGTCGAGAGGCACATCACCACGCAGCGTTTTTGAAAAATCCAACTGACTTACGCCTAAACGCTTTGCCATTTCAATCTGAGTAATACGAAGTTTCGCTTTGTAAGACATCCAAGCATCATAAAGTGTTTGTCTGTCATGATAGGTAAATTCCATTGTTTTCCCTCTTTCGACCTATCAATAGATGAGCCTCATATTAAAGAAAACCCCAGTTTTTGTGTCAGTTAACCGTAAGCCCTATGTAAGCACTTGTCTCACCCTGCACTCTTCGCTATGGTAGCGCCGTTAATCAATCAACGAGATTTACCATGAACAACAATCTAGCGCTGCTTCCTGCGGATGAAAAACAGAAAATTGAATTGGATAAACAGGCTGCCTATGCCGTATGGCAAGTAAAAAATGCGCTGGCCGAAAGAAGCACTTTCGCACAACAAGCTCAAGCTCTCACCGACGAAGATGAGAGAGCACATTTCGTTGATTGTGTAGAAAAATATTCCAAAAAAATGGGGCTGTAATCAGCCCCATTTCATATTCGCAGACCCGCAGAGCAAGCTAAGTGGCTTTACCTTGGCTGATCAATTAAGTGACAACGTCACGAATTAACTCACTACTAATGCCTTACAGTGATATGTGTCCTGCTACTATCGTTTCGTCAAAAGCGCCACGTACTTATTACTGTCATCGCAGTAAACAATACGGCAATTGAAGTTATGACTATCAGCAACTTGTCTTAGTGTGGACATGCCAATGTCAAACCATGGGATCTCTTCACTGACACGTCCATCAAATTCAAACGTTAAGTGCCGTGTCCGATAACCTTCATACTTGAGATTTTCCGAGCTCAAAATAAGTCGACCACCGGGATACAAGTTGCGATGCGCAAGATTAAGAAAATGGAAAAAGTGACGAATATTTCCTAATTTCCCCACCACACCTCTCAAAGCTAACCAAGAGAAGGAACGATCAAACATGGTGTGCTGGTCAAACAGATCACCACAGATCACTGAAGGGACACCACGTTGATGCATGATCGCACACGCAATCGGAGAATTGTCGATAGAGGTGACTTTCATGCCTTTGGCAACGAGGAACAGAGAATGTTCACCACCGCTCGCTCCAATGTTAAGCACACTGCGACGACAATAAGAAAGCGCTATTCTGTCTGTAGCTACATCCTCTGGACGTCGGAAAAATTCAGACGTCGGAATGACTGAGGTTCCATTGTTTTCTCTCACAATGAGCTTTCCAGACTTGTTGCCGTTGAAATAACTCGCCAGTGCTGTACCAAACACTTCTACAACGCTCTGCATGATGTCCAATCCCCTTTGCATATTCAAATGAGAGAATACGCCGAAGCAATACAGAGATGTGTCTCATTTTAAAAACAACTGCACTGTATCAGCTTAAAGTGCTAGTACTTTTCTTATCACATTGGAGTCGTTGTTCGGGTATATGATGCTTTCTTCCTACGTTTATTTTGATACATAGCCTTGTCAGCAACACTAAGCCATTGTTCTGCAGACTGAATATCTGAAGTCAGCTCTTTTTCACCCAAGGTCAAAGATACGGTGATGCCGTTAGGTAACCCTTCAGAACGAATGTCTTGACAGAGCCTTTCCATTATTTGAGGAACTTCTGATTGAGCGGTATGACGTAAAAGCACCACAAATTCATCTCCCCCTATACGACCAGCCACATCTGAGTCACGTATATTGCGGGTAAGATGCTCGGCAATTTTTACCAATACTTCATCACCAATTTTATGACCATAGGTATCATTGATGCCTTTAAAGCCATCAGCATCGATATATACGAGAATGGAGGGGGCGCCCGTCAAAGCGTGTTGCTGATAGGTCTCTCGAATATCATTCATGATCGCATGGCGCGACTTAATCCCTGTGAGAGAGTCATATTCCACCAATTTACGCAAATGGTGCGCCATGGTCACCACCGTATCCCGCTGATCAATCTCGGAAGTAATATCTGTCATGGTGCCCACGCGATAAATGAGTTCATTGCTTCCATCAAAAACACAGTGACCGCTATCTCTGACGTGTTTAATGCGACCATCTGGGAATAGCAAACGATAGTTGACACTCCAAGAGTCAGACGAAGAGGAAAATCGCGTAGTGGCTGCCATTTCCCTGTCGGAGGGATGCACTCTATTTAGAAAAACACGAGGATCACCATATAACGACTCTACGGGTTCTTCCCAAATATCGTTGAAGCAGCGGTTAGCGTAATAAAGCCGCATAGGATCGGGAGCAGAGATCCAGACAACTGAACTAACATTTTCTGCAATGATTCGAAAACGTCGTTCTGAAGTAGAAATGACATCTTGAAGCTGTTTTTCTTCATGAATATCAAATACTGACACAACAAATTTATCGGCTCTCATTTTGTCCGAAGACACTGCTGAAACCAGAGATCTAACCCAAATATGATGGCCATTTTTATGAACATAGCGTTTATCAACTTGATAATGCTCGCGACATTCTGTCACCAGTTGTCGTCGTAGAGGCTTTTCGCTGTTGGCATCAGGTTCATAGGTCAACTCAAAATCACTGATCCCTTTTAATTCATATTCGCTGTATCCAAGAAGCATATAAAACGCTTTATTGATGTTGACGAATTGACCTTCAGCGTCGACCACCGCCATTCCATAAGGCAACCCATCAATATCAAGCTCATCTGCACCTTTCTCTGGTGTAGCACAATCAGAAATAGCGACGATATAGATCTTGCTGGAGGCGCTCGTATCCACACTGACTTTTAACAAGCAGGGTTTATTGGATTGAGAGAGGGTCGCCACTTTATGGAAGGGTTCAAAGTGCGATAAGGAGGCTGAAGACGCAAAGTAGCGCTTGATGTCATACCAAACACCAGCAGAAAAACAGCCATCTAAGTTATGACTGCCTTGTTCTAATCGCAGTGTACTTTGGCACTCACGATTGCTATGGACGATTTCTCCCAGCTCGTTAACAATAAGCATGGGAACAGGTGCAATATCGAAATACAGCATCTGAGAATGGTTTTGAATCTGAAACATCCGAGTTCGTTTTTTCCTAGTGTTAACGAGACACATTCAAGAAAGCGCTCAAATTATCAAGCGAAGCACTCAGGCAATATACTAGCGATATAGCTGAAAGACGTTTGATTCAGTTTTGATACAGAAAGCCAGAAAGCGTTTTCTCGTGCTCTGCTTACGCCAGATTCGGATAAGGGAGATGCCCCACTTTTACCCAAAGTAAGGTGTCTTCTTCAGCAAATGGGTTGTATTCGAACATATGAGGAGTTCGCATCCACACTCCTGCAGGGTACTTGCCGAATTCATCGCGGTACTCACCGCTTATGACAAATACTTCTTCACCACAGAAATGAGAAATAGAAAAAAAGTGCTGTCCTGCTGGCCACTGAATCATGGCAACTTGCTCACCATTAAACTCATGGAGTGGCAATATCCTCAGCCGACCCTGTCCATCAATCCACTGCGTTTCGTCACGAGTGTTAATTCGAATTTGATGGAAATCGTGGCTTGAAAACTGATGCAACTTTACCAATAACGTGCACCCAACAAGGCTAAAAGGCGCATGGGAACTTCCAGGAGGGTTTCGAATATAAGTGCCAGCTGGGTAATCGCCGTTTTCATCAGAGAAAACACCATCCAGAACCAATATCTCTTCGCCAAGAGGGTGTTCATGACGACGGAACTCACTCTTAGGTGCATATTTTACAATGCTTGTTGCGTGACCCCGCTCATCTTCCTCACGGGCGAGAGGTTTTCTAAGTACGCCCTCGATTGGCGATGGTTGCCAGTCTTGTGCATTGGTGTCAATGATCACCCGTTGGTCAAACTGCATATTCAGCATAAGACAATCCTCAAACAGGAAAACACGGGACTTACCTGATTTCTCTGACGATACCCGTAATATAGTCATGGATGACCTGAACTGCCGTCGCATTCGTTGGAAGTAACAGACGAAATAAGGCAAAAATCACGCAGCCCTATCTCGCTATATTTCTCGCATACCTCCTCGAGTTATCGGACGTTACGCTCAATCTAACGTTTTAACTCAAGACTCCTAATCCTAGATAAAAATCAAAACTAGCAGGCACAAAAAAGCCGACTTTCGTCGGCTTTTTAAGGTCATTTCAGTGCTGATTATGCGTCAGCAGGACGACGGTCAGGACGAGCACCTGAAGGACGACGGTCGTTGCCGCGGTCACGGTTGAAGCGACGCTCACCACCGCGATCTGAACGATTGCCACCGTTACCACCGCGAGGACCACGCTCTTCAAAGCGACGACCACCGTTACCGCCTGGCGCACCAGAACGCTCACCGCCGTTACGACGACGTGGTGGCTCCATGTTAACGTGACCTTCAACTAGCTGTGCGTCAGTTGCTTTCTGGCGAATACGCAGTTGCTTCAGTTGTGCCATGATTTCATTAGGCATTTTCTTAGGCAATTGAACATAAGTGTGGCCAGTTGCTAGTTTGATAGAACCAATAAATTGCTTCTCTAGACCTAGTTCGTTTGCGATTGCGCCAACGATGTCTTTAACTTGAACGCCTTGATCACGACCAACTTGCAATTGGTAAGTATCCCAATCAGCAGCGTTGTAGCTACGACGCTCACCGCGCTCTGGACGGCTGCCGTCACGTGGACCGCGCTCGTCACGACGAGACTCACGGCGTTTGTTCTCACGCTCGATTGCCGAGATCATTGGATCTGGACCAGTGTAGAACAATGGACGTTTACCTTGTTGACGCTGAAGAAGCATCGCTGCCAAAGTAGCTGCATCTACATCGATTTGCTCTTGAAGCTTCTCGATAAGACCAACAAACGCTTCTAGACTTTCAGCTTCTTTCTGCTCAAGCAGGTCAGCAGCAAGTGCAGCAAGACGCGCTTCAGCAACTTTGTCACGCATAGGAAGTTGAATTTCTTCCATACGAGTCGACGTTACGCGCTCAATGGTACGAAGCATACGGATCTGGTTGGTGCGTACCAACAAGATTGCTTTACCAGCGCGACCAGCACGACCAGTACGGCCAATACGGTGGATGTATGACTCAACATCGAATGGGATGTCGTAGTTGAATACGTGTGTGATACGTGGAACATCAAGGCCACGAGCAACAACGTCAGTCGCAACAAGAATGTCGATAACGCCACGCTTGATGTGATCAACAGTACGCTCACGTAGTGACTGAGGAATATCACCGTGCAAAGCAGCAGCTTTAAAGCCACGAGCTTGCAACCAATCAGCCAAACGCTCAGTGTCCTGACGGGTACGTACGAATACGATAGACGCATCAGTCTCTTCAGTTTCAAGAAGACGAGACATTGCTTCGTCTTTCTCTACGCCTTTCACTACCCAGTATTGTTGTTCTACTTTCTCAACAGTACGGTTGCTACCAGCTACGTCAATGCGCGAAGGTTCACGAAGGAAGCGGTCAACGATTTCTTTAACGATAGGAGGCATGGTTGCAGAGAACAATACACGTTGTGCAGTTTCTGGCGCTTGCTCCATGATCCAAGTAACGTCGTCAACGAAGCCCATTTTCAGCATTTCGTCAGCTTCATCTAGTACGAAAGTTTTCACTTCGTCCAGCTGAAGACGTTCGCGGTTGATAAGGTCTTTAACACGACCAGGCGTACCAACAACAATGTGAGCACCTGAACGTAGAGCACGCATTTGCTCAACGATTGAAGCACCACCGTAGATCTCAAGTACTTTCAAACCAGAGATTTTTTGGCCCAGAAGTTTAACTTCTGCTGCAACCTGAATAGCTAGCTCACGAGTAGGCGCCATAACAATAGCTTGTGGCTTGTGCTGGTTCAGATCGATTTTGTTTAGGATTGGTAGAGAAAACGCAGCGGTTTTACCAGTACCAGTTTGTGCCTTACCTAGTGCATCAACACCAGTAAGAAGCAAAGGAATCGAAGCCGCTTGGATTGGCGTAGGTGATACAAAGCCAATTGAATCTAAAGCGGAAAGAAGGTTTTCAGCTAGGTCTAGCTGACGAAATTCAGTAACGATATCTTGCATTGGGATCCCAATATATAGACTAAAGTAACGGGGCCCCTGCTAGCGGTTTCGCACTGTTATATTTTACTGATGCAGGTTCACTTTGATTAAAACAGTGATTTCCTACTCTCTGCAACAGCAACTAACGCTACGGGCCTCGACAAATAAGGGTCAGAATTCTGCGCTAATAAACCAAAAAAAGCCAGAAAAAATTGAAGGAGTTCACAATTTTTTCTACAGTTGATGACTTTTTAACTGCAATAGCCTAATTCGCTAGCAAATTGTCGTTAAATTGGGCAGTCACTTCACGCTTTGCCTATATTTCCTAATCAATACAAATCCGATTTCGACCTAACTTCCGAGCCATCAAACGTTGTTTTTCTGCATTTTTGAGTAATCGACTTGTTCGATTGAACAACGTTCCTCCTCCCAAAACAGCCCCCACACTCAAAGTGACACGCTGATAAATGGCGGATGCACGATTACGAATATTACGGTGGTACATTGAATTTACCAAGGCTTCCGTCATTTCACGTAGGTGAACTTCATTTTCATATTGCACCAGAATCATAAACTCACCCGGTGCTGTCGCGGCACACACGTGAAACGAATAACATTCGGTGTTTTCTTCAATCAATATTGATATCGAACGTAGTAAATTAGACGCCTCATTTTCGCCATATAGCTTTTGGTAACCACGAAAAAAATCCACTTCTATGGATATGACGGCCAACACACCATTTTGCCGGCGAGAATCAGACACAATCTGAGGGAGACTCAATGCCAAGTATTTTTCATTGGGTAATTCAGTCACGGGATCAATCATTTTCGACCAAGCGCCCAACTGGTTACCCATTTCAAGCTTACGCCTCAGAAGCACAAGCTCATGCTCTTGATGCGTGTTCATCTTTTCGAGATCACCTAAACGCTGATTATTGAGTTCGGTTTCTCGTAATTTGTTAATTTTCTGACAGACAGACGCCGCCAGCAGTTTTATTGCCTCTTTTTTGGGCTCATCTAATACTGAACGATAAATCAAATTGTCGGCGGCTAACCAGCCTATGCATTCGTCGCCATTCCACATCACCATCATGACATTCCAACCGATACCGACTTGCTCTCGGCCAAAATACAGAGGGACGTTCTCTTTTACGATGAGCTCGTTCTTTGTTGTAAATGCCTCTTCCATAAATAGTGTGTTTGGCATTTCTTGACAAAAATCGCTTCGGTCCACCACATTGCCATGAGGATCAGTACCCCATGTCCCCCACATTTTGTCTTTTTCCAAATCACAAAGAAAAATCCCCATGCGGTCTATTTGAAGACGATCTCGCCCTAACTCGATTGCAATTCGACATAGCGAATGAATAGAAGTTGCTTTCGTGAACCGAAGAGAGATCTCGTGGAGACTTTTCAAGTACGTCAGTTGAGAAGACAGAGTTCGGTTATTTAGCGCTAAATCCAATTCATTTTGATGTTTTGACAATCGGACTTGTGCAAGCTGATGTGCCAATAGCTTACATTTCAACTGAAAAGCAGCATCTCGACGAAGCCAATCAAAACTCTCAGAGCGTAGCCTTTTCTTTTTGTCAGGCGTTGCAACCTCGACTAAGACATAGCCAAGTAATGAATCACTTTTTCTCAGCGGAATGACCGCATGTTCCCACATGACGTTGTCTTGTTGCCAGCCAGCGTTGAATGGCAATTCAGAAACAAACGAAAAATCGTCAAGGTGCCTACTTGCGAGAAAGGCCCAATCAATGGCATAACCGCTGTATTCTTCACTGGGTTTAAAGTGCGAATAAAAATTGAAAACATGCTGAGTTTGGCTCGCAGCAAGCACCAATTCACCATTAACCCACAAAAACAACGCCGAATTCTTGGCATTATTTTCGTCAATCAAGCGATTAAACACTCCTTCGCACCACGCTTCTAACGTGTCATCAATGATCAGGGCTGCAATCGGACTCTCTAACTCAGCACTTTCCATGCGCTTACTCGTTTGCTTCATTCCTTGAGAGTCATTCTGTCATCAGCATTCAATTTAGCATTCCCGTTACATCAACTTTGGGAGTAGACACGAAGATTTAGCCCGTCTTTATCAACAAATTGTTAGATTACACACCTTGGATTTAGTGGCTCGAATACGTATAGTGTTGCGGTTCACATTTTGAGATCAGGCTAATGTTTCAAGACAACCCGTTACTTGCACAACTTAAACAACAGATTAAAGAAACCATTCCTAAAAAAGAAGGCACGATCAAAGCGACTGAAAAAGGCTTTGGCTTTCTTGAAGTAGACAACAAAACTAGCTACTTCATCCCCCCTATCTACATGAAAAAAGTCATGCATGGTGACAAGGTCGTAGCTCTGATCCGCACCGAAAAAGAAAAAGAACTGGCTGAGCCGGATGAGCTAGTAGAGCAATCTATCACGCGATTCATTGGCCGCGTTAAAATGATTCGCGACAAATTGAATGTTGTGCCGGACAGCCCACAGCTTAAAGATGCAATTCGTGCCAAGACTCGCAAAGGGTTAAGCCATGACGCATTGTCAGAAGGCGATTGGGTCGTCGCTTCATTGATCCGTCACCCACTAAACGGCGAAAACGGTTTCTTCTGTGAAATCAGTGAGAAAATTACCGACGCAAATGACAAAATTGCGCCTTGGTGGGTAACGCTCGCGAAACACTCTCTCCCAAACCAAGAACCAGCACCTCAAGACAATTGGGAGATGTTGGATGAATCTTTGGTACGCGAAGATCTCACTCATTTGCCGTTCATTACGATTGATAATGCGTCAACCAAAGACATGGATGATGCGCTTTATACCGTTGCGAATGCCGATGGCACGTTTACCCTCACCATCGCGATTGCGGATCCAACTGCTTATGTTGCTGAGAATACTCAATTAGACAAACAAGCACGCGATCGTGGCTACACGATTTACTTGCCAGGTCGCAATATTCCAATGCTACCGCGTGAGTTAAGCGATGACCTGTGTTCTTTACGTGAAGAAGAAATTCGTCCTGCACTTTGCTGCCGTGTCACCGTTCAAGCAGACGGCACCATCACCGACAATGCGAGCTTCTTTTCTGCAACGATTAAGTCTCAAGCTCGTTTGGCTTATGACAACGTATCCGATTGGTTGGAAAACGGGCACTGCGAGAATTGGCAGCCTAACGACATCATTGCAGAACAAGTAAATGCCCTTCACGGCCTTGCAAAAGTGCGTGTTAACTGGCGTGAAACCCATGCCGTCACCTTCCCAGATCGTCCGGATTACCGCTTCGAACTCAGTGAAGATAACGATGTTGTTGCGATTCATGTTGATGCTCGCCGTATCGCGAACCGCATGGTCGAAGAAGCGATGATCACAGCAAACATTTGTGCTGGTCGCGCCCTTCGTGAGCATTTCGGTTTTGGTGTGTTTAATACGCACGCAGGTTTTTCACCTGAAAAAATGGCCGACGTTGTTGAGCTTATCAATCAACACGGTGGTGACGTTTCAGCTGATAATCTCGCAACTATCGAAGGCTTCAGTGCCCTACGTCGTTGGTTGAACACTCAAGAAACCAGTTATCTTGATAACCGCATTCGTAAGTTCCAGTCATACAGTGAAGTAGGAAATGCACCGTTGCCGCATTTCGCGATGGGTCTAGATGTTTACGCAACATGGACATCACCTATCCGTAAGTATGGCGACATGATTAACCATCGCTTACTCAAAGCCATCGTTCGTGGCGAAACAGCTGCACAGACTCCTGACGACATGATCGGAGAAGAGCTTGCGTTACATCGCAAACACCACCGCATGGCGGAACGTGATGTTTCTGATTGGCTGTATGTGCGCTTGTTGAAAGACAGCGTCCGTGAGAAGAAAACCTTCCTTGCGGAAATTTTCGATATCAACCGTGCAGGTATGCGAGTTCGCTTACTGGAGAACGGTGCGATGACTTTCATTCCTGGTTCGCTGATTTGTGAAAACAAAAAACGCGTCGAATGCAATGCAGAGGCGGGAACTCTTTCTGTAGATGGCAATAAAGAATTCCAACTCGGCGATCAAATTGAAGTGATTATCACCGATATCAAAGAACCGACGCGTTCGATTGTTGGCAAACCGACAAGAGAATTTGCGGTCGTCGCTGAAAAAAATGAGGCTGACGTAACAACGGTTGACGCTAAAAGCGAATAATCACTCATCGTCATTCACAATCAGAAAAGCCAGACATCGTCTGGCTTTTTTGTGCCTTTCGCTTTCTTGACCATCTCGATAATTTTTGTATGTTTGAGCAATACTTGAATTTCAGGCAATAAAAAACCCGGTCCATGGAGCCGGGTCAGGTTACTATTTGACTTTTCATTGCTTGCGCAAAGTAAAGTTCAGCTATGCAGTAACGCCAAAATTGGACCAATCATTAGGTTGTCGGCGGCCAAACCAAATCCTGACAATTGTTTAGTGTCCAAGCCAGTTTGCTCTTTGCAAACCTCGTTTTTATTCAAATATTCTAAAGAAGCAACACAGCGAAATGCCTAAATCGTGTTGTTGCTCATCAAGTTACCTAAAGCTTAGACGTTGAAATTAGGATTATCCAATTCAATGTCTAATTAATTCTACGATTTATCTGTGTAAATTCGTCGCTGTGACAAACAGTATTACGCCACAGTAGGATGACGAACATATTAAAGATACAAATCCTCCCATGCCGCCTCATTAGTGAGACAAATACTAATCTTGCTATCACATGACCTGGTGCAAAAAAAACCGCATCTTCATACAAAGATACGGTTGGATATGCGATGCATATTGCCAAAGGACTCGATTCATTAAATTCGGTTTTTACAAAGGTTTTTGACGCCTCAACTGCCTAAGTTTTTCGTCAACTTGAGCGCGCGTTAGACCAACATCACACAAAAAGTGCTCATCGTTTCGTTTGTGTTCAAGCTCTTGGATCAACTGATACCGACGCCACTCAGACCACACACGATGAATCACATTCGCAATGAAGCCGCCATTTAGGTTTTTCTTTGCGAGAGACATGCTTATGGGTTGCTGCACGCACTCTGTTCTTGCCGCTTTACTCTTCATGATGATGACTCCTCGTGATCTTGTTCTATTTGGCCCCCAGACTTGACAGTTCAATAATTAAACAATTTAATTGTTAAGAAAAGCCAATATTTCTAACTAAAAACTTCAAAGGAGCTGAAGTATGACTAACTTTGATATCGACCAGCTCAGAACCCTCGTTGCCATCGTAGACTGTGGCAACTTCGCGGCTGCAGCAAACAGTGTTCACCGGACACAATCTGCCGTCAGTATGCAAATGAAAAAACTAGAAGAAGTCGCCGGTGTGGCTTTGTTTCAAAAGCAAGGTCGCCGCCATGTACTTACCTCGCATGGTATGACGCTGGTAAGTTTTGCTAGACAAATGCTTGTACTAAATGATGAAGCGATGGCCCATTTCCATAGCCCTGAGATGAATGGGACCGTAAAACTTGGGGTTTGCGATGATTACGTCAATCTTGTTTTTCGACGCATTCTGACTGGATTTTCAGAGCGATACCCTAACTTGCAGCTATCCGTTCAAAGTAACAGCAGTCAACGCTTACTCAAACAAGTACGCGATGGACGCCTAGATCTCGCACTCATCAATATTCATGATCAAAGCTACCCCGCCACCCAGTTATTTACTGAAAAGTTGGTTTGGGCCAAAGCCAAGCATATTACGTTTTGTAAGGATCGACCTTTACCACTGGCTGTCGAAGTTGATTGTCGCTGGGGACGACTTGCTATGGATATTCTGGACCGAGCTGGCGTGCCTTATCAGGTAACATTGTCTGCGGCAGATTTTCATGGTTTGAATGCCGCTATTGAGTCGGGTATGGCCGTGTCGCTTATCGCCGCATGTTCAGTTACCGAAAGTATGGATTTACTTGAGTCGCTAAACGGGCATTCCTTGGAGACGTCAATTGCCAGTGGGCTCAGCCTTAAGCCTGGGGCAAGTGAACCAGCCGTACTTGCTCTGGCTGATTACATTACTGAATGGTATATCCGACGCAATCAAAATGCCGCTTAATCGACAGTATTCTGATAGCTTATACCCAATCAACCTGAAGATGCTCGATTTCAGAGGCCTTCAGATTGTTTGGGTATATTGCCTTATTCGTGAGAAACGGCAAACACTGCTGAGCAATGACTATTGCTCAGCACGATATGCATATTTAGACTCAGAACATTGACCAATAGCAGGTGTTTTACCTAGAAATGCGCACACTGATTACCTGTAACGCAATTGCTCTCGCCTGCATGTCCCTCATTGGTTGTGAATCTACACAATCAGACCATGCTTCTTCGTCAACAGGTTCGTTTTACAACACCAATAGGCCTAACTCATTGGCACCTGTGGCTAACCCAGAACAACCATTTAATCTCGCTCTCATTCAATATTTTGAAGAGTGGCAAGGGACACCTTATCGCTGGGGGGGCGCTTCCAAAAGAGGGATAGATTGCTCCGCATTTACTCAGCAAGCGTATCAAGCTGTTTTTCAACATTCATTACCACGAACCACAAGACAACAGGTGACAAAAGGAAGTAAAACATCTCTCAAGTCAGCCTCATTTGGTGATCTTATCTTTTTCAAAACCGGCTCTCAGCGTTATCACGTTGGCATCTATATTGGTGACAGACAATTCATGCATGCTTCGTCATCAAAAGGCGTCATGATTTCAACGCTTGACAACCCTTATTGGTCCGCCCGAATTTGGCAAATCAGAAACTATTTGCCTTAGACTGAATGATAAACATGGTTTCTCCCATCAGATTACTTAGGTTTACCACGGAATAATCGAACCATCGTGATGGTACAAATGCCCAGAGCTATTTGCGTCCATTCGCTCGAATTGCGTAATGATTCTGTTGGCGGTAATCGTCGGGGAATACAACTTTTCCTTTGGCCAATTTCTCGTGAATGGTTCAGAAAGCGTACTTTGAGTTGTGCCAGGGTGCATGGCTATCACTGAACTCTTGCTAGCACGACGCTGCCATTCAATAGACAGTGTTTTGAGGAACATGTTGAGGGCTGCTTTGGTCATTCGATAGCTATACCACCCCCCTAATAAGTTGTCTTCGATGCTCCCGACTTTCGCACTCAAAGAAATCCATTTAAGGCTCGATTGAGACGTGATCATAGTGCCTACTGCTTGCGCAAGATGTAAATGCGATAACACATTGACCTTCATAGATTCCTCTAGCCATTCACCTGTCACTTGATTCAGATTTTTTTCTGGCTTGTGTTGGGCGTCATGTAAAATGCCCGCACAGTTAACAATGCCTATCAATTCAGACATATAAGGTGCTATCCAATCTCGTATAACATCGATGCTACTCGATTCGCTCATATCAATACGCAAGTGCTTTTCGCTATCATTCATTTGCGTTCGGCTAATCGTTATAACCTCATAACCATTTTCGATAAATCCATCAACTAAGGCTGTTCCAACCCCGCCATGTGAGCCAGCCACCAATACCGTCTTCTGCATCATATTCCTTAAGTGTATTCTGCTAAAATCATGTAATCATTGATTAACAAATTGTTCACTGATCTTTTTGTTGGCTAATTCGTATGGAATACGGCAAACAAAATTTCGCTTATCTTGGATTAGTTATATATGAGCCAAAGCACCATAGTGATCACTGGCGCGGGTCAAAGAATTGGCTATGCCCTTGCCAAACACTTTGCTGAAGATGGAAACAAAGTCATTGTCTCTTATCGCACCGAAAAACCTGGCGTTGAAACACTAAGAGAATGTGGTGTTGACTGCATTCAAGCAGATTTTGGCTCTGATGCAGGTATTCATCAATTTGCCCGTACTTTGGCCGAAAAAAATATTTCCATTCGAGCGCTAATACACAATGCATCGGATTGGAATGCTGAAAAGAACACGGATGATTATGCCGCCCTGCTAGACCAAATGATGCAAGTACATGTTAAAGC
The DNA here is from genome assembly GCF_028683095.1 of Enterovibrio gelatinilyticus. Taxonomy (GTDB): domain Bacteria; phylum Pseudomonadota; class Gammaproteobacteria; order Enterobacterales; family Vibrionaceae; genus Enterovibrio; species Enterovibrio gelatinilyticus. The sequence goes on along the minus strand of NZ_JAJUBC010000003.1, from coordinate 60,337 downwards.
GCCTTATTTGCTCAATCAGGCCCTCGCCCCCTTTATGTGCTCAAATAATCAGGCAGGCAGTGACATCATTCACTTTACTGATTATGTTGTAAGAAAAGGTAGCGCAAAACACATCGCCTACGCGGCAAGTAAAGCAGCATTGGAGAATTTAACGCTCTCTTTTGCACAAAAGCTTGCCCCACAAATCAAAGTGAACAGCATCGCTCCCGCGTTGATTATGTTTAATGCGAATGACGATGAAGAATACAAACAGAAAGCGCTGTCGAAGTCTTTGATGAAATTGGCGCCTGGAGAGATCGAGGTGGTCAACGCGGTAGACTTCATTTTGAACAGCAATTATATGACTGGCCAAAGCGTCAACCTTGACGGTGGTCGAGCACTAAAATAACAAGATGGAATGACAGCTATGCAAAATGCGATTATCACCATTACCAATCTTCGCCTACGCACTTACATCGGCTTTAATCCTGATGAACAAGAAAAGAAGCAAGATGTCGTGCTCAATCTTGAAATTCATTACCCCGGTGACAAAGCATGCTCTAGTGATGTGGTAGATGAAGCACTCAATTACAAAGTCATTACGAAAGCGATTATCGATCACGTTGAAAATGGGCGCTTCTTGTTACTCGAGAAACTGGTTTCCAGCGTACTAGACATCGCAAAGAGCCATCATTGGGTGACGTTTGCACGCGTCACCATCGATAAACCACATGCTTTAAGGTTTGCAGACTCAGTATCGCTCAGCCTAAGTTGGCAGCAAGAAGAGTGACATTCATCATTACACCAATAGTTTCTTCTAATTTTTCGAACAAGTCGTTCAGGGTTGGCAGCTTAACCTTTCCGATTAGTTGATTATAATTCTCATTAACACTAATCACATGGACACGTTTCGGAAATGGAAAGAACTGAGCAATACAGCCTTACTTTACGCTTAATACACTGGCTAAGTGCTCTGGTTGTCATTGGGCTGTTTGCAGCAGGTTGGTGGATGGTCGATTTGACCTACTACAGTACATGGTACAAAACGGCTCCCCATTGGCATAAATCTGTTGGTATTTGTCTTGCCGCTCTAACGATTTTTCGTCTTATTTGGCGTACTGCTAAAGGGACACCAAATATTGAAGGCAACCAATTCGAAAAGATCGCTGCACATGCTGCGCACAACATTATCTACGTGCTTTTGCTCGTGATCTTCACTTCAGGTTATTTAATTTCCACTTCTGATGGACGTCCAATTGAGGTTTTTGATTGGTTCTCAGTGCCATCATTCGGGGAGCTATTCCCTGATCAATCCGATATCGCTGGAAACATTCATTACTATGCCGCTTATGGGCTGATTGGCTTGGTGATTTTGCATGCCGCCGCTGCACTTAAGCACCACTTTATTGATAAAGATAATACGTTACGGAAAATGATTGGAGGCAAATCAAAATGAAAAAGACGCTTATTGCTCTAGGGCTTGGTGTAGCAACAGTATTCTCTACCACTGCATTAGCTGATGATTATGTCATCGATACCAATGGCGCTCACGCATCTATCAACTTCAAAGTGCCGCACCTAGGTTATAGCTTTATCAAAGGTCGCTTCAATGATTTCAGTGGTAACTTTTCTTATGACCCAAGCAATATTACGGCTTCCAACATCACCGTGAACATCGATACCACTAGCCTTGATTCTAATCACGCAGAGCGTGACAAACACTTGCGCAGTGACGACTTTATCAATGCATCGAAATATTCGACTGCTACATTTAAGAGTACAACGATAGAAGAAAATAGCGATGGAACTCTGACTGTCAATGGTGACCTGACCTTGCATGGCAAAACAAATCCAATTGCGATTCAAGCCAACTTCATTGGCGCTGGCAGTGACCCATGGGGTGGCTACCGTGCTGGCTTTGAAGGTTCGACACGCTTGGAACTAAAAGACTACGACATTGCCGTCATGGGCGCATCTAGTTATGTTGACTTAGAACTTCATGTTGAAGGTGTTCGTCAATAATACGGCTGCCGTTAAGCAATTCCCCCTTTTAGATTGAGGGCAGGTGAAAGCCTGCCCTCTTTTTCCTTCCCAATACCCCTTATCGGTAGACTCAGATTTGCGGAAAGACAACTCTGATCTGATCCATTTACATAGTCGATCTAGATCACATAAATAGCCTATATCAGCGCGTAGAGTGTGGGGCTGATTTCAGCAAGCTTGGTGGAGCAATGTTCAACCCAATTCTGTTTCGACACCATTTGCACAAAATGCCAGAACTCTCTGGAAATGAAAAAGAAACTCAAAAAGTGATTGCAGAAACGTTGCGTACGTTTGGTTATGCCCCCCTTGAAGGGATTGGAGGGCACGGCGTTATTGTAAAAATTGAAAGCGATCAAGCAGGTCCTCAGCTTCTATTTCGTGCTGATATGGACGCACTTCCCATCAACGAACGCGCAAACCATGAACACGGTTCACAACGCTTCGGGGTTATGCATGCCTGTGGTCACGATGGCCACTCAGCAAGCCTAATGGGGTTAGCACATAGACTCTCTGAGCAACACCTACAGCGAGGTTCTGTGACGCTACTCTTTCAACCGTCTGAGGAGAATGGTGAAGGCGCAAGATCTATGCTCGCTGATGACAAGTGGTCGCAAGGACATATTGATTATGCGTTCGGCTATCACAACGTGCCCGGCTTCCCTCTAGGCCAAATACTTTGCAGAGATAACACATTTTCATGTGCATCAACGGGTGTTTCTGTCAAATTTACTGGCACTACCGCGCATGCCGCTTATCCGGAAACGGCAATCAACCCTTCACGTGCCATTAGGCAACTCATGATTGATATTGAAGGCTTCCCTTCTACCATAAAAAACGGTCTAACTATGTCGACTATCGTCCACATCAACTTAGGAAAGCCTGCATTTGGGACGACACCAGAGAGCGGTGAGTTGATGGCCACCTTAAGAAGTGACAGCAACAAAAGCTTTGCGTCACTCTGTGATCATGTCAAAGAGCGAGCACAGTACTATGCGGATCGTGATGGACTAACACTCGACATAAACTGGGTCGATTCATTCAGCGCGACCATTAACCATAGCGAAGCCAACATGCTGCTCAAACAAGCATGCAAAGATCTAGGCTTTGACTTTGTCAATCTTGAAGAGCCTATGCGATGGTCTGAGGATTTTTCAGAGTATTCGAAGGCGTGGCCGTCGGCTTTTTTTGGAATAGGAAGTGGTGCAGAACACCCACCTCTTCATGACCCGCACTATGACTTCCCCGACACCTTGATCGATATCTCAAGCAAGCTCTTTGAACAAATCATTAAAGATATGAATGGGCTTAGAATCTAACTCTATGAGTCGAACCAGTAACAGCTAACATACTGCAAAAAAAGAAAGGATGAGCAAAGCTCATCCTTCAGACTATCTATACTCGTGCTCATGGGCACATTTATAAGATACTTATTGTAGATTTATAGCTCGCCACGTAACTCTACAAGCTTCGCTTTGATTGCACGTGCTTTCTCTTCAGACAAATCGTAATTCCACATCACGAGAACTGCCAATGCCGCCGTCGATGCTGGAATAAGAATATCAGCAAGACGTAACTGAACGAGCGTCTCTGCCGATTGACTCGCGGCACCTGGATCAAAACCAACCATCTTAATCACTAGGCCACCTAAGATAAGCGCCAAAGCCTGACCAAGTTTGACCATCAACCAATAAATAGCACCAAATGTACCTTCACGACGTGGCATACCGTTAGCAAGCTCATCCATATCACATACGTCTGCCGTCATGCTCATCATCAGAGTGAACAGCCCACCAATACCGAATGACATCAAAGGAATTGGCATAAAGATCAACCATGGGTTAGATGGGTCAAAGCTGAACCATTTTAGACCGTATCCAACGATTGAGATCATGGTTGAAATGATGAATGCATTACGCTTGCCAAGCTTACTCGCCATATAGCTGATGATTGGGATAACCAAAAATGCGGTGGTCATTGCACTGACAGTTGCAAACCAAGCTGGCCAACTACCTGTTGCGCCATAGTCACCATCAAACATATGAAAGACGATGATGAAGAAGCTAAACGAAGCCACTAATTGGAAACCATTGAACACCAAAAATGTCGCACCGCAAAGTTTTACAAACGGCTTATTTTTGAAGACCTTCTTGATACCCGAGAACACAGAAATCAAATTTGTCCAAAGTGTTGCAAAGGAGATTTCAGCACGGTTCTCCATTTTGCTATCGTCAATACCCTTACAGAACAGGCCTGGCAAAATACCCAGAACAATACACGCTCCAGCAACATAAAGGGACAACTCACGAACCCCTTCTGCCTGAGAAGGGAAAAGCTCAGGATCAGCAATTAATACCCAGAACCAAGGCACAATCATCCATGCGATTTGACCCATAGTCTGTGCAAATGCCATTAAGCGTGTGCGCTCGTTGTAATCTGACGTCATTTCATAACCGAGGGCTACAAATGGCGTTGCAAACATGGTGTTACCAATGGTGAAGATCAGCGAGAAAATGAGGAAATACCAAAAGTTGTACGCTTGAGATGCTTCAGGATCAAGTTGCCAGAGTAATGCGAAAAATACGCCACTAAGAATGGCACCGACAACAATGTAAGGTCTTCTTCGTCCCCAACGCGACTTGGTGTTGTCCGTTATAAAACCCATTATTGGGTCAGTAATTGCATCAAAGAGTCTTGGAAGGCCACCCAGCAGTCCTGCTAGAAATGGGTCAATTCCAAATGCAGTAATCAGGAAGAACGAGAACACACCTAATGCGCCAGGTAACAGGTTAAGTACTAACGTACCGGAACCGTATGCACCCTTTTGAGCCGTAGGCACGCTTTTTTTCGCTTCCATGTTGTGATTTTCTGTCGCTTCTATCTGTGACATCGCTCTTCTTGTTAACCGTTTGTGAATTTGGTATCGCAATACTAACTAGGTGTTGCGAGTCACTTCAAACTGACACCAAAGAAGAGTTGACCACATTACATCACTTTGAAAGCGCTTTCTTTTGCGGTGAGAAATGATAGTCACAATATTTACTGTATATAGCGTGGTTTAGCCCATCGTCACAGAACTATCAACTAAACTGTTATGGAATTACAGTATTTTACGCATAAGTGATAGAGCAAACAGTAAAATGGATGCTGATGTAACACATCGCAATATAGAGACACAAAGAAGAGCGATGTCGTGCACAATGCATAATTAATATAGTTCTTTACAATCAGATAGTTATAATTTGACTATAAATACACAACACACACGCATTGTTATTGAAATGTAACGAAAGCGCTTTCTCTATATAGCGTTAAAGCGCCGATTGCATACTCCTGTGCACCATATTGGTGAATACAATACGCTTGTAGCCAACGGATCTAAACGGGACTGATAGTTCGCAAAGATCAAAAAAGCCAGCAGGTATCATTTACCTACTGGCTTTAGGAGTTTGTGCTTTGCGAATTAGGCGCGTGAGTGACTAGCGCTTATTTAGCAGCACGTCGCTCGTTGACTGCATCTGCCAGGCGTTGAAGCACTTGCTCAGTGTCTTCCCAGCCAATACATGCATCGGTAATACTTTGACCATAGACGGGTGCTTTGCCATCAACTAAGTCCTGACGACCTTCAACCAAGTGGCTTTCAATCATCACACCGAAGATTGCATCATTTCCACCAGCAACTTGATTAGCAACGTCATCCGCAACAATCACCTGACGTTTGAAATCTTTACTGCTGTTTGCATGGCTGAAGTCAATCATCAGCTTATTACGTAGCTTCGCCGCATCTAGCTGAGCTGTAATAGCCGAAACATGTTCTGCGGAATAGTTTGGTTCTTTACCACCACGAAGAATGATGTGGCAATCTTCATTACCTGCGGTTTCTACAATGGCTGAATGACCATATTTAGTCACAGAGAGGAAATGGTGTGGGGATTCTGCAGAACGAATTGCATCTGTTGCAATCTTGATGTTCCCATCCGTACCATTTTTAAAACCTACAGGGCATGACAAACCAGAAGACAGCTCACGGTGAACCTGAGATTCAGTTGTGCGTGCGCCGATTGCTCCCCAACTAATCAGATCCCCCATATATTGAGGCGTGATCATATCAAGGAACTCTCCTGCCGTAGGAAGACCCATATCGGTGATATCCAGAAGCAGCTTGCGACCAATTCTTAAACCATCGTTAAGCTGGAAACTGTTATCCATGTACGGGTCGTTGATTAAGCCTTTCCAACCTACAGTAGTACGTGGTTTTTCAAAGTAAACGCGCATAACAATTTCAAGCTTATCAGCATGAAGATCACGCAGCGCTTTGAGTTTCTTTCCATATTCCACAGCAGCTTCTGGGTCATGGATTGAACATGGGCCAATGATAACCAGCAGTCGATCATCATTGTCATTGAGAATATTGTGGATTGCCTGACGAGCATTAAACACAGTCTCAGACGCTTTTTCAGTGGCCGGAAACTTCTCCAACACTGCCACAGGTGGCAAGAGTTCTTTGATGTTGCTAATGCGTACGTCGTCTGTTTGATAAATGCTCATTCTTTCACCTTGCTGCTCGCTAATCACTATTCATACCTAAGGTTGAACAATGTGTTTCCCTACATAATGATTGATAACTTATCGCCATTCCCAACAGAGTGCAAACCTATTTTTACAGATATTTAATAATTTTTATCGCATCAATATATTGACCAACGGAAATTATGTGCTATTGGGCTTTGTTTCTAGTTTAAAAATTGGACGCCCAGAGCTTACTCATATCCAACGACGCTTCCAATGCGTCAGCTAACGCATTGATACTACGCTCCCTTTCGGCTTCTAGGCTTATTTCCTTTACTTCTCCTAAACCTGCCCATGCTAACAATAGCGAACACGCTTCAGGTGAATCGAACACCCCATGCCAGTATGTACCTAGAACGTTTTGGTCCGTATTAATGAGGCCGTCTTGCCCATTTTCTGACGTAATAAGGGTCTGTCCCTTTGACGATGTCACCCCCATGTGGATTTCATAACCTGTCACTTTTGCTCGCTCACCACCGAGTGTCAGCGTGCCTACTGTTCGGGTGAGCACTTTTTCTCGTTCAATCACAGTATGCGTATCCAAATAGCCAAGACCATCAGTCTTAAGCATCGTTCCCTCAATCCCATGAGGATCCTCGATGCGATTGCCAAGCATTTGATAGCCGCCACAGATTCCCATGACTTTACCGCCATATCTTAGGTGCTTTGCAATTTGATGGTCCCAACCGTAATTACGAATTGACGTCAAATCCGAAATCACGCTTTTGCTACCAGGAAGAATAATGAGATCGCACGGAGGAAGCGGTTTACCTGGCGCAGCAAACTGTAAGTTCACTTGTGGATGAATTCGAAGGGCATCAAAGTCAGTATGGTTGCTAATTCGCGGGACGACAGGGACGACAATATTAAGCACATCGCCTTCTGTCGATTGAGTCTGAGACACATCAATGGCATCTTCGGCATCCAGCATGAGCCCCTGAAGATATGGCACAACTCCAATCACGGGTTTTCCGGTTTTCTCTTCGAGCCATTCAAGACCCGGCTCTAACAAAGAGATATCACCCCGAAAGCGATTGATGACAAAACCGATGACACGATCGCGTTCTGACTGAGACAAGCAGTCCAAAGTACCGATTAAGTGCGCAAACACACCGCCTCTATCAATATCGGCAACGATGATCACAGGAACGTCCGCCTCTTCGGCGAACCCCATATTGGCGATGTCATTCTCGCGTAGATTCACTTCCGCAGGGCTACCCGCCCCTTCTATCAACACACAGTCAAACTGCTTCTGAAGAATAGAAAAAGATTCCATTACGGGTGTCATTGCGAACTTTTTATACGACTGAAACCCTATCGCATTCATGGATTCCGCCGCTTTACCTTGCACGATTATTTGTGCACCGCAATCTGAGTTGGGCTTAAGCAAAATGGGGTTCATATGCACCGTTGGTTCAACACCGCAGGCGAATGCTTGAAATGCCTGTGCACGCCCTATCTCACCCCCGTCAGCGGTGACCGCACTGTTTAATGCCATGTTTTGAGATTTAAACGGAGCGACATGAATACCCCGGCGCGCGAGTAGGCGACCTAGCCCCGCCACAAGTACACTTTTTCCTGCGTCAGACGTCGTACCTTGCACCATGAGAGCGCGAGAAGTTGGAAGCATGAGAAGACCTCATTCTGTTTTTGAATCTAAACCACTGATGAAGCGTGCAAAGATACCACACTGTTTGCAAAAAAATGCCAACGCAACCCATTGCTAAGAAATTGTTTGCCGTTGTGGTCAAAGTTATAGACCTCGCCACTAAAGTTTTACGCCAGCAACTCATACACTTCATACATTGTTACAAGTTTGAAAAAGGCAGGGAATGCTGTGAAACGATTAATAAAACTACGCGTGATCCGATTGGTATTTGCTTTGGCAGCTGTTTTTTCTGCATCCACAATGGCGACCAATTTTAACTACAACAATTTAGAGATTGGCTTCACTGGTAACCCATCTGGTTTGGGTGCAACTGGCCAGTTAGCCTTTATGGACGGCGCTCATTTTGTAGTGAGCGGAAGCAGCCAATTTGAAGGAGACTGGATTGCTTCTGGCGGCGCGGGTTTTCATGCCCCCATCAATGGTTTTGTTGATGTTCATGGCGACGCAAGAATCTATTCAGTGAAGTTCCCAGAAGATGATAAACATGATTTTGGCGAACTCGCTTACGGGGTCAATGTGGGTGTGAGAGCTTGGATACTGCCACAGATTGAAGCAAATCTGCTTGTAGGTCAGGTGGCTTTTGACTCCGACGATACACGAAGTGTCGTAGAATTAGGCGGGCGATTTCATTCCACCGACTTGCTGTCCATCGGGTTAAATTACCGAGCCAATGGCCTGTATAAAGAACAATTTTACTTCAACGTTCGTTTCGAGTTTTGATACCAGCAGACTAACGAACAATACCCTTTTTCTATGCAAAAAACGGCAGGTTTCTACTTGCCGTTTTTTGGGTTAGTAGCACCAAACAAATATTCCAAACTAACCTAGCGAGCCTATCAAAGAACGGGCTTCGCTGGGTGTAAACCCAAAATAGCGTTTAAATTCCCGACTAAATTGGGATGGGCTGCTGTAGCCAACCCCATATGACACTTCCGCAACCTGAAGCCCCGATGAAAGCATCGAACGAGCTTTATGCAAACGTAATGACTTTACATACTGCATAGGTGATACCGAGGTGACCTTGCGAAAATGTTCATGCAAAGTGGATGAACTCATTCCGGCTACGCGTGTAATTTCTTCAATATCAATATTACGCTCGAAGTGCTGCTCAAGGTAATGAACAACACGAGCAATACGATTCGCCCCCGCGTGATTGCTCACACTGTTTCTTAACAATCCTCCACACGGGCCTTTCAAGACTTGGTAGTACAATTCTCGCTTCAACGATCCTGAAAGTATTTCCTGATCCATCGGGTTATCAAGCGTATCCACCAAACGCTGAATCACCTCTGCGATCGGTTCAGTCAAATTCGTCGAATGGGTCAGCGCCATTTGCTGCTCTTCCGTTGATTCTTGTTGCCAAGGTGCCATCTCCATCATTAACTGACCCACTAAGTGCTGGTCAATAGCGAGACTGACTCCTACATAAGGCCTATCTTTACTGACGTCAGATAAGGTCGCTTCAACAGGTCTTGTCACCGAATTAATGAGATAGCTGTTCGCATTGTAGATATACGAAGATTTCCCCGTGATAACACGTTTCTGCCCCCTAAGTACAAAGCAAATTGCAGGCTGCAACACGATGGGGATCACTGACACATTTGAAGAGCATAGAAACAGATTCATTCCTTCAATGGTTGAGGAGTGACACCCTTCCCCCTCAACGAGTCCTGCCACTTGATCAGCCAGAAATGACTCAAATTGCATATTTATGCTATCCCTACTTATTTTGCCGCTTCCGTAGAATTATGACACTGATTAAGCGACTTAAGTGATACCAAACTGATATTCCGTAGTTTTAGGCAAGGAATAGAGAAAATCTCGATAACCGACGGGTCATTTGTTAGCCATAGTTACTGCAAGCGATTTCTACGTGCAAAGGCGTTTGGAATGACTCGAATAGAAATATCACTATCGAGCTAATGTCATTACGGAACTCATCGCGTCATGAAGCTGATGTCGCAATAGAACTAAGGAAGGAGATAACCATGGCCTTTTCTGTCAATATCAACGGACAGGATTACCTCTTAGACGTACCCGCAGATACCCCGCTGTTGTGGGCTATTCGAGACAACCTCAAACTCACTGGCACTAAGTTTGGTTGTGGCCTTGCTCAGTGCGGTTCTTGCACCGTGCATTTAGCCGGCCAACCAATACGTTCATGTGTTACCCCTGTTTCTGCCGTCGTAGGTCAACAGATTACGACAATTGAAGGCATCGAATCTCAAGCAGCCACACTCATACAAACTGCGTGGGAAAAACTCGAAGTCCCCCAATGTGGTTATTGCCAATCTGGTCAGGTCATGGCGGCAAGTGCCCTCATCGCCACCAATAACTCCCCGACAGACGCCGATATTGATGCAGCCATGTCTGGCAACATTTGCCGCTGTGCGACCTACGTTCGTATTCGACAAGCCATCAAAGATGCCGCTAGTGAACTAAAAGAGGGCGTATAAATGAGAAATATATTTAATGGCTACGCCCCTAAGCAAAACGACAATCAAAAAGCCGTTCAGGGCGAACTTGGTACTAGCCGCAGGAGCTTTATCAAACTGCTTTCAACCACGAGCGCAGGACTCACGCTGGGCGTTCACTTGCCAACCTTCGCAGCGGAAAACAAAACAGACACAGACATCTCCAGTGCTGAATTTTCACCCAATGCATTCATTCGTGTTGGTGTAGATAACACCGTCACGATTATTATCAAGCATTTGGACATGGGGCAAGGTGTCACCACTGGCCTCGCGACCATTGCAGCAGATGAACTCGATGCGGATTGGGGAAAGGTATCAACCGAAGCCGCCCCTTCTAACGCACAGGAATATAACAATCTTCTCTTTGGTCCTGTTCAAGGGACTGGCGGCAGCACAGCCATCGCGAACTCCTTCATGCAAATGCGATACGCAGGAGCCAAAGCACGTGCCATGCTTGTTAGCGCAGCCTCTAAAGTATGGGAAGTGCCCGTTTCTGAAGTTCTCGTCAGCCAAGGTGTCATTTCCCATCAAGCATCGGGAAAGTCTGCCACCTTTGGTCAAATGGCAGAGCTTGCCGCTCTGCAATCCGTACCAACCGATGAGCAAATCACGCTCAAAAGCCCCGACCAATTCACACTCATTGGTAAAACAGGCACGCCGCGCAAAGACAAGGGCAAGAGTAATGGAACGGCCCTGTATACCCAAGATGTCCAATTGGAAGGCATGTTGACAGCCCTTGTTGCTCATCCACCCGCTTTTGGTGCCAAGGTTGTCTCTTTTGATGCGACCGAAGCAAAAGCATCCTCTGGGGTTGTTGATGTCGTGCAAATCCCAAATGGCGTTGCCGTTATTGCCAAGGACTTCTGGAGCGCAAAGATCGGAAGAGACAAGATCCAAATCAAATGGGATCGCTCAGCATTCAATAAAAACACCGCAGAAATGAAATCCGAGTACGTCGAACTCGCCCAAACCCGGGGCCTTCCAGCACGCAGCGATGGTAATGCGCCAGACATCCTTTCCAAGGCCAAAAACGTAGTGGAAGCCACCTACTACTTCCCCTACCTCGCTCATGCCCCCATGGAACCCATGAACTGCGTCGTTGTCGCTGATAGTGAAAAAGCGGAACTTTGGTATGGTGCACAACTGCAAACCGTCGACCAAATGTCAGTGGCGGCCGTGTTGGGATTGAAGCCGCAAAACGTAAGCATTAACACGTTGTTTGCTGGCGGGAGCTTTGGGCGTCGAGCGAATCCTCAGTCAGACTATGTGCTTGAAGCGGCACACATTGCCAAGAGCCAACCGGGTGTGCCAATTAAACTGGTTTGGACCCGTGAAGACGACATGAGAGCGGGCTACTACCGTCCTATGTACGTGCATAAAATCCGTGGTTCTCTCGATGAAAATGGCAATATTGAGGCGTGGGAGCAACGCATTGTTGGACAATCTATCGCAGCAGGCTCCCCCTTCGAGGGCTTCATGGTGAAAGATGGCGTTGATGCCTCATCCGTTGAAGGCGCTTCCACACTCCCTTATGCCATCCCAAATCTTTCGGTACAACTTCATACCGTCTCTCAACCCGTCCCTGTCGTATGGTGGCGTTCAGTCGGTCACACACACACGGCATTTTCGACAGAGACATTTTTCGACGAACTGGCACACCAAGCAGGTAAAGATCCGGTAGCGTTTCGCACAGCACTCCTTAAAAATCACCCACGGCATCTCGGCGTCTTGAAACTCGCTGCAGAAAAATCTGGTTGGGGAACACCATTACCTAAAGGTCGCGGACGAGGCGTCGCCGTGCATGAATCGTTCAACAGTTTTGTCGCACAAGTGGTCGAAGTCACAGTTGAAAACGGTCAGATTCAGGTTGATCGTGTCGTCTGTGCCGTCGACTGCGGCGTTGCCATTAACCCTGACATCATTGAAGCACAAATGCAGGGCGGCATCGGGTTTGGTTTGTCACCCGCTCTGTTGAGTGAAATCACGCTACAAGATGGCGCGGTGGTGCAATCAAACTTCCATGATTACCAGGTATTGAGAGGACCTCAAATGCCCGATATTGAAGTACACATTGTCCCTTCAGCGGAAGCCCCAACTGGTGTAGGCGAGCCCGGAACGCCGCCTATCGCGCCTGCTCTGGCAAACGCGGTATTTGCAGCGACTGGCAAACGTCTCTATGACTTACCCATGAAGCTGTCATAAAGGTAAAGCAAGCATATTGCTGTTGATCATTGTTCGAGAATGGATGCGTAAACTATGTCAAACCACCTTCTTCATCTATTGAGTCAGTGGTATCCGGAAAAAGACAATGCCGAGTGGGTACTCGGCACTGTTTTCAAAACAGAAGGTCCCTGCTATCGCAAAGCGGGAGCCATGATGTTGTTTAGCAGCTTTGGACAGCAACTAGGCATGCTAAGCGGTGGGTGCTTAGAATCAGACCTTCAACGTCACGCTAAAAAGGTCATGGCTACCGGAAAACCAATCACACAGGTTTACGACAGTCAGGATGAAGATGACCTCTCATTTCAACTCGGTATTGGGTGTGGAGGGACAGTGCACATCGTGCTTCATCCAATATCCCGAGACAACAACTATCTATCACTTAACACGGTTTACGAGCACTTATTGGCTCGCCAATCCGGCTACTACTATCAGCAAATTCCTATGACCTCTTTGCATGACGTCGTGAGCGAAAAATGCGCTGAATTTATGGTATCCCAAACACCGCATGAACATCATAGCGATCAAGAAACGATTGGCGAGCGATTCATGGAAGGTGAACAAACATGGCTGAAAACATATGTTCAGCCCCCTGTTCATTTATTGATTGCTGGTGGTGGGTTTGACGCCAGGCCGTTGGTTAATCTCGCTCATCATTTAGGTTGGAAGCTAACGTTGTGGGATCCTCGTCCTGCGAATGCGCGTCGTGATTATTTTGATTGTGTTGACGAGATCTTACGCGGCGATGCTGATTTGCTATCAGCGTACTGTAACGACTATAACGTTGATGCCGTGATAACCATGACGCACAGCGTGACACTCGATGCGGCAGTGCTTTCAGCATTAACAACAACCAGAATCCAATACCTTGCACTACTTGGACCCATCCATCGTAAGCAGGAAGTCCTTTCGGTGGCACAAGTGTCTTCATCGCAGTTCCCATGTAAATTGCATGGACCTGCCGGGTTGAAACTTGGCGCGGCATTGCCAGAAGGTATCGCAATCTCTATGCTTTCAGAATGTATTGCAACACTTAACAATGCGAACGCCTTGTCGTTCAGTGGTGCCCCATCAGAATGAAGAAAATCGCCGCCGTTATTCTCGCTGCCGGAAAAGCCTCAAGGTTTGGCAGCTGCAAAGCGCTTGCTCTAATCAACGATCGCCCTCTCATCGAATCAAGCATCACGGCTGCCAACGCGGTTACGCCTGATGTTTATATTGCAACTGGATACTGGCACAAAGCGTTGTCTCAAGCGGCAGCAGATAACCAGTGGAATGCGAAACTGCTCTATATCGACAACTGGCAACAAGGTATTGGGGACGTGATATCCCATGTCACTCACACTTTGTGTGATGATTATGATGGCTTGCTATTTTTGTTAGCCGATCAACCCGCTATTACTGGCGATAATGTCGCACTACTTTGTCAGGTCTATGAGCGTCACCAATCAGACGCAGCATGTTGCCAATACCCAGATACCATTGGTGTTCCAGCCATCATCAATGCACGTGTTTTTGATGAACTCAAAGCGCTCAAAGGTGACGAAGGGGCAAAGAAGCTGCTCATGGACAGAGCCCATCTTATCGATAAGCTCGCTTTGGACCAGTGCAATATTGATATCGATACGCCAGAAGACTTAGCGAACTATGTTCATTACCTTACCCATATGTCATCGCTCTGGTAGCACTGAACAAAATACAAACCATTTAATTAGGTAAATGATGGATTAATAACAAAAAGCCACCCCAAATCGGGATGGCTTTTCGTCGTTCTATTTGGACATGGCTACATCAGGCTGCCATCAAACTCTTTGTGATACTGGCACTAAATCAGCCGAGTTAACATGCGCATTCTGCCGCATCATTTCTCTAATGGTGATTGGTGCACAAATTAAGGTAACCGCAACCAATAGCGATACTGGGGCGGCGGTAATAACAATGAACGATTGCAAAGCACCTAAACCACCCTCACCCGCCATCAATAATACACCTGCGACGATACCCAGCATCAACGCCCAAAACAGACGATGATATTTTGATGGGGTTGTGTTTTGCGATGTCACAACGGCGATGGAATAAGCCATTGAGTCTCCCGTGGTTGCGACGAAGGTCGTGGTAAGCAATAAAAACGCAGGGACAAGAATGAACTGAAGCGGAAGCTGTTGCAGCATTGCAATCAGTACTGCCGGTAGTCCTGCGTCTGCCAAAGGCGCTGAAATGCTACCCGCTTGCGTGAGTTCGAAGAATATCCCCGTTCCACCAAGCGCGCTGAACCAAAAGTTAGTGGCAATCGGTGCACAAACGGCGACGGCAAAAACGAGATTTCGAATACTTCTTCCATCGGAGATCTTGGCAATGAAAATTGCCATCATTGGGGCAAAACCAATGAACCACCCCCAGAAAAACCATGTCCAGCCTGTCATCCATCCCGCGTCGTGCTCACCAAGGCTCATTGCAGGGAAATTAACCACATAATGACCGAAGGCATTGCCAAACTGCTCAAAAATAAACGCCGTTGGCCCAAGAATCAACACAGCAAGCAGAAGCAATACTGCGCCAATTACATTGAGTTTTGAAAGCCACTGCAAGCCTTTATCCATCCCAGAAAAGGCAGAAATGGAATAGGCAGCGACAACGGCGGAAAGGATACAAAGCTGAAGCGTTAAGCTGTTTTCCACACCGAACAATGATTCAACACTGTAGCCGAGTTGGCTAGCGAGAAATCCGATTGGTCCAATCGTACCTGCTGCGACACCGATAATTGATACCGTATCAACAACCGCACCAAACCAATGATTTTCTAAGCGCTTACCAAACAAAGGGTACAACAGCGCACGAGGCCTGAGTTTTAGGCCTTTTTGATGATGAGCGTGCATCAATATGATCGTCGACAATGTGCCAAGCACAGCCCAGGCAAGAAAACCCCAATGGAAGAAGCTTTGGCTGAGTGCGGCAGAAACCGCGGAGCTCGAGGCAGGTTGCGCGTCCGAAAACGTAGGAGGTACCGACATGAAGTGATAAACAGGCTCAGCCGCTGACCAAAACACGCCGCCTCCAGCGAGTAAGGTACACATGATCATAGACAACCAACGGAACGTACTAATTTCAGGCTTCGAGCGTTTTCCCAACGTCATTCGCCCCGCAGGCGACAGGGCAACAATCAGGGCAAGAATGAAATTACCCACCATCAGCCACTGCCAAAATGGTCCAAATAAATGTGCGACTTGGCCGAAAAGCGTATTGATGATGGTAGAGAAGTGCGAGATATCCATCGTCGCTGCGAATAGAAATGCGGAAAAGAATCCGACAGTCAGGATTGAAACGAGTTTATCGCTAGAAATTATAGATTTAAAAGTCATGCTGCTCTCACAATGGGCGTGAGGGAAAGCACTCTACCAGCACATCAATGAGAACTCCATCACTTTATTCGTGCACTAAGCATATTCCATTACATCAATAGTCATTCGTGACGCGAAAATAACAGTAAGTCATTGTTTATAAGAGCCATCAACCAACCATGTCATGGTAGATGCTTTTCTCTGACCCATTAATCTCAATGAGGTCTAAGTATTTGCGATAATAATCCTCGCTATTCGTTGGAATAATCGCGTATCCATACCCGGCCTCCTTCATGGCATTTAATGTCTTACGAAGCAATTGTTTACCCACCCCCTTCTCCCTAGCAAATTCACTGACGCCCAAGGGGCCGAAAAATCCTTTTGCGGTTCCGTCATAACATGCAAAACCCACAATTTCCTTGTCATGAACAGCAATGAAAAGGCTATTGTGACGAGAGTATGCAGTAGCAGCTTCACTTTGCCACCGTTGATTGAACTGCGCTCCGATCCAGTCCAACACCACGTGCTTCTCTGTTCCTATCGGCTTTCTGATCGTGATTGTTTCAGCCACACTCAGCGGTTCTAAAAACGCATTTTGATAAAGTTTAACCAGATAATCCATAACCCATCCTTGGCGATAAAATGAAACAATCAACGCCCTAAATTAATACAGCCACAGAGATAACATTAATACTAACTCGATACAATTTTCGTCATTGAAATCAACATATACTCAATTGCATCATCTTCAGTATTACTCGCTTGTAACACGTCAGAATGTGTATTTTTAATCACAAAAAAACTCGATAATTTTTGGTGTTTTATGATCGAATTATCAATACAATCGCGCCATTGTTGACATGTGCACTAATACACCAAGGAAATCACAATGGCTTTTTGGAACAACAAAGAGCGTGAAATGGCGCTTTCCGCGCAAATCAGAGATCTTGAAAGCAATTATCAAGACAAGCTGACAAATATGACTCAACAGTTAGAAGAAAAGGATGAGCAAATTTCCACTTTGCAGAATCATATCGATAACCTGCTGAAAACCAGTCAGTGCCAACAACAGGGTGCTGAAATGTTAGAAACCATCCGAGAGGGTCTTCTCAGCAATGCCGATATGCTTGTTGAAGAAAAGAATGAACTTGCTGCTCTTGATGATATGTTCGCGCATACCCTTTCTGCCGTCGCAAACCTTTCCACACGCGCAAACAGAATTAATCAAGAAGCACAAAGAAACCAACAAGCAGTCGCTGAGTTGACGCAGACAACAACATCGATAAATCGCTTTGTCGCTGCTGTGCAAGAGATTTCAGAACAAACTAACCTTCTTGCTCTGAACGCTGCAATTGAAGCAGCTAGAGCGGGTGCGGCAGGTCGAGGCTTTGCAGTCGTTGCAGACGAAGTTCGACAACTTGCCAGAAAAGCAGGTGAAGCAAGTAGCCAAATAGAAAATCTGGTTAAAAAAGTGATTGAGCAGAATCGCGATATTCAATCACTCGTTGAAGAAAGTAAGCATGGGGCCGAAGACGTTGCAACCTCTTCTTCCCAAATCGAAACCGTTGTTTATCAGGTAATCGATAAATCTAAGAACATGCAACGTGTTATACAAAACGCCGCAGTTTCATCTTTCCTAAACACAGTGAAGTTGGATCACGCAGTATGGAAAAGCGCCGTCTACAAACACATCAGTAATAATGAGTTCAATCAGCAAGTCAACAATCATTCAGCGTGTCGTTTGGGTAAGTGGTATTTCAACGGTGAGGGAGCTAAGCACTTCAAATCCTATCCATCATTCACTGCTATTGATTCGCCGCATAAACAAGTGCATGACTCAGGACGATTTGCCCTTGAAGCAGGAAGCCGTGGAGACCTCCTTTCGATGGTTGAGCATCTTCGTAAAATGGAAACCAGTAGCCTTCAGGTGACTACCTCGATTGAAAGGCTAATTAATGAGAGCGCCATCAAGTAACACCTAAACACGAGTGTTTCATCTCAACGACTCAGGGTTAGGGTCGACACTTGTCGTTCAAAAAGCATAAAAGCCTGATTAATCAGGCTTTTACTTTTCTTCTTTTCTTCGAGTTAGACTCAATTATCTGTTTATGCAACGCCAGCGCAGCTCGCAGTAATCTAGGGTGCAACTGAACCTTCTGATTCTCTACCAGGGTTTTGTTTAAATTGATTACGGAGGCAGTTAAACACGCCGCTACTTTAATCTGACCCAACTTGTGCGCGTACATCGCGGTTTTAATTGCCATGAAAGCACGTTGGTCATCTTTTTTGTAACTTTGAGTAGCAAACCGTTCAAATCTCAAAAAATCCTTATGATATGAATCGTGAATTCTAGAAACATGCTTGTCGTAATACTCTCTATATTTGCTGTAGCTACCCGTTCGGTTAGCTTGCATGAGCTTTTTAACCCACTCAGTCGACTTGATTGTTTCTTTCTTAAACAAGCCGGTTAGCCATGCAAACATTTACTTCTCCTACTTGCTCATACTCGATTGCAACTCTTCTAGAGTATCCAATCCGCATGAGATAACGCCCTTAATCTAAAGCCTACCTGCCCGATTTGCGGCACATCGCACACTATTCGGTATCGGCAGATTCTACTTAAAAACGGGCGAAAGTGCGCAAGTTAATTGTCACTAAATGCGATGGTTTTGTGCCAAATCTCCTCGCGCAATGCTCACACCTTTGAGTTGGGCAAATACCTTCTGCCCAACCGATAAGTTAAGCTCATCCAAGGCCCACTGAGTGATATTCGCCAGCAATGTCTCGTCACCAACTCGTAACACGAGCTGACAATATGCACTTTCTGACGATTGTGCGTCCGCCCGCTCTATAGCGTGAATGATTGACGGGATGACATTGCGAATGCTGGTGTCACTAGCTTGTGTTTTCACGATTGAAATATCATTCGCATAAACACGCAGTCGAAGTGATATGCCCTTCCCTTGTTCTACTTTTGGCACCCATAGAGGCTGACCTTGGAGATCAAGTTGCGTCATCGGATAAACGGGGTGATTCTTTACCACCGTTGCAGTCACCAATGCACTCTGTTCTTTTGCTGACAACCAAGGACGCATAGGTGGCGATCCCCAAATGTCATGCAAAGGGCCATTAGCGACGACTTCGCCCTGATTGAGCATCAGCATATGATCAGCGAGTTGTAAGATTTCATCCAAGCTGTGGCTAACGTATATCACGGGTATATGAAGAGATTTCGCCAAGCGTAAGAGATAACTAATGAGCTCTTGACGGCGAGGTGCATCTAACGAAGCTGTGGGCTCATCCATGATCAACAATTCAGGATCAGATAACAAAGCGCGACCAATTGCCACACGTTGTTTCTCTCCCCCAGATAAGTCATGCGGATAACGCCTCAACAACGAGCCTATCCCTAACAAGGTCACCACTTCATCAAATGTGTTTTGATTGTACGTTTTGCACCCGTATTTTAGGTTTTTAGACACTGACATATGTGGAAAGAGTCTGGCGTCTTGAAACACATATCCAATGCGTCGGCGTTCTGGTGGCAGGTTAATTCCCTTTTCACTGTCGAAAAGAACTTGGTCACCAATCTGAATTGAACCTGAGTCCGGTGTGACAAGCCCGCTGATCGCATTAATCAGCGACGTTTTACCAGCCCCTGAGCGACCAAAAATGGCGGTGATACCAGAAGACGGTATAGACGCGTTCAGTGACAAAGAAAAGTTGTCACGCTGCAGCATCATGTTCAAGCTAATCATTGAATACCCATCCTGCGCTTCATTCGGCGACTGAGCCATTCTGACCCAACAAGAGACAGTAGCGCGATAACAATGGATATTACACAAAGTCGAGCGACGCTCTGCTCTGCTCCAGGGGTTTCAATAAACGCAAACATCGCCAGTGGAATGGTTTGCGTCTCTCCAGGAATGTTTGAAACAAAGGTAATGGTCGCGCCAAATTCTCCCAAGCTACGCGCAAATGCCAGTACCAACCCCGATAGGATGCCCGGCATGATTAAAGGCAATGTGATCGTAAAGAATACGCGCCAAGAAGAAGCCCCTAGAGTGCGCGCCGCTTGCTCGAGTCTCTGATCAACAAGCTCTAATGACAAGCGAATCGCTCTCACCAACAAGGGAAATGCCACCACTGCGGAAGCTAGGGCAGCTCCCTTCCAGCTAAATGAAAACGAAACGCCAAATGTTTCATATAACCATTGACCCACAGCGCCTCTTCGGCCCATAACAATCAATAGCAAGTAGCCAATAACCACGGGTGGCAAAACAAGGGGTAGATGAATTATCCCATCCACGATTGCTTTTCCCGCGAACTGCTTTCTGGCTAGCACCCATGCCATCGCAATCCCCAAAGGTAAGCTCGCTGACACGGCCACCACGGAGATTTTCAAGCTAAGTAGCAGCGCTTCCCACTCTATGGGTGTAAGTAGCATATTTTACAGTTGCTCTTGTGATGAATGAATTACAACAAAGCCATTGCCCTGCAAAATCGATTTGGCTTTTGGTGAATCTAAATATGAAAAAAAGCGCTTAGCCTCGTCAGATGCATTTGGCGTCATCGCTTTTGGGAAAACGATCGGGGTATGTGTGTTACTAGGAATATCAGCCACCACTTTTACAGACGAAGACGCGAGAGCGTCAGAAAGATAAACCACACCGAGTGGCGCTTCTCCTCGCTCAACCAATGCGAGTGTTGCGCGAACACTATTAGATAAAGCGAGCTTATCTTCGACAACACGCCATAAATCTATCGATACCAGCGCCTGCTTCGCATAGATACCAGCTGGCACATGGTTTGGGTCAGAAATAGCTATTCGGCTATTTCCTATGGCTTTATTGATAGCTTCGACCGTTAACGTCACTTCACCAATAAGGTTGCGATCAGCAACAAGCACCAACTCATTCTCTACCCACGGAGAGACAGTTTCGGGTTCAATTGCTAACTCTGACACCGCATATTCCATCCATTTTTCATTCGCTGAAATGTAAATATCGGCGGGTGCACCGTAGGCCAGTTGACGGGCTAAAGCCGAAGAAGAAGCATATGAGATGGTGATAGCTTGTTCAGTCTCTTGCTCATATGTTTGTGCAATCTCATTCAATGCTGTTGTCATTGACGAGGCTGCAAACACGAGAACTCTTTCTTCAGCGGATACAACTCGGGGGAGAAAAGAGGCTGTGATGAACAAAAACAGAAAGATACGTTGCATGCAATCCCTAACTGGTACGCGGCAGAAAGGCAATATCATAACAAGTATTTTGGTGAGACACGTATTCAAACCATGAAGAATTACTCGGCCTGCTGATAAAGCAAACAATGCATTGCCGATCCTACGTGATCTTCACGACATGACCGACTCCGTAGCTTCATTATCGTATCACTATGCTTCTGTATTAATGACAATGGTATATCGATTGTCACTTGCCACCAGCATATATAGAATTTGCTGTCCCATAGAAGGATGAGAAATTAGATAGTTTCCTTGTGGGAATTCTGCGTCCTCTGGACCAACAAGCACCATAGTGTAATGCTCAACCAATCGACCATCGATTGTCGTTTGGTTTCCGGCTTCTTCCCGCACGGATTCTACCAAAACATCGTACTCGTTCTCTGCACCGTCGATCAGCTGAACCGAACTTCCAGCTAGCTTGGAAACATTTTCCCAAGACAATACATTCATTGTTATTCCCCCGACGTCCTTGTTGGCCACTTCATCGCGCTAAATTGAGAAAAGAGTTGGTTTCTAACCACCAAACTCCACAAGTAAGCTTTGATTAAAGTGTAGCCACAAGAGAACCAACAAACTGAATTTAAGTATGATTTTCTGACAGTTGCCCCAAAAATACTCGAAATATTTCGACACCAGTCTGATAGCAAATGGCAAGTTGCACAAAACTCAAAAACTTCAGGGATAACAGATACGCTTTAAACAGGCCAACAATAGGGCATATAGAGGATGAAAATAGAAAAGTGAAAAATAAAAGATGAATGGTGAATGGTGAATGGTGAATGGTGAAAAAGTGTATAACCAGAAACGTCACGATGACGTTTCTGGATCTTGCTGCGCTTAACGCATTTTCAAAGGACGCGAACCTTGCGATTTACTTTGATGGTAGAACCACAGGCGTCTGGTTTTATTAGTCATAATAAACACCTTTATTTATTGGCTCAGGCGGTAACGAGAAACACCCATACTGCTTTGACACAGTAAGCTTCATTAATTACCTGATAGATAGTAAAAATACTTCGTATAAACACAATGCCATTAACTGGCGTATCCCCCTCATGATTTTAGAGGAGCGCTTCTGTTAGAGTGGTGTATAAACTCATATGTGTTTAAAGAAGCTAATGATATGACAGGGGAAAATGAATAAAATTCCCTATATCGTCACGATATCTCTATATTTATTACAATAGTTTGCACTTTTCAAGTGAATCCACCCCAATTCATACTGTCGAAGTCACAGTTCAGTTTAATGTTCGTTAACTTACGAAGGATTCGCTCACTATTCGTACCTTGTCGGTGTAAAAACCGCATTTCGTACTGCTATCTTTCGCTGAGTTCGGCTACACTCCGCACATCAGCCATAAGAGAGTGACAATTATGTCGCATGAAGAAATTGAAGTAGAAGCCATTGGCATCGAAGTATCTGCCCAACCGGTCGAACTCTACAAGGTACTAAAAATCGCGAACGCGGTCAGCGGTGGCGGTGAAGCGAAGATGGCTATCGTAGAAGGCTATGTGGCTGTTAACGGTGAAATTGAAACGCGTAAACGTCGTAAAATACATGATGGTGACGTTATTCAATTCAATGAAGAATTCTACGTCTTGTTGTGTGACGCACCTCCGACACCCGTTGAACCTCGCCAAGCCAAGCCTGTAAAAGCGCAAAAAAACAATGTGTCTGCGTCCAAGAAAAAACCGGCATCTTGCGCACCTGCATCTAGCACGGTAGATAAAAAGCCTTCGTCACCAAAAGCGCCAGCCAAGCAAATCAAAAATGCTGACAAAAAACAGAATAAGACACCAAAGATTGAAAGACCTAAACAAGGCAAGTCATCCGCGGAAACATCTAAAAGTGATACGGCCACTGGCCGAAAGCTAATCTCTTTCTAAGCGACGTGATTTTCTTGCCAACAGAGCGCCCTCGCCCGCCAAGATAAATTGACGGGCACTCTGTGAATGAATGAAAATTCGTGTTTGAGCTGTGATGTTTTACAGAAAATGAAAAAGCCACCTAAGCGGTGGCTTTTTGTTTAGCTCTAAAAGTTGAAAATCGAATACTGTGTGGTGTTTCAAAGTTTACTCGCCCTACATTGCTCACTACGTTGAGCTTCCTTACCTCGTGCGTTTCATTGCATGGGTTCTTTGGAAAGTAAGGTCTTACGTTCACTTACGATGCGTATTTCCTACGCCGATGTAACAGTCCAAATTGTTTTGCAACCCAGTATCAGTACCAGAATCTAAGTTTCTTGGTGTCGCTTTCTGGTACGCCGAGCTTGGAGCTCATCCTCATTCGTCAGTCATGTTTGGTTGCAATTTGAGTATATGAAAAGCTCCCATACCTGCCATGTCACACTTCTATGATTGTGATCCGGTTTCAGAAATCAGTTTTTTGTCGGTTTGATCACCAATTCTCGGCAGGAATTATGCTTTGATTCCCAACATGGTCTACTTGAAACAGTCAGCCCCATCTATTCCTTTTACTGCACAAGTCCCTACCCATATAAAAACAAAAGAAATTATATTCACCCCAGCACAAGCTGGTTTTGTCTGCGTATAATACGCTCCTATTCAAACGTGCTAACTCGACACCATGGATGACAGTTTGACAGCATTTCATTCCCCATTTCGATTCATCCCAACCGCTCAAGCATCTCTGGCAATGGCGTACTTTGGGCTAGGCGTTGCGTGGTCACTCTATCACCCCTTCACGGGCGACATCTCTCGACCGTTACTATCGACTGTCGGCATACTTCTCATCGGTGGAGTGTGGCTGAAGTACGTCTTTGAACCTAAACGCTTCTTCCAAGATCTTCGTGATCCGCTGTATGGCAGTTTGATGGCACCAATGACCATGTCATTACTGCTCATGGCTGACTTTCTCAGTGAAGTTAGCGTTCGTGCTGCAATCTTCATTTGGTATCCCGCAGTGGTGATGCACATCTTCATGATGTGTTATTTCTTCTTTCACCAATTTAAGTCCTTTGATAAATCCCATATCTACCCCAGTTGGTTTCTGTACCCTGTGGGATTAATTAGCAGCACACTTGCTGGGCCAAAACTCGGGTTCGGAGACGAATCAGAACTGGTCGCGCACATTTGCATCGCTGCCTACTTCTGCATGTTGCCATTTGTGCTGTATCGTCTGTGTTTCTTAGACAGTTTGCCAAGAAACTCTCGCCCTGTTCTGGCGATCATGGCAGCGCCCGTCAATCTGGCACTCACTGCGTATTTAGTGAACATGACAAACCCAGACCCAGTGTTAGCGGGTGCGCTTGCTGGGGTTGGAATTATGATGACTCTCTTCGTCTATCTGTGCTATTTCGATTTATTGCGTGAGCCTTTTCAGCCCACATTGGCAGCATTAACATTTCCCTCTGTTATTAGCGCCGTTGCTATGGAGCGACTCACTCTCTGGCTAGGTACTGATTTCCCGCATTGGTCGTGGTTAGAGCGCTTGGGCTTAATTGAATTGACGGTTGCCACCTTGCTCGTCAGTTGGGTCAGTTTTGGCTACATTCGGCATTACGGCTTCGGCAAATAACAAAATACGAAAGCCCCACGCAGGGGCTTTTTTCACTGTCGGGCGTTGTGCAAGGACGCTTACTCCACTTTCATGGCCTCGATAAGAAAATCGATAAAACAACGAACCTTTGATGACATGTGCTTACGGCTTGGATAGACAATAAACACATCAATATTGGTTCGCGGAAAATCACGGAACAGTTCAATCAGTTCGCCAGATTCTAACTCACCATTCAAATTAAACAGTGGCATCCGCGTGATCCCTTCTCCCGAAAGACACAACAACAACTCCAACTGCGAACTGTTACTCACCACGAAACTCTCTAGCTCAACGTCAATCGCACTGCCGTCATGGTTTTTATAGCGCCACGTATTGTAAGACGGGATATTGCTGTAACTGATGACTTTATGGTTGACCAAATCTTGCGGATGCGTCGGTAAGCCGTGTTTTTCAACATATGCAGGGGATGCAATAGTGACCGCGTGCGAAGAATGAATTTTTCGGCTAATCAAACTTGAGTCATCGAGCGCTTGTGAAGCGCGAATCGCGATATCAAACCCCTCAGCAACCAAATCTATCTTTCGGTCATTGAGTTCAATGTTCAGAGAGATATCTGGATACGCTTCGGAGAACCCCCGTAAAAATGGTGCTAAACGCGTTAAACCAAAACTGGTTGGGCAACTTATTTTAAGGTTTCCTTTCGGCGTCACCTGACGACCCAACATGGCATTTTCAAGCTCTTCAGCATCCTGAACTATTTGCCGACACTGCTCATAATACAGCTCACCTTCTGGCGTTAAGCTTAGTGATCGCGTTGTTCTATGCAACAAGCGTACACCTAGCCGCTCTTCCAGCTTGTTGATTTCTTTGCTGATATAGGATGTTGAGTGCCCTGTGCGATCCGCTGCTTTGGTAAAACTGCCAGCCTTCATCACCTCTCGAAATATCACCATTCCATCTAGCAGTTGTGTGTTCATTTTCCCATATCTCATGCCTTTCCGAACCACTGAGCATAATTAATTACATGTCATATGGAAACAATCATTATTCATATAGGACATTAATCTTTGTATGGAACAGATTTATAGTGACTTCAAGACATAAGACGTCAACCAAACTTACAGGCTTACAACCTGACGCCACACGGCGAAAACAACACGAATTCTTAGAGGAAACACCATGAAAGTATTAGCATTTGGCGCAACCAACAGCTCTCAGTCAATCAACAAGCAATTAGCCGTCTATGCGGCAAGCCTTATTGAAGATGCGGAAGTAGAAACACTGGATTTGAACGACTTTGAAATGCCCATTTACAGCTCAGACCGTGAAGCAGAATTAGGGCAGCCAGAACAAGCGAAGGCATTCTTTTCAAAAATTGGCGAAGCAGATGCCATCATCATCTCTTTCGCTGAGCACAATGGTTCTTATACTGCGGCCTACAAAAACGTATTCGACTGGACGTCACGTATCGACATGAAAGTGTTCCAAGGCAAGCCTGTGGTATTTCTTGCTACATCACCTGGCCCAGGCGGTGCAGGTTCTGTACTTCAAGGTGCTGTTGGTTCTGCTCCTTACTTCGCAGCCGATGTAAAAGCCTCGCTTTCCGTGCCAAGTTTCTACGATAACTTCGACATGGAAACGCAAACGCTACGCAATGAAGAAATCAAAGCGCAGCTTCAAGATGCAGTTAACACACTGGCGAAGTAATCAACTCACACTAAAAATACATTTGAATGCGGGCGATTAGCCCGTTTTTTTCAGCATGCCAGCAGTCTCGATAAAATCGATGATATCGCTTAACCCTTGTTTCTCTTTTAGATTGGTAAATACATAGGGTTTGTCTTTGCGCATTCGTTTTGTGTCGGCTTCCATCACATTGAGATCGGCGCCCACATACGGTGCTAAGTCAATTTTATTGATAACCAGTAAATCGGAACGGGTAATACCGGGCCCGCCTTTACGCGGGATCTTTTCCCCTTCCGCTACATCAATCACATAGATAGTCAGGTCCGCGAGTTCGGGGCTGAAGGTCGCACTTAAGTTGTCGCCGCCACTTTCAACAAACACCACGTCCAAATCTTTATGATGACGCGCCAAGCTGTCCACGGCTTCAAGGTTCATTGAAGCATCTTCCCTGATGGCAGTATGTGGGCACCCGCCTGTTTCAACGCCTACAATTCGGTCTGCATCCAAGGCTTGGGCTTCCGTCAAAATACGCTGATCTTCACGGGTATAAATGTCATTCGTGACCACAGCAATGCTATAAGTGGTTCGAATCGCTTTGCACAATACTTCAAGCAATGCGGTCTTTCCTGACCCAACAGGACCACCCACACCGACACGTAAAGGCTGTTTGTAGCTCATAGTCATTCTCCTTAACTCCTAACCGAAAAGATTAAGAGCGAAATAGTCGCGAATATTGCGTTTCATGTTGGCTTGAAGCGATCGCCTGAGCAGGTGCAAACCCGCCGATTTGCTCATCCATTACGTCGTGTGAGGCTGCCACCACATCATCAAGCACTGACGTCAATGCCAATAGCACCTCTTGCCCTGCGGTTTGTCCTAAAGGAATCAGCTTTACGCCTGCCATCACAGTGTTTTCCAACCAACTCCAGATATAGCCTTCACACAGTGTTTCTTCGTCAATGCCCCAACGAACCCCAGCAAGTGCAAATCCAGCGATCTGGCTTTTTTGAGCAATGCCGGCCCAAACGTTGCCGTCGTCCACCACGTTAAGTTGCTTAAGCAAGGTCAACATGGTTCTGCCACGCTGGATTTCTTCTTTCCTGAATTCCGCTGTTTCGCGGCTGGCATATAACCATTGGCACCAATACTCCGCTGCTTCAACATCGCCTGATTGAAATGCACGATATATACGACGCAACACAGGCAATTCGAGGTAGAGCATTGAGTCAAAGGCCATGCCATTGAGCCAGTCTGTTAAATCAGATTGGCTCCCCACCCATCCACATTCAATCGCCCACTCAAGACCTTGGGAGTAGCTGAATGCGCCAACGGGCAGTGACGGACTAATGAGTTGAAACAGGCGATACTGTGCAGTCATTCGACGATGTCTCTTTTTCACCCTTTTTACTCATACAGGTGCTGGTTGAGCTCACACCGCCAGCATGATCATGCGTGACAGTATTTACAATGGTGTCGCCACTGGCTGATTCTTTATGTGGGTGTGCAGCGACTGGCATCGCCATCGATGCAATCAACACTAAACATGCCGCAGCAAACAACGGTTTCTTTTCCATGTTCTTTCTTCCTCTGTTATTACTCTCTTTGTTAAAGCGTTCTCAATATCGACGTGCATTTAGTGATGATGATTGTGACCTGATGAGTGACCGCCATAAGCACCGGACTCAGGTTCAAATGGTGCCATTTCGACAACCACGTTTCCGCCAAGTAACCTCACCATTTCATCAAGGACATGATCATGCTGATAGCGTACCCAACCGTCACCAACTTGAAGCGGCACGTGACGATTACCAAGGTGATAGCTCAATCGTGCCAAGAGGTGTGACGAGCTGGCGTACACTGTCGACACATTTTCTTCCGCCGCTACAACACGCACGCGAATCCCATCAGCGGAAATAAGCACATCCCCGCCACGCAGGGTCAGACCTCTAGGCAAAAACAACCCTGCTTCACTGCCATCATCAAGCGTTACCTTAATACGACTTTTGATTCGTGCTTCTATTCCTAAGTGCACCGTCGGAAGGTGTTCAGAATCTTCCGGTGCATTACTGACTTGTGTAAATTCGATCATCCAAGATCCTCAAGAAAAGTGACTGAAAACCTAACGCGTTAAAACAGAAAGTAACGCTGCGCCATTGGCAATACATCTGCAGGCTGACAAACCAAGAGCTGCCCATCAGCTCTCACTTCATAGGTCTGCGAATCAACCTCAATATTTGGCTGCCAGTCGTTTAATTTCATGTCGCTTTTGCGAATATTTCGGCAATTTTTGACCGCGCTGACACCGCTTTTTAAACCCAACATATCTGGCACGCCACTGTCGATAGATGCTTGAGACATAAACAGCAGCGAACTCTGCTGTGGCCCCGCGCCATACGCGCCAAACATAGGTCGATAATGCACTGGCTGTGGCGTTGGAATAGATCCATTGGGGTCGCCCATTGGCGCTGTCACAATCAAACCGCCTTTGATTACCAATGAAGGCTTAACACCAAAGAAAGCGGGCTTCCAAAGCACCAAGTCAGCCAATTTTCCTTCTTCTATCGAACCCACTTCGTGCGAGATACCGTGAGTAATGGCGGGGTTGATGGTGTATTTCGCGATATAGCGTTTAATGCGACAGTTATCGCTGTGGCTTGGGTCGCCTTCTAACGCGCCAAACTGCACTTTCATTTTGTGCGCGGTTTGCCACGTACGCAGTATTACTTCGCCGATTCGCCCCATGGCTTGGGAGTCTGACGAAATCATGGAAAACGCCCCCATGTCATGCAACATATCTTCTGCGGCAATGGTTTCACGACGAATACGTGACTCCGCAAAGGCGATGTCTTCGGCAATAGACGGCGATAAATGATGACACACCATCAGCATGTCGAGGTGTTCATCCACCGTGTTCACGGTATAAGGTCGCGTTGGGTTGGTAGAGGATGGCAGAACGTTCGGCAAACCTGCCGCTTTAATGATGTCCGGCGCATGACCGCCACCCGCACCTTCCGTATGGTAGGTATGGATAACGCGATCTCCAATCGCGCCGAGCGTTGCTTCCACAAAGCCACATTCGTTGAGCGTATCGGTATGAATGGCCACCTGTACGTCGGTCACTTCAGCAACACTCAAGCAGTTATCAATCGCCGCCGGCGTAGAACCCCAATCTTCGTGTAGCTTAAGACCGCACGCACCCGCAACGATTTGTTCATCAAGTGCATCAGGCAAACTCGCATTACCTTTGCCCAGCAAACCGAAGTTCATGGGAAATGCATCAAGCGATTCCAGCATTCGATGAATGTTCCAAGGCCCTGGTGTACACGTGGTGGCATTCGTCCCTGTCGCTGGGCCTGTGCCTCCGCCAATCATTGTGGTCACTCCAGAAGTGAGCGCCTCATCAATTTGCTGTGGGCAGATATAGTGAATATGTGTATCGATGCCTCCCGCAGTGACGATTTGCCCTTCACCAGCAATGACCTCTGTTCCTGGGCCGATGATAATATCGACATTGTCTTGCACATCAGGGTTACCCGCTTTGCCGATACCTGTAATCCGTCCGCCTTTTACCGCTAAATCGGCTTTTACAATGCCCCAATAATCCAACACAACAACATTGGTGATCACTAAGTCTGGCGTTTCAAAACTCGGTCGTTGGCTTTGTCCCATTCCATCACGAATAGTCTTACCGCCGCCAAACTTCACCTCATCGCCATATTCGGTATAGTCTTTCTCCACTTCCAACCAAAGATCCGTATCAGCCAATCGGACACAATCTCCCGTGGTTGGCCCAAACATCTCGGCATAGGCTTTGCGCGAAATACGTGCCATATCAATCGTCCTTCTTCGGGGTTCCGGTGCCATCTAATGGCCCCATCACTTTGCCTTGGAAACCATAAACGGTGCGAGATCCCGCGTAAGCAACCAATTCGACGGTTCTGCTTTGACCCGGTTCAAAACGAACAGCGGTGCCGGAAGGTATGTTTAGGCGAAATCCACGCGCAGTGATTCGGTCGAACACCAACGCATCATTCACTTCGAAAAAGTGATAGTGCGACCCTACCTGAATCGGACGATCACCCGTATTCGCGACATCAATTGACACTTTCGTTTTACCCGCGTTAATTTCGATATCGCCGTCTTTGGTTCTCATTTCTCCCGGCACAATGCCTGAATTTGAACCCGAAGAGCGAGAGAGACTGGTCTGAGACATAAGGGATTCCTCACACAATGGGGTCATGGACGGTGACCAATTTGGTCCCATCAGGAAACGTCGCTTCCACTTGCACGTCGTGGATCATGCTCGGCACACCGTCCATCACATCATCCACCGTCAAGATGGTGCGCCCAAAGTCCATTAACTCAGCAACGGTTTTTCCGTCCCGAGCACCTTCCATGATTGCCGCGCTAATTAGAGCGACTGACTCAGGGTAATTCAGCTTTAATCCCCGCTCTTTTCGTCTTTCTGCCACTAGTGCTGCGGTGAACAACAATAGCTTGTCCTTCTCTCTGGGTGTCAACTCCATGGTATTCACTCCTTACCGTGTCGCTGCTTCTATTGCACAACGACATCGTCGTTTTATGTTCGCCAAATTCTTGGAATATCAGGTATTTCTCCGGTCCAATGCAGTCGAACCTGTTGCCAGCACAAAGCCATGACGTTGAACAGAACGTCAGTTTTAAGCGCCAACGCACGCACAATCACCAAACCATCAACCTCTGTGATACCCAATTCAATCCCCGTCAGATTCGTCATGTCTGCGCGGGTCAATTTTTGCTCTTGTTGCTCACTCCACCAGAGCTTGAGCCTCTCCACGATGGCTTCCGCATCGCCGTGCACAATCAATGTGCCACATACCGAATGCCCTCTTAGCCCCGTTGCAGAAAAACGCATTTGCTCAGGATTCACACGAAGGCGTTCACAAAGAATCAATCGCTCATCGACATGCACTGTGGTTAACCCATCAATTTCGCCGTTTTCAAATGTGGTTTCTGTCGCGGGCTGTCCTAGTGTCCACACATCCCAGCCAATAAACTGAGCGCTAGCCGTTAGAGAGATCGCCGTGCGCGTGCGCAAACGCGCATTGGGAAAGGCGATATTTTCTAGCGGTAGCCATTCAAGTCTTGCGCTATCGGCAACCGTAAGGGTCTGTGTAAGCTGGCCAATACGACCATCCGATCGATAAAATCGCGTTGCACCAGGAGTGGTAATCAGTGCTTTCGAACCGACAGCGAGATCGACATGCACATCCAATGAATCACCGCCTACAACCCCGCCAGGCGGGTGCAAAAGATGGGTATGGCACACGCCGCCTTCTGGGTATAGCGAACGCTGAACCGCAAGAGGACCTTTATGGGTGCGATGCTTAAGCACGGTTTTATCGCCCCGCGCCACATAGCCAAGGGTTAGCTCAGCTTCCCAACTTCGGGATGGCATTTCATCCAAGGTGTGAATGGGCCAATCAATCACAGTTTGGGCCATGTGCGCTCCTCTACACCGTCAGATACTGTCGAATCAGGTCATCAGACAAATGACTCATCTCGCCACTCGCAACATCACGTCCCCGATCAAGTAGGCAAAATCGGTCACCAACCTTTCGTGCAAATGGGAGCTTTTGTTCAACCAAAATAACCGTTAGCCCCATTTCTTGATTGAGTTTGCAGATAATGTCACCTATCTCTTGAACAATGTTCGGTTGAATGCCTTCTGTCGGCTCATCTAGCAACAAGAGTTTTGGGTCAATCACCAATGCACGTGCAATGGCTAACTGCTGTTGCTGTCCACCAGACAAATCACCGCCAAAACGCTTTTTCATTTCTGCCAAAACAGGGAACAACTCATAGATATATGGCGGTATTTTCCTGTCACTCTTGGGGCGGATCGGTAACCCTATTTCCAAGTTTTCTTCCACGGTCAATCGCGGAAAGATCTGCCGCCCTTGAGGCACATACCCCACGCCCAAGCGCGGGCGCATTTCTGCGCGATGTTTAACGAGATCCTCTTCTTCCAGTATCATCTCGCCACTATCAACAGCCAGTAATCCCATAATGCTTTCAAGCAGCGTCGTTTTGCCGACACCGTTTCTCCCCATCACCACAGTGCATTTCCCTTTTGGCGCGTTTAGGGACAAATCCCAAAGCGTTTGGCTTTCCCCGTATCGCTGATTTAATCCATTTACACTCAGCATGGCGTTTCCTGTCTTATATCCATATGCGCTCGCTGCGCGTTCAAAGTGTTATTGCCTCAAGTTCAATGTGCTATTGCCCCAAGTAGACTTCGCGAACCCGCGGATCATCTTGGATCTCTTTCATCTTGCCTTCAGCCAATACATGTCCTTGATGCAATACGGTCACGGTAGACGCGATACTTCTGACGAAGTCCATGTCATGCTCCACCACCATGATCGAATGGTTGCCCGCCAGTGATAGCAAAAGCTCCGAGGTTCTATCCATCTCTTGGTGAGTCATTCCAGCAACAGGCTCATCCACCAGCAACAGTCGCGGCTTTTGCATCAATAACATGCCAATTTCTAGCCATTGCTTCTGGCCGTGTGACAACCTTCCTGCTTGCATTCTGTAGTGCGTTTCTAAGCCTATAAGCTCCAATACACGCATGATGTCGCATTTTTGCTCACTCGATAGAACTGCCCGAAACAGTGCCCAAGTGTCTTTCTTTCCAGACATGGAAAGCTCAAGATTCTCCCAAACCGACAGCGCTTCAAATACCGTCGGTTTTTGAAATTTCCGCCCGATCCCTGCGTTCGCAATTTGCGCTTCATCCATGTTGAGAAGATTGAGTTGCTGCCCTAACCATACTTCACCCGTATCGGGCCGTGTCTTACCCGTGATGATGTCCATCATGGTGGTTTTACCCGCCCCATTTGGGCCGATAATGCAGCGCAATTCGCCTTCCTTGATGTAGAGGTTTAAATCGTTAATCGCTTTGAACCCATCAAAGGAAACAGACACACCTTCGACATAAAGCAACATGCCGCTTTTTACATCGACCTTGGGGTTGAATGGTGGTTTCAAAAAGCTGAACACCTGGTCACGACGCGTGAGATCAGCAAAGAACTCTGCGCTTCCCGTTTGTTCTGGTAGATGTTCCGCTTGGTAACGAACACCTTCGTTCCACAGTGCTTTCGACATCATGAATTTGTCTCCTGTTTCCGCAAGAATCCGCTCACCCCATTTGGCAAATACAAGGTAGCCAGCACAAACAATGCACCCAACGCGAATAACCAAACTTCGGGGAACTCCACGGTGAACCAACTCTTGGCATAGTTAACAAGGAGTGCGCCAATAATCGCGCCATATAGCGTTGCCCTGCCGCCAAGAGCCACCCACACCACCACTTCAATCGAATTCAACGGCGCAAACTCGCCAGGGTTAATAATACCGACCTGTGGGACATACAATGCTCCAGCAACGCCTGCAATGGCGGCAGATAACACGAATAACCAAAGCTTGCTTTTCTCTACCGTGTATCCCACGAAACGGGTACGCGATTCCGCGTCTCGAATCGCGATAGTCAGCGCTCCTAATCGGCTAACCACGATTGCACGACACAACAGGTAAGCCAGCATCAATGCGATGACTGTGGCAACAAATAAGGACACACGCGTGGCATCACTTTGAAGGCTAAAGCCGAGAATATCTTTGAAATCGGTCAGGCCATTATTTCCACCAAACCCCATTTCATTGCGAAAGAAAGCGAGCATCAGCGCAAAGGTCATGGCTTGTGTCATAATCGACAAATAGACGCCTGATACGCGTGAGCGAAATGCCAACCACCCAAAC
Source organism: Enterovibrio gelatinilyticus (assembly GCF_028683095.1). Taxonomy (GTDB): domain Bacteria; phylum Pseudomonadota; class Gammaproteobacteria; order Enterobacterales; family Vibrionaceae; genus Enterovibrio; species Enterovibrio gelatinilyticus. Next base: position 25,797 of record NZ_JAJUBC010000003.1, on the reverse strand, counting down.
ACAAACGCCAACGCACCGGGTATTACCACGGCCATAATGCAGGCGAACCAAAATTGGTCAAAACCCATCCAAAACCAAGGTAATTCCTGCCAATTGAGAAAAACCATAAAGTCGGGAATTTCCGGGTTGCCGTACACACCGCGGTCGCCAATCTGACGCATCAGATACATGCCCATGGCGTAACCACCCAATCCAAAGAAAGCGGCATGACCCAAACTCAATATGCCAAGGTAGCCCCACACCAGATCGACCGCCAAAGCAAGAATGGCAAAGCTAAGGTATTTACCCAGTAACGAAACGGTGTACGTTTCTAAATGAAAAGGGCTGCTTTCTGGCACCCATAAATTCAATACAGGCACCAAAACCACCGTCAGGCTCAGCAACGCCATTAACGTGACGCTTGGTGCATCGAAGAGCGGCTTGTAAACGCCACTAATCGTTAGTGATTGGCTTTCTGTTTGTTGGTTTTCAGACAATTTTTTTTCCATGATGCGTTAATCCTCCGCCATACGGCCGCGCTGAGGAAAGAGTCCTTTCGGGCGTTTTTGAATAAACAAGATGATAAAAACCAGCACCAGAATTTTGGCGAGCACTGCTCCAGCCCAAGGCTCTAAAATTTTGTTAAACACACCGAGGCTTAAACCCGCTGCGAGTGTCCCCCATAGGTTTCCAACGCCGCCAAAAACCACCACCATGAAAGAATCAATGATGTAAGCCTGACCCATATTTGGGCCAACATTGGTTAATTGCGACAACGCAACACCCGCTACGCCAGCGATGCCAGACCCTAAACCAAAGGTCGCCATATCCACCCATTGCGAGCGCACTCCCATGGCACGTGCCATAGGACGGTTTTGCGATACCGCGCGAACCTGCAGGCCAAGAGACGTACGCTTGAGAACAAACAGCAACGCGAAGAACACCATTAAGCAGAAGATAATGATGTACATGCGACTGGTGGTGAGTTGCAGCATGGGGGTGACTTCAATCATGCCACTCATGAATTCTGGCGTACTGACAGAGCGGTTTAGCGGAGAGAAAATTGAACGTACTGCCTGCTGCAAAATGAGGCTGATACCGAAGGTGGCTAGCAAGGTTTCAAGTGGTCGTCCGTATAGGTGGCGGATCACAGAGCGCTCAATCGCCACTCCCACCAAGCCTGATACGATAAACGCTGCAGGGATTGAGAGAATTAAGGCAATGCCCGTATATTCGGGTAGGAGTAGCTGCATGACATACGTGGTATAAGCACCGATCATGATCAGTTCGCCGTGGGCCATGTTAATCACACCCATCACACCAAAGGTGATCGCAAGGCCAATCCCCGCCAATACCAATACTGACCCCAAACTCAGTCCAAAGTAGAGTGTCTGGGTGATGTCTACGACCCGCTGCGTTTCTTCATAGTTGGCTATCGCACTATCAAAAGCACGCTGAATAGTTTCCGGCGTGGCATCCGTCGTCTGTGCTTTTTCTGCTTTTAGCGCTTCATAAGCTTCGGCGAGTCCCGATGTTTCAAGTTGATCAATTGCGGATAACCGCGTTTCTACAGAGGTCTGCTCATCAAGCTGAGTGATGGCTACTGCGGCTGCCAGATAGGATTTGGTGACAGCGTCACTTTCAGTGACTAACAATTCAGAGATGACGGGAACGAGATCATGATCAACTTGCCCAAGCAAACGTTTTGCGCCAGCACGTTTGGCATCCAAGTCAACACTGGTTAGCGCTAAAGTTGCCAGTGCTGTTTTAATTTGAGTGCGCATGCGGTTGTTCAATGTTACAGCGCGATATTGACGTTTCTTCTTAACCGTGACCGTGTCCCCTGAGCCAAGGTTGGTCAACACACTGCCCTTTTTCAAAGGAGGTTTCGCTAAGAACCACATTGATTTGTCTTTCTTGTGATAGACCACTTGCTTGTTCATCAACCCATTCAACAATGTCGTTGTTACGGGGAGATCAGAAGCAACAAGTTGTTTCACACCGGCTTCTTTGTCAGAAAAGGATTTGCTGGTGAGTAGCACTTCGATTTCTTCCATCGTCATCTCTGACGGTGAAGCGTCTGCCGAAACACTAAAAGACGTTATGAACACAACAAAAAGAGCACTCAAAAACCGACAGACGTTATTCCATCGTCTTGTCTGTTTACACATAAACGCGTTCCTTTGAAAAAGTCCTGCCAGTGCGGGAAGAGTGTGGAAACAAAACCGCATGGCAGGCAAATACAAGGCGTACAAGTTGTCGGGCGATATCCGTATCCACCCGCCATCTTGTTTTCTAATCGATTATTCAGCTACACCTGAACATTGTCCTGTTTCAACATTGAAGCTGCCGCAAGACATTGGCTTCAGCCAACTTGCGAACAAGTCTTTAGACCCAGTGAGAAAATCAGACCATGCGTCACCAGCGACCACATCAGGGGTTTCCCACACGGTGACAAACTGGCCATCATCTTGGATTTCGCCAATCAGCACAGGTTTAGTGATGTGGTGGTTTGGCATCATGGTGGCATAGCCGCCAGAGAGGTTCGGCACGGTGACACCGATAATTGATTCTTGAACCGCCTCAGAATCAGTCGTTCCCGCTTTTTCGACGGCCTTCGCCCACATGTTGAAGCCCAAGTAGGTGGCTTCCATTGGGTCGTTAGTCACGCGCTCATCATCTTTGATGTAGGCATGCCACTTTTCGACAAACTCATCATTCTGATCCGTTTCCACACTCATGAAATAATTCCATGCAGCAAGGTGTCCAACCAAGGCCGAAGTATCCATACCAGAGAGTTCTTCTTCACCCACTGAGAACGCAACAACAGGAATGTCTTCTGCTTCTACACCTTGTGCTGATAGTTCTTTGTAAAAGGGCACATTGGCATCACCGTTAATGGTGGATACCACCGCGGTTTTCTTGCCTTGAGAACCGAACTTTTTAACGTCAGATACAATCGACTGCCAATCGGAATGGCCAAATGGGGTGTAGTTGATCATGATGTCTTCTTTCGCGACACCTTGGTCAATCAGGTAGGCTTCGAGGATTTTGTTGGTTGTGCGAGGGTAAACATAGTCTGTGCCCGCTAAAACCCAACGTTCAACATCCAGTTCATCTTTCAGATAATCAACGGCTGGGATCGCCTGTTGGTTGGGTGCCGCGCCAGTGTAGAAAACGTTCTTCGACGACTCTTCACCCTCATACTGAACGGGGTAAAACAGCAAACTATTGAGCTCTTCAAACACAGGAAGTACAGATTTGCGAGAAACAGATGTCCAGCAGCCAAAAACCACATCGACGTCTTCTTTCTCGATTAACTCTCTGGCCTTCTCTGCAAACAAAGGCCAATTAGATGCAGGGTCAACCACTACGGCTTCGAGTTTCTTACCAAGCAGGCCACCATTTTTGTTCTGCTCGTCAATCATCATCAGCACGGTGTCTTTCAATGTGGTTTCACTGATTGCCATCGTCCCTGACAACGAATGAAGCACACCCACCTTGATCGTGTCTTCCGCCGCCACAGCCTGTAACGACAGTCCACCCAGTGCAATCGCACTTACCCAATTTAATGCAACCTTATTTCCTTTCATTGCAACAGCTCCTTAATGAGTACCTGTGAAGCAAGAGAGCAAAAGGCTTGCCAAGCAAGTGACTTGACTCGAAAAAATATCGTAACGGTATGAAATAGCAGCACAGTTTCACCGAACGATATACCCTTCCTCCCGTCAGAGTGAAATTGCGATGCTTATATTTGGTGCAGAACAAGCAGTTCTGCGCACCGTCATTGAACGTGCACAAATACAGTGCGACATACGTTAACCGTGCGGATTGAAACTATTCGGACTAGGCTTTCGTATTGGTACTGAAATCCTTAATTGAATAAGGGGGCCAGCATGCGTGTACTGAATCGACTTAGCGTTTTATTGCTGCTGCTAGCGTCATCACCAAGCGTCTCGTACCCTTTTTACGGGCTTATCGAGCCCCATAGGACGTTGATTTTCTTTGCCCCAAGTTTCGACGATAAAGTACGCGCCTTCGAACGCCTCATGCTCGTACATAGTTGCCAAATCGATGATCGCGACCTTCACCCTGTCATTCTCAATATGCAGGATCTGTCTGACTCACAAGGGCTCTTTTCTTCGCAAGAAATCCTCAAGCTCGGCCAGAAATATGCCGTGGACACCAATGAACACATTGCGGTGTTAATTGGTAAAGATGGCACTGAGAAATTTCGCTGGCGACAAACCGTCAATATCAACGAACTGGTTGACGTGATTGATGAGATGCCAATGAGAAAGGCGGAATTGAAACTTAGGGGAAACCGCTGCAGCATTTAGGTTCTACCAACTTGACTCATCTCGAAGTTCTTTAAGAAACACAAATGAATACTATTGCATAGCATTGTGCGATCTAAACCGTTCGCTTAGCGTAGTAACACGCCTAAGCATGCAATCAGTGCATGTGAGATGACTCTATATGGCGACATTTGAGGAGACAAAATGCCCAAGTACCAGTTTTTCTGTAAGCCTGATTCCAACCGCAAAGAATTCACTTATGCCGACATGGGTTCAGAGACATTTTTAGCCGAGAAGAATCAACTCATCGACCTCGGCTTTGAAGTCGAAGATGATGTGATCTATGCAGAAACCACTGAAGAAGCCGTGCAGAAATTCAAATCAAACTTCCTTGCGCCACTCGAAGACTATGCCAATTCAACGCCGAGCGGTGGTGCAGCGACGTTCGTCTTTGAGTTATACAAATCTGCATTTGGTAAGAATAAACAGTCCTAACTTACACTGTTAAAAAGTATTGCGGAGTAAAGCTAGCACTGCGAAGCTAACAAGCTGATCGTTATTTCATAGAAACAAGTGCCCCAATACACAAACACATGCGTGGCTGGAAAGCCCAATATTCAGTTCACGCATCTTCCTACTTTTCCTAATCACTATGTGAAATCTTCTTAATCATGTAGTTGTCACAGCGATTGAATGCAGCAAAAGATTGAAGTTCATCTTCAAACGCTGGCATAAACGCTTCACTTCGCCTCACCGATGGCTCTAAGTAAAGATGATTAACAACTAGCATCGATTTCGTTTTGTCCGCCTTACAGTCTGCTCGCGCCACCAACTCTCCATTCCAAAGAATGGGCAACGAAAAGTATCCAAATTTCCTTTTGGGCTCCGGCACATAACATTCGATGAGGTAGTCAAAATCAAAAAGTACACTTGCTCGTTTTCTTTGAATCACTAAGCTATCGAAGGGGGAAAGGATTTTTGCTTGTTTACGATTGAGCCGCCGACTAAGCAATGATAACGAGGCGGTTGCAGCAAAGTATGGTGACCCATCAATCTTAATTTTCTGAACACTCCCCTCATCACACAGTTCATTAAGTGTTGAGGCCACCAAGGTCTTCACGCCTTTTAACAGATACGTCATTTCTTGCACTGTCCCAACCCCATGCGCATTGAGATAATTGAGCACCAAATAGCGACCGTATTCTTGCTCTGAAGGCGGTGTCATATTGATTTTCTCAGGCAGAACCCGTTCAGTGAGATCATACACCTTGTGAAAACTCTCTCGCCTCGGCACCATGAGTTCACCTTGCATATAGAGGTTCTCTAACGCTTGTTTCGCAGGTTTTGTACCCCACCCTTGGCGTTTTCGACTTGGGGAGTCGAAATCTTTCGCCATTAAAGGGCCTTCATCTTCAATTCGCTTGAGAATAGCGTCCATCATAGTGTGATCTTTCGAATACCAGTGCTTATGTTCACCGGATTTGATCGCCGCTTTACGCGGAAGTGTGAATCGAAAATCTTTCATTGGAAGGAATGACGCAGCATGAGCCCAATATTCGAACACCTTTTTGCGCGCTAACAATTGAGGAATATGATTAAAACAATAGTCTGCATTTCGGCTCCACAACACATGATGATGAGCGCGCTGAACCACTGAAATCGTATCAATCTGCACGTAGCCTAATCGCTCTATAACAGACAGCGTCTTATCACAGTCACTGAGATGGGTTTTACTCGGCGAGAAACCTTGCGAAAGCAAGATAAGCTTCCTTGCTTCCGCTTTTGTTATTGATTGCATAGCACTTATCTGGAGGGGAATTCATCTTACTACCCACGGTACAGGATGTTAGTACCGCAACTCTACCATTCATTAACAATACTGACGGTTTACCCGTCAGTTCACTCTTGCTATTCCGATAGCAGTGCATCCGTTTTCGCGGCACAGATAAAGTCGTTTTTGTGTAATCCTTTGATTTTGTGCGTCCACCAAGTCACAGTACAACGCCCCCATTCAAGCAAAATGGCTGGGTGATGGCCTTCTTGTTCAGCGAGTTCAGCAACAAGGTTCGAAAACGCCCACGCTTGCTTAAACGTTCTGAATGTAAACACGCGTTGAAGTTGGTCAATACCATCAACGTTCATGACGGTCCACTCTGGAATGCTCGGCATCAAGGATGTCGCTTCCGTTTCAGTCACGGCGGGCGCATCTGCGCGGCATGCTTCACATTGTAATTCTGATAATTCAGCCATTAAGCTTACTCTCCTTTTAAGACTGTCTTTTAGGCGATTTTTTCTGGATAACAAGGTGGATGAAGCCCCAATGACATGGCGCGATGTACACAAGTCATTAGGTCTATGTGTTGAAGATCGTATAAGTCATCTAGCGAATCTAAATGGAAGTACACAGGTTGAAGAATATCGATGCGATAAGGCGTTCGCATCACATCAATAACATCCAGCTTCTTCCGCAAAGGTGCGTCACTGCTGTAGGCGAATTCCGTTTCCGCTGGCGATGATAAGATCCCTCCGCCATAAAGCGATCTATCGCCCGATGATTCAATCAATCCAAACTCAACAGTAAACCAATATAGACGCGCCAGATAAACGCGCTCAGCTTTTGTCGCATTAACACCCAATTGCCCATACAGCTGCGTGAAATCCGCAAAGGCTTTGTGAGTTAACATGGCACAGTGGCCAAATATTTCGTGGAAGTAGTCAGGTTCTTTCAGGTAATCAAGATCCGAAGCCGACCTTAGAAACGTAGCGACAGGAAAACGTTTTGATGCCAATAACGCGAAGAATCGGTCAAAGTTAATTAAGGCAGGAACAGGCTCTAGTTGCCAACCCGAGGTTTTCTTAAGCACTCGGTTAACGTCAACCAATTGAGGGACATGATTTTCGGCAAGGTTTAACATGGTGAGCCCTTCTAAATACTCTTCGCACGCCTTACCCTCGATGCACGCCAACTGCCGCGTGATCAGATGATGCCATATTTCATTTTCTTCCATGCTCCACGCAATCTTTCCATTCGCATTTAATGGCTTCGATTCGTAGTGACCCTGTTTCGTCATGACAAGCTCTCGATTACGTTCCTCTTAAAACGATAGTCTCTCCCTTCTTAAACTGGCACCAGATACACTGGGTTACGGTATGAAAGAATGTAAAAATAAATTTACGCGACACTTTTACAGTCGCATTAATATGCAAGCTGCTGTTTATAAAATTTGTCACTAGAACAATCCTCATGTGCCGTTGTTGCGACAGACTACTGGCACAGATCACATAAATAGTTTGGTCTCAATAAGCATTTATTCTCTACAACCCCCGTTTGCCGTACTATTCGGTCAATCAACAGGAACAAACTCCCAGCGTGCGGTAAGAGGAGAAACAACTCGTGGATAACCACTTAAGAACCAGAGGTTCATTTGAACAATGCTTGAGCACCAATGAAAACGGTGAACTTATAGCGTTGTATGATGATTTGGTACTCAGAAGTGTCTATCAACCTATATTTCGCGCTGATGGTTCCACTCTAGGCTTTGAAGCATTGGTTCGTGCAAATACGGTAAACGATGAACCTGTTTGCCCTGCTCATTTGTTTCGAGAGCTGGACATCGACCACCCACACTATCGCTCCCAAATAGATATCGACAGACTAGCCCGCGTTATCCATCTGCGGAATTTTGCGCCCTATGCAGGAGAACACGCCATATTTCTCAATATGCTCCCTTCCTCTGCGGTAGTCGCAATTGCAAAGTTTTCAAGCCAAAACCTCATGGTAAAACGTCTTGCTGAACTTGGTATTTCTCGGCAGCACGTCGTTTTAGAAGTTGTCGAGCATCTTCATGAAGATGTTCAGGCACTGGCGGTCGCATCTGCTCACTCTGTCCAAAATGGATTCCGCATTGCTATCGACGATTATGGTGTAAGTGGTTCACAAGAAACTCGTGTGCGCTCACTGAAACCCAGCATCCTAAAAATCGATCGTTCGCTTCTGCAAACCTACATGCAAGGAGAGACTCAACCTCTGCTAGATGGTATTGCTTTGGCAAAAGAGGTCTACGCGGAAGTCTTGGTCGAAGGGATTGAAAATGAAGCAGAATACGCCGCGATGAAAATGCTAGCTGTTGATTACTTTCAAGGATTCCATTTGGGTATGCCTCAACGCCTCTCAGATTATTTTCAACCTTCAAAGAAATCAGCGGTCACCACAGTCGCCCTCAGCTGATCGTTTTACCACTAGTAGATAATTACCTCTGGCAGGTCATTACCCCAAGTTGATAGATACCCTCAATCGAGGGTTTTAATACAAGAGTGGTTATATCTTGTTCGTTCGTTTTCTAATCCTCACAACCTTTTCCGTTGTCATCCGTAAAGTGCTAAAATCCCCGCCATATTAACGCCCAAGAGACGTCTATCAGTCACTTAAGTCATTTGACGCGGCGATAACACCGATTTATTAAGGCAATCATTTTTATGATTAACAACTCTATTCAGTGGTTCCCTGGCCACATGCACAAAGCCCGTAAAGAGATTGAAGAAGTCGTTCCTAAAATCGACGTCATCATTGAAGTTCTCGATGCACGGATTCCGTTCAGTAGTGAAAACCCGCTGATTCGACGCATTCGTAAAGACAAGCCCGTCATCAAAGTCTTGAATAAGCGTGATTTGGCAGACCCTGAAATGACCGCCATCTGGCTCGAGCACCTCGAGAAAGAACAAGGTGTGAAAGCGATGGCAATCACCACGGACAACGTAGGTGAAGTCAATAAAATCATGGATCTTTGTCGAAAGTTAGCACCTCACCGTGAAGACATGGGAAAAAGTATTCGCACCATGATCATGGGTATTCCGAATGTCGGCAAATCCACCATTATTAATACGCTAGCGGGCCGAGTTATCGCAAAAACTGGTAACCAACCTGCGGTCACTCGTCAGCAGCAACGCATTAACCTGCAAAATGGTGTGATACTTTCAGATACGCCGGGGATTTTATGGCCGAAAGTAGAAAACCCACACAGTGGTTTTCGTTTAGCTGCGACAGGTGCGGTAAAAGACACGGCAATGGAATACGATGAAGTCGCATTTTACACTGTTGAGTACCTTGCAAAAGCTTACCCTCAGCTACTGAAGAACCGTTACAACATCGAAGACTTACCAGATAGTGAAGTCGAGTTGATGGAAGCCATTGGCGAAAAGCGCGGTTGTTTACGAGCCGGTGGAAGAATTGACCTCCATAAAGCATCTGAAATTCTGATCAATGATCTCCGTAATGGCACGCTCGGTTTGATCACTCTTGAACACCCAGACATGATTGATAAAGAATTGGTCGAAGTAGAAGAAGCCGCTACGCTAAAAGCAGAGCAGAAAGCTAAAGTCAAAGAAGAACGCCGTAAGCGTTATTTGAAGAACAAACGCTAATTGCTGACGCCCTCGTACGCGAGGGCGATTGCACACCCCGCAAGACCATCGTCAAACCTCTCACCTTGTCATCGGTTATTCACCGTAAAACACCGTTATCCATTGTCGTCACGTCTCATTCCTACCCCACTTTACGCATAAAAGCTGTTCTATTCTGAGTTCAAACAAGAAATTACCCGATCAGATGACAGGACGACCTATGAACGAGCTTGCTTCAATTGCACAAATTGGTGTGCTAACTGACCCAACAACTCACGCAGAATTTTTAACCTTTGTGCTGAAAGACCAATGGCTTAATGTTGATGAAGTAGGTGATGCTTTATCTCAACTTCCGGGAATTGAAAAGTCCATCCGACAAAAAGATCCCACCGCAAATGTATCTGTCACCATCGGATTTTCAGCGAATGCTTGGCCACTGCTATTTCCTGACCTTCCCCTACCCACAGAACTTCATGTGTTTCCAGAAATGAAAGATGGACCAAGACATTTCCCTTCGACAGCCGGTGACATTTTCTTGATGGTGAAATCTGAACGCAAAGATCTTAATTTTCAAATCGCCAAATACACAGCAAAAGCCATCTCTGGCATCGCCGATTTGTCCGAAGATATTCAAGGCTATAAGTACCTTGATAATCGAGACATGATTGATTTTGTAGACGGGACTGAAAATCCGATTGATGAAGAACGTGTCGAGTCCGTTCTGATTGATGATGAAAACGATACCTATCTCGGTGGGAGCTATTTGGTGGTTCAACGTTACATTGACCGACAATCTTTATGGGATGACCAATCTACCGAGCACCAAGAGAAAGTCGTTGGTCGTACTAAAATGGATGACATTGAACTGAGTGACAATGAGAAACCTGCATGGGCACACAACAACAAAAGCAAAGTTGAAGTCGATGGCCAGGAAGTGAAAATGTTTCGACAGAATCGCCCCTATGGGAATGCCATTGAGCACGGCACTATGTTTGTGGGCTTTGCGAAAACCCCCACTATCATCGAAACGTCATTGACCCAAATGATCAATGCTGATGTAAACGGTGACTACGATCGCTTACTTGATTTTGTAGAAGCCAAAACAGGATCAAGTTACTTTGTTCCATCCCAGTCATTCATCGACGCACGTTTTGACGATTAACGAATACATGCAGTATCCACGTCTGCAAGAAGAAACGAAAAAGGCTGACGATATGTCAGCCTTTTAAATCACTATAGCGCAATTTGAACATGCAATTACATCACACACTCTTTCGCAGCTTTTGCTTTCTCAACGCCTTTATCAATAATAGATAACGCGTCTTCGCTACCAATAGAAGAAAGTACAGTATTTAGCAGTTTCTCTGCAGTGCTTTCTGAGGTTGCATCAACCAAACAACTGTATGCATTAGCGACTTGCTCTCTCACTTCAACAAGGGCTTGTGGGTCCGCAAAATCTGCATTCACCACTTCCTCAACGGACATCGCCAGCGCTTTCGCAGAATCAGCTGCATCACCAAATTGATCTAGGTTTAATTCGCCTAGATCTACGGATTCAATCTTCTGCTGAAGGCCATCTACCGCCTTGTTCGCTGCTTCTTGAGCCTGATCAATTGCCTTCGTCGCGTCTTCACAACCGGTCAACGTAAAAAGAAGCATCATGGCTGCTAGGGATTTTTTCATCATATTTGACCTCGAAAAGGCTATTCTTGTTCGCGAATCTTAATTCAATACCTGATGGCAAGGAACTGGAATAGCGTAACGAGGTATTATCTGTTGGTTTGTTAACCACAAATAGAACAAATAAATATCACATTAACTCTGTGACGCTTCGCTGACACATTTTCCTTTCACGTCGGTCAACGCCCATACACACACATCTTCATCAGTCAGCCTTTCAATCTTAGCGACAGAGAGTTGATAATTATTAGCATGGGACAAGAAACTAGGAAGGTAAGAAGCGATGGTTTCATTGCATGATAAATATAATCGTTTTTTCGTCTCTACCGCGATGTCCACAAGCTTAAGAAGATCTAACGGCTTCAATAGATGCGCATCGTCTACCGTAATGAATGCGCAATCACGGGCGATGATTTGACTCCATTCTTCCTCTGTAATACTGGTATCTCCACCACAATAGGCGATCTTAGCCTTGGAAACATCAATGAGAAAAGAAAGTCCTTCGTATTGCTCACACAAGAACCTCGTTTTATCAGTTCGGTTTGGGCCTACGATAAGGCTAATGTCGTGAAGTTTAAGTTGATGGCCTACCTTGTACCAGAGCATGCTTTCCCTATATGCAACTATGCGTGAATAATAAAAAGGTATCGTAGTTGTGCTTATCGTTCATGTCTATTTATATGAACTTTTTTCTACCGAAAGACAGACCTCACCACCGAGATACGTTCATTTCACTTATGAAGCAACACAACCCCGTGTTACTACCACACTCTAGTGTTTGATACCAACCGACAAGCGACATAATAAATATATATTTTTCAATGAATTAAAATATATACAAATAGAATGACCTAGCTCAAATTCTAGTAACACACATCTCATACCAGACGCGCCGATTGATTTAGATCAAAGAGCGGCTCACTCGAAAAGTGCTAAAAAACTAGGCATGGGCAAGATGAGCGATAGGGTCGCTCACCTATGTCTAACTAATAATTATTAACGTGAGTACCACGGAGAAACGAAATGACAAGTGCATTTTACATCCCTACAGTTAACCTAATGGGCGCAGGTTGCCTTACCGACGCTGCTGATGCGATTCAATCTCATGGTTTCAAGAACGGCTTAGTTGTAACCGACAAAATATTGAATGAAATTGGTGTCGTCGAAAAGGTCACCGCTTTACTTGCAGAACGTGGTGTAATGACTGCCATTTTTGATGGCACTCAACCAAACCCAACCATTGGGAACGTTGAGGCGGGTCTTGCAATACTAGAAGCGCATAACTGTGATTTTGTTATTTCACTAGGTGGTGGTTCGCCACATGATTGTGCGAAAGGTATCGCATTGGTGGCTGCAAATGGTGGGAAAATTGGCGACTATGAAGGTGTTGACCAATCGGCTAAAGCGCAACTTCCGCTAATTGCTATCAATACCACAGCCGGTACAGCGTCTGAAATGACCCGTTTCTGTATCATTACCGATGAAGAGCGACACATTAAAATGGCGATCGTGGATAAAAACACCACGCCATTGATTTCGGTGAATGACCCAGAACTCATGCTGGCTAAACCAAAATCTCTGACAGCAGCAACCGGTATGGATGCCTTAACGCACGCCGTTGAAGCTTACGTCTCAATTGCAGCTTCACCCATTACTGACGCTGTAGCAATTAAGGCAATTGAACTGATTCAAGCGCACCTGCGAACAGCAGTGAATGACGGACAAAACTTAGAAGCACGTGAGCAAATGGCTTACGCCCAATTCATGGCTGGCATGGCATTCAACAATGCTTCTTTGGGTTACGTCCATGCAATGGCTCACCAGCTCGGCGGGTTCTACGACTTACCACACGGCGTGTGCAATGCAGTCATTCTGCCACACGTTCAAAAATATAACGTGCAGGTATCAGCAAGCCGTTTACGTGATGTCGCTAAAGCAATGGGTGTTAACGTTGACAACTTATCCGCAGAACAAGGCGCTGAAGCTGCGATTGAAGCGATTCAAGTTCTGTCTAAGGACGTAGGTATTCCTGCAGGATTAGAAGCATTGGGCGTCAAAGCAGATGACTTCCCTGTACTGGCAGAAAATGCGCTAAAAGATGCTTGTGGTTTTACTAACCCTAAACAGGCAACCCACGAAGAAATCTGTGAGATTTTCCGTAGCGCAATGTAATACCAATTGGATTAAGTAGGTGGTCATAAATTTGCGCCGGGAAAATCGTCAAGAGCAAGGAAGATATTGCAGTAAGTAGTTATTCTACCTACAAAATATCTGACGCCGCTATTGTCGATTTTAACCAGCAAGAATGACCGAATATTTAATCAGATTGGTATAATACTCATTAGTGGTGTATTGCATGAACTAAAAAGGGCAGCGTTTATCGCTGCCCTTTCGTTATTATCATTTCAGCTGTTAATTACGACTGAAATTCTTCACCCGCCGCCGCAACGAATGCCATTTCAACCAAGTACTCTGGATCGGCAAGTTCCACTTTCACACACGCACGGCTTGGTGCTGTACCCGCTTCAAACCAGGCATCCCAAACTTCATTGAGCGCTGGAAGGTTTGCAAAATCGGTGATGTAGATGGTCACAGACAAGATGCGCGTCTTATCGCTTCCAACTGAAGCCAACATTTCTTCTGCTTGCTGCAGTACCTGCTCGGTTTGGCCTTTGATATCGGCACTTAAATCACTTTCTGGCACTTCAACAAAGTGTGCAATGCCGTTGAACACGGTAACATCTGACCAACGCTGGGTCGGGTTAATACGTTGAATTTTCATGATTCTCTATCTACGTAGTCTATTGAATGTAAGGAAAAACAAAGCCAGCACAATGCTGGCTTAATCAAAAACAGTATGTCGGTCTATCTATTTGGAGACGGCAACCAAAGCATCCGCTAAGTAATCAATACGTGATTCAGTCAAACCCGCAACATTGATTCGGCTATCACCAACCGCATAGATACCAAAGTCTTCTCTCAATTGGATCATCTGTTCTGGCGACATCGCCAACATTGAGAACATGCCTTTGTGCTCTTTGATGAAGTCAAAGCGGTTATCGCCAGTTCGAGTAGCAAGTGCTGCGCTCAAACCTTCCCTTAGAGATACAATTCGATGACGCATGCTATCTAACTCTTCACGCCACTGCTTAGTGAGTGCATCGCTAGTTAAAATGGTTTCAACAATCGCTGCACCATGATCAGGTGGCATAGTGTAGGTCGAGCGAGCCAACTGCAGAATACGGCCTTTAGCATTAGTCGCTTCTTTTGCATTTTTGCCTATAACAATTGCCGCGCCAGTGCGCTCGCGATAAAGGCCAAAGTTCTTTGAACAAGATGTCGCAATCAGCATCTCTTCTACAGAATCAGCCAAAAGACGAAGTCCATAACCGTCTTCTTCTAACCCTTCACCAAAACCTTGGTAAGCAATATCAACAAAAGGGGTAAAACCGTTCTTCTGCGCCAATTCATTGATGGCTTGCCAATGCTCCGCACGAATATCCGCACCCGTTGGGTTGTGGCAACAACCGTGCAGAAGCACGACATCATCTGGGCCCGCAGCGCTGAGCGCTTCCAACATAGCTTCAGGATTAACCTGTTTTGTAACAGCATCAAAATACGGGTAAAACTTAACGTGTAAGCCCGCAGCTTCCATCACCGGTTTATGGTTCACATAACTCGGGTCAGTGATCCACACCGTTGTAACAGGCTTTGCGAGATACATAAGATCGCCCAGCATACGAAGCGCACCGCTCGCACCTGGTGTTTGAACCGTTGCACAACGAGAATACCCGTCAGTCCCCTTTAGAAGGAGGTCTGTCATAACTTGATTAAACGTTTCGTTGCCGGCAAGTCCCACATAGCTTTTTGTGGTCTGAGAATCGGCCAGTTGCTGCTGTGCAGTTTTAACTGCCTGCATAATAGGCGTGTTACCTTGGCTGTCTTTATATACGCCGATGCCAAGGTCCATTTTATCCGCACGAGTATCTCCGCGAAATGCAATGGAAAGAGACAAAATGGGGTCTTGTTGCGCCGGAGAAAGCAGATCTAACATGGAATAACATCCTTATTTAACGGCAATAATTACGTACCTTACCCAAAGACAGACATGGTGAAAACAAAAAAACGCGATGATAGGCCATGCCCTTGTCATTATTGGTTTACGGCGGTTTACGGTTTAGGTTGAACGTATTTTCGACTCACATCTACGAGCGCGGTATTTTTTAAATATGTTCGCCCAAGGAGCACGGGGAAATTGAGGTGTTAACGATCGCGCAGTGTAAATTCTGTTTCCATGGTGACGTCGCCAATCGTGATCGGCATACTCACGACATATCGACGCTCATAGCCTTCAGAACTGGATTGAATAATTTTTACTGTTCGTACTACTGCCCTTTCAATCAGCGCACTTTGACCTTGCTGATGAGCTAAACGAAACTTCACCCATTTTTTTCCATCACGCTCGAATGGTTCAATATCAACCGCACTGATTGATGATGTTGTCGCACCCGTATCAACACGAGCCTTAGCAACAACCCCAAGATCGTCGATTCTAACCCACTCCTTTTCACCCATTATCATTTTGCCATTTGGCGCATGTTCAAAAACAGGAGACGCGATATCCGTTGCTGCATGACACAAAGGAAGAAAAACAAGACCAAAGAGCAAGGCGGCAATTTGATACTTCAAGGCTGCACTCCTTAAAAAATGAACAAAAAGTGATGTACCCGAATGATAATTTCGATTGATACCTTCACGAAGGTGAAGACGACGCTTTACGGTACGTGAATCATACCTATCGCTCAACAAAAAACGCCGCTAAGCGGCGTTTTTTGTTGATAGTAAACGTGATCGAATGATCGATCCAAAGTCAGCATCTAACTCTATGAATAACTTGATTACTGCTGCCTCGCCAAGGTAACGACGGGTCGGCAAGATCTTTTTCGAACTTGCCATCGACTAAAACGTCAACCAAGGCAACAATCGTTTTTTGTTCTTCAGATAAATTGGCTAATTCGTAACCCGTCCACAGCCAAATATCTTTACCTTCACATTCGGAACGAACACGCTTCACTAACGCCAATACCGCTTGAACGTTTGCAGGGTGAAGCGGATCACCTCCGCTCAACGACAAACCTCGACGTTTGATACGTGTGTCGTTGAGATCTGAGATAACACGATCTTCCATCTGCTTATCGAACACTTGACCCGAACTTAATGACCAAGTGCTTTGGTTGTAACAACCACGGCATTGATGCTCACAGCCAGCAACAAATAAGGTGCAGCGCGTCCCTTCGCCATTAACAACATCAACTGGATAATACTGATGGAAGTTCATTTTCAAACCTTACATGTGCTTAACACGACGTTGCACTTCTTCCTGTTTACCATCATTGAATGGACGCGCATCTGGGCTGCCAAGGTATCCGCAGACACGGCGAGTCACAGACACTTTGGTTGAGTCGTGGTTACCACAACTTGGGCAAACAAAGCCTTTGCTTGAGCAATCAAATTCACCGGTAAAACCACATTCGTAGCATTCATCAATCGGCGTATTGGTACCGTAGTAAGGTACGCGTTCGTAGCTGTAGTCCCACACATTTTCTAACGCTTCAACGTTATGCTGAATGTTGGGGTACTCGCCGTAACAAATGAACCCACCATTGGCAACTTCAGGGTAAGGCATTTCAAAATCAATTTTATCGTACGGATTGACCGCTTTTTCCACATCAAGGTGGAAACTGTTGGTGTAGTAACCTTTGTCCGTTACACCATCCACCACACCAAACTCTTTCGCATCAATCTTACAGAAGCGACTACATAGGTTCTCGCTCGGTGTACTGTACAGGCTGAAACCGTAACCTGTTTCTTCTTTCCAACTATCGGTTTTGGCTTTGAGGTACTTAACCACATCTAAAGCTTTCTGACGCAATACTTCAGAGTCGTAAACATGCTCTTCGGTGCCATACAAAGCGTTGATCGTTTCGTGAATACCGATATAACCCAATGAAATCGAAGCGCGACCATTTTTGAAGATCTCACTAACATCATCGTCTGGGTTCAAGCGAACACCGCACGCTCCTTCCATATAAAGGATGGGGGCAACACGTGCTTTCACGCCTCGCAGTCGGTCGATACGAGAATCCAACCCTTCGCGGGCGATATCCAACACTTCGTCCAACAGAGAGTAGAAGCTCTCTTCACTTCCGTTTGCACGAAGAGCGATACGAGGCAGGTTAATACTCACCACACCAATGTTGTTGCGGCCTTCATGCACTAACTTGCCATTCTCTTCATAGTCAGACAAGAAGCTACGACAACCCATTGGGGTTTTAAACGACCCTGTCACTTCAACCACGCGATCATAGTTTAGAATGTCTGGATACATGCGCTTTGACGCACATTCAAGCGCTAGCTGCTTAATGTCGTAGTTTGGCTCGCCATTCTTGAGGTTTAGGCCCGCTTTAACGCTGAATACCAGCTTAGGGAATACTGCGGTTTTACGGTTTTTACCCAAACCTTCAATACGATTACGCAAAATCGATTGTTGAATCAAACGTGCTGACCACGACTCACCTAAGCCAAAACCGAAGGTCACGAATGGTGTCTGTCCGTTTGCCGTATGCAAGGTATTCACTTCATACTCGAGCGATTGGAATGCGTCGTGACATTCTTTTTCTGTACGGGCAGCCGCATAGCTTTCCGCATCAGCGATGTTCCACTCACGTGCAACCATCAGGTGTTTTTCGTAGCTGATCTCAACGTAAGGAGCGAGCACTTCATCGATACGATTTATCGTTGTGCCACCATAAATGTGAGAGGCGACTTGGGCGATGATCTGAGCAGTCACAGCTGTCGCTGTCTGGATAGATTTCGGCGTATCAATTTCCGCATTACCCATTTTGAAACCATGGGTCAGCATGTTTTCAAGATCGACAAGCATGCAGTTGAACATGGGGAAGAATGGCGCATAGTCCAAATCGTGATAGTGGATATCCCCTTGGTCATGTGCTCGAACAACGTCTTTCGGCAGCATGTACTGCTTGGCGTAGTGCTTGGCAACAATACCGGCCAGCAAGTCACGCTGCGTTGGGATAACTTTACTGTCTTTGTTCGCATTCTCGTTGAGGATGTCAGAGTTCGTCTGTTCCACCAATCCGCGAATTTCATGACTCAGGCGACTTTTCTTTTCACGCGCACTATCACGATCATGACGGTACTCAATGTAAGCGCGTGCAACTGCCTTATACGGCCCCGCCATAAGATGGTTTTCTACCGCATCTTGTATTTGATGGATATCCACTTCATCGTTACGCATGACTTGCGCAAGAACACCATCTGCTACTGCTGCTGCATAAGCTTGATCCATGTCTTCTACTGCTTGCGCGGCTCGAATCACTGCATCTTCGATACGTTGGCGCTGAAAAGGTACGCGGGCTCCATCGCGTTTGATGACAACAGGTTTCACAAATAGCTCCTCAAGGAATCACCCTTCAATTCAAGGGACAAATGCTGCTCTCACTTAATATAAAGAAGAGCATCACATCGGAAAAACGGCGTTAACCTGACCATGTACAAAACACGTCATTCACAACATTTGGGTGGTATCGAACAAAGCTTCTTCGCTAAAACAATCGACTACACACAATTGTGAAGGACGTCAAGAAATACCAAATATGGACAGAAATCTAACGAGCACTACAATATGTGGTGCATTAGACCGTCGAGGCGCGATCGATACATTGATTTAGATCATGGCACGAGGGGATGCGATTTTTATCTATTCGATTAATGGGGCAAAACGTCAAGAAATGAAAAAAGGCTGTAAAAAAGTGCAACAGGGGGCGCAAAAATGCTAAGCACAAAAAACATCGCATACTGTATGCTCTACTATCCAACTGATAGCCAATTTCTTCAACAGTTCCAGTCTGGATGACTTGGAGGTTATTACTAGTTCGTTGATTGGAACAATACGAGAATATAACTCTGGATATGTCTTCGCTTCACTCACCATCACTCGCGGTTAACAGCATCACTCAAACTTATAGAGTGTTTCAGCACCTTTTCTTTTTGTGCCTACTATTTTTCGCTTTTATGCCGCTTCCTTCGTATGCGAGTTTGACGCTAGCTACATGGAACATGGAGTGGCTATCTGACAAAGGTGATCGAGTTCAAGGCAAGAGAGCGGCTGAAGATTACCTCATGATGCAAACCGTCGCTTCTGTCATTGATGCTGACCTTATTGCATTTCAAGAAGTGGACGGTCCAGAGCCCTTATCCAAAGTCCTCGATCCTCTCAAATATGACTTTTACTTCTCCGACCGAGTGAAGCGCTATAAACGTAGTCGAGGTAGTAATCAGTTTACTGGTTGGGCAGTAAAAAAGGGTGTTGAAGTCATCGACCACAAAGACTACCAACCACTCGGTTTACCGACTTTTCTTTCTGGTGGCGATCTTCGCTACGGCGCCTATATTGAAGTGCTGAGAGAAAATGAGCCTTCACTGCATCTACTTTCGATTCATCTCAAATCTGGCTGTTTCGAGAAAGCTGTACGCCGAAACAATAGCTGTAAAAAGCTGGACCGACAGATTGAGGCACTGGCGATATGGATCAATGCCAAACACAAACTTGGCCAAGAATTTATCATTGCAGGTGACTTTAACCATTATTTAAACGAGCGTAACGAATGGGCTTGGAAGCAACTGCTAGACCAAACAGAGCCAAACTCATTGATTAACCTGTCTGCGTCAACACCAGCAAAATGCAAAGCGAGAAAATTCAATTATCGCACTAAACGCTGGGAGCATGTTGTATATCAGAAACTGATCGATCATATCATTGCCAGTCCAGGCGCTATCGACAAGCAATTCCCTCCCGAGGCGAAACAATATAAGTATTCGTATCACGCTGTGGCGACCTACCGACTTTCAGACCATTGCCCAGTCATTGTAGATTTATAACCAATTGCATTGAACTGGCGTCAAATGCTCAGAAACTCTCTTTATTACGCAAAGCTCATTCGCCTTTGACGCTTTACTGACAAAACCGCTAATACCCTGTGCCATCCTGCAGAAACTTTACCAAGATGGACTTTTTCATGCGCTTTCTAACCATCCCTTTTGTTGCTTCCACCCTATTCTTTTCAGTTCAAGCTCTTGCCAAGCCAGAGCTTGCCCCTGCGGCTCTACTCGACTTCGGTCATTACGAAAAAGTAGATGAACGTGTGATTTATGGCGACATACAGCAAAACATTCTTGTGTTGGCTGAAAGAAACACTTCTGAGTCAGACGCTGACTTATTTGTGATTGATGAAATCAACGAGGATATTGAACTCAACCTGCTCATAGTGACGGTGTCACTTTATAACGAACTCGATAATGGATTTGTCATGCGCTAAAAGGCTGTTGTGCATCTAAGCGACAAACCATCATCTTCAGTTAGTTTGAGCACTCAGTTCTGGTACACTTCAAACACGAAAAGGACAACGTTAAAGAAGCAATGATTACTGGTACTTTGAGCAAAATGAAAAGTTCGCTAGAAAGCGGCGTACAATACTCTCTGCCTATAGGGGAAGACGACGTTGCGTTGAACGCATTGATCGGAAAATCACTCACCCTAACTTACACTGGCAAGATCTACTGCGATGCTTGCGGTAACAAAACCAATAAGAGCTTTAGCCAAGGGCACTGTTTTCCATGTACACGTAAGCTTGCTCGCTGCGATATGTGTATTTTGAAACCTGAGACTTGCCACTTTGCTGAAGGCACATGCCGTGAACCCGAATGGGGTGAGCAATTTTGCATGACAGACCATGTGGTTTACCTGTCCAACACCTCTGGTCTAAAGGTAGGAATTACCCGAGCGAGTCAAATACCAACCCGCTGGGTCGACCAAGGTGCAACCCAAGCCTTACCTATATTGAAGGTAAAAACCCGACAACTTTCTGGTTTGGTTGAAATCGCTATTGCCGAATTCCTTGCTGACAAGACGAATTGGCGAGCCATGCTGAAAGGCGATAACGACGATATAGACTTAAAAGAAGAAGCGCGTCGTTTACTGCCAAAAATCGATGCAAAGATCTTTAGCCTACGCCTGCAATATGGCTTTGATGCTGTTGAGCCTGTTCAACATGACATTATCGACATTCGTTATCCCGTGGAAGAGCATCCAACGAAGATTACCTCGCTCAATTTTGATAAAGAGCCCGTCGTTTCAGGTGTCTTAAAAGGTATTAAAGGCCAATACCTGATTTTTGATACTGGCGTGATCAATGTTCGTAAATTTACTGGTTACGAGATAACCGCAACCTATTAGCGCTTGACCTGCTTTCAGCCTGAATACAAAAGCGCCGCAACGACAATGTTGCGGCGCTTTTTGTTATTTATCTTTGCTCGGCTGTTATACCCAAACTACACCCAAGTCTCCTGAATAGAGATCGTCGATGCTAACGCTTATTCTAGGCCAATCTCAAACGTCTTACCGCCCCAGCCATGAACACTATCTCGGGCTTCCACAATCACTTCGGTCACGCCTTCAGGCACTGAAACACCAGATAAGCTTCTCGTAAAGGGTTGCTCGTTTTCATGGGGATGAAGAAGCTCCCTGACACCCAACACATCACCTTCTTTCGTCACCACTCGCCAAGCGTTCGCATAGTGATCCCACCCTTCGTCAGCGTGGGCTACGGTGGCAGAAAATCTGTAAAATTCACCCGATTTGGTTGCCGTGGCGTTTACGACATCTGCTTCGCCAGCAACCGAGTACGATGACATGATGGTCAACATCAGTGCCAATTTCATTGTCCAGATCGTTGATTTGATCACCGAACTCTCCTATCCATGATTGCCAGTATATTTTGTAAAAACAGCGCCTATCGCTTCAACGCAATGCCTGTCGCGTGACTCACAGCTTCCATATTTTCTTCATTGCCCAATGAAATGCTCCAATTGACTGAACCACCATTGGCGATAAGCATACAAGGCACAGCGAGTAAGCTAATGTCATCGGTCTGAGCCTGCAGCGTTATTCTATTTTGTTCCAGTTTCACCATCACTTCGTGCATCGTCGCGACAACTCGGGCACCCGGAATCGTAATGACCATTATCTATTTCCCTTTGTGCTGCAACACAGCCATGGTTAAACGGCTAGTGCAAACGAGACGATCACGATCGTCAACTATTTCAATCTGCCACACTTGAGTGGTTGCACCTAGGTGAATGGGGGTTGCCTTGCCAACTACCTGCCCCGAGCGCATCGCCCGAATATGGTTGGCATTAATATCTAGACCGACGCAGTACTTATTTTCTTCCACACACATGTTCGCAGCTAACGATCCAAGCGTTTCCGCCAATACCACCGAAGCACCACCATGTAACATGCCGAGAGGTTGATGAGTTCGAGAGTCCACAGGCATAGTGCCTGTTAAGCTGTGTTCATCAAATGCCGTGTATTGAATGCCCAGGTGTTCAACCAAGGTATTGGCAGAGGTCGCGTTGAGACCCTCAAGGGAAATGTTTTTTTTCCAAATAGCCACAAGCGCTCCTTAATGTGTTTAACAATGCTTTCCTCACCCATTATCGTCAGTTACTAAGGTGAGAGCTACGCTTTACTGTATAAATCTGAAAGACCGATTCGTGACTTTTTCCTATAAAGGTTGAGTCCGATCGGTAAATACGTTTAGCAAATTCACTCCACACCTTGCCTCGGTTGACAGTCATATTACAATGTCGCTCGATTAGCCTAACAAAGTGAATAATCTAGGTCAGAAATGAACTTGAAGCCCAATGCACTTAAACCCCAATGCACTTTGGGGGTTCGAGTAATTGATACGTTTAGGTTGAAGGAATTGGCTTCGCGATAAGGACATAACCGTGAAATTTAACACAGTAAAAACTACTCTTGCCACAGCCCTACTCAGCATTGTCATGGGTTGCACCACTTCACCAACGGGACGCAGCCAGCTGATCTTGGTTTCGGGCAGCGAAATGGCAACCTTGGGCAGCCAATCATTTTCTGATCTCAAAGGGACAGAAAAGATCAGTACCGATAAACAAACCAATCAGTATGTGCAGTGTGTCACTGATGCCATATTAGAAGTCACCCCACCACAACCAGATTTTGAACAATGGGAAGTTGTGGTATTTGATAGCGATCAAGTCAATGCTTTCGCGCTTCCTGGCGGAAAAATTGGTGTGTATACCGGGCTGTTGAAGGTCGCTGAAAACCAAGACCAACTCGCGTCGGTTATCGGACATGAAATTGGTCACGTGATGGCAAATCATGGCAGCGAGCGCGTTTCAAGTTCAGTCGCAACCAACAGCGCACTACAAATTACCAGCATCGCGCTTGGCGTATCGGGCACAGCCAATTCGGATTTGATTCTGGCAGGCTTAGGACTTGGCGTAAATGTGGGTGTTTTGCTTCCGTTTAGCCGTGCCCATGAATCTGAATCAGATCTTATCGGTGTTCAACTCATGAATGAAGCGGGTTTTGACCCACAGGGCAGCGTAGACCTCTGGAAGAACATGGCTGCAGCTTCAGAAGGAGCACCACCAGAACTGCTGTCCACTCACCCTGGACATGACACCCGCATTGATGATTTGAATGCAGCAATTCTTCAACTTCCAGCGCAATCTCGCAACGCGCCCAACTGTGGAAAACCTAACCTCTAAGCGTTGTAAGGCGAATCGCTCAGAGCCAGTCACACAAGTCTCCCCCCCCCCCCAATAATAAAAGAAAAAGCCAGCACTTCGAGGTGCTGGCTTTTTCTTTATATATCAAACTTATCTAAGGATATTTTCTATTTAAGGGCAAAGGCCGCTTGTCTATTTAGAGAGACGTCTATTTAGAGAGACGTCTACCGATTTGCTAACGCCTCTCCGGTCACATCCGCCACCGATATAAACATATGCTGCACTTCACCACGCAGGTTCACCATCGGGTTCAAGGTGACATTTTGATACATGAAGTTTGCTTGCCCTGTGATCGGGCGAACATTACGACAATGAAACAGATATGGTCTCTGTTTCCATACCACAAAGCTTCGACACTTCAGTTCAAATACTGGGCGGCACTTTGCACGAAACCAGTCTTCCGAAATTTCAGGGAATACCTCAAACAGCGACTTGCCCTGAACCTTATTTGGATGTTTGCCAGTGTGGTGAACCATGAAACCATTCCACATATGAATGGTATAGTCACGATCAACAACAATCAGTCCCATGTCGATATTCTGCACCATATCGACCATCCAGTTGAACTGTTCAAATTCTGGTGAGTCAATCATGGCTAGTCCTCATCATCCATCAGATAAGCAAGTTTGGCATCCAACAATGGCAGAGAGTCGTCAACCAACAGCAGCAACAGGTCGCACTTAATATTCGTGCCATCGATGGCATAACTCACTTCAATCGTCACGGTTCGCTTCCAAGTACCGTGCATACCTTCCATCAATTTATCAACGGCAAGGTGCTGACCAATAATTGCGGGGTAGCTTTGCGCAAAAACCAAACCTGCTTGTTCACCCATACCGGATAGAAACGCGCTAATCAGTACGTTGCTCACGTCCACCAGCAGTTCTAGCTCGTTGTCGACGCTACCGTCATCAGGGTAATTTAATGTAGTCAGCAGATCTTTCATCGAAGAATCGGAGATAAGCATCAATGCTTCACCAGCGATCCCTTCGCCACTAAAGCCTTGGCAGATACCTGATATATTGTCATTAGCTGCAAGGTGCTTGATTGTCATGACCAGTTCGCTGACCTCAAACACATTCACGTGTGGCAGAGGCATGTGCACGAAAACATCAAAGTAACGCGCAAGCGAATCGGCGGCTCGGCCCATCGCAACATTCACCACTTCCATGTACATTTCGCGCCGACCTATCTTTAGATCTTGCAGCGGTTTGGCAGCAGCGGCCGCTTCAGCCGCAGTGTCAGATTTGAATGGTGCGAGGATCTCATTTAGTACAGCAGGGCTGGTAGGCTTTTGAACGAACGCGCGCGCACCTAGAGCCATCACTTTTTCTTGTGCTTTCGGTTGTATATCTCCCGAAACAACAAAAACGGGGACAGTGATGTTGGCTTCGCGCATTGCTTCTAACGTCTCATACCCGTCCAAAACTGGCATGGTCAGGTCAAGAAACATGACGTCAAAGGTGTTAGCGCTCAGCTGTTCGATGGCGATTTGCCCATTCTCGGCAAATGTCACCTCAGCATTGATAAACGAAGGCAGTGAACGCGCCAATTGTTTTCGCGCTAAAGCAGAGTCATCAGTGATCAATACTCGGGTTGTCAATGTATCTACCCCTACGGTCCGATTATTGTTGATGCTGAACACATCTAAGAAAACAAGGTTGCAGAATATAACGCAATTTTAAAGCCCTTGTCTTAGGTTTGTTACGATACATTGATAAGCATAGTGCCAGTTGAATGTTTTATC
>NZ_JAJUBC010000029.1 GCF_028683095.1 Enterovibrio gelatinilyticus | reverse complement strand
TGCAGGGTTATCCGGCAAGACTTCATAACCGCCGCCAGAAGTGCCCGTCACCGAGACTTCAAAGACATCGTCGTCATTGGTTTCAAGGATAGAATCGTCGAGTGTTGCGACCGTGAAATTGGTCGACGTGGTGTTCGCCGCGATCACCACTTCTCGCGTCACAGGCGTCACAGGCGTCACATCGCCATCTTCGGAGGTTTTATGGCCGACAACCACTGTCACGGTTAAAGCTGTTGCGGGCGCTTCGCTGATGGTCAGCGTGTAGCTGGCTTCTTCGCCTTCAATAACGGACGCATCACCCGTTAACGTCAGGGTCGGTTTATCAGTGCCGGTCGTGTCTTCGTTGATCGTGGTTTCTACCGCCGATGGATTATCCGGCAGCTCTTCAAAGCCGCCGCCCGATGTGCCTGTCACGGACACTTCAAACACGTCATCGTCAGTGGTTTCGAGGATGCTGTCATCCAAGGTCGCCACGGTGAAATCGGTCGACGTGGTGTTCGCCGCGATCACCACTTCTCGCGTCACGGGGGTGACATCGCCATCTTCGGAGGTTTTGTGACCGACAACCACTGTCACGGTCAAATTGGACGTTGGCGCTTCTGAAATGGTCAATGTGTACGACGCTTCCGCACCTTCAATGACGGACGCATCACCCGTTAACGTCAGCGTGGGTTTGTCCGTTGATGTGGTGTCTTCATTGATCGTGGTTTCGACCGCCGATGGATTATCCGGCAGCACTTCGAATCCGCCGCCAGAAGTACCGGTCACCGAGACTTCAAACACGTCATCGTCAGTGGTTTCCAGGATGGCATCATCCAGCGTCGCCACGGTGAAATCCGTCGAGGTGGTGTTCGCCGCGATCACCACTTCACGGGTCACGGGCGTGACATCGCCATCTTCCGAGGTTTTGTGTCCAACAACGACAGTCACCGTCAGTGCCGTCATCGGCGCTTCTGAAATGGTCAATGTGTACGATGCTTCCGCGCCTTCAATGACGGACGCATCACCTGTTAGGGTTAGTGTTGGTTTATCGGTGCCGGTCGTGTCTTCGTTGATCGTGGTTTCGACCGCCGATGGATTATCCGGCAGTACTTCAAAGCCACCGCCCGCTGTGCCCGTCACCGAGACTTCAAAGACATCGTCGTCATTGGTTTCAAGAATAGAATCATCCAGCGTTGCGACCGTGAAAACGGTCGACGTGGTGTTGGCCGCGATCACCACTTCTCGGGTCACAGGCGTCACATCGCCATCTTCGGAGGTTTTGTGTCCAACAACGACAGTCACCGTCAGTGCCGTCATCGGCGCTTCTGAAATGGTCAATGTGTAAGACGCTTCCGCGCCTTCAATGACGGACGCATCACCTGTTAACGTCAGGGTGGGTTTATCAGTGCCGGTCGTGTCTTCGTTGATCGTGGTTTCGACCGCCGATGGGTTATCTGGCAGCACTTCAAATCCACCGCCCGATGTGCCAGTGACCGACACTTCGAACACGTCATCGTCAGTGGTTTCAAGAATAGAATCGTCGAGTGTTGCCACCGTGAAATCGGTCGACGTGGTGTTGGCGGCGATCACCACTTCTCGCGTCACGGGGGTGACATCGCCGTCTTCGGAGGTTTTGTGGCCGACTACGACAGCGACGGTTAAATTGGACGTTGGCGCTTCGCTGATGGTCAACGTGTAGCTTGCCGACTCTCCTTCATTGACAGAAGAATCTCCGGTCAATGTTAAGATCGGTGCATTCGCATCACCATCATTAATAGTGGTTTTGATTGACTCAGGCAGAGATGGCTGCCGCTCAAATCCACCACCTTCAACTCCAGATACCACAACACTAAATACGTCATTGTCATCTGATTCGTCAAATACATCATCGATAGTCTCGATAGTAAATTTCGCCGAGTTGGTGCCGGCTAAAATTGTTATCTGACGCGAGCTCTCTTGAACATCATCACCTTCTGCAGAAATACGAGTAACACCCACGGTAATGATGACATCAGACTTCGGTATGTGTGACAGCAAAAGTTCATAAGTGGCAGATTCGCCTTCAACCACTGTTTCGCTGCCAGATAGGCTTAGATTCGGCGCATCGTTGTTTTCAGCATGATCGAATGCATTCTCATCCCGAATGTGTGTTTCTATAGCCGGAGGGGCAGCAATATTTTGGGCTGGATCTCCAGTTTCAATATTAGAAATAGAAACAGTGTAAGTATCGCTATCGGCAGTTTCGTCAAACACATCATCAATAATATCGAAAGTAAATGTCGCGGATGTTTGACCTGCAACAATGACGACATCACGTGTTATTGGCGTAATATCTCCTGATTCCGAGGTTTTATGGCTGATTGAGACGCTGACGTGGGTATCAGTATCGACGGCCTTCGAAATTGAAACGGTATAAGATGCAGACATTCCTTCTTCAATGGTGCTATCACCCGTTAACGAGGCAATGGGCTCGTCTTTATCTGCATTCAAAACTCGACCAAGAGAACTGAGTTGTTGAAAGGGCAATCCATCAAAGAGCGGCGATTGGGTATTAAAGCCAGCAGAAGTATATACGTGCGCAGAATTCCCCGATTCAATAACCGATTGTGCGGTAATCGACGAGCTGCCGTCTGCATTCCCCCCCTCAGTCGCTACACCTTCGAGCAGGGTCGGATCTCTACCTTCTTCCACCGCTGCCAGAATGTCTGACAAATCGAAGTTATCAGGCATCGCGAGTTCCGTGAGATTTTCTTGCTCTTGGAGAATCACTTTATCTTGATGGACATCAATGATCACGGTCTGATCGTCCTCGTCACTATGCCCAACGTGCCGTAAAACGAGGAGATCTCCTTCGTGCAATACCGAATTTTCGGCCGCAATTAGAATTCTGCCATTTGGCTCAACAATAATTGCCTTCCCTGCCAATTTTCCCATACCCAAACCTGACATATCCGCTCCTGTGGACCGATTTTTATAATTTTATTTATTGAGGAAATAAACCATACAAAATTTAATGGAAATCAATTTTTAAATCACCACCACCTTCACAGTAAGAGATATTAATTGTTTATATAATGAGATTTTCTCGTGAATAATTTTACACCCACAAAAATAAATATAATTCAGCATATTAATCAATGATTAATGGAGGGGGTTAAATACATCCACCCTATAAATACACGAAAATAGATGATGATATGAATCATAAATACCAACCATACGTATGCATGCAAATGAATACATATTAATCTCTACTCATACTAAAAAATCATGGGGAATATTGATTACCGGCGCATCAAACATGGGCTAAAATAGGCACCATATAATTATCACACAATGGGATTCACCCATAATTAACATCTAAAAATATGGACTTTTCAAAGCTAAACATATGTGACATTATTTATATTCACGTCTAGACAAGTTTCATATAAAACAATCAAACCAGCGTAAGGTTTAAGTAGTAACATACTGTTTTTTTCGATGGTATATATGTATACCTTGAGCATAACAAGGAAGCGTATCCCGCATGGAAGTCAGATTCGATCAGGTTACTGCAAGCAGCGCCATATCAGCTGTAACCATCGACAATTGGGTCATTGCCCACAATCAATCATGGGCCGTATTTAGCTCCGAAGGGGATATCGGTTCCTTGCTTGGAGGTTTGCTCTGCAATGAACTCTCGTTTACTGGAGCCATCAAAACAAGTCACGGCAAGGTTGCCCAAGTGTCTTTGGTTGAACAGCAGCGCCTTTTGGATGAAGAAATCGCCAACGATGATACCGATTTTCTCGACCGCATCGACGAAGGCACTCGCGTTTTCGATTTGATTCACGAGAACAGCCAAAATGAATCGCTCACTCGCACCTTGATTGAAGACCTTGACCTGACTCACCTAGCTGACAGCGGTTTTCGTGTGCTGTCGACCGGAGAAACCCGTCGAGTGATGCTCGCCCGAGCACTCGCGACTCAGCCTGATTTTGTGGTTCTCGACAACCCATTTAGCGGACTTGATGTTGCCCATCGTGCTTCGCTCGCAAGATACCTAGCCACACTGTCACAAACGGTGCAAATGATCGTCACCTTTGCCCGCGAAGAAGACATGCCAGAGTGGGTCGACCACATTGCCCTGTTCAATCATGGGAAACTCGATGGGCTCATGGATAAAAATGCATGGAACTCCCACCCTGTTATTGCCCAGCTCAAAGCCCAATCTCAAGAGCAAAGTGAGCACATGATGGCGTTAATTCGCCGCCACCAGCACTCAACCCCGTTTGAGAATCCAATTTTTGAATTGAAAGACGGGCATGTTGAATACACAACCAAAACCATATTTTCGGATGTCAGTTGGCGCATCGACAAAGGGCAACATTGGCATGTAAAAGGCCCCAATGGTTGCGGAAAAAGTACCCTACTAGGCATGATCTTCGGCGACCATCCACAGTGCTATAGCAACGACATTCACATCTTTGGTAAGCAACGTGGTTCAGGTGAAACCATCTGGGAAATCAAAAAGCATATCGGCATGGTATCGTCAGCATTACACCTGCAATATCGCGTAAATTGCAGCGCGTTAGAGGTCATTCTTTCAGGTTTTTACGACTCGATTGGCCTGTATAACCAGCCAACGATCAAAGAACGCGAACTCGCCAAAGAGTGGATGGCTATCTTACACATGAGCCAATACATCAAAACGCCCTTTCGTAAGTTGGAATACGGCCAACAACGTCTGTTACTCATCGCCCGCGCCATCGTTAAACAACCTACCTTACTGATCTTGGATGAACCCTACCAAGGTTTGGATTACCTCGGGCGTCGGCTTATGAAGAATACCTTGGAGCTGATCGCCAAGGAAAATCTCAGCCAATTGCTTTACGTTTCGCACTATCAAGATGATGAGCTGGCAAGCATCCACAACACCCTAACGTTCGTGTTTGATGAGAAAGCTAAGTGCTATCACGCCGCACTTGAAACCGTTCGCAAGTCATAAGTGATCAATATCACTAACTGAAGAGGCCCGAAATACACTAAAATGTCTGGCTAACATTTTAGCTTCGAGCATTTATCTGAATGACTACTGCAAAGACGCCAGCCAACTTTACTGAACTTGGCCTCATTTCCCCTCTGTTAGCCCGCTTAACAGAGCTGGAATACCAACAGCCAACACCGATCCAAGCGCAAGCTATCCCTAGCGTATTGGCAGGACGTGACCTCATTGCAGGCGCGAACACTGGTTCAGGGAAGACAGCCACTTTTGCATTACCAATGCTTCAACAAATTGTTGAACAGCAAAGCGATAAACCAAAAAGTGGCAAAGGTAACTTTGTAACAGGGCTGGTCTTGGTACCCACCCGTGAATTGGCGAAGCAAGTAGCAGACAGCATTAAATCTTACGCAGTACATTTTAACGGCGCAGTGAAAACTGTCGCTGTGTTTGGTGGCGTTTCTGCCAATACCCAAATGCTTGCTCTACGTGGCGGTACAGACATTCTTGTAGCGACCCCAGGTCGTTTGCTGGATTTGATTTCAAGCAACGCCATTAAGCTCGAACGCGTAAACACGCTGGTTCTGGATGAAGCTGACCGCATGTTGAGCCTAGGCTTTACTGAAGAGCTTTCATCACTGTTGGAAATGTTGCCGAAGAAAAAACAGACCTTACTGTTTTCAGCCACCTTCCCAGAACAAGTTCAGGCGCTCACCCAAACGCTACTTAACGATCCTATCGAGCTTCAACTGCAAAGCGCAGATGCAAGCACCTTGGTTCAGCGTGTTTTCACCGTTAACCAAGGCGAGAAAACCGCCGTACTAGCGCATATGATCCATGAGCATGATTGGCGACAAGCGCTGATTTTCGTTAACGCTAAAAAAGCCTGTGAACACCTCGCAGACAAACTTGCGAAGCGCGGCATTACTGCCGAAGTATTCCACGGCGATAAAGCACAAGCCTCGCGCACCCGTGTACTTGAAGGCTTTAAAGCTGGCGACATTGATGTATTGATCGCCACAGATATTGCTGCCCGCGGTTTGGATATCGAAAAACTACCGGTAGTGATCAACTTTGATTTGCCACGAAGCCCTGCAGACTACATGCACCGTATTGGTCGAAGTGGCCGTGCTGGCGAAGTCGGTTTGGCATTGTCGCTAATCGATCATGAAGATTATCACCACTTCAAAATCATCGAGAAGAAGAACAAAATCCGACTTGAGCGTGAACAAGTTGAAGGGTTTGAAGTGGATGAAGCTGCCGTTGAAGCGCTACTAGCAGAAGAAAAACCAATGGCAAAACCAGAAGGCACGGGTAAGAAAAAGCGCAAAAACAAAGGCCATTCTGCTGCTGTCGATGCATGGCTTAAGGGGCTGTAACTCCAACGCTAAACGCGTAATCAGATAACTGACTATAAAACAGGGAGGTGGCATTGCCATCTCCCTGTTTTTGTTGCGTTAACGCTTAAAGCGCGATTTCAGCTCAGCCTCCTTCGTTAACCACCATTGGTGTATCCTCGGCGCATTCATAGCAAGCATACCGACACCGCACATCACAAATAGATACACCCACACCATCCAACGCAGAGATTCAGGGGCATCGGGAGTGACTATAAGAGCGATAACGCCTACCGCAACCAATAGGCTTAGAACGCGAAAAAACATGGCAAAACGTCCCGTTTGTTGGCTGAAAAAACCAGCATACCGCAACGTGAAAATTTCCAAAATTTTTGTTGTCTTAAAGCCTCAACAAAGGGGCATAAAGGGCTGACGCATCTCCCGTTTGGATGCAGTGAAAGTGATTAGCCAAGCACACAGGCTAACAAGTCAGGTTCCAAGTCATCGTATTGGCGATCTGAAATAATTTCGATGCGGCTTTCCATTGCATCATCCAGTTCCATTTCAGCGAGCGCGTCGAGGGTGAGGTTGTAGCCAAACACGCCAGTATTTGTAATAAACACCGCTTTCATTCTCATCGCTTGAATGGTCAGTAAAAATGCCGAGAGCTTTCTATAGTCGAAGACTTTACTCGCGGAAAAGCGCCAACCGATGCTCGAATAGCCTTCATCTTGGTTTTCTGCTTTAAGGAAGCCACTCTCGGGAAGGGGAAGCTCAGATACCAATGGTGCGGATTGTTTATGGTGATGATGGTGATGGTGATGACCATGACGGTTCAATAAGTGATTCGCGCTTGACCCGAACAGAAGAGAAAACGGAATGTCGCCATTTTGGCTGAGAACAATGTCTATCTGAGGTGCAGCGTTTTCTTTGACGTAATTAGCCAACATCGAAGTGTCGCCTTCTCGATATAAATCGACTTTATTGCCCACCACCACGTCTGCCATCGCAATCTGTTGGTTAAAGGTCGCGTGGTCAGTATATCGAGAGTCTGAGAGTGTTCGAGCATCTACCAAGGTGAGCGTTCTCTGCAACGACAATACCTCACGGTAGTATTCAGACGTCAGCACCTCCAACACTTCTTTGGGATGGCCTAGCCCTGTGGGTTCAATCAACAGACGATCTGGCCTTGCTTCAGACAGCAGTTGTGTCAGCGCGATTTGCATGGGAAGACCCGCTGCACAACACATGCAACCACCGGGTACTTCCCGAATAAACACCCCTTGCTGTTTGGAGTGCGTCCCTTCAAATAAACTGCCATCCACACCAATCTCACCAAACTCATTCACCAAAACAGCCCAGCGCTCGTTAGGCGGTTTACTCTTCAGTAAATGTAAAATCGTTGATGTCTTCCCCACGCCGAGAAAGCCCGTAATAATATTGGTAGGTACGGCGTGTATTTCGTTGGATTTAAAACTCATTCGCTAACCTTTTGTAGCCTTCAACCAAGGTGTTATTTGCCGAAACGACAGACTCAGAAAAGCTGGCATATTCAGGCGGGACTTTTTCGATCGCATCGAGATCAAAGCCGGGGCCAATATTCATCATAGGAGGCACATGGTAGGTAGGCGGCAGATCAATCCCGTCCACCACGCAGTTATGACGAATCACACAACCATCGCCAATCGTGGTGCGAAACATCACACTGTTGAAGCCGATAAAAACATCATCGCCTATCTCACAAGGGCCATGAATGATTGAACGATGAGCAATGGAGGTCTGTTTGCCGATGGTTACGGCTGCACCACTTTTCGAATGGATGACGACGCCATCTTGAATGTTCGAATCCCTTTGAATGTGGATGGGCTGCATCTTGCCCGTTTCATCGACTTCGTCCGCGCGAATAACGGCGTATGGACCCACAAACACATTGTCTTCAATGATGACGTGACCACAGATGATGGCTGTGGGATCAATAAATGCCTTTTCAGAAACGTTTGGGTAGTGACCTGACGGATTTTTTCTCAGCACGTGATTCTCCCGAATTTTCTTTTAGTGAAGCGATCCTTTCCCGCCCCTGTACGAATAGCTTGGCGGCGATATTGGTGACCATAAACAGACACGTGCACACACAGACGATCGTCGCGCCTGTGGGTGTATCAAACACATAGGAACTGCGAAGGCCGATTAAGCTTGCACACACGGCAATTAATGCAGCCATCACTGCCATTATTTCGGGGGTTCGGCTCAACGGACGCGCCGTTGCAGCGGGCACGATTAGCATGGCGGCGATGAGAAGCACACCGACGACTTTAATCGCAACGGCGACAACAATCGCAAGAGAAAGGGTAAGAATGAATTGCTCTCGTTTGGGATTAAAACCGCTCGCCAGTGCAAGATCAGGGTTTAACGTAGAAAGAAGTAACCCAGACCAACGGTAAGCAATGAGAGAGAGCACTAACGCTGCGCCGCCCCAAATTAACCACACATCAGTGGGGCCGACCGCAAGAATATCCCCGAAGAGATAAGACATCAGGTCAATTCTAATGCCAGAAAGAAAAGAAACGGCGACAAGACCAATCGCTAAAGAAGAGTGTGCCATCACACCAAGTAACGTATCCATGGCAAATCCTCGCCCACTGAGGCCTGAAACCGTCATTGCCATTAATAGAGACACCACCAACACACCCGCAAAAATCGGGGTAGATAGAGTGAGTGAAAGTGCCACGCCCAGCACTGCAGCGTGTGCCGTTGCATCACCGAAATAGGCCATGCGTCGCCACACAACGAAGCAACCTAACGGGGCGGCAGCTAAGGCGACGCCGACACTGGCTAGCATTGCGCGAATCAAAAAGTCATCAAACATCTAGAGCATCTCGGTAGCGGGTTGGCGGCGGGATTCGCGCAGATTTAACGCGGTGTCGTCGTGCGCATCAAGACCAAATAGTGCGCGGTATTCTTGCGAATCACTGATCACATCAGGCTCGCCCTGGCAGCAGATATGACCGTTCAAACAAATCACCCAATCCGTTTGTTTCATCACCACATGCAATTCATGGCTGATCATCACAATGGCGCAACCGCGTGTTTCTCTGACCTTGGCGATTTGGCGGTAAAAGTCGGCTGTGCCGCGATGGTCTAACCCTTGTGTTGCTTCATCGAGCAGCAACAAATTCGGTTCCCCAAGCAGTGCGCGAGCCAGCAATACACGTTGAAACTGTCCACCTGATAAATCCATCACCTGTTGTTTATCCAGCCCCGCAACGCCTGCATCTGCAAGTGCCTGCGCCACCACCTCGCTTGAATGTGCGCGAGGTAAATTCATAAAGCGCGAGACGGTGATAGGCAGGGTGTCATCAATGAATAAACGCTGGGGGACATACCCAATGCGCAAATTAAGGGCTTTGTTTATGTCGCCAGCACTTGGGGAAAGTGCGCCAATAAGAGTTTTGAAGAGTGTACTTTTGCCTGCGCCGTTAGGGCCAACAAGGGTGATAATTTCGCCTGCACGCACCGAAAGATTGATGTTGCGGAGAATGTTTCGTTGCCCAAGGTGAACGGACACGTTTTGACACTCAATCAGCATTGAGGCATTTCCTTATTAAAGCCCAAAAAGAAAACAGCGCTAGATCCTAGGGGTGACGCCTGATATGTTTGTTATGTTATAACATAACAATTAGGTTTTCTACTCACGTCAGTTTTTTACTCACGTTAGCTGGCTACTTACGAATTTTTTGAGCTTTTACAGGACTCATTGAAAGGGAGATATTCATGCGTCACTCACTATTTGCTTATGCCGCGTTTGGCTTAAGTATGTCTTTTCACGTTCAAGCAACCCCAAATGTTGCCGTGGACATTGCGCCGCTTCATTCACTGGTTAGCCAAGTCATGGAAGGCGTTGGCGAACCTGACCTATTGATTCCCGCAGAATCTTCGCCGCACGAATACACTCT
Source organism: Enterovibrio gelatinilyticus (assembly GCF_028683095.1). Lineage (GTDB taxonomy): Bacteria > Pseudomonadota > Gammaproteobacteria > Enterobacterales > Vibrionaceae > Enterovibrio > Enterovibrio gelatinilyticus. The sequence continues at coordinate 70,431 of NZ_JAJUBC010000029.1, read as the reverse complement.
GCGTCCTTCACAAGCAAAAGCCCTGTCTAATGCCGATGTGGTTTTTTGGATGGGAGAAGGGCTGACACCGTGGCTTGAAAAAGCGTTGGACAATGTCGCGGGTTCAGCGCAGAAAGTCGAAATGCTCGCATTGGAAGAGACGCATACCCATATATACCGTGAAGGGGCGACGTTTGAAGCTCACAGTGATCATGGCGATGAACACCATCGTGATGAGCATCACGACGAAGACGAGCATCATGATGATGAAAAAAATCATGACGAACATAAAGACGATGATGGTCACGACGAGCATAAAGATGAAAGTGACCATCATGGACACAATCACCATGGCAACGATCCGCACGCATGGCTTGACCCTGAAAACGCCAAAGCATGGGTAGCGGTGATCCAAGAAACACTGTCAGCGGCCGACCCTGAGCATGCAGCAACGTACAAACGCAATGCCGCTGATGCGACTGCTTCTTTGAATGCCTTGATTGCTGACACGAACGCCAAAATTGGCAAGCTCGGCAAGGTGAAGTTCATCGTTTTCCACGATGCTTATCAGTATTTTGAAAAGCGTTTTAACGTGATAGCAGCAGGTGCAATATCTCTAGGTGATGCAGAAGATCCAAGCCCTAAGCGCATTAAAGAAATCAGAGAGACAGTCAAAGCACTGAATGTGAATTGCGTATTTACCGAACCCCAATACAACCCCGGCTTGGTGAAGAATGTCTTTCAAGGCACTAGCATTTCAACCATTGGTGTCATGGACCCATTGGGCGCAAGTCTCCCTATTGGCAGTACGCAATATCAAACCTTGATTGAAGCCATGGTAAAAAGTTTAAGTCAGTGTAAATAGCCAGTATCTCAGCCATAGAAAGGCGTGTTGTTCTCAGTGACACGCGTCAAACTCACTGGCTGGATCAAGATAGAACATCTTCTTCCAGCCTTGAGTTTCCGTGGTCATTCGCCAAGGGTAAGGCGCGAGAGTGAGCACGGAATAATGAAGATGAGCGGGTTTGTTGAATGCATTACCCGTTCGCCCTACCGAGCCAATTTCTTCCCCTTGGGATACCCAACGTCCAAGTGTGGGAGAAATGTCTTTGAGATGCGCGTAGTAATGGATCCGCCATTTTGGGCCAAGAATCGCGATCACTTTCCCGCCTTTGCTTATTTCGCCAGCGTACGTCACCCATCCACTGGTGGCAGCAAGAAGCGGCGTGCCTTCTTTCGCGAACACATCAATGCCTTTGTGCACACCCGAACTGCCCCAAGGTTCGAACCAGAACGTTTTCGCATTCCAATCGTTACAGGCGGCATTTTTTACCGGAATAACTGCATCGGAAGGCATCAACAGCCCCGCCCCGAAAAGCACAAGCAATAGGAGAAAAATCCGTTTCATCTCATCAATCCTTTAACGATCTCGCTTCGAGTAATTTTTGCAGTTCAATCAGAAAACCACTTTAAGAAAAGTAACATAAAACCGCACATGTCCTCGATTGTCATCGCGTTGTTAAAAGGAACATGAAAAAGAAAGATTTGCGACCAAAGGGTAGTGAGATACGCAATTGAAGCGTATGCGCAACACATCTGATCGCATCCCCGTTTCCGTAATTTTGTGAAAGCGTGTTAGCAAATGCTAAAGTGTGGAGTGTTTCGACAGTCGCAACGATTCGTCCGTCATGGATGTTCAAGGAGAAGAAATGAGTGACAACCAATATACGCCGCCGAAAGTTTGGGCAAACGAAGCAAGCAGTGGTAACAAATTCGCAAATATTAACAGCCCTGTTTCAGGCGCAAGGTTTGAGCGTGATTTACCTGTTGGCGAGCATGGATTCCAACTTTATTCGCTCGGCACCCCGAATGGTCAGAAAGTCACCATCATGTTTGAAGAACTACTCGCACTCGGCATTACAGAAGCCGAATATGATGCCTTCCTGATCAATATCGGTGACTCAGACCAATTTTCATCAGGGTTTGTCAGTGTAAACCCCAATTCAAAAATCCCGGCACTGGTTGATAAGACAGGTACGGATCCTGTCAACGTGTTTGAGTCAGCGTCAATTCTGATGCACTTGGCTGAGAAGTTCGGTCAATTCCTGCCAGCAAGCGGCCCTGCAAGAACACAAACATTGAACTGGTTGTTCTGGGCGCAAGGTTCTGCGCCATTCTTAGGCGGAGGTTTTGGTCACTTCTATGCGTATGCGGATGTGAAGCAAGAGTACCCAATTAACCGTTTCGCGATGGAAGCTAAGCGCCAGTTAGATGTATTGGACAAGCAGTTGGCTAACAACACCTATGTCGCAGGTGAAGAATACACCATCGCCGACATGGCAATTTGGCCTTGGTACGGTGCCATGGTTTTAGGGCGTATGTACGATGCCGCTGAGTTTTTGGAAGTTAGCTCTTACACCCACGTTGTCCGTTGGGCGAAACAGCTTGATGCGCGTGAAGGTGTGCAACGTGGGCGCATTGTTAACCGTTCATTTGGTGAAGAGTGGGAAAAAGTCTTAGAGCGTCACTCCGCTGAAGACATTGATAAGGTGCTGAAACTACGCCCGTAGCCCTACATTACATTTAATATGAAAGCGCACCTTTTTAGGTGCGCTTTTTTCTACTCATCATGTATTAAGCCATTCTTTCAGCAAGTACTTCTTTGAACGCGAACATACCATTCAAAGCGGCAGGAAAACCTGCGTAAACTCAGACAAGCCAATCTCCGACCATGCCGGATAGGGAGCTTTGACATATTCATTTTTTACTTTTGAAAATGCACTAATGTGCTTCTTTAAATCGATATGGACTGTCGTCATCTCAAGAATATCATCGTAAGTGAGTCCCGCAGCGTTGAGATATACGCCAAGCTTGTAAAATGCATCATGAAACTGCTCTTCTGGATCGGGACTAATGGGTTTGTCTTTGCTCGGCACCGTGACGCCAGATAAAAAAACAGCCCCATCATATTCAATCGCAGGTGAAAAATGCCAATCATCGTAATAGTGTTTAAATTTTTCGGGAGCTATCGTCCAGGAATGCCACACCTAAATCTATATCTTAATACCCACATCCACCCAACCATTTCAATTCTTCAGCCAAATTGGTCTCACTCACGTCTTAGCCGAATAATCTCATGTCGCTCATTTTGAATTGGTTGCACTTCATTTATTCGCTTTCGACGTAAGACAAGCGTCATTGTAAGGATTAAAAAAGCCAGCAGTACGTGGCTGCTGGCTTTTTAGGGTACGTCACCGATTATTTATAATGGCGTATCTCTGTCGATAATATTAAGGCTGTAACACACTTCCGTACTCATCAACGTGAACCACATAGATAGATCTATCGCCGCCATTTTCTGCGGAGTCTTCGCCGTCAAACGTGATGGTAAAGGCCCCCTTGTCGCCAACCGAAGTGATGTCGAAATGGAGGCTATTCACGTTGGTATTTTGACCTGTAAATGACATTTGATTACCCACTTTATCCCCATCTACATTGAATTTCTGGAAGCGGACTTCGTAGCGTTGACTATCACCGATCGACGCCCACACAACCACGTAATCTCCTGCAGTGCCTACACCAGCAACCTTGGCTGGACCATGTCCACCAGACGCCTTGAATTTCTCAACTGCTTGAGTCGACAGGCCATCAGCACCAAAGTGCTGCATGTACGTGTACCATTCATTGTTTTCTATGCCACGCCACACAACAACAAATTGACCTGCTGTCCCAATCTGTGTAATTGATGGCATATCATTGTGTATGGAACCAGATATAGTTAGGGTTTTGATGGAATTAGCAACTGGTTGATTATTGGTGGCATCCATCAGTGCGACTTTAACTACCCCACCCGATGCACCAACAACCGCGTACTTCCCATTACCAATACTGACAATATTCGTTTCTTTATCTGCGTTACCATCGGTGCCGCCGATACTCAGTGTTTGTTGGCTGCCAATTTTGCTACCAGATGAAGATAGCATCACAATGTTAGTCGCAGTTCCTGTCGAACCTTGACGCCAAGCAATGGTGTAATTGCCATTATCCAAAACGCTGATTTCAGGTGCGGATACAATCGGGTAGCCATTTGAGTTCGCTGATACAGAACCTACTACCTGAGCCCCACCGACTTTGTTTCCGGTACTATCAAGTAACTGCATATATAGAGAGAAACCATTATGCCAAACGATCACGCTGGTATTACCTGAACGTGCAGAGGTAACTGATCTGAGCTCAGAAGGCCCCAAATCCATCACTGCTCCCATTGCTGCACCGTTATGCTGACTTGGGTCTGCATAAATGACTTGCGCATAGGAATGCGTGTTGAGGCTAGTACTATTGTTATAACCCGTCCAAGTCACCAACATATCACCGTTATCGTTTAGCATGGTTACCTGAGGTGACTCAATTTTCTGTCTAGTACCAAACGTTAACTCTTCACCTTTAAGCGTACCGTCAGCGTTAAAGCTTTGCAGATAAACTTTATTGTTCCCATGGTAATTTGTATCCCACCCTCTCCAAACAACCGTGTAACTGCCATCGGGATTGGTCGTAGTCACATAGGCAGAGTCATCGGCGGTATTGTCGCCATTTCCTTCCAAGTTTTCAGTGACTGTGCCTGAACCATCATCATCGGCGATAACGATATTTGCACTGCTGAGGTCACTCTTATCATCTTTCGTCCATGCCTCGATAGTGAAATTCTCGCTATTTTCGGCCGTCTCATCGTCTACCGTCGAAATATCAATGCGAACAGAAGTGATCCCTTTCGGCAGGGTGATTTTTGTTAGGGTCGAGGAAATCGTCGCGGTGCCTGTTGTTCCATCTGAGTAGCGCAATGACACAGTATTGCGGTAGTCACTGTTGAGTGCCGCTGTTCCATCTTTTAGAGCCAAGCTAACTGTTGCAGCAGTACCTGTCGTTTCGCCATCGAAATTAATGGTCGCGTAAGCCACTGAGCCTTCACTCACAGAGGCAGAGGCGAGAGTAATTCCAGACACTTCAGGGTTCAGCTCACTTGGGAAAATGGTTTTTGGATAACAAGTGTGAGTTTCCGAAGTTACGGTGGCCATTCCACTTATGCGGCTAGGGAAGAGCCCTACTTTCACCCTCTCGCCAGTAGAGGGTTCAATACGGTACAGAAAGTTGCTGTTCACATTGCCCGTAACATTCTGGTTTTTTGCTGCAACCAACATTTGGCCATTTTGGTCTAGCGTCGCCGCCGCGACAAAATCAATGAAGTGGAACGCTTTCAGCGTTTGCGCGCCAGTTGCTGTGTCGATTTCGAACGTGCGCCCATTCGTCACAAACAGAAGCTCACCTTCGTAAAATACAAACGAACCCCAGCTAGAATATCCACCAAAACGTAGATTGCTATCAAAAGTACCTATATCGGTGGTCTCGCCTGTTTCAGGATCAACTTTGAAAATAGCGGTGGCATTAGACGCAAATAATTCGCCAGTATCTGGGTGGAATGCCATGCGCATAATTTGTTTTTTTACCGTTGGTCCAGCAACATGATTTCCTGTCGTAGGATCCATATAAGCAAGCTGATATGACTTTCTCTTCTTTGAATGAAGGTCAAGGCCTGCATATTCCTCAGCCGTGAAGTCACTTTCTGGGATATCAATATAAAAGTCAGTCGGCTGTGTTGCATTGGCATAATAAATACGATCGGTAATGCGGTCATACGACATCGCTGAACCGCTAAACATTGAGCGAGAATGATAAGTGGAGCGATTCACAGCATCAGTTACATAAACACCGGTCATCTTGTCCAATTCTTGAACATCTAAAAGAATACCAACGTGATTACGCCCAGCATTCATTGAATAAACGTTTCCAGAACATTCAGCAACAGCTTGCGCCGAGGTCAGTGCGCCGGCTAAGACAGCAATTGAAATCAAAGATTTTTTCATCATGAAATTTACCCATCGTCCATAATTTTTGGCAAGTATATGCACACCACTCAACGAACCAATTACAAAGCAACTCTTGCTCATTCAACTTGGCTGTCCATGCGACAAAAAGAGTGACCAACAAAAAGTCAGGCTTTTCTTTGTCACGATTTTTTACGATGAGTAATGATGTGTGGTAGAGCATATATCCTTACTACGAACCCAATTATCTCATTATTGAAACAGCACTTGTTTATAGTGTTTTTTCAGCAGAACCTGACCGCTTTAACAGTGGTCAGGAATGAGAAAAGGATGGCAATAGCTGAAAATTAAGCATGAATAATGACTGAGAAAACATCACCGAGATTAGAAGTGTATATTTCAATGCTTCATACTTGAAAGTGAATCTCATGAATGCAAAGCATCACCAAAAAGGCAGGATATTAATGTTTATGCATATCAATTCTATGTGTGACTTGCAGCGATATGCGTCATTTCAAAAATGCTTTTTTCGGGATCACAGCCCTGAACTATGCCCTAGTTACTCGCTGGATTTTACATATGCCACAGCCCAATGTAGCGCGTATTAGAAGTTTAATCGCTCATGCAATATTTGGTTTATGCCTATATTTATCGGCTTCAATAAGAACCTTAATTATTTAGCACGAAATTTGAAATAATACCGAGTTCGTTGACTAGCTCTATGCTGTTAAAAAAAGACCTATTAGTATCATGCCCGTCACGGTTTATATCAGCCTCTTTTTTTTGGGAGAAGAAAGCTGAGATCAAGGTATTGGCACCCTTAAAGGCATTCACTTGGCTCCCTGCTGAGAAGCCTTTGTGATGGAGCAATAAAAAGCGGATAGGGTGTTAAGGGCAGCCGCGTTGGGCGAGGGCTGCCTTACGTTGATTGTCTATCAATTCCTTTTGTCTTGCATCCAAACCCGCCCTCATTTCGTCTCATTCCTAGCTACCTCATCCATTGCCCTGAGCGGTAGCTGTCATTCTTGCGTCGGTTTTTACCCGCTTAATCCGCGACGCGCATCGATAGTCAAATGTAAGGAAACCAACATGCGAAACATCTTCATCTTGCTCACCGCCAGTTTCAGCATTCTCATTGTTCAACCTATATTTGCAAAACAGAGTAAAGGAATCGAGTTTCTGAACTCCGGTACCGTTCTTCCTACGCATCTTCCTTTTTCCGAGGCTGTCAGAGTGGATAAAACCCTTTACCTGTCCGGGCAGATCGGCATTTTACCCGGCACACTCACCTTAGCGCCGGGAGGAATAGAAGCGGAATCAAAGCAGACGATGGAAAACATCAAAACGTCGCTCAGCGCTAACGGCTATGCCATGAGCGATCTAGTGAAATGTACCGTCCTACTCGCAGACATGTCCGAATGGCAGACGTTCAACGGCATCTACAAAGCGTATTTTTCTGACCGATACCCAGCGCGAAGTGCAATCGGTGCCAATGGTTTGGCATTGGGTGCAAAAGTAGAAGTGGAATGTATTGCAGCGGTTGATTGATACGGCGAACGTTATCAAGTGACCGTCACGGTAATTTGCTAGGTGCCGCGCCTCCACGCAAAAGGTACAACACCTAGCATCGCGCCAGTAAACTCGCCCATCGGGTCGCTATTAAAGAAGTGATACTCCGAACTATCCCCATTGGTGCGATTAGCTCTCGTCGAATCGGATGCGTTGATTTTGACTATACGCGTCTTGTTTTTCTTGTTGGTGCAACGCACTTTTCAATTCACAGTCGTTGTTAAAACCGACACTTCGCCAACCCAGCCCATACTCTTTCCCATAAATGCCCGTCAAATCTAACAGCCAATATTGTTTATTATTTTCAATCAGTTCAAGGATATTCTTAACCATCATCTTCATCTCGTTTTCGTGGGAATGACAACAATATAGCGAGGTAAAAAAAGCAGATTGGTACGATGAAGGCAGGTACTAATACTTTTGCCGCAACTTAGTTTTTCGGATGTGAAAGACTGCTAAAATCGGCATGCAGCAATAAGGCCGAGTGAAAACCGTGAGACAAAAGAAAACCGCATTAGAAAAGCCACCAAGACGCAAAGGCTTTTCATGGCGCTATAGAAAAATTGAGCAAGAACAAAAGCCCACACTCTGGCATTGCCATGAAGAGTACGAACTGGCTCTGCATCGGAATTTTGTGGGAACGGCTGCGGTATCGCACCATGAAACGCCCGTCGCTCACAATCATCTTATGCTGATAGGGCCGAATCTGCCCCACGCCGTGACATCAAAAGATATTGAAGGACAACAATGTGAAACCCACGTGGTTTGGTTTCGCGAATCGTGGATTAAACAGTTGATGGCTAGCTGTGAGGAACTGAGAAACCTCACCCCATTGCTTGAGCGCTCCAAGCTCTGCATTGAATTCTCGGAACGAACGGCAGAAGACGTATTTCAGCTTTTAGATAATTGCCCCAACACCAGCCCAATCGACCAGTTAGCGACTTTTCTTCAAGTGCTTTCGGTATTGGCGCAAGACAGCCAAAGTAAAACGCTGCTGCCGACCGCTTTGGGTCAAACCAAATTCGATGATGCAGAACGCGCCAAGATAGAGAAAATCTGTGATTACTTAGCACGTAATATGGCAAAGCCCATCACTCTCTCTGATCTCGGCAAGGCATTTCACGCCAGCGATAGCAGTATTCAACGCCTCTTTACCGATCACTTTGGCGAAAGCTTTTCATCTTATTTGAAAAAGCTTCGTCTAGGGCATGCATGCAGTGAATTGCAAATGACGACCAAGCCCATCGGCTTAATCGCAGAGAGCGTTGGGTACAGAAACCTGTCGAACTTTAATCGCCAATTTAAGCAGTACAAGCAACTGACCCCAAGAGAATATCGGGGGCAGTTTAAGAGGGGAGTGTCATAGCTAAAGAAAAAGAGGTCGAGGCATTTTTGAGTGCCTGTACTCGTATACTCTTCGCGCTTTTTTTGGCGAGTGCATCACCAACACTTCAGGGTAATGAAAGCTTGGACAGTTACACGTCCAATTGCTCAAAGTACTTGATTTGTGGGGGAGAAAGTAGAAATTCCGCGAGCTTCGCTAACACTCCATTTTCAGCAATATGTTGTAGATAGGCTTGGTGGCTTTCCACGGATAACCATTCTTCATCCAACAACATTTCATCGCTATTTGTGTCATACAAAACGCTCACACGTCGATTACCCTGAAACCCTCTTACGTTAGGGAGGTTAATTTCAAGAAAAGGGTAAAGCAATTCAAATTGATCAGCTTTGACTTGGCAGTTTAGGGTGACTCGAACACTCATTTTGAGCTCCTTCACGTTAACAGTGAGCATGAAGTTAAAGCGTTACCGGAGAGACGACTGCTTTCAAACCGCCAAAAATACCGTTTTTCGGTCAATTCGCCCTTTTTATTTGATTAGGTGTTTTTCCATACTTCAATTTAAACACTCGGATGAAGTTTGATACATTGTCATACCCCACTTCTAATGCCACGTCGGTCACTGATATCGTCCCTCGCTCTAGAAGCGTGTTGGCATGCGTCAGCCTTTTGTCCCGTAGCCACTTCTGAGGTGTGATGCGATAGATACGTTTGAAATCTCGATTAAAGCTTGAAATGCTTCTTCCTGAAAGCTGTGCCAAATCACGGATCGTCAAGAAAAGTACTTCGTCTGATTCGAGCAAGCGATGAAGGTTGCGTTTGGTCGATATCGCCTTTTTGGAAAGCAATGCGTGAATAGTGTCTTTGTCACCAACGAATGCCAAAAGATGCAAGAGTTCTTGGAGTTTGACATCCAAATAGCTTGAGGACGTGATATCAGATTGAATCGTAGTGAAGAAATTGGCTAAGCAGTTGTCTTTATCTGCCAGAACACAAAAACCTTGCTCCGCACTAGATACCCGAACATCCCTTTTTGCCTTTTTCAGGTATTCAACGACCATGAGTTCATCAAAGAACACCAAATACGCCTTCAACGTTTCCGTGCTTTTGACAAAATCCGAGTGCAGATTCAGCCCTTGTCCAAGCAATATCGCCGATCCCGCGTGCAGTTCAATGGTGTCGTTGTCGCTATTGGTCAGCGTTTCGCGACCACTTTCAATGAATATCAAACAGGGTTGATTGGTATAGAACTCTATGTCCATCAAGTCTTGCTCGAGGTGCTTTCGAAATATCACTGCATCACCACGGTGCATCAATACACTGACATCTTTCAGCGCGAATAATGCTTGTGGGAGCACTAGAATATTGGATTGTGTATATTCATAAATCGTATTCATTATTTATAACAGCACCCAATTCCGTCGCGGCTAAGATGAGTTTGCCGACATCAATCACTACGCGTTAATCACCTTTGACAACTAAGCATATAGCATCTTGATTACGAATGAGCGAGTCTTCTTGAGGATGATTATTTTGCCCGCTGGTGTTTACTCCACAGGAGGAAAACAGGGAAAACGGGACAGGCAAGAAAATGCACCAGTCCCCGCTTTGCATGAAAAGGGGCAGAAACGGTTTAGAGTTACTGAACTAAACCGTTTCTATCAGGCTAAAAAAAGCACCTTCAAACCATAAACTCGCATTATGAGCCTATCTACGCAAATGCTAGACTTTCTTAGCTACTGATTTAAATGCACTTATTCAAAGATTAACGAAAACTTGGGATAATCGCCGGTATCCCTGGAAGTAAACCAACCAATGCCATCACACCACTTAGCACGATAAACATAGTGCCAGGCAACACCCAGCGGCTCATTTTACTAAGCTCACTACTACGTTCCTTACAACCGACTAAGCCTAAGTTATCCAACAGCATGGTGAGAGCCCAACCAAATGCAGGGTTAACGAGCGCTGAAGAAAATACAACAATCGCTGCCGACTGTGTGGTTTTACCTTCACGCGTCATTTCCATTCCAGCTTCTAGCAATGGCACAAATACCCCAACAATGAGCGCGACACAAAGTACAGGTTGCCAAATAGCTAAATCCATCGGGTAACCCCAAATGGCGGCAATGATACAGAACAGAGCCGTGAGCAAAGCGCCAGCAGGAATAGGACGCTTAGCAATCGCTGCCGGTACGATATAAGTCCCCCATGAAGACGTAAAGTTTGTGCCACCGAGCAGAGAACCGAACGTTTGACGAATTGAAGCGGTGGTCATGGTATCGTCAATGTTCATATGTACTTTTTCGGTACGTTTTGGATAGCTGATTTTTTGAAATACTTGATGTCCTAAGAAATCTGGCGACCACATCGCCACAGCTAAAATAGCAAACGGTAATACCACCATGAAATGTTCAATCGTAGGTAGGCCTAGCATCCAGCCTGTATCTTCTCCCCACCAATACATGGGGTTCATGTTGGGTAAACCTGGCTCGGTTTGGAAAGAAAACGGCGCACCCATAGCAAAAGCTAACGTACCACCCAGCAAGCAACTAAGAGGGACGGCTAGCCAACGTTTACGGAAATGTTCCAATAACGCATACAGAATAATGGTGCAAAAGATCACGACAAAAGCGATGTGGCTCATTCCGATTCCCTCCGCCCAAGCGAACAGCTTTTTAACTTGAGAAGCGGTTCCAACAAAGCCAAGGTAGAGCAATAAGCCGCCACACACGCCTTTACTGGTGAGATTTGCCAGCATGCTGCCACCTTTACTGATGGCTAACAGTATGCCAAAAGCGCCAATCAGCAAACCAAAGGCCATAGGGTGCCCGCCTGCTGCAACGACTATAGGAATTAAAGGGATGAGTGGGCCGTGTGTACCCGCGAGGTTTGCGGTCGGCAATAGAAAGCCTGAGAAAAGAATGATGAAAACAGAGGCGATCAGTAGTTCATAACGAACATTTTCTAATATAAATCCTTCATTCAGCCCTAGCGCACCGGCAAAGGTTGCTGCAATGGCTCCCACCATTACAACTTTACCAATGGTCGCTGCCATCGCTGGAATGGTATCTTCTATCTCAAATCGATAATCTTTAAACGGCAAATTGGGACGCCAGCGTTTAGGCGCCATAATTTGCAACTCGTGCTCTAAATATTGTTCTCGGGACTCAAATTCCGATCTTGGTTTATGCTGTTGTTCATAAGTGAGTTCATCTTCATTGGCTTGAGGTTTATCTGTTCGTATATGTAGGGACTCTAAAGTGCTGCTCATTGTGATTCCTTTCGTTCACACTCTAAGGTGTGTTTTTCCAACCAGCGTTATTTACTCACTAAGCGAAGATTAAGCGAGTAGTCGTCTATATATTTTCTGCTACAAGAACTCGATGACTGAATTTTATGAACCCTTGAAATTTAGTTGCTAGTACCTTATACCAAACGAGAAAACACAAGTAGTCTCATATAGTTAGACATTAGTCGTAGGGTACGACTACCAGCATGGGCTTTGTTATGGAATTCTATAGAACTAGCCTCAAGGGCTTTGGCGAAAGCGAATGGAAGGTCAAGAAGCATGGTACTGACGGAAAGCGCAGAGTCTGGAGAAAGTTGCATTTAGCGGTGGATATCAGTACTCACAACCACTAAATCAACATTACTAGCCAACTTTCAACCACCTCTATTTATTACTTAGAATCAATGGAAGCAATATAAATATGAGAAAAAGTAAGTCAAATCTTGCTTGGTTTGATTAATGTGTTTGTCTGACGAAACAAGAAAAGGGGCAGAAATGAGCCAGCTCGATGCGGGACTCACTCCTCACAGCGTGCTCTTCACAAAGTTACCCACTTAACTAACCCCAACCTTATCCCCAATTTCTGTGCATAACTCCCACGTAATCGATGGCTTCAATGGCTTAGGGATTGCAAGTAATTGTGTGACTTTCGTTCAACTTTCATCTGTAAATCTCACGCACAAAAAAGGGCAGGATTGTCATCCTGCCCTTTTCAATTTTCGCCTTGCTTAAAAGGCGATTTGCACGCGGTGCTTACACGTCGTAGGTGGTAGACGAGATGTTACCGCCTGTACCAGTCCAGTTCGTGTGGAAGAACTCGCCACGTGCTTTGTCAGTGCGCTCGTAAGTGTGCGCGCCGAAGTAGTCACGTTGTGCCTGAATCATGTTCGCTGGAAGGCGAGCGGTGGTGTAACCGTTCAGGAAGGTCAGTGCAGAAGACATACATGGCATTGGTAGTCCGCTTTCGAACGACTTAGCCACCACTTTACGCCATGCTGGCAGGCTGCCTTGTAGGATGTCTTTGAAGTACGCATCTGTGCCTAGGAACGGCAGTTCTGGGTTTGCTTCAAACGCATCACGGATGTTGCCAAGGAATGCGCTGCGGATGATACAACCGCCACGCCACATCAGCGCCACGTTGCCGTAGTTCAGTTCCCAGTTGTTCGCTTCAGACGCTTCGCGGATCAGCATGAAGCCTTGCGCATAAGAGATGATTTTAGATGCAAGCAACGCTTGGCGTAGGGCATCTAGCCACTCTGACTTGTCGCCTTCAACCGGCTGAATTGGGTTGTCGAACAGCGCCGCTGCTTCAACACGTTGGTCTTTCAGTGAAGACAATACGCGTGCGAATACTGACTCGGTGATCAGGGTCAATGGAATGCCCAGATCAAGCGCGTTGATGCCTGTCCATTTGCCAGTGCCTTTTTGGCCCGCTGCATCCATGATTTTCTCAACCAATGGCTCACCGTCTTCGTCGCGGTAACCAAGGATGTCTGCGGTGATCTCAACCAAGTAGCTGTCTAGCTCGGTTTTGTTCCACGCTGCGAAGGTCGCTTGCATTTCATCATGCGACATACCTAGGCCTTCTTTCATGAAGTGGTAGGCTTCGCTGATCAGCTGCATGTCGCCGTATTCAATACCGTTGTGAACCATTTTCACGAAGTGGCCTGCACCTTCACGGCCAACCCAGTCACAACATGCTTCGCCGTCGTCAGTTTTCGCTGCAATCGCTTGGAAGATTGGCTTCACGAAAGGCCATGCTTCTGGGCTGCCGCCAGGCATGATTGAAGGCCCGAAACGTGCGCCTTCTTCACCACCAGACACGCCAGTACCCACAAAGTGGATGCCTTTTTCACGTAGTTCTGCCACGCGGCGGTTGGTGTCAGGGTAGTTGGTGTTACCACCATCAATGATGATGTCGCCTTCGTCTAGCAGTGGGACTAGTGCGTTGATGAACTGATCGACAACATCGCCAGCACGAACCATCAACATCACTTTACGTGGCGTTTCTAGCTTGCTCACCATGTCTTCTAGTGAAGTGGCACCTACAATGTTGGTGCCTTTCGCTGGGCCTTCAAGGAACTCGTCCACTTTGGCGACAGTACGGTTAAAGGCAACGACTTTGAAGCCGTGGTCGTTCATGTTCAGGATCAGGTTTTGACCCATCACGGCCAGTCCGATGACTGCAATATCAGCTTTCATTTATCTATTTCTCCTTAGGCCAGCTCTTGAGCTGCGTCTGAATCTAAATACCACTCGGTGGTGCCCGCTGTTGAGCGAACCTGCGCTGCAGGGTAAGCCTCTGCCGTTGGCGCGTTGTCGGCAATTTCTTTCAATACCGATGCTTTGCTTGCGCCCAATACCAAGTAGGTGATGCGTTTTGCGTTTTCTAACAGATGCGCGGTTTTCGACACACGGAGCTGATGGCTCTCTGGGTGTGATGCAATGGTCGCGATTTCTGTGGTTTTGTAATCTGTTTTGCCCGGGAACAACGAGGCGGTGTGCCCGTCTGTGCCCATGCCCAGCATGATCCAATCAAAAGCAGGCACGCCTTCTTGATCCACTGCGCCTTCTGCATTCGGAATGGTGTCTAGCATTTCTTCCGTAAAGCGGATCACTTCGGCTGCTGCAAAATCTTCACCACGAATGCGGTGAATGTTTTCGGCTGGGATTTGAATGTGGTCAAATAATAGCGCTTTGGCTTGGCCGTAGTTGCTTTGCTCATCTTCTGGCGCGACGCATCGTTCGTCGCCCCACCAGAAGTGCAGGTTTTGCCACTGAATACGAGTCGCGTAATCAGAGTTCGCCAAGTAGCTGAAAAGCTGTGATGGCGTGCTGCCGCCAGACAGGGAAATGTGCACAGGGCGAGCCATTTCGCTGTATTCCAGCAGGCTATTTGCTAACGCTTCAACGACCTGTTGGCTGTCGTCAAACACGCGGTAATTCATATTACTCATAGTTCGCAATAATCCGTGCTTGCTAGGTTCTTACAAGGGAAGCGCCATGAACGATCTTCTTCATAAAGCAGTTCGTCGGCTTCTTTCGGTCCCCATGTCCCTGCGGCGTAGCCGTATAGGTGCTCTGGGTTTTCCTTGTATTCCAAAATGGGTTGTACGAATTCCCAACATGCTCTTACTGCATCTGTACGGGCAAACAATGTGGCATCGCCTTTCATTGAATCGAGCAATAGGCGCTCGTAAGCCGTTAGCATTTGCGTTTCTTCAAGCGTGTCGTAATGGAAATCCATCGAAACTTCTTTGGCTTTAAAGCCTGCGCCTGGTTCTTTCAAACCAAAGCTCATTTGAATGCCTTCGTCAGGTTGAATACGAATGATCAACTTGTTCTCTGGGGCATTCGCGCCAAACACTGGGTGCGGCGTTTTCTGGAAGTGAATCACCACTTCTGTCACGCGAGTTGGCAAACGCTTACCTGTGCGCACATAGAACGGCACGCCGTTCCAACGCCAGTTGTCGATAAACATTTTCAAGCCAACATACGTTTCTGTGCGCGAATCATCCGCAACACCATTTTCTTGGCGATAGCCTTTCAGGTGAGCGCCGCGCACATCCGACTCGGTGTATTGTCCCAGTACGAGATTCTTCTGCAACTTTTCTTCGGTCAGAGGTTGAAGGCTATTTAGCACTTTCACCACTTCGTTACGCATAGAATCTGCGTTAATAACCGCTGGCGGTTCCATACCCACCATCGCCAAAACTTGCAGCAAGTGGTTTTGGAACATGTCACGCACTGCGCCCGCGCCATCGTAATAACCACCACGTTCTTCTACGCCGAGAAATTCTGCCGCAGTGATTTCAACGTAATCGATGAAGTTACGATTCCAAAGCGGTTCGAACATACCGTTAGCAAAACGGAAAACCAGGAGGTTTTGGACGGTTTCTTTACCAAGGTAGTGGTCAATACGGTAGATTTGGTGTTCTTTGAAGGAGTTGTGAAGACTCTTGTCGAGTTCTTCAGCGGTAGCAAGGTCGTAACCGAAAGGCTTTTCAACAATCAAGCGTTTCCAGCCATTGTTTTCCGTGTTCAAGCCATGCGCCGCAAGGCTTGTTGGGATCACACTGTATAGACTTGGCGGAGTTGCCAAATAGAACGTGGTGTTGCCACCCGTCTCATAAACTTGCTCAATGTCTTCTAATCGCGTTTTTAGCTTCGCATAATCTTCAACGTTAGACGTGTCGATTGCCTGATAATGCACGCGTTGAAGGAAATCTGTCAGCATTTGCTGGTCGACTTTTTCATTGGCTGTCAGCGAATCTTTGAGTTTTGCTTGGAATTCCGCATCCGTAAATTGCGTGCGGCTCACCCCGATAATGGCAAACTTTTCTGACAACAGTCCATTGGCAAAAAGATGATAAAAAGCGGGAATCAACTTGCGATGGGTCAAATCACCCGACGCCCCAAAGATGACGATACAATTATTTTCTGGTTTGACCATAATGCTATCCCACTTGCCCCAAAACCCTCAGAGCAAGTCATTCATTTTTTTAGTGATAAAACTATAAACACTAAGAAGAAAAGTGATAGTCGTTTTTACCTATCAAAATAATAGGTAAACCCTGTTCTACATACGTTATGTGAGCCATTGAAGCTCGTATGCACAACAATTGAACGTTGTTTGCCGCCATGACTTTCACGTAGGGCGACAGAATAATGATAGACGCAGCAAGAAACAAACCGATCTCGCCTTTTCTGCGCAAAAATAATGAAAGCTAAAAGCCTGTCGCAGGGTTAAGTCATTGCTAAAACACGAAACTTGATGATCTTCTTGGATAACGGCACTCAGGACCATCAAACCACAGAACGAATCCCCCACCTATAAAATGGCAATGCGAACTCAAGCAAAATCAAGTTAAATGACCTACATCACATTCCGTGTGCTATTTTTTATGAGTGCTCGGCGTTTTATCTTTATAAATCAATAGCAAACAGTACGCCGTTTTGTTCATTTTCGCTCATTGGGCTAATTTGGGGAGACATGTCATGGTCAAATCTGGCGCTTCGTTTATCGCACGATTAAGCGTGAAATCAAAAATCGGCATTGTCGTCACTCTGCTTATCCTAACTATTTCTTATTTGATGCTCTCCGCCGTTCAGCAACACCTCTCTGTGATACGAAACCATGAGAAAGAATTACAGGGACTGCAGCTTGTTTGGCCAATCTATGAATTGATCACCCCCATTCAACAGGTCAGAGGCAACACCAACCGCTATTTAAATGGTGAAGAAGAGGTACTTCCCGCCATTCGATTGGCGCAACGAAGCGTAGATGAAAAAATCGCGTTTTTGTTCTCACTAGCAAATGACGCGAGCATCAAAAGCCAGTTCGATGTCACCAACGAAGTGAATCTGATTCGTTTGCAGTGGGAGACCTTGAAAAACAATGAGCTCGTAGGGACACCCGATGAGGTGTTTCAACGATACACTGACGCCGTTCAAAACCTCCGCCAGTTGCTTACCAGTTTGTCCGATAAGTCTGGGCTTTCTTTTGATTCTGAAGCCACCAGTGCCTACTTAATCGACCTTTCAACCAATTTTGCTCTGCAGCAGCAGGAAATCATAGGCATTACTCGCGGTAAAGGCTCTGGCATGTTAGCGAAAATTGAATCAGGGGACACGGTGACCAACGCCCAGCTCAATAACCTTACTAAAGTGGCAGCTGGCATTGGAATGTCAGAAGTGGCTTATCAGTTGAAACAAGCCTTCCTTGCCGATCCACGAATGGACCAAGCTTTACGCGGTTATTCTTCGGATGCTCAAGTCTCGATTGAGCAGTTTTCTAAAGAAATGCTCGCCTTCCTTTCATCAGGAGAAACCCCATTAACCTCAAAGGTAGTTTGGAGCAGCGGAACGGATGCCATCGAGAAAATACGCATACTCGTATATGAATCGCTACCTTGGATACGCACGATTGTTGAAGAGCGCATCGCGAGAGAATATAACCAATTTTATTGGTTGCTCTTCACTTCGAGCTTGGCGGTGTTTATTGCGCTATCTTTCGCGGTTTGGATTTTGGCCGACCTAAAATCCAAATACGAAGAAGAAAAAAGGCAATCCTCGCGTCTCACTCAAATCAAACAAGCACTCGATAACGTAAAAACCAGTGTGATCATGGCAAACACTGAGCACGATATTGTGTATATCAACGACGCTGCCTCGTTGCTTTTCAATGGGCGAGAATCGGGCATTCGAGAATGTATTCATGATTTTCGTTCCGACAAAGTCATGGGATCAGCTCTGGAAACTTTTGCCCCGTTCTCGGCCTTTAGAACCAACATACTCAATGATATGACGCATTCACACACGGAAGACGTGGAACTGGGTAATTTGCATTTCACCATCACGGTGATCCCCGTTTTTGACAAGGACAAATCGCGCATCGGCACTGTGATCGAATGGCAAGACAGAACCAATGAACGAATGTCGGAACGAGACATTAAAACAATCATCAATCAGGCCAAAAACGGCGAGCTTTCATCAAGGATCGAAGAGTCCGACAAGGACGGCTTCTTTTTGTATGTGGCGCAAGGTCTCAACGAATTGATGGATGTACTTCACAGTGCATTATCGGAAACCGTTAACATGTTTGATGCCCTTTCTCACGGCAGACTCGAAGGGGAAATCAGTGGTGACTACCAAGGCACTTTCCAGAAATTGCAATCTGATGCCAACAATACCATTCGTAAACTCGATCAAGTGGTTGTGGACATGCGCCAATCCGCTTCGGGCGTATCTAATGGTGCTGAGGAAATTGCCGCAGCAAACCAAGATCTCAGCCAACGTACGGAAGAGCAGTCTTCTAACTTGGAAGAAACCGCGGCCAGTTTGGAACAAATGACACAAACCCTTAAGAGTAGTTCTGATAATGCCACTCGAGCCTGCGAACTCGCCAGAAGCGCAGATATAAAGGCCAAACAAGGGGGTCATGTTGTATCGTCTGCGGTCAACGCCATGAGTGAAATCAATCAATCCAGCCGTAAAATTGCCGAAATCATTAGCGTGATTGATGTCATTGCTTTCCAAACCAACTTACTGGCATTGAATGCGTCGGTTGAAGCAGCAAGAGCGGGTGATCAAGGAAGGGGGTTTGCAGTGGTAGCAGGCGAAGTGCGATCTCTGGCGCAACGCAGCGCAACTGCCGCAAAAGAAATCAAAACGCTGATTGAAGACAGCGTTCAAAAAGTCGAATTGGGTTCTGAGCTGATCAACCGTTCAGGGGATACGCTGGAAGAAATCCAAAAAGCGGTAAGCGACGTTAACACTATTATTGTGACGCTTTCAGAAAACGCCAATGAGCAAGCCTTTGGCATTCAACAGGTCAATACCGCGGTCAATCAAATGGATGCCATGACACAGCAAAACGCCACCATGGTCGAAGAAACAGCGACAGCCAGTGCCACTATGGCCTCTCAAGCGCGGTATATGCTGTCATTGTTGGCGTTCTTTTCAACCAATGAGGAGATAAAAACACCTGCAATTGTGAACTCAGCGGCCCCTAAAGAGAATAAAAATACTAAAGCGGATGAGGATTGGGGTGACTTTTAGTGCGCACTGCCGCCGCTATTGCGACCCACACAAGCCAACAGTGCGAATGTGTAAACCACCTATTCGCCTGCACCTAGCTAGCGTAAGCGTCTGATTTAATGCCTCAGAAACCGCTTATTTTATGCACAGTTTCTGTGGGTAAGTGTCGCGCAAACGATGGCTTCAATGACTTGTAGATTGCAAGTTTTCTCGTCATATTTATATCTATCAGTGATGTAAAGCTGGGCTTTTCGTCATCCCTATATTTCGCAAAACCCCAACCGAAGTTAGGGCTCTATTTCACTTCAATCACAGTGATTGAAGGCCAATCAAGTTCGCGATATGAGCGTTACTGCAAATAAGTCGATTGGTTCGCTTTATCTACTTCCACAAGGAACAAGTTAAGTAACTCTTCGCCCTTCGCGCCATGTGTTTCTTTGATGTAGGCTTTTACGGCTGGCTGAGTTGCCTCACGCATGGATTGACGTTGTTCGTCCGTCAGTGCATTAATTTTCATTTTTTTGCTCAAACCAGCAATACCACGATCATCAGAAGCTTCAATTAAGCGAGATAGACCGCGGTTAGCACTTAGGGCGATCTCAACAGCGTCTGCAACAATCTTCTTCTCATTGTCAGTCAAGCTGTCGTAAAAGTCTTTGTTGACCATGAAAGTGTACGGGGCAAACAAGTGGTTGGTTAGCGTTAGGTATTGTTGCACTTCATTAAACTTCGCAAATGATACGGTTGGCACTGGGTTCATCTGACCATCGATCACGCCAGTTTGTAGCGATGAATACACCTCGCCCCAAGACAAGGGATAGGCTTCCGCCCCCAGAGACTGAATGATTTTTTGGTGGGTTGGCAATGTCATTGTGCGAATGCGCAGGCCTTTAAAATCTTCCAGTTCTTTAATTGGGCGCTTAGAGTTTGTCACTGAAAAGAAACCGCCTGTATCCGGGAAACCTAGCACTTTCACGTCTTTCATTTCCGCTTCAATATCACCCGCTAGCGTTTGACCAAATTTGCCGTCCAACACTTCATAGGTCGATGCGTTGTTGTCGAAGGCAAAAGGCACATCAAGCACACCAATACGAGGGTAATAACCCGCTAAAGGGCCAACCGGAGACAGCGTGCCCTGAAGTTGGCCATCTCGTACCATTTGGATATGTTCTTTGGCATTACCCAATTGATTGCTCGGGAAAACCTGTACGGTAATCTCCCCATTCGTCGCTGTTTCGACAATGTTCTTAAATACACCCGTGAACGCATGAGCAGGGTTTTCCATCATGTCTGCTTTGTTATCGTGACCAATGCGTAACACCTTGGTTGCCATTGCGAAAGGGGCGGTGACTAGACTGGCAGCAAGCGCAGTAGCAACAAGTGTTTTAGTTAGTGTTTTCATATTGACTCCGTGACTATGAAATTTGATTGTCATCTATCAGGTATTTCCGTTACTCAATGTCTACTTATGTGTTTTGGTTCATGCGCAGTGCGCTTATATTTCTGTGTTGCATAGCCAACATGTCTTAGTACCCAAGCCATCTTGGGATAAACAAGACAATATCGGGTAGAAAAGCAATGCCGAAAAGAAGCACTAATTGGCCGATGAGAAACGGCATCAACTCTTTAGATATCCCTTCTATTTTGGCGCCAGTGACGGACGAAAGAACGAACAGACAGGCGCCAATCGGTGGGGTCATCAGGGAGATATTCAACGCCAGAATAAATACGATGCCCGCATGGAGTGGATCCATGCCAATTTCTGCTGTAAGCGGAATCAAAATGGGTGCCAAAATTACCAGCATCACATTGATATCCATGATCATTCCTACTGTCAGTAAAAGAACAATAATCAAGGCGAGGATCACATCAGGATTGTCAGACAGTGAAATGAACATGTCTGCGATCATCTGTGGGATTTGATTGAAGCTCAGCCACCAGCCGAGAATGGATGCTGACCCAATGATGAGGTAAATCACCGCGGATATTTGCGATGTACGAATGATCATTTGGTACAGCGCTTTGAACGTAAGGTTGCGGTAAATAAAAGTACCAACAATCAACGCATAAGCGACAGCAATGGACGCCGCTTCCGTTGGCGTAACAATGCCGAATACGATGCCGCCGAGAATAATAATCGGCATCAGCAATGCCAACAGAGAGTTCTTAAAGTGATCGAGCACGACAGCGAGTGATGCTTGCTTATTGATTTTAGGCAGATTTTTTCGCTTACCCATCGCCCCAATGATGGCCATACAAACAAAACACACCAACAAGCCCGGCAGAATACCCGTGGCAAATAAACCGCCTATCGAGACACCCATGAGCGAACCATAAACCACCATCAAACCCGAAGGTGGAATAGTCGGGCCAATGATCGAGCCGGCAGCGGTCACTGCACAGGCGTAATCTTTGCTATAACCTTGTTTAACCATTGCAGGCACTAATGTGCGACCAAATGCTGCGGCGTCAGCCGTCGCCGATCCCGTAATGCCGGAAAAGAACACCGATGCCACCATGTTTGAATGAGCGAGCCCGCCCCGGAAGTGCCCCACCAAAGCCTCTGAAAGGTTCACCAAACGATTCGTAATGCCAGTGTGATTCATAATTTCACCCGCAAGAATGAAAAATGGCATCGCTAGAAATGGGAAAATATTTAGCCCGTTAAAAATTTTACTCGGTGCCAGTGAGGCAAAGTGAGCTCCACCAATTTCATGCATACCGACAAGCCCCGCGACACCCAGCGCAACTGCGATAGGCGCTCCCAGCAACATTAGCCCGGCGAACAATAAACCAATCATGAGCGATTTCCTTGCAAGTGGTCGGAACCATCAGACAGATATAATTTGAGTGCGTACCAGTCCTCAAGCCATACAAGAAATGCTTGAATACCCGCTAAAGCAAAGGTTACTGGGATCACGGCATAGGCATAGGACATTGGCATAGCAAAGACAGTGGAAAGTTGATGCATACCTTTTTCCGTAAAGGCATAGCCGAGATAGGCAATGTAGAAGAAGAAAGCGCACGTTAACGCGCCAACACAAAGCTTAATGACTTTCTGAACCATGTCAGGGAAACGCGCGGTGACAAATTCGAGCCCCATATGTTCGCGACCCGCAGTGCAACAAGGCACGGCCATTAAGATGGCCCATATCATCAGATAACGCGCCATTTCCTCTACCCACACCAGTTGAAGCTTTAGAACATAGCGATCTAATACACCAACCCATACGTCCAATATCAGCAGCGTGGTTAAGATAGCGACACACATCTGATTGGCTTTATTAAGCCGATTCTTCGTTGTCGTAATGATGTTGTTGGGTAATGTCATAAACCTTCAGTCCTTCCTTCTGACTGCTCTCCCCTCAAAGAGATTAACCATGTATTTACAATGGCCTTACAGTTGATTTTTTCACCATAACAATTTACGTTGCCAGCAAATACGACGGAGCTCACAAAACCAGCAATGCGTGATACTTTCAAACATATTTACCTAATTGCAAACGTAAAGCACTGATTAAAATACAAATTAATAAATCACGGAAAAAGTGATGTTGAAAAACCATGTTTGAAAATAACATTCTCGCCAGTGATGAAAAACAGCGAGTTACCCGTACTGAATACAAAATTTGGCAGAAAGTAACCTAATTATTCGGTCGTTTTTTTTGAAGGGAATTTGAACTTGCTCACCGCGAACACAAAAAAGCCGGCGATGCCAGCTTGATAAATATTGTAACGAATG
Organism: Enterovibrio gelatinilyticus; assembly: GCF_028683095.1. Classification (GTDB taxonomy): domain Bacteria; phylum Pseudomonadota; class Gammaproteobacteria; order Enterobacterales; family Vibrionaceae; genus Enterovibrio; species Enterovibrio gelatinilyticus. The sequence continues at coordinate 47,089 of NZ_JAJUBC010000029.1, read as the reverse complement.
AGGTGGTTTTAGCTAAGGTGATGCACTAATCAACATCGCTGTCGACTAAAAGCACGTAGGCATCCAATTAACCACGCAATCTTGCTCATCAACAACACCGATAAAGCGCCATTTATCGAACGTTAGGCAAGGATGAGACGTAGACATCACCACAATATCCCCCACGTTCAATCCGCCATTAGGCGCTTCCACGAACATGTGTTGATCCATCACTTTGGTGGCAGTCATTACGGGTAACGGCTGCTCTACCCCTTCACGAATCAAGCGTTCAATCGTCGGTAAGCCCGCATCAAAGGCGACATCTCGTTTACCAATACCAACAATCACCTTACCGTCTTCGGGCACAGAAACCACGTGCGCCCATACCTCTAACGACGACACAAGATCGCCGCTAATATCGCAAGCAACACCTTGGCTCGCACTCGCGCGCGCTTGAACCTGGTTTTGCGCACTCTCATAAATACCCGTGTCATGAATCGCATAGCAGCCAGGGCGAATTACACCCGTTATCCCATTTAGCGCGTTGAACTCTTCAGCAACCACGTCATACCACGCAGAGCCTGCACCGGAAACGATAGCTTCTTTCAACGCATATTTGGACTTCAGTGCTTCAAGTAATGAAATCGCCAGCTGCAAGAATTGACGAATATCTTGCTCTGCATGCTCACCATTGATGACACCTTCATAAACTTCAATCCCTCTCAAAGAAAGATGGGGCGAGGCTTGAATTTCCGCGGCGATCGCATGAACATCCTCTGCATGTCGACAGCCACATCGTCCACCCTGCACACCTAACTCAATAAACAGTGGGACCGTCACCTGTTCTTGTTCAGCAATGGCCTGCCATGAATGCACATTGCTCAAACTATCTACACAGGCGTACACCACCACGCCATATTGCTTGATAAGCTCAGCGACCATCTGCATGTTCACATTACCGACCACTTGGTTTGCAATAATGATGTTTGTCGCCCCCGCCATTACAGCAACTTCGGCTTGTGCTGGTGAAGCCACGGTCAGCCCCCAGGCTCCTTCTTCAAGTTGTTGTTTGAACAAATCAGGGGACATGGTGGTTTTGCCATGAGGGCAGAGTTTGACATGGTGATGATGGGCAAACGACTGCATCCATTGCAGGTTATTTTCAATCGCACCTTGTCTGACAACGGCGCAAGGCAAGCTCACCTGCTCGTCTTTTAGCGAATAACGGCCTTGCTTTTGGCGTCCAATAGGCACACCTTTTGTACCAAAAGGAAAGGTCTCCGCGTCCGCAGCCTGAAAATTACTATCACAAGTTTGCTTTTTATCGTCCATATCAAATTCTCCAAACATGACCTACAAGCCTGTGGAAACTGGCTTCATTGTGCGTTACAGTATTTCCCATGTTAGAAACTATCAAACATTACCGCGCCAAATGTGCGCTTTCTCACTTTTTTATTTTTGCAGTAAATCTAGTATTTGCTCAACGAACAGGTGAACGTTATGCCCATTGAAATCGATATTATTTCTTGTATTTCAGAGCGTTTTAACGCGTTAAGAGATGCCGAAAAGAAAGTTGCCACGCTCATTATGGATGACTTATCGATGGCAGCGAATGCCAGCATTACACAACTGGCAAACAGCGCAGGAGTCAGTGAAGCCACAATCACTCGATTTGCTAAAGCCGTGGGATGTAAGAACGTCCGCGATTTAAAAATCAAACTGGCACAATCACTGGCTGTTGGTTCGCGTTTTATCGATGACCCTATCGACACGACAGGTGTTCAAGGGGTTTATGAGTCCATTAAACACACCATGGATATCAATCGAAAAATTCTTAAAGAAGAAGACGTTAAACTTGCTGTTGAATGGTTACACGGTGCACGACAAATTATTTCTATTGGCATGGGCGGCGGCTCTACGATGGGCGCACAAGAATTCCAGCACCGTATTTTCCGATTAGGCTACCCCGTGGTCGCGTATAACGATGGCTTGTTAGTCAGAATGGTCGCCTCGACTGCCGATAAGAATGATGTGTTAGTGATGATGTCGACCACTGGCTTCACGCCGACCATTGTTGAGACTGCCGAGTTAGCGAAGCAATACGGCGTGAAGATTATTGCCATCACTGCCGAGGGTTCACCGCTTGCGAATATCAGCGATTTGGTTTTCCCTATCGTGACACAAGAAACTGATTTTATTTATAAACCATCTGCTTCACGTTACGCCATGCTTGCGTTAATTGATGTTCTTGCCATGGAATTGGCCGTGAGCCACAAACGCCGCTCAAGAGACCGTCTTCGCCGACTAAAACTCGCGCTAGATGCTCATCGCGGAGGCGTAGATAGACAGCCGCTAGGTGATTAGCGCGTATTTAGAAAGGAACAGAAACCAAGATGCAGCTTGATATCATCATTCGTCACGCCACCATTATTGATGGAACGAATGCGCCAGCATACTCAGCGGATGTGGGCATTGAAAACGACAAGATCGCCTTTATCGGCGACCTTTCTCGCGTGCAAGCTCCGACCGACATTGATGCACAAAGCAAAGTGCTCGCACCCGGCTTTATCGATGTACACACCCATGACGATACTAACGTTATCCGGCTACCAGAATGCTTACCGAAAATCAGCCAAGGCATCACCACCACGATAGTGGGAAACTGTGGCATTAGTGCCTCCCCTGCCACGCTCACTGCAGCGCCGCCTGACCCAATGAACCTATTGGGTAAACAAACAGACTTTCAATATCCGACGTTTGCATCCTATGCCAAAGCCGTGACTAACGCCGAGCCTGCTGTCAATGTGGCTGCGCTCGTCGGGCACACGACCCTTAGAAACAATGTCATGGACGATTTGTTTACCGGTGCAACGAATGAGCAAATTGCCCAAATGCGTAAAACACTCCGTGAAGCATTAGAACAAGGAGCTCTTGGTCTGAGCAGCGGACTCGCCTATGCCAGCGCAAAATCTTCACCAGAAGAAGAAGTGCAGCAACTCGCTATGGAGCTCTCCGAGTTTGGCGGCATCTATACCACTCACATGCGTACCGAGTTCGAAGGTATTTTAGGTGCGATGGATGAAGCCTTTCGCGTCGGCCAAAAAGCCAAAGTGCCAGTGATCATCTCACACCTAAAATGTGCAGGAGCAGGTAACTGGGGCCGCACCCATGATGTACTGAAAAAAATGGACAGTGCATCAGCACACCAGGACATTGCCTGCGACTGCTATCCCTACTCGGCTAGCTCTTCCACGCTCGACTTGAAACAAGTCACCGATGATATCGATATTTTCATCACGTGGAGTGACTCCTTGCCCGAACATGCGGGCAAACTACTCAAACAAGTCGCTCAAGATATGGATCTGCCATTGATGGACGCCGCCCAAGCACTGCAACCCGCAGGCGCGGTATACCACTGTATGGATGAAGCAGATGTTGAGCGTGTCCTGAAATATAAGCTCACCATGATTGGCTCTGATGGCTTGCCCAACGACCCGCATCCACATCCGCGTTTATGGGGTGCTTTCCCTCGCGTGTTGGGCTACTACAGCCGAGAACGCAACATTTTCTCGCTTGAAACCGCGATTCACAAGATGACAGGGCTGTCTGCAGCACGCTTTCAATTAGCGGGGCGCGGTGAAATTAAAACAGGGAATTTCGCTGACTTGGTGCTCTTTGATAAAAACGAGATTTCCGACGTGGCTAGCTACGACCATCCCATCGCTGCGGCAAAAGGGATCTTGGCGGTCATCGTTAATGGCAATATTGCCTATACCGAAAAACAGGGCGTATTGAGCCGATCTGGGCGCTTTCTGGCTCGCAGTATTAAATAGACACTCAATAACCGCGCAATAACGCCCCATAGCCTAATAACCAAACTATCTGGAGAAACAAACATGACTATTAAACGTTACGGTGTCGAAGGTGGCACAGGCACAGGTGGACAACACCTTCCGTTCGCACGAGCAACAGAAGCGGGCGGTTTCCTTTATGTGTCAGGCCAAACACCGATGACAGACGGCGAGGTGGTGGAAGGGGGCATTGTCGATCAGTCTCGTCTCGCTATCCAAAACTGTGTCGATATCATGGAAGAAGCTGGCTACACCCTTGCCGACGTCGTGCATGTAAAAGTGGTGCTAACGGACTCGCGTTATTTCCAATCATTCAACAAAGTCTTCAGAGAGTTCTTTGGCGAACACCCACCAGCACGTATCTGCATGGTGTGCGACCTTGTTGTTGATGTGAAAGTAGAAGTCGACGTGACTTGCTATCGCGCTGATCGCGTGTAATCCGCAAGAATCAATAAGCAGATGGGATCGGAGTCGAGCAAGATGAGAACATTGAACATTGCCTTTTTTGGCGAATGCATGGTCGAATTAAGCGGCAAGCCCCTGAACAAAACCTTCGGCGGCGACACACTCAATACGGCATTGTATCTTGCTCGATTGTTGTCCCATCACCCTATCAATATCCACTATGCGACGGGGCTTGGGGAGGAGGCTCTTAGCGATGATCTGCTCACTGCATGGCACAGTGAAGGCATTCATACCGATCTTGTCTCTCGTGTCCCCAACAAAAATCCGGGGCTGTACCTCGTCGAAACCGATGAACACGGCGAGCGTTCGTTCCATTACTGGCGCACTGACAGCGCAGCGACACATTATTTCGACGCGATTTCGCCGCTTGAACATGCCATAGAAAACCAAGACATTGATGCGCTCTACCTAAGCGGGATCAGCTTTGCGATTCTATCTGACGAAGCCAAAGCCCGTTTATTGTTATGTGTTAAGCGACTAAAGATACAAAACAAAACCGTTTTCTTTGATAACAATTTTCGCCCGCAACTTTGGTCAGCAACGCGAGCGAGACAATGGTATCGCGATATATTGCGCCATACCGATGTCGCGTTAATTACTGAAGATGATGACATGCTGATTTGGGGTGACACCAAGATCGTTGAACGGTGTAAATCCTTTGGTTGCGAGCAGCTTGTTATTAAGCGAGGCAGCGAACCTTGCGTGGTCATTTCCGATCTACAAACCGATGCCAAACGTGTTGAAGTGTCAGCGACGCATGTGACAAACGTAGTCGACACTTGCGCGGCAGGAGACTCCTTTGCTGCGGGTTTTCTCGCGGGGTATCTCACTCAACAGTCCCCCACAGAATGCGCAGAACTTGGTCATGCACTCGCGGGTGTCGTGATTCAATTTCCGGGAGCCATTGTTCCCATCGCCCATACCGAACCTTTTCACCTTACAGGAGCCTAACATGTCACAAGATTTAGTCGCTAAACTCAACGAATTCAAAGTCATTCCCGTGATTCAACTTGATGATGCCGCACAGGCAGTACCGCTTGCCAAAGCGTTAGTTGAAAACGGCCTTCCTGTTGCAGAAGTCACCTTCAGAACAGAAGCTGCGGCAGAAGCGATTCGTTTGATGCGTGAGGCATATCCTGACATGTGCATTGGTGCTGGGACGGTGTTGAACGCCGAACAAGTCGACAAAGCCAAAGCGGCTGGCGCAGAGTTTATTGTGGCACCAGGGCTGAACCCAAACACGGTGAAGTACTGCCAAGAAATCGGCATTCCGATGGTGCCGGGCGTTAACAGTCCAAGTCAAATCGAGCAAGGCTTAGAGCTCGGTTTGACCATGATGAAATTCTTCCCTGCAGAAGCCTCTGGCGGCATCGCGATGGTCAAATCGTTACTTGCCCCCTATGTCAACGTGACCCTAATGCCAACGGGTGGGATCAGCAAAGCGAACGTGTCTGATTATCTTGGGATCGATCGGGTTGTTTGTTGCGGCGGTACTTGGATGGTCGCGCCTAAACTGATTGAAGCGGGTAATTGGGATGAGATTGGTCGCCTTGTCCGCGAAGCGGTCGAACACACGCGCTAATTTTCTTCCTCCTTTCGTTTTCTAGTCTGTCTGTATGCCCGTCTTTACGACGGGCTTTTTGATGTTGGCGATAGTTGATGACCACCACCAGTCTCTATCTATACAGTTTGTTAGTTGGATACCAAACGGGACGGTTCAACCTGCGCTTTTTCACTGCTAGCGAGCTTTAACCAAACAACCCCAAGAATAATGACAGATAACCAGAATGCTTGGAGAAGAGACAAGGTTTGATCGAATACGATTGCTCCAAACACAGAGGCACCTATTGCACCGATACCCGCCCATACGGCATAACCGATACCGACATCTATAGATTTCAAGGCAACACTCAGTGAGTAAAGCGTCAACAGGAAGAAGACGACCGCTGAAACAGACCAATTGAGAATCGTAAATGCCTCACTCCCTGCTACGCTCAACGCATAACCAATCTCAAATACCCCAGCAAGTAGAAGCATTGCCCAAGCATATGTGGTGCTTACTTTCTTAGTTTTCGACGTCATTTTTTATTCCTTTAAAATCATGAATGAACAATTGTGGCTAAATGGGTCAATATGGTGGCGATTACGCAGCACCGCTCATTCGCAAACCAATAACACCACCAATAACGAGAGCGATACCCAAGAGCTTTTTCCCTCCAAGTCGCTCACCGAAAAATAAAGCGCCCAAAATGACGATTCCCACTCCTGCCGTGGATGTCCAAATTGAGTAGCCAATACCCACATCAAATTCAAGTAACGCTAAACTGAGAAAATAAGTCGCGACGGCGCCACTCAATAGCGTCGCCGCCGTCCAACTAGGATGAGTAAATCCTTTTGCGTTTCCTGCCGAAATAGCAACGGCAATTTCAAAAATGACCGCCGTTCCAAGATATAACCAACTCAACATGTCTCTTTTCTCCCTATCAGATAACAATTCTCACGCAACACATTTACTTGCATGTGCAAGCATATTAGTAATAACGCAATGATGCTGTCAAGATACTTGCACGTACAAGTAGTTGAGTGTTTGTTGATGGACACTTATAGGCAGTTGGTTTTTTGTTATGCTGTTTTTTATTTAACTCATTAAAAATTAGGAATTTAATTAGTTTTACCGCACAAATCCAAACATTTGCTCGCGACAAGAAAGAGAGATAGCACGAGGTTTTACTTTGATTGATTTGTTTTGCAGTGCGGAGCATTTCACAAATTATTACCGCTTGTTATACTCAGATTTTAAGATTTTGCATGTATATACATACTTAAAATGAAAGCAACGTTGGGGCAAGCAAGTCCCTACGCATAATCGCTAGGAATCGCTAGGAATCGCAGAATGATATTGCAGTACTCGTTGTGGCAAAGAGTTAAGATCGTCGTTGATCGCGTCGAAAATCAGATAGCAAAAGAGATGCAACGTGAGCACGGGCTTGGCTTAACAGAGTATCGAGCACTAACGCTTCTTTCCAACGCTGCAGACGCCGAATTGAGGATGCAAGAACTCGCCAAACTTCTAGGGTTGAATCAGAGCTCTGTCACTCGCCTTGTTGAAAGACTAGAAAAAGGTGGATATACCCTTCGAGATCTTTGCCCAAAAGACAAACGAGGTGTTTATACCGTACTAACTGGGCGAGGCCGAGAAGTCCAAAGCCAGGCTGAGAATGACTACGCCAGCTACATCAAAGCGGCGTTAGACTCAGCTAGCCAAGAAGAGGAAAACAGTAAAGTCGTTGACTGCCTTCGTCAAATTATTGAAGAGTGACAGAATACTTCCCTAGCGCCTTAGTTAACTCCCCCGCTGAAATCGCTTTGCAGCCTGAGGTGTTTTGTCCGCACCATAACGGTGTGAAATCATCACGTCCTTGCTGCTCGGCTTGGCGCCTGAGGGGAGCGGCCTCGATAGAGGCATAAGGAAACGTTGGCGCGAGTGGCTGCATGTATCCAAGCTCTCTCATTGCTCGATTAACGATGCCACGAGCTGGCCTACCCGTGAAAATATTCGTGAGTGCAGTGTGCTGAGACAGCTCACTCAGAATCGCTGAGCGGTGAAGCGTAGACGTTTTGGTTTCAGCACACAGCAAATAGGCTGTACCCACTTGTACGGCCTGTGCACCCAATAGCATTGCCGCTTGCACACCACGACCATCTGCAATACCACCAGCCGCAATCACCGGTAGATTCACTTTCTGGACTATCTGAGGCACGAGCGACGCAGTACCCACTTGTGTGGTGATGTCCTCAGACAAAAACATACCTCGGTGACCGCCTGCCTCTAAGCCTTGCGCGATGATGCCATCAGCGCCGTTTGCTTCTAACCACATGGCTTCTTGAAGTGTCGTTGCGGAAGACAAGACCTTTGTCCCCCAGCTTTTTACGCGGGCCAGTAATGTATGATCGGGCAAACCGAAATGAAAGCTAACAATCGGCGGACGATATGACTCAATGGCATCAGCAATATCATGGTTAAACGGCAAACGGTTGGTTGTGATTGGCAAGCTTGTGGGGTCGATATCCAGCTCGGCAAAATATGACGTCAGCGCATCTCGCCATTCGGCATGTTGGCGTTGATTGAACGCAGGCATTCGGTGACAAAAGAAATTGAGATTGTAAGCTTGTGTCGTCGCGGCACTGATGACCTCAAGTTCACTCACGATTTGATCGAGATTCAACATGCCGCAGGGCAAAGATCCTAACCCACCCGCTTCGCTCACTGCGATGGCTAGGGCGCTATCTTGCACGCCCGCCATCGGCGCTTGAATAATAGGAAGATCTGTTCCAAGCAACGCTTTGAATGACTGGTGAGTATTATTAACGCTCGCTTTTTTTACCCACTTACCCATCGCGATATTGCCATTATTCATTGAATTCCCTTCACGCATTCGTGCACGGTTGAGTTAACCACACATAAATCCTGTGTGGACTATAACCAATCAACCAGAAGATGCTCGGTATTATCCCTTTTTGATGGAGATCACTACATGGGCAAGGGACGTCTAGATCACTACGTCTGTAAGTTTCGCTGAATCCTGCATCTTCAGGATGTTTGAGTATATTACTCTAATCACAAAGCAAAATTTATGCGCAATAAAAAGTTAGGAATTGACGGTACACCGATGATTTACGATGAAACAAACAAACGTGAATTAACAAGCAAATAAGGGAGAATAGTGAAAGGTAAAGAACGTGATAAATGCACAAAAAAGTGCCATCGCAACGCGTGTTTCTAGTAACAATTATTTCGACTGCGCATAGCCGCCTAACACATTATCGCAACGCCAATCGCCATACCACTCAGCTAATTCATTCAGCGTTTTGGGACGACAAATTAGAAAGCCCTGGATCAGCATCGACGGATAGTTCTCGATGAGGTACTTCAATTCTTCCTCTTTTTCTACACCTTCAGCGACGATGACACAATCTGATTGGACGGTAAAATCCACTAATGAACGAACAATGGTTTGACCAAAATGATCCAGATGAATATTAGTAATTAGCGATCTATCAATTTTGACTTCCGTAAAAGGTAAATTCCGTAAATGGAGGAAATTGGCGTATCCCGTGCCAAAGTCATCCAGCGAAACACCATATCCTTGCATGCGAAGTCGGTTGAGAGACTCAAGCTGCTCAGGAGATTGCAAGGAACTCTCCTCGGTTATTTCTAATGTGACACGAGAGTTAGAAACGCTTTTCGCCTTAAACAGCGCCCCCAGTCGATTGGGAATGCTCAAATCGTCCAATTGCGTCGCAGAAAGATTAATCCCGACGCTAACTTCACCACCAAATATTGATGACAACTCATCTATTTCCAGTGCGGTCCGTTCAGCGATTGAGGCAGTAAGCAGATCAATGAGCCCGTACTGAACAGCAGTACTAATAAAACAGCATGGATTGATACAGTATGGCGACTCAGGAAATACAATACGCGCAAGCACCTCCAAACTTTCAACCTTCTTGGTCAGAAAATTCACTTTTGGTTGGTAGTAAGGAACAACATGACCGCAAATAATGTGTTCAATAAGTTCGTCTTTTGGCATGAGTTCAATTTGATTTAATTTGACGTCGCTCTTGGTATCTGCCTTTTTTAATACTCTCTCTAACGCATATAAAGTTATCGGCTTTGGGATGCTCCCTAGAAGGTTTATCCACTGAAGTTTTGCAATCTCTGCAGCCAACTCCGTCACACGGTTTTCAAGATCTGATATAATGCAAACTGCGCCGCGGTATTTCATTTTTCCCAATTCGCGAATAACGCACATTCCATCAATATCGACCATACCTAAGTTTGTGAATACAACATCATATCGCGCGATTTCATAATTAATTTCTTTGAGGGCCAATTGAGGGCTAGAAAAACAACTCACTTTTTCATAGCCAAGACGATTCAACATGCTACGAATTAGCATCAGCACAGACTCAGAGTCATCAATCACAGCGATAGTCTTTGTGTTACTCACATGGTTCACCAACCCAACGTCCCTATAAAATCTTTTAAGTTCTGAGTTTCTCATTAAGAATCGACAAATAAAGTCACTGTATTGACATTTATTCTATATCAGACTTTTCGCATGCTCCCATAAATTATTAGCTGAGATCCACTAATTGGGCAAAAAATTTACATCTATTTGTCTTATAAAGTAGAGAGTATGAATGCAATCACACTTAACTAGATGAAAAATATAAATTAATAATATTAATATGATACCAGTATTATATGATGGTAAATCAGACACTGCTTTCACAAACAGTTAAAATCGTGAAAAAAGCACCGTCAAATAATAACCATCACTCTCAATTAATAATTTAGTTAACAGTAATGTTGCAGTTATTTTATATAAAGAATGAAAGCATATGTTACCAAGTCAATCGATTACATATCGAGACCTTGCAATGGCTACTTTTGATTTGAGTCAAATCCCTCAAGATTAATTGCAGTCTCTCTCATTTTTTTGGTTGTACCGCTTCCAACTTATACTCAGCAGCCTGAAGATACTTGGGTGTAGGCGAGTTTGAAATATGAAACACTACACATATGCAATCCTGCACTAAATGCCCGACAACTCTGATCAAAGAAGCGCTTTTGTCCCACTCTGACAACGGCGAAAATTCCAGCTCAACATCTGCATTAATCTAGCGAGAGAAATCCTTCAATCACAGCTAATAAGTGTCGATGCTGGGTCGTCGCGGTGCTGATGGCAATCACAATCAAGGTCACACCTTGATGTTAGTTTCTTGAAGAAGTACTTCTTCAATACCCGCAATCATGCCCTTCACACTAGCAAGTAGCTGGTTAACCTTTATCACGTCAGCCTTACATGCTTCCATTTCCTGAAAGCATACACTCAAAGGCAGCGCGCCACTCGATGCAGCTGAACCTTTAATACCATGAGCAAGCACACCAATCTGCTCAGTATCCTTCTCCGATATCGCGTTTTCCAATAAAACCAGATCAGACATTAGTGATTCCCAGAAAATGCTTAGAACGGCATCGATCATCTTCTTATCACCCGTACCGATCACGTTTTGTAAATGTTCGAAATCAATGAGTTCGGCCTCTATATTTGTCTCTGGTATTGAAGACCGTGGTGGTAAATTCTCATGTGAAGCAAACGTTCTCATTGGGTGATTTCTGATATTTGCGGCTAACACCGAGCGTAGCTTTTCAAGCTCAACAGGTTTAGCAATATAGTCATCCATTCCCGCTTGCTCACAGTTTTCTTCCTCCCCAACCAAAGCGTTTGCCGTTATCGCGATCATCAACGTCTTATGGTGTTTGTCAGCCTCCAAGCGGCGGATCTCAGCCACCAGCTCAAATCCATCCATTTCCGGCATGTGACAGTCAGTCAAAACAATGGGGTACTGACCCGACTTCCACGCTGCCAATGCCTCAACACCATTTGAGGTCATTTCATAGCGATAACCGAGACTGGTCAATTGGCGCTCCAACACCATGCGATTTGTCGGCTGATCTTCCGCACACAGAATGACAATATTGTCTTTATCAATATCGTAGTCTTCAGTGTTATTGCTCGAATGGCGTAACAGAGTATGTTCCACAGTCTTGCTGTCAGGTTCTCTAAACCCGCATAGCACTGCGGCAGCAACAATCATTTCACTGGGATTAAGTGGCCTACTACCTAAGTAATAAAGCTGAGGGGTAACACTGCCTGATACGTCAGACTGTTCAGCGTCTAAAACTATATTTTTTAGCGTTAGATCATGGATATTCATTGGCTCGTTTAAGGTAACAACAATGACACGGCTATGATTATCCAGTGAGTGAGGCATCTTTCTTATCACCCGTTTTGGCTGACACTGAGAGATAATATGCGAGCACATTTCGAATATGTCGCTGTCTTTAACCATCACTACAAATGTGTAATCGCTAAAGTCATAATCACGTAACAAGGTGTCGTCAAACTCACTGTGGTTTAAAGGTAGCGTAATGGTGAATGTGCTACCTAAGCTTGGTTGGCTGGTAACAGCAATCTGCCCTTTCATCATCTCCACAAATGATTTGCTAATACTCAATCCAAGTCCTGTACCGCCAAACTTCCGGGTGGTCGAATTATCAGCCTGTGTGAATGGTTTGAAGAGCTTACTAATTTTCTCAGGTGTCATGCCAACACCATCATCGGCAATAGAAATACGTAACGACGTATTCTCTTCAATGTATTCCGTAGACACTGTGACTGAAGCTTCCCGTTCGGGCTTATGTGAAAACTTGATCGCGTTGCCCACTAAATTCAGTAACACCTGCCGAATACGGATCGAATCCATTTTTATCAACGCTGGTATACGAAAATCATGCCGAATTTGCAGTGTGACACCTTTTGCTTGGGCGCTGACTCTGAGCAGATCTAAGGTCTTTTCGATCACATTGAGGAGATCAGTATCTCGGTACTCTAATGCCATTTGGCCAGACTCAATTTTCGAGAAATCGAGCACATCATTGATAATATCTAACAGTGAAAACGAGGAATCCCGAATGGTGGTGGTCATGCGCTGCTGTTCTTGCGTCAACTCACTTTCTCGTAGCAAGTCAATCATGCCAATAACTCCGTTCATCGGGGTACGGATTTCATGGCTCATAATGGCAAGAAACCGAGATTTCGCTTCACTTGCCTGCAAGGCTGTTTGGGATTCCTGCTCTAATTTCTTCTGAAGAATACGTTCATCCGTAATGTCGAGGTTAATACCGAATAATGTATATTGCTCACTGTTCGGATTGCGGTGTACATCGCCTGCGGCTTTTATCCACCTCACTTCACCAGTAAATCCATGAATAATTCGAAACTCTGCGTTAAACAAAGTATTGGCTTCAAGCGCGTTACCGACTTCTTTTTCGGCATATTCAACGTCATCTGGGTGAACCGATGACCGCCAATCCTCATACGTTAAAGGCTTGGAGTCTGACAAACCATAAAGATCAAACATGGCCTTGTCCCATCGCAGTTCACCGGAGTTAATATCCAATGACCAATTACAAATCCCCCCCGCGTTCGACGCTAATTTCATCCCACGGAGTAGCTCATCTCGCGTCTCTTGGGCTCGAACTAACTCCAATTCGGCTTCTTTACGCGCAGTATTGTCTTCCAATAAGTTAATGACAAATTTAGGCTGACCGTGGTCATCCGAGACAACCGAAGCCGACGCATTCAACCAAAACTCGTCACCGTGGAACATGTCGATGTTCGAACCGATGATATCATTGGCTGCGTATCCTGATAGTCTTTCAAATGCTTGGTTGACATAGATTATCGGTTTTTTTATTTGACGAGCATCGCTGACAATAATACCCGTGGCGGAAAATTCGATGGCGTGGTGTTGAATATCCTGCAGAAATTTCTGGTCATCATTGAGAGGACTGTGACGTTCCGATTCCACAATACGCTGGGCCAGGGCGAATGCCATTAACGTACAGAGTAATACAAGTGCAACCAGCATCACTGTTTGAAGTGTTTCTATTCCCATCAAGATCATACTGCCCACAATGCCAGTGATCATCACACCAAAGAGAAAGAAAATCGCAGGGAGTTTTGTCGTCAGCTTCATGTCTTTATTCTTTTCCAAGGCCATCAGTGATGTATCACCAAGGCCAAAATATGCGGACAAGGACTCAGGTTGTTTGGGTATAGAGCAAAACATGCCCTGCCGTTAAGTCACCCCCTACATCGGCTTAACAAATCTTATACAACCCATATCATATGTATATTTCTTCACTGTAAGGTTAGCTGAACATTGAAAGTTCATGATCAGAACCACCTATTTGGGATGGGTTTGCAAGGTTACGTTCGAAGCTAAGGAAAGTTGAAAGGCGTGATCGGTGATGATGAGAAGCGAATGGTCGACATATATGCTGCGCTTCGACTCTTGGAATTGTCACTGTCAGACATAATCGACACTGCGCTCAAGGTTCGATAATTCTCGCCATAAAGACGCTGAAAGTCTTCACGCACATTACGGCTAACGTACTGCCACTCTCCTTTTTCAACACCGCCGTTTGCCGCTAACATTTTGAACGAACGCGGAGAAAAGGGATTACCCCAAAAACTGTTGCGCGTTTTATTCGCTGACCAGACATAGATGATGGTTTCTAATGAGGAATAAATTTCATTCCATCTCCGTTGCACTAACCGTCGTGCTAATCGATGTGAAAACCGTTGTACTAGTCTTTGTGAAAACCGTTGTACTAAACTTTGTGAAATCCATTGTACGAACGTCGGTCATCACCAACCGCAGAGTTTCTTTCTGCTAGCGTCTATTTCGCAAGAACTCCCACCCTTGATACGAAGACAGTACTCTCAATTGCATACTCTAGAATCCTATACAGGCCGCAAGGGGTTCATCATGATCAATCAACCTAGACTCAAACCTAGCGCACTCACCAACAAATATGAACTTACGAAGGATTTCGGGATCACTGTTAATGGGGTCAATATCCTTGTCCCGCAGTACTTTCGCTATGACGGCGCCACTATTCCATCTGCGGCTTGGCAAATCACTTTCACTCCCTTTCATCCGGACATTATGATGCCTGCATTGGTTCACGACTGGTTGTTTTACAACCATCAAGTTTCTCGCAAAGAAGCAGATAGCATTCTCTATACGCTGCTTTGCCAAAATGGCGTCGATAACCTTCGGGCTAACATGATCTGGAGTGCAGTGAGGGCTGGAGGGCGATTTTTTTGGGACAATGACGAGGATGATAAAGCCTATTTAAGAACACTCTACGAACTGGTTAAAAACAAAAAAAATGTCAGTAAGTACTGCTTTCCTAAAGAAATCATCGACGCTAAGTAACGCCAACTATCAGATTGGAAAGAACGTCATTGAGGCCATGCCATGCACAACCTGATTGATGGTGCGATTGGTACTATCGGCGACCATTGTCGCCATCATGTCTTGTATCACGATCATCTGACCGAGGACGCGTTCATAGCTGTAATTCGGTGTACCATCAACGGCGATGCCATTGCTTAACAGCATGAGCTCGCCATTGATATTTTTGCGGGTGTTAAGTAACCATGCAACGGTTTCGAGGTTGCGAGCGCTGTTATAGAGTTTTTGCTGGTCTATATCGTCAAGCAAATAGAATTCAAGTTGGTTGTTATAGCTGCTGCTTATCATGCCGGTGATCCCCACCATCATGGCAAACACGCGGTCGCCGTTAAACGTCTCTGAGAAAGCAAGATGCAAGGCGTTAATCCCATCCACGCCACCCAGTTCCACGTAGCCATTTTGCGGTCGCTTGACCGTCATGAAAGATTCGAGCCGATCATTGACCGTCATGTCGCTGACTTTGGCGAGTTCTCTTGGATTTCGTTTGTAGAGCTTGATCGTAAGTTCTTGCACTAAATCGCGGATTTCCATGATATGAATATCCGTGATCAAATCCATGTCCGATTTGGCGAGATTTTTAAATTCAAAAGGACGACTGGTACTGCTACAAGCACTTAAGACCATAACCAATGCCGTACACAACCATAGGCGACGTATCATTTTTACCTCATGTCTATCGAGTCCTAAAAAAGTGTAGGTGGCAGTATTACCGTTTGGGAAGCGTGCGACATGGGGTATGAGGGTTAAATCTATAAAATCACGATATTGTGACTCGCCATACCATCCTATAAAATCGCGCCAATCAAATTATTCTCCCAAGGCAAACCATGAATAAAAGTTTTCTGACCAATGCCATTGCAGTCGCTGTTTTCGCTGCAGGCTACTTCCTTGACCAACCTATCGCACTTTATGGCGGTCTATTCGCGCTGTCCGGCTCACTGACCAACTTACTTGCGGTACATATGCTGTTTGAGAAAGTGCCGGGGCTTTATGGCTCAGGTGTCATTCAGGCGCGTTTTGAAGCTTTCAAACTAGGCATTCGCTCACTCATGATGGATCAGTTCTTTACCAAGGAGAATATTGACCGCTTCTTGAACAAAGAGATGTCAGACGGGGCAAACCTCAACCTCGATCCCGTGATCGAAAAGATTGATTTTAACCCAACGTTTGATGGCTTAGTGGATGTGATCAACAACAGTCAATTTGGCGGTATGCTGATGATGTTTGGTGGCGCAGAAGCCCTAACACCGCTTCGTGAGCCTTTCGTGGAAAAGATGCGCGAATCTGTCATCGAGATTACTCAGCAGGACAACTTCCGTGCAGCCCTGAAAAGCCAAATCGAACAACCTGAAATGCTAGGCGATATCACAGCAAACATTGAAACCGTGATTGAACAACGCCTCGACGAGCTAACACCAAACATGGTCAAAGATATCGTTCAAAAGATGATCCGCAAACATCTCGGTTGGCTAGTGGTATGGGGTGGGGTATTTGGTGGTCTGATCGGCGTAGTCTCCGCGCTAATTGCAGGCTAGTTGACGCAATTAACAAAGTCACTGATAACATAGCCACTAAAAAAATAGTCACCTAAAACCTAGTCAGCAAAACGTTCAACATATCACGGCACCTTAGGGTGCCGTTTTTTGTGGCACTAACATCTCTTAGGCACAAGTCACAAATACATGATCTAATTATGAAATTTCTTTCGCGTGCGCCACAACCTCACTGATTCACTTCTACACTAAATGCATATTCTTTTGTCGCGAAATTGCGACACTATAACTGTCTTTCACACGAGGTGAATTTATGGCCAAAATAAGGACTTACACGTTAGCGTCTGCGCTTATCGGTGCGCTGTTTGCATCTTCTGCTTCAGCATTGGTGTTACCACTTTCCGTTGGTGCAGATGCGGGTGTTGCCAATGTGAAGTACAAAGGCCGCAGCGCGACGGGCTTTTTCTGGTCTGTCACGGGCAACCTTAAACTCACCAGTATGACCAGTATTTATTCAGGCTACGGTGAAACCACCGCTGATATTCCTGATGAAAGTGGCATCGACCAAAGTTTCACGTCAGTCTCTGTGCCGCTCGCTTTACAAGTGCGTGTGCCTATTGTGCTCGGTGATGTTTACGTTCGCGGTGGCGCTAACTATTACGAAAACACTTATGGCACTGAAGTGGAAGATGGCTATGGTTTACTCGGCGCTGTTGGGTTGAGCTTAGCGCCTGCGATTGGTCCAGGTATGGCCATAGAAGTGGGATATCAAGATCGCGGCAACGCCGAAACTGGCACTGTCTCTATTGGTGCACGTCTAAATTTCTAAGTGCTTCAACGTCACTCGTAACGCGAAGTGTCAGGTCAGAGAATAACGATACCCACTCTCGCGCAACGCGTGTGAATGACAGAATCAAAAACAGCGCTCTCGGCGCTGTTTTTATTTGTGTTATCACATATACCCTTAGAGATTGACGCTAGATTTCACGTTCTCGCTCCCCGCAGTCCAGGCAACTCACTCATCCGCTTTAGTGCGCGCATTACTTCGAAGCATTATGAATCGCAAGGTACGTCTCCGCCTTCTCTTTGCCCATATAGCGCCCTAGCGTCTTGGCTTGAACATTTCGCAAGTCCACCACAATCAAACCATCTAGCGCATTGTTAAACGCGGGGTCGACGTTAAAACATACCAGTTTCCCATTCAATCCCAAGTATTGTCGTAACAATACGGGCACCCCTAAACCGCTACTCATTCGACTGAGTACACGAGAGAGCACTTGCATGTCACCTAGCGCTGTCAGCATAGTGGTATGCCAAGGCACAGGATCAGACGTTTCTAATGGTGTGGTGGGTTTTACCAATTGGGCTTTATCATCATCGTAGTGATGAACGCTGAGGCTTTCTGCCAATAAGCGCCTCGCTTTTATAGGATAATCATTGCTAATGCTGACAGGGCCAAAGAGTGTGGTGATATGCGGATGACGACTTACGTATTCTGCAATGCCCTTCCAAAGCAAAAGAAGTGCCGATAGGCTGCGCTGATACTTTGCATCGATCACCGAACGTCCCATCTCCAAAGACACATTCATGCTGTCCACAAAGCGCTGATCATATTGGAATAGGCTCCGTGAGTACAACCCTTCAATCCCCTGTTTTTTAACTATATTTTGCACTTCCCCTAGACGATATGCGCCAACCATACTCTGCGCTTCTCTATCCCAAATAAAGAGGTGCAAATAATAGGTGTCGTATTCATCCAAGTCGCACGCAAGCCCTGTTCCCTCGCCTACAGCACGAAAGTTGGCTTCACGCATTCGACCGATTTCTTTGAGTATACGAGGAATGTGTTCGCTGGTTGTGCAGTACACATCAAATTCGCCGGAGGACAGTAATTTGGCATCATCTGGCAAATGTCTGATTTCCTCTTCAATGACATCAACACCTAGCGCATCAATAATCGGCTCTGCATCATGAATATCAGAAGGGGCTTCGAGGGCTTTGTCCTGATGTAACAGGTAGGTATTCAGTCGTAAGTAGTTAACGAGGCTATCGTCGCTTTCAAAGCCGCGACACTCTTTCCACTTAATGGGCTCGCCAATCGTTAAGGAAATGGGTTGCCCACGTTTATTAAGCAACTCTCTTCCTAACAGCACGGTACGAAGCAGTGGATGAATGACACCCGCACGATAGAATTTTCGACTGTTCCGCCCACCAATGAATATCGGCAGGGCTGTCGCTTTGTGCTTTCTGACAATAGCGGCCACAGAGCGACTCCACGCTTTGTCACTCAACACACCATTTTCGTCAAACGTCGAGACTTCACCCGCAGGAAAAACCAACAACAGGCCACCATCACTGACGTGTTGATGTGCTTCACGCAACGCGCGCATGTTAGCGCGCCTAGCACTTTCACCTTCAAATACATCAACACCAATGAACAAGTCACTCAGTTCAGGAATGCGTTTAAGGTAATAGTTTGCTAGCACTTTGACATCAGGCCGCACTTCACGCAGCACTTTGGCTAAAATGACCCCTTCTACGCCCCCCAACGGATGATTCGCGACAACCACGGTACTTCCTGATATCGGAATATGACCGATGTCCTGCGAAGAAACGTGATAGTCAATGCCCAACACATCGAGGGTATAGGTAAGAAAATTGTCAGTATCAATACCTTCAGGGCGGAGGCGGTAATACTTGTCTAGGGTACGAAGGCCAGTCATTGATTCCAGCGTTTTTTCGACCATGCCAAAAGGCGTTTTTCTTGGTAACAGAAAAGGACTTGTATTCATTCTCTCTCCCTAATGAAACGCAATATGGTGGCACTGCATTTCTTTGCTATTCGCCTATTGGCAAAGTGATAGTGATAAGTCCCTAACAGCTACTCATTCAACGACTCAGAAACGTGCTTACGCGTTGATGGGAATTAACGTTTTGCCCAATTTTTATCGCCAGTCTCAATGAAACCTTCGATATCTTGATTCCAGGTCTCAAACGTCTCTTCGTTGTAATTGAGGTAAAGTTTGTTATCTACCACTTTCCAAAGCATTGGATCTCCCGGAGCTAGTGCGTCATTCGCGGCAATGGCCCACGAACAATGACCACCGTATTGCGGGGCATACTGCGCGGGATTTGCCAAAAACTTGTCAAGGTTAGCTTGGTTAGCAAATTTCCAAGTCACGCCATCGTGTTCAGTCTTAAACGTCGAACTTCCTTCTGTTGGCGTACCATCAAAAAATGAGACGGTGTCGTAACCACTCACCGCGTCATTGCCAAAAAAGCCTGTATAAATTTCTTTTGCTGCAAACACGTTCGTCGAAAAAATCAGAGCAAACATAGACAATAAAAATGATTTCATAGATATCTTCCCTAATTAACGTTTTGCCCAGTTCAAATCACCCTGAACAATGAAGCCGGGAATATCTTTTTCCCATTTGTTCTTTATCGATTTGTCGTAGTTGAGGTACAACTTACCATCAACAATATCCCAGTAAGCTGGGTCGCCCGGTGCTAGATCATCTTTCTCGGCAATGGCCCACGCACAGTAACCGCCGTATTGCGGTGCATACTGTTCTGGATCTGCTAAAAACTTGTCGAGGTTAGCTTGACTTGAAAACAGCCACTCAGCGCCTTTGTAATCTGTTTTGAATTTAGATGAACCTTTTACAGGGCCACCTTCAAAGTAAGAAACGGTGTCGTAGCCACTTAACGCCTTACTGCTAAAAAAGCCTGTGTATACTTCATCAGCAGCGAAGGTGGCTGCCGAAAAAAACAGTGAAATCAGTAATAATATCCGAGACATATCATCTCTCCATGTTATGTATTGATGGCTTGGTATATATGACCGAGCTACACCTGTTTCCTTTCAGAATTTTCATCAAAACTCTCATCAAGTTTTCACCGATATCTCATCTGTCATTGTGTTAATCACTCGCAGCCAGTCGCAACGATAACGATTGCCGCCCAAGCAATGTCCTTACAGCCTCCCCCTTTTGACAAGGGGGCCCATCGACATAAATCATTTCGACGTGCTCAGGCGTCACTTTCAGGTGAGTAAAACTCACTGTGTTCGCATCGTCCCGATGCATACAAACCGATTTATAACCAGCCTCGGGGACATGACTCCGATGAAACTCCCACGCTTTTTCGATGGTACGTGGCTCGGTCATAATGATGTTATGTGCCTGTCGACGAGCTTGCATCACTTCAGTAAACGCAACAGACGAAGAAATCATAGGTTCAATACTTGGTCTTTGCGTAAGCACGTGACCGTCCCACTGAAAAGCAATGACATGACCATGAGTCGAAGAAAGGTCAGGCGCAAATACCAAAAGCGTGAAAGGCGCATAGGATCCCAGATGAAGATTATTCAAAGTGGAAACCACATCAGAAACCATCAATGACGGCGCGAGCATTTTGACCAATAAGCCGCGGCTAATTAACGGTAATTCAGGAATGTCGCCTTGGTAATAATTCAACAGACAGAGTGACAAACCATTGTGATTGGTCGCCATCCATGTACCGCCTCCATCGGGGTCAACAGGCATCAAGAACGATGTATTACCCTGTGACAACAACTGGGGTGGATGCGCGATCGCCCGCCCCTTCTGCTCATCTCTATTGAAGAAGACGTCGTAACCCGATTCATGCAATAACCAGCTAACTGTGCACATTTAATCGCCCTCTCGATAATACGTTGCCGTCGCAGCTGCCATCCCAAACGTCTCAGCGCTCGATATTCCTTGAGCGCACAAACTCACACGGATCAAAGCAAAGTGATGCACCGCATGGCTGGCAACGAAAGAGAGTTCACGCCCAAGGGTGGAATGGGTCACTGACGCGACATGATGCGTCAAGCTCACTTCGCCACTGACATTGACGAGTGAGAGCAAGTCATCCTCACTCAATGCATCAAGCCAGTCACAAAGCGAAATCCACTCGGCTATGGCAATCGCTTTCTCTTTTTCAACAGGGTGTGCGCGTCGACGAACATCGTAATCAATAAAATCGGACCTAGGGTAAACCGTAATGGCATGAAAAACATCGAGGATATGGCGCATATGCTGGCCAATACTGCTCTGCAGATATGGTGCTGCGACATGGTTATATTGCGCATCAGAAAGTTGATGTAACAGTTCTAAAGATTGCGCCGCGACATCCATTCCACCAATCACTTCAGCAGGCGACGTGGAACAAGAACCTAAATTGGACTTCATCACGACATCCTTTGCTAACATGCTTTCCCCTTCATCTTTAAAACACAAATTGGATTGATTCATTATTGTTTCGCGCATCACTTCGTTCAGTCTGTTGACGGGTAATGACGCACCAAGGCTTTTTCCCGTTGCCATGCCTTGTAAAGCTCACCCAGTGTTGGCACTTTATGCCCCGATTTACGCTGTAAATCGCCAATTTCAAACAGGATCCGATACTGCTCGAGTAGGGTTGAGAAAGCCTCTTTCAAGGAGGCTTCTCTATCCCAAATATGTGCGGCTTCACTGCTTGCTCCATTGACTTCGATGAGCGCAAAATCGTCACCACGCATTAGGCTTTCAATATCACGAAACTTGAGGTCTATCCGTCCGTAGTGAAACCCGGGAAAGTCATCAAAAATTTCATCTAAACGCGCCACCAGCGCATCAGTAATAAATTCACAGCCATTTCTAAATATAGCGCCTCGGCTATGACTCCCTGCGAACGCCAACCTAAATGTTTCGCCTTCAGCCAGCACAAGATTCAGTTTGTCTTCATGGCGGTCACGATATAAATGGCGCACTTTGCTGGCACGGGGATCATCATCAATAAGCTCTGCTAACGTGCGTTGACCATCTCCGACAACGAAAGGGTTATATTTCAGCGTTAACGAAAATATCCGCCCTCGTTTTTCCTCGGGATAACGCACGTAAAACACACCAGCTTCCGCGTTATATGGCGCTTTTTGTTGCAGCATTAAGCGCGCGCCATCAGGAAACAGACGTAAGTAGTCTTCCAGCTCTGCTTTGTTTTCCACCAGCCGCACACCCGCACCACGGCAACCCAGATCAGGCTTCGCGACGACAGGAAAACCCAAGCCCGCATCGTGCAGAGCAGAAAGAGCTTGGTGAGCTTGAGATTCCGCCGACGTGGTATTCTTTTCCCACATAACATAAGGCAGAATCCAAGGTTTGGCGCGTTCACCGGCAAGAGACAAAATGGCGTCTTTTGACTCGCCAACCATGCCACTAAGTTCAATGCCAGGGTTCGCTATCAGTGGCAAGCTCGCACTGCGATATTTAATGCCATACCAAATCCACTGCACCGCTACAGGTGCATAAAATATCCATCCAGGCCAAAACTCAAAGGCAGACACAGCTTTGCCTTTCATGTTGAGCGGTGGCATTCCATGGTTAATGGGCAGTGCGGGATTTGTCTTCTCGTCCACCAGTTTTAATCTGTGCAAACTGCTTTCTCCTTAAGCTTGTTTCCAGCAAAACGGTTAACGCCGTACAACAGAATCAGTACGACCGGAATCAGTCCCCAACTTAGATTGCTATGGATCCATTCAATTTCGCCCAGTTGGTACACCAAGGTGAACACCACAGCTGTCCACAATGCCGTTGCGAGCAGTACCGCGGGCAAAAAAGCACGCAATCCTACGCGGAAAAAGCCGCTTAAGCAGAAACCCACAAAACGCAGTCCGGGGACAAAGCGAATAAGGAAAAGATTGCTGACGGGATTAGCTCGCAGTTTTTTGCGGATCAAACGCACGCTGGGTTTCGTGAGCAACAAGCCACGCAACCGACGCCATTTTCTTGCCCATACACCCAGTGCATAAAGACCCACATCGCCGCTCGCGATTCCTACAAAAATGGATAACAACGCCATTGGAACCGTCATAACACCTTGAGCCGCTGCCACACTCGCAGTAATAATCGCGAGATCTTCAAGCAAGTACGACAACAAAATCACCGCGAAAAAAAGGGTCAACGGCGAATATTGCAAAAGGGTTATTGTTACGTCATTCAAAATGTTGCCCTGTTCGGCTGCTTATCTCTTAGAGAGTAGACAGGTTAAAAAGCAATTCGCTTTCAGATTGCTCATAAACTCTTTAAATTCACAAAAATAGGACACTGAACACGCCAAATTTGTACCATGCACTCACTATTGCAAATGTCTTATTCTCTAAACTTTGGAAGAGTTGCGTTGCTGAATGATCGTGACACACTGATGCGTAAATTTAATGAACGAGCAAACACACCATGACTAAAACAACATCTCCTTTTCTCCGGTTGCAAAACGAAATGACCGAATTCGCCAAAGCTCGTGACTGGGAGCAATTTCACAATCCGAAGAATCTTGTCATGGCACTGAGTGGTGAGGTAGGGGAACTCGCAGAATTGTTTCAATGGCTGACACCAGAGCAAGCGGCAAATTTCCCTGCCGACAAAAAAGAAGCGCTAGCTCACGAGCTGGCAGATATTCAACTTTATCTGCTTCGCATCGCTGATAAGTGCCACGTTAATCTTGAAGATGCCTGCGACAAAAAACTCGCACTAAACAATGAGAAGTACCCCGTCGATAAATGCTACGGACGCGCAGTCAAATACAACGAGCTATAAATATTCACGACATATCTCACCCATCGTCACCCATCACCCGCACACAGATTGATGCCAACGGTCTTCGCTGGCATCAATTTTAAATCCACATCCCATTTATGAGACTTACGCTAGACTTTTACTTATGTGCATTCACTTGCAAATACATTGCATTGTCTCTGCGAGTACAAAGCGCATGGTGAACCCAAGCCCTCGGCAGTGGACACGGTGGTTGGCTAGCTGTCATCCACACAACTTTCAACTTGAAATCATGGGAATGTAAATGGCATTCGTTAGCGAGCAAGAACATTCAACAGACAACTTTTCTGATGGTGCTTTGTTCACGCGCGTGGTCTTTGTTTTTGTTGGGTGTTTATTCACAGCACTCCTCGCCATTTATTTGCTGCGCCAACCCGGCAGTTCAGCATTCACTTGGTATGCTAACGGACTTGCTATCACGCTTCTTACGCTTGCTCCCAAATCTCAACGATGGGTTCTCCTCGGCACCGCATTTTTGGCTATTTTGCTCGCCAATATTCTGTTCGGTGATGCACTAATACAAAGTATTCTGCTTTCGCTCGCCAACACATCAACCATTGCAGCTGGCACCGTCGCTCTGGCGTATATCAACCGCACATCATCACCATTCATTTCAATGCCTGCATTTTACCTTTTTGTGTTGTTAGTGGTTTGCTTAAGCCCGTTACTGGGGGCCCTGAGTGGCGGTTACATCTTGCATAAGGCGCTGGCAATTCCCTTTATCGACATTGTCTCAAATTGGTATTTTGGAGATGTCATAGGTATCTTGGCCATCACCCCCTTTTCCTTTGTGTTGTTAAATCGGCCCTATCACCTCCCCTCTTCACTCGTCTCCCCCAAGACTCTCATCTTAATTGCTGGGATAACATTGCTTTGTGGCTATTCCCTTTCACACGTTGCGTATCCTTTCATTGCAATTGCGTTCACGCTGACGCTTGCAAGCTCAATGCTTGACCGACTATCGGCCTTCACTAGTGCGTTTGCAGTTTCATTAATACTCGATGTGCTTTTGGTCTCACCGTCAACAAACCTTGCTGAAGGAGTATTTGAAACAGTGTCGTCACACTTACTCCCCCCTGTTGCAGGTGCCATGTTGATAGGCATCTTGCTTGCGGTGAAATCGGCTCGATTACAACAGATACAAAAAATGAGCGATGAAAAAGCCTCACTATTTTCGGATGCCATGGACGTGTCTGTTGTCGGGATGGTGATGGTGTTGCCAGACGGACAGGTGATGACCACCAACCGAAGCTTTCTCGCAATGGTTGATATGAATGCAGACGAGATGGATGGTAAAGACTTCAACCGCTTCATTTTTCATTCAGACCGAAAAATCGTTCACCAACATTGCCATGACTTGATCATGGCGAATGCGTCCAACTTTCAAGTTTCAGCTCGTTTACTCACAAAGAAAAAACTCGTGATTTGGACGCAAATTGGCGTGTCAGCGGTCCGAGATCGCTGGTCAGGTGAAGTCACCAGTTTCATCTATCAAATTAGGAATATCGACAAAGAGCGGCGGATTGATACAGAACGTAACTTGTGGTCGCAGAAGTTTGAGTTTGCTTTGGGCATCAACCGTATCACTGTGTATGAAATGGCAACGAATACTAAGTATATTCAATTGTCTGAGAATGCCTTTCAGGCGATTGGCATTAACGCTTTGAGCATAAGGAAAATGTATGAATGGATGGCGCGCATCCACCCCGAAGATCTGAGAGAATATCAACATTCCATGAGCCAAATAGGGTCTGAAGCCTTGGCAATGGAGTACCGCATATTGGATGACAACAACACCTATCGGTGGATCCGCGACTGCAGCCAACCGGTGGAAAACAAGAATGATGACGTGGTTGACACAGTCATCGGCACTATCACCGACATAAGCCATGAGCGCAATAAAGCTCCTGAGAGCGCACACAGAAATGCGCTAAACCATCAATTAGAAGCTGGCCAAATTGCCATTTGGGAGTACCACAGAGATACGGATGAGCTTATCTGGGATGCGGAAATGCACTCGCTCTTTGGTTTAACGACCAACGACACCATCAACAAGCAATCATGGCGCAATCTCTTGCATGCTGACTATCAACGGAAGTTTGATGCACTGTTTGTCACAACGTCTCCGTCCAAGTACTCAGATCACTACCAGACCGATGTCCTAAGAACTGCCAATCTCCCCGAAGACACCTGCTACTACATCATGATAAAAGCAACCCGCGACGATCCTCAACGCCTTGTCGGTATCTGTACGCCTATACCCAATATTGACTCAACCACACATCATGACACCAACAGCCTACTGTCAGCAGCAATTCATGCCTCTCACGATGGCATTATCGTATTGGATGCTAACCTCAACATTCAGTCGTTTAATGAGCAAACGTACGACATTGTGCATTGCAATGAAAGTGACATAGGCAAACCCATTGATGCTCTGTTTTCATTGTTTGATGGAGACCAATTACTGTCATTTGAACAGATACTTAACAGCGCTCGCGGAGAGTATTTCTCCATCGACAACGTTTTTTGGTTACAAACTGCCACAGGGATCGATATTCAAATCGCTCTGTGTGCCAAGCCCGCCTTATCAAACAATAATGTCTTAGAAGGATGGATCGTTACCCTTCAGCACATATCCAAAGCGAGTTGGGTCGATGTGTCAAACAAACACATATTAGTGGATACGTTAACGGGACTTCCGAACCGCAAAGATTTTGAAGGTGTACTGCAGCATCATATCGACGCACTGGCTCGAAAATCAGCTGAACACATTGTCGCTGTTATTAAATTAAAAGGGCTTAGAACGCTATCAGATCTTCTCGGTAAGCCTGCTGGTGAGCAAATCATCAAGTCGTCAGCGTTGCTGCTCAAAACCGAGATAAAAAGTGATGAGTACCTGGCTCGAATCGATGACAACAAATTTGCTGTACTTCTGCCTCAGCATTCTCTCGTTGACGCGAAGGAACGAGCCGAAAATATCACCTCAAGGCTTGATAATCTTCAGTATCAGCATGATTCGCCAAGCCTTGGAATTACGAGTGTCATTGGATTGGCTGTCATTGATGATCAACACACTACGGCTTTGCAATCTCTTTATCACGCGGATGTTGCATTGACATCCGCGTTACAACTTCCCGACGTGCGAGTCGCTGCCTTTGATGAATATACCCTCGACAAAAGCCATTCATTTGGCAATGACAACCTACTCCACCAGATCGATACCGCTATATCCAATCAAGCCTTCACCTTGCTATGTATGCCTATCGTCGCTCATCGCAAAGACCTTCCAACGTGGCATGAGGTGCTCATTAGAATGATCACTGATGAGGGCAAACTGCTGTTACCTCATATATTTTTTAATGCCGCAGAAAAAACGGGCCGGCTCATCAACATTGAACGCTGGGTGTTCTGTGAGGTATTAGAAACACAGGGCAAAGCACTGCAAGAAGCCGGGCTTTCTATCGCCATCAACATTTCTTCACCCGCTTTCTATGACGATGATTTCATTAAATATTGCATTGCACTGGTCAAGAAAAGTCCATTGCCATCATCGCGTCTTTGCATTGAAATCCACCAAAGTACACTTGTGATTGATAAAGCAAAAGCCAGAGAGATTATCTCGTCATTTAGAGAGTTGGGGTGTGAGGTCGCGATTGATAATTTCGGTTCTGACGTCAGCGTCTTTAGCTATCTAAAAACGCTCAACATCACCATGCTGAAAATCGACAGTAGCCTCATATCACTCATGAAGTCGAGCCGTGTTGAGCAACGTATCGTTGAGTCGATCAAACAAATCAGTGACTCGATGAACGTCAAAACGGCAGCTGCAAAAGTGAATAACGAAGATGATTATCAGCAAGTGCAACGGGCGAGTCTTGATTACTCTCAAGGCTATGTTTACGGTGAGCCAATGCCGCTCACACGCGTTATTTCTTCATCAAAGGTAGGGATGAGCCATTCTTTTATCTACCCCAAATCAGCCAGCTGAACCGTACAAAATTCAAACGTATTCATCACAGAGTCATTAATCCTTTCTTTCCATTTGGTTCTTTATCACTTTCAATGCTAGCGATAAACACTAAACGCAAAGGCTAGCAAATGAGAGATTGTGACTATTTGGTGATTGGTGCAGGCATTGTTGGGCTTAGCGTGGCGCATGAACTGCAGACACGTTTCCCCAACGCCAGCGTCGTCGTTGTCGACAAAGAAGAGCAGGTCGCGAGTCATCAAACTGGTCGCAATAGCGGCGTTATTCATGCCGGTGTTTACTACACACCGGGCAGCATGAAAGCCAAGTTTTGCACCGAAGGCAATCTGGCTATTAAAACGTTCTGTCGTGAACATGCCATTCCGTTTGAAGAATGTGGAAAGCTATTGGTCGCCACCAATGCCACTGAGCTCCAGCGAATGGAAGCATTGAAAGTCCGCGCAAAAGAAAATGGTTTAGCGTTTGACGTACTCGATGCTGCACAGCTTCGCCAGAAAGAACCTAATATTGAAGGGGTTGGCGCCATATTTGTGCCATCGACAGGCATCGTTAGTTACCGCCAGATCTGCGAAAAACTCGGAACAATGATCAAGAGCCATGGCGGGGACGTTTTGTTCAATGCTAGCGTCGAGTATATTCAAGAAACCGATGATGGTGTCACGGTAGTTGCCGGGACACAAATACTCCATGCCAACAAGGTCATCGCCTGCGCAGGTATCATGTCCGATCGTATCATTCGAATGCTAGGCGAAACGCCGGACTTCCAAATGGTGCCTTTTCGCGGTGATTACTTCCAATTACCGTCACAACACAACAGCATCATTTCAAGCCTGATATACCCCATCCCAGACCCCGCTCTCCCGTTTCTCGGTGTCCATCTCACTAAGATGATCGATGGAACGGTTACCGTTGGGCCAAACGCTGTATTAAGCCTTGCACGTGAAGGCTATTCACGATTTTCATTTTCGATGAAAGATACCGCTGAGATGCTGCAATATGGCGGTTTTTATAGCCTGATTCGCCGTAACTTCTCATCGGCAATGAAAGAGCTTCGCAACGGCTTATGGAAGCAAGGCTATTTAAAAGAAGTCCAAAAATACTGCCCAACTCTTAATCAAGATGACTTGCTCACCTACCCCTCCGGTATTCGCGCACAAGCCGTTTATCAAAACGGCGATATGGTGGATGATTTCCTGTTTCATCAGACCGCGCGCTCCTTGGTGGTATGTAATGCTCCCTCTCCGGCGGCAACGTCCTGCTTCCCTATTGCGCGCCACATTGTTGATAAATCGACCAATTAACGTCAACTGACGGATTTGGCAGTGCTTTCGTCACGATTTCCCACAAATCCCTTTCCTTTTTTGAAGGCTGGGCATAGCATCGTCGCCACTATTCTAGAGTGGGCCACTGCCCCTCTCGGCCTTACGCCTAGCATTTGATAAAAGCACGCTTCACGCTAAAAAAGAGATAAAAAATCGCCATGAGAAAAGCAGTTCTCCTTCTATGTACTGCGCTGTTCACAGGGTGTGCGATACCCCCTGAAAGCAACGACATTGTTACACCACCTATTGCTGGGCAGCCCCTCTCAGATGCCAACAAGAAAGCGATCGCCACCTTATTTTCGCTGCTCGCCAAAGAAGCCAAGAAACACTGGGGGGATGACGATTACGTTGAATCCAGTAAGCATCGCTATGTGAAATATCTTGATGGCTATCAAACACGCGCACACATTGATTTTGAGGCGGGGAAAATTTACGTTTCAACCGTGTCTCAGCACCAACCGATGGAAAAACTGCACAAGGCTATCGTACAGACGGTACTGATGCCTGCCGATCCGAAAGACGTAGAACAGTTCAGCGACAAAGATGTAAAGCTCACAGGTAAACCTTTCTTCATGGGGCAAATTGTTGACCAGGAAGGGAAATCCATTGAGTGGGAGTGGCGCGCCAATCGCTTTGCCGGTTATATGATTGAGAACAAGCTACAATCCAAAGCAATTAAGCAAGGCAAAGCGTATTACGTTCAAATTGATATGGTGAAAGACCACCTTGAGCAACGCGAATACCAATACGCCAATTTAGTACGTGATGCTTCAAAGCACTATGATATTCCCGAAGATCTGATTTACGCGGTGATCAAAACCGAAAGTAGCTTCAATCCATACGCGGTTAGTCATGCTGGTGCTTACGGCTTAATGCAAGTCATCCCAAAAACGGCAGGTGCGGATGTGTTTAATCTGGTCAAGAAAAAGCCGGGCATGCCGACCAAGGAATACCTCTTCGATCCAGCAAGTAACATTGATACTGGTACGGCTTACCTGCATATTCTGAAAACCCGCTACCTGCGCGAAGTAACGAATCCATCTTCACGCCACTTCAGCATGATTTCGGCATATAACAGCGGGACAGGTGGAGTACTTTCCACCTTCCACACAGACAGAAAGAAAGCCATGGTGATGTTGAACCAGAAATCACCGACTCAGGTGTACGACGCGCTCACCACCGAGCACCCGAAAGATGAAGCGAGGCGCTACTTGCAAAAAGTGCTGTATTTCCAAAAAGACTTCAGCCAAGGAAAGATATAAATACTAACGCCCCAAATAAGGGGCGTTTTTTGATCAGTTTCGCAGCCACTTATACATCACGTAACTATCAACCAAGCCTAACTGAGCATGCTGATAGGCTTTAGGGATCGTACCGACAATAGCAAACCCGAGTTTCTCCCAAAGCCTAACGGCGGCGTCATTAGTCGACACAACGCTATTAAACTGCATGGCATCGAAGCCAAGTTCAATGGCTACGTGTTGTGAATGTTCACACATACGACGCGCAATGCCTTTGCCTCTGGCCTCACTGGATACCATATAGCCACAATTACAAATGTGGCTACTCGGCCCCATCGCATTTGGCTTAATATAATACGTGCCAAGAACATGTCCATTTTCAACAAAGACAAAAGCTTTTTGCGGCATTTCACACCATAAAGTATAAGCCTGTGCTTGCGTCATACTTGGGTCAAAAGCATAGGTTTCTTGCGCCTGAATTACCGCGGAGAAAGTCGGCCAGAACAATGAAAAATCTTCTCTGGTGATGTCCCTAATCATACTGCTTTCCCTATTAATAACCCGTGTATAGAGTCTGACACGTAAAGCCCGGCAGTGATACCTTTTGCCTGATGCACCTTGTGATGATTATTGCGTTCACAACACGCACTCCAACCTTGCACCCTTGACGTCAAACCCCAGTTTTTTAAACAAAGCTTGAGATCGGAAGTTATCACCATCGATATCGGCATTTAGCTTTCTGATACCGAATGACTTTGCATACGCAAACAGCAACAACAGTGCTTCTGACATATAACCTTGCTGCCAGTACTCTGAATTCAGCAAACAACCCACTTCGCATGAGTGGTCAGCTTCACTAAAACTATGCAAACCACACGTCCCAATAACTTTATTTGAGGCTCGCTCTACCACCGCCCATTCCAATGACTCACCGGACTTCTCTAGCCGTACCACGCTTTCCAGCAATTGCAGAATCATCCCTTGAGAACTAAACACTGGGTCTGACGCAAACTCCATGGTTTGGGCATTGCCATAAATCTCAAACAGATCGTCGGCATCACTCGTTTGGATGGTCCTTAAATCAACTCGGTTTCCCGATAAATCAGGTTTCATTTTTCTCCTTTGCCCTTAACAAAGTCATGCGGAAGCTAGGAAAAACCGACTCGGAAATGACTAATTCACATATCAGTGGAGAAATAACTCCTATCGCCAATTTTCAGGATTATTGCATTTCTCACTTTCTAAGTACTTTTCTGGAAGTGTCGCGATATAGGCTTCGCCCGCACATGTACCTATGATGGTTCCCCAATGAGATCCATCCTTGGGCTGCACGAAAATTTCTGGCAACTGATCTTGATAGTTGGTTAAGCAAACTCGTGTTGCGGATGCCGCTGTTTCTTCGCACTGTACGGGAGTGACATCAAAGCACTGTCGGAAATACTGTTGGGGGGCACAGAATGCGGTGGGTAGCGCTGTTTTCATCGCGTTGACCCAGTCTGCTTTCTCAACTTCAAATGCACTTGTCGAAAAAGACCCTGCGATAGATAACAAAGCGACATATTTTAGAACGTTCATTTACCTTCCTTATTGGTATATACCCAAATAACCTAAAGATGCAGGATTCAGCGAGGTTTACCGACGTTATGATCAAGGCGTCTGCAAACTCGCACGAAGGGAGACCCTCAGGTTGATTGAGTTAACGTTGATTGAGTTAAGGTTGAGAGATAACACGTCGAAATCTTAGAGATTAAAGCACGCATGTTGAAGCCTTTTAACATCCAGTTAGCGACTCTTAGAGGCATGTTTTATCTTAATGATTAGACATACAAAACTATCAATTCATCCTGACTGAATTGTAAGCACATCGGGTTCAACGCTTTGTTGCAGAGTAGAGAATATAGTACGAAGTTAAAAGCGAGAAAGCGATTTGTCGTTGCCGACAAATCGCTAAACTAAAATGCCTGAGGCATAGACACGTTCACGCCTAAACCCGGTTTGCTGTCTGTAAGTGTGATCGTGCCGTGATGCAAGCCTGCAACGGCCTTGGCGAGAGAAAGCCCTAAGCCTAAACCACCATCGGTACGGCTTTTGTCCACGCGATATAATCGCTCAAACACACGCTCTCGCTCCGCTTCGGGAATACCTGGCCCGTTATCTTCGACAGTTAACCAAACGTCGTGGCTGGTTGACGATCTGCCGCAACTTAACTTGATTTGGCTGCCTTCAGGGCAGTATCTCAGGGCATTTTCAATCAGGTTCGCGACTTGTTGAATAAGCAGTTCTCTGTCGCCTTGCAACAAAAGCGGTTCAGTTGGCAGATTCACCACCAGCAGCATTCCGGCATCTTCAGCGACATCACCATAGATTTCCGTCACGGTATCCATGATTTGTACCAAGTCCACCTGTGTAAAACGGCTTCGACGCGCTCCTGATTCAATTTGAGATATACGTAGAAGCGCATCAAAAATTGAAGCCAATCGTTGTGAATCGGACAACGCATGATCAAGCTCCAGCATAAACACGTCTTGCTCTGTCACGTTCAACACTTCGGCCTCTTCACGCAACGTTAAAAGGTTATGGCGTAAACGGGTAATTGGCGTTTTTAGTTCGTGGGCGATGTTGGAAGAAATATCGCTCATTGCCGCGACGGAGCCTTCAAGGCGAGATAGCATTTCATCGACGGAAACCGAGATTCGGGCGAGGTCATTGTAGGTATGTCGTTCACCTGTACGCGCAGACAAATCGCCATCGGCAGCTAAATTCAAAACACGCTCAATACGGTTAATGCGTTTTTGGCTCATTCGCCCCATAGCAATCACGATGGCTGTAGTTAACAGCGACACCAAAATACCTGCGAGAATAAATCCTGACGTGAGTACTGCCAGAATTTCATCGTCTTCGATGGGGTCATCATCAATCTTTCTTTCATGCCCTTTCACAAGCTCAAGAGATTCTTTGACGATTTCACGATTTTGGCTGCTCAGTTCGTGCTCAACATAAACAAACGTCACCGTCGCCATGAGCACAAGACTAAGCAGGGAGACCGCACCAAACATTAAGCCTTGCTGGGTCGCGGAGGTTTTCATCCAAGACGGGAGTCGGTCTAAAAGCCGACGGCGAGAGAGCAGCCGTCGGAGAGACGTTAAATAGGTTGCGATCATTTCACATCCCCGCGATCGTCTAAACGAGGTTCTTCGAGGCTGTTTGCTCGCATCTTGCGGTCAAGCTTGTAACCCGCACCCCGCACCGTTTGGATCAAGGTATCCCCAAAGGGTTTTTCGAGTTTGTTCCTCAAGCGGCTAATATGCGTTTCTACTACGCTGGTTTGAGGATCAAAGTGAATATCCCAAACATGCTCAAGCAACATAGTACGCGTGATCACGCGCCCAGGGTGGCGCAAGAACAGTTCAAGAATACGAAACTCTTTTGGCTGAAGATCAAGCGCCACACCTTGGCGTGTTGCTGTATGTTCGAACAAATTGACCACGACATCGTCGTAGCTCAATTCAGGGTTGGTTTCATTGGCTTTCAACACCGAGCGGCGAGATAAAGCCGTTACTCGTGCAAGCAGTTCTGAGAAGGCAAAAGGCTTGGTTAGGTAGTCATCACCACCCGCTTCTAGTCCTTCCACACGGTCATCAACACCGCCCAAAGAAGTAAGAAATAAAATCGGCGTGCCGATTTGTGCGGCGCGGAGCGCTTTGACCAATGATAATCCATCTAGGCCTGGGAGCATGCGATCCACTACCGCAACGTCATATTGTTCCGTCATGCAAAGGGTTAACGCGTACTTGCCATTGTCAGTCACTTCAACATGATGGCCCGCTTCACGAAACCCTTTTTCAACAAAACTGCTGAGACTCACATCGTCTTCAACCAGTAGTATTCGCATGCCTTTTCTCTCTATCACTCAGCGGATTACACCGCAGCAATTGGCTCGTCGTTAGCGTTATTATGGGTTGGATTAGCAACGTCATTTTCGAACTGACGCTGTTTCCATGCAGCCATCACTATGGCAGCGACACCCGCTAACAGTGTGATTCCTAGTGTAACCAGTCCCAACATGAAAAGCAGAGAAAAACTCACGACACCAACAACCGTCGTCAGGCCATTTTCTCGAACTCGTTTTGATACTGCTTTGGCACGTAACCATAGGTTTGACATCAGTTTACGCATATTGACTCCTCATCGACGCTACAATATCAGCGTCAGTATTCAGTGTGTGCTGCGTTACCACAGCACGCTTGTAGGATGATATAACTGCTTACTTCGCGTTTTACTTAGCTGCGCTGATCATGGCGTCAATGTGTGTTTCTACACGTTTGCCATTGGCATCCAATAATTCAACTTCATAAGTGATGTCACCCCAGTGGTCGTCGACATCAACGCTCCACGCTTTCCCACCAAACTCGGCTTCAGCTTTCAGAACCGCCTGCTCTAAAGATAAGTAGGTGTTATTTTTTAGCCCTGACAGCCACATCGCATTTTCCACTTGGTCTTCATGATCGTCGTGGTCATGATCGCGACGCTTTTTTGTCAAAATGACGTCACCCGTTTGGGCATCAATCAAGGTTTTTATCTCTTGCCCATCTGTTGTGGCTAATTCAATTTGATAAACAGCCTGACCTTTCTTCATGTCACGCTCAGCTTCCAATGGCACAGCGCCCGTTTCGTTTTTCGCTATTTCTACGGCTTGAAGCAAAGAGACAGCATCTTGATTAAGTGAAGTAGGCGCATCATCTGCATGGGCGACACCCATTGCCATCATGGTGCTCATACCTAGTAGTACAGAAACAGCAGCAGGCTTAAAATTCATCGTATTTTTCATGGTCACGTCCTCGTTATTGGTTTTGTGCGACAGTCTGTGTTGCTGTCGATGAGATAACTTTACGCGGTGTCGTTTTCAAAGAGTTGTCCTGAACTATACATTTTTGTAAAGTTCTCTGTGGCACGCTGTCTTGTTCACAACAAATCACAAAATCGAGGTTTTACAGTGTAAAAACGAAAGAATAAACGCAGAGCATTACGCGGAGAAAAATAAAAAACGCCAGTAGGCACTGACGTTTGAATAGGTCTTCATATCAACACATTACGCATGTTGAATTTTAAGTTGTTAAGGGCGCAATGTAGAAAAGTCGATGAGCTTACTGCCTTGTTTAAGCGACAAAACAAGGTTTCGCCGTTGCTTACTTCCACACCATTATTAAGTGATGTGGCCAAACTGTGCCTCAGAGCCGTCAATTTAAGTTTCACTGTTTTCACGTTGCAACATTAATGAGATCAAACATCGGGTTGATAGCATGCTCTATGGCCTCACGCTCCCAGACGTGACACTGTTTTCATTCGTCGCCACGATAATGGAGCCTGTCATGCAACTTGCCGAATTGAACATAGCCAAAGCGAAAACCCCGATGGATGATCCTGCCATGAAAGATTTTGTCGATAACCTTGACCCAGTGAATGCCATGGCGGAAGCATCTCCGGGTTTTGTGTGGCGACTGAAAGATGATTCGGGCAATGCGACAGACATTCAGGTCTTTGACGACCCTGATCTATTAGTCAATCTATCTGTGTGGGACTCCGTGGAATCGTTGAAAACCTTTATGTTCAAAACCCACCACTTGAACATCATGAAACGTCGTAGTGAATGGTTTGAAAAGCCCAAAACGCACACCTATGTCATGTGGTGGATCGAAGATGGGCACATCCCACCATTGCAAGAAGCCGTCGAACGTTTGGAATATCTCCGTGAACACGGTGATAGCCAACATGCCTTCACGTTCGCTGACATCTTTTCGCCGCCAGCCTAACCATCACGTCACCCAATGGAGCACCGCATGAACCCGAACGGAAAAATCAATTACGTTGAATTCCCAGCTTGCGACTTAGACGCGACAAAATCATTTTTTTCAGATGCCTTCGGCTGGACGTTTACCGATTACGGCCCCGATTACACAGCCTTTGCCGATCAGGGTTTAGACGGCGGTTTCTTTCGCGCGAATCAAAGTGCAAGCACGGCTAATGGCTCAGCGCTCATCGTGCTGTACAGCGATGCATTAGAGGAAGCCCAAGACAAAGTAAAAGAAAGCGGCGGAAAAATCGTCCAATCTATATTCTCTTTTCCTGGAGGACGACGCTTTCACTTCACCGAGCCAAGCGGCAATGAACTGGCGGTTTGGTCAGACAAATAAACGGTATTCAGCGATGAGAAAGCAATACCCAATGTAGAAGAAAAGATTGCCGAAAATAAGCAAAAAGCCGCATCAGCGGCTTTATCTTTTTGTGAATCAGCTCCTTTGCGAAAGCGACGTTGGGATCTCTCCCACGCCCTGCTTGTCATTAGAAACTTGAAAGGAAGAACGGAATCATCAGTGCGTTCACCAAATCAATAAAGAATGCACACACTAACGGCACGATAATGAACGCAAGGTGAGAGTTACCGTAGCGTTGCGATACCGCTGACATGTTAGCCATGGCTGTCGGTGTTGAGCCCAATGAAATCCCGCCAAAACCACTACAAATGACAGCCGCATCGAAATTCTTCCCCATTGCGGGAAATACCACATAGATATTGATCAAAATCGCCACCAAGAACTGCGCAGCAAGAATGGTAAAGATAGGCCCCGCCAAATCGATCAACGTCCATAGCTGCATACTCATCAAAGACATGGCTAAGAAGGTGCCTAGCGAAATATCAGCAAGCAACGCAACAGCAGGTTTACGTGAAGGCCATGTGGTACCAGTGAGTCGTGGAAATGAATTAGGCACAATGTTAGTCATGATGATGCCAGCGAACAAACAGCTCACAAATAACGGTAACTGCAAACCTAGCTGGCTAATACCTTCATTGATTCCAAAGCCCAAGATAATACAAACATGAATGGCAAACACGGCATCAAGAAAATCAAAGCTGTTGATTTGCTCTGGGGCTTTGTTATCCGCAGAACCAATATCTAACGGTTCAACACTATTCGGCTTTAGTTGGTGCTTATTGATCAAAAACTTGGCAATGGGCCCCCCCATCAAACTGGCGAGAATCAAACCAAAGGTTGCGCTCGCTATGCCAATTTCCATTGCATTCGAGATACCGTACTCTTCGGCGATCCGCGGTGACCAGGCAATCGCCGTACCGTGACCGCCAATCAATGAAACACTACCACCTAACAAACCCACAGGCGCATCTAGCCCAAACAGACTGGCAACACTAATGCCCGTTAAGTTCTGAATCACCATGTAACCAATAGTGATGAGCAGCAAAACCACCAGCGGTTTTCCGCCTTGCATCAGGTCTTTCAAACTAGAGTTAATGCCAATCGTGGTAAAGAAGTAGACGAGAAGAATGTCTCTCGCCACTAGGTTAAATGACACCTCAAGGCTGGTAAATGCATAGAAAAGAGAGAAAAGCACCGAGAACAAAATACCGCCTGTGACGGGTTCTGGAATACTGAATTCTTTTAAAAAGGGAATCGCTTGGTTAAGTCGTCGACCAATAAAGAGCACAAGGATCCCTATCGTTACGGCGAAGAACGCATTAATTTGAATGAGATTTTGTTCGAGCAAAACGTCCATTGTTTATCTGACCCATCATTGTTGATGATTAATGAATGCAGATAGCTAACCACACGAAAATAAAGAGAAACAGTAATATTCTGACCGTTATATGGGCGAGGGATTGTGATGATTGATTTTGCGAGTGACTCTACAACAAGCACGACTGTTCGGAAGAAACAGACTTGCTGTTGAAAAACGGTCAGCGACAAAGCTTATCATCGGTAACGATCGACAATGAGTAATCTCGTTCGCTGACATTCAGTGCGGTTGCACCATAGCGCTATCAAACCGCAGTAAGCACCTCGACACGGAAAACTCGGCGGCAACGCTCAAGAAACACGCCATAGAACATGCCCAAGATGCCTGATAACACCGCATTACTCGCGACAGCAGTAATAATTTGGCTCGGCTCTGCGCCCACACTAAACAAAATGGCAGCATAAACTGGCGATTGAAACGTCACATAAGCAAAGAAATCCGCAGCACGTTTGCTCAAGCGAGACGACGAGTGGTGCTTTGCAAATGCAAGGATGCTGTCTCGGAAAACGCCGTAAGGCCACGCGATCATAATGTTAACTGGGATCGATAGCAGTCTGGATGCCAGCGATTGTTCAAATGACATACCAGACACGAAGATCTCGATCATCATGCCTGTCACAAAGCAAAACACCACCATGGCAAACATGTCAGCCACGACAGAACGAACGCGGTTAGCGCCTTTCATTTCTCACCCCAAAATCGCATCAAAATAGTGCAGCAAAACGCTGCTAAAAAGTCTTAAAACGTGAACACGTTATTCGGCTATTAGAACAAAAGACGGGCAAATTTTGACAACATATTTATCGAAATACACAGTTTTTAATTTTAACTTATATGTAAAAACCAGAATTAAACACTACGACATATTGAAAGGGTATCTTGCTGTGTTTATAGGATTATTTTGATTTCCTAGAAAGGTCTCTTGCCATGATAAGCGCCAGCCCAAGTACCTGTAAGAACAATGCGAGGTTTCGATAGGCCGAAATTTTCCCACCCAAATCGCGTTGGGTTTCCGCCAAGGAAAGGTTATCGAGATATAACGTATCAATCTTATTTCTTAGGAGATCCTGCTTCTTGTCTATGCTGGACATAATCATAGGCATGTTCTGCAGAGAAATGTTGATATCCGCCATGTCACTAAACGATGCCAACAATCGTTTGCTAAACATTTCAGTTAAGGCGTTATTTTCCGTGCTACTCGCCAAGATGATCGTGATGGTTTCACGGCGTCGCTCAAGTGCGTCGACTTGTTGCCATGTGAGTTGAATGATTTGGTTATTGTTGGTTTGCGTTTCAATCACTAAGGCGGCCTCCTCGCCCAAGTCATCAATCACAAAGTTTGTCATCAAGGCTGCTACAATATTCAGCACAAGGCCTATGGCAACAATCACCCACGTTGGCATTCCTATTCGCACACCTTCACTCCTTGTTTATTCCTTACATGATCACATCCCTAACCATGGACGCCACCAAACCCGTATACAACTTCAGGTATAGTTGAGAACAGAACGTGCGGATACCCGATTACTTTCAATACTGTGTTTTTCTTAGCATTAAAACGAAACAAAGCCAGCATAATGCTGGCTTTGTGCATGCTCAGAGAAAGAGGGTTCAGAACGAAGGTCTACGCGCTTTGCGCAACCGGCATGATATGGGCAAGCTTCAAATAAGAGTGTAATTCGCCGTTCTTATATTCGATGGCAGAGTGGATATTTACCGATTTATTGGCAATCACACGGCTTTGGTAGATATTGTTA
Source organism: Enterovibrio gelatinilyticus (assembly GCF_028683095.1). Classification (GTDB taxonomy): domain Bacteria; phylum Pseudomonadota; class Gammaproteobacteria; order Enterobacterales; family Vibrionaceae; genus Enterovibrio; species Enterovibrio gelatinilyticus. Next base: position 6,888 of record NZ_JAJUBC010000029.1, on the reverse strand, counting down.
CCCTTGATGATTTCAATATCCAAAACACCTTGTTCTAACTTCCAACTTCCTTTCGTCGGGAGTCGATTGAAGAGCGTATATTCTTCCAACGACCCATCCAGATGCAAAAACAACTCAGTCACATAACCTGCGCTGCACGTTTTGATCCAACGCTGACCACTCACGTCAGCATTTGAAAAGGACCGCTTGCTCGACATCCAATCAAAAAGCGCAATCGCATCGACGTCTGACACATCTGGCAATTGCTCAATATTTAGCATGGCTGCGGTGTCTGACTCACGCATAAAGAGTTGTAAGTATGAACTATTAACCTGTTTTGGCATCTGCTACGTCACTGTCGTTCCATCAAAAAGAAGAAGATAACGCCAAACCTTCCTTCGCTTCATCTGTCTTTTCACAAGAATGTTAACCCGCACCGATATCTGCGCACATTTTCAACAACACAAATAATCTCGCCGTCAAATGAGGATAAATTGTACTGCATCAAAAATCATTCACTTGTCGCACTGGAGAGGCGGTCATGCGTGAACTATCTTTAATCTAGGCGGTTCATTATGAGGTTCACTTGATGCGTTATCTCCTTGTAACAACGATACTTTTTGTTCTTATGGCAACATCCACTGCTTTTGCAACCAAGAAAGAAACATTGGGGGAAGTCGTAACCGAAAGAAACGAGTCAATTTGTAAACAAAAGTTCACGCAGGAATTGTTTACTCAGCAACGTATTTTTAGCTCAAATCGTAATGGCGCCGACAGTCGTCGAGTCGCTGAACGAAAAATCGAGGCAGCCCGTGAGAAATACAACCTAACGGCAAGTTACTGCGATGCTTATGATGAACTCCAAACCTTCAATCCCGAAAATTTGGATCGCAAGCCGGGTGATGCTCAATTTAACTAACTAGGCTCGAACACTGTACCCAAGCAGTCCCGCTTTCACTGTTTCCCCTCATGCATCACTGAGTACTAACAAATCTGCATCGCGTCGCCTCACCGCGGCGCGATTATTGCCGCTTTATGTGAATGCCCTGTGACTGTAAAGCGCAATGATAAGTCGTTGTTAGACAAATGGTGCAAGCCACTGTTAAAGTGAAACGCATCATTGTTTGTACTCTTTTTAAACCAACCAATAAGCAGGTTATCCCGCTATGCGACCTAACACTTCAGCTTTGGCTTCTCTTCGTACTTTTTCACGCCCTTTACTTGCGGCTTCAGTACTCGCGCTCTCCTTAACGGGTTGCTCAGACAATGAAGTGGGAGACGTAAGCTTAGGTCTATTCACCACCAAAGATGTATAAACCATTACCAACACTATAACAGAATGAATCATAACTCCCCAGGTTAGAATTTACATATTTAATAACAAGGACTTAGTATGAAGAAACTTATGACTGCCCTATTCCTTTCAGGACTGCTTTCTGGCTGTTCAGATAATGAGGTTGGTGACGTAGGCTTGGGTTGGTTCACCTTAAAGGACATTTCAATTTCGAGCTTAGTTGATGAGGAAGTTACAGGGGTAACGTGTCATATTGCTTCGATTGAAGCAGATTTGAGCCTTGCCGATCCAAGTGACAGTTCCATTTCTTGCCGTCAAACAGGTGATATTACTCCTGAAATGATAGCCAAAATTGACAAGAGTAAATCTGGTGAAGTTGTGTTTAAGCAGTCAAAAAGTATTTTCTTTAAGACAATGAAAGTACGTAGAATTTACGACTCTGAGAATCAAACCCTACTTTATTTGTCATACACCACCAAGGAAACTGACGGTAGTTTCAAACACAGCCTTTCTACAGTCCCTCTATGGGGTACTGCTGCTTATATAGTAGCGAATACTGACCAATAGTTTTCTATTGACTCATAAAACACCAAACAAGAGCAATATGGTAAATGATACTGCTCTTGCTTGGTAAATGTCTTAGCTATATGTATTAAACAGTCTATCGCCAGTATCAGGTCCCTTTCCACCTGAGATGACTTGAACCTTTGCTCCCTCATACTTGTTATCTGATACTCGTACAGTATATAAATCATAGCTCTCAAGTAGCTCAGTCGAAGAACTTGGGATCACTGTTGTAGCGAGCTTTACAGAGTCCGTATCTGGAAGTTGGTCAATCAGGCCAAAAACACTTTTACCTGAATTTATTACTGCATCAACAATGATAATGTTCTTGTCTCTAACAATTTCGAGGTCTTCGTTAGAAATCAGATCATCATTGACGAAAATTATTGATACATTGCTACCTAGCTGTTCAAGCTTGTCTGCAATACCATTACCAAAGCACAAACCTGCCCGCATCAAAATCAATACAGCATAGTTTCGTTGTTGATTTGAAGATTTTGCTATTGGTTCTGCAATGACCTCTCCTAACTGATAGTGTGCGGTACGAAGTTTGTAGCCCATCGACATTGAACTGCTCTTACAAATATCAATCAATTGTTCAACATTATTATTTTGGCAGCTTTCATTTAATACATACATTATTATACTTCTTCTAGTTCACAGCATTTATTGAGGTCATATGACAATCCAACCTCAAACATTGATTCGATATTTGTACACTCCGTTTCTGCTAAGTAAGCCTCCACTGCTTTGTTTAACTTTTCGTGAGCAACCAAATACCCTTGATTTGCTGCTTCTAACATTGGAATGTCAATCAACGAATCGCCAATGGCTACTACGTGTTTTCCTTTGTCTCTTAGTAGATTCGATATTTCTTTCTTGAACAATGGCGTAACAAGATATTCAATTTCTGGCTTGCAAATGTTTCCTAGCAAAATGTCAAATATTTGATGCTTTTCGTTAACTAAGTTCCATATATCAAATACGCCTGACGTAACACCGATAACAATAGAGTCTTTCTGATTAGTTAAATAGTCGAATATGCTCTGGCTCAGTTTTATATTTTCCAAAGTTTGAGTCGCTGATTCTCCCACTTTCATAGGATTATGCTTTTTGTATAGATTCCAAACTTTAAAAAATTGGTATGAAGTATACCTATCATTTCTAAATATAGATTTTAACTCATCTTTTTTTATTCCTAAATATCTACAAAAATCATAAGTCCCATCATTAATTGAAACAGTCTTATCACAGTCAACAAGGATAACCTGATTTGATTTTTCTAGTAACTCTTTATAGCTAGTATAAAAGTTAAGAGCTAAGGATTGATTACAAAATTTTGATGTATATGAGTCCAACCAAAAAGAAATAAACTGAATCGTTGACTTAGTGTCTTCATCTAAGATCACTAGCTCTTTTCTGTGACTATTACATATTTTTTCTAATTCACATTTTTCATACTTTTTCCAATTTCTTATTTGTTCTACAGTAATATCTAAATTTCTTTTTTCTCCTGTGCTTTTTCTTGAAAATTCTACAATCATTTCTGATGGAGTATCCAAGTAGAAGAAGTGGTCGTAAACATTTTTATCCTGTTCAGTGAAGACTACTTTGTAAGAATCACCATCTATAAAAGAATAGTGACCATCTACTAGTACGAGATCGTATTCTGAATTTTTTTCATTCACGATCTCAGTGAATTTTTCTCGTAGCGTTTTTTTTCTTGATTCTTCAAGACTTTTGAAGGGTTTTTGGAACATATCTTGCGCAAGAGCATTTAATGTCTTTGACCCCTCAATATGAATAGCAGTTAACAGCGTAGTTTCCTGTAAATAAGCTATCACATTCTTGATTAGATAGTCTTTACCAGCTCTGGATACACCGTATATAGCTAACTTCATCATTTAACCTCAACATATTTATCGTAGTAACATTCACCGTCCTCTAGAGACCTCATCTGACCCATTTGAAACTCCAAATTTTCAAGGTCCATATCGAATGCTCCATAATTGTAATCTTCATTTCCATAGAATCTGCCACACGGATAGATACCACGTTTGGTGATGAAAATATTGGTACGACCTACTCCACAGAGTGTGCCATACATTGTACAGTCATATTTCTTTTTATTATTGTCATCAAGTTGACGTACTTCGAACTGACTACCTTTAAAATCTTCAAGTAAAGATTGATATTCGTCCTTTGATACTGTCATACTTTCATCGTGAGAATCGAAAAGGCGTGAGAACGTTACATCCTTAAAGTTGTTGTCTTCAAGATACGTTCTAAGTTTAGTTTTATTCAAAATGGTTTGGCTATGCACTGTACAGTTTATGGGTGGCTTATGCCCAAATTTATACTCATACTTTTTCACTCCATTAAAAACAACATTATATTTCTCTCGACCTAAATTATGAAGCTCTTCATAACCATCCAATGAGAAGCACATTTTTATCGAGTCTTTATGCTCCAAGAAAAAATCCAACATTTTCTCTGTTAATATTGTTCCATTTGTAATGGTATAAAATGCTAATCGGTCAAGATTATTATTTTTTACATACTCAATAAGGCCAACAATTTTTCTATATTGCAAAATAGGCTCACCAGAACCAACTATCCCAATTTTGAAAGTGGATAAGTTGTTAATTCTTGCATAATCATTTAGGTTTTTTGCTATTTTTATTAGCTCATCAGTAGTAAACTCTTGCGAAATTCCACTTAACTTTCCATTATCTTCATTATGAAAGTGGCAGTAAGCACATTTTAAGTTACATTTTTCTCCAAGAGATATACAAGCTCTATCAATCACTTCAAGTATCCTTTAAACAGTTCAAATATATCACTACTTTTCGGGTTGTTAGCATCTAAATAGTCAACTGCTGTTTTGTTATTTCTACACCTAATCATCAAGTCAGTTTTTTCAATTAGCATTCTGACCATTTTTATATCGTGCTTAATACAAGCTTTCATCAAAGGTGTGTAGCCATTATTATCTTGTTGATTGGTACAAGAATCGTGAGACAAAAAGTAATCTGCCGCTTGTAAAAAACCACTCCACGCAGCAATCATTAGTGGTGTATTACCAGCATTCTTACCTCCACTCCCATAGTCAAGATCAGCCCCGTTTTCGACCAACAACTTTATTATTTCAATTTTTTTAATCTGTGTTGCGTGATGGATAGCTGAGAATCGGTATTTGTGCTTATCCCTCACATCAAGATTGATTTCTTTTAGTGTGAGAAGGTATTTGAGCATCGGTAGGTCACGATTTCGTACAGCACAAATCAATGGTGTTAAGCCACTATCAGGACTATGAAAATTGACATCAACGCCCTGCATATCAAAATCCATAGCTTCTTGAAGTTTCTTTCCTTTAACTAAAGAACCGAACTCAATGGAGCGCACAACATCATAATCGTTGTCTGCGGTATGGAACTTCTCTATGTACATATTGGGGGTTATTGCTGTGAGATTTCTTGGCTCTCTAGTCAAGAACTGAAAATAGATATCATCACTTAGCAAATACACATCATCGTAAGGGCAAGCTTTCGATCTCTTAATTGCCACATCAGCGATCCTTTCATCATTGTTTCCATCTGTTTTGATGCTTTTTTCTATACAGAATTTTTCTTTCTTCTCAGTAATGGATTTCATTACCAACCAAGCTTTTTGTTTTGTAGAAGGGTTGCCTCTGTCTTTCAGATTATTCAATTCTGAAATCACTACTTCTGGTATCACGACCTCTTCAAAGAACTCTTCAAGTTCATCAATGATCGATGGTCTTTTGATCAACGCAGACGTATCAACAACAATAACCTTCTTCTTGATTGAAGTATTACCTACTAGCTCATCAGTTGAAGTTTTGAAAATTTTCGATAGTTTTAGTAACTGAGACGAGGATGGCTCGTTTTTCCCATTTTCCCAATTTGATATCACAGGTCTAGCCACGTTAAGCTGCTCCGCAAGTTCTTTTTGAGACAGCTTTTGTTCGTCTCTAAATGTTTTGATGTTCTTTCCGATTAGTTCTGTCAGCATAATTTACACTCATATCCTTTGGCTATGCACTCAACGCCTTATGTGTATTGAAACATAACAGGGCGTTAACACAGGCACAAGAAGCAAGTGGCTGATGTATAAATACTTTACAGCGTGTAACTATGCGTGACACGCATTCTGTGGTTAACCTTTGGAAAGCCATTTTTACCAAATTTGTAATTAATTCCTTAAATACCAATCGAATTGCATATTTTTCTACTCTAAAATCTGGTTCAATATGACTATGTATCTGATCTTGTGGAAGTTTAGCTATGTTGTGTAGCACTCAAAGAATGGGAATTCGATTTTGCCTTAATGACAATGGGGTTTTGATAGACTCAAAGGAAAGCAATGACTTAACAGGTCATTGTCGTGTTTGCGGTAAGAGCGTCCAACGTGAGAAAAGTTTTCAACTATTTCAACATTCAGATAAACAATGCGACCACCTAGTTCTATCCGAAATCTGTGAACGTTTAACCTATTTAATTTCAGCTCAACAACGACTAACCATACCTATTGATTACACTTGCACAAACAGCATTAGTGTAGATGTGACACACTGCTCCCTATTAATCGACACAGATACTAGACCTCTAATCGAACTAACACTGCAAGATAATCAAGCGATCTATCTTACAGTAACGTTAGATGACTCCGAAGTTGACCAAAACCAGATTCTTAATCTCAGAAAGCGGTTCGAGAGTGTGATTGAGCTGAATCTTAGCAATCTTACTGTCCCATCTACCGACTTTACTTCTTATCTAAGCGACAAGGTTTTAGATGACCAATTTCACAAACGTTGTACTTGGCTTTCTTTCAAGCCTCTTCACTCCCTAACCAGAAATATCGCATCAATTGAACAATCCTCGATTGAGAACGAACAGCAACGAGCTTTAAGTGAACTTGAACAGGTAAATGAAAGAATCAAAGCAGCTAACCATACACTGGAACAAATCAACCGTGACATTGTAACAACGCAGACAACATTAACCCACTATCATAACCACCAACACAAG
>NZ_JAJUBC010000028.1 GCF_028683095.1 Enterovibrio gelatinilyticus | reverse complement strand
CATTAAAGCTGGACGTGTTAAACGCGGGCGAATTTTTAAAAAAAGCCACTGTGATTGCATTGGCTTAAATTTTTTCAAATAGGCCGCTTAAGGCAACGTTGGATTATTTGGAGAAATAATGAAATATATTCTACTTCTCATATTAATTACTTTCACAACGCATGTTTCTGCTGCATTAAAAGAGTACAAGCTACCTACTGCTGAAGATGGCGAAATTGTATTTATAGTTGATGACGAAACAAAACTCCCTGTAAGTGCCTCTGATGATATGGCTCGTGTTATCGAAGGAGCACTTACATTTTTGCCTAAAAATCCGGGAGAATCATTAAGATGGACATGGCAATATAGAATTCAATTTTTAACTGATCAAAAAGTTAAGTCAGTGGTTATTGAAGATGAGCGCGATGAAAAAATAAAATTGCTAATTGAAGATGATAAACCATTGATTGTAAATAATGAATGGACTGGCGTGGAAAAGAGTATGCACTTAAGTAAGTCATCTTTTGAAATGATGAAATCCGAAGAGACTTGGCTTCTATTAAGAAGAGTAAGGATTACTTATGAAGATGGCCAAGAATCTAAACTACATCAAATGATAGTAGTTACTCAACCAATGCGTATTGATATATTAAATGAAACTATCGCTGCGCTAAAAGCAAGAGAATAGAAATCGTATCTTGTGAAATAAGTGAAAATCTAACAAATAAGAATAAGTGTCGCGCAGTCGATACTTTATTTGGGTGTTGGACAAGCCCGTTGCTGCTTTATTAAGTCAATTTCTCGGGTGAGCGCCGGATGGATGTATGCCCGCCATTCTCCTTATTCTGTTCGCCTTCGGCTACCTCGGTCGAGTGACGCCCACGCAGACCATGAGTCGTTCCCCGCACGTTGGACAACATCGCGTCACGGGAATGTTTAGCCGTGGTCATGACGCTAAGGGAGCGACCGAGTTTAGTGAGCGTAAGGTTAGCCCCATCGAGTGAGTATTGAGTCGCAAGTATCAGAGACTGAAGCCGTTTTTTATGAATAGTGGGACATTGATTTTGTAGAGTATCTTGTAGAATTTGAATATCGCACATCGTTCATCTCTTTTGGTGGAATGTGGTTTTTGGCGAAATTCATTAGATCAAAAGGGTCGATGCGCGTCATTCTCATTGTTTAGAAAAGAGATTTTGTGGGGATTCGCTAGATTGCAACGTTATGTGAAACGGTATCAACTCAACTTCAATAGAAGCTTTCAATTATGGATGTAGTATTTACCCCTGTAGACCTCGAAAGTTCAGTGAGCACCTGTATAGCATTTAGAAAAGATGCGTGGATCATCAGTCATGGCACTGAGGAGGGGTTTTCAAAAGAAGAGGCGGTACGTTGGTTTCGCTCAATAAAGGAGGAAAGCCCATTTGGATTTTTGCATATATGGTATGAGGGGATAGTTGTTGGGCAACTGGAGTTCATGTCAAATATCAAAACCTCAGACAACCAAAAAGCTGGTTATGTAAATTTGTTCTATCTCACTCCGGAGTACAGAGGTATAGGTTTAGGGCAAATAATCCATGATTACGTCATCAATGAGCTAATAAAAGCTAAATGCATCGGCGCAATGTTACGCTACATCCCCGGTAATGCCGGAGCAGAGAACTTCTACCTGAAAAATGGGTGGTACAAGTCGGGTGATGCTGAACCGAAACGTGGTCAGCTTATGCGTAAAGATTTCATAAAATAGTTTGTATAACAATAGCTTAAGTGGGGATGAAAAACACTGGGCCATTTTCTGGTCTTTTCAAATTTTGGCGCTTAAGGTGGTTGTTTCGAGTGAATCGTGTTTTTTAGCCCCTTAAGACGACGTTAAGCATCAAAATCATGTGTATCGATATAGCAAAGAGTGTCCAGAGAGCAATGCTTGGTGAAGTTCCGCCAACGTTAAGATATGTCTATGCATCTTTAGAGTCAGGTATGCTGAGCTTTCACGCTGTCTTCACCGACGATGCCACTGATGACCATCTTGAGTCTGCTAGTTGCGTGTTGACTGAAGTGCTAGCTGATTGTCCAGCCACAACTCAACTTTGTGAAAAAATTGAACGTAATAGCGCAGCACCGTGGAAAATCGGAACTGGCGAAAATTTATTGTATTTAAGGTACGGTGAACTCGACAATGTTTAATAAAGCAATCAAAGGCGCCACTTCGAGGCTGGACCTACATTCCGCGGCTTCGCCGCTCACCATTGAAGGTGTTGCAAACAAGACATCAATGGCTAGGAAAGACCAAGCATCCTGCGGGCTGTTTGCAAAGGAAAAACGCGAGGTTCGGCTAGTCAAATAGATTGGGTGCTAGCTTTATAACAAAGGTTGTCAAGGCGGGCGCAAAACATCTCCGCAAATTTTTTATATCAACTTATGGCGTTTACGGTGACTTTCTTGCGTGAAGCTTATGTTTTACGCACCTTAAGCCGACGTTATGTTTCAGGAGAGTCATGGCTTTTACTAATTGCTCAAGGTGCGGCGAATCATTTCATCTAAGAATCACCTCTTCCGAGTCAATTGAGGAATTGAAACGAAAAGAGGATGCCGGCGAAGTCCTTTGTATTAGCTGTTTCAGAACAATCAAAGAACATGATGTAGTCGAGATAATATCACTGAACAAAAACGTTCCAGAGGCTCAGATCGGCGATAGCGGTGCAGTTGTGATGGTACATGATAATCGAGCTTTTGAAATCGAATGTGTGCTCAGTGATGGCTCTGCTAAATGGCTGGGGTCATTTAGTAGAGAACAAATAAAGTGGTTGCAATCACCCAATGAGTAAATCACATAACAATGGCCATCAACGGGACACTTTGTCAATGCGGCAGCTTTTCAAAGTGTTGTGAATACAAAAGATTAGCGCAGTTTTGGGCGGTTTGGTAAGCGCCCGTTATTGCGGCGTTAGGGTTATATATGAATGTTGAGCTACTTGGCATATCAAGTGATCAGTTAGAGCCTGTTGATTCGGGGTATCCTGAAAATTTCGAAAACTTCGATATTTTATTCGAACTGGATTTATGCTTCGAAAATCATCAAGCAGACAGCGTGCATTTTGAGTTTTATGTAGCGTCTCCCAAAGCTATGAGTTGTCGTCCAATAAATTGCTTTTCACCCCCGACATTAGTTATCGAAGAGTTCGATTGGGACATAATAAAAAGCCAAGTGTCAAAGTTGCTTAATCATGCGAATGCTTCAAAATCATGGGTGGAAGTAGCTACAAGATTAAGTGGCCAAATTAGGCCAGTAAGCTTGAGTTGTTTTCCATGGTCTTAACCCTAACAAATAAGAATAAGTGTCGCGCAGCCGACACTTTATTTGGGTGTTGGACAAGCCCGTTGCTGCTTTATTAAGTCAATTGCTCGGGTGAGCGCCGGATGGATGTATGCCCGCCACTGATTAATCACCAAGCAACTGTGTCATTACGATAACTACCAAGCGAAAATGACGGGGCTGAATTGGCGTACTTTTTTGTTTCTGGTGGTCATTGAACCGATGCGACGGAGTTTCGACGCACAAGCGTCGGAGAGAAAACGATGGCTTCAGGTTCAACCGATTCAGAGCGTGCCAAAGCTAGCGCTAACCGAGCCGCTTTATCTGCCATCATTTGAATGGGATAACGCACCGTGGTGAGGCGAGGGTGAACGTAGCGAGCAATTAAACCATCATCAAATCCCATCATGGAGACTTGCTCAGGCACTTTGATGCCATGCTCATCCAACACAGATAGCGCACCAGAAGCCATGTAATCGTTGTAAGCGACTACGCCCGTTATCTCCAAAGACTGGGCTATAAGACGGGTCATGGCGACTTCGCCACCTTCGCTGTTTGGCTCGTTATATTCGATGTACTCGTTGTGTTCGACATCGTTGCTTGAGAGCGAAATATCGTGGTCGCTCAATGCTGCGAGATAGCCAGCGACGCGATCGGACGCATCTTCGATATCATGCGAAGATGCAATGCACGCGATCTTGATATGACCCTGTTGGATGAGGTACTCCGTTGCCAGATAAGCCCCTTTGCGATTATCCAGCGAAATACATCGTTCGGCTAATTGTGGAATGTGTCGGTTGATGATCACCATTCCTTTTACTTCTTGCGCATAGCCGATCAATTCTTCATCGGATAAGCCCTTTGAGTGGATAACTAACGCCTCGCAACGGTTGTTGATGAGTAGTTCAATGGCGTTGCGCTCTTCTTCCGCTCGGTGATAGCCATTGCTAATCAATAGATGCTTGCCGTGTTCATGGGCAACGTTGTCCACGGCTTTCACTAAGGTGCCAAAAAAGGGGTCTGAAACATCACCCACCAATACGCCAACTGTGTTGGTACTTTGACTGACCAGTGCTCGCGCTGCTGCATTGGGACGATAGCCGAGTTTACTCATCGCGTTGGTGACGGCGTTAATCGATGATTCGCTCGTTTTTGGTGATTTGTTTATCACTCGAGAAACCGTCGCGACAGAGACGCCTGCCTCCCTTGCTACATCCTTGATCGTTGCCATTTGTCACCTCATATTTCGTTGACGTCATTAAACACGGTTCGATTCACTGACGCAATTGAGGGGCGAGTTTCATTGCAGCGTATGTGATGCTCACTGGCTGCTTAATGAATATTGAGTAAAAGTGAAGGTGAAGATGGCGCGTGATTGGAAGAACCGCAACACAGTGTTTATGCGCACCTATCGCAGACGCATTAAAGTTTGTTCTGTTGAATAAGCGTACTGAGCCTAAGCACCAAATCTGCCACGTTGCTGGCTTCGAATTTTTTCATCATGTTGCCGCGATGAACTTCAATGGTTCGCAAAGACACACACAGTGTTTTCGCCATCTGTTGGTTGGTTTGGCCTTTAAGCACTTCTTTCAACACTTCTTTCTCACGTTCGGTGAGGCTGGCGTATTTCTTCTCGACGCAAGCATGGCCTTGGCGTTGATAGGAGTGAACCAGTGCTTTGTCTATGGCCCTCGCTAGCTTGTCACCGTCAACTGGCTTTTGAAAGAAATCGATCGCGCCGTCTTTGAGCGCGTCAACGGCCATGGGTATGTCACCGTGGCCTGTTAGAAAGATAATCGACAATGGACTTTTGGCTTCAATCAGCAAAGACTGTAGCTCTTGTCCGCGCATTTCTGGCATTCGGCTATCAAGCACGATACATCCGGGGTGTTGAACATCTACGCGTGCAAGAAAGTCAGGGCCTGAACCAAAGTCCTGAATGATAAAACCATAGGTTTCGAGCATGAATACCAACGATTCTCTTACCGCGTCTTCGTCGTCAACCACATAGACAGGCCCAGTATTGTTCATCATTATTTTTGTTCTCTTTTAATGGGAATGATCACTGTGACTTCACAGCCTTTAGGACGAGCAGGCTGGATAATAAAGTGACCGTGGTGCGCATCAATCACGTCGCGACAAATGGCCAGCCCTAGGCCAAGACCGTCTTGTTTAGTGGTAAAGAATGGCTCTTTGAGGGTTTCCTCATTGGCCTCTAATCCAATGCCATTGTCTGCAACACGAATAACAATGTCATTCTCGCCATACAAGAGTTCAACACTGACACCCGGCGAAGTATCCCATTCCAGATTGGCTAAACAGGCTTCTTTAGCGTTGCGCAGTAAATTGAGCATCACTTGTTGCATGCCAATGTAATCAAACTCCCCTTGTATTGGCGTGCCTTCTTCGGAGAATTTCAAATCGATTTTCAGTGCTTGGAAATCAAACTCGATAAGCTCCAATGACTCTTTAATGAAGGCGGCTGGGTCACAGATAACACGCTCACTCGGGGTGCGTTTGATAAGGCTTCGCAAGCGTTGAACAATATCGCCAGCCACGCCCACTTGCTGGTGAATCTTGCCTAAAAACGGTGCAAGTTCTTCGGCAGTCATGCCCTGATCCAGACGTCGTTGAATGCCTTCGGAATAGTTTTTTATCGTGCTCAATGGCTGATTGATTTCGTGAGCGATGCTGCTGCCTAGTTCCCCAACAATCATGGTGCGTTGAGCATGTTCCAGCATGGTGTTTTTTTCTTTGAGATCAAACAGTGTGCGCTCTAAGTCTTTCTTACTGCGGTTGAAGTGATATTCGAGCCAGAAGTGATAGACGTTGAGAATGATGAGAAAGAGCACAATCCCAAAAGTAATCAGTTGGTTTTTCGTCAGCCATTTGAACAAACCTTCTTGCCAGCTTGCTTGCAAGGGGTGCATATCAAGGTGCTGAAACACTTTGTCTACGTGAACGGAGCTAGCGGGTAAGGTCCAGCCAATGTTTCCAGCCGCAGCGGCTGCTTTCGAATATTCCGGCAAAGACAACAAGGCTTGAGTGACTTTTTTGCCAATTTCGTTAGATGCACGTGTTGTTTTAGCGAGTGTCCAGTTGGGATACAAAGCGGTTGTGACGGCGCAAACGGAGTCATGTGGGTGCTTTTTTTCAAGCACGCGGAACTGGTCTCGTTGCAGCAAACCTTCTTTGACCATGTTTTCCAATGTACAGGCTGGAACAATGGCCACATCAAGCGATTTGTCGAGTACGTCTAACAGTAACTTGTCTGTAGGTGGCCCAGTAAATTGGATGTTTCTAAAGAATGATCTACTGAAAAAATCGAGCTTATCTAGCTCATACCGTAAGGCAAGAAACCCGCCAAACGCCTTCTCAGAAACGGCAGCGATAGAGGCGCGTTCAATATCTTTTAAGGTTTGATAGGGTGAATCGCTACGCACCACGACAACTGACGCGATGGAGTGTGTTGAATTACTGCTATACGCCGTTTTTTGTGTTGCTAGCCAATTGAGCTGATATTGACGCGCAATTTTAGTGGCTTGTCCTGGGCTGGTGAGCAAAAAGTCTAGCTGATTGTGCCGAAATGCGTCGTCGAGTTCGTCGAAGTCATACGTGTGCATCTCAAACGTTGTATTTGGGATTTGGGACTCAAGCCAATGCAGTGTTGGCTGCCATGATTTTTTCGCGTGGTCATCCCCGCGTAAAGCCAAAACACCGACATCGTAGTGTTGTATAGCCCCGGCCGTAGCCGGACACGGACAAAAACAACAAATACCGATGATGATAAATAAAGCCGCCTTGACGCTAAATAGGGGCAACAGGCGTACGAAAAATCCAGACAAAAGTAGGTTCTACATAGGAGCGATATCGACTGGCGCGAATCATACCTGATTAAACCCCAATATTTATGTTGTTTTAGATCAAATTACTGAAGATATTGTGGTTTACCACAATATCTTCCCCCCCATTAACAACGCACAATCCGTGCTACTGGCTCTTGGCAGCCAATAAAGGACTAATTGTGTGATGCTTTTCAACGTGTTGGCACTAAAAAACAATCATAAAGCCTGCATCGAAGTTTCATGCCTCCGATTTCATTCTGCTCAGTGATGGGCGAAAAATTTTAAACGTTTTTGGAAGTGATGTGATGAAGAAATCGACAGTAGCAATCGGGGTACTCGCAGCGGTAATGGCGGCAGGTTATGTTGGCTATACCTCTATGTTTGGTGCAAAAGCCGTTCAAGTGAGTGCTGATGTGCTGAACGAAAAGTTCAATGAGTATGCAAACCCTGAAGCGTTCATTTCTGCGCAAGATTTGAAAAGCATTATGGGCACGGGTGCTGATGTGGTTGTTATTGGTGCACTAAACCCAGTAAAACCTGACGCGCCAATCGAAGGTTCATTCTCTATGTGGCGTAATGATTACTCTGCCGCTGAAGGTGACTACGCGTTCGATGGCATGCGTAATTCTGTCGATGAAATGGAAGCAATTCTTAGCCAATACGGCGCAACCCCTTCTTCTACCATTGTTGTTTACGCGGCTAATTCTCATCACGATGCTGCACGCCTTTTCTGGCAAATCAAAAACCTTGGTCATGACGATGTTCGCTACCTAGATGGCGGCTTGAACGCATGGATTGGCGAAGGCTTCTCAACCGGTAACGCAAACCCAACTGTAGCGGCAACCAACTACGTTGCTCCAGCTCCGCAAGAAGAAGTGAACGGCCTAGCGACGTTGGACATGGTGCTCGACGCTCAATCGTCTGAAGATTGGGTGATCCTTGATACTCGTGGTGCAAAAGAATTTGATGGTTCAACCACTGTTGGCGGCGCATTTGGTCCAGGCACTATTCCTGGCAGCGTTCACATTAACTGGACTCAAGCCCTTAACGAAGACAGCACGCTGAAATCAGCGGAAGAGCTGCAAGCGCTGTACGGCGACGTTATCAAAGGCAAAAAAGTTATCGCATATTGCCAGTCTGGTGTTCGTTCAGCACACACCCAAATGGTGCTGGAAGAAGTGCTAGGTGCAGAAGACATCTACAACTACGACGGCTCTTGGATTGAATACAGCTACGCCCACTACGAGCAAACACGCTCTGATGTAAAAGTACAAAACGGCAAAAGCTAATCATCCAAACCAGTTGCTTGGCTAATAAGCCAGTGAATAAGCCAGTGGGTCAGTGTGTTGCTGACCCCTGCTTCATGTGACTGATAAAAAAGAATTCAACTTCTACTGGAAGCATAAAAATAATGAGCAATGTAATCTTTAGCCAAAAAATCTATGACGCGGCACAACGCGTAGTAGATGGCTGTATGGGCGATGCGGATCCTGCATGTCAAACAGCATGTCCTATGCACACTGATGTTAAGCAGTATGTGCGTCTGGCCGGTGAAGGTAAGTATCAAGAAGCACTTGATACCATTCGCGGTAAATTGTTCCTGCCACAAACACTGGGCCGCATTTGTGCGCACCCTTGTGAAGCGGCATGTCGTCGTAACACTGAATACGGTCAAGCGATCAGTGTTGCTGGCATCAAACGCTTTGTTGCCGAGAAAATGGATAACAAAGAAAACTGGGATCTTGCTGTTCTTAACCCAACGGGCAAGAAAATCGCAATCATCGGTGCTGGCCCAGCGGGTGCACAGGCTGCGATTGAACTTCGCCGCAAAGGTCACAGTGTCACAATTTTTGAAAAACTAAATGTGTATGGCGGCATGATGCGCGTCGGTATTCCTGAGTACCGTCTGCCACGCAACGTTATCGATTTCGAATACAGCTACCTAGATATGCTGGGCATTGAAACTAAATTCGGTGTAGAAATCGGCAAAGACATCACTTTTGCTGAATTGCGTGAAACCCATGATGCTGTGGTTCTGGCTCATGGTGCGCACGTTGGTTCTATCATTCCGCTTCCAGGCCACAAAGCAGAAGGCGTTTTCTCTGCGGTTGAATACCTGAAAGAAATCTCTGAAACCCGCGCATTCCCACGCGCAGGTAAGCGCGTCATGGTCATCGGCGGCGGCGACGTAGCGATGGACTGTGCACGTTCTTCATGGCGCATCGGCGCAGATGAAGTGCACCAGTGTTCACTGGAAGGCATGGACAAACTGCCAGCTAGCCACGTTGAAATTGAAGAATCGCTGGAAGAAGGCGTGTCGTTCAATGCAGGTTGGGGCCCAATCTCTATCGAAGAGAAAGACGGCAAAGTGTTCTCGATCACTTTGAAGCGCGTTATTTCAATCTTGGATGAAAACGGCAACTTTGCTCCAAGCTATGCAGATGAAACACGCATTGTTGAAGTGGACACCGTGGTGTTTGCAACGGGTCAGGTTGTCGCTGACATCACTGATGGTGCGCTTGAGCAAACCCGTGGCGGTCGTTACGTGGTTGATAAGAACACCATGGCGACCTCGGTTGCAGGCGTTTACGTGGCAGGCGATGCATGCGGCGGTAACATCGTGATTGAAGCGATGGCGCTAGGTCGCAAAGCGGCAATGAGCATTGAGCGTCAATTCGCGGGCCGTCCTTTGGATGAAGGTCGTGATTTCCAAGACGAATACAGCTATGCCTCTCGTCTAGACATCCCGCTGCCAAAAGGCACGGTTGATGTTCCTCGTCTACACGGCGAATTACGTGATGCTGAAGAGCGTAAGCGCGACTTTGCTCAAGTTGATTTTGGATTTACCCAAGAACAAGTGAAACAAGAGTCTACTCGCTGTCTGCAATGTACTTGCAAACTGTGTATGAGTGAGTGCGTCATGATGAACGACTTCGGTGATTGTCCGAAGACCCTGTTCAATGACTTTGTGACCAAGAAAGAGATGGATCCACTGCTAGCTTACTCATGTAACGCTTGTGATCAGTGCACCATCGTGTGTCCGAAAGATTACCCAATGAAGGAAATCTTCCTGGGTGCTCGTGTTGATTTCGTTAACTCGAACAACGGTGAGTCTCCAATGAAAGGGCACAAAGCGATCAACATGCACCAGAAGCTTGGCTTCTCAAAACTCTTCACTATGGCTAAACGCGCGGTAACCACAAAATGACCAATAAAGTATTTATGCCAGGATGCAGCCTGCCATCCTACTCTCCAGAAGGCGTTGCCGCGATGGCTGCGCACCTGAAAAACGTATTCCCAGAGATGGGTGCGGTTCAAAAATGTTGTGGTAAGCCGACAGCGGCAATTGGTCAGGCTGACAAGTTTAAAGAGCGTTACGGCCAGCTTCAGGCTGACTTTGACATGCTACAAGCTGAAGAAGTGATCGTGGCGTGCCAAAGCTGCTACGGCATGATTAAAAAGTCAGGCGGTAAACAAAAGCCATTGTCGCTCTGGAAACTGCTGCCAACGATTGGTCTGCCAAAAGAGCTTGTTGGCAAAGCAAAAGACAGTGATGTGGTATTCACCATTCATGACTCTTGCTCTACGCGCTACGAGAAAGAACTGCAAGACGGTATCCGTTGGATCATGACTGAACTGGGCTACAAGATCGTTGAGCCTGAGTACACCCGTGAAAACACGCGCTGCTGTGGTTTTGGCGGCATGGTTGTGCCAGCAAACCCTGATATCGCGAACCGCGTTGTTCAACGCCGTGTTGACGAGTTCCAAAGTGACCACGTTGTTGTGTACTGCGCAGCATGCCGTGCATCCATGATGGGTGTGGGTCAAAACGCTTGGCATATTCTAGACCTGATGTTTGGTCCAGTGGTGATGAAAGACTCACCAGCGCCAGTGAACGTTTTGGCTAACCCGATGAAAGCATGGTTCAACCGTTACAAATCACGTTCTGCGCTGATTAAGTGCGTGTCACTGTAATCACCCATTACGTTTAATTTTTGGTCAAGTTAGCGTGTCACACCATCATGAACTTCCGGTTCCCCCGAGTGCGTTGATGGTGCTTACACGCTAACAGTTTGACCAAGTTCTTGCTCATGCAGCAAGACGTTATCGAATTCGTTTTTATCAGGTAACTCAAAATGAAATTTGTCAAAATTGGTTTGTTCGCTCTGGCAATTGCCGCGATTATCTTCGTTGCAAAACAAACAGGTATTCTTGAAATCATCACGGATATTAAGAGCCTACAAGACTGGATCGCGGGCTTCGGTGCGCTAGGTTATGTTGTGTTTGTTGCAGCATTCGTTTTTGCATGTGTGTTCTTGCTGCCGGGCAGTGCGTTCACCATTGTTGCGGGCATCGTGTTTGGTCCTATCAAAGGCGGTGTTCTTGCGCTGTTCTCTGCAACCTTAGGCGCAGTTGTTGCCTTCGTTGTTGCGCGTTTCTTGCTTCGTAACACCATCATGAAGAAGTTTGGCGACAACCCAATCTTTAAGAAGATCGATGACGGTGTGGCGCAAAACGGCACTAGCTTCTTGATCCTGACGCGTCTTGTTCCTGTGTTCCCATTCAGCCTGCAAAACTACGCTTACGGCCTAACCAGTTTGAACCTTGGCACTTACGCGCTGGTTTCTCTTGTTACTATGGCGCCGGGCGCGTTCATCTTCGCTTACATGGCGGGTGACATCGCAACGAACGGTGTGTCTGCAATGCTACTTGTTAAGTTTGCTGCTGCAGGTTTGGTGCTTTTCGGTATGTCTCTTATCCCGAAATACATTGCCAAGAAAAAAGGCATCAACATGGCAGATCTAGCGAAATAACTTGCGCTCTTTTCTGAAGTGAATATTGTGTCGTCCCTTGCTTCATGTAAGGGACGATTTTTGCGTTTTATGTCAGTCATACCCAAACACATTCGTGCTGAATAAGCAGCGTGAGGTTGCTTGGTTATGAAGAATGCAAACTGCCCAATAAAATAATAAGACCGAATTCGATGAAAAAACTAATTTCTGCCTTTGCCTTGTTAACGGCTTCGTTCGCGGTGCTGGCCACAGACCAGTTTACTACCGGTATGCATAAGACAGGCGCAAATATCCATAACTGGGAGCAGGTTGAAGCAGAAGCCGTAGGGCAAGATGTATATTTCCACGCATGGGGTGGGAATCAAGAAATAAACCGCTATCTGCAATGGGCAAAGAAAGAAGTTCAGCGTCGCTATGGTGTGACCTTGCATCACGTAAAAGTGGCGGATATTACGGAAACCACCACTCGATTGATCGCCGAGAAAGCGGCGGGCAAAGTACAAGGTGGCAGCGTTGACTTAATGTGGATTAATGGCGAGAACTTTAAATCGCTCAAAGACAACCAATTGTTGTTTGGCCCCTTTGTTGATGCGCTACCGAGTTGGCAATATGTCGACCAAGCGTTGCCTGTTACCGTGGATTTTTCAGAGCCAACCGAAGGCTTAGAAGCGCCATGGGGGATGGGTCAACTGGTGTTTGTTCATGATTTAGAAGAACTGGAAAGCCCGCCTCGCTCGTTCGCTGAGATGCTTCGTTACGCGCAAGCTAATCCAAACCGTATTACTTATCCGAGACCGCCAGAATTTCATGGTACTAGCTTCTTAAAAGCTTTGCTGATTGAGCTTTCCGGCAACGCACCTCGTTTACAAAACCCTGTTTCAGATACTGATTATGCAGCGGTCACTCAGCCGCTATGGGCGTACTTAGATGCTTTGCACCGTGTTGCGTGGCGTGGCGGTAAGCAGTTCCCTGCGGGCACAGCAGAAACGTTCCAATTGCTGGATGATGGTCAAATAGACTTAGCGATCACGTTTAACCCAAACGCGGTATATGCCGCACACGCGTCAGGCAATTTGGCAGAATCGACCCGTGCTTATGCGATGGATTCCGGTGCGCTGTCGAACATTCACTATCTTGCTGTGCCTTGGAACGCGAATGCCAAGGCCGCAGCGTTAGTGGTCACTAACTTCTTGCTTTGTCCTGAGGCGCAGTCGCGTAAAGGGAATATCGAGATCTGGGGAGATCCGTCGGTATTGAAAAGTGAGCACTTGTTTGGTTCCGCCAAAGACAATAAACCGTTTAAATCTGTTTCTGAAACTCACCCGAGTTGGCAAAGCGCCATCGAGAAAGAGTGGCTGAAGCGCTACGGAAGTTAGGTCTGATGCTACGTGTGTTCTATCTGCTAATTCTTGTTTGCTGTGTGTTGCCGACGGCCTTTGGGCTGCTCGGTGTTTCACTGTCGTCTCTTGGTTATATTCCGCCGCTGGGTATGCATCATCCATCGTTTGATGGTTTTGCCATGGTGTTTGATTGGCAGGGTGTTTGGCGGTCGATCGCGATGACGATCTACTCTACCGTTGCGAGCACGTATCTTGCTTGTATCATCACGTTTGCTATTTTACAGGCGAGTTGGGGGACGTCATTTTGGCGCAAAATTGAAGTCTCTTTGTCACCGCTTTTGGCGGTGCCGCATGTCGCGTTTGCGATTGGTTTTGCGTTCTTGTTTGCGCCGACAGGCATGGGTGCTCGGGTGATGCGTGAGTGGTTTGCCTATGATACGTCCGGGCAGAGTGGTGCCGATCTCGCGCTGGTGATTAATGACCCTCATGCGCTGGGCATGATCCTAATGTTGGCGTTAAAAGAAGTGCCTTTCCTTGTGCTGATGAGCATTTCCATCTTGCAGCAAGTGAACGTCAAGCAAATCGAAAAAGTGTCTGCATCATTGGGTTATAGTCGCGCGCAAGCATGGTGGAAGTGTGTGCTACCGCAATGGCTCACCAAGTTACGTTTCCCAATGCTGGCGGTGATGGCTTACGGTTTGTCGGTTGTTGATGTCGCAATGATTATCGGCCCAACCAACCCACCGACGTTTGCTGTGCTGGTATGGCAATGGTTTAACGATCCTGATTTATCTTTGCTGCCACGCGCATCTGCTGGCGCTGTGGTTCTGTTCATTATTTCCTTAATGCTGATTGGCCTTGCTCGTGCGGTGGAGTGGTTACTCACTAAGGGATGGCGAACGTGGCAATACTCGGGGAGACGCGGCATTGCGTTCCCTGGCAAAATTGTGTTTATGGGTTTGTTAACCTTGTCAGTTGCTATGATGCCGCTGATGCTGCTTTGGAGCGTTGCACAACGTTGGCGATTCCCTGATCTTCTTCCAAGTCGCTATAGCTTGCGCTTCTGGGAGTACGAGTGGGCGTCTATTCTCGGCACCATTGAACAAAGCATAGTGATTGCAGTCATTTCAGCGTCTATTGCGCTGGTTATGGCATTGCTGGCGCACGAGTATCGGCTACGATATCGCCTGCAAGTTCCAGGCTATATTATTGCGGTTCCTATGCTGATCCCACAGCTTTCAATTTTGTTTGGTATGCAAGTTGCCACTTTGTACCTTAGCAGTGATGCTCATTTCTCTTGGGTTTGCTGGGCGCATGTGTTCTTTGCCTTCCCTTATGTTTACTTGTCTTTAGATGGTCCATGGCGTAGCTACAACGAAGGTTTCACCCGTGTTGCTCTGAGCCTTGGGAAATCGCCTCTCCGTGTATGGCTAAAGATAAAGCTGCCTATTTTGCTTCCCGCGATCGTGTTTGCATGGGCTATCGGTATTAGCGTGAGCCTCGCACAGTATTTGCCAACGCTCGTATTGGGGGCTGGGCGGATCAGCACATTAACCACGGAAGCAGTGGCTTTGTCGAGCGGCTTTGACCGTCGAGTCACCGCCATTTATGCCATTTGGCAGGCGCTATTGCCGCTGTTGTTTTTCTCGTTCGCGATATTGATAAGCCATTTGCAGGTGAAATATCGTCGACTATCAATCAAAGGGTTGTTGCCAGATGAGTATCTGTCTCGAAAACCTCGCCATTCGTAAAACCTCAGGCGAGACCTTGTTCTCGTCGCTCAATATGTGTGTCGACAAAGGTGAAGTCCTTTGTTTGATGGGGCCAAGCGGGTGCGGGAAATCCACCTTGCTGGATGCCATTGCAGGGCACCTTTCTGGTGAGTTTATCTACACTGGCACCATTAGGTTGAATGGGGTGGTATTGGACAATCTGCCAGCGCATCAGCGAGATGTGGGCATTTTGTTTCAAGATGATTTGCTGTTTCCTCACTTACGGATTTGGGAAAACCTCGCGTTTGCGCTGCCGGACTCCATCAAAGGATCTGAGCGAAAAGATCGCGCCATGCAGGCGTTAAAACACATCTCGTTGGTAAATTTGGCCGATTCATTCCCTGACCAAATCTCCGGTGGTCAGCGAGCTCGCATTAGTTTGACGCGCATGTTGCTTGCCAAACCCAAGATAGCATTGCTCGACGAACCATTTAGTAAGTTGGATAACGATCTACGTACTCAGTTTCGTGACTGGGTGGTAGAACAATTAAAAGAAGCCGATATTCCGGCGTTAATGGTGACTCATGATGTCGCCGATATTCCGCCAGGTAGCCAATTGCTGACTTGGCCTTGGAACATGAAACAAAAGGAACAAACGAATGCTTGATAGCATGGGAATTCGCGCCGTACGTTGGCCGCTGGCGAGAGTCGCTGAAATGGTTGATGAAATGGGTGTTAGTGCGAATCAAACCACGGTGACTGGGTTTGTCATCGGCTTGCTTGCACTTCCTGCATTGGCGATGGAACAGTACGGTTTAGCGTTACTGTTTATTGGGATTAATCGCATCATGGACGGCTTAGATGGTGCGCTCGCACGTATTCAAGGCGTCACTGATGCGGGTGGTTTTCTCGATATTAGCCTCGATTTTCTGTTCTATTCATTGGTGCCATTTGGCTTTGTGTTGGCGAACCCTGATCAGAACGCATTAGTAGGCGCCTTCTTGATTTTCTCCTTCATCGGCACTGGGAGTAGTTTCTTGGCGTTTGCCATTATGGCGAGCAAGCAAGGTATCGACGATCCTGTCTACAAGAACAAATCGCTTTATTACATGACTGGCCTTACCGAAGGCTCGGAAACGATTCTCTGCTTTGTGCTGATGTGTGTGTTCCCTGCGAACTTTGTTGAGATAGCCTGTGTGTTTGGCGCTATGTGTTGGTTTACCACGTCATCACGTATCTACAACGGATTTCAGACGCTAAACAATCGAATTGCTTAATCGACGTTAACGGTAACGCGATTTCTTAGTTACATGTTCTGCCAAAGCTGGGAGAATGTCGCGCTTAAACTTATGACACCGATTCACCGTGCTGATTGCTTAGTAAGCAGCACGGATTAACTCTTCAGGAACATCTTCTATGCGTGCTTTTGTATTACGTGCCCGATCTACCTCTGTTGATAGTCAGCAAGTGTTGGCCTCTGTGGGCCAGGAAGCTCATACCGAGATTTTGGCTCACACTCTGATGAACGCTATTTTTGTGGCGCAATCTCACCGCGAAGATGTTGTTGTGTACTTGGTGTTGGAGAAGACGCAAGACTACTCTCGTACCATTCGCTTTACCGCAAACGACTTGACCAATGTGGGTGGCTTTCATGAGCAAGCCTTGCTGACCAAAGTTGCTCGCGCGTTGGATTGCTCGAAAGGCATGGGTAAAGAGCAAGAGCGTGAAGTTGAGCCGGGTATTACTGTGCGTACTGTGAGCTTTGAAAAGCTGATCACTGAGCTTTCTGAAGAGTACCAATTGTTCATGATGGACAAAAAAGGCACGCCTATTCGAGAGCAGAAATTCCCTGCGAATTCATGCTTTCTATTGACCGATCATCTCCCGATGCCGAAGAAAAGCTTCAATAGTTTGAAGCGATTAGGCACTGAGAAAATCAGCCTTGGGCCAAAAATGATCTTCGCTTCTCAGTGTGTGGTGTTGATTCATAATGAATTGGATCTTGCTGAATAAAAGCGTCTTCAGTTTGAGCAAAACAACGCCGCGGATCATAGCAATGATTCGCGGCGTAATTTTTGGTTTGGGGGATTTGAAAGAGAACTATTCGCCGGCGGCAATTCGTTGGTAAAGGGAGTCTTTCATCACTGATCGTTGATGTTTGAGTTGATGCATTGCATCGTCTCCAATCGGACCGTTATTCAACTCTAGCGTTCTAATTTCTTTGTCTAAGGCGTTGTATTTTTTATTGTCAGCGGCAAATGTTGAGTCTGCTTCGATAAGTGCGTTTATACGATTTTCTAGCTCAGGGAAATCGTCTAACAATGAGTGTTTTTCACCTAACATACCAACTCCTTTTGAGTGAGATTGACGCGATATATCCAAACACCAGCAGAGTGCTTGAATTGAAAGTTTAGCAGGCTATCTCATTGTGTTTCCAACCTTGGATAGGCGTTATTCAATGTTCTTACTCGATTTCCCATGAAAGAGACCAATTTCCGCGAAAGTGGTGGCATCTATACCCAATCAAACTGAATCCTAGATCTTCAGGTTGTTTAGCTGTAATTGGTTAATAACGTTCGAATTCAGGTGCTGATATTCAGAAATAACCCGACCAACCCTGCGATACTTGCGAGTAAAACCCCCGCGCGAATGTTGGAACGAAAAGAGACATTGAAATGGTTCACAATGGTTGTTTGCGTTCCCGTGATCATGGCTTTGACTAGCGGCTTCCCTCGGAGGTTGTAAATAACAATAGCGCAAAGATGCAGGGCAACAAAACCAAGCAAAATGTAGGCGAGATAGAGGTGCGTAGCGATCAGTAAGTCCATGTCATACAAGATACTGTCGTCGTGCAGGTAAGCATCAAAATATCCGCCCATCGACATGCCGACAAAACATTGTGCAATCAGCAGTGTCAACATGACAATTACCATCCAACCTCCAGCAGGGTTATGCCCGATGCCATTGTGTGTTTGTTCGTTTTTGATGTATCGAACAATGGTTTTTGGTGAGCGCAGGAACTGACGAAATCGACTGGTTTCACTACCAATAAACCCCCAAATAACCCGCCATGTAAGCAGAGTTGCCAGTGCGAGCCCAAATCGTTCATGCGGACCTATGGCGAAGAAGCCACTCAGAGCTAGGCAAGTGAACAGTAACGCTTGTAGCCAGTGGTAAAGACGGGTTGGCAGATCCCATATCTTCATGTTTTATATCCGGTTATTATATCGTATCAATGGATTTTACCTTTTTTGCACAGCAAGAAAGGGCAGCAAACGGCGCTATAGGTCAGCCAAGGCGCGTGTAGTTCGAATTTTCGATGCCATTCTCTTGATGAAAAAAGCGCTTTGAGATTACTAGGAAGATCTCTAATCGGCAATTAAAACAAATTGTTACAATAAATGAAGGATGTAATAAATGCGAAAACTAAGCGTGTCGAAGGTGTGGCTTTCGATGCTATCTGCAGGCTTTCTAATGGCTGCAAGCGCAACGGCTGGCGATTTCACTCAGCAAATCGATGAACGTCAAAAAGGCTTTTTATCATTTGCAGATAACGTAAAAACCATGAAGAAGCTAGAAGATGGTCGTGATTCTGATTGGGAGAAAATACGAGCGCTGGCGATACAGAACAGTGAAACCTTAGCGACGCTTCCTGCTTTGTTTCCTGAAGGGAGTGATACGGGCAGCCGCAGCCGAAGCACGGTTTGGACAAAGTGGGACAAATTTGAGAAAGACTTATCTAAGTTAGACAGCCAGTTTGTTGATATGGCGTCAGCAGCAGAAGCGCAAGATGCAAAGGCGCTGACCAAAGCATTCAAAGCTGCAGATCGTAGCTGTAAAAGCTGCCACCGTGGATTTCGTGTGAAGCGCTAATAGAGTTTCGATACTCAATAATATAGCACCTTGAAGGGTGCTATTTTATTTTGTCTTTATGAGTGGATTTGCCACTGCTTTTTATTGAAGCCATTCCACTGCCGTGGGCCTATGGAACAAGTAGCCTTGTAAATAGTCGATTCCCAACCCCTTCAAATAGGATGCTTCTTCGTCTGTTTCTACACACTCTGCGACAACCTTGATTTTCAAAGTATCCGCCACTGATTTGAGGTTCTCGATGATTTTGCATTTTATTGGGTCATTAATGCAATTTCGTACCAAGGAACCATCAATTTTTACCGAATCTACAGGCATAGTGAGTAGTTGGTTATACGAAGCATGCCCCGCGCCAAAATCATCAAGTGCTAGTTTGAAACCATTGTTTTTAAGGGTGTTGAGATTATCAAAAAGTAGATTTTGACTTTCAATCTCGCCAGATTCGACAATTTCAATAACGACTTTTTGGGTGTTGATTGTATGTTGCTTAGCCCATAGCACCAGTGCATCCACTGCTCGTGTGTCGCATAGGAACTCTGGCGTTAGGTTAATGGAACCCGTGTCATAGCTGCTTTCATCTAACGAGCCAAGGTACGTAAGTTGTTTATACAGCAGCATGTTTTCGAGCGTATCGAGGTAGCCTAATCGTTGTGCACACTGAAAAACCGCTCCGGTGTTGAGTATTTTTCCATCCATAGAGAATTGGCTGAGTAGCTCAAAACTCTGCTTATCGGGGTGTGCTAGGTTCAGATAGCTTTGCTTAAGCAGACTAATGTTATCAAAACTAAGCTCGTCCAGCAGGGTGATGTAATCATCCATTGCTGTTTCGTCGCAGTTAATCACAGTGGCACCCATGTGCTTATCCGCTAAGCGCATGTTCACGTTAAGCCGGTTGACTGCTGGCTTTATGCGAATGCCTTTTTGGCATCGACAATAGTAAATTCGATCGGGTCGGTAATTGATGCTTCGACGCTGTAGGTATTGATCCAAGTGCTCCGGGATACTTTCTAATTGTTCCACCGAACTGGGCGTGTTTTCGACGATAAAAACCAACGAGGAAACGTCATAAAGCATGAAACTCAAGTCGTATACGGCGGTGTTGTGTTTAAAGAAATACGCGATTTGACGCAATATCGCGTCTCGCTTTTCTAGCGGGTATTTAAACGCAGGCCTCAGATCTAGTGCGCACACGAGAAAGTCATTCATCTCTAGGGTTAATGCGTTGAGTTTTTGGAACGTACCAAAGTGACTTTGTGCGTCGGTGTAGAGGTTTTTGGTGTTTTTCTCTATCTGCCGTCGTAACGTCAATTTGTATTCCAGCATGATGTAGATGATCACACAAAACATGGAGAAAACAGCCAATTTAGAATTTAGCGCAGTGAGATCACTGGGGTCATTGGTTTGGAATAGAAAGCTATACCCAATGATCATCAGTACGACGAGTGCTAATTCCGAAAAATTAAACACAGCGAGAATCACAAGAGGGGCGAGTAGCAAGTATGTCAGGTAGCTTTGGTTAGCAATGTTACTTTCAACATTAAGCACCAACAAAATACTGCCAATCACCAACATTTTGTAGATCCATTCAGAGACCGATACATCAATGAATGAACGCGTAAATGTGCGAATAGAATTGGGATGATAGAAGCAGTGAAGCGCTAGCACGATAATGGGTGCAGTAATCAGTACACCAATGGAATCGGTGAGGTACAAATTGAGTGCGGCTTCAAGAGAAAAAGCGTCAGGTGCAAATAGGGCTAGTGATAATGCGCCTAACCCCGGCGTGAAGAAAACGTAATAGCAAAACGCGACACGGTTAGCATAATAATGGTGTCGATATTTTTCGAAAACACATACCGATGCAGATAGTGCCGCCGTCACCACTAAGGTATAGAGCAGCCCAATGCCACTTGGAATGGGATTGAACAGGTAGTATGACATCAGCGCCAAAAAGGCACCTAACACACCGCTTCGTCCATAAATGCAAGTGACGGCAACCATGGCTCCTGTGGTGACAGAAAGCAATAAGTTGTTTGTGATCTCTTCTCTCGCAAACCACGATACTTTGGTGCTGAGCAAAACCAATACAAATGAAAGCAAAACATGCTTGGCGTAGTCTGCGTGAGAACGCTCTGACACTTGAAGATAATATTTCACAGTATGGTCACTCGGTTTCGGCCACGATGTTTAGATTCATATAGCGCGGTATCAGCGATTTTATAGGCGTCCACAAACGTTGTCTGATGTGTGGTTAATCCACCAATGGACACGGTGACATCCAGCCCCGCTATTTTTTCGTTGGCAATAGCTAGGCGAATTTGCTCCGCTTTATCGACTAAGATGCCTTGATGCATATTTTTGAAAACAATAATGAATTCTTCCCCTCCCCAACGTATGGCGGCATCGCCAGTACGTATTTGAGACGAGATGATTCGAGCACATTTCGCCAGTACTTCATCGCCTTTGGCATGTCCATGTTGATCGTTAATTTGCTTAAAATGGTCAATATCGAGAACCAGCAATGAAAAACTGGTCATGCGCTTTAGTTTCGGCTCGTAGTAATCGCGACGATAAAGGTTGGTCATTTCGTCGGTTTTGATTGAGCGTCCTTGTTTCCGCAATACATGTGAACCAAGTTGATACAACACCGCTAGCAGCAATGAAGGCCACAGAGCTTTCATGATGATGTCGGTGAAAGAAAACCCGACACTAAATGTGATTGCATTTGAACAGGGAAAAAACGCCGTTGTGGTATACGCATTGTTTTTCCCGTCAATGTTAAGCGTGGTGTAATGCAGATCGTTGTATGCATCAATCTGGTTTTGAATGTAGCTTTCATTTAAATCGACCGAGACGAGCGCATCCAAAGCTTGGTGATTATGAATGGGGTAATACACCGTTCTGATCGGTTGTTCAGTGACTTTTTCAACATACGGTTCGCTTAAGCGCACATTGCATTCATAGAACTCTTGGTATGTGTTATTTAGCTGCTCACGGACAACGACACGTTCTATTACATCGTTTAAACGATATTGTTCAAAGGCGTCAGTGTATTGCTGTCTCAAAGGGAGAAAGTGCGCGTATAGGCTCGGGTTCTCGAGTACGGCAACTGTCCATATACTATTGGGGGCAAGCGCTTCTAACTGCGTGCGTAACTTCAGTATCCCGGGGGAGAGATGCTTAACGGACATATTGTCTTGCCTCACCAACAAACTGACACCGTCGTTCTCATGAACACCTTTGTTAAGTACAAAGTCGGACGAGTTGTTGTAGTAAGAACCAAAGCGGCGAATGGTTTCAAAAATGCTATGAAAGTTAGTTTGTAATTGAGTAACCAAACCCTGCGTATGGGCCATATTGAAAAGCTGAAGTGCTGTTGACGTGACCAACAGTGACAAGATAAATACGCGAACGAACGAATAGGGAAGAAAACGATTCACGTTTGAAGAAATATGCATGGTCAATCGCTACGGCCAGTTAAAAACAATAAGGTCAATTATGTGACGTGTGTCGAATTTTTCCGGCAGTGTATTCGATTTGTCTATTTATTCAACTGTTTTATTTTGTCGCAAACTTCGAAATTTTTGATGGTGCTGTTTGTTGCGGGTGATATGGAGGCGTTGGCGGGGTGTATCATCACGGCATAAGTTGCTCACTTGTTTTGTGAGCAACTTATGTTACTGATGTTAAGCGTCTATTTGTTGAACATGAATCTATCGGTCAAGCGCCGCAATGGCAGTTTTCATTCTTAGCAGCGCTTCTTCTAGCGTTTTTTTGGTGCAGCCAAAATTCAGCCTCACAAATTTTCGGTTTCCAAAATCTAATCCCGGAGACATACCCACACCGGCTTTTTCAAAGAAGCTGAAAGGATTGTCGACAGGTAACTCACTGCAATCAATCCACGCGAGATAGGTGGCTTCGATGTGTTCGAGTTTCAGTCCAGGTAGGGCGTTAATTTCCTGCATCAAATAGTCACGATGACCCGCCAAATAATCGAGTTGGGCTTGTAGCCAGCCTTCGCCGTGTTGATAGGCTGCTTCAGCGGCGGTGAACGCGAGAACGTTAACACCGGGCACAATGCCGCGTTTGGCACGATTAAAGCGAGCACGAATATCGGCGTTCGGAATGATGGCGATAGAGGCGCCGAGCCCAGCAATGTTAAAGGTTTTGCTTGGCGCCATCAGGGTGACACTGCGTTGTGCGGCACTTTCGTTCAAGCTGGCGAAAGGGATGTGCTGGCAATCTTTGTCCAAAATCAGGTCACAATGAATTTCATCACTGCAGATGAGCAAGTTGTGTTTTTCGGCAAACTCTAGTGTGGCTTCTAGCTCTTCACGTCGAAAAACTGTGCCGCCCGGATTGAGAGGATTACACATTTGCAGTAACCCTCCTTGGCCAGTCAACTGATCTTCTATGTGGTTGAGGTTTGGTAGCCATCTTCCATTTTCAAGCTCTACAGGCGCTTTCAGTAAAGGGCGCTCTGCAAATTTTGCGGATGAAATGAAAGGGGGATAAATAGGGCTAGGGCTGATAATGGCTTGACCTTCATCAGTTAGGGCGCGCGCGGCAATGTTCAACCCACAGACTAGCCCTGGAAGGTAGACCACCCATTCGGGCTGTATGTCCCAACCGTAGCGTTCTGCCATACGAGAAACAAAGATTTCTGTCAGTGACTCAGGGGCATGGGTATAACCAAATACGCCATGTGCAACACGTTCTTGTATGGCACTGATCACTTGAGGAGGCGATTGAAAGTCACTGTCGGCGACCCACATCGGCAGAATATCTTTGCCTTTGTATTTATCCCATTTGTCGCTGCTTGTGGCAGTGCGATCGACTTCTTTGTCAAAATCGAATACAGACTGATTGGCTTCCATGTCCCCGTCCTTACGTCTTAGTGTGCTCTTGGATTATTGAGCTTAATGAAAGTGATGCTTCAAGGTAAAGGTAAATCAGTTTTAAGATATTGACGTTTAGGATAAAAAAATCGGGCTTTCGCCCGATTTTTTACTTTTGATTTAGTGTGTCACTAAAATGTGCTCTGGCATACGCCACGCGCTCTTTTGGCGTTGTTGGTGTAGCAGACGTGCCGAGATGCTCAATGTGACGCAGTCTAGGCAGTAGACCACAACCATTGGCGATTTGAATCGCTAAGCCGGGTCTAGCATTTAGCTCCAACACCATAGGGCCTTGTTCTTTATCAAGCACCATGTCGGTACCGATGTAGCCAAGCCCTGTCATTTCCCACGCACTCGCGGCAAGCTCTAGAAGTTGTTCCCAATGAGGCACATTGAGTTCACTCAATAGGCGGCCTGTATCGGGATGGTGCTCAATAGGGCGATTGAATTGAACGGCGCGGACAGCTTTGCCTGTGCCAATATCAATGCCTACTCCCACAGCACCTTGGTGAAGGTTGGCTTTGCCGTCAGATGCTGCGGTAGACAAGCGCATCATTGCCATGACGGGATAACCTTTAAACACGATAACGCGAATATCTGGCACACCCTCGAAACTGAACCCCTCAAACACATCATCAAATTGAATGAGGTTTTCAACCACGGCGACATCGTTTTTACCGCCTAAGGAGAATAAGCCTGCCAAGGTGTTGGTGATGTGACGTTCCACTTCACTTTTGCTGACTTCTGCACCAGACGGTTTTTTATAAACACCGTCTTTGTTAGAAGTAACAACCAATATTCCTTTACCACCAGAACCTTGGGCGGGTTTGATAACAAAACCTGGCCAGTTTTCTACCATTTTGTGGATAGAAGGCACACTGTGCTGCGCGTTAATGACGCCTATCAACTCTGGAACCGTGGCCCCTGCTTGTTGGGCAAGGTGTTTGGTTTTTAGTTTGTTATCCACCAAAGGAAACAATCTGCGCTGATTGTAGCGGCCGATGTAACTGATGTTACGTCGGTTCATGCCCATGATGCCGGCACGTTCGAGCTTAAAGGGTGACGTGTATTTTTTTAACCATCCCAACATGCGCTTAGTCCTTCACGAGAGGCTTAAAGCGCTTCAATTCACTCAGTCGATAACCCGTGTAGTTACCTAGCATGAGTATTAACGCCAGAATCACGAGTTGAATCCCAATGAAATTGAAGGTGATGTGGCGTACGAAATCATTGGTCATGGCAAGGTAAACCAGAACGGCTGTTAGTAGAGAGCCACCGCCTTGCACCAAGACTTCTTTCGGGCCTTCTTCTTCCCAGATAATCGACATACGTTCGATGGTCCAAGAAAGGATAATCATAGGGAAGAAGGTAATGCTTAGGCCTTCAACCAATCCAATCTTAAATGCGACAACGGTAAATACGGAGATAATCAAAATAACCGTGATGATAACGGCAGATATCCTCGCAACTAACAGTAAGTTCAGCCGTGACAAGTAACTGCGAATAACCAGACCTGTGCCGACGATCAAAAGGAAGCCAACGATGCCGGGCACAAGCTGTGTTTGCACAAAGGCAACCGCGATCAAAACAGGCATGAAGGTGCCGGAAGTTTTAAGGCCAACCAACACGCGCAGCAGCACAACGATCAGTGCGCCAATAGGCACAAGCATGATGGTTTTGAACATGGCTTGCTCTTCGATAGGCAGGCTATGGATCGAAAAGTTTAAAAGGCTTTCTGCTTGAATCTTCTCGTCGGTGGCTTGTTTGGGGCTAATGTCTTGCGAAATGATAGAGAAACTAACTTGGCTGTTAGTACCTCCAGTGACTTCTAACATTGGTGTGCCTTTCTCATTCCACAGCAGCAGATCTTGGGATGTATCTTTTGCGCCAGTTTCGAGGTTAAACAACTGCCAGTGTTCGTTGTCCCATGTTTCGACCATAGGGATAATGCTCTGGCGACGGCGTCCATCTTCCAATTGCAGTGCGCCAACGACGCGAGCATGCACATTGTCGAGTGAAAGGATGGCGACAATAGCGTCAGCCTTGCTCATCTCTTTGGTAAGCAGAGCGGCATTTTGGCTTTCGTTATCATTGAACTGTTTGATGATTTCGCGGGTCAGCGTGCTGTTATCCGCCGAACGTTGGATAGCTTGCGCCAAAATTGCATCTGCCGCCGTTTTCACGGGGCCATCAAGGGCGATAGGGGCAACGTTGCTTAACGGCGGCTCATTGGGGAATTTCGCGTTTTCATCCACCAACATTTGGTTTTTGAAGTACAAGATCTGTTGGCCACTGGCTACGCGTTTCGTCCACTCAGCGCGGCGGCCATCTTCGGTGTTAACCAGTGCAAACCCGTAACCTGGAGAGCTGGTGTTTTCGTTAATAAGCGTAAAGCCAGACTGTGTGTCCGGCGTTGCTAAAGAGACTTTAACGGGGTCGCCTTTGGCTTCAAATTCAACGCGGGCCTCAACTTCCCACACTTGGTGTTTTTGACCAGCAGTCCACGGCACACCGTAGACGTCATGACGATACATACTCATGCCCATACCAACAACAATGAGCAGGCTGATAAGCATGTAAAACGGAGCGCGTGAAGTCATTTTTTCCTCTTTCGCTTAACTGACAATGTAAAGTCAGTGGCTATTTGTTTTCGGCGACAAACTTTGGATGAACATATGATTGACTGACATCAACCACAGCAATGTCTTTAAAAAACTCTCGACCTAGCAGTACCGGAAATTCCATTTGGGAACGGTCAGCAAGCGTAAATTGTGTTTTCTCATGCAGGTCTCCCAGTCTGACACGTAACTCTACGACAGGACGGCGTTCGAGTTCGTCTGCCGATGCTTGGCGTATTTTCACCCAACGTTTGACTTGAGCCTCAATGGTTACAGGATCTGCTTCCGTTGTATCTTCTGATTTTGCGTGCGCTAAATTAAAGCGTACCCATGTCTTTCCGTCACGCTCAAAGTCTTGAATGTCTGTGGCATTGATAGACGAGGTCGTTGCACCAGTATCAACACGGGCTTTGAAGTTCTCTCCAGCAGCATCAATCCAAACCCATTCTTGTTCACCTAATGTGGTTTTGTCTTGTGTTGCGGGCACCGGTACTTCTTTCTCAACGTAGACCACTTTAGGCTCGGGGCGGTTAGCCTCGGTACGAGCTTGAGTCTGTCTTAATACTTTGAGTGTGTCAGACATCGAAAGAAGCTGTTGTTCAAGGGTTGCGATTTGCGCTTGTTGGGCAACGGCATTTTGATTTATCGCGGTTAAATCGGTCTGTATATTGGTTTCGATATCGTTGATGGCGTCCAATGTCTGCTGATGCTGCTCTTGAGATGTCAGGCTACAGCCAGAAAGAACAGTGAGAATCAAAATCAGCAATCCGCTGCGAGTTAGCATGAGGAGCTCCGTGCTGGATAGTTAACGAGTTCAATTGAAGGTACTTAGTTTACATTGAAAAAAAGGACGCGAGAAGCGTCCTTTGTCATGGGTTAGTCAGGATTTTTTGCTACTAAAATCGCGCGCTTAGGTGCGGGGTAGCCTTCTATAGTTTTCGACGGGTCATTCGCATCCAAATATTCTGGCAGTGAATTATGCGTCATCCATTCGGTCGAACGTTGTTCGTCGGTGGTTGTCGTGCACTCATCAACAATACGCACATCAACAAAGCCAACTTTCTCTAGCCATACTTTGAGCGCTTTTGCTGATGGGAAGAAGTACACGTTGCGCATTTGTGCATAGCGATCAATCGGAACAAGAACGGCATTTTCGTCGCCTTCGATCACCAATGTTTCTAAAACCAATTCGCCATTTTTGACCAATTGGTTTTTCAATTGGATCAAGTGATCTAACGGAGAGCGACGGTGATACAGCACACCCATGCTAAATACCGTATCAAAAGATTTGAGTTCAGGAAGGCGCTCAATACCCAGTGGTAGCAAATGTGCACGTTGGTCGTTGCCCATTAGGCGTCGCATGGCTTCAAACTGCACCAAGAACAGTTCTGAAGGGTCAATACCGACAGTGAGTTCAGCACCTTCGCCGAGCATGCGCCACATGTGATAACCATTGCCACAGCCGACATCCAGAACATAACGTCCTTTAAGCGGGGAAATATGTGGAAGTACACGATCCCATTTCCAATCAGAGCGCCATTCGGTGTCAATATGAATGCCGTGAACTTTATACGGACCTTTACGCCATGGGTGGAACGTACGAAGTAGGTTTTCTAATTTCGCACGTTGGCCTTCTGGGAGTTCGTTTTCCGATCCAATTTCAACGCGATCTTTTAGTTCTACCGTTGATGGGGCATCGGTAGGGATCTTTTTCAGTACGCGCATCCATTTGGGCATATCGCCATGCGGTTGGTCTTGCCATTCCGCAAGTTGCGCCGGCAAGACGTTTAGCCAGTTTTGCAGGCGGTTCTTAGCAATCAATTGGTAGAAATCAGAAAAATCGAACATGGCTTATTGGTCTGTCTGTTATGAGTCTATTTAATGTTGTTTGCTCGTTGCGAGAAGAGCGAAACTTGCTTTACCTAGGTCCTAGGCTCTCAGCTACTTAATTACTTACTTGATTGCAAACATCGAGCCGAAGTTAAAGCATTGGAACCACACGGCGATGCTACTAAAGCCAATATCGCTTAAACGTTGCTTATGGCAATCAATGGTATCGGGTTTCATCACATTTTCTAATGCACTGCGCTTTTGGCTGATTTCCAATTCGCTGTAACCATTGGCACGTTTGAAATCATGGTGCAAATCGATAAGCAGTTCATGGGCAGTTTCATCAGCAAAGCTGTATTTCTCAGACAAAATCAGAATGCCACCAGGTTTCAAACCAGCGTAAATCTTTTTCAGTAGAGTCAGACGATCATCCGGATTCAAAAACTGCAGCGTGAAGTTTAGGACAACCACCGATGCATTTTGAATATCGACGTTGCGAATATCTTCCTCTATCACGTTGACGTCTGTGTCTGAACGATAGGCATTGACGTGCAGTTTGCAGCGCTCAACCATGGCTGGGGAGTTATCAACGGCCACAATGTTGCAGTTTTCAGCTTTGATATGGCGACGCATTGAAAGGGTTGCAGCACCCAGCGAGCAGCCAAGATCATAAACGGTTGAACCGTCAGATGCGTAGCGCTCAGCGAGCATTCCAATAGCGGATATGATGTTGCTGTAACCGGGTACAGAACGTTGGATCATATCGGGAAAAACTTCAGCCACGTTTTCATCGAACGTGAAATCACCCAGTTTTTCAATTGGCGCAGCAAAAATGTTATCGCGATTGGCCATCGGAACCTGCCTTGATAGTAACAACAACATGCACTTAATGCCTTGGCATGCTGTTTCTAAATCATCTTATGCGCGGAATTCCGTCCCGCACCGAGAGGGCGCGTATTGTAGAGAATTTTACCTGCGATGTCTCTATACGTGGTGCTTTCGTCTTACCACTCTTTATTTTCTTTGGGTAATGAATCTCGTGTGTATACACGGGGCATGCTGTTTCCTCTCATTTTTCAATTGTTTGATCCAAATTTGATACACGCTTCTATACTTTAATTCATGCATGTAAGGCCATTATTTTCGACTTCGCGCAAACGCGTTTTAAGTTGGTGAACTTTTATTGGAGAGCTACGGAATGCGCAAGATGAGGGAGGCGGTATATACATTTTTTGTTCGAACAGGTATTGCCAGAGCCCTTTCATATTTCCATCGAGATAAATTAATCATCCTTTGCTTTCATTCGATGGCGTTGAAAGATGAGCATCAATTCTGGCCGGGTGTTTTCATCTCAAAGGAGAAACTCCATGAGTTGTTGGATTATCTCGAACGCTCGCACTTTAACGTGATAAGTCTCGATGACGCGGAACGCCATTTAAACGGAGAGGCACATTTCAAATACCCCGTTGTTATCACGGTAGATGATGGCTGGCGATCCAGTATTACTGAACTTTTGCCCACCTTTCAGGCGTATCAGTTTCCGTCGACGGTATATGTGACGACTTATTACTGTGACCATCAGATCCCGGTAGTTAATGTCTTAATCCAATATTGGTTGTGGCAAAAACCGACAGAAGCGTTTGATGTTGAATTTCAAGGTCAACGCTATGGGTTCACAGGAAGTGTGTCTGACATAGTAAAATTGGTAGAAGCTGCAATGGTCTCTTTTGACGACGACCAAAAAACGGCGTTTTTGTCGGCGACAGCGAGTGCGTTAGGTGTAGGCGATGATGCGATACAAGCAAAGCGCTTTCATAACGCCAATTATCACGAGTTAAACACAGCGATGGCTTCACCATTGACCAACATTCAACTGCATACACATACCCACAAATTGCCGACAGATAGCGATGCCATTCATCACGAAATAGAAACCAATCGAGAGGTCTTAACTGCGCAGATTGCCTCTCCAAAAGCGCTGACGCATTTTTGCTACCCGAGTGGGATTTGGTCACCAGAACATCTTCCAGAATTGAACGCTCTTGGCATCAGAACGGCGACCACGTTGGATGAAGGGTTGAATGCTAGAACGGAACACCCGTTGAAGTTGAAGCGCAATTTAGTGATGGATAGCCGCTCGTTAAATCAGTTTATCGTCACCCTTTCAGGTGTGGTGGACACACTACGTTGGGCAATGGGGAAAACACGTTCTTAAGCGAGGGTAAGTATTCGTGATTGAGGAAAAACATGACTGAAACGACGAACGTAAGGATCGCATACCCTTTGGATGTGGCGTGGCTGCAGCGTCGTCAAAAGAAACTGCGCCGAACCCTGAAAGCCTCGCTGACTGCGCCGCCTTTACGTGTTGCGATCTTGGGCGGCTCCACAACCAGTGAAGTGGCCAATTACATTGAACTTTTTTTGCTGAACATGGGTGTGAATGTCGAAATCTATCAGTCTGACTACAACCAGTTCTATCAAGAATCGGTATTTGACAATGATGCGCTCGACGCTTTTGACCCTCAGGTTATTTATCTCCACACGACCTGTGTGAACCTAACGACATGGCCAGCGCCTACAGATAATAACGTCGACGTTAGTGATAAAGTTGCGGATACCTATGATTACTTTCATACCGTTTGGCAGGCGTTACACCGTAAGTATCAAGCCACCATTATTCAGAACAATTTTGAACTGCCGTTTTCCCGTCCTATGGGGAACATTGATGCGTCTGCCACCGCCGGGAAAACACGTTTCACCAATGCATTGAATACCAAATTTGCAGAATACGCCGAACAGCGTGCAAATTTCATTTTGCATGACCTTAACTATTTGTCTGCATGGTTTGGGTTAGAGCGTTGGTTCAACAAAACGCAGTGGTATGCCTACAAGTATGCGATGAGTAGCGATGCGTTCCCTGAATTGGGGCACAGTGTGGCTAACCAAATTCTCGCAGTGCTGGGGTTGAGCAAGAAAGCCATCGTCTGTGATTTAGATAATACGCTGTGGGGCGGTGTGATTGGTGATGATGGCTTAAGTGGCATCCAAATCGGGCATGAAAGCGCTGAGGCCGAAGCTTACACAGAATTGCAACAATACTTGAAGGCACTTCATCAGCGCGGTGTACTTTTAACGGTTTGCAGCAAAAATGACATTGAGAACGCGAAACAAGGGTTCTCGCACCCTGATTCAATACTCATGCTCTCTGACTTCAGCGAATTCAAAGCTAATTGGGAAAACAAAGACCAAAATATTGAACAGATTGCTGAGTCACTTAATATCGGTCTCGACTCCCTTGTGTTCCTTGATGATAACGCCAGTGAGCGTGAGCTGGTCGCGAGTAATCTTTCATCGGTTGCTGTGCCCAACATTGGGCAAGATGTCACGCAATACATCACGGCTTTGGACAAAGCGGGCTTATTTGAATTGGTATCCCTCAATCCAGAAGATGTTTCGCGAGCTGCCATGTATGCGCACAATCAAGAACGCCAGCAATTGCAGCGTGAATTTGCAAACTATGATGATTATCTAAAATCGTTAGACATGATGGCGATGATCGCGCCATTCGACGATGTATCGTTATCTCGCATTACGCAGCTCACCAATAAAACCAACCAATTTAACCTCACGACTCAACGCTATAGTGCACAGGAAATTTCGTCTTTCATGCACTCTCCGCAACACCTTTCGCTGTATGGCCGATTGAAAGATAAGTTTGGCGACAATGGTATTGTGTCCGTGATTGTCGGGACCGAGCATGAACACACTCTGACGATTGATCTATGGCTAATGAGCTGCCGAGTGTTCAAAAGAAAGATGGAAATGGCGATGTTTTCAGAATTGGTTCGCCATGCGAAAGCCCGGAATGTCAGTAAATTGGTTGGTCAATATGTGCCGAGTAAGAAGAACGGTTTGGTGAGTGGTCATTACGCATCACTTGGCTTTCAGTGTCTATCTGAGAACGAAGAGGGTAGCAGCCAGTGGGAATACGTCATCGACGAACATCACGCTGAACCTGACCTCCCGCTGATGATCATGCGCCAATGAAATTGTCAGATCGAATGCTAAATAAAGAACAAATACACAACCTCAAAATAGGTTCATTACGCGGCACGATAAAGGAGCTTGTATGGATATATTGAATGCGATTTCTGAGATCATTTCGGATGTGCTGGATGAAGATGATTTAGTGGTGACACGAGATACGACGGCAGACCATGCTGAAGACTGGGATTCACTGGCACAGATACAAATCATTGATGCTATTGAAAAAGAGTTGGCGATTAAATTTAGTTTGTCGGAAATTGAACAGTTGAATCAGGCGGGTAATGTGGGCGATACGGTTGATTTAATCACTCGAAAACTTCAAGCAGCATGATCGGGATCAGATGAATGAAGCAATACGGTATTGATGACATTGATGTGGGCTTAAAACACCAATTCTCTACTGATATTACCGAGGAGAAGCTGAATGCTTTCACTTTGGTGAGTGGTGATATTAACCCGCTTCATACCAATGCGGAGCATGCAAAACGGCGAGGGCATCCTGATGTCGTCGTGTACGGCATGATGACGGCATCGTTATATTCCACATTGGTCGGTGTGTATTTACCGGGTGAAAATGCATTGTTGCAGGATATTCAAACGCGTTTCAGTCGCCCCGTTTTTGTGGGTGATGTGCTCACCGTTGTTGGAGAAGTGGTGGATGTTCACACCCTTCTAAAACGTATCGAAATCAAAGCAGTTATCCGAAATCAACACGGGCAAGTGGTATCGAAAGCGCGGATACATTCAGGGATTGATGAAAGCGAGTCATCGGCATGAGTAAAACCAGTTTAATCGTGGGAGCGAGCTCGGACATTGGCAAAGCGGTCATGTCGATGCTCGATAGCGAAGGCAATCGTATTATCGCGCATGGGTGTAATAATCTTGCTGCGCTTGAAAGTATGCAATCAAGCATGCAAAACGAGCTTCATGTACTTGGCGCTGATTTAAGTGACCCTGACAGTTGCGAGGCATTTATTTCAAACGCAATGGCACTATGTTCAAAACCTGATCATCTTGTTTTTGCGCAAGCTCCGAGACTGAAATTGACGCGGTTTAAAAAAGTATCGCGCCATCAAGTCATGGAGCAGCTCGAAGTGCAAATGATGAGCAGTATGATGATTGCGAAAGCTTTCTTACCCTCGATGGCGCAACGTGGGGCAGGGCGAGTGGTCTTCATATTGAGCAGTGTTACTTTGGGTCTGCCACCTGCTGCAATGGCTGACTACAACATTGCCAAATACGCACAATTGGGCTTGATGCGTTCGTTAGCGGCCGAATTTGGTAGCAAAGGTATTCGTGTGAATGCGGTATCCCCCTCGATGGTCGACACGCCATTCTTGCAGGATATTCCCGACAATATGGTGATTCAGAACGCGGCATCTCACCCGATGAAGCGCAATGCAACCTCAACGGAGGTAGCATCATCTGTGGTCTTTTTGCTTTCTGATGGGGCGGAATACATCAATGGCGTTAATCTACCAGTGACTGGCGGAGAGTGTGTATGACGTTGCAAACCAAGCTGAATGATCTACACGAGATGATTGAAAGCAGGCTCAATAAGCAAGTCGATACGCTATCAACGGTTCGCGAACGATATCTGTCTTTTGTACAAGATGAAATGCCCGGCCGCGCCTATTCACACTTCCCTGATGAGATGAATCGTTGGCTTGAGCAGCTATCGAACACTCATAGCAAAGACGTAGAGGCAGATATTCATCAACTCGCGCTGGTGGCTTTAATGCAGCGGAGTCTTCGCTCATTGGATTCAAGCGATCAGACCGGCCTAGCTAGTCATGATGTGACGATGCCGACAATGGTGATTGACTCTATCAAAGAGTGGTTTGAGTA
Source organism: Enterovibrio gelatinilyticus (assembly GCF_028683095.1). Classification (GTDB taxonomy): domain Bacteria; phylum Pseudomonadota; class Gammaproteobacteria; order Enterobacterales; family Vibrionaceae; genus Enterovibrio; species Enterovibrio gelatinilyticus. The sequence continues at coordinate 46,984 of NZ_JAJUBC010000028.1, read as the reverse complement.
TTTGGCAGATGACATTGCGACGGGCAGCTATGAGCCTGATGTTCACAGCGATCTGTTCAGAAAAGACATAGCCATTAGCGCGTTGAATATGTGGCCAAGCCGTTCAATTTGCCATTATGAACCCAGACCATTACCGCGTCGATTTCTTACCGCGAATGGCATTGCACAGTTTGTTAGTGCTGCGGATATGTTGCTGAGAAAGCTGAACAACAGACAAAACATGTATGAACTTCATATGGAAGACCGAAGAACTAATCCAGACTTCCTTGAACCGGGCTGGCGGGCGTTTTATCTGGAGATCGCACAACGGCTTGAGTCAGAACCACACGTTTCAGGCATATTTGCACAAAGCTGGTTCTGGGACCCTTCGGTAATACAAGCATCATCGAAAATGGCCTATTTACGCACGCTCCCAGAGTCTGGTGGCGCGTCGTTTTATCTGCTTGAATCATGTGATGATGCAGGGCATGTTGCTTTGCAGAACAAAAAGCGTCGACGGTTGTTTGATGAAGGGAAGTACACGCCTAAAAGCTATCTAATGATTTGGCCGCGAGATGACATCGTTCGTTGGGCCAAAGCACAATAACCTATCAAAATATACTCAGTGATTGTAATAAGTCCATCTGTTAAAAGTACGGCAGATGGCTTGATGACATTACTGAGTCATCCGGTTGAACATTCTTTTGTGGTTCCTGATTTTCGACAAAAAAGCATAATGAGTCATGAGTTCTTGGCTGAATCAAAGGCGTTGTCTAGCGGAGCAACGCTAGGCGAGTGACTTCAATTTACGTGAATATTCAATGGAATGAGTACGAGAGTGGTAGATGTGATCGCATCAAAAAGTGAGGACAAGCTGCCAATCTATTTCTTATTTGTGCTATAAAAGTAAGGATCTTCTAAGGATATTCACAATGTTAGAGCAAGCAGTATCAAATTTAATCAGTGATGACGCGACGTTGAGCCGCAAACAATTGGCAATGCGAGATCGTGAGAATGAGTTGTTGCTAATAGCATGTAGCATTGTTGAAAGGGAAGGTTTTGCACAACTCAATATGGATAAGCTTGCTGCAGCCAGCTCATATTCCAAAGGTACAATTTACAATCACTTCAACAGCAAGGAAGATTTGTTTGCTGCGCTTGCGATCCAAGCGCTGAGTAAAAAAATTCCCCTATTCACAAGCGCACTCAACTTTGAAGGTTCAAGCCGTGAAAAGTTGATTGCCATGCATGCTGGTATGCATCTTTTCTCGAAACTCTCGCCCATCCTAGCGATGTGTGCATTGGTTAGTCGTACGCCTGCGGTCACTGAAAAAAGCGCCCCTGAACGCCTTGAAAAACTGAACACTTTGGAAGACCTTGTGGTGTCATTTGGTGATAAGTTCATCGAGCTTGGCCAGAGTTCTGGAGATATCATCCTCGCACCTGGCATCACGAGCGATAGCATTGTGTTTGCAAATTGGGCGATGGCATTTGGTACCAGTTCATTGGTAAATAATGCGACGCAAAGTAGCTGTGTATCTCGTCAACATGATACCAATATCGTGCTTCAGAACCTCAACTTCCTCCTTGATGGGATGCGCTGGATGCCTTTGTCTTGTGATTTTGACTACCAAAAAACATGGGAGCGAGCCGAAAAAGACCTGTTTGGCGAAGAAGTTGCCCTTCTAGAAAATCAATCATAATTGCGACAACTGACTTATTTGTGACGATTCGTCAAAATAAGCTTTAATTTGTTACTTTTTTGTACTACATTGACGTTTCGTCATTAATTGACGGAACGTCAGTTTTTTTCTGGCGATGATTTGAATTTCTAACCATGTGAACGCGTAATTTTGTTTTGCTTGAACAGGGTGAGTGACATAACCCTATGTTTAGGAAGTACTAAGCCATATCAGTTGGCTTTTTAAAGCAGAGAATTTGACGAATCGTCACAAATGGAGTGTGTGATGAAAACTGAACTATATCGAATGCCTGCGGCACGTCCTTGGCTATTTTTGATCTTTAGTGTTTTGTTTGCCGTTGTTGCGGCGATGGGTAGTCAAAACTTGTATTTTCGAGGTGATTACCAAATCTTCTTTGATAAAGGGAACCCGCAGCTTCAATCGTTCAAAGAACTCGAAGCGACATTTAACAAAACGGACACGCTTGCCATTGTGGTTGCGCCACATAACAAAGACGTGTTTACCAAAGACAACCTTTCCTTGATTCAACAACTCACCGATGAAGCTTGGCTAACACCATACGCGAGTCGCGTGGACTCCATTACGAATTATCAACATACCTCTGCGGAAGAGGATGACTTGCTTGTTGAAGACCTCGCGCCAGATTATTACGAACTTGACGATGCACGAATCGACTATATTCGTGATGTCGCCCTCAATGAACCTCGTTTAGTTAACGCTATCGTCGGTCAAACCGCGCAAGCCGCCATTGTGAATATCACTTTTCAATTGCCGGATGGTGACCAAACGGCGCAAGTGCAGGAGGTGGTCAATTTTACAAAAGATGTTCTGGCTAAAGCGCACGAAACCTATCCTGACGTAGATTTCCATCTGGCGGGCATTATCGCCATGAATAAAGCTTTTGCTGACGCTGCGCAAGCAGACAGCCAAACGCTGGTACCAATGATGTTTCTTGTTGTACTGGTGTTCCTCGGCATTATGTTGCGATCTTGGAAGTTTGTCTTGGCGACGCTGATCGTGATTGTGCTGACCATTGCAGCCACCATGGGGATGCTGGGTTGGGTAGGACACTACCTGAATAACGGTACAGTGACAGTTCCGACGTTGGTGATGACTCTCGCCGTGGCGGATTGTGTCCACCTGATCACGTCCTATGTGCATGCTCTTCGTGAAGGCAAAGACAAAAATGAGGCCATTAATTATGCGCTTAAGCTTAATTTCCTCGCGCTATTGATCACGTCAGTTACAACGTCGATTGGCTTCTTAATGATGAATGCATCGGACTCTCCGGTATTGAGAGACATGGGGAATCTCGCTGCATTGGGCGTGATGATCGCGTTTGTCTTGTCTGTCACGCTATTACCAGCATTGCTTCAATTGATGCCGTTTAAGGTGAAGCCTGCCCGGAAAAACAGTAACAAAGCGATGGGATGGGTAGCGGATACCGTGATTGCAAATCATAGGAAGATTCTGCCAGTCAGTGTCATTGTCGTGGCATTGAGTGCGGTGTTGCTGATGCAAAACCATGCCAATGACAATGCCGTTGAATACTTCGATTCTGGCAATGTTTTCCGTCAAGCGGCTGATTATATGGAAGAAACGGTTAGCGGGACAACCGCGCTCAGTATTTCCATTAAATCGGGTCAACCACAAGGTATTACGCATCCTGAGTTTTTAAATGCAGTCGAAGATTTCACCGAGTGGTTAAGAACTCAACCAGAGACTGACCATGTCGCGTCAATCTCCGACACTTTCAAACGTTTGAACATGAACATGCATGGTGATGATGAATCATTCTACGCCTTGCCTCAAGATCCTGAACTTGCTGCGCAATATTTGCTGTTGTACGAAATGTCGTTGCCGTACGGATTAGATCTAAACAACGAAGTGAACATTGATAAGTCTGCGGTCAAATTAGTACTAACCACTGACAACCTAGGCAGTGTGGATTTGATTGCGTTGGAAAAACGTATGGATACATGGTTTAAGGCTAATGCCCCTCAGTACGAGATGGCATCGTCTGGTCCGAACCTGATGTTCGCTCACATTGGTGAAACCAACATTGCCAGTATGTTGAAAACCTTGCCGATTGCATTGGTGTTGATTTCTGGGTTGTTGGTATTCGCATTACGTTCATGGCGTCTTGGTGTGATTAGTCTAGTGCCAAATTTGGTGCCAGCCATTTTGGGCTTTGGTTTGTGGGCTGTTGTGTCAGGTGAAATCAACCTGGGGCTTTCAGTTGTTATCACCTTGACCTTGGGTGTGGTGGTGGATGACACGGTGCATTTCCTGACGAAATATCGCCATGCACGTTTGCAGGGTCGCAATGTTGAAGATGGTATCCGTTATGCGTTTGATTCAGTGGGTCGCGCACTATGGATTACAACCGTGGTGCTAGTTGCTGGTTTCAGCGTGTTAGCAACATCCGGCTTCCGTCTGAATAGTGACATGGGGCTGCTCAGTGCCATCGTTATATTCATTGCTCTCATCGTGGACTTTATTCTTCTACCTGCCGTGCTTCTAGTAGCAGATAGGAAAAACTATGCCAATGAATCCAAGTCGTTGGGCGGTAAATCTGAGCCTTTGGCTGATAAATCTAAGTCGTTTAGCAAAGAAGCAACGCAGTAACGAATTCAAGGAGAGAAGAATGAAAACAATAAGAACATTATCAAAAGCCGTTGTGATTGCGTTTAGCATGATGGCGATAGCAGCGCCTGTGGTTGCCGATGAAGTAAAGGGATTGGAAATCGCCAAAGAGCGTAAAGTGCGGGATCAAGGCTGGGGTGACAGTGTGGCTGAAATGACCATGCTGCTTGAAAACGCGAACGGTGATACCAGTGATCGCAAACTGCGTATCAAAACACTTGAAGTTGAAAGCGATGGCGATAAAGGCTTAACCATCTTTGATGAACCTCGTGATGTCCGTGGTACCGTCTTTCTTAACTACTCGCATATTACTGGCGCTGACGATCAGTGGCTTTACCTTCCTGCGCTAAAGCGCGTGAAACGTATTGCATCACGCAACAAGTCAGGCCCATTCATGGGCAGCGAATTTGCGTACGAAGATTTGAGCTCGTTTGAACTCGAGAAATATACCTTTGACTTGGTGGGTGAAGAAGAAATTGATGGGCAAAATACGTTTGTGATTGTGCAAACGCCAACCGATAAGTATTCAGGTTATACCAGCCAAAAAGTGTGGGTTGACCAAGAGCATTACCGACCGCTTAAAACTGAGTTCTACGATCGCCGTAAGTCTTTGCTTAAAACATTGACGTTCAGTGACTACAAACAGTATCTGGATCAGTACTGGCGCGCGCACACGATGATGATGGTGAACCACCAGACGGGTAAGTCGACCAAATTAACCACAACAGAACTAGCGTTTAACACGGGTTTGGATGAAGGTGACTTTTCTAAATCTAGCTTGAAGCGCGCGCGCTAGGAGTGAGAATGAAACCATGGACTTCATTGGCGGCGCTGTTAGCGCTGCCTCTTTTCCTCTCACCCGCTTATGCATTTGAATTTGAAGGTGAGCTGACCTTTCAACAGCGTCAGTTTTCACAGGCTGGCGCTCAAGGTCAGGACAAAAGCCAAACGTCTATCGCCATTGAACCTGAGCTTTATTGGGAAAGTGACGAAGGGAACACGAGCTTTACTTTTTCGCCGTTCTTCCGTTGGGACTCAATGGATGACGAGCGCACGCATGGCGATGTGCGTGAAGCGTTGTTGATGCACTACGAAGATAACTACGAACTGCGCTTTGGCTTCGGTATCGTCTTTTGGGGCGTGACAGAGTCACAACATCTTGTTGATGTGATCAATCAAACTGATGCGGTAGAAGCGATTGATGGCGAGGTGAAACTGGGTCAACCCATGATGAGCTTGGGGCTAGAACTCGAATCTGGCTTGCTTGATTTATACGTGCTGCCCTATTTTCGCGAACGTACCTTTGCAAGTTACGATGGTCGTTTAGCGGTTCCTGGTGCTGGCGATGCAGATGCACAGTACGAATCTCGTCATAAAGAGTTTTACCCTGATGTTGCTGCGCGTTATGGCACCATGTTTGATGAATGGGACGTAGGTTTGAGTGTGTTTCATGGTACTAACCGAGACCCATATTTCTTCAACACCTTATCGCCATACTATGCGCTCATGACGCAAGTGGGCCTTGATGTTCAAGCGATCTACGGTGACTGGCTCTGGAAAGCTGAGGCCATTCGTCGTTACAGCTTGGAATCAAATACGGCGTTTACGGGAGGTTTTGAATATACCTATGTAGGTGTGAACGAAGGCATCACCGATCTGGGTTTTCTGATGGAATATCTTTACGACAGTCGCGATGAAGATGCCCCCGTTGCTGGCCAAAATGACCTGTTTGCAGGACTTCGCTGGGTACTGAATGATCACGACGGCACTGAGTTCTTAGTCGGGGGTACGGTCGATTTAGACGATACAGATTCGATGACAGTGCGCTTAGAGTCGAGCGGTCGTTTCTCGAATGATTGGAGCTGGACGGTGACAGGTTGGATGTTCGACTCGGACAAGGCCACCGATCCAATTTACTCCCTAAAACGTGATGACTTTGTCGAAGCGGAGGTAAGTTGGTATTTTTAGGTGTTTGGAAAGCAAGGTCCTAGGAAGAGCAGGTCCTAGGGCTTAGGAAAAGCCTTCGCTGAGATTGACGTCACTATCTGTGCTTTCCACGATCTGCCAGTACCCAGTACCCAGTACCCAGTACCCAGTACCCAGTACCCAGTACCCAGTACCCAGTACTCCGTACCTGATCTAAAGCAAACTTATTTGACTAGAAATATCTTCCGGAAACAAAGGTGCCAGAGGCGGCAGCGCGATTTGCTGAGTGAGTAAATCATAAAAATGTGCTGCTAACTCTGGCGCTTGATCGTTGTTTGCTGTGTGAATCATCAAATACGGTGTTTTCCCTTCCTCAATCCACTGCGGGATCTTTTTCTGCCAATTCGCAAAGAATGCATCGTTTCGCTCAAGTGTTGGGTCGCCAATGAATCGCACCATCGGTGTATTGCTTGTTGAGATGGCGTGCACAGGAACCGCGGGCTTTTTCTGCTGGGCATCGAGCAGTGCGTCAGTGTCTGCAGGCACGGCAAAAACAGGACGACTGTCCATAATGATGCGGTCGGCGTTGTATTCCATCAATAAGCTATTGAACGCGCGTTCGTCGTCACCTTTGGCAAAAAAAGCAGGGTGGCGCACTTCAACACCCACGTTATACGCCGTTGGCATCGCGGTGAGAAAACGTTTGAGGTCTGGCAAAGACTGTGGGCCAAAGGCTGCCGGCAGTTGTATTTTCCATAACCCAATACGTTCATGTAGCGGCTGCATTAAGGTGATAAATTCAGACACCATGGCATCTGAGTGTCGCAACATCATTTGGTGAGTGATGGGCTGAGGGAATTTAAAGGTAAACCGGAATGCATCGCTGGTGGCTGCTTTCCAATTAGCAACGGTCGCGTGTGAAGGGCTGGCGTAAAATGTGGTGTTGCCTTCTACGGTATTAAATACTTCAGCATAACGCGCCAAGCGTTCTCCGCTTTTGGTGCCAGACGGGTAAAATTTGCGTTGCCATGCATTGTGCGACCACTGCGTCATACCTAGTCGAAGTGGCGGAGTGGCCAGTTGCGAAAGCGGTGCAAGTTTTGGAATCGATGGTTGCAACGGATAATCCCTCATGTCGTCGAGTCTCTATTGTGGGTGTGTTGCGCAGTCAGCGTCAATCCTTGCTGTTTTTTTGCGCGATTGCGGTTTTTTATGGCTTTCATCTCGCTACGATTTCCCGCAACGCAATTTTTTCCTTTATAATGCTGCGTCATTTTGAGGTATTTTTACTTTGGCGTGAGTGAATACTCAGGCGGAAGTTTGCAGAACAATCTGCACAACCATATTTGTAGCTTTGCGCTTGTCGGCGCAATAGGACAGTCAGTAACAGATCGGGAAATTCATATGCGCACCCAATATTGTGGTCACCTGAACAAAGCCCTAGTAGGGCAAACTGTAGAACTTTGCGGCTGGGTAAATCGCCGTCGTGATTTAGGCGGTCTTATCTTCATTGATATGCGTGACCGTGAAGGCGTGGTTCAGGTGGTGGTTGATCCGGATATGAAAGACGTATTCGAGATCGCTAACAAACTGCGTAACGAATTCTGTATCAAATTCACGGGTGAAGTGCGCGCTCGTCCTGAAAGCCAAATCAACAAAGACATGGCGACAGGCGAAGTAGAATTGCTAGCGACTGGTTTGGAAATTATCAACCGCGCTGAGCCATTGCCATTGGACTTCAACCAAAACAACTCTGAAGAACAACGTCTTAAGCACCGTTACCTTGACTTGCGTCGTCCGGAAATGAGCGATCGCATCAAGCTGCGTGCAAAAGCATCAAGCTTTGTTCGTCGTTTCCTTGATGATAACGGCTTCCTAGACATCGAAACGCCAGTACTAACAAAAGCAACGCCAGAAGGCGCACGTGACTACTTGGTACCAAGCCGTGTTCATAAAGGCAGCTTCTACGCATTGCCACAATCACCACAGCTGTTCAAACAGCTTCTGATGATGTCTGGTTTTGACCGTTACTACCAAATCGTTAAGTGCTTCCGCGATGAAGACTTGCGTGCTGACCGCCAGCCTGAATTTACCCAAATCGATATCGAAACTTCGTTCATGACCGCAGATCAAGTGCGTGAAGTGACTGAAAACATGGTTCGCGATATGTGGCAAGAATTGTTGAACGTGGATCTGGGCCAGTTCCCAATCATGACGTTTGAAGAAGCTGCGCGCCGTTTCGGTTCAGATAAACCAGACCTGCGTAACCCGCTAGAAATGGTTGATGTTGCCGACCTTCTAAAAGACGTTGAATTCAAAGTCTTCTCTGGCCCAGCGAATGACGAAAAAGGCCGTGTTGCTGTTATTCGTGTTCCGGGTGGTGCTGAGCTATCTCGTAAGCAAATCGATGAATACACCAAGTTTGTCGGCATCTACGGCGCGAAAGGTTTGGCATGGATGAAGGTTAACGACCGTGCAGCAGGCATGGAAGGTGTTCAATCACCGGTTGCTAAATTCCTGAACGAAGACGTTGTTAACGGTATTCTTGAGCGCACTGGCGCTGAAACTGGCGACATCATCCTGTTCGGCGCTGACAGCAAGAAAGTGGTTACTGAAGCGATGGGCGCACTGCGTCTGAAGCTAGGTACTGACTTGGGTCTGACTGACAAATCTAAGTGGGCGCCACTTTGGGTTGTTGATTTCCCAATGTTCGAAGAAGACGAAGAAGGTAACCTGCACGCGATGCACCACCCATTCACGTCTCCTTTGGGTATGACGGCAGAAGAGCTAAAAGCAAATCCTGCGTCTGCAATTTCTAACGCTTATGACATGGTACTAAACGGCTACGAAGTGGGCGGTGGTTCTGTGCGTATTCACAACTCTGACATGCAAACTGTTGTGTTTGACATTCTGGGTATTGAATCTGGCGAACAGAAAGAAAAATTTGGCTTCCTACTAGAAGCATTGAAGTACGGCACGCCGCCGCACGCGGGTCTAGCATTCGGTCTTGACCGTCTTGTTATGCTGCTGTGTGGTACTGACAACATCCGTGATGTTATCGCGTTCCCGAAAACTACCGCAGCAGCGTGTTTGCTAACGGATGCGCCAAGCCTTGCTAACCCAGCAGCACTTGAAGAACTAGCGATTGCGGTTACCGCGGCAGCGAAGAAGAACGAAGAAAACGACGCATAAGTCGAACACCTCTTCTAACAATAAGGCCAGATTATCTGGCCTTATTTGTTTCTATAATGGGTGCTGTCTCAGACATTTGCGTTCTGTTTTGCTATAAATCCAAGAACTAACGTAACAACTTCAGCGGCGTGTCGGCTGCTGACAAAAGGAGTGAGAAATGGCAGGTCACAGTAAATTCGCCAACATCAAACACCGCAAAGCTGCGCAAGATGCCAAGCGCGGCAAAATCTTCACCAAACTCATCCGTGAAATCACCGTAGCTGCCAAAGAAGGTGGCGCAGAGCCTGAGAACAATCCGCGCCTACGTGCAGCCATCGATAAAGCGCTGTCGAATAACATGACGCGTGACACCGTTAACCGCGCTGTAACCCGTGGCGCTGGTGGTGAAGGCGACGAAGGCATGGAAACTGTCATCTATGAAGGCTACGGTCCTGCAGGCACGGCAGTGATGGTTGAATGCATGACAGACAACCGTAACCGCACGGTATCTGGTGTTCGTCATGCGTTCTCTAAGTCAGGCGGAAACCTCGGTACTGACGGCAGTGTGAACTACTTGTTCGACAAGAAAGGGGTGATTTCTTACGCGCCGGGCTTGGATGAAGATGAAGTGATGGAAGCTGCGCTAGAAGGCGGTGCTGACGACGTTGAAACACACGAAGATGGCTCTATGGACGTTTACACCACGCCAGCTGAATTTGGTGCGGTGAAAGATGCGTTGGATGCTGCAGGCTTTGAAGCTCAGAACGCTGAAGTGACGCTTGTTCCTTCCACTAAAGCAGATTTAGACGAAACCACAGCACCTAAGCTGCTTCGTTTGATTGATGCCCTTGAAGATTTAGATGACGTGCAAGAGGTTTACCACAACGGTGATATTTCTGACGAAGTCGCAGCAACATTGGAATAAGTATTCGTGGCAATTATTCTCGGGATTGACCCGGGCTCGCGGATCACAGGCTACGGCGTGATCCGCCATCAAGGTAGACACCTTGAATACCTTGGCAGTGGTTGTATTCGTACAGATTCTGAAGATTTGGCAGGGCGACTTGGTCAAATCTATGCGGGTGTGAGTGAAGTTATCACCCAATTTCAGCCAGACACCTTCGCGATTGAGCAGGTGTTTATGGCTCGCAACGCGGATTCCGCTCTAAAGCTAGGTCAAGCGCGTGGTGCTGCCATGGTTGCCGCGGTTAACGCCAGCTTGCCTGTTAGCGAGTATGCGGCGCGTCTCATCAAACAATCAGTTGTCGGCAATGGTGGTGCTGATAAGAAGCAAGTTCAGCACATGGTTGTGCACATGCTGAAATTGCCTTCAACACCACAAGCCGACGCCGCCGATGCCTTGGCGGTTGCTATCTGTCATGCTCACACCAACCACACCCTGGTAGCAATGGCGGGAAAAGCGACGAGTGCTAGGCGCGGGCGTTATCGTTAGATCATTTCCGACATCCATTTAAAAAAAGCAGCTTTGGCTGCTTTTTTTATGCCCATCCAAATCTCAAGTACCTCAGTTTATCAGGCATTATTTGGTGTTAAAAAAGGTTCATTCATTCTCAATGATAAGTGCGTTCATAACATTTGTGTATGCCAGACTCGCATCGTTATGGTGGCGTTTGACACTGAAGTAACGTGCACTTTTCTATCTTCTAGTTGTGTGAAGATAAGTATAAATCCTGTTTGGCTTGTAATGTTTTAATGATAAAGAGGGTCTAGTTATGGGGCATGATTTGGAACAAATGAAACAGAGCGCGATTGCGTTCTATCAAACCGCTTACATGGGCGAGCCTGCAAAGGCAGTTGAGCAATATGTTGGGGATGAATACATCCAGCACAACCCGCTTGTAGGTGACGGTAAACAAGCATTTATCGACTACTTTGACGAAATGGCACGGGATTATCCTGATAAAGAGATTGAGTTTGTTCGGGCAATAGCACAGGGCGAATTAGTAGCGCTTCATACGCTACAAACATGGCCTGGAAGTGTTCAGTACGTCACCATGGATTTTTTCCGTTTTGATGACAATGGAAAAATTGTAGAGCACTGGGATGCAATCCAAGAAGTGCCATCAGAAACAAAAAATGGGAACACCATGTACTGAGTGCTGCCACGCGATATAGGGAAAAATATGGATGTTAGGAAGCACACTTCTCACTCGGAAAAGTGGCAAAACATGTGCTTTTTCCTATCGTTAAATGACTTGATTTCAGGGTGTTATAAGGCGGAGTGACAATGAAATATGTTAAATGGGGTTTGTGCATCTTTATCGCGTTTGTGTTTGTGCAATCGCTCTTCTTCAAGTTTACAGGTTCACCTGAAACCACATTTATCTTTGGCACATTGGGTGAGTGGTCTGGGCTGGCATGGTTTGGTCAGTACGGTGCTTACATGGTGGGCATTGCTGAACTTATCGCATCGATCTTACTGTTCACACGTCTTCATGCACTCGGCGCATTCATGGCGGTCGGCACCATGACTGGCGCTATCTTCTTCCACCTTTTCACGCCAATTGGCGTTGCGCAGCCTGTGTTTAATGAAGCGGGTGAAGTTGTCGGCAATGATGGTGGAATCTTGTTTGTGATGGCGTGTTTAGTGTGGGTGTCAGCGGCGTTTTTGCTTTATCAAACAAGAAAAGGCGATCTGGAACAGGTTGATTGAGTGAAGGAAAACGCTGTAACAACATCGAATTTTCAGTGATGTTGATAGCGAAGTTCTCCATCACAATCGGTTTTATGTAATAAACATGTTTCACTTGTCCCTTTGACGTTTGTTTACCTGCAGATACTTAGGGACAAGAAATATGTTCAAACACATCTCCGCTCTATTCATTGTCTTACTTTTCGCTGTTTTATCTGACGCTGTTCACGCGTTTGATGATGTGATGAATTACGATTCGGAATACAAAAATATAAAAGTCGGACAGTCGACGCTGCAGTCGTTAAAACATCATCATGGAAAAGCGGCTCGCGTAGTGGAATACGATAATTTTACGAAATATCGCTATAAAAAATTCGATGCCACGATTAATCATTTAGATGGCAAAGTAAGAACAATCATTATCTTTGACCGTAGTTATAAAGATGCAAATTACCTGTCGATTGGCGAGAGTAGAAGCAAGGTTGAACGTACTCTTAGAGCCAGCAAGTCGGCGAAGCATCTAGTGGATAACGAAAATGGCATCGTTTATTGGTTCTCCGACGACAAGGTGTCAAAAATCGTTCTTGCACATCAGTTGCGTCGTTAGCTGAAGCTAAATATTCTTACACAAAGGATAAATCGAAGGTTGAAGTGAGCAGGTGCACGGAGAGCTTATTCAGGTTTCTTGGGTATATTCAGGGAGTTTGGGTATAGTAAGCCAATCATTCGTAGAAAGGACTCGCCGTGCCAACGTCCACATTACCAGCATCTCAAAGTACGCGTTCTGTTTTGACATGGATTGCTAGCTTTCTTGCGCCTTATCGTTCGCGTGTGATTGGCGCGGTTATCTTCCTCATGCTGGGTTCACTCAGCTGGCTTGCTCTCGGCCAAGGCGTCAAACTCATCGTCGATGATGGGTTCCTGACGGGCAACGCATCGCGTCTTGATCAGATGATGTTAGTGATCCTCGCGATTACTTTTGTCAGCGGCATTGCCACTTTTTTCCGTTTCTACCTTATGAGTTGGCTAGGCGAACGCGTGAGCGCCGACATCCGCATTAAGGTCTACCAACAGCTTCTACATTTATCTCCAACGTTTTACGCCAAAGAGCGAACTGGCGAAGTGATCAGCCGTTTTACGGCGGATACGACGTTGCTGCAAACCGTGGTTGGGTCGAGTTTGTCGATGGCACTTCGATCTGCTGTGTCAGTCACAGGTGGCTTGATCATGATGGCGGTCACAAGCCTAACGTTAACGGGCTTGGTATTGCTCGCCGTGCCTGTTGTGTTGGTACCTATTGGCGTGTTGGGGCGCAAAGTGCGGCAGTTAGCCAGAGTGAGCCAAGACAAAGTGGCAGATCTTGGTTCGCACGTCGATGAAACACTACACGAGATCCGTACCGTTCAATCTTATGGTCATGAAGAGGCAGACTCTTTTCATTTCTCATCACGTGTTGAAGCAGTTATGGATGCAGCGAGACTGCGCATTCGTTACCGTGCGTCGTTAATGGCTTCTGTGGTATTGCTTAGTATTGTTGCGATTATTCTCGTGACATGGGTTGGCGCATTAAATGTGTTGGATGGCTCGTTGACAGCGGGTCAGTTATCCGCCTTTATGTTTTATGCCTTGTTAGTCGCAGGGGGAGTGGCAACCATCAGTGAAGTGATTGGCGACATTCAACGCGCAGCAGGTGCAACGGAGCGTTTGATAGAGCTTTCGCGTATGCAATCTGATATCCAAGATCCTGATTCACCTGTTGATTTTCCTTCCCATGCGAAAGGTAATGTGACGTTTTCTGATGTTTCATTTACTTATCCGGGTGATGAAAACCTGCCTGTTTTCTCGTCTTTATCGTTTGATGTAAAAGCGGGAGAGCGAGTCGCTTTAGTCGGGCCGAGTGGGGCAGGGAAAAGCTCAGTGTTTACCTTGCTTCAACGTTTTTTTGATATCCAAAACGGAAAAACATTGTTAGACGGTGTGCCGCTTAAAGACATGTCATTAAAAACGCTTCGTGACCAGTTTGCTTTGGTGCCACAAGAGTCGGTGATTTTTGCAACTAACGTATTGGAAAACGTACGGTATGGTGCGCCCGATGCGAGTGAAGAAAAAGTAATTGAAGCGTGTAAAGCAGCACGTGCTCATGAATTTATTGAAGCCTTACCACACGGCTACCTCACGGAATTGGGTGAACGCGGTGTGCGTTTGTCTGGTGGGCAAAAACAGCGCATTTCGATAGCTCGCGCTATCTTGGCAGACCGTCCTATTTTGCTGTTGGATGAAGCAACCAGCGCATTGGATGCTGTCAGTGAACATCAGGTCAAACAAGCATTGGATACCCTGATGGAAGGGAAAACCTCGTTAGTGATTGCTCACCGCCTTGCAACCGTAGTGAATGCTGACCGTATTTTGGTTCTTGATGATGGCCAGTTGGTAGCGAGTGGTTCCCATCAAGAATTAATGGAAACGAGCGCCTTGTATCGTGAGTTTGCATCATTGCAGCTTGTTGTCTCTGAATCCAATGAAGTGCTCTCCATCAAAAAGGGATAACACCGAGCATGGCGTCATTAAATTCGCCCAAAGGGAGGGACGCACTGATGGTCTCAGAAATCGAGCGTCTTCAGTTTGACTGGGTATAGTCTGCTAACTAATTGACCTGTGTAGGTACGTTTACGGTCACTGAGTTCACGAAACAATACAATATTGCTGATGACTCTTTCCTATTGAGATGTGCATTCAAGTGCATTGCTGTGACTTTGTTGTACTTTGCTGAGTCTGATGCACTTGCGAAGGGCGTGTAGCGTTGGTTTATTCTCCGACGTTGGTTGATAGCAATCAGATGGTAACGTGTGATTGCCTTTACCAAGTCGAGATGGTTGCCAGTTTTGCTAAGCGTAGGCTGTTCACGAAACGTTAAGATGAAGCACAAGGAAAGTAACATGAAGAAAATGTTCGCTATGTTAGCGGTCGTATTTTTTGTCGCGGGTTGTTCGCCAGAAGTTGGCAGTGATGATTGGTGCAAAGAGTTAAAAGAAAAGCCAAAAGGCGATTGGTCCGCCAATGAAGCAACAGATTTCGCTAAACACTGTGTGTTTTAAAGCTTGACGTTTCCGGCAATTAGGCAATTAAAAGGTAGGGTTTGCACCCTACTTTTTTTGCTATTTATAAGCCTCAGTATGTGGGTTCCAGTTTTACAGATAGGTCGGCACCGCACATGCTTCGTTGCCAGTTTCGATTTTCCCTAATGGATAAAGCGCGTCAATCACGCGGATCGCGCTGGCATTTCTGGTGGTGCTCAGGGATTAAAACTGGATATCTATCCAGTTGTTTATTATCCTAACGTCAATTAATACCAAAAAAACGAGTCCACACTGTGATTGGTCGATTACGCGGAACCCTGCTTGAAAAACAACCCCCTGAAATCCTTCTAGAAGTCAACGGTATTGGCTATGAAGTCAGTATGCCGATGAGTTGCTTCTATGAGCTTCCAGACGCTGGTGAAGAAGCCATTGTTTATACCCATTTTGTTGTGCGTGAAGATGCACAATTGCTTTATGGTTTTAACACCACGGTTGAGCGCGCGTTGTTCCGCGAAGTCATTAAAGCTAACGGTGTTGGGCCTAAATTGGGTCTCGCTATTTTGTCTGGCATGACAGCCACACAGTTTGTTGACAGTGTAGAGCGCGAAGATGTGTCGACGTTGGTGAAAATCCCAGGTGTTGGTAAGAAAACGGCGGAACGCTTGGTCATTGAAATGCGTGACCGTTTGAAGAACTGGCATGCCTTTGATTTGCTCACACCACATGCTGACGCGGCTGCCCGTCGTGAAAGCAGCACAAGTACGGTGGTGGCAGCGTCAACCAACCCTAAAGATGAAGCCATGAGCGCTCTGATTGCGCTTGGTTACAAAGCAGCACAAGCTGAGAAAGTGGTGAAGCAGGTAGCCCATGATGGCATGACCAGCGAAGCCATCATCCGCGACGCATTGCGTTCGATGGTGTAATGGAGCCGATGAGATGATTGAAGCAGATCGCCTGATAAGCTCAGTACCACCAATGAAAGAAGACGAGATCATTGACCGTGCGATTCGACCTAAGATGTTGGAAGACTACAAAGGTCAGGATCATGTGCGCAGCCAAATGGAAATCTTCATCCATGCAGCGAGAAAGCGCGAAGAAGCACTCGATCATTTGCTGATCTTCGGCCCACCTGGGCTGGGGAAAACTACCTTAGCAAACATTGTTGCCAATGAGATGGATGTGAATATCCGTACCACCTCTGGCCCCGTTCTCGAAAAAGCGGGTGATTTGGCCGCATTGCTGACCAACCTTGAACCTCACGACGTATTATTCATTGATGAAATCCACCGTCTAAGCCCTGTGGTTGAAGAAGTGTTGTATCCCGCGATGGAAGACTATCAGCTGGATATCATGATCGGTGAAGGTCCTGCGGCGCGTTCAATCAAAATTGATTTACCACCGTTTACGTTGGTAGGGGCGACCACCCGTGCAGGCTCACTAACGTCACCACTGCGTGACCGTTTTGGTATTACGCAGCGTCTTGAGTACTACAACGTTGCCGACTTGAAAGGCATTGTTCAGCGAAGTGCAAACTGTTTGAACTTAGTGATTGATGAAGAAGGGGCTTATGAGATTGCGAAACGTGCACGCGGCACACCGCGTATTGCAAACCGCCTTCTGCGCCGTGTACGTGATTACGCCGAAGTAAAAGCTGATGGCGAGATCAATGCTGATATCGCTTCTAAAGCCTTGGATATGCTAGACGTTGATAATCGTGGCTTCGACTATATGGACAGAAAGCTTCTAAAGTCGATCATTGAAAAGTTCGATGGTGGTCCAGTGGGCCTCGATAACCTTGCTGCAGCTATAGGTGAAGCAAAAGATACGATTGAAGACGTGCTGGAACCATACCTGATTCAACAAGGTTACCTGCAACGTACTCCGCGAGGACGTATTGCTAGTCAGCGTGCTTATCTGCACTTTGGGTTTGATTTACCCGAGTAGGTCATCGCTTACCTCGTCGAAAATGACGCATAAAGGCCAGCATTTCTGCTGGCCTTTTCTATTTTCAGATTACTACCTCATACTCTCTAGTGCGGAAATCACGTGCTAGATTCGTTCGTCTGTTGTCAATTTTGCGCATCGAAATTGATCAAGATCTAACAAAGGGTCGATTTGAGACAGTAAAAATTGATTAATTAGACAGCAATCAAAGAGTGAAACACCCAAATGCTTTGAAGCGGCTCCACATAATGATTAGTATTAGCTGTCACTATATTAGGTGTTGCTTAACAAAATCCTAACCAGTGAAAAACATACATGCAACATAAAAAAGGAGAGTCGTTCACACGGCTCCCGTAAGGAAGCTCTGTTAAGCGCGTCACGTAAGGCGCGCATGTGTTTAAGCATTTACTTATCGATACGAAAGTATCGCGCGTCAGTCAGCCTGACGAGGAAGGAGTTACTATGTTAACTGATATTGTGGATCTGTCGCGGTTCCAATTTGCTCTCACCGCGATGTATCACTTCTTATTTGTCCCACTGACTCTAGGTATGGCATTCCTGCTTGCCATTATGGAGTCGTTGTATGTGATGACGGACAAGCAAATCTACAAGGACATGACTAAGTTCTGGGGTAAGCTTTTCGGTATCAACTTCGCACTAGGCGTGGCAACAGGCCTAACAATGGAGTTCCAGTTCGGTACTAACTGGGCATATTACTCTCATTACGTCGGCGACATTTTTGGTGCACCTCTAGCGATTGAAGCCCTTATGGCTTTCTTCCTCGAATCGACGCTTGTGGGTATGTTCTTCTTCGGTTGGGACCGCCTAACCAAACGCCAACACCTTACCGTTACTTGGTTAATGGCAATTGGCTCAAACTTCTCTGCGCTTTGGATTTTGGTGGCGAATGGTTGGATGCAAAATCCGATCGGCGCTGAATTCAATTTCGAAAGCATGCGTATGGAAATGGTGAGCTTTGCGGAAGTGGTACTTAACCCAGTTGCTCAGGTTAAGTTTGTACACACGGTAGCTGCGGGCTACACCACGGGGGCAATGTTTGTCCTGGGTATCAGTGCTTACTACCTACTAAAAGGCCGCGACGTTGCATTTGCTCGTCGTTCATTTGCTATTGCCGCATCGTTTGGTATGGCGGGTATCCTGTCTACTATCGTGCTGGGTGATGAGTCTGGCTACGAGCTTGGTGACGTGCAGCGAGTGAAACTTGCCGCAATTGAAGCAGAGTGGCACACAGAACCCGCTCCTGCTGCGTTTACCCTGTTTGGCTTCCCAAACCAAGAGACCATGGAAACCGACTACGCCATCAAGATCCCTTATGTGATGGGTATTATCGCGACGCGTTCGTTTGATAAAGAAGTCACTGGTTTGCGTGATCTGATTGATGAACACGAAGTGCGTATTCGCAACGGTATGATTGCATATGGTTTGCTTGAGAAGCTTCGTTCTGGTGATAAATCTGCTGAAAACGTTGCTGCATTCGATGATGTGAAGGGCGACCTTGGTTACGGCCTATTGCTGAAAGAACACACAGACAACGTAGTCGATGCAACAGAAGCGCAAATCAAACAAGCAGCCAAAGATTCTATTCCGCAGGTGGCTCCGTTGTTCTGGAGTTTCCGCATCATGGTTGCGTGTGGCTTCGCGATGCTGTTCATCTTTGGTATGGCGTTCTTCCAAACATGCCGCCAGAAAATTGATCAGAAACCATGGATTCTGAAACTTGCTCTTATCGGTATCCCACTGCCTTGGATCGCGAGTGAAGCGGGTTGGTTCGTTGCAGAGTATGGTCGTCAGCCATGGGCTGTGGGTGAAATCCTACCGGTACACATGGCAGCATCTAACTTGCCAGCCTCTGAGATCATTACCTCACTGGTTGCGATTGTCCTGTTGTACACCGTGTTCCTTATTGCCGAAGTTTACCTGATGGTTAAGTTCGCGCGTAAAGGACCAAGCAGCTTGAAGACAGGCCGTTATCACTTTGAACAGCAAAAGTCTCCGGAAACGGATCTTGCGCGTCAACTTGAAGCATAAGGAGAGCTTGAGCGATGTTTGATTACGAAATTTTACGTTTAATCTGGTGGCTACTGATCGGTGTTCTACTGATCGGTTTCGCCGTGACAGATGGTTTTGATATGGGCGTTGGCGCACTCGTGCCAGTGATCGGTAAAACCGATAACGAACGCCGCGTTATGATTAACTCCATTGCACCTCACTGGGATGGTAACCAAGTTTGGTTAATCACCGCGGGTGGTGCATTGTTCGCAGCTTGGCCTTTGGTCTATGCCGTGTCTTTCTCAGGTTTCTATCTGGCGATGATCTTAACCCTAGCGGCACTTTGGTTCCGCCCAATTGGTTTCGATTACCGTTCTAAGATTGAAGACCCACGCTGGCGTAAAACGTGGGACTGGGGCATCTTCATTGGTAGCTTTGTTCCACCAATCATTTTTGGTGTGGCATTTGGTAACTTGCTTCAGGGCGTACCGTTTGAGCTGAGTGAATTCTTGGTTCCAACATACAAGGGCGGCTTCTTTGGTCTGCTAAACCCGTTTGCGATTCTGTGTGGCTTGGTTAGTTTGTTCATGATTCTGACCCAAGGCGCCGCGTACTTGCAGATGAAAACCACTGACGCACTGCACACCCGTGCGCGCACCGTGGCTCAGGTGACCTCTGTGCTAACCGCAGTTTGCTTTGCACTGGCTGGCTTCTGGGCTCAGAACATCGAGTTCTATGTGATCACGAGTGAAATCGTGACTCACGCGACGTCAAACCCACTGAACAAAGACGTGGTGACCCTAACGGGCGCGTTGTTCAATAACTATGAAACCTACCCAATGCTATGGGCTGCGCCAGCGTTAGCGGTGTTTATGCCACTTCTGGTTGCTGTTTGTGCGCGTTTCGAGCGTGATGGCTTTGCTTTCTTGTTTAACAGCCTTGCGATTGCGGGCGTTATTTTGACCGCAGGCTTTGCAATGTTCCCATTCGTAATGCCATCAAGCCTAGTGCCTTCGCACAGCTTGACCATGTGGGATGCAACCTCGAGTGAATTGACGCTGAATATCATGACAGTTGTTGCTTTCGTGATGGTGCCAATCATTCTTGCCTACACCGCTTGGTGTTACTACAAAATGTTTGGTCGTCTGGATGACAAGTTCATCGAAGACAACAAAACCTCACTGTACTAAGAGAAGGAGTTAACCATGTGGTATTTCGCTTGGATTCTAGGTGTATTGCTGGCGTGCTCGTTCGGTATCATCAATGCGCTTTGGCTGGAACACACCGAAGCCATGGATCACGACAGTGAAAAATAGATTCACAATGATGTTAGACGGTCTTCATGATCGTCTTCTTCAGCGTGTTTTGATGTTGTTTTCACTGGTGTTGGCGGTGACATGTGCGGGTCTTGTGATTTGGGACCCTCAGTCATTCGCGGATAAAATTGGTGGGTTTACTCTCACCAATGCCCCAGCATTGATTTGGGCAACGTGTACTGGGTTTATTCACGGTATGGGGTTTAAACCGCGTTTTTGGCTGTGGCAATTGGTGTTCTTCCCGCCATTTGCATGGATTGTGATGATTTATATCCTATCGAGTGCATTCATTTAAAGACGCAGTGACTGCTCACCTATGCATCAGCCTGAGTGCCATTGGCCTCAGGCTGTTTTATTTTGCGCCATTCGTGACCTGCTACGTTGCTTCGTGCTTTCAATATCTTGAGTAAGTCAGTTATAGTATTTCGTTAAACCTTAATATGGATTTCAGGTAATTATCCGGATGAGCACTAGCCCTCCATTCAGCTGGCCAATTCGCGTCTACTACGAAGACACAGACACGGGTGGACTTGTTTATCATGCGAACTATATCAAGTACTTCGAACGTGCGAGAACCGAACTATTACGTAGTATCGGTGTCAATCAACAGACACTCTTTGAAGAAAATACGGCATTTGTGGTTCGTCACATGGATATGGACTTTTTTAAAGGCGCAACACTTGATGAGGCGCTGACTGTTCAAACTATGGTGTCAGAGCTACGTCGAGTGAGCATGACATTCTGTCAAGATTTAGTGAATTCAAACGGTGATGTGTTGTGTCGAGCTACGGTTAAGGTAGCCTGTATCGACTCTGAGAAAAAGAAACCTAAATCTATTCCTACATCGATTCAATCGGAGATTTTAAGTGAGCGCTGAACTGTCAATTCTTGATCTGTTCTTACAGGCCAGTCTGTTAGTAAAAGCAGTGATGTTGGTGCTGCTGGGCATGTCTGTCATGTCTTGGGCGATGATCATCAAACGTTCTCAAGTGCTTTCCCAAGCTGTCACTAAAGCGGAACGCTTTGAAGACCGTTTTTGGTCTGGCATGGATTTATCGCAACTCTTTCAAGAAGTTCAAGCGCGTAAAGATTCGCTCTCAGGAAGCGAGCAAATTTTTTACTCTGGATTTAAAGAGTTCGCTCGTTTGCACCGTAGCAATGGCAAAGTGCCTGATGCGGTGATGGAGGGGACGTCACGCGCCATGCGAGTTTCGCTCTCGAAAGAAGTGGAATCACTGGAAACCAACCTGCCATTTCTTGCCACGGTCGGTTCGATTAGCCCATACATCGGCTTGTTTGGTACGGTTTGGGGCATCATGCACGCGTTTATTGCACTGGGTGCGGTTAAGCAAGCCACGCTCGCCATGGTGGCGCCTGGTATCGCAGAGGCACTTGTGGCAACGGCAATGGGCCTGTTCGCAGCAATACCCGCGGTAATGGCATACAACAAGCTGACATCTAAAGTTGGTAAACTCGAAAATAACTATGTGAACTTCATGGAAGAGTTTTCGAGCATTTTACACCGTCAGGCGTTTGCAGCACCTAAGGAGTAAGCCATGGCTTATCAACCTAAACGTAGGAAGATGACGGCGGAAATCAACGTCGTTCCTTACATTGATGTCATGTTGGTGTTGCTGATTATCTTCATGGTAACGGCCCCCTTTGTCACACAAGGCGTGGATGTTGAGTTACCACAGACATCGACGGCGAAAACTGCCGCAGAACTCGCGAAGGAAGAAGACAGTGGTGCTTTTATTATTGTTGAAGTCGATCAAAATGGCGGCTTAGGCTTGAGTGTCAATAACGGTGATATGGCTCGTGGTCTTTCTATGCAAGATATACTGGTACGCGTAAAAGCTGAATTGGAAATCAATCCTAAATCTCCCGTATTAGTGGGAGGCGACGGACGCGTACCTTATTCAGAAATCATTTTAACATTGGACGCATTGAGTAGTGCGGGAGTCTCATCCGTGGGGCTAATGACCGAACCGCATAATTCATGAAATGAGAAACTGAATGAAGAATAACGATAATAAAGGATATACGGGCGCTACGGTCATATCTGTATTGTTACATACCGCGCTTTTCGTGGGGCTTCTTTGGGGGGCTGATTTCACTAGAGTCTCGCATCAGCCATCAGGACAGAGTATTGAAGCGGTGGTGATTGACCCAAGTGTGGTCAGTGAACAAGCCCGTAAAATTCGACAGCAACGCGATGAAGCTAAGCGTCAGGAAGATGACCGCTTACGACGTTTAGAACAGCAAGCCGATTTACTAGAGAAGCAGCGTGAGCAAGAAGAAAAACGCTTGCGTGAACTAAGAGCCGAAAAGCTAACTGCAGAGAAAGCGGCACGCGAAGCAGAAACAGAGCGTAAACGAAATGCTGAAGCTCGCCAGAAAGCAGCCGAAGAGCAACGTAAGGCTGAAGAAGCAACACGTATCGCGCAAGAAAAATCTGCAGCTGCTGAAGCTGAACGTAAACGCCAAGTCGCGGAACAGCGTAAAGCCGAAGAGGCAGCGAAGAAAGCCGAAGCAGAACGTGTTCGAGCTGAGCAAGAACGCAAGAAAGCGGAAGAAGAACGCGAACGTCAAATAGCTGAGAAAAAACGCGCAGAAGAAGAAGCCCGCAAAGCTGAAGAGGCGCGTAAGCAAAAAATCGCTGAGCAGAAAAAAGCGGAAGAAGCAGCACGAAAAGCAGAGGCTGCTCGTGTAGAAGCTGAACGTAAGGCTGAAGCCGCACGTAAGAAGCAAGCAGAGCAGGAGGCTGCTCTTAACGAGCTTTTTAGCGGTCTCGAGTCCGAATCTGAAAACAGAGGTTCGGCTCGAGGGCGATTTGTCAGTGACGAAGTTTCAAGATATGGCGCAATTTACACGCAAATGATTCGCCAGAACTTATTGGTAGACAATAGTTTTCTGGGTCAAGAGTGTGTAGTGAAAATGCGGATAGCCGGCAGTGGCTTGTTGTTAGATGTGACAGAAGTAGGTGGAAACGCGTCACTGTGTCGGGCGACGAAAACCGCTGTATTGAAAGTGTCATCCTTCCCGATGCCGGAAGATAAAGATGTTGCGGCTCAGCTTCAAAATATTGAGCTGACTGTCAAACCAGAGTAAGAGGGATTCTTCATGTTGAAACGCGTATTCTTTGGTGTGATTACGCTAGTGCTTGCGGCCATTCAACCCGCGCAAGCTGAGCTAAAACTGGTCATCACTGAAGGGGTAAACTCAGCACGTCCTATCGCAATTATCCCGTTTAAATGGGAAGGCGAGGGTAAGCTACCCACCGATGTGTCGTCTGTGATTGCCTCAGACTTGCAGCGTAGTGGTAAATTTAGCCCCGTACCGACGGATAAAATGCCACAAACGCCGTATAGCGAAGCTAGCGTTGACTTTAATGATTGGACTGCGATGGGGGTTGATGCCTTAGTTACCGGGAAAATCAGCCCAACACCTGATGGCAAGTACCTGATTGAATACCAGCTTATTGATGTGGTTCGTGGGCAGCTTACTGGCGGGCAAAGCAAAGGGTTATCTACCTCGGGCGAGTTGGTTCTGACTAAAGATCATCTTCTTCTCAATAACCGCAAGACTGTTGCCGCTAACCAGCTTCGCCAATATGCACACCGTATTTCCGATTTGGTTTATGAGAAGCTAACAGGAGAGAAAGGCGCGTTTTTGACGCGAATCGCTTACGTTGTTATCGATGATAAAGCGGAGCATCCTTATCAACTTCGCATAGCTGACTATGATGGCTATAACGAACTATTGGTATTGCGCTCTAAGCAACCGTTAATGTCTCCTGCTTGGTCACCTGATGGCAAACAATTGGCTTACGTGAGTTTTGAGAACGGCCAAGCTCAAATATTTATCATGAACATCTACACCGGTGAGCGCGAAATGCTCTCGTCGTTCCCGCGTCACAATGGCTCACCGCGTTTTTCTCCTGATGGAAGCAAACTCGCTTTGGTGCTGTCAAAAACCGGTAGTTTGCAAATCTACGTGTTAGATCTGAAAACACGTAAAATGGAGCAAATTACCAAAGGACGAGCGAACAACACCGAGCCTTTCTGGGATCCGGACGGGAAGTCTTTGATCTTTACGTCAGACCGGGGTGGTAAACCACAGATTTATCGAGTAAATTTAGCCGATGGTTCTGCTAACCGAATCACTTGGCAAGGCAGCCAGAATCTCGGTGGTCAACTGACTCCGGATGGTAGATACCTTGTAATGGTGCACCGCTCGGACTCGGGCTACAACATTGCAAAACAAGATTTGCAGTCGGGTGCGGTAGAAATTCTAACTAAGACAATGTTGGATGAATCTCCAAGCCTTGCCCCAAATGGCAGCATGGTAATTTACAGCTCGGTTTACGGACGTAACAACGTACTTTCATTGGTTTCTATTGATGGACGATTTAAAGCACGTTTACCAGCTACAAATGGTCGGGTGAGAGCGCCTGCGTGGTCCCCATACCAATAATATTTGCGCTTATTTGATATAAAGGAAAACAAGATGCAACTTAACAAAGTACTTAAGGGTTTGGCTGTAGCGCTGCCTATGTTTACACTGGCAGCATGTAGCTCAAGCGATAGCTCTACTGATAGCACGGGTTCTGAAACTAACAAAGGTTCAGAAACCACCATTGTAACGCCAGTAGATGGCGGTCAAGGCAGCCTGACTGAGCAAGAGATTCGTAACAACGAATTGCGTCAGTCGCAAACTGTTTACTTTGGTTTTGATGACTACTCAGTGTTGCCACAATTTGAAGATATGCTAGATGCACACGCAGTATTCCTGCGCGCAAATGCAGAGATCAAAGTGGTTGTTGAAGGTCATGCCGATGAGCGCGGTACACCTGAGTACAACATCGCGTTGGGTGAGCGTCGTGCAAACGCAGTAGCTAAATACTTGCAAGCACTGGGTGTTCCATCTTCTCAAATTGCTATCGTGAGCTACGGCGAAGAAAAACCTTTGGTTCTTGGCCAAGGTGAAGAAGCTTACGCTAAGAACCGTCGTGCGGTTCTGGTTTACTAATTAGAAGGTAAATCCTATGAACAGTAACACTTTGCGTTCTCTTTCGCTGGCGTTACTGGTCAGTGTGGCGGCCCCTGTGGCTGCCGCACCTGCTCCGGTGACTGAGTTAGGCAGTAATAGCTCTGTAGAGCGGTTGGAGCGACTATTAGAAGCGCGCAATCAGATGCAGATTGACATGCAAAACCAGCTAGAGCTAATGGCTGGCGAGCTGGATGAGTTGCGCGGTAATGTCGAAAGAAATAGCTACGAATTACAACAGATGTTGGAGCGTCAGCGCGAGCTTTACCGAGAGGTAGACGCGGTGAGAAATGCTAAGCCAGCACCCGCTGTGGTTACCAAGCCTGAAGATACAGCATCGAAAGAGTCATATTCTTCAGATCAATCTGAAAACGCACAATACGACGCAGCCGTAAATCTCATTCTGAAAGAGAAAAACTACGCGGGTGCTACCGACGCTTTCAATGCGTTTCTTGCGAAATATCCTGAATCGATTTACAAGCCCAATGCCCATTATTGGCTAGGCCAATTGTATTTCTCCAAAAGCGATCTCGCAGCGGCTAAGACGCATTTCACTGCGGTGAGCCAAGTTGCTAAGTCAAGCAAGCGTGCAGATGCGATGTTGAAATTGGGGATGATCGCCGAGAAACAAGGTGATGTGGCTACTGCGAAAAGTCTATTTAGCGCAGTTGTTAAAGAATACCCTGGTACGACAACGGCAAATCAAGCTGAGAAGAAGCTTAAATAGCTTTCATTGATCAATATATTCTCGAGAACCGGCGTTAAGCCGGTTTCTTTTTTCTGCGGCTGAGAAATAACATTTACCCGTTCAAATGTTTATCCCAAGCAACCTTTCTTTGTCGCTAACGCGTTGGTTGTAAACATCTTGAAGTCGTGCAAGTTTAAAGGATGAAAATTTCACCTTAAGCTGGGTATAATACTCGAATTGCTAGTAAATCTGAGTAAGTCGATGAGCCAGATTATTAATACCGCCGAGACGGTATATCCTTTCCCTCCGAAACCAGAAGTGTTGTCTGCCCAGCAAAAAGCAGACTACATCGAAAACATCAAACAACTGCTAATTGAAAAAGACGCAGTGATGATTGCCCACTATTACACTGACCCTGAAATCCAAGCGCTGGCCGAAGAAACGGGCGGCTTTGTTGGTGACTCTCTTGAAATGGCGAAGTTTGGCAACAAACATCCAGCGAAAACACTGCTTATTGCGGGTGTTCGCTTTATGGGTGAAAGTGCGAAAATTTTGACGCCAGAAAAGAATGTGATCATGCCAACGCTGGAAGCCGAATGTTCGCTGGATCTCGGTTGTCCTGAGGACAGGTTCTCTGCGTTTTGCGATGCTCACCCTGATCATACGGTGGTGGTTTACGCCAATACATCGGCTGCGGTAAAAGCGCGTGCTGACTGGGTAGTAACGTCATCGATTGCATTAGAAATCGTCGAGCACCTCGACGAGCAAGACAAGAAAATTATTTGGGGGCCTGACCGCCACCTAGGCGCTTATATTGCGGAAAAAACTGGCGCTGATATGCTGTTGTGGCAAGGTGAATGTGTAGTACACGACGAATTTTCTGCAAAAGCACTACGTGATATGAAAGCGGTGTATCCTGACGCTGCGATTCTGGTTCATCCTGAGTCTCCAGCAAGTGTGGTACAACTGGCAGATGCTGTCGGCTCAACGAGTCAGCTTATCAAGGCGGCTAAAGAACTTCCTCAGCAGAAAATGATTGTCGCGACAGACAAAGGCATTTTCTTCAAAATGCAGCAAGTCGTGCCAGATAAAGAATTGATTGAAGCGCCAACCGCGGGAGCAGGGGCAACCTGTCGTAGTTGTGCTCACTGTCCTTGGATGGCAATGAACGGTTTGAAAGCGATTGAGACTGCGCTACGAGATGGCGGTCAAGACCACGAGATTTTTGTCGATGAAGCAATTCGCGTGAAATCTCTGATCCCACTGAATCGCATGTTAGATTTCGCTGCCGATCTGCAACTCCAAGTTAAGGGCAACGCATAAGTTTGATGCTCCCTCGAGTTTAAAGGCGAACACACTGTTCGCCTTTTTTGATCTGATAGATTGTTTTGATATTTCAGCCTGCCAAGTACAAGCAAAATGAAACAAAAGCAAAGGGTAGGCTGTTTCTACGTCAGTAAGGATATTTTATGAGCCAAACCATGCTCACCATTGGCTTGCCCGTTGCGCTTGCGTGGATGATGTTCTGTGTGGGGTTAACTCTCACTGTGGCGGATTTTAAGCGTGTTTCCCAATTCCCCGGTAAAGTGGCTGCAGGCTTGTCAGCGCAGCTCATTGGTTTACCCAGCATAGCGTATTGCTTGATTCAATTATTTAACCTGCCTGAGGTGGTCGCGGTAGGGCTTTGGATATTGGCGTTGGCGCCTGGCGGTGCATCGTCAAATGCTATCTGTCACCTTTGTGGCGGGGACTCTGCACTCTCCATAACGATGACGGCGATCAGTAGTTTGATCATTCCGTTTAGCTTGCCTTTAATGCTGCCATTTGTGTTGTCTGATGTTTCAGCCATTATTCCTTTGAAGACAGCTATCCTGCAGCTTATAGCGGTGACTTTATTGCCTGTGTTGCTTGGGATGGCGATTAAGCACTATTGTTCGTCGGCAGGCTTTGAGCGATTTGCTCAGTTTGCTGGTCGCACGGCGTTATGGGCACTCTTTTTTACTGTGGCAATTACCCTGGCAGCGAACACGAAAGTGTTTAATCAACTCTTTTCCGTCGCCTCTATCGCGGTGCTCCTTCTTTGTTTTCTCGGCATGGCGTTGGGAGTGGTCGTTGCGAAAGGGTTGGGCGGTGACACGACATTGTCGAAAACACTATCCATTGAAGTGGGTATTCAAAATGCTGGTACGGCGATATTCGTTGCTGTGGTTCAACTCAATCAGCCGCAATTGGCGCTGACGCCTCTCTTATACGGCATTTTGATGAACATCCCTGCGATTATCTTGATTGTGATGAGCCGCAGGAATACCTGCGCCGCTCGCTCCACCCGCTGATTTAGAGAATTACATGGGCGATGTGCTGGTACTCGCCCATGTATTTATTGCGACGTATTTCGTGTTAAACGAATCGTGAAGGTACTGCCTTTGCCGACTGTTGAATCAACCGTCAATTGCCCACCTAAACTTTCTGCAATAGCCATAGCATGGGCGAGCCCTAGACCGTAGCCCTCAGTTGTTCTGCTTTCATCGGCACGATAGAGTTTCTTGAAAATTAAAGCGTGTTTGTCTTCTTGAATGCCAATGCCAGAGTCCGTTACTGCAATACTGCCAAAGCCATTTCTCTCGTAATAAGCCAATTGAATCTTGCCACCTTTCGGTGTGAACTTTAGGGCGTTATCAATAAGGTTAACCAATATCTGGATGAGCTTTTCCTCATCGGTTAGTAAAGTTGAAGACGCGTTTTTTATAACATCTAATTGAATGCATTGGTCCTCCGCTGTTTCCTCGTACCAACCAGCAACTTTCGTCAACGTTGCATTGATATCCACTTGAGAAAGCTTGGGAGTAAGGCGTCCTGCGACTTCATCATTGATTTTCAGTAAGGTAGTAAGCATTTGATCGGTTTGATTGGATGATTCTAAACAGTCGGCTAAGGCGTCTTTCATTACTACAGCGCTATTCTCACTCTCTGTGTCTGTGAGTAATCCTTTCTCAGCAGACAGCCTCAGACGGGACAGTGGCGTTCTCAGGTCGTGTGCAATGGCATTTACCGTGTCATCCATGCTTTTGATTACTTTGTGCAGCCGAATTAGCAATAAATTCACGCTACGGTTGATACTGGAAAGATCGTTCTTGTTGGCCTGTTTCGCCAAGTTCAAGGTATCGCTCATACTCTCCAGAGGGCTTTGACTAGCGTCATCAAGTTGCCGTGCCAAGATAAACAACGGAGATAGCGTAGAATGGATAAGTCGCCAAACAAATAAAAGACTGATGGTGGCCAACACGAGTAGTGCAAGCCCTATTCGATACCATTCATTGATAACCGTATCTAAATTGGAAAAAGTGGGCTGCACCATAATGTAACCTTGGTCTTTGGCGACCAAAGGCACCGTTAGAAAGGACTCGGTTATCAGTTGCTGATACCAATTTTCAGTATCTGATAATTCATTGTTGGGTACAGAAGACTTAGCGTTGGAGATCTTAGTGGAAAAAGCAGTCAACGCTGATACGGTTGGGGTTAATTCCGCACCTGACACCGAGTGAAAAGTCGTGGTGTTTGGTACATCTTGTTTCAACACCGTTATGTTGTTTTCTTGAAGCCTTTCAGGGTTTGCTACTACCACATGGGTTAATTTTTCGGCGCCATTAAAGGTCAATATACGTTGGTATTCTGCACCCATAGAAGAAAGAATTTTGATGTCATTACTATGCATCCTATAGAGCAACAAGACTGCGATAACCATTTGTACGATGAGCAAGCAGGTCAGCAATACTGCGACAAAACGAAAAAAAAGCGCCTTTTGTGTTTGTGTCAGAGCGTTCCTAACACTCTTTTCTGAGGACATAGCCAACCCCTCTAATGGTGTGAATAAGAGGGAGCTTAAAATCTTTATCAACCTTAGATCGCAATCTACACACCAATACATCTACAACATTGGTTTGAGGGTCGAACTGATACCCCCAAATTTGTTCCAAGATAACGGTTTTCGACAGTACTCTTTCGGGGTTGCGTAGAAAGAGTTCTGTGAGAGCATATTCCCGTTTGTTGAGGGGGATAGCGAGGTTGGCCCTGATGAGTTCTCTCTTGATGATGTCTAATTGCAGGTCGTCGTAATGTAATTGGGTCGAAATGGCATTGTCAGGTTGCGCACGTCGAGTCACTGTGTGGCAGCGCGCGAGCAATTCGGTAAACGCAAAGGGCTTCACTAGATAGTCATCAGCACCACATTGGAGCCCGCTCACTCTTTCTTCCACTGAATGTTTGGCACTGAGAATAATGACAGGAACGATAAACCCTTGTCCTCTCAATTGGCGAAGCATTTCTAAGCCATCCATTTCTGGCAGCATGATGTCTAAAATGACCACATCAAATTGATCATGAGTGGCGTAATACAGCCCTTCATTGCCTGAACTTGCCAACGTCACCGTGCATCCTTCCTGCTCGAAACCTTGGGTTAAGAAGCGCTGAATGTGAACATCATCTTCCACGATCAGTAGATTCAATGGTTGTCTCCTTTGCTGTGTTCTCCGTAACTTACCAAAGTGAACATGGGATTTGGCGTTCATTACTAAGGTGTAATGTTTATGAAAGTATGGGGCAATTTGGGGGAGTTAGATTGTGTTGCGAGCAATATGATGAACTCATGGAGATTTAGGTATGAAATCAGCAACCCAAATGTGTACGTTCGTTCTTGGTACGGCGCTTTTTACCACTTTTTCTGCACAAGCAAAAATCGACACTGTTAGTGTCCCTTCTTTATCAACAGATTCAGCATTAGCGCTTGCTGTGAAAGCTGTTGAACAGTGTCAAAAAGAGGGTTACGCAGTGACAGCGACCGTTGTAGACCCGGCTGGGCGTGTGCTAGCGCAGTTACGTGACGATAAAGCAGGTTCACATACGCTTGAGAGCTCTCGTCAGAAAGCATTCACTGCGGCGAGTATGAAACAGCCAACAGGTAAACTGATGAAGCTCATTGACGAAAAGCCCATCTTACAACCTCTGCAGAACATGGATGACAACCTATTGCTACTTGCGGGTGGTTTGCCATTGACAGTGAAAGGTGCGGTTGTTGGTGCTATTGGTGTGGGAGGTGCCCCAGGCGGTCATTTAGACGTAGCATGTGCAGAAGCAGCAATTAAGAAAGTCAGCAAATAAGAAAGTCAGCTTGGACAAAAAACGAAAATGCCCTCATGCCATTTCTGGATGAGGGCATTTTTTACAGTGCGATATGGCGCACTATATAGCTTGTTCGATTAGCGTAATTGCCAAACGCGGTAAGTACGGCCTTTGATTTTGCCTGAAGACAGCTTATTCAAAGCGTGTTTTGCAACATTTCGTTTTACTGCAACATACGAACGATAATCGGTGACTTTAATCTTACCCACTTCGCTGCCCTGGATTCCATCATCACCGGTCAATGCACCGAGAATATCGCCTGGGCGAACTTTGTTTTTCTTACCTGCTTCGATGTGCAATGTTGTCATCAAAGGAGTGCGAGGCATGTTGTTCATGGCTGAATCGTCTGGAAGCGCTTCGCCTTTAATGTCATGGTTTAGGTAGTCTTGCAGTAATGCAATCTTATAACCATCTTCTTTGCCAAAGAAGGTATGTGCTGCACCTTCGCTTCCAGCTCGACCTGTACGACCGATACGGTGAATGTGTACTTCGGTATCAAATGCCATGTCGTAGTTGATTACCGCATCTAGCGCTTCAATATCTAGACCGCGTGCCGCGACGTCGGTAGCAACCATAACGGTGACACTTTTGTTAGCAAACTTGAGTAACATTTGGTCACGGTCGCGTTGCTCAAGATCACCATGCAGTGCAACTACAGAGAAACCTTCGTTATCGAGCACTGCAGCTACATCTTTAACGTCACGTTTGGTATTACAAAATACCACGGCGCTTTCTGGTTGGTGTTTGAGCAGCAATAGCTGTAGGGCACGCATTTTATCTTTGTTACTGTTGCACTCATAAAAGTGCTGAGAAATGCTGCTGCTATCGTGGTTTGACTCAACTTTAACCATCACTGGAGCGGTCATGATTTGACGGCTGATGCTTTGGATCTGCGTTGGGAAGGTCGCACTGAATAGCAGTGTTTGGCGGTTTGCTGGCATGTCTTGGAAAATAGCATCCAAAGCAGGTTGGAAACCCATCTCAAGCATTCTGTCAGCTTCATCAAGAACCAGTGTGTTCACTTCTTCTAGTGACAGACGGCCTTTATCAAGGTGATCAAGAATACGGCCTGGTGTGCCAACAATAATGTGAGCACCATGCTCAAGCGAGCCAATCTGTGGTCCCATTGGAACACCGCCACACAGCGTCAGTATTTTGATGTTGTGGATACCACGGGCTAATTTACGAAGCTCAATAGCAACTTGATCTGCCAGCTCGCGTGTTGGGCACAAAACCAGTGATTGAACGCGGAAGCGTTTTACATTTAGGCGATTGAGCAAGCCAAGGCCAAATGCCGCAGTTTTACCTGAGCCTGTTTTACCCTGACCAATGACATCTTTCCCATCGATAATGGCTGGAAGGCTTTGTGCTTGGATAGGCGTCATTTCCGTGTAGCCAATATCAGTAAGTGTAGAAAGCAATTCGGCTTTCAACGGCAGGGTAGAGAATGCTTGTGTGGTCACAGGAAAATTCCAGAATGTAATGCCAGGGTAATGGCGGATAAAAACAGGGGCAGGACTATATCAGGATTGTTGGCAAACTGCGCGAAAAGTTTGCGCAAAACAATACCAATCAGAACAAGTATTCAGTCACTTTTGCTGGGTAGAATCGGCAATAGCTGCGTCAGAGATTTGTAAACAGAATAGCTCGCTACACCAATCTCTTCTTTAGCTCTTGATGATTCTTCCTGCGTAAATGTATGACTGCAGGAAGAATCTGAATGGCATAAGCCGTTTAGGCCGCTTTATTATTGGTATTGCTTGTCAATGTCAGTCATTGCAGTGAGCGAGTTAGTTTAAGATTATTGCTGCTCTACCATTTGGTATCCGCGCATTGTTAAACCACATAGCATGACGGGCATACCGTTAAATATTTCCTCAAACTGCGCGAGTTCTGCCGCACCGAGTTCGTCCATCGTCGCGAGTGCGGACTCTGGGTCAAACAGCAAGCTAATAGAAAGGAGTACGCCGCCAAGCAATGCATTCTCTGGCGACTCCTCAGGCATAATGGTTTCCCAATCATCACGAGCTAGGGTCCAGCCTTGAAGCATACCTTCGCAGTATTCACGGGTTGCTTGGTTCACAATCTCGGCTTCGCTTAATGCGCAGGCTTCTGGCCATGTCCATTCATTAGCGAGCAGAGCTTGGCGTTGTGCGTTCCACATGTCGACGATGATACCTGCGTACGCTTCGAGTTGTTCTGGGTTATTGAACGGTGCTTCGTCTTCACCGCCCCACATAAATGCAAGCCACTCGCTTGGGTCGATAAGGTTAGGAGCCGCAGCCATGGCGGTGACAAACCCTTCCGTTTGTTCAGCGGACAGTACAAAAGGCTCTAATCCGTTTTCAGTGATAAATTGTGCTAGCGAGTTGGTCATGATTCGTTCTCTGTTCCAGTGTTGGGTAATATTCTATCAGCCAGAATGAGAATGCGAGAGCAAAATGCGTAACGCAGTGTAAAAACAACTCAAGCCGATGGAAACTTAAACACTTGCGCTCAAATTTGCGATTTATCGTTGACCTGACTAAAGCGCTTCCCTATAGTTACGCCCCGTTGAGACGATAAGTCCAACAAAACGGTGAGTTGTCCGAGTGGCTGAAGGAGCACGCCTGGAAAGTGTGTATACGGCAACGTATCGAGAGTTCGAATCTCTCACTCACCGCCACATTCAAAACCCAAGCAGAAATGCTTGGGTTTTCTCGTTTCTGGCTTATGAAAAACATAAGAAGCAGAAAGGTGAGAGTAGCAGAATGACGAGTCATGTCTCCCTCACCGCGATATTCGAAGCCCTAGCAGCAATGCTGGGGCTTTTTCGTTTCTGCGATGAGGCTCATTTCAACGAAAAATTTATCGTCATCGCAATGAAGAGCACTCAGTAATTGTCTCATTTCTTAATCATTGGCTGTAAGGTCGAGTTTGTGTCTTGTATAAGAATTTGGCGGCCTATTTTTTTGAACCGAATCATATAAGCCTGTTATATAGGTTTAAAACTGACCATTCTCAGTTAGTCTTGGACAGCTTTGTAAAAAGCTTAGACATCAAAACAACGATAAAACATAAAACTTTGTTTAGAGTAACGTTATATGGCAGTTGGTGAGTTTCTGGGCATGCTGATGGCATTTCCTACAAACGTATTTTTTATTCCGTTTGTAGTGTTTTTCCTCATTATGCTCATAGATCTGGTTTTTAATGTGGTGGAAGGCTTCACGGCTGATCTCGACATTTTTGACCTTGATAACATTCCGGGAGCAGGTCTGCTTTTGCCTCAAGTGTTATCAAAAGTCCCTCTTATGGTTGCGTTGTGTGTATCGTGTTTTATCGCAACCGTCATGTCGTTTTACTCCGCACAAATGAATATCAGCCTGTTTTCAGGCGTTACAAATCTTTTGATTGATCTCGCATCAATCCCAATCGTTGCTTACCTCTCCCTTGCAATATCTGCGTTGTTGTTAAAGCCACTCGCGCCATTGTTCGACCGTAAAAAGGCGTTTGCTCAGGTTGACTATATTGGCCTGAAAGCGCGGGTTCACAGCAACGTCGTTAACAAAGAAAGAGGGGAAGTCGTGGTATTGCATCAAGGTAATGAGTTTTTACTTGATGTCATGCTGCAAGACGAAAGCACGATTCAATACGGAGAAGAAGTGGTCATCGTCTTCAAAGATGACACTTCAAATCGCTACGTGGTAGCGAAAGCATAACGGAATATAAATCAGGAGTTGGAAATGGAAATTTCCCCTAGCATCATTTTTATCGGCATTGGCATCGGCGTTTTCCTTCTCGTCATGGTATTTCTCACCTCTCGTTATAAAAAAGTACGTGGTGAGGGTGACGCACTTATTGTGAACGGACTTCACCGTACACGCGCTTCGTTAACCGGCACATTCGTATGGCCGATTGTTAACCGATTCGAATATATGGACATTACACGTAAGAAAATCTCTGTTGTACGCAGTGGTCGTAAAGATCAGGAAGGCGAAGAATATGAAGGTCTTCACTGCCGAGACAACATCCGAGCGGACTTAAGAGTTGATTTTTATATCGGTGTAAATCATGAAGAAGAAGACATTGTTCGTGTAGCCAAACTCTTCACAGCACATGAAGCCTCGAATCTTGAACGTTTAAAAGAACACTTCCAACCTAAATTTTCAGAAGCATTGAAAACGGCGGTAAAGCAATTTGAGTTTGAAGAATTGCTGACCAATCGCCGAGCGTTCCGTGATGCGGTTGTTGAAGTTATCGGCAGCGAAATGGATGGTTTCAAAATCTACGATGTGGTTATCGATAAAGTTGACCAAACCGCGCTGGATGCTCATAGCCCGGACAACATTCTTGATGTTGAAGGTATTCGTAAAATCTCAGCAATTACTGCTCAAAAGAACACAGAAACGAATGCTATCCGTCAGGATGAACGCACAACGATGAAGAAGAAAAACGTTGAAGCGGAAGCAAACCGTCTGCAGTTAGATAAGCAAGAAAAAGAGAGTATTGCGCGTACTCAACGTGAAGTCGACATTATTACCGCGCAAGAAGAAGCGCTAGCGGCTGAGAAGCGACAGGAGTATTTGCGCGTCACTGAGTTGGCGAAATTAGAAACGGAAGAAGAAGTGTCCAAGAAGCGTGAAAGCGTGGAAATGGAAGTTGAAATGACCCGTATCGCCAATCAGCGCCAAGTGGCAATTCAGCAAGAAGAGCTGACCCGTTCTGTTGAAACAGAAAAAGTACGTACAGCGACGGAAGTGGCTGAGCGTGAAATGCAGAAAGAGACAACGGTTGAAGAAGCGCTTAAATCTGTTTCCGAAACACGCTCTCAGCGTGTTGAGATTGAACGTAAAATTGCGCGTGAAGAGGAAGAGACTGAAAACCTTCGTGTTAATGAGCGTGTAGGCCGTGAGAAACGCGTGAAGATGATTGAAGCAGAAGCGGCTGCAGAAGCCGCGCAGCTTGAATTATTGGTTGGTGCTCGCGCTGAGAAAGATGCAGCAAAAGAACGTGCAGAGCGTTTGCTGATTGAAAATGAAGCCGAACTTAAAGTGAAAACCCGTGATGCGGAAAATGACCTAGCCGTGAAGACACGCGAAGCGGAAGCGGAGCATATTGTCACGACCAAACGTGCTGAAGCAGGCTATGTGGCGAAAGAACGTGAAGCCGCAGCCAAAGAGCGTATGGCACATGCTGAGAAAGAAATGATCAGTGCAACGGGTCTTGCTGAAGTCGAAGTGGATCGTGAGCGCGCTCAGGCCATTAAAGAAACTGGCGAGGCAGAAGCGTTTGCCATGCAAAGTGCAGGTGAAGCAGAAGCGCAGGCACTTCGTGCTAAGGGCTTGGCAGAAGCAGAAGCACAAACTGCACGCTTTGAAGCGGCGCAACAATACGATGAGCATACGCGCGACCACGATAAGTGGGTGATGCAACTGCAACAAGATAAAGATCTGGAAATCGCGCGCATTGATGCACAGAAAACCGTGGTCAGTGAAAACGCGAAAGCATTGGCAGAGGCACTGTCAAAAGCTGATATCCGTCTGTTTGGTGGTGAAGGTATGGAACAGATTCGCCGTACCATCATGGATGCCTCTGCAATTGATGCCAAATTTGAGCAATCGAAAGTGCTGAACCCATTGGTGTCCGAGTATGTGGATGGAAACCGAAGCCTACCAGAAGATTTGAAAGCTATTTTGGAGAACACTGAACTGAAAAGCAGTGACTTGAGCAATGTTGCGTTAGCAAGTTTGTTGAACTCGCAAGGTGGGGCAACTGAGCTGTTAAAGAAAATTCAAAGCTCAATGGAACCGTCATCAGACGATAAATAACCCTTCATTTCTTCTCGCAGAATCCCGCTTCTTAAGAGGCGGGATTGATAGGTATTATTATGTCAGAGACGACTCAACAAGCTGTGAGTGAAGGCGGTGCGTACGAGGTTCTCAAATCCCGCCTGTCCCAACAGGGCAACCAGCTAAAAACCCTTTCTCAGTCTTTCAATCATCAACGTCAGGACGTATTTGGTGGCCAAGAGCTCTCGCTGATTGGTAAAGCCAATGTACAAACTGATGCCAAATGTATTCCCATCGATATGGCGCAGGTAAACCAACAATTGTTGTTTGGTTACCACGTGCAGGTAGGTATGAAGGCAGCGCCATCATTGGATGATGTGTTTGGCCTTTATCAACTTCATGAAAATGAAGGTACGTTTCGTGTCGAGTCTTTAACGTTAGAAAACAGCTTCTTGAATGATGCGCGCTTCGTGCATGAGTTTACCGAGCTGTTTACCTATTACCGGGACGCACGCTTATCTCAAATCTCGCGTCAGGAGAGTATTCTATATATCGCGTTTCAAATTGGCAGCCGACCCGAAGACCGTAAGGTGTTTCGCTTCCAGTTGAATGCCAATTCCGCTGAGTACATGGATTCTTACGGACATGCACCGCTCGAAAGCGCGACACAGCATGATTTTGATTGGATAGCTACGACGCGTGAAGATCATGTGTTGGGTGAACATCCGCATGTGTCTATTCGAGATAAGCTATTCGTTGAGTGTGTGGGTGGGGATTTGACCATCAAGGTTGAAGACAACACCTCAGAAGGAAAAGGCATTTATCGCGAAGATGTGGAAGATGCGCATCAGAGTATTGCCGATGCGCAAATCGACTATGCCTTTATTGGCGAGCTGATTGCATTGCGGGTGAAGCCAAACCGCGAAAAACATAGCCGCTACTTTCTTTACAACCCACTTAATCAATCCGTGACACGGGCAGATGCGCTGCGTGAAAGCGCAAAATCCTTGCCTGAAGATCATGGTGTGCTTTACGCAAACGGTTATGTGCTCGCCAATGGTGAAAGCAAGCAGTTCGATTTTCCTGCCAATAATCTCAAATTCTTCCAAAAAGTCATTTCACCCAACGGTGAAGACATTCTGTATTTCTTCTTCAATGCGGTGGACGGTTACTACATTGCCTTCACTTATAACCTGATTGAGAAAAAGTTCGAAGCACCCATGGAAAGCCATGGTTATAGCCTTTATCCCGATGGACGCTTCCTTGTTTTTCAATTGTCTGAAAATGCGGAAGCCTCCACTATCCACCCTTTGCGTATTTGGGATACGCCGTTTTCAACGCCAGAACACTATGCCCTCGAAAATGCCAAAGGTGATGGCAGCAGCCCGCTATTTAATCTTGGCAATACTGAACTGGTTCGCGCCTTATCGTCTGTTTTGTCAATTTGCCAATTAGCACAGACAGAGGAGGTGACGCAGGCGGCGTTTGAAATGCTTCTCAAGCAATGTCAATCAACGCTTGATCACTACACCTGGCTCGGCCACGAATACGCGTTAGGCATGGGAGGTGCCATTAGTGAACTGATGGGCACGGCGGACAAAATCATCGATGAATTCGCCAAGGTTCAGCAGCTTCAAAGTCATGCCGCACAAAGTATTGAAGATCAGAACAGGATCGTTTCTGACCTGATCGGAAAGATCAAACTTGCACCGAAAGAACAAGCCAACACTTTGCTTACCTTGCTTTCAGAAGTGAAAGGGCAGGTGGGTGCAGTGATGGCGTTGCGTCAGCAGCATTACATTGATGAAGAGCGGATTGATGCCTTACTGGAAACACTTCAGGAGCAGCGCGAAAGTCTGAATCTGCAGTTGCTAAACCTTCTGCAGGATGAAAAGGCTTACCTGCCTTTTAAAAAGCAAATCCAGACCATTGAAACGCAGCTTGAAGAGGTGGATAAAACCGCTGAAATTCAGATCCTGCAAGATCAGGTTGAAACGCTAAGAAGCGAACTTCAATTGGTGACGGAAGAAGTCACGGATATTGAAACGGATGACCCGACACAAGCGACACGGATTTTAGATTTGACGACGGAAGTGTCGTCAATGCTCAATACTGTCTCCGCGAAACTTCGTGGTAAGTCTAAAGGCCTTCAAAGTGAAGAAGCGCAAGCTGAATTCAGTGCGCAGTTTAAGTTGCTTAGTCAATCTGTTAGCAGTGCGATGGAGCAGGCAACAAGTCCTGACGACTGTGACAATCAGCTAGCGAAACTGGTTGGTCAATTGGACAAGCTTGAATCTCGTTTTGCTGACTTTGACCAGTTTCTCGCTGAAATTTATGCCAAACGAGATGAAATTCAATCAACGCTCGATAATCACAAACAGCAATTGATTGCGGCTCAACAGCGTCGTATTCAGAACCTTCTGCAAGCTGCTAACGTCACCATGTCGAGCATCGAAAAGCGCGTTGAACGCTTTGATGATGTGGCGGGGCTTAACAGCTACTTCGCAACAGATGCAATGGTGCTGAAACTGCATCAACTGTCGACAACGATTCGAGAGTTGGGTGACAGTGTGAAGGCTGACAGTGTCGATTCGAAGATCAAGTCACTGCAGGATCAGTCTTTGCGTTCGCTGCGTGACAATCAGGATATCTTCGAGCAGGGAGGTAAAGTCCTTCGTCTTGGTAAGCACCGTTTTAGTGTGAATCAACAGCCGCTCGATCTCAGTCTTGTTGACCATGACGGTCAATTGTCTACGCACATTTCGGGTACGGATTTTTACCAATCTGTTGAAGATGAAACCTTCCTAACGCTCCAATCTATGTCCCGTTTGGATGTGGCATCAGAAAGCGAAGACGTGTATCGCGCAGAATATTTGGCGTACTTGATCCTGCACGGTGCTGAACTCAATACCGATGGGTTGAGTCTCGATAAGCTCTATGCCGATCAAAAAGAAGGCACGTTGAGTGAGTGCATACAAAAATTCGCTGCACCTCGCTACAAAGAAGGTTATGTGAAAGGTATTCACGACAACGATGCCATTCGTATTTTGGACAAAGTGTTACCTATCTACCAGCAAGCGGGATTGCTACGATTCAGCCAATCAGCCCGTTCCTCTGCGTTGCTGTGGTTGCTCGCTCAAGATAGCCAAATAGTGGAACATTATCGTCAACAAGCCATCAATGCGCAGCTATTGCGTGAACATTTGAATTCGTCAGAGGCTTATCAACTGTTGCAAACTCAGCTGGTGGCGTTACTCGAGGCTGAACAAGCGAATGAGGCTGCAGAGTATCTGGTGAACTTACTGGGTCAGAGTGAACTCAACATTGAAGTCAGTCAGGATGCCCTAACACTTTGTGAAGACTACCTTCAGTTTCGTCGCAGCCTGGGTTGGCATCAAGCTGATGAAGCCATTGAAACAGCGTTTGCTGATCACAAACAATGGTTGACTGCTTATACGTCTCGTAAGCAGTATGGCGAAGCGTTTGTTCTGGAAGCCGCGACCATCACTGTGTTGAAATCATGTTCTAATTTCTCCATCGGCAGTGTCGACTTCTCGCTGCTTTGCAGCATTGACGGCTTATTGGGTGAGCATGATCGCATTGAAAAAGGTCAGTTAACACTGGTGTTAGATGATTTTATTCAGCGTAACGAGCATCACAGAACTGCGGTGGTTCCGCAGTTTGATGCTTACCTCAATCAACGCACAGAGCTCCTTAATACCGCGAAAGATGATTTCCGACTCGGGGAATTCAAACCTCGTCCTCTCACATCCTTTGTTCGAAACAAACTCATCAGCGAAAGCTATCTGCCATTGATTGGCGATAACTTTGCCAAACAGATGGGCACCATGGGTGATAAGAAACGCACCGATTTGATGGGGATGCTGCTACTGATTTCGCCGCCGGGTTACGGTAAAACCACCTTGATCGAATACGTAGCACACAAGCTTGGCTTGGTGTTTATGAAGATCAATGGCCCGTCTATTGGGCACCAAGCCACCTCACTTGATCCTGCTGATGCGCCTGATCAAAACGCCGCGCGCGAAATCGAAAAAATTAACCTCGCCTTTGAAATGGGTAACAACGTGCTCTTGTATCTTGATGATATTCAGCACACCCACCCTGAATTTCTTCAGAAATTCATTTCACTGTGTGATGGAACACGTCGCATTGAAGGTACGTGGAAAGGCAAAACCAAAACCTATGACATGCGTGGCAAGAAGTTCGCGGTTGTGATGGCGGGTAACCCGTATACCGAAACCGGTGAAGCGTTCCGAATTCCGGATATGTTGTCGAACCGTGCAGATATCTACAACCTTGGTGACATGCTGTCTGATCAGAAGCAAGCGTTCGAACTCAGCTTCATTGAGAACTCTCTGACGTCGAATTCTGTACTTGCACCGCTAGCGACCAGAGACTTGAATGACCTTTACCGCTTTGTTCGCATGGCAGAAGGGGAGAGCATTGCACTGAGTGACATGAGCCATTCGTATTCGGCGACCGAATCCAATGAGATTGTCTCTACGCTGCAAAAAATGATGATGGCACAGCAAACCGTGCTCAAGGTGAATCAGCAGTACATCAAATCCGCCGCTACGGCGGATCAGTATCGTGTTGAGCCACCGTTTAAGCTGCAGGGTTCTTATCGAAACATGAACAAACTTGCCGAGAAAATATCGTCAGTCATGACCGATGAAGAACTCAACACCATGCTGCAAGATCACTATCAAGGTGAAGCCCAGACATTGGCGGCGGGTACGGAAGAAAACCTGCTGAAACTTGCTGAACTGCGTGGTGATATGACACCGGAACAACAAGGACGTTGGCAGGAAATCACTGACGGATATCAACGCCAACAAATGATGGGTGATTCCGAAGACCGTGCAGGACAAGTAGTACAACAGCTCGCCATGCTGAACCAACATGTTGCCCGCTTTGGTGGTAACAGCCAAGGAGGCAATTAAATGAATCGACAAAAATGGTCGGCGTGGCTGGAAGCCTCGATTGAAGATTACCGCTTAGACGACAATGAACGCCGAGAGCTTCAAGCTGAGCTTGCTGAATCGGTGTTAGGCGATGAAGACCGTTCTTATCTGCGTAATTTGAGTTTCAAATTGGTGCAGAAAGAAATCGTAAACCAAGGCGATGCTGCAGCTCTGGTACGTTGGCTGGAACGCGTTGTGAAAGTGCTAGATAACATCATGAGCGCGAGTTCAGCGGAAACCGCAACGAGTTGGTTCTCGCCTGGGAGAACGTGTGCTGCGGGTATTATTGAACAGCTAAAACTCGCTCGTCATTCCATTGATATCTGCGTGTTTACCATTGCAGACAACGATTTGACCAAGCATATTCTTGATGCTCACAAGCGCGGGATTAAGGTGCGTATCGTGACGGACAACGACAAGATGTACGACAGAGGGAGTGACGTAGAGTACCTCGCCGAACAAGGCGTTGCCGTCAAAATTGATACGACTCAGTATCATATGCACCATAAGTTTGCGATATTTGACGAACAAAGACTGATTAACGGCAGTTTTAACTGGACGCGCAGTGCCTCCAAATATAATCAGGAAGATATTACGCTTACCGATGATCGCAGGTTTGTCACTGCGTTCTCAAGGCAGTTTGAAACGCTATGGCAGAAGTTTCCCTGCCATAAGCCGTCATAGAGACAGGGAGATCCAATGACTGAATTGACGAATCCTCAGAGTCAGGTGCTGGATGTTGAGGTGACACCTCAAATCGTGGCTTTGGCTGAACAGTTTGATGCGTTTGATACCGTTGCCACGATTACCTTTGGTAAAGGTGCGTTGGAAAAGATCACCGCATTCTCTGATGAAGTCTTAGAGCAAGTCCGTGTTCGTGACAGCGGTGAGGCAGGAGATATTCTGCACGCCATGGTGTCATCCATGGACAGTGCTGAGTTCGACAACCTTGGTAAGAAGAGCCTGTTATCGAGGCTTCCGTTGGTGGGCGAACTTTTTGATTCTTTCAAAAAATTCTCGGCGAGTTTTGATTCGGTGAAAGGTCAATTAGAGCAGTTATCAGGCAGCTTAGAAGCGCAGGAAGTAAAACTTGCGCATGATATTACGCAGCTAGATACGCTTTATGATCATAACTTAGAGTTGCTTGCGGGGTTAGATCAGTACATCGCGGCGGGTAAATACAAACTGAACGATCTCACACAGAACGTCCTGCCTGATTTGCTTGCGCAATCTGAGCAAAGTGGTGATGCCCTTGATGCGCAAAAGTACCGTGATGCTTCTCAAGCGATTGCACGTCTTGAAAAGCGTGTTCACAACCTTGAGTTGACGCGTCTTGCTGCTATTCAAACTGCGCCTCAAATTCGCCTCTCGCAGGAAGGCAATAAAATGTTGATGGAGGATATTCAAGATATCGTCCATAACACCTTCCCGCTATGGAAACGCCAGTTCTTGATTGCGATTTCCAATTATGAAAAAGAGAAAGCGTTGAAGGTGACGCGTGCGGTGAAAGACTA
Source organism: Enterovibrio gelatinilyticus (assembly GCF_028683095.1). Taxonomy (GTDB): domain Bacteria; phylum Pseudomonadota; class Gammaproteobacteria; order Enterobacterales; family Vibrionaceae; genus Enterovibrio; species Enterovibrio gelatinilyticus. The sequence goes on along the minus strand of NZ_JAJUBC010000028.1, from coordinate 3,380 downwards.
CACCAACAAGCAGTATGTTCAGAATGCCGAGAAGCTCAAGGCGCTGGAAGAGCAAATTGCCGAGAACTATCAGCGTGGCATTCTTGATCTGGATTCATTGGAAACCGTGAATCAGCTGACGATTGAAACCTTGAATAACACCTTGTCTCGCGTCAAAGAGGGCAGAGCCCAGCGCGAGCATGCGCAGCAGGTGATAGAAAAGGCAGAGCTGGAGTTGAAGAAAGCGTTAGAGCAGACCTTGTCTTGATATAACGTTCTGTTGCGATACACATAGAGCCTCGGCAGCAATGCTGGGGTTTATTATTGGGGTTGTGAATTTGAGGGTCGCGTTGAATCTGTGACGTGATATTACGAAGGTTTGTGAGCATTGATTTGAGTTTCAATCCGCTGGTATCCGTGATTTTATCCACACCTGAGGTTCCTTCTTCAAACTGAAGGTAAGGTTCGGCTCTGAGCTCTACTAATTGAGATTGTTTAGTGATGCATGGGGCTGGCTAAATGCCGAGCAATTGAACGTTACGTGTTGTTCAAAGCATTGACCCTGAAAGAGTAAATACTTATAGTAGCGCCCGTTGAGACGACAAGTCTAACGACACAAGCACGGTGAGTTGTCCGAGTGGCTGAAGGAGCACGCCTGGAAAGTGTGTATACGGCAACGTATCGAGAGTTCGAATCTCTCACTCACCGCCATATTTAAGAAAAAAGACGCTAAGGCGTCTTTTTTCGTTTCTGAATCTATTTAATCCGCTGGCTGAAGTTTTTCGCCTTGCAAAGCTTAACTCTTTCACCGTCCGATAAATCGTTCTAATTTGTCCATCTGCGATAACTTTTTATCCCAAATATACAAAAACCCAAGCGATTGGCTTGGGTTTATTCATTCGGTTTACGTGCCGAGGGAAGTGCTCATTCACTTGAGCAAGAGCAGTGTCAATGATGACACCGCACCGTATCCTTATTAGAGTACTCCACCCCAGTACATTGCATTGATCATGGTAAATGCAATAGTGACACCCATCATTACGAAAAGTGGGGCGTACTTGGATAATTTGGCAGTAATCTTTTGTGACACAGTGTCTTCCTCTTGGCTAAATTTTGCACGATTATGCATTTTTTTGTGACACCCATCAATAGTGATTCGTCGAATATTTCACTAAAAAGTGGAAAGAGAAATGCACAATAAAAAACATCGTTCAAAATTAGGACGTTAAAAAAGGGCGAAGCCGCCCTTTATTATTTTTCAAAGGAAAAACTTAGTTGAAGCTGTCTTGAAGTGGCGGAACCACTTGCTTCTTACGGCTCAATACACCGTCAAGCCAAACTCGGCCATTTTCAGTTTCTAGGCCGTATGCACGTTCAACAATGGTCACGTCATCAGAAACAACAAGTAGCTCAGAGCCTTCTTTCATGATGTCCGTTAGAAGAAGCATGACTGAGTGGCGTTGGCCTTCTTCTTTAAGTGCTGCGATATCAGCTTCCAATTCTGCTTTGATTTCGTCAAAAACAGACAGGTCAACAACTTCTAGTTGGCCGATACCTACCAAGTTACCGTTCATGTTGAAGTCTTTGAAATCACGCATAACAAGGTCACGTGCAGGCGTACCAGCAACCGCAGATTTCACGTTGAACATATCCATGCCAAGTGCTTGTACGTCTTCAATGCCTGCGATCTTCGCAAGATCTTCAACGCAACGAATATCTGCAGTGGTGCAGGTCGGTGATTTGAAGATCACAGTATCGCTTAGGATCGCGCAAAGCATGATGCCAGCGATATCTTTAGGAATAGCGACGCCGTAGAAGTCGTACATCATTTTGATAACTGTGTTAGAACAGCCAACAGGACGAATCCAACACTCTAGAGGCGTAGACGTCGTCAGGTCACCCAGTTTGTGGTGATCAACGATACCGACAATGGTTGCTTCCGCAATATCATCCGGTGCTTGAGTCAGTTCAGAGTGGTCAACGATGTAAACCTCTTCTCCCGCGTAGCTGAGTTTCAGCTCTGGTGCTTCGAAGCCAAAGCGCTCTAGGATAAACGCGGTTTCAGGTGATAGTTCACCCAAACGTGCAGCGATAGCTGGCTCTTCGATTTGGTTTTTCAGGTACGCTAGTGCAATTGCACCGCAGATTGAATCTGAATCAGGGATTTTATGTCCCACAACATACATTGGCATAGTTGGCTCTCGTCATGCTCACATTTGAATTTTTGCGCATTTTACCAGAGTGTCTCTAAATGTACATTGGCCCTTTGGTATAGAAACATGGCAAAGGTGCGCTGTCCCTAAAAGGTTGAAGTTGGCGCACATTTATTATGTATATCCATTTATGGGTATAACACTCCCTAAAGGGGAAGGATAACGCCGACATTGATCTGAGGAGACAAACCACTTGGTAAGTAGGTCTCTTGGTGTCGGAAGTAATTCAACTCAAGCCCGTAACGTATTTTGATCGGTAAGTTGTAATCAAACACTAGTGCGGCGGCTACACTCGGCCCGTAGGCTTTGAGATCCTCGCGGTCTCTACCGTAGTAATTTCGGCTCCCTTTATACTCAGCGAGTCCTGCCTCCATTTGTACCGAGTATGCTTGATACTTTTTCTCTTCGTACTGCACACCGACTCGGTAGTGTTTGATAGACTCTTTGTCAGAAAACCAGTGAGAGTCGGATATACCAAAGCTGCCATAAACAGCCTCGAAACCCATCACATCTTGAACCCCCAGCTGCGCGCCAATACCCCACTGTAAGCCCATTTTTAGGTCAGGAGAAAAGTGAACATCCGCAGCGGCAAAGGAGCTAGTGAAAAGTGTCGCCGCACAGAGTAATTTTTTTATCATGAGATCTTTCCTAATAGCGGAGGGTTAGAATTTATAGCCAACAGTTAAAGAAAACTGATCGGTATATGCATCATCCATCAGGTAATCGAGTCGTAAATCGGCATAGAGACCTTGAGTTAAAGCCCCTCTAACGCCGATACCAAAGTAAGGCGCTGACTCTTTATAGGATCGAGACGAGGAGTTGGAATCGCCAAAGTGGATATCCAGTGTGTCTTTGTAATTCGCAAAACCGACTGCGCCATAAGGCTTAATGGAAAAATTGTTCTGTTGGAAGGTGTATCCGATGTCAGCGTCAAATTTGAACGTATTGGTACTGAGGTCTGCACCGAAACGTTGTGAGTTGAAATAGTACTGAACACTGTCACTGGTGTTGCTATAGGAAAGGTTTACACCGAAGATTCTGTTGATGTCGTAACCATACTCGAGTTTGAAGCCAGATCCCCAATCAACACGCTCACCTTGTGTGTTTTCAATATCAGTAGTGGTAAAACCAATACCCACCCGATGACCAGAAAAATCATTAGCGGCAACAGAGAATGGGAGGAGGAAA
>NZ_JAJUBC010000027.1 GCF_028683095.1 Enterovibrio gelatinilyticus | reverse complement strand
GCGGTCGAAACCACGATCAACGAAGACACCACGTCAACGGATAAACCAACACTAACCCTAACAGGTGATGCGTCCGTTATTGAAGGTGCGGAAGCGTCGTACACGCTCAGTATCTCTGAAGCACCCACAACAGCTTTAACCGTGACAGTGGTTGTTGGGCATAAAACCTCGGAAGATGGTGATGTCACCCCCGTGACGCGAGAAGTGGTGATCGCAGCGAATACGACGTCGACCAATTTCACGGTCGCAACGCTGGATGATTCTATTCTTGAAACCACTGACGATGACGTGTTTGAAGTGTCAGTGACCGGCACATCGGGCGGCGGCTTTGAAGTGCTGCCGGATAACCCAGCAGCGGTCGAAACCACGATCAACGAAGACACGACCGGCACCGATAAACCGACCCTGACACTCACAGGTGACAGTGAAGTGATTGAAGGCGCGGAAGCCAGCTACACGTTGACCATTAGCGAAGCACCCACAATAGCTTTAACCGTGACAGTGGTTGTCGGCCACAAAACCTCAGAAGACGGCGATGTCACCCCCGTGACGCGAGAAGTGGTGATCGCCGCCAACACCACCTCGACCGATTTCACCGTGGCGACCTTGGATGACTCTATCCTCGAAACCAATGATGATGACGTGTTTGAAGTGTCGGTCACTGGCACATCGGGCGGCGGCTTTGAAGTGCTGCCGGATAACCCGTCGGCGGTCGAAACCACGATCAACGAAGACACCACGTCAACGGATAAACCGACCCTGACGTTAACGGGTGACTCTGAAGTCGTTGAAGGCGAAGACGCCAGCTACACGTTGAGCATTAGCGAAGCACCCACAACAGCTTTAACCGTGACAGTGGTTGTCGGCCACAAAACCTCAGAAGATGGCGATGTCACCCCCGTGACGCGAGAAGTGGTGATCGCGGCGAACACCACGTCGACCGATTTCACGGTCGCAACGCTGGATGATTCTATTCTTGAAACCACTGACGACGATGTGTTTGAAGTCTCGGTGACGGGCACATCGGGCGGCGGCTTTGAAGTGTTGCCGGATAACCCATCGGCGGTCGAAACCACGATCAATGATGACGACATTGCAGCATTGGTTGAAGATATTGGTCCTCAATCTGTTTCTGGTGTTTTACAGGTTCTCGATGGCAGCGGTAATGAACTGACGTTTTCAAATACGACGGTGGTTGGAACCTATGGCTCTCTAACACTGACTAATGGCGAATGGACTTACACCCTTAGCCAAAATGCACAAATGCTGAATGATGGGCAAGAAGTGACAGAAAACATCACCTTGACGTCAACAGATGGTACACCTCAAGTTATTTCTATCACTGTTACTGGAACACAAGATGATGCTGTCGTGACAGGGAATTTCACGGGTAGTGTCGATGTGAATGGATTCAGTATCAATCCAGATGAAACGAATAACGTTCATGCCAATAGTGATGCTATCACGAGTAATTCAAACCCTGCTTGGACAACAACGACCACCACTGTGAATGGTGTGCCTTACATCATCTCGACGCAGTGGGGAATCAGCGTTTCCACCATCATTTCACGTGTTAACGATGATGGGACACTGACAGAAACAGACCGCATTACCTATGACCAGAATGCAGGAACTGTCGTCACAACATCCGATGGCGATATCACCGCTGATCTTATCGCACTCGGTATTAATGCATTATCATTGGGCACTGGGCTTACCCAATCCAATGCCGCGACTATTGACGGTCAACCGACCTTGTTTGTAACGTCGCAAAACAGTTCTTCACTGACGGCATGGAATATTTCTAATACGGGTACACTCTCCATAAACGGAGGGATATCCAATCTCAATGGACAAGACGGTCAGCAATATATAAGAGAAAACGTCACGTTCGAAGGTGCTGACGGTACAGACTATATCTATGTGACGCGACCAGGTACCGATGGCATTTCCAAGCTCACGTATGATGCGCAAACGGGTGAAATGGTAAATGCCAACGAGTTTATTTTTGCAGGTGAAAGTGTCTCTTCCATCGATGTCTTTACAAACGATAGTTACGACAGTTTTCTTGCTGCTGCATCTAATGATGAGGTGAGAATATTCTCCATTAATCAAAGTACAGGAGCGCTAACCCTTGTCGATACTGCGGCAGTCGCACTGGGCGTCAGCAACAGTGTGAACTTCTACCACACCAGCGATGGCCGAACCTATGCTATCTATTCCAATAATACGAGCAATCAAGCATCCATTTTTGAAGTCAGCAGTGCGGGAGGGCTAACCTTAACCGACACGGTGACTGGCGCTGGGCATTACTTTGCCTCTGCTGGTTACGTAGATGGAGAACCCGTCTATGTGATGCCAAATGCGACCCAAGGTGTTGACCTCTATACCATTGCACAGGATGGCAAACTGGTTTTCCAAACCAATGTCGCAGATATCGTAAACGATCGGACTCCACCTGTGATCGTTCAAACGGAGGATGGGAGTTATTATCTGGTTGATGGTGATGGCGTTGTCAGCGCCACCAAGCTGACATTTGGCAACAGTGAAAGCAGCAACAGTGACGACTCGAGCGTGACAGTGTCAGGCGTTATCGCCATTTCGGATATCGATTCAAATGACAACCCTAGCTTCGAAAACACCACTATCCAGGGAACATACGGTTCATTAACCTTGATTGACGGCGCGTGGACATACACCTTAGATAAGGACAAATCCGCCAATATCCCAGATGATAAAACCACACAGGATTCCTTCACACTTACGGCGACAGACGGCACGACGCAAAACATTGTCATTGATGTGACCGGTCACCAGCCCGCTATTGATTTGAGTGTGCAAGGTGAAAATACAGGTGGCATTATTGTTGACTTGTCGCCACATGCAGCATCCCCAGGCTTTGTGGAGAACAGTACAACAGGCGATGTTGCTTTCACGCTCGATGCCCATACAGCCGATCTTGTGGATGATGCCGATTTAACTGATTCACTAGAAACGCGCATCCAAATCACATCATTGCCTAGTAATGGCATTCTGTATTACTTCAATGACAGCGGTGCCAAGACTGCAGTTGTGCTGAATCAGGTTCTGCCAGATGACACAGGTTTTGTTTTTGAACCCGACCGCCCGTCAGTCACTTTCGAGGCTAGTGACGTCACAAGTCCCACACAGACCGCCATCGTCAAAGAGGGGATTACTGTGTCGGGCGGGACCTTCTCCGGCACGAAGCCAGATGCAAGCAGTACAATAACGCCAGCCAATATCACGTGGGAATTTGAAAGCGGTGAAGCTGGTATAGGCGTGGGTGCAGACCGAGAATTAACCTCATCCCTCAATGAAGTCATGGTGATCGAATTTACGGGGAGTACAGATGTCACTAGTAGTAATATCGTTGTAAGTAGCGCCTATGGGAATTTCTCAAACACCCGTCCAGCAAATGGGCAAGCACACGCCATTGTTTATCGTGATGGACAGATCGTTGGTGAATATGATTACCCTAACTTGTGGGAAGCATCTGGAGGTGACGGAATCGCCACCATTAACATTACCAACACTGAAGGGTTTGATGAAATACGCTTCTACGTAACGGCCGCAGTAAATTCAAACCTAAACGTTACGAGTATCTCAGCTGGAGGTGTTAACACCACTGGAACAGAGTTCACCTATAAGGCCGTCAATTCGCTAAACAACGAAAGTGAGACCGCAACAGTCACACTCGGTCAAACCATTAATGACCAAGTGTCTGTAGCTGTCCCATCACAAGCAACGGGCTCACTGTCTGTTGTGGGTGCAAGTGGGACTGCGGCAGTCTTTGCAAACACAACGGAAGTTGGGCTTTACGGTTCAATTGTGCTGGTAGAAGGTGTGTGGACGTACACTGTCGATCCAACACGCCTCAATGCAATTCCGGATAACCAGAGTGTCCAAGATGTCATCACATTGACTGCAATAGATGGCACCACGACAGACGTCACTATTGTTATTGCAGAGTCTGAGGCCGCCATTACCAATTTCTATACCTCTGAGGCTGATGGAAGTCTTTCGGATATCATCAACATGGACAATGTCACTTACCTTGGCACGGCAGGTGATGACAGCGTTCGAGGGGGTAATAGTGATGATGTGATCCTTGCGAACGGAGGTAATGATCGAATATTTGGTTGGGATGGGAATGACACCATCGATCTAGGGTTCGGTGACGATTTTGTCGCTGGCGGTAGTGGAAACGATCTATTGATTGGTGGTGCAGGAGCAGATGTTTTTGCCTATTTCAACGGCGATGAGGGAACAGGAGCATCGCCAGCAATTGATCATATTGGCGACTTTAACACACAGGAAGATACCTTGAATCTAGCGGATCTTCTTCAAGGTGAGTCGATTGATACCGTTGAGCAATATCTCAGCATTGTTGAGGATAGTGATGGTCTCGCCAGATTGGACATCTCAAAGAATGGTGATGGCGTGGTAAATCAAAAGATTGTGTTCGATAACTTAAGCGTCAATGACATGGCTTCCGCATATCAAATCGATACAAGTAATATGACAGTCGAGCAAATTAGCAATTCCGTTATTGATGCTATGTTAATACAGTCAAAATTGATTGTTGATTAAATTAAACTAGTTATCAGGACGGGTGTGGTTGGTGATTGCAGTTTTCTGAAGTGGAGTGATGGAAAATAAAAAGGACAGGTAAGATAGAGTCCGCATAGAAATAACCCTTACCTGTCCATAATGCAAAGTTGCATCTAAAGTTTCGCTTATTGCAAAGAACATCCTTGTTTACTTACCAAAATGTCATGAAAGGTAAATAATGTTGGCAGTGAATATTCGAGTAATCAATGACTTACTCTGGTGTTGCATGTCATCTAGCATTAAGCGCTAAGTCAATGAGACTTAAGGTCGAATTATCGTAAATAACCGACTTTCGCGTAATGATAAAGAGTTGCTAACGAAGAAGTAATACAGATAACTGCAACAACAAACCTGATGATCTGTTACTACAAAATACAGATAACCAGTACAACTTATACAGTGAGCTGTTACGACAACTTCTTCGCCAGCGTTTTCGCTATGGGTTAATCTTTATTCAATTCACGAATTATTAAAAGCGATTTTTATCTCGATATAGCGATATTGTATATATAGTGAAACACCACTGTCAGAATATTTAATGGTTAAGCGTGTAGTAGGCGATTTATTGCTAATGAATAATGAGTGATTATGTTGCTAACCTGGTGATTTTTAATGGTTAATACTTAATTTGTGCCAGCTAGCATGATGGAATGGTGTTAAACACATTTTTTCTCAGTGGGTTGTTGCTGAATAACAAATGGCAAGAACGCTTCTAGCGACAGTGGTGTCGAGTAGTAATAGCCTTGCGCGCAATCGAAACCTTGGTTGAGCAGGTAAGCAACTTGCTCTGCGGTTTCTACTCCCTCAGCCACGACTGACATATCGAGCTTGTCAGCTAGGTATTGTACGACGTTGAAAATGGCTTTGGCATCGTCATCTAAGGGCAGAGACTGAGTGAAGTGCTTGTCTATTTTTATCTGGTCAAACCCGTAAGTCATTAAGTATTCGAGGGACGCAAAGCCTGTTCCAAAGTCATCGAGTGTGACTGTCACACCAGCATTTTTTAGCCATTGACGTACTTCGTTGCTCGAGGTGGTATCGAACATCTGAGATGACTCGGTAATTTCAATATCTAGGTTTTCGAGCGGCACGCCATGCTTGTTTGACGTAGTCACAAGGTCCGCGATAAACCCCTCTGAGACAAACTGTCGCGGTGATACATTGACGCTGAATCGAAAACTCTCGGGTAGTGCGTCCAATACCTTGCTCATGTCTGAAAATGCACGATGCATGACTTCCCTTCCTAGTGCCACTATTAGGCCTGTTCGCTCAGCTTCTTCGATAATCTCTACATGCGAGTGTATTGCGCTGATATCTGGATGTAGTCGTAAAAGGGCTTCACATCCAGTGACCAGTCCCGTTTCCATGCTGACTTTAGGTTGATAAAGCAGATTGAAGTTCTTTTTTTCAATGGTTTGTTGTAGCGCGTTGCGTATCTCTTCTTGTCGAATTTTGGCAAGGTCTGCTTGTTTGTCATAGAAGCGAATACATTTTCGCCCAGCATCCTTTGCGACATAGAGCGCTATGTCAGTCGCATGCAGAAGTTGCTGTGGACTTTGTCCATGCTCTGGATAAGACGCGACGCCGATTGAGCAAGAAATGCTGTGAGTGCCTCCCGGTAAGGCATCACTCAGACACACAGTGAGGATTGGCGAAACAATGTTAGAAATCTCTTCTTTATCCAAGTCTCCTGGCAGAAGGAAAACAAATTCGTCGCCCCCGGTACGACTAATTGGCACTTCTGGCGGCATCGTATTTTTGAGCGCGTCTGCGAGTGTAACAAGCAATGCATCACCAATTTGGTGACCATATGCATCGTTATAGGAACCGAAATTGTCAATATCGAGTGATACCACATGAAAAACCGACTCATGACGACAACGTGTCGTGAGTTCAGTGAGGAGTGCACGACGGTTTGTTACGTTGGTGAGCGGATCTTTCTCTGACAAGGATTTAAGCTCTGCTTTGGTTCTTTCTAAATCCCTCATGTAACTGAATGCTTCCATCACAGAGTTGTTGTAAGCGTCAACCAAACGGCCGAATTCATCACTTGTATGACCCTTTACTTTACCTATTGTGGCGTTTTTGTGTCTGCTCAATCGTGCACTTCGATCGATAGATTCGATGATGCTAGAAAGTGGGCGACCTATTTGTCTGTGGAAAAAAATCGAAAGAATAATGGCAACAAGTAACACTTCACCAAGTGTTGATAGGGCAATGGTGCTGACTAACTCCAAAAATTCGCGTTGAGATGTTTGATAATTAATGGATCCAACAAGGTAGCCCACATTTTCATCAATGTATTGATTGTTCCTGTGCACAGGAAACACAAGAGGATAAGTGATGGTGTCGTTAGATATGGCGGGCAACAGAAATTCTATCAACTCGCTTTCGGTGGAAGCGATGGTTGGTTGTGTTATCTCGGCAATGATGTCTTCGTAATTGTCGAGCAATACAATGTGGTCAAATAGCGTGTCACTATCAAAACCTTTGAGTAGCGAATAACCTTGGGCAGAGTCGAGATTGAAAGCCGCATAGGCAGCACTATCAATAATGCTCTCAAGTCGCAAACGCGCCGAATCTTCTTTTTGATCATTTAGTCGATTGAGTTGGATTGAGGCGATAATGACGCTGAGTAAGACTCCGCCAATCAAGCTAACCAACATAACGGACGCAACAAATCGCTTAAGCAGAGGAGCCTTGGGGCCGGAGAATTTCTGTATCATTGTTTTTTCTCCTTAGTGGGTAATAGCACCTGACAGGAGAGTTGATATATTTTTTCGGGGTCATCACCGACGCAAACTCGGTAAAGCGCACCGCTATCCAAAAGTGTTCGATAGGCTGTGGTCAAGGTGGTGAGCATAGCGGGGTCTGATTGCAGACTGAGAGCCATATTAAGGACCAATGGCTTGTCTCGCTGTCCCAGATAGAAATAGGGAGTCAATCCATTATTGGCATTTTCGCTATAAGCATAGATGGACCAAAGTCCAGTTACATAATCGCATTTCTTGGCGTTTAACAGCGTGAGATTAGCAGCGGGTCGGGCAATGCCACCATTGGCGGTTCGATAGGTAGCAAGCACACTTCTGACAGAGAATAGGTTTTTGTTCGCTTCAAAACCGAGGCTTTGTAGATACTGGTAGGAGTGCGTATCTAATTCAGAGCAAACACGAAACTGCTTAGCATCGTCCAACGAAGGAACATTGAGATCGGTGCGACTCTTCAATCCAATTAATGACGAACGCTCCAGCGAATAGAGTGGGCCAATCCAATGAAATTTCATTGCGCGTTTTTCTGAATATGCGATCGAAAATATCGCGACGTTTTTTTCTTTCTGCGCTTTTTTGTAGGCACGAGCCCATGGCATGACGTCAATGGTGGCATCACTTAAGTCGGCTTCTTCGAGTATGGCTTTGACCATATCAACCGCTCTGCCTTGAAACCCTCCGTTCGGGGTTATCACCTGAAACGGGGGAAGAATTTCTGACACAACGCGAAGAGGTGTCGCAGCCTGAGACAATGCGCTTATCAGCAACCCAAACAATAAAAATATAAAATGTTTTAAATACAAGGTAATAGCCCCTATCGGTCGCTGAAAATAATTGAGTGTTGGCAAAGGCCAGCAGGCTCAGTGTTTTCATGTTCAACCAATAGTAAATAAACTAAGTGCGCATAATTGTCTCAATAGTGCAACTCGAAGGTACTTAATTCACGTCGCGATAAAAGATGACAGCAGAGTAAATTGATAGAGATTTGGATGTCTGGAGAATGAAAGATCCGACACTAAACAGAACGCGCCGTGGCTGCTCAGTCTGTAAACGTTGGTCAGTAGTTATAGTGATTGTAGCTATTAGGTTTGTAAATTCGAGATCAATGGCTTTGGCTCGCGAGCGAGCCAAAGGGTAAGGCTGGGTCTATTTGGAGAAATGCTCTTTGAAGTAGTCGATAATGTCGTCTGATTCATACATCCATTCTACTGAACCATCGTCTTGAGCAATACGAAGGCATGGAACCATGCTTCGACCTCCTTGAGAGACAAGCGCGTTGTATGCTTCGCTGTCAGCACTGACGTCTACCAATTCAACATCAAGGTTCATTAGCTTCAATGCGGTGCGTACCTTAATGCAATACGGGCAAAAATTTCTGTGATAGAGGCTATGAGCGCTTAGATTTGGCATTGTAATTCCTTCTTTTTATTTGGGTATACCCTTTGATCGTACATTTTGCCTCTCAATAGACCTGACTTCGAGCATTTTTCATTCACACCTAAATTTGAGTTAGTCGTGCTTCATTGTCAGTGTTAATGAGTAGCGATAGCGCATGGCATTGAGCAAGTACTCTGAGTGCACGCTTGGGCTCCATGAATCATCCCCCCCAATGCCCATGTGATGACCGTCTATTCGCAAATACAAATGATCATCTTGCACCAATTCTTCTTGGTGTTTAGCTGCTGCTAGGTTCTCTTGGCTGTAACGGCTTACAGAAAAATGAAACAAGCCCAGAATACGCAGATTGTCGATGTCGAGTTGACGAACATCGCAGCGTAATCCGTTTTCTGATGGATAAATGTAAGGCGTGTGCATGTCATCGGTGAGGGCTAGGTATCGGCTCACCATGGCTGCTGATTTACGATCTGGATAGTTTTCAAACGGACCACGACCAAACCATGCCACGGTATCTGTCAGTGGCAGTGCAAGCTCTAACCCAACTCGCGGAAGCGCAGGCATACCGGGAGCGACATTAACATCAACGCTAAGCAAAATATCGCCAGACACGTTCACTTCATAGCGCCACAGCGTTGCTATTACCATGGTATCGCCTGAAAAATATCCGTGATGAGAGCGGATCTGGATTTGATCATTCAATATATCCACCGTGTTGAACAGGTTTTCATGGCGCAGAGAAAATAGCCCTGCGTCTTGCCATTTGTTCAGCCATGCCTCTGGGTCGGGGTGGTCGGCTTCACTGGCGCCAATGTCGTTATCAATGGGTGGTCGAACGAAGTTGTCTTTTGGGGCATCAAGCAATTGCTCTTCACCGTCAATGAGCCATTGCACTAAGTGTCCGCTTTGTTTATCAAACCCTAACTCAAAATGCTCGCCGCGAATGGTCCAGTGGTCGGCCTCTTCGATAACCTCTGGCAACCCATCAGGACCAATGTCAGGCAAGGCAATGCTCGAATTTACGGGCAGCGCGAGTTGCCCCCAACCGATGACAGTGCCTTTGGGTGCCCAAGGTTCTTTGGCAGCAAGTACCACCTCAATATTGAGGAAGTACTCTTTTCCGGGCTTAGCTTCTGGCAGTTGTTCGATGAAGGTATGTCGACTTGATTGGGCGACATGCAGATGAAGAGGCTCTTCACCATGAGCGATTTGCTTGCCACTTTCTTGCAGTGTCCACTTTAGGGTCAGCGCTTCTGGGGGATGAAACAGAAATTCATGCTCAATAGTGACGCTTAATGGCGTCGCGCTGTTGAGGGTGTAATGAAAGCGCTGCTGTTGGTATTTTGCTTCGAACGCTGAGGGGTGAGGTGTGCGATCGGGAAACATTAAGCCGTTGATACAAAACTGCCTATCGTTAGGTGTGTCACCAAAATCGCCGCCGTATGACCATTGGTTTTTACCTTGATCATTGTTTCGGGAAAGACCTTGGTCGACCCAATCCCAAATGAAGCCGCCTTGCAATCGAGGGTAGCGTCGGAACGCATCCCAATATTTATCAAAACTACCAAGGCTATTGCCCATCGCATGAGCGTATTCGCACAAAATCAAAGGGCGGGTTTCATTGGGTAGGCCGATCCACTTTTGCAGCGCCCATTTGGGCAAGGTCACTTCTTGGTCTTCTTCAACACGCGCATACATTGGGCACACAATATCTGTGGCTTCGGTGTTGGCGCCGCCACCTTCGTATTGCACTGGACGACTTGGGTCTCTGTGCTTCACCCACTGATACATGGCGTGATGGTTGTTGCCGACCCCTGATTCATTCCCCAGTGACCAGATGATCACACACGGGTGGTTTTTGTCACGCTCGACCATGCGGGTCATGCGCTCCATGTAAGCGGTCAACCACTCGGTGTTGTCTGAAAGCTGGCTCATTGGCACTAAGCCGTGTGTTTCGATATTGGCTTCATCAACCACATACAAACCGTACTTGTCACACAATGAGTAGAAAGCAGGATGATTGGGGTAATGGGACGTTCGAACGGCATTGAAGTTGAACTGCTTGATGAGTTTAAGATCGTCTTCGATATCTTCAATGCGCTGCACATAACCGCGCTCTGGGTCAAACTCATGGCGGTTTACGCCCCGGATTAAAGCGGGTTGCCCGTTGATGGTAAGCAGGCCGTCGAGAATTTCCACCTGACGAAAACCGACATTGCAGGCTTCGATATCCACGGCGTTGCCCTCATCATCCAGCAATGTGATAACGAGTCGGTACAGGTGCGGATCTTCGTCACTCCAAAGCCTTGGGCAAGAAATGGTGATTTGATGCTCAACGCGATTTGGCCAGCTTCCCCGTTCGTCTATCGGGCGTTCTCCACATCGCGCAATCACTGGGCCGGAAATATCGACGCCTTCATCAAACAGTTGGATAGCCACTTGACCATAAATGCCGCGTAGTGTGGTTGTCAGCGACAACATGCCTATCTGATGGGTTGGATCTAGGCGTGTGTTAACGTCGAAGTCGACGATTTGGTGGTATGGCTTTTTACGGAGAATGACATCGCGGAAAATACCGCTCAGCCACCACATATCTTGGTCTTCAAGATAGCTGCCATCACTCCAACGCAGCACAACAGCAGTAAGCTGGTTGTCGCCTAAGGAAACGTAAGGGCTTAAATCAAATTCGGCAGGTAATCGGCTGTCTTGGCTGTACCCAACAAAGTGTCCATTACACCACAAATAGAACGCGGCAGTGACGCCTTCAAAACACACGATGGTTTGTGATTTCTTCCATGATTCAGACAGGGTAAAGGTGGTGCGATAAACCCCTGTTGGATTGTGTGCGGGCACAAAAGGCGGTGTGGCTTCGAACGGGTATTGCACGTTGGTGTAAATGGGAATGTCGTCAGTGTCCTGGAGTTGCCAGTTTGATGGGACTGGCATATTTCGCCATTGTGAATCATCGAACTCAGGGTCAACCGACGCGGATGGGACAGATTCAGGGCTCTCAAACAGGGCGAACTTCCATTGACCGTTAAGAGAGGTGCGATGTCGCGATACGGGCGTGGGCTGGTGTTGGTCATCTAATGCTACTTCGACGCTAGGATAGGAGGCCAATGGGCAATGCGCTGGCAAACGGTTTAGATGCGTAATGGATGGGTTTTCCCAATGACGACGGAGGATCAATTCGTTATAGCGAGTCATGCAGCGTTTCTCTTCTTTGGGTTACCGGATGTTCTTGTTGTTTAAGATTGCTTCGGCGATTAGGTCAAAATTGAATGCGGTTTGAACTCATTTTCACACGAGTGTGAACGACAACAACATGGCACTTTCCGGATCCATTATTGGCAAGCTTAGACCAATTCGGATCAGCTGATCACCTTGAAAGGTCAATGGTTTAACCATCCACGCAGGTTTGTGCTTCATGGTGCTAGAAAATGCTGATGGAGCGTCCAAAATGTCTATACGATAACGTTTGTCTGGACACAGCACAGGTAAACGAAGTCGACCGCCTTGTGCGTATTTCGGCATGGCGAGTTGTGCGACAGCAAGGAGTGTCACAGTGTCATCGGTGACACCATGAATGCGAGTGTTGGGATCATGCGATGGTAGGTTGAAACAATTGCCATGATGCAAAAGTGGACGATACTGCTTGTGGAGCCCGATGTAACGAGCAAAAGCGCGAAGCTCGTTGTCTTCAAGACCGACAGGGTCCAATTCTGCGCCCATGTGACCAAACAGCGCCGTAATACCTCGAAACGACATGTCATGGCAGCGTCGTGTGGTATGACTTTGTCGAGGACCAATGTGGGAGCCCATGACTTCAGGCGGGAAAAAATACTGCATGCCGTGTTGAATGGTTTGGCGCTCTAATGCGTCGTTGCAATCGGACGTCCAAAACCGGTGCGTGCGTTTGAGCACTTCATAATCAATACGACCACCACCCGATGCACAAGATTCGATTTCGACGTACGGATGCCGCGCCTTTAAGTCATCAATGAGTTTGTATAAAGCCAGTGTTTGCCCATGATAAGCGGCACTCAAGGCATGACCAGCTTGTACCAGTTCACGATTCATGTCCCATTTGAGATAGGCAATATTGTGTTCCGTCAGCAAGGTATCCAATGACACTAACAAGTAGTGGTAAGCATCGAGATTTTGCAGGTCGAGGACATATTGGTAGCGTCCAGAAGGTTGGGTATAGCCAAGGGTGTCTAACCCCAGCATCCAATCTGGGTGTTCGCGAAACACTATGGAATCTTTGCTGACCATTTCAGGTTCTACCCATAACCCAAACTCCATTCCCAGCTGATTGATATGGTCAACCACGGGCTTGAGGCCGTCTGGGTATTTACGCTTGTCGACGCGCCAGTCTCCCAGGGCTCGGGTTTCACCATCGCGGTTTAGGAACCAGCCATCGTCGAGAATAAAGCGTTCCACACCTAAACGCGCGACAGCACTTGCCATGTCCATAATACGTTGTGGTTGATGGTCAAAATACATGCCTTCCCACGTGTTGAAATGTACAGGGCGCACCATAGATTGTGGGAAGTGGAGTACGGATGAGCGCACGTATTGATGGAATTTTTGCATCATGCTGTTGAGGCCATGTGAGGTAAAAACAGCATACATGGTAGGGGTTTCAAAGCTTTCACAAGGGGCTAAAACGACTTCTCCGGGGGCAAGTAACGCTTCGGCTTGCAGATAGCGTCGTCCGTCACTTTTTACGCGAGCCTGAAGGCGGTGGTTTCCGCTCCAACCAAAATGCATGCCCAGTACGTCACCAGTGAGGTCATTGCTGCTCGGTGGCAAGGCAATGATCCCCGGGAAAGATTCGTGAGAGGTGCGTCCTCGCCTGTTTTCTTGGATGAATCCACTGTGCTCGAGAGGGGTTCTTTGCGTTTGGAATTCATGGGACCAGCGTCCGTGGAAGGTGATGATGTCGGAGAATGTTTCATCGAACGGCAGGGTGAGCGCAAAGCGGTTCACTGTGTAGTTATTGCAACCAATATTGATAAGTTGCTGCTTGAGCATCAGAACATCGGTGTCTTCGTCGAGCTCGAGGTAGATGTTGATTTCGAGCGCAGCACGAGGATCTGAGAGCGTGAGTGTCGCGGATGACAAGCTGTCTGTGACCGCCGTCAGTTGGAAAACGGGGCCCCAATCTTTCCCGTTACGATGCCCTTCAATCCCTGGGCTGCCAAAGTCTCCTCGTCCCTGCTCAGGGCATAAGGCAAGCGGGATATGCGAATCTAAACGCGCTTGCCCGACGGGCGCGTCAAACATTTCTTGCGACAATGCATGATCACGATTGAATTGGCTGCCCCAGTAAACAATGGCTGGCACAGGGTCGAGTTGCACAATAAGGCTGTTATTGGCTGATTGCAGGTGTAAAAAACGTGCCTCTGATGACGAAGATGGTGTGTGTGTGGAGGCGTGAGAATAAGGCTTACTCATGTTTGTCATCCCTTTAGCGAGCACTGAACTGTCTTTTGCATGACAGATTCACGTGAGATCAATGTCGGCTGATAGGTACTACTTCTCTTTTGTGTGTCACCTTGCATGGATAACGCGATGGCAAGCTCTGCCGCATGTGTCGCCATGGCAGAAATGGGGTAACGCACAGTAGTCAGTTTAGGATGCATATAGCGGGCGATGAGACTGTCATCAAACCCGACAACCGAAATATCGTGCGGGACACGATAGCCATCATCAATGAGCGCAGTAATGGCGCCTGCTGCCATGCCGTCGTTATAACAAAATATGGCACTGATGTTTTCGTCACGCTGAAGAAGGGCTTTTATCGCGGCTTCACCGCCTTCTTCATCGGGTGGGGCGAATGCAATCCAGCTTTTATCTTGGTCACTTTCGCTGTTTTTAACCGGTTCTTTCAGTTGGTGCGCGGCAAGTGCGTCAAGGTAGCCTTGCCGACGTTGTTGAGTATCTTCAATATCATGATCTGAGCCAATGTGGGCGATACGTTGGTGACCCAGAGCAATCAAATGTTCAGTCGCCAAGTAGGCTCCGTGATAGTTATCAAGGTAAACACACCGTGCTTCAAGCCCTTTGATTCGACGATTGATAAACACCATGGCAGGCAATTCATTCGCGTAGGTCTTTAACGTTTCATCATCCAGTGCTTTGCTGTGTACGATCAATGCGCCGACTTGATTTTGAATCAAGGATTCGATGGCCTGCTTTTCACGCTCAGCGTCGTGATAGCCATTGCCAATGAGTAATTGATGACCTCGCTGGTGGGCGAGATTATCCACCTCTTTCACTAAGGTGCCGAAAAATGGGTCGGAAACATCGGCAACCACAACACCTATTGTGAGACTTTTTCTGTTCACCAATGTGCGAGCGGCCGCATTGGGGCGATAGCCCAGATCTTTCATGGCACTTTGAACCGCGATAACGGTATTTGGACGCGTTTGTGGGGAAAGGTTGATCACCCTTGAGACCGTTGCGACGGATACCCCCGCACGCTTTGCGACATCTTTAATGGTTGCCATTGCGACACGTCCTCACCGATGGGTTAGTGATCAAGTGCGTTCCCTCTGTCCACGTCAGAACCTACGCTATTCCTTCTCAAGCGATGCCACGGAGACCTCTTCGTCGGTCTGCTCTCGGTAAGTGAGTGCTTGTTCATTGCTATTGAACAAGTGAATATCGTCTGGTGAGCAGCGCAATGGAACGGTTTGGAATGCCTTCACCGCGTTGTCGCCCGGAATGTGAACTTTGAATCCGTCGATGCCATTGTATTGGCCAAACAGGTAAGTACCGTTGCCGAGTCGTTCAACCACTTCACTGTGGAACTCAAAGTTAAAACCATCACCTCTGCCAATCTGAATGTGTTCTGGGCGAATACCTACCGTGACTTCTTCCCCTTCACTGACCGATTTTGCGATTGCCACCGTGATGGATTGTCCGTCTGGCATGGCAATTATCGCCTCTGAGCCATTGACTGCAGAAACACGACCTGGAATGAAGTTCATTCTTGGTGAGCCAATGAAGCCGGCGACGAAAAGGTTGTCTGGGTTGTGGTAAAGCGCCAGAGGCGAACCGACTTGCTCAACATTCCCTGCGCGAAGTACGACAATTTTGTCCGCCAATGTCATGGCTTCCACTTGGTCGTGCGTGACATAGATCATGGTGTTCTTCAGTTCTTGGTGCAGCTTGGCGATTTGTAGGCGCATTTCAACGCGAAGCTCGGCATCCAAGTTAGATAAAGGCTCATCAAACAAGAAGACTTTCGGATCACGCACGATGGCGCGACCAATGGCGACACGTTGACGCTGTCCACCGGACAGTTCTTTGGGTTTGCGGTCGAGCAAGGGTTCTAGCTGCAGTGTTTTTGCCGCACGATCGACGTGACGCTTAATTTCAACAGGATCAACGCCGTTCATCTTCAAGCCAAATCCCATGTTCTCGCGTACTGTCATGTGCGGATACAGTGCATAGGATTGGAACACCATTGCCACGCCGCGATCCGCGGGGTCGACGTTGTTCACTTCCACGCCATCAATGCTGATGGCACCATCACTGATGGTTTCTAATCCCGCCACTAAGCGCAGCAAGGTTGACTTCCCACAACCCGACGGTCCGACGAAAACCACGAACTCTCCGCCAGTGATATCTAGATCGATGCCATGAATGGTCTCAACTTTGCCAAAACGTTTGATAACGTTTCTTAACGTGATATTTGCCATAACGCATGTCCTATGCCGTGCAGTTATCGACACCGCGCATTTTTATGCTCGGGTCGTCCTTTTTTAAAAATAGTGTGTTTTTTGCTTTATGGAAACGTTTACATTCATAATTTTGTGAACTAACTTTAAATAAAGCCAACTTCTCCGTAACAGTATCGTTACATGTTCGTGGGTTGAACATCGTAAATTAAGGACAGGACGTAATATGACTAGGCTTTCCTCAACAGCAACGTCGGGCAACTCGCCAAGCAGAAGCAGTCTGACGTTAGCTCCTTGGTTTTTTCTCGCTCCCGCCATTGTGATTTTTTCGCTTTACGTGATGTACCCCATTCTTCAAAGTGTTTGGTTAAGTTTTTTCGAATGGGATGGTCTTGGAGAAAAAGTCTGGGTGGGATTCGACAACTACGTCGAGCTATTCGACTCCGACACATTTTACACGTCGCTGTTTAACAACTTCCTCTGGATGGTGCTCTTCATGTTAGCCCCACCGATTGGATTACTTATCGCCCTTTTTCTTAATCAGAAAGTGGCGGGTGTTCGACTGATTAAAGCCCTGTTTTTCTTCCCTTTTGTTATCTCTCAGGTCGTCGTGGGTTTGGTCTTTGCGTGGTTTTATGATCCGTCATTTGGCTTGCTAACACAAATCATGGTAGGCATGGGGTTTGACCCTGTGTCCATTCTTGCCGACGAAGATTTGGTGACCTACGGCATTATCGCTGCTGGTCTTTGGCCGCAAGTTGCGTACTGCATGATTTTGTACCTCACAGGGTTGAACAACCTTGACCCTGAACAGCTTGAAGCCGCGCGATTAGACGGTGCTCGTAGCTGGAAGATGATGTGGTACGTGGTGGTGCCGCAACTCAAACCTGCCACCTTTATTGCGGTTGTGGTGACAGTTATTGGCGCATTGAGGTCTTTCGATTTAGTGGCAACCATGACGGCAGGTGGCCCATGGGGCAGCTCAACGGTCCTTGCGTACATGATGTATGAAGAATCTATCTTCAACTATCGCATGGGTTATGGCGCAGCGGTGGCTGTGGTGCTGTTCCTGATCATGGATATCTATATCGCCTACTTCTTGTGGCGCATGCTGAAAGGAGAGCGCTAATGTTTCCTAGACCGATTGAACACCAAGGCAAATTTATCAATGTCGGCTATCGCGTGGCGCTCTATATCGCTGTCATCTTATGGTTGATCCCGCTTGCCGCGGTGTTGATGACCTCTATTCGTTCCATTGCAGATATCAATGCGGGTAACTATTGGGGTTGGCCGGATGAATTACAGTTTATAGAAAATTACACGCAAGTGTTCATTGCAACACCGATGGCGCGTTACTTGTTGAACAGCTTGCTGATCAGCCTACCTGCAGTGCTAGGCGCAGTTGCCGTATCGACGTTGGCGGGTTTTGCGCTGGCGAAATACAAGTTCAAAGCCAACGTTCTGCTTTTCGCCATGTTCATTGGCGGTAACTTCGTGCCATTCCAAATCTTAATGATACCAGTCCGTGATCTAACCATTGATTTAGGGTTATACGACACCCACTGGGCGCTGATTTTCTTCCATGTCGCGTTCCAAGCGGGTTTTTGTACCCTATTCATGCGTAACTTTATGGTGGGAATACCTGATGCGTTGATAGAAGCGGCGCGGGTTGAAGGGGTAAGCGAATGGAAAATCTTCTGGTATGTAGTGCTTCCGCTGGTGAGGCCTGCACTGGCGGCATTGTCTGTTTTGGTCTTTACCTTTATTTGGAATGATTTTTTCTGGGCGTTAGTACTGGTTCAAAGCGATGAGGTTCGTCCTGTCACAGCAGGCCTGAATGCATTGCAAGGGCAGTGGTTAGCGTCTTGGCAATACATGTCAGCGGGGGCGGTGATAGCCGCACTGCCACCGGTGGCACTGTTCTTTACGATGCAAAGACACTTTATTGCTGGTTTAACCCTGGGTGCGACGAAAGGGTAATGCTGGTTTTACTGAATGACGGATATTTTCGAACAACAGAAAGGATGAAGAGAATGAGAACGCTTGCAAAAAAAAGCTTTGGCGTACTGTGCAGTCTGTTTCTTCTGCTAAGTGGCTCAGTCAACGCAGGGGAGTTGGTGATCAACTCTGATGCTTCTGATCCCGCGCCGAAAAAAGCCTGGGCTGAGGTGATTGAGAAATTCGAAGAAGCGAACCCAGACATCACGGTGAAGTACAACCTGTATGACCATGAAGCGTATAAAACCACGATTCGTAACTGGCTGGTCACCTCTCCGCCAGACGTCGTGTTCTGGTATGCGGGTAACCGCATGAAAACCTTCGTTGACCGCGGTTTGTTTGAAGATGTCAGTGATATCTGGGCGGCAAATAATATGGCAGAAGATTTCTCCAGTGCCATGCCTGCAATGACCGCTGACGGCAAACAATACGGCGTGCCATATACCTATTACCAGTGGGGCATGTACTACCGCAAAGATTTGTTTGCGAAATACGATATCGCCGTACCGAAAACGTGGGACGAGTTTGTCGCGGCATCAAAAACGCTGAAAGACAATGGCGTCACGCCATTCACCATTGGTACGAAATACCTTTGGACGGCAGCAGGTTGGTTTGATTACATGAACTTGCGAGTGAATGGCTTAGATTTCCATATCGATTTGATGGACGGCAAAGTGCCATACACCGATCCTCGTGTGAAAGCGGTATTTGCGAAATGGGATGAACTGGTAAAACCGGGCTACTACTTGGATAATCACGCATCATACTCTTGGCAGGAAGCACAGCCATTTTTGTACAACGGCGAAGCAGCAATGTACTTGATGGGTAATTTCTTGGCGGCAAACTTTACCGACGAGGTGCGTCCAAACATGGGCTTCTTCCAATTCCCAGTGATCGACCCTTCCGTGCCAAACGCGGAAGATGCGCCAATGGATACGCTTCATATTCCTTCGAAAGCGAAGAACAAAGAGGATGCGCGTAAGTTCCTTGCGTTTGTTGCTCAACCTGAAATTCAAACCATGATCAACGAGTCTTTGTTGCAGATCCCGACCAATAACAAAGCGACGCCAAAAGATGATGAGTATCTGAATGCGGGGGTTGTCATGCTGAACGAAGCAGCGGGTACTGCGCAGTTCTACGACCGCGATACTGACCCTTCTATGGCGAAAGAAGGCATGAAGGGCTTTCAGCAATACATGGTTCACCCTGAACGTATCGACAAGATACTGAAAAAATTAGAGAAAACGCGTCAGCGTACGTTTAAAGAATAAAGATAAGAAACCTTGCTAGCATTTGCGGAGGCTCTCGACGGCCTCCGCTTTTTTATTTCTAATCACAATGCGTCTGTACCTCGCAGCTTGTCTCAGTTCGACACCATTTTGTCGCTCCGAATCACTCTGTTTCCACCGATTTCGACAGCGATACCTGTCACAAAATATCCGTTGGTGTACTAGAGTTAAGGAACTTGTTTTATCACTTCAGTGGCTTGTTTCAACGCGCTGATTAGTTTGCTTGGATGGTGTCATGCCCAACCTGATTAACGACAGTTACATGAACTCGACTTACTTGAATTCTCGCCACAAAGAGCGAGATGATCAGTCTGCGGGTAGCATTAACAACGCGAATCTGACCGCCACTGAACGCGCTGAACTGCTAAGAAAAGAGCGTGAAGAGCAGAAACAAGCTGAAGCTGCACAAGAAGAAGCCCCGCAAAAGCGTGATTTTCGTGGTTTGATTGATAGGGTCGCCGAGCAAGAAGCGCAGAAAGCCAAGTTTTCAGCGTACACCACCCGACAACAAGAATTGCTCAAACAGGTTGAAAATACCATTACCCCGCAAAGCAACGAACGCAGCTACGATTTCAAGGTCTAGCGCAGACGTTTAGAGCGAAAAAGACAGTAAGTTTGAGCTACATACCTGCTGACACTCTCCCATCTTAGCGACAGGCGCCACTTTCTTGTTCTCGTTACCCTTTATGGTGAGTTATTGGACTAGAGTGGATGTGTTTCCCTTCAGCACGCAAAGGAGTGTGTATGCCTTTAACCCCGTTTCATGTCGCTATTCCTGTTCGACACCTTGAAGAGTCACGTACCTTTTATCGCGATGTATTGAATTGTAGCGAAGGGCGCAGCAGTGATTGTTGGGTGGATTTTAATCTCTATGGTCATCAATTGGTGATCCACCATGACCCTGCGATTGGTGAAGAGGGGCAAGTACGCTTGCATCACAATTCGGTTGATAGCCATTCTGTCCCAGTGCCTCACATTGGCGTGGTGCTTGAAATGACAGATTGGGAAGCGCTGGCGGCGCGGCTCAAAGAAAAGGGTGTGACCTTTGTTATCGAGCCGTATGTGCGGTTTAAAGGGCAACCCGGTGAGCAAGCGACGATGTTTTTCTACGATCCAACGGGCAATGCGCTGGAGTTCAAGTCATTCAAGGACATCAATGCACAGCTTTTTGAAACCTAAAGTGGCCTAGAAACTGATGCCAATAACGATACAAGCACAAATGGCAAAGAAGACGATCCAAGAAAGATGTTTTCCTTGGGAGGCGAGAAGTGAAAGCAGGCCATGGATAAAGAAAGTTAGCGCTATGATGCTCGCCATGATGTTGAGGCTGAGTTGAGGTTGTGCGAGAGCGACTAACAGGGCCGCAAAGCCACACCACGCTATGGACGTAATATGCCAAGCGAAGCGTAATGTCTTTTTAGTGAAAGCATCGCTACCAAACAATTTGGGTAGGTTGTTGCGTTTAAACAAGCGAATCAGGATGTAGCGCTCACCCAAGTAGGAGTGTGCAAACGAGATGATCACAAGCAATATCGCAGCGACATAGAGCAGGGTATCCATATTGCGTTCCTTACAAGATTTCGACTCTGACAATGCCTCTCAGAATAACACGTACTCTTAGTGCTCGTGGCGTTTGCGTTAATAAACCTGACCGTTGAACTCAATCAAGGTATGTGGCTCGATAGGTAAGCCGTTTTCTTCCTCAAAAGACTTCACCATACCGCCACGATAGACAAAGGATGCTCATTGAAAACCCGGCCATCATTTCGCCATTTTTGTTCATCAGATTTCCATTTTTCCTACACGGTGTTGCCATGCCAAGCATGTGTAATAGCAATCACTACTTAAGAAATGATGAGAATGATGATGAGCAAACAAACAGAATCTAGCCGCTATGTTCGCCGAAACAGCAATGAAAACTGGCATCAGCGTCCAGCTCAAGACAACAGCTTCTGGCGACAGTTTTCTTTTGGTATTCCGTCATGGTTATGGCCGCTGTTAATTTGTTTAGTGTGGTTGATTCAACTCGCGGCGCATTAGTCTTAGGTTGTCTATTATGTGCGTGACCAACGTTTAACGGAGCGCTTTACAGGCTCTGGCAAGCCAAATACACGCAAATTGCCACTGACGACTAGAATGACGCCGATGACTGATTGCCATGTCCACTCGTACCCTTCGAAAACGGTCGACAGAGACAATGCGATGAGTGGAAAGAGCACGGTGCAATATGCGGCTTTCGCTGCGCCTATGCGTCCAATTAACGCAAGGTAAGTGTTGAAACCGACAACCGAGCCAATAATGGCGAGATAAACAAGCGCCGACACATAAAGCGGTGAGGTAGTAAACGCTAATGAGTATCCCATTAAGAGGGCAATGGCAAACAGATACAGCGCACCATACCCCATCGCCCACGCTGTGGTGGGCAGCAATGGCATCCCTTTCTTTTGGGCGCGGGCAGACACCAAGTTCCCCATCGAGAAGAAGTAGGTGCCAATGAAGGTTACCGCAAGCCCTAACAGTATGGTCATGTCCATGGCTGAGTGAATGAATTGAGCGCCAAACAGCATGAGCACACCGACGAAGCCCATAAGTGCCCCTTGAATGAAGGTCGCGTCAGGGCGTTTTTTCTCAAGCCACCAAAGGTTCAGGGCGTTCAATATGGGAGCCAGTGAAAACACGACAGCATTGAGCCCGCTCGGAATGTACTGGGTCGCGAAATAGAAACAAAGGAAGTTATTAGAAAACAGACATAAGGCGAGTAGCGCAGCCATTTTGTGGTTTTCCGCCGTGAGTTTTGGTAGTGCATTTCGTGCAATTAGAATGATAAAAAGGGCAATGGAAGCCAACCCAAAACGCCAACCAACAGAGACAACCACAGGTGTGTCGCCTATCTGATATGCAATGGCAAGCCAAGTTGACCCCCAAATAAACACAGTGACTGCATACAATAGTGCATTCATTTGCCGACTCCTCTGACTAACTAGCTTACTGGCGTTGTTATTATTGGTTATGTGCCCAGCGTGTTTAGGTCACTGGGGTATATCTCACTGTAATATGAGCAGGGCGCGATAACTTTCATATTCCTGCTATTTTTATAGATTCTTGCGCTTTTCTATGTCGACTCAGCCGTTTGAGGTAAAAGCGGGTACCCCTAAAGAAAAACTCGGGATATATTGAAACGGAGAAGAGCGAGAGTGGTATGGACAAGGATTCGTCTAAAGAACTAAAAAGACAGCGGGTTTACAACGTGTTACGTGATAACACGGCGAAACTGCATGGAGATGTCTGGCTAGATAATGGCTTAGGGGCTGCGGTATGGAGCAACAGCCATGGCAGCGCAAGCTATGACAAGCCGGGGCACCATACATTGAGTTTCTACTTAGCGGGTGGTGAGAACACCAAGCGCTGCTCCCGCAAAGGTGATCTCTATGGCGGCGAAGATAAACTGTGTTTAATGCCAAAAGATCATCGTTCTGATTGGTCGTTTTCTGATCCCTTCCGTTTTTTCCATTTCTACTTCGAACAAGCACATCTTCAGCGTTTTGCTGAGCAGGTTTTCGATAAAGAAGGTCGTCATATTGAGCTGAAAGAATGTACTTTCGTTGATGACCCTTTCGTTAGCCAACTGGTTCGTCAAACCATGTTGAAATTGGATTGGTCACAAAGCACGGATAGGTTGATGCTTTCCCATGCACAACAAATGATGTTGCTGCATATGGTTAGGCAATACTGTCATCAGCCAATGAAGTTGGCTATCAGCAGTGGTGGTCTGTCACCGCAAAATCAGCGTCGTGTGATCGAATATGTTGAAGCACATCTTTCACGGGCGTTTTCATTGGCTGAATTGGCGGCGTTAACGCAGTTAAGTGAGTTTCACTTTGCGCGTATGTTTAAAACGAGTTTCGGTACCACTCCGCATCAATATGTATTATTTCGCCGTGTTGAACTGGCGAAAATTTTGCTAACCCAGAACAGTCTGCCGTTGGTTGAAATCGCCTCAGTGTGCGGATTCTCCTCTCAACAACACCTTTCACAGCAATTCAAACTTCGCGTTGGCGCAACGCCTGCGGTGTTCCGCCGAGAGCAAGTCAAAGGCTACTATACCCAAACAACCTGATGGCCTCCCTTCGGGCGAGTGACTGACGCTATGCTCGGTGTTATCCCTTTTTGATGGAGATGACTACATCAAAAAGGGACGCCTTGAGCATAACGCCAGTCAAACTCGCTGAATCCTGCATCTTCAGGTTGTTTGGGTATAACACCAATTGCTCAATCTTGATACACAACCTCTTAAGCTGTATGCGTAAATTGTAGTGTTAGCTTACAAGTTTAAAACACGGTTGTGCATAAAGGAGACCGCGTATGACAACCAACGACACGACACCGATAGAGAAGTTTGTGACGGTTTCCCGTGCTAGCGGAGAGGTATGGGGTTTACAGTGTAAAGATGGCTGGGTGATCTGTGACTCATCCATTTATGAAGATACCGATGTGATGCCGTTTTGGTCATCAAGAGACGCCGCTGCAATACATTGCGTTGATGAGTGGGAAGAATTCGCGCCAGTGGCGATTCTGATCCCAGAATTTCTGGAGGAATGGTTGGTCGATCTGGCAAAGGACGCTGTCATGCTGGGGCCAGATTGGGGAAGCGATCTCAGCGGTGAAGAAATTGAAGCGGCCGAACTGATTGCTCAATATTTACAGATTAGCCTTCCTCACTAACGTGCACACACCCGTACTGTCAATTTCCATTTACAGAATTTTCTTTACAGCGAGTGCTGCTGATGAGTGTCCCCTTGCGTTGCCGTTTCTGATTACCGACTGCTATTCCTTTTAGTGACTGTGTTGGCAATGCTGCCAACAAAAAAGGAATCGATTTGCTTAATTGCAAGCAGGCAGGAGAATTGAGGATGGCAAATACAACCATTAACCCAATGGGTACGGATGGCTTTGAGTTTGTGGAATATACCGCGCCGAATGCGGCAGGCATTGCTGAACTCAAGACACTATTTTCACTGATGGGCTTTGCAGAAATTGCGAAGCACAAACACAAAGACGTTTGGTTATATCGCCAAGGCGACATCAATTTTATTGTAAACGGTGAGCATGACTCGCAGGCCGAAGGTTTTGCTAAACAACATGGTGCGAGCGTGAATGCCATGGCATTTCGGGTGAAGGATTCAAACCACGCGATGCAGTATGCGGTGCAACAAGGCGCTGAAGCTTGCGAACCGCGTATTGGTTTAATGGAGCTCAACATTCCAGCGATACACGGTATCGGAGGTTCGTACCTGTATCTTGTTGACCGTTATGGTGAGAGCGAAATTTATGACATCGACTTTACCTTCTACCCTAATTGGAAAGAGACGCTAAAAGCAGCGGATGCGGGCCTGCAGGTTATTGATCATCTCACCCATAATGTCGAAAAAGGCAACATGGATGTTTGGTCTGATTTTTATGATCGGATTGCTAACTTCAAAGAGATCCGATATTTCGACATTGAAGGCAAACTGACGGGGTTGAAATCGCGCGCGTTGACAGCGCCTTGTGGCAAAATCCGTATTCCTATCAATGAATCAAGTGATGATAAATCTCAAATTGCCGAGTATCTCGATGCCTACAACGGAGAAGGTATTCAGCATATCGCATTGAGTACGGACGATATTTACCAGACAGTTGAAACACTGAGATCGCGTGGTATGCGTTTTATGAATACGCCTGATACGTATTATGAGAATGTCGACTCACGCGTGGAAGGGCATGAAGAAAGTGTCACCCAACTTCGTGATTATCGCGTATTGATTGATGGCAGTGTCAGCACTGGTATTTTGCTACAAATATTCACTGACACCGTTATTGGTCCTGTGTTTTTCGAAATTATTCAACGCAAGGGCAATCAAGGCTTTGGCGAAGGGAATTTCCAAGCACTGTTTGAATCTATTGAATTGGATCAGATTCGACGAGGCGTTTTAGACGCGGGCTAATACGATATCAAATAGAAAGAGCGATTAAGACGGCTTAAACCTCTAATGATTTATCGTTCTTACGCATATCGAACAGCAACTGATAGAAAAACTCTTTACGCAGAGTTGATTCACTGTCATCAAACTGAAGGCCTGCCGTTGGTGGGTCTTTTTCATTGTTAACCGCGACGACAGAGCCAGTTATCTTCCCGCTGATTGAATCACCATATTCCAAAACTATTTGAAGCGTTTCATCTTCGAAGAGTAGATGTTCATTAGCAGGAACTTCCAAACAGCACCCTGTTACAGAATAGTCTGTCATCGTCGCGTTGAACGTGCTGTCGCTGTCTTGGATACGAACTGACATGTTGGTGTCAATACGCGGTTGTTGACGAATTTGTCTGTGCGCGACGTTATCGGGAATGGACACAATTAGGAGCCTTATAGGCTTTTGAATAACGCCCATGACCAAGCAACGAAAAGCGATGACATCCCGAAACTCGCTGTCGGTAACGGCACGAATGATGACTTCATTGTTGGGTATTTGAAACCGTTCGATAACAGGATCTTGACCTGTGGGGCAATCAATAAGAAGAAACTGCTCTTTTCTGTATCCGACTAGCCGAGAGACGACCTGCGTTTTACGCGGATCATCAGAGAGTTCGATATTGAGTCGAGCCCCAACGGCAAGAAGTCGATAGAAACTGTCAGAGCCTTCGGTTTTGAGTGATTGCATGGCAATGTTCCGTCAGGGTTACGCTTAGAGATATTTATTAATGATAGTCTTTATCTCATCTGTTTCTGCCATTTGAATAATGCGTTTATCGATAAATTGCTTGATTTGAGGGGCTATGTCGGGTGAATACGCCAAATGAATGTTGTAGTTTGGGATCAGATTGCTCGCCTTATGAAGTTGGTAGTCTTGGTCAGTGAAGCCTAAGCGTTTTAAGTGGTACTTGAGGCGAATATCCATTTCGACAAACCCCCCAGTTTTTTTGATACGATCGACGACTCGAAATGCAGCATCATAATTTTTCACACGGACTTCGCTGACTTGCCCTTTGGCGATTTTCACATCAAGTCCTGGATAGTCGAATCCAAAGAGCAATACGGCAATCTTCCCGTTTAAATCATCGGGTGATTTATAAGGAAAGCCATCATTCGTGTTGCTGACAATACTGTGTTCGACCTCAAATAGGGGGGATGAAGATAAGTTGACGGACTGCATGCCTCCCCATTGTGGACTGCCGTATGTGATCCAGTTTGTGTTCTGGCTGTCTGATAGCAAAGTCATCATCCGATTAAATGGGTAAGTGTGGATACGCAGTTCATGTGGGCTGCCTTCTAGGGCTCTCATCAGAATATCCGTAATGATTCCGCGGTGATTCTGGCCTTCTTCTTGTATTTGTAGTGGCTCTGATTGGTCTTGTACGACGTAGTAATCAAGCGTTATTGCATGGGCGGGCGAATGAATAAAGAGCCCTAGCAGACAATATAGAGAAAGTAGGCAGATACGAGAAACCCACAGACATTTTTTAGACATAGCAATGTTCATCCAAGTTTGAGACTTTTGGCTACTATTAGAGATAGCTGCTTCTTTATCGGGACATCCATAAGCCTAGTCTATGTTGAATCAAAAAGAGAATCTCCCTCACCCTTCGAGTATGGCCGCCAGGTTGGTGAGCAGGGTGCTATTCGTGTGTAGTCTGTTGGCATTTTTGGTCGCTGCGTTTGCTCTATTTCTTGACTATCAAGCGCGCTCTGAGCAACTCCGTCAGAATGCGTTGCTGATCCATGACACCGATTTATCGAGTATCTCAAATAGTGTTTGGCAAGAAGATCTCGAGCAAGTTGGAGTGATCGTTAAAGGGATTTTTCAGCACCCCGATATCTCATATGTTCGTGTTTTTGATTCTGACCGTGTGCTAGCGGAAGCGGGGAAAAGCCCGCCAGAACCGAAAATTTCGTATCAATGGCCAATGGTCCATCAGCAATTCGGCAATAAATATAGCCTAGGCACTGTGCAGATCGAAGTGAGCTTGCAGCAAGTTTATAACGCGCTGACTGAGCGTTTTGTCATGCTGCTTCTGTTTTTAGGTGGCGCGATATTGGTACTGGGAGGTCTCGTCTTTTTCATTGTTTATATCGACGTGGTTCGGCCATTGATCTGGATTTCTCAAGGTGTGACGAAGTTTGATGCTGATAACCTACCCAAGGAAATAGAACCCCCCAAAAGTAGAATGGGTGAGGAGTTGGTGACCTTGTACACCCAATACAATAAAACCGTTGAAAAAATGCGTGAGTATAATGCTGAGCTTCATCAATCCAAAGAAACGGCAGAAGACGCAAATCTAAAGAAAAGTGAATTTCTGGCAAACATGAGCCATGAAATACGGACACCGATGAACGGCATTATTGGTATGTCCTCACTGCTTAAAGGTACGCCACTGAATGATGAGCAGCAAGAGTTCATCGATATGCTTGAAACGTCGTCATTGTCTTTACTGGATATCATTAATGATATTTTGGATTTTTCGAAAATCGAAGCGGGTAAGTTTGACTTGGAAGTCTTGGAGCTTAACTTGCTTGAGCTTAACCGCGACATAGAGCATCTATTTCGATTAAGAACGAAAGAAAAAGATCTTGCGTTTGAATGCCATGTGGATGAAAGCCTAGCGCCACTCTTGATGGGTGATGCGGTGAGATTGCGTCAGGTGATGATTAACTTGGTGGGCAATGCCGTGAAGTTTACGGAACATGGCAGTGTTCATGTCGGTATTCGACAGGTAGAAAGCAAAGACCAACAAGTTACTGTGCTATTTGAGGTTCGTGATACAGGAATTGGCATACCAGGGAGCAAGCAAGACAAGATCTTTGAGAAGTTTGAACAGGCGGATGGGAGCATGAGCCGTAATTTTGGCGGCACAGGACTTGGGCTGGCGATTTCTAGTCAGATTGTCGAGTTGATGGGGGGACGGTTACAGCTTGAAAGTACGGAAAATGAAGGCAGTCGTTTCTTTTTCAATGTGACTTTTGAGAGAGCGCAAGTACCGGAAGGTGCACCGTTCGACTCACTGTTATTTGCCGATGCAGCGATGTTGCTGGTGGACGATAGTCGATTAAATATGCGTATTACCAGCGCGCAACTGGGCAGTATGGGATGTCAGGTGTCTTGTTGCCTGCGACCAGAAGATACAGAAGAGATGATTGCAGAGCGGATGGACTCTGGGAAACCGTTCAAAGTCGTGATTCTCGATAAATTGATGCCAAACGTAGATGGTTTTTCGATTGCTTCTAGGCTGAGAAATCGCTTTGGGCAGCGCTGTCCAAGTCTTATGATGATCACGGCCGCGCCAGATATGCATGATAGTGTGAAACTCGATAATTTTCGCATCGAGGGCTACTTGTCTCGGCCTTATAAGTTTAACGACCTCAAAAATGTGTTAGCGCGTATTTTGCGAGGCCAGCAAACGCAACTGGGCGTCATTTCGCTAACGGGAGAAGTCACTGAACAAACCCAAGCAACGAGGGAAGTCGAAGTGTCTGACTCCTACCAAGGGCGAGTTTTGGTAGTGGAAGATACCATGGTCAATCAACGTGTCGTACAGGCGATGCTCACGCGCCTTGGTGTCGAGGTCGTGTTAGCAGAAAACGGCAAGGTCGCGATAGAGCTTTGCCAACAAGAGAGCTTTGATTTGATCTTCATGGATTGCCAAATGCCTATCATGGATGGGTATCAAGCCTCAAGGTTGCTTCGAGAGCATGGATACGCGCCTCAGACACCCATTGTTGCACTCACCGCCAATGCAACCTCACAAGATAGAGAGGCTTGCTTAAGGGCGGGTATGGATGACTATATTGCGAAACCGGTTAGAAAAATTGACCTAGAGCGCATGATAAAGCTTCACATGCCAGGGTCGGAGCAAGAGCAAGCCCAGACCAATTAAGTGAACAAAACGCATAAAAAAACGCCTGCAAAAATCCTGCAGGCGTTTTTGTTTTCACGTGGCTGTCTGCTTAATTTAGGATATTAAACGTTAAACCAGTATGTGAGTGTCATGTGGATCAGCGCCATTACATGGCGGATTTCCATTCCTCAAGCAAAGCATCATAATTGATGGTTTGCCCTTTGGGCTTCTCATTTTGCAGCTTCGCTTTTGGTGCGCCGGGAAGGTTTAGCCAATAGTCAGCATCGCGAGGTTTGTTGAGTTTAGGTCCACATTCACCTTGAACGTTGGCACGCTCAAGACGACGTAACACTTTATCTTGCGCCGCGGCTAAGCCGTTAAGTGCTTCTTGCGGTGTTTTTTCGCCGTTCGCGGCTTCTGCAATGAATTGCCACCAAAGCTGTGCCAGTTTTGGATAATCAGGGACGTTAGTACCTGTTGGCGTCCACTGAACACGTGCTGGGCTTCGATAGAATTCGACCAGACCACCGAGTTTCGGAGCAACATCGGTCATGGCTTGCGAGTTAATATCAGACTCACGAATTGGCGTTAAACCCACGAGCGTCTTTTTCAGTGAAACAGTTTTAGCCACTGTAAACTGCGCATATAGCCATGCTGCCATACGACGTTTTGGTTCAGTAGACTGCATGAGCGTCCAAGAGCCAGTGTCTTGGTAACCCAGTTTCATGCCATCTTCCCAGTATGGACCGCGAGGTGAAGGTGCCATTCGCCACTTCGGCGTACCATCAGTGTTAACAACAGCCAAGCCGGGTTTGGTCATGTCAGCCGTAAACGCGGTATACCAGAAGATTTGTTGAGCAATCGATCCCTGAGCGGGAACTGGGCCCGCTTCTGAGAAGGTCATGCCTTGCGCTTCTGGTGGTGCAAAGTCACGTAGCCAATCGACGTATTTGGTGGTTGCGAACACCGCAGCTGGGCCATTGGTAGCACCGCCACGCTCGACACTCGAACCCACAGGGGAACAACCGTCTACACGAATGCCCCATTCATCGACAGGAACACCGTTAGGGATACCTTTGTCACCCGCGCCTGCCATGGAGAACCATGCATCAGTAAAACGCCATCCCAAAGAGGGGTCTTTTTTACCGTAATCCATGTGGCCATAAACACGTTCGCCGTCGATTTCTTTTACGTGAACCGAAAAGAACTCAGCGATGTCTTCATAGGCAGACCAGTTGACAGGAACACCGAGCTCATAGCCATAAATGCCTTTGAATTTGGCTTTGAGATCGTCGCGGGCAAACCAGTCAGCGCGGAACCAATAGAGATTGGCAAATTGTTGATCCGGCAGTTGGTAGATTTTCCCATCTGGACCTGTGGTAAAACTAAGGCCAATAAAGTCATCAAGGTCGAGTGTTGGTAATGTGATGTCTTTACCTTCACTTTCGATGTAGTCACTGATAGGAAAAACTTTCCCATAGCGAAAGTGAGTACCAATCAAATCAGAATCATTGATGTATGCATCATAGATACTGCGGTTTGATTGCATCTCGGTTTGCAGTTTTTCGACCACATCACCTTCTTGGATCAAGTCGTGTGTCACCTTGATCCCCGTGAGTTCTTCGAAGGCCTTTGCAAGCACTTTCGATTCGTATTCATGGGTGGTGATGGTTTCGGATACGACCTTGATTTCCATACCGCGGAAAGGTTTGGCAGCGTTGGTGAACCACGCCATTTCCTTTAGCTGTTCATCTTTGTTAAGCGTTGAAGGGGTAAATTCATCATTCACCCACTTCGATGCTGCGTCGCTGTACTGATCGGCGTGTACCGCCGGTGCCAGTAACAACCCGATCATGAACCCAAGAGGCGTCCATTTGGTTACAGCAGGCAATTGCTTCATAGTTTCGCTCCTTTGTCGTTTTCCCTAACCCCAACGAAGAACGGTGACTAGCCATACAATGGCAATCCCAAAGGGATACCAAATGGGAAGGTCCGTCATTCCGATGAAGAGAAGGTGGATATAGGCACTGCCAAGCAGGCCTATAAATAGTCGATCACCCCGGGTTGTGCGGATAGGCAAAAATCCTTTCCTTTCCACACAAGGCCGAAGTACTTCGAATACGGTCATGGCTGTCAACATGCAGCCAATGGTGATAAAAAACAGAGCACTTGGGAGTGTCCAGGCCATCCAACTCATCGTATTTCTCCTTAAACGCGTCCTAGTGCAAAACCTTTAGCGACGTGGTTACGAACGAACCAAATCACCAATAATCCGGGTACGATGGTGAGCACCCCTGCCGCTGCCAGTACACCCCAGTCAATACCAGATGCACTCACCGTACGGGTCATGGTGGCGACAATCGGTTTGGCGTTCACTGAGGTCAATGTGCGCGCGAGTAAGAGCTCGACCCAGCTGAACATGAAACAAAAGAAGGCTGTGACACCAATGCCTGAGCGGATCATGGGAATGAAAATTCGCACAAAGAACCGCGGAAAGCTGTAGCCGTCTATGTAAGCTGTTTCGTCTATCTCTTTGGGAACCCCAGAGATAAAGCCTTCTAATATCCAGACAGCGAGCGGCACGTTGAACAAACAATGTGCAAGTGCTACCGCAATGTGGGTATCAAATAAGCCTACAGAGCTATAAAGCTGGAAGAACGGCAGCAAAAACACGGCTGGTGGCGCCATTCTGTTGGTGAGTAGCCAGAAGAACAGGTGCTTGTCGCCAATGAAACGGTAGCGAGAAAACGCGTATGCCGCGGGCAAGGCTACCGACAACGACAGCAAGGTATTAATGGTCACGTAGGTCAGCGAGTTGAGATAACCGTTGTACCAGCTTGGATCAGTAAAAATGATGATGTAATTTTCTAAGGTGAATGATTGAGGCCAGAAAGTCAGCCCTCCGAGGATTTCCTCGTTGGTCTTGAATGACATCATCAGTAGCCAATAGATAGGCAACATCAAAAATAGGATATAGGCAGAAAGGCCAATCGATTTTTTATTCATGACTTAATCCCTCCTGTCCATGCTGGTCATGGCGGTATAGAACATCCAACACACCAACAAAATAATTAAGAAATATATGATGGAAAATGCAGCCGCAGGGCCAATATCAAACTGACCTACCGCCATTTTCGTCAGGGCTTGCGATAAGAAAGTGGTGGAGTTACCCGGCCCACCACCGGTGAGCACAAAGGGCTCGGTGTAGATCATGAAGCTGTCCATAAAGCGCAGCAGAACACCCAGTAAGAGCACGCTTTTGAGCTTGGGTAATTGGATGTAACGAAATACAGCCCAGTTGGACGCTCGGTCGATTTTTGCTGCTTGGTAGTAAACATCGGGAATGGCGCGTAACCCTGAATAGCAAAGCAGTGCGACTAACGATGTCCAATGCCACACATCCATCACCAATACGGTGATCCATGCATCGACGGGGTCGGAGGCATAGTTATATTCCACACCAATGTTGTTGAGGAACCAGCCGAGCAGGCCGATGTCCGCCCGACCAAATATTTGCCAGATAGTGCCGACGACGTTCCACGGGATCAGCAGGGGGATAGCAAGCACGATCAGTACTATTGATGCTTTGAGTCCACGGGCTGGCATGGTGAGTGCTACGGCAATTCCTAGCGGTATTTCAATGGCGAGTACGCAAAAGGAATAGATAAATTGGCGCACAAGTGAGTCGTGTAAGCGTGGGTCGTTAAGGATTTCGCGGTACCATTCTGTACCGACGAAGTAACGCGTATTTTGATCGAATATGTCCTGTATGGAATAGTTCACCACGGTCATCAATGGGATGATGGCGGAGAAGGCGACCAAGAGGAACACGGGCATGACCAAGAGCCATGCGCGATTGTTTTCGGTTTTAGTTTGCATCCTGCTCTCCCGTTTCCATCTCTGATTGTTGCGGTTCACCGGCCAAAAATTCGTCGATGTATAGCTTTAACCATTGAGCGGGAAAGCTGATATGGGCGTGGTCAGCCGGAACAGGCGCTTCTTCTGCAATGCGCAGTTTTAACAATTGTTTGCCAAAGCGAACGGTAACGATTTTATACGTGCCGAGGTCTTCAACGAACTCCACGGGGACTTGCCACGCGTCGTCTCGCTTTTCCTGCCACAGGTGAACGAATTCGGGCCGAATGCCCACTTTGATATTGCTGCTATCGGTTTGGGCCAAGACATTGCGCTGTTCGTCAGTTAACAACAGCTCTATATCTTCAAAGCTGACATTGCCGTCGGGAGTTCTTTGTACGGGCAACAGGTTCATGCCTGGACTGCCAATAAAGAATCCAACGAAAGTGTGATTGGGTGACTCAAACAATTCGCGTGGTGTACCAAACTGCACAATGACACCGTCGTACATCACGGCGATCTCTTCCGCGAACGTGGCGGCTTCCAGTTGGTCGTGGGTCACGTAAATCATGGTGATGTGAAACTGTTCGTGAATCTGCCTCAGCTTACGGCGCAGTTTCCATTTGAGATGGGGGTCAATCACCGTCAGCGGTTCATCGAACAAGATCGCGGAAACATCTTCACGTACGAGTCCTCGTCCCATGGACACTTTTTGCTTTTCATCAGCGGTAAGGTTGCTAGCACGTTTGTCGAGTACAGGAGTGAGTTCAAGCAACTCAGCCACATCGCTCACGCGAGAGCGCACTTTGGCTTCAGGCGTTTTCATATTCCGTAATGGAAAGGCAAGGTTGTCATAAACGGTCATGGTGTCGTACACCACAGGAAACTGAAAAACCTGTGCGATGTTTCTTTCTTGCGGCGCTAGCTGGCTGACGTCTTGGTGGTCGAAAACCACCTTCCCTTCCGAGGGGGTCAATAACCCTGAAATGATGTTCAGCATGGTGCTCTTGCCACAGCCAGAAGGCCCAAGCAGGGCATAGGCACCGCCATCTCGCCATGTATGGGTCATTTTTCTAATGGCGTAGTCGTTGCGACCTTGCGGAGAGGACGAGTAAGAATGCGCTAATGAATCGAGAATTATTTCTGCCATGCTTATCTCCTCACAAACGGCGTGCAGATTGAATTAGCTGCTTTGACTGGTCGAACACATACAGTTTGTGTGTAGGCACATAGATGCTGATGCGTGCATCGACGGGGTAATCGTGAACACCAGGTAAGTGCAGAACCATGTTGATATCGCGGTTTCGTACGTGCAGGAAGGTTTCGCTGCCGCTGATCTCAGCCAGTTCAACGTCAACAGACAGCTCAAGGTCGTCGTCGTTATGTGGGACCAAACTCAAATGGTTAGGGCGGATACCAAATTGGTACTGTCCGTCACTGAGTTCTCCCAGATCGGTATTGAGGGGAAAGTGAATCGTTTCATTGAACGACACATTGCCAGCGCCAACACTGCCATTGATCAGGTTGATTGGCGGCTCGCCGAACAGATCTGCGCATGTGACAGAAGCGGGATGGTGATATACCTCCGCGGTAGGGCCGGACTGGATCACCTTGCCTTCATGAATGAGCAAAACGTTTCCGCCCAATGCGAGCGCTTCATTGGGCTCTGTGGTGGCGTACACGGCAATCGTGTTGCGTTCAGCAAATAACTCTCGCATTTCTTGGCGAAGCTCTTCACGAAGTTTGTAATCGAGGTTCACGAGAGGTTCGTCAAACAAAATGAGATCGGCACTTTTAACAAGGGCGCGTGCCATGGCAGTTCGCTGTTGTTGACCACCTGAAAGCTCAAGCGGAAGGCGATCGAGGAAAGATTCGATACGCAACATTTCGGCGGTTTCCTGCACGCGCTCTTTGATGATGTGTTCAGGGTGTTTTTCTAGGCGCAGTGGAGAAGCGATGTTTTCATACACTGTCATGTTGGGGTAATTGATAAATTGTTGGTACACCATAGAAACGTTACGCTCACGCACAGGTATGCCAGTGACATCTTGGCCATTGAACAAGACGCTGCCAGAAGAGGGTTTATCTAATCCCGCCATGAGTCGCATTAGGCTGGTTTTTCCCGCTAACGTTCTGCCGAGCAAGACGTTGAATGAACCGGGTTCGATACGCAGATCGATATTGTCTAGCCACACCTCGTTATTACTTATTCGTGTGACGCTTTTCAGTTCAAGTGACATGAAGGCTCCCTGAATCAGTGTTGGGGTCAATGTGGTAGCGTGAAATTTCTCTTTGCGAAAACGCGCGCATACATCACATTCCGAATGATATACGCTAGAACCGTGCCAATAGTTAATGAAATGTTATATCGTTGATTTATAATCATATAAATGAAATGTGAACATTGGTGGTATGAAAAAAGTGTCACCTATTGTGTTGACTGTTAACAAAATGTGAACAATGATTAACGCTCATTTTATGTTCGAATGCGCATGGTGGGATGTTGTAATGAGCGATAAAGCTCACTCTCATAGTGAGATAATCCAAGCTTCATGGCGGCGCTGTCAGTCATTTGGTTTGTCACAAAAAAACTCGCCTGAAATTGTGAAACTCGATACCGGAGATTGGGGAGATGTTCGCGATCGGTCTCATGACCTGATTGCGACGACGCAAGAACAAGTCCTACCTTTTTACGAAAATATTTTGGTAAACAGCAACAGCTTAGTGCTCTTGGCAGACAATGATGGCAACTTGCTGAGTCGCTGGGGGCGGCCAGGTTTTATTAATCAAATGGAGAAACATCTGTTTGACGAAGGAACGAACTGGCGAGAAAAATACAACGGTACAAACGCTGTGGGTACAGCCTTGCAAACCGGAGAAGCCGTCGCGGTGGGGCGAGATGAACATTATTTGATAGCAAACCGCTACATGACCGCATCTGCCGCCCCGATATTCAATAGTGATAGGCATTTGGTCGGTGTATTGAACATTTCTTCGGACGCTTATTTGCCGACATCACATGTCGCAGGCATGGTGAAGGTGATGACACAATCGGTTGAGAATCAACTGATCATCGCTACTTACCGTCATCACTGCCACATGCTCACCTTTAACACCAGTAGTGATAACCTCGCTAGCCAGTGGGCTGGGCTGTTAGTGTTTAATGAAACTGGCGACATCATTGCTGCTAATCGGCGAGCGGATTTGTTAGTCGGGCAGACCTTAGTGGGTTTGGACATTGGGTCAGTCACTGGAATTTCGGCGCTCAAGCTGTCGGCACATCCTGAACATCACCCTCTGTCATTTATTGGGTTGTCTAAATACCGCCTGTTTGGAACGATTAAGCGACCAGTCAACCGCGCAATTCGATCGCCACTCTCGGTACCGTTTCCTATTTCAGGGTCATCGATTCCCTCTCAAAAGGCGGCTATCAAGCCCAGCGAACGTCAGCTTCAACATTTGGACCTTGGCGACATCAAAATGCAAAAGGCCATTCGGCAAGCTCAGAGTGTAGTAAACAGTGATATTCCGTTGGTGATCCAAGGTGAAACAGGGGTTGGCAAAGAGGTGTTTGCTAAAGCAACCCATGCTTCATCAAGTCGCGCCCACAAAAAGCTGGTGGCGGTAAACTGCGCAGCGATTCCGGCTGATCTGGTGGAATCTGAATTATTTGGCTATGTGAAAGGTGCTTTTACAGGGGCGAATACGAAAGGCAGCATTGGCTATATCCGACAAGCAGACGGCGGCACCTTAATGTTGGATGAAATTGGCGATATGCCACTGCATGTGCAAGCTCGATTACTTAGAGTACTGCAAGAAAAAGCCGTGACGCCCCTTGGCAGCACCGAAAGTTATTCGGTGGATTTTCGTGTGATATGTGCAACGCACCAATCGCTACGAGAAGCCGTCGCGCAGAAAAAATTCAGAGAAGATCTGTACTATCGCATTAATGGATTGACGCTTTTCCTACCAGCTTTGAAAGAACGTTCTGACATAAATGCTCTTGTTAATGTATTACTGCCCGAGCTTGCAGGAGAGATCAGTACGCAAATTGATGATGAAGTGTTTGCGCTATTTAATCGCCACCCTTGGCCGGGCAATATTCGACAGTTGGTAAACACGCTTCGTGTTGCTTTGGCGCTGTCAAACAATGAGAGAGTGCAAACTCACCACCTTCCAGATGATTTCTTCCTCGACCTTCGCAATGACGTTATACCACTTTCATCACAGCCAGAAGTGACTCCTCGTGTTGCTAGCTGGCGCGAAAGCCTCCCTTTGTTGTATGCCGAAACGGAAGGCAACATTACCCGAATTGCAGAAATTTCAGGTGTGAGTCGTAACACTATCTATAAGCGCCTTCGGATGCTGGGCATCAAATAGCCAAAACTTAACCTGCACTATAAATGTCAATTAAATTAGTGTCTTGTT
This sequence comes from Enterovibrio gelatinilyticus, assembly GCF_028683095.1. Classification (GTDB taxonomy): domain Bacteria; phylum Pseudomonadota; class Gammaproteobacteria; order Enterobacterales; family Vibrionaceae; genus Enterovibrio; species Enterovibrio gelatinilyticus. The sequence continues at coordinate 44,163 of NZ_JAJUBC010000027.1, read as the reverse complement.
GCACGTTATTTCCGCATTGAGCCGAAAAAACTCATTACAACCCTAAATATTATTTCCCTGATTAGAGATCTGAGTCGCATTTATAGTTCAGGGTGATGTTAACCGTATTGCGTGTTTTTTACGCATATTTTGTGTGGGGATTAAGCGGCTTTGCTTTACGTTCTCATGAATGTTTAGTTGCATTAGTGCGCCATTTGATTCGTTTTAGCGACTTATTATTCGTTTTTGTGTTGTTTTTATGAATGTTTGATTGTTGGTGAAATGTTAGCCCAAGTGTCTGTCAAGTGCTTTAAATGTTAATAAATATATCGTTGAACTCTGTGTTTCTAGGATGTTAATTTTTATTCCGCAGCATCAATGCAAACGGAATTTATAAGAAATACAGGAACGTATTCTATGAAAAAGACAATCTTAGCAGTAGCAATCCCAGCAGTACTTTTGGCAGGCAACGTAAGCGCATTCGAAGCATATAACGGCGATGCAGGTTCAGTAGAAGTTTACGGCCAACTTCGCGCAACACTATCTAAGTCGCCAGATAAAGATATCACTCTGAATGACGGCAGCTCTCGTGCCGGTGTTAATGCGCTATACACTGTCACTGATGACGTTGATGTGTTCGCAAGACTTGAGTACAGCATTAGCTATGATAAAGATGCGATGGCAAACCGTTTAGGCTACTTCGGTTTTACGGGTGACTTCGGTAAAGTCATTCTAGGTAAACAGTACCTGACTGCTGATGACCTATGGGGTGTTGATAACTCTTACTGGTTCGGTGGCTCTCACGTAGTAGAAGGTACAGTTTCTGGCGGTAAACACGACAGCGCTATTCGATATATCCTAGAAACGGATTTTGCAACGTTTGACGCAAGCTATGGCCTTGCGGAAGATGGCGCAGCAGCACAGGTAGCAGAACTGTTCGTTAGTAAAGATATTGCAGGCTTCTCTCTAACTGCGGGTGTGTCTTCTGCTGAGCAAGAACATGGCGCATTCGATTATAAGGTTGACGACACGACAACTGTTAACGTTAAGGCGGGTGCCGTAGACGATCTTTACTACACATTGTGGGCAGAGCGTACTTTTGGTGACTTGACCGTTGGCGCGCAATTCGCGAGCAGCGCAATGGAAAGTGATGCGTTGGCTGTAGACATTGATCGCCAAGGTTACACATTAGCGCTGAACTATGCACTGTCTGCTAAATCAGACGTATATGGTGGCTATGAATTCACTGAAATTGAAGCGCGCGCTGACCAAGTTGGACTTGCTGAGAACGATGACTACACCAATGTTTACGTAGGTGCAGTACACAGATTTAATTCATACTTCCGCCTTTGGGCTGAAGCAGCTTACTCAGATGGCGTCACTTTGGGTTACAAGAACAACAAAAATGATGGTTTCAGCGTTTCACCTAGTGTTGTAGACGGTGACGCTCAGTTCGCCATCGGTGCACGTGTTTACTGGTAATCAATACCGTTAACAACGCTTAAACTTCACACTGTCTTTAAAGCTCAGCATTTGTTGGGCTTTTTTCGTTGTACTCGTTTAATGACCAAGAGCTGCTTGATGGCACTTGTCTCAATGCAACAAAAAAGGAGGCAGTAGCCTCCTTTTGTTCAATCTGATACTGGTGACAGCATCCTATGTATAAATGCTTACTTCTTGCCTTCTTTCTCTAGGCGCGTCAATTCTTTGATTTGACGACTGATTTCGCGGCGTTCTTTTGAAATCTCAGCGCTGCTGATAATGTGGTCATCAACACGATCTTCATAATCTGCTTTCATGTTCTTGACGATTTCTACGATTTCGTCAGGAGTCATGTTTGGCTGAATGTAGTCAAGCAGGTTCTCAAGCAAAGTAACGCGCTTTTGGTTGTCGCGGATTTTTTTCTCGTTGTCCTGAATTTCCCGCTTCAGTTTATTTTTGCGACGAGAGAACTTAACGATCTCGAATACATTGTTCATCTGTGTTCAACCTTCTATGTGTAATCCTGACGAAATTAAACCACATCGGGAGCGTTGGAAACAGTCTTTTGATCAAGGAAAAGTGAGTAATTTTGGAAGTTGTAATCAGCGTGGAGTGTACGGAAGTATTGGCGGTTTTTTGTCGTCATGCTGTGAAAGAAATTGTTTGGGTCGCAGACCTGCATGACGACAAATGAAAGTAAATTACTCGACGGTCCCTTCTAATCGAACAGATTCGTTTTGTGTTTTTAGTGTCGCCCCTCTCAACATAGCGGTGACTAACTCAGTTGCATCAAATTTCTCTAGCGCTTCGTGTGCCCCTACTTGGTGAGCGCGATCAACACTGATTTCACTCGAAAGCGAGGTATGTAGGATGAGGTATGCTTCAGACAATGAATTATTGCTGCGTATTTCAAATGCTAACTCGTAACCATCGATTCCCGGCATTTCAATATCACTGACTACAATGTCGAAGGGGCGTCCTTGCATGGCTGAATCTTTCATTTTCTCCAGCGCATCAAGGCCATTGGCGCTGACCACGTAAGGGATGTTTATGCTGTCGAGTGCCTCTGACAGTTGGCGTCTTGCCAGGCTGCTGTCATCAACCAAAAGAATATGCATAGGTTTGAGCTTTTCGCGATCAACATCAGCGAGGATCGGATGCAGTTTGTCTTCTGAGGTTGGAAAGACTTTAGACATGATGAGTTCGACGTCGAGTAACTGAACGATTTTCTCATCGACATTCATCACACCCGTTAAGAAAGCGTGTGTGCCAAGCGTATTTGGAGGCGGAGTGATATTTCTCCAATCGCATTCACTGATTTTTTCTATACCACGAACAAGAAAGCCGACCACGCGACGTTGACAATCGGTAATGATGATAAAGCAATTATCATATTCTTCTTTACCCACTGCGGGGTAACCAATTGCCTTTGCCATATCAATGATAGGTGTGGTGATGCCACGCATGTTAGCTGTACCAACAACAGTGTGATGGGAACCTGGCAGTGCTGTTAGTGAGCAATATGGCACTATTTCACGGACTTTCAGCGTGCCGATAGCAAATGTCTGCATGGCTGAGAGTTTAAATAGCAGCATTCCCTGAGATTCATTAGCCTTGCTTTTCATATTCGCGCCTGTCACTAACAGTAGTGTTTTTATAATTGTACTTTAATTGTAGCGTTTCGTTGGCATGATAACACCTAGGTTGTTCTGATTTTTTTTAAATCTTTAGCTAGTTGTTCTGCTCTAGCGGCATGTTTTGTAACGATCTGTTATTGTGTCTCTTCATTAGGACTTCGCATTATTCTCGAACTTTTTCTATGATTAATGGTGATAGATAACACGATAAATAACACTGCCTTGATGAGTGGAAGCAGTAAATGTGCTTTACTGTTACTCACTTGATAGACAAAGAGAAATCACACCATGATGTGATTAAACATTGGTTTATACCCATGACGAGTATTCTTGATTCTGTAGACTCCCGAACGCGCCTTGTTGGTGAAAATCGACTTGAACTGCTGATTTTTCAACTTGGTACACGACAGCTTTTTGCCATAAACGTGTTCAAAGTACGCGAAGTGCTGAAAGTGCCACATCTTAATCAGATGCCAGGCGCTCACCCCAAAATTAGCGGTGTTGCGACCATTCGTGGGCATTCGATTCCCGTTATAGATATGCGTCAGTCCATAGGTATGAGGCCACTGGAGAAAGATCAGGACTCTAACCTGATAGTCACCGAGTATAATCGGACAATTCAGGCCTTCATGGTTGGTAAAGTGGTGTATATCAAAAATATGGGGTGGGATGAAATATTGGAGCCGCCGACCACAGGGCGCGGAAACTACCTGACTGCAATCACTCGACTTGAGCATGAAGATGCGCTTAAGTTGGTTGAGATTATTGATGTTGAAAAGGTATTGGCGGAGATTGTTTCTTACGATATCGGCATTTCTGAAGAGGTACTCGATCAGGATCTCTCTCAGCACTTGATGGGACAGAAAGTGTTGGTGGTGGATGATTCTTCGACAGCGAGGAAGCAAGTCACAGAAACACTAGGACAACTCGGCATTGAATGCATAGAAATGAAAAACGGCGCGCATGCTCTGAATCTTCTGAAATCTTGGTGTGATGAAGGCAAAAAAGTGACCGACGAAATCTTGTTGATGATCACTGATGCGGAAATGCCAGAGATGGATGGATATAAACTCACCTCCGAGGTGCGTGCAGACACAAGGATGAGTAATCTTTACATTGCTTTGAATACCTCGTTAAGCGGCAGTTTTAATGAAGCCATGGTCGAAAAAGTAGGCTGTGATCGTTTTGTGTCTAAGTTCCAACCTGATTTATTGGTTGATGTTGTTCAAACTCGCATGAGAGAAGCATTGGAGAATAAAACGGCAAGATAGCAGATAGCATGCATAGGCAGATCGGACAGCTATTTTGTCTGTCGCTTAAGGCTTTGGCTTGGTTTTGTTGAAATGAGTCGTGAACTCATGAAATGGCTCCACTACAACGGCTACCCACAGAATAACTTATTCACTTTTTCTGTGGATAAGTGAGTGAATGTTCCCTTCTACTCTTGTCGTTACCCTTGTATTATGGGAACTCTCACCTGAATAATAGATGGTGGTTAGAAATTGCTCACTTATTGGTATTCTTTCCATCCTTCACTTTTTACTTCGGTTTTGAAAAGCAAATTCGTTAAAATGTACGGCATATCGCACAAGGCCGTTTAGATAAAAGTTTGGAGTACATCATTGATCTCTGTTGAAAAATTAGAGGGATTAACCGCACGGATAGCGATACTAAATGAAGAGATAAAACGACAGGATGTCGAATTCTACCTTTTTGTTCCTGGTGAACTTAACTTTTCCAAGAACGTATTAAGTGAAGATGATTTCTACAACACGGTATTGTCGAATACACGTACCTATTTCACGTCTCAATATCACCTTCCTCTCGTACATTCACGCTTGGCGAGCCGGGACAAACTCCCGTCGGACAAATATCGTGTCAGTTTGAGTTTGTACGCCTATCAGTATTCATTGTCACTTGAGAAAACTACCCACCGTTTTTTTGATTCGATGAAGGATCTTTCTGAAGAAGAGGCGGTTGAACAGCTAGAAATGATCACGGACATGGCGGTAGAAATTCTACGTCGTCTTCGTCGTTATAAACCCAAAGATGAAAGCCTGATCAAATACTTTAATAACATTGATAACTACTTGTCATGGCTTACTGAACAGCGCTTCCTCTCTTTGGTCACTCATATGCCCAGAAGCGCGGCTTTCAAACCGATTCGTGAACAGTTGATTGGTGTTTGTGAATCAGAAGCCGCCTATCGTATTGAGAAAAACTACAACTCAATGAAGGCGCAAAATGATCCAACGCGTATGGTTAATAAGATGCGCTTGGCACGCCGTTTGATTGAGTACCCAGTCACCATTCGACAAAATGATGTGGTGTTAGGACAAACATTGAACAAGTTGGCCAAAGGTACGGCAACGGGGCTTGTGATGATCTTCGTGACCATTGCGATTATCCGTATGCGCAGTTTCCTCGGGGAGATTACCTTGTCATTTGTTTTGGCTATGGCGGGTTTATATGCATTACGAGAAATCTTTAAAGATGATCTTCGTGATGTATTGTGGCGTTGGATTCGAAAAGGTCGCCCTAAATGGCGCAAGTTGTTTACGGACCCAACGTCAGGGCAGCGAATCGGCAATCAACTTGAATGGCTGGATTATATTCCGTTCGACAAAATCCCAGATGATGTTCGCAAAGTACGTCGCGGTAAGCTTCGCCAACGAGAAGAGTCAGTGGTGCGCATCAAGATGGTGACGCAGATGTCGACAACCAAATTTCTTAGTGGTTATGACATGACACGTGAGGTGTGGCGAGTTGATTTCCGTCCATTCTCGCGTTTGATGGCGCGAGGTAAGCAGCGCTTCTATACCCTCAATGAGGGTAAAGTCAGCCAAGAATCCATTGATAAACGCCACCAATTTAACTTGATTTCAAAGCAGAAAAACCAAGACGGTAGTGTGACACTGCAGCGTTGGAAAATCACAGTAAACCGCTCCAAAGTGGTGGATGTCGAAGAAGTCTTCGGCTGATCGACTATCAACGCTGTTGCTGTGATCAGTGAAAATCCTGTGGCTGGAACCATAAGATAGTACAAGTTACGGTGAAAACAGCCTGGAGCATTTTTACCAAAACCGTTTTGCTGAAATGTACGTGGCAGAAAACCAACAATTTCAGGTGTTGCGCGTATGAGTAATGGTGATCGAGAGTGGGACTTCGACGGTGGATTTCCGCGAGAGATTTATAAGATAGTTTGTCAGAAATTGGACCTACGGAACCAAGGCTCAAGATCATGGGTTGTTGGCTTTTCGTCATTCGGATCCATGAAGTAATTTTATTTTTCAGTATTGGACAAATATGAGCCTCTACAACATCTCAAACAAAAACCTAACCGCGTTAACTCAAACCACTTTTGCAGCCGAAGGGCTGCAAGAGCGGCAGGATCTTCAAGAAGCCCTTAAAAGATGCATCGACGCTATTGCTCCTGACTGCTTGGTGATCTCAGAAGAGTTTTCCGACTGGGAAGACAGCCGTCGTCGTATTGATCTGCTGGCAATCGATCGCAACGCGAACTTGGTGGTGATTGAGCTGAAACGCGACGAAATCGGCGCACACATGGAGCTCCAAGCGCTTCGCTATGCGGCCATGATTTCTACCATGACTTTCGACAAAGCCTGCGAATACTTTGAGCGCTATACCGTCAAGGAAGGATTGGAAATCAACGCGCGAGAAACCATTTTGGAATTCGTCGATTTGGATGAAAACAGCCTCGATGATTTCGGTAACGATGTTCGTATCGTGCTCGCATCTGCTGATTTTGGTAAAGAACTGACTACATCTGTCCTTTGGCTCCGCGACAAGGGCATTGATATCAGTTGTGTCCGCCTCACCCCTTATCGCTACAAAGACGATGTGTTGATTAACGCCGAGCAGATCATTCCTGTGCCGGAAGTTGAAGCTTATCAAGTCAAATTCCGCGAGAAGCAGGCAGAGCAGCGTACCAGCAAGAAAGGCCTGCGCGACTATTCCAAGTACCGTTTTAACGAACAGGTTTATAACAAACGTAAGCTGGCTTTAGCGGTGATTACCCATTGGATCAACGATAAACAACCAACGAGCCTTGCTGAAGTTCAGCGTTATCTTAACGGTTTCAATTTGCCGAGGGCCGTGTCGCTGTTTGAACACATTGCGGATAAGCACTTAAACCGATATCACTCATCAGAAAGTGACCTTCTCACTCTCCCTTCAGGGGAGCAAATCGCCATTTCTAACCAGTGGGGCGACAATATCCCGAACCTGCTACAAGCCATGGCGCCATTTGGTTACATGATTGAAAAGGTGTAAATATGAAGGAGGTGGGCTAAAACACACCTCTTATCATCGTTGGCAGTTTTCGGGAGAGAAACGACAAGAATATCTTGGTTTGATGTTTTTTAGTGAGTCCAACCATACGCCAAGACTTATATCATTGAATATAAATGATATAAGTCTTGGGTGTGGGAGCATTACTCTTGGCCAAGAATTTTAAATCCAATCCATTTCTGTAGAAAGTACTGCCTTACAGAGCCATTTCCCTCAAATAAGTCTTCAGCATACCTAACGTTTGAAAAATCCCATTCAGTAATTGATTGATCGAACTGATATGCGCCGGCGAATATTCTTGAGATTTCCCCCAAACTCGAAGTGTTCCAATTATCAATAGGTTGGTTGAACTGCACTGCATGTTCAAACATCGAACTCATATCAGTCACACTTGAGGTATCCCAGCTATTAATAGGTTGGTTGAACTGTTCTGCATGTTCAAACATCGAACTCATATTGGTAACACTAGAGGTATCCCAGCTATTAATAGGTTGGTTGAACTGTTCTGCATGTTCAAACATCGAGTTCATATTGGTAACACTAGACGTATCCCAGCTACTAATAGGCTGATTGAACTGCTCTGCATATTCAAACATCGAGCTCATATCGGTTACATTGGAGGTATTCCAATCATTAATGGGTTGATCGAAGCGATGTGCACCTTCAAACATCGAGCTCATGTTGGTTACATTGGAGGTGTCCCAATCATTAATGGGTTGATCGAAGTGAAATGCAGTGCAAAACATCGAGTTCATATTGGTTACTTTGGAAGTATCCCAGTCGCTAATAGATTGGTTGAACTGCTTCGCACGATAGAACATCGATCTCATATCGACTACATTTGAGGTGTCCCAGTTTTTTATTGGCTGATTAAATGCGGTGGAAAAAAAGAACATGGTGCTCATTGATTGTACTTTTGATGTATCCCAATTACCTATAAATTGATTGAAATTGTCTACCTGAGCAAACATCGATTCCATCGTTACAACGTTCGATGTATCCCATACTCCTATTGGCTGGTCAAATTGCTCTGCACCATAAAACATCGAACTCATGTTGGTTACATTAGATGTGTCCCATTGAGTAATATCTTGATTAAAGGAGACAGCCCATAGGAATAGTCCATGCATATTTTTTACTTTCTCTGTATCCCAGTCACCAATGTCCTGATTAAATGCTTTTGCAGCACGAAACATTGAGTCCATATTAGTGACGTTACTTGTGTCCCAAAGACCTATCGGTTGATTAAACTGTTTTGCAGTAGCAAACATATAACTCATGTCAGTCACTTTTGACGTATCCCAATTCGCAATAGGCTGATTGAACGAACCGGCACTGGCAAACATCCCTCTCATTGTAGTGACATTAGAGGTATCCCAGTTTCCAATAGGCTCATTGAACATAGATGTATAATTAAGAATGCTATAAAAAAGCTCTGACATATCCGTCACCTTTGAAGTGCAAACATGTAAGGAACCATTAATTATTTTCTTGAGAGTTTGTGCTTCTCTGATGGTTTGATCGTCGACAACCAAATAAGGTACGTCATCAATGACGAGGTGTTCGCCCGTAGGGGTTTGATTGCATTTTACAGTAGGGCTTGCTTCCTGTTCGGACTCAACGTCGATGCTTTTTACTGGATTAGTTGAGGCGATAGCGTTAGCACATGCAATGAGATAGCTAAACCCAACAAGTGTCGATATTAATTTTTTCACTTTTATATTTACTCTTCCGTGACCTATTACTGGGATATTTTTAATTCATTATCCATTAGGATATCGTTGTTAGAAGTAAGTACTAACTCGGATATCGTTGAACCAATTTCATCTAATTGGGTTTAAATGAATAGAAATTAAAAGACAACTCACTTCCACTGGTTTATGGCTAACTTATCTATTGTCATGTGTGTCAATAAACCAGAATAAGTGCTTTAAGAGAGCCATATTATCATTAAGGCATGTTAGTGTTTTGCCACTTAACCGAAAGTTCGGGTAACTCTCTGTTACGGGACAAAATCCAAAATGTACCTTGAAGGGAGTGGATAATAGAACGTCGTTGATAGTTGGCCTTGGCTTCATCTAACATGTTCGTGTCGTAGGGCTGTGAATAGCCATCAACTCGGTAGTCACCATTGAGCCTCTCTTCGACCAAATTCAGCTTATCCGAACCACATTGCTTAGATAATCAAACCTAACCTGTTTTTGTCCAATTTTGAGCTAGAAATTCAGATGGAAAGTGAAAGAAAATTACTTACATCTGATTTTCAAAAAATTTCGTGTATCTTGGAAAATGTCATCTTATGGTGACCAAAAATGTCAGAATATGGTTCCTACTGATTTCTAAGCTAATGATTTTAAAGATAGTTACATGTCACCTTATCGTCCTCGCCACAGTCACTTGCTTGAATGAGTAGCTGATCGAGCGTTGATGTTATTCAGCGTGATTAACATTGCGGTGACGAATAAGTAGATGTAGTGGGCAAATAGACGTAACCCGCTATGGTCGAATTGCGACACTGCAACGCTTCACCAGCGTTGGCTCGAGCTGAATCACCTTCGCCTCATCGCTATTTTTTTCGAGATTGGCAAGCAGTGTCTCCACGGCTGTTTGACCCAAACGATGTTTAGGCTGATGAATAGTGGTGAGTGAAGGCGTCATGTACTTGGAAATTTGAATATCATCGTAACCAATGATCGAGAGGTCTTTCGGTATCGCAATCCCTTTTTCATTGGCTGCATTGATAACGCCCATCGCCATCATGTCGTTACAAACAAAAATGGCACTCGGCAATGGTCCTTTCTGATAAATGCGATGAAATGCATCATAGCCACCATCACATTCGAAATTGGACTCAATGATCCAATTCGCATGAAACGCGAGACCTTCCTCATTGAGTGCCCGCTTGTAGCCTTCGTAACGCATATGGGCTTGGTAGCGATTCAATGGCCCGGTAATACAGCCAATGTTTTGGTGGCCGCATTCAATTAAGTGCTTCGTTGCTAAGTAACCACCATGAAGCGAGTTATCTTGGATTTTGTCGCTGGCAAACAGCATAGGGCCCCAGTCCATGACGACCACGGGAACATCAGGGTAGCGATCGAAAACGTCGATGTTTTCGCCTTCTAGCGAAGAGCACATCAGAATCATGCCATCTACACGCTTTTGTAATAGCGTGGTTATGGATTCTTTCATTCGCTGTTGATCGCCTTCTGTATTACACAAGATGAGGTTGTACCCTTTTTGGTAGCAACTGCGTTCTACCCCTTTTACCACTTCGCCAAAAAAAGGATTTGAAGACGTGGTCACCAACATCCCCAATGTTTTGGTTCGATTGGTTTTTAGGCTTCGTGCTAATGCAGATGGCGAATAGTTGAGCTGCAGAGCGGCTTGGTTTACCCGCTCTGCAATGTCTTCGCTTACGTAACGAGATTGGTTGATAACATGGCTGACCGTTGAGGTAGATACACAGGCCAGTTTCGCGATGTCTTTCATTGTCGCCATATTATCTAATCCTCAATACTGCTTAGTAAGAAACGCCTCAACTTCTTCACGATGAGGAATGGACGTTTGCGCGCCAAAGCGAGTGACACTGATCGCGGCGGAGGCATGAGCAAATTTAACGGCTGATTCTATAGGCATTTCTTCGAGCAAACCAGTGACGAATGCTCCATTAAAGGTATCGCCGGCTGCCGTTGTATCTGTCGCTTCTACTTTAAATCCTGCGATCAAGTGACCCACACCATTTTGGCTCAACCAAACCCCTTTTGCTCCAAGCGTGATCATCACTGTCGTAATGCCTTTTTGGTGCAAAATGTTCGCCGCTTGCTGCGCGGATTCATCGCACTGAACCGTGATGCCGGTTAAGACCTCCGCTTCGGTTTCGTTTGGGGTAATAACATCCACATTTTGCAATAACGCATCAGGTAGCGCGCGTGCTGGTGCAGGGTTCAGAATGACTTGCGTCTGATTGTCTTTGGCGACCTGAGCGGCTCGCTCAATGCCTTCTAACGGCGTTTCCAATTGCATGAGTAAGTATTGCGCGTTAGCAATCGTCGCCAAATCATCACTGATGGCATCCGCAGTGAGGTAATCATTTGCTTCTGCTGACAAGCAGATACTGTTCTCACCGCTGTCTGACACTTGGATCATGGCAATACCCGTTGGGCAATTTGGCTGCATCTTTATCCCGCTGATATTAATGCCGTCTAAGCGGAAACTTTCACGGATGTTGATCCCAAATGCGTCATCGCCCACGCATGCAATAAAGCCGATGTCAGCATTCAAACGTGCGGCTGCCACGGCTTGGTTTGCGCCTTTTCCGCCCGGAATAACTTGGTAGTTGCGACCATGTAAAGTCTCACCAGGACGAGGAAAAGAAGGGACTTGAAGAACGTGATCTGCGTTTACACTGCCTAGCACAACTAACTTGTTCATTGGGTAATCCTTGGTTCTCGAGGAACGTTTTTCGAACTTTGTGTATTAAGATGACTTTTAAAAAGCCTTTGGTTTTTCAACGCGCTTCAGCTAGAAAACCAAAGACATTTTCTATCTATCTATCTTTCCTTTTTTGCTCTCTTCCCAACAGGCGCTATTCGTGCGCTGAGAAGAGAGCAAAGAAGATAAATATCGGGACGTTAACGAATGCCCGTGCGCACCGTAAAGCTGCGCTCTTCATTCGCCTGTAAGTAAATTAACGTGCCTTTTTCTTTGGCGGTTAAAAAACCTTCAGGGCGACACGTAGCAGGCAGAGCATACGCCGCGACCTGCTGATCACCACTGCACAAAATCCAGCGTGTCGCACTATTGAATTCATCGGTACTAAACTCCGTCACCATTTGTTTGTCACCAATGGTCATGTTGAATACCGCGCGTTTTGCGTATTGTGAAATACCATCGATACAGTAAACAATTTCTGGGTCGTACATGTCCGGCGTGTTCAGGGTTTGAATAGGGGCTGTGGTATTTAATGTCTCATTATACGCGAGCCATTGTTCGTTTGGCTGAACATGAGCAGGAATCGTTTCGCGTAGCTTAAAGGCGTGGTCAGGGATATTTTGTGTCATCACCGCATCGGGAATGTAAGCGGCGTTGATATGGCACATGTACTGCAGTGGCATTGGCACGGTCGCGAGGTTCTTCACCTTCATTTGAATATCAAACATGCTGGCATCTTTTGCTAAGCAAACTGACGGTTGCGCCAAGTAATGGTCGCCAAAGCCCATCACATACTCATAGCTGCCTTTCATTGTGACCGCAGTATCACTGATTTCGAGCCAAGCACTGTCCATCGCTGCGCAAGGCATCTCGCCATGCAGCATATGGTCATCTTGAGGTGTTGGACACCCCATGCGAATCATACCTGCGTGGAACGCAAAACATCCGTACGTCTCAACAATCGTTTTCGCCGGCTTCGGCTCTGAAAACATGTTTTTCATGCACAAATCGGTACCAAGAAACTCAGCGTCCCAAATCATTTGTCCCATAAATGGCAAGATAACGAGGTGGCCTTTTGCGTTTTTGATCTCTACGGCGTGGATGCCGGAGTTGTAAATGAAGGAGTAGATTTCAAAGGAATCTGATTGTGCAATCAGCACTTTCTCTTTGCGGAACTGCTCTTTGTAAAGTGGAATAGTAAACATAGTCACCTCAAAAAGTGGTCACCCTCGTAGAGTGACCACTCTATTCAATTATGCTGTCGCTGCCGTGTAAGAAAAGGTTTGCTTGTATTTCTTCTCACTGAAGAAGTAGCAGAACACACCCGCAAAACAGACGGCGTTGACGATGAATGAGGTTTGCATGCCCATGTGATCCGCCATCAAGCCTTGTACGACAGGAATCGCTGCGCCACCGATGATGGACATCACCACAAAACCGCCCGCAGTTTCTGTGTAGCGTGTATCAACCGATTGCAGCGTCGACGCGAAGATAGTTGCCCAGCATGGTGCGAATAGTGCTGATGTACCCACAGCAACCCATACCGCGCTGAAGTTAGGCACAAACGTGACGTAGATTAAGCAGAAAACACCAACCGCTGAGTAGCCCATCAAGACATTTTCTTGCGAGGTCTTAGTGAATAAGTAGTTCGCTAGCAACTTACCTAAGAAGTACATAATAAATGCATAAAGCAGGTAGTTGGCTGCATCGTGCTCAACCATGGTTGAATCCATTTCAAGCGCGAGGCGAATGGTGAATGACCACACCGCCACTTGCATACCCACGTAAGCAAACTGCGTCACGATACCTTTGAAGAAACGTGCATTGCCAGCAAGGTATGCCAAGGTTTCACCAAATGATGGCTGGTCATCTTTCTTGTGTGACACCGCTTTACAGTTCGGGTATTCCGTTACCGCAATAAGGATTGCCACCGTCGCGATCACACCCACCAACCACTTGTAAGGCTCTAGTGTCTGTTGCAGCACTTGTTCTTTAAACACTTCTAGCTCTGGGCCTGATAGCGTTGCCATCATGTGGCCAACGTCGACACCTTCTTGGAAGATAAGGTGCTTACCAAGCAATAGACCGATGATGTAACCCATCGCATTGATGGTGTGAGAAACATTCAGACGAAGCGTGGCACGCTCTGGCTCACCAATCATCGCAGAATAGGTATTGCACGAGGTTTCAAGGAACGACAAACCAATCGCGATACAGAAAATTGCGGCCAAGAACATGGTGTAAGTGCCCGCGTGGGACGCAGGGAAGAACATCATGCAGCCAAAAATATACAGTGCTAAGCCCAGCAGTATTGCCAGCTTATACGAAGTTTTCTTCACAACCATAGAGGCAGGGATAGCCACTAGGAAGTAAGCACCGTAGAAAGCCGATTGCACCAATGCCGATGCAAAGTTAGACAAATCAAAAATCGATTTAAACTGTGTGATTAAGACATCGTTCAGCGCCGCTGCCGCAGACCACAATGCAAACACAGAAGACAGCAGTAAAAATTGGAATATTGGCGTTTTGTTCAGGAATCCGTCGGCATGTTGCACGGTATTATTTCGAATAAACATTATGTACCTTCCATTCTTCCCGTTACATTCAGTGACTCGCCACCTTCGGCAACAGGTTGTCGTTTAAATTTTGTTTTTTGGAATCTTTAGAAAACAACGCCAGCTTGAAAAATCACGTTGGCATAAGGCGTACATTCACCCGTGCGAATCACCGCTTTGCTATCGTGCGTGCGGCACTTGAATTGCTCGTGAGTGACATATTGGATATTGAATGTTTTGTTGCAACGCGCTTGTTCTGCTTCTAGCTCAGTCATGAGCGCTTGGTATAGCTCAGGGCTCACTGTCGCAAACTCTTCCGCCATCACAACCCCTTCGATTTGAGACTCTGTGAGGATTACTCGAACGGTATCAATGAAACTCGGTACGCCATGCGTAAGCGCTAAGTCGATACGAGAAACAGCATCGGGAATAGGCAAACCCGCGTCACAAATAGTGATCTCATCGGTATGGCCCAGCGTCGCTAGCAAATAAGAAATATCAGAATTTATTAGAGTTGTTTTTTTCATTACATCGACCTTTCGGTTACACGTCTTGCAACATTGAATAGAAGATGAGCGACAAATCGTGCTGTTTTGTTCATCGAACAAAGCTCATCGAAACGTTTCGATGGGATGATATTCCTCTAGATTGGCTTTGCATTAAGCTTCCGTCATATGTGTGATTTCGATCTTTCTGGCGGCAGTTTTGGATAGATTATTGAGATACTGATCATATCGCTGGGCTTGCGGCTGAGCTTTTAGTAGAAGAAAAGAGTGTTAAGAAAGGGAAAAGCAGTGTGAAAGCAATAAATTTTTAGATAACACGAATTATACAACTATCGAACAGGGAATTTACCTTGCTTGAGTTTACCGAAGTTACCTCTAGGTGCTAACACACCACTGAATGTTCAGCAGAGTCTGTTCTTTAATACAAAATGACTCCTGATTTGGCAAAGTGAGCGATGTTTTCAGGGAGGGGAAATCATTCGTTTCCTGTTCCGAATAAATACCTGTTCTTGTTCGATACTGACTTGAACCCCAGTTGGCAGGATACCCGCAGAATAGACCACTCCATAAAAATTAGCGCTTGTCTTGAAAGATTATAAGTTGAGATATCGATAAGGAATGAAGTCGTTCGAGTAGTCGCTACACACTCTAGAACACAAAGGCCGGGGGTACCCCCGGCCAAGATTACTTATAGATTGTTGTTTACAACGCCGGATGCGGAAATAACTTCAAAATGCGGATCGTTGCGCAGTAAAGGAAATACCTCCTGAATCTGATGAGCTTCAAGGCCTAACCAATTCAGCATATAGCCCGCATATTCTTCATGAGAAATCTTAGGGATAAGTCTACCCTCACCGTTATCATCATCACTTGCCTCATCGAAATCGGGGTATTTGCCAAAACACCTTCTCGACTCAATATCATCTTCAATTGGATGTGCAACAGTGGGGCCAAAGAGAAACTGTCCTCCTCCCCAACCATGATCTGTCCCGTTTCTATCATTGGTATGCATAGTTCGACCAAATTCCGACAAAGTACCTGTCATGACGCTATCTTTCATGGTTCCTAAAGACGCATAAAACAAATTAGTCACGGTTGAAAACTCTTTCATCAGATCACTTTGTCTTAGCTCTTGTTCTGCATGAGTATCAAAACCGCCTAATTCAACGAAAAACACCTGGCGGGTTCCGTTTGTCCCCCCAAGACATTTCCTAGCTTGAATCATTTGCCTTACCGCTCTTAGCTGAAGAGCAAAGTTAGATTCTGTGTTCCCTGATTTATAGGAAATGGATTCATCAGGCTGCACGTCACTCGATGAAAAAATAGATCTCAATTTATCAGAGTAAAAATGGGCACTCTTCATCGCATTCGCATAAGCAGCTGTTAACGGTGAAGGATGTGAAACGGAACTCGCCGACGGACTGTGAAGGTAATTGATACCAAAAATATTTTGGTAATACGTCCCCATTCTTCCAAATGATAAGCGAAGTGGGTCGAAGCCACTTTTACTCAAGTATACCGCTTCAGTTTTTTCAGAATCCATTAGCTCATGCGGACCGCCATAGAAGTTATTGGAAATTGCACCGTCTATATCGTCCTGAATTTCATCAATTGCTCTACCGAGCCAACCGTTTTTACTTTCATCTCCGTCACTATTAAGGAAACTTCTCTGCCACGCTTCTTGCTGTTTATTATGTGCAAACAAGTTGCTAGGTAGCTTCGCAGTACTCAGATTTTGATTGTTAGTGTCTTGAAGTAAAGTGCCGACATTAAGCACGACATTTGCGTTTCCAGTTTGGAAAAGTGTTGATAATTCACTCATATCATTATGAATAAAGATGGATTTTCCGTTTTCATCTTTAAGCTGAGCATCCCAGTATTGACCTTCTATCGTTGGTTCATTCGTACTTTCTGAGGTGGGAAGAAAAGCGCTCCTTCTCTGAGTATATTTGCTATAAACATTGTTGTCGCCTTCAATAACATTGGGCACAACTTGATGGAAAAAATCATTCCCACCCTTCAAAAAAACACAAATTAGAGCTTTGTAATCACCATTGCTTTCATCGCCATTGGTTGATGCATTCACATTGAAGCTAATGCTGGGAACCATAGTAGCTAAACCCGTTGCGCCAATTCCTCGAACAAAATTTCGTCTTGTTACTTTCATTTTAAATCTCCAAATTTTTTGATCACTTTGCTAAGAGTGTTTATCTGCAAAAAGGCTCTAGATATTGCAGTTGACATAACCGCTACCAGCAGGCTCAGGAAGTGTCGTTCTATAAGGGAATGAATTTAGGTTTTGTTGCACATGAAAGTATGGAGACGATAAAGCTAACGAAAGTAGTCTTTGTGTCCAGTTCGAGGCTTGCACTGATAAATCTCCGCGTGGGAATGCATCAATAATTTGGATTTCTAAATCTTTTGGCATGAGAGAGTTAAAAAACCGAGTTGAGACGGCATTCACAAACCCAATTTTATCTGACACTTTAACGGCATTATAAAAAGGCCCAATGTCAACAAATAGCAACTTCTGATAGGTGTTATAAATCCCTCCATCACTTGAAGTTAGGCAAGTGTTTGTATTGGTGATTCCCTCGCCATAAGAAATATTCCTATTAAACATGCCAAATATATGATTTTGAACAGAGACAATGTGTGACCAATCCATTATCTGCAGTTCCGGTGAAGTCAAGCTACTATCTTTGTACTCAAAAGGTAACAAATCGACTGGCTGATAATCAGGTAAGTAAAAATTAAAAACAGAAGGAGAACCAAGTGGGTATTGGTTACATGTTTTGGAATAGCTCAAATTGTTTTTAATTCTTTTATTAGACTGGTCCCCACCATTTCCAACGTTAGGGAGTACGTCGACATTCAAGGCACGATATATGTATACAAGCGACAACCAAGGCTCCCGAATTTTGCTCATATATGTTGGAGGAGCAGTATAAACTTCATTGTCAGAAATAATTGCCCAAATAACAGCTTTCAATTGGCCTTTCTCTTCTCCAGCCGCTGGAGCAGGGTCGCCCAGTTCTACGAGTTTTTCCGTGCCATCATTGAACACATCCACGATACGCTGTAAGTAAGCACTGCTCGGATTTGATGTAACCAAAAGCTGTATGAGTTTATAGCAGATATTAATCGCGGTGGAAGGATGGTTCTGTAGAGCCTCTAGTAGTATTTCTAAATCTGTTTCACTATTGTCTATACCTTCATTTTCGTCATAATTTTCATTACCAGCATTAAAAAAAAGTGTCCCATTAAATAAACTCTTGGATTCTGAATCACGGATTTCGGAGTCTTCTAACTGAATCATTGGGGTATGCCAGCTATCATTATTTCTCACCCAACCTGTGAAGACTCGAGCTAGTTCACGAATGTCATCTTCGGTATAACAAGGGATACGTTTGTTATCGGTATCAAGTTTGTAAGTGGCTTCAAGCCCATCTAAGTTATGGTCAATTTCCCTCTCATGAAGTCCACAAGAAAACAACTGGAGAATTTCTCGCGCATAGTTTTCATCAGGGTTATCTTTTGAGTTGTTAACCATGGTTAGGTAATGCCCCATGACTGGCGAGCGAGTAACATCACGAAGAAGATCTTTGTATGTACCAAAAGCATTCTTTACCAGTAGGTCATAGTAATTTGCCAGTGCAGTTTGTCTGCCACTCAGCTCGGCATCTTTATCGGAAACAACGAAAATCTGACTTAGTGCATAGGCGATACGTTGTCTAAGTTGGTCGGGTTTATAAAAAGCAATATCCAGCCATGCACGAATCCTTGCGTCTGATTCGACCCCGTCTCCAATTTGTAGTTCTGTTTGTGTTTCATGTGATGATTCATCAAGGCTAACTTGGTCATTGAACCAAGTCACCGTGCTTTCATTTAACAAGTCTACGCTTTCACCTTTTTTAGGTCCGAAAGTGCATAGATCTAACCACCTTAAAGTACGCGGTCGGATAGAAAAATTCAGCATTGCATTACTCATGATATTGATGTCCCATTTGTGATTGTTTATCCGTTGGTCTGATTTGGAATTAGACGAGATATTACAGGGGAGTCTTTTAGTATGTTCGAGTGAAAGTTAGTTCACCAACTCCAGTGTAAATTGAATAATTTTGAACTCTAACTTCACAATAATTATCGGTCAATAATAAAGTGTCTAATTATGTGGACATTAATGAGATTGGTATTTGTGGATATAAGCCCATGGTTTCTCATGCAACATGAGACATATTATAAATGTTGACAAATTAAATTTGGATTATAGAAAAGGTGTTTGAAAGTTAAGAATGATATGTATCAGGAGTCAAGAACGAGACTTTAATGATTAAGTGAAGTCTTTGGGAGGGTGCGAATAATGTTGAAGCATTAAAGTTTACGATGTTCAAAAATAATTATATTAAATTTCTTACTGAATAATTTTCTAACCGTTGTGTTGGTGTTGAAAATGTCGATGCTTTTTTTGGCAATTAAAATGTGTCTGTTGCTGGTTACTTCGGCTGATTCATCGCCAGTCTATACCGCTCAATGAAAGTCCCTCGCTTGTATGAGTAGCTGATCAAGTGCTGACGTCATGTCGATTAAACGGCCTGCGATGATATGAACGACTTCACCTTCGCGTTCGAGTATTCCTTTTATCTTTAATATTTTGGCTGTGACAAACGGGGTGTTCTGCGCTCTTGCTGTTGCTAACCACACCACCACGTTGATATTGCCGGTTTGATCTTCCAAGGTCATAAAAGTGACGCCACTTGCGGTACCAGGTCGTTGGCGACCAGTCACGATCCCAGCAACTGTTACGGCAGATCCGGATTTGACAGTGGAGAGTTCACTGGCAAGGCGATGCTTTCCCAATTTCCCACTTTCATCTAATAACGCAATGGGGTGCTTACCCAGCGTGAGCCCGATTGCGGCATAGTCTTCAATTACATCCTCAATGGCAGTGGGGGATTGAATGGTTTGTATGTCATTATCTGTAGGCGCGGTATTCGCAAGCAATGGCAGAGTGTGGGTGTCGTCCATCATTTGCCATCGCGCCGAAAAGCGATTGTTAGCAAGAACCTGCGTGGCATTAGCACTGGCGAGTGCTTGGAGATCACCCCTGTTCATACCACATTGGCGCAGTTCATTGATGTGCTGAAAGCCGTGAATGGGTCGATGGGAAAGAAGTAATGCCCCCCCTTGCGCAGAAAAGCCATTTATAAGACGAAGACCCAAACGTAGTGCGTATTGGTGGTTCTCTACAACTTGTTGGTGATCCCAATCGCTGCAGTTCACACATACCGGTAGGATTTTCACACCATGACGATTGGCATCTTGAAGTAGCTGGGAGGGGCTATAAAACCCCATGGGCTGGCTGTTGAGCAAGGCGCAGTAGAAGGCAACCGGATAGTAATGTTTGAGCCAAGACGAGGTATATGCCAATACAGCAAAAGAAGCACTGTGGGATTCGGGAAAACCATACTCACCAAAGCCTTGTATCTGCTTAAATATTTGTTCCGCGAACGCGATATCGTAACCTCGTTCTTGCATCCCATTGATTAGCTTTTCGCGAAACGGTGCGAGCTTACCACTGCGCTTCCATGCCGCCATGGCACGACGGAGTTGATCCGCTTCACCGCCACTGAAGCCCGCAGCCACCATGGCGAGTTGAATCACTTGCTCCTGAAAGATAGGCACTCCCATGGTGCGAGAAAGTACAGACTCAACCTCCTTTGAGGGATAGGAAACAGCTTCTTTCCCCCAGCGACGTTTTAAGTAAGGATGCACCATGTCCCCTTGGATTGGACCAGGACGCACGATGGCTATCTGTATAACCAAATCGTAATAGCAGGCGGGTCTCAGCCTTGGCAGCATGTTAATTTGCGCACGGGACTCCACCTGAAAAACACCCACGGAATCGCCCTTTTGTAGCTGTTGATAGACTTGTGGGTCGTCTCCCATGGCAGTAATGTCTGAGATTGATAAGGCACGTTTATCATGCTGGCGAATTATCGCAAATGCCTTGCGAATAGCACTTAGCATACCCAAAGCCAGAATATCGACTTTGAGTAATCCTAGAGATTCGAGGTCGTCTTTGTCCCATTGGATCACGCTTCGTTCTGCCATGGCGGCATTTTCAATAGGAACCAGTTCATACAATGGCCCAGCGGAAATAATGAACCCACCGACGTGTTGGCTTAAATGGCGAGGAAACCCGCGTATCTCTTCCACTAATTCCAATAACCAACGCCCGTGATGAGACTCAATGTCTAATCCTAGCGCTTTGAGTTGCTCGGCCTTATCGAGCTCTTTGTCCCTGTGGTTAAGGTTTTTGATGTAGTAATCGAGTTGTGTTTCGTTGATGCCTAATGCTTTTCCGACATCTCGAAATGCACTTTTAAACCGATAAGTGATCACGGTGGCAGCTAGTGCGGCGCGCTGACGACCGTATTTTTGGTAAATATACTGGAAGATTTCCTCACGCCGCTCGTGTTCAAAATCCACATCAATGTCAGGGGGCTCATCGCGTTCTTTGGAAATGAAGCGCTCGAATAGCACATTAACTTTGTCGGGGTTTACCGCAGTGATCTCTAGGCAGTAACACACCACTGAATTCGCCGCCGATCCCCGCCCTTGGTACAAAATCCCCTGTGATTTGGCAAACTGAACAATGTCGTAAATGGTGAGGAAAAAGAATTCATATTTTTGCTCCGCAATGAGCACCAATTCTTTTTCAATGATGGCGCGAATATCAGGGCGAATGCCGTCCGGAAATCGCAGTTTGATACCTTGTTCAACAAGGTGGCGAAGGTAATGACTAACCGTGTACCCATCGGGAACTAACTCTGCAGGGTATTCGTAGCGTAATTCGCTTAGACAGAAGTTGCACCGTTTAACAATGCTGGCGGTTTCTTGTATCCACGCTTGCGGATAGAGCTTAGTGATTTTGTCGAGAGGCTTTAGCGCTTGCTCTCCATTGCGAGGCAGTGACAGTCCGCACTCATGAAGCGGCTTTCTTAAACGAATAGCAGTTAGCACATCAAGGAGAGGCTGGCGTCTTGGGTGGTGCATGAGAATATCATTGGTGCACACGATTGGCAGGGCGAGTGAGCTAGCCAGTGTTTCTATCAAGGTAAGGTAGCGGGATTCATCAGGCAGTAGAAGACGTTCAGCGCCAATCCAGAGCCGCTCATCAAACTTGTTTTTTAGCCAATGTTGGAAAGGCATTTTCTCGTTGTTTTGTTCGTGATCAAGCGTTGGAAGCCAAATACACAGGCAGTGTTTGATATGGTCAAAATCATCACTCATAACTTGATAATGCCCTTTTTCACTGCGCATACGTGCTTGGGTGATCAGCCGCGCCAATTCGCCATAAGCCGTTCGACTCGGGCAAAGCAGAATCAATTTTTCTCCTTGGTATGTGATTTCCGATCCGACAATGAGTGTGAGCGAGAGTTGCTGATCCCGAATAGCGGTGTAAGCACGTACTACGCCAGCAAGTGAACATTCATCAGTAATGGCGAGGGCTTTATACCCCAAGGTTTCAGCGCGAAAGACCAACTCTTCAGGGTGAGATGCTCCCGTTAAAAAGCTGTAGTTACTTTTACAATGTAACTCGCCAAACCAAGGGTGTTGAGCTGATGGGCTATTTGTCATGTTGAATCCGTTTAGCAAAAAAGACCATGCTCAAACCACTCGCCTGTTGCCGTTCGAAATACCCAGCACCATTGCCCTTGCTGATTACGTGCGATGAAATAATCGCGTTGAATGGGGGTTTTGTCCCACCACCCTCCGCTGATGCGCTCAGGGCCTGTTAATGTCTCTGGTCGAGCGAGCAGGGGCCGTGGCGACATGTGCAGCAGTGATGGTCGCGATGGAAGATGAGTGGGTAGTGTTTGTTCGCAGGCGTGTAATGGAGGCTGTCGGCAAAAAGCATGTTCAGGGCGATGATCGTTTTTGAGCGTTAAGCTATACACCGCCTGCTTTCCCGCTTTTGCCTGCATAAGGCTAATGAGCTCGCCAGATGTCAGTTGCCCGCGTTTTCCGGCGAATAAGTCTTGTGTCGGGGATTGTTTGGGCAGCAAGGTGCTCGCTTCAAGGCGGATATGGGTAACGGGTGCATCGAGTGTGAGTTTTTCTAAGTGCAGTTGGAGTAAAGGCATCCATCGATTGGCGCGAGATTCAGGCGCCGCGGCCGACAGCGTCAGCGTTTTGTCATCCTTTTCACGCTGGGTGAATATCAGCATGACATTCGGAACCACCGCCTCTCTGGCATCTAGAAACTTCTCCATTTCTTTCAGCATGCGTTGGAGTGGGAAGCACAGGGTTTGGCTGTTGGCTATCTCATGTAAGAGCTCTATGGATTGCTGGAAGTGCTCTGGCGGTGTGTAAAAGGTTTGCTTGGCGGTTTGGGTCTGTGTCAGAGCGCGAAGTTGTTCAGGCACACTTTTCCCAAATCGCTGCCCTAAAGAGGAAATGGGTAAAGCAAAAAGTTGTTTGGCTTGGCGAAGTCCCATGCGCTCAAATTGCACGGCTTGTTTGTCGGTAAAGCCCAATTGACGAACATTAAGTGCATCCAAAGCACTTTGTGTGGATTCTGGTGTGAGAAACCCTTTGTCGGACTTGGCTTGCGCCAGTTTTAATGCAGCTTCAGGGTAGGGACTTAGCGCAAAGTGAAAGGTCACGTTTTCATTTGTTAATAACGGCAATAAGGTATGCCAGTAATGGTCGAGAGACCCATAGAGCTTGAGCATAGGGGAGACTTTCATGAGCAAGCCATTTGGGGGATAAAGCACAATGTCGGCGTTGACTTGATAAAGCACAGAAGCCAATTGCAATAAGCGTTCAGCCTCGTTTTTCCCATCGTAATTCACAACATGCAATGTATGGCAAAGCGCACTGGCTGTGCCTAAATCATTGCCAAGCGTAATGCCATGTTCAAAGGCGCTTTGATTGGCCTGACAGACGGAACCATTGCTACCCGATAGGATGATCAGTGGCAGTGTCGAACCGTTATCACGCTCCAAGGTATTGAGCAGAAGGGCGGGGAAGTAAAAAGAGATCCACAGCATCATCGAAATAAAGGCACAACGTTATTGCTTGATGGGAGAACATGAATGTTTTCTTGGCCTTTATTTAAGAGATGTCGTTGATAGACATGAAAGATTGGTGGCAATGATAAGTGAAAAGGAGGGATAGGCAGCCCGCGGCGTTTAACAACACGAACATTTAGCCCTTCTTCAGATGGTGTCATGGCAAGCCGACAGCTCACAGGTAAGCCTTGTGAGCTTGCTTGATAGGTGAACATAAACAGTAAGCAATCATTCTCTGTCGCGGCTAATTGTAAGCGCCTTGCTTGCGTGACAGAGAGGCTTTTTCCCCACAGCACAGCAGTTCGACAGCATCCGCTTTTGATGGCTTGTTCAATGCACCACAATGTTGATGGCAAGGTTGAATGTAGAATGATGACTTTGTTCAAATCCAAATCTGCTTGGCATAACGCGATAGGGTTTAACTCTCCGGGCGGGGCCGCAAATACCACCAGTTCGCTGTGTTTTAATGCGCTAGCAATGGAAGGGAGCACGAGGCGTAGTTCACCAATACCAAAGCAGGGAAGTTGAAGTTCAACTACCCCTGATTTTGGCCAGCCACCCTCTAGTTTTTCGTCAATAATTTCATGGCCGCTAGAGAGGTATTGTGTTTGGGGTTGGTAGAGGCGATTGGCTGTCCAA
This sequence comes from Enterovibrio gelatinilyticus, assembly GCF_028683095.1. GTDB lineage: Bacteria > Pseudomonadota > Gammaproteobacteria > Enterobacterales > Vibrionaceae > Enterovibrio > Enterovibrio gelatinilyticus. The sequence continues at coordinate 19,540 of NZ_JAJUBC010000027.1, read as the reverse complement.
ATCCCAGAGTGCAGAGCAAGAATGTCATCAAGCATAATTCATAATACTGTATGTATGTACAGTATTATTCTAGAGGGTGATAGCTGTTTGAGCAAGTCCGTTTTACACATGCTGCCCATAAGTTCTCAATGAATAATGAGGTCATTCGGGTATAATCTTATTGTGTAACCAAATAATAAACGTAGAGAAAAACATGAAGAAGTGGCTACTTGTTACTGCCCCATTTTTACTGTCAGCGTGTGTGACAATGCCTGAGCCTAAATCTGAAAATATCAATGTGTTGTGGGGCGACGCCCTAGAAATGACCGCATGTGAAGATAAAGGTGTTGTGGTTGGTTCTCAAGGCCATTGGTATGACTATTGGATGATTAGCGACGGTACGCTAACTGAGGGGGCTGTGAATCAAATGCGTAACAAGGCCATGGCGCTGGGCGCTGATACCCTCTTACTCTATTCACCTAAGCCGTTTTCTACCTCGGTTACCTTTCTCGCTAAGGCGTATCGTTGTCAGCCATAAAGCCACATGACAAAGATCAGTAAAGAACTGAATGCGGCGGTGGTTTGCAAATGTGGAAGCCATCGTTTGATTTCATGAGAGATAGAGTGATCTTCGATTTGCCCGCTTATTCCCTGTCGAGTCCAACGTTGAACATTCGGATGGAAGAAAAGGTACACTTTCACCAAGGATCCAATCAGCTGTTCGTACCATAGCAGTGGGACGAAAATAGGGTGGAATTGACCAGACTGCACGGAGATTAAGAGTACATTGATACTTCGCGTTGCGATCACCCAGAACAGATACGCGATCACCACTTTGGTTCCCATGTAAGTCGCAACGACCAATGCCAATGATGGGCCGATAAGGGTGGTCCACATGCTGATACGTTGGTCAAGCAAACAGAACCAGAGAAACCACCCCGCTTTTCTTGGACCAAGAGCAATAGCACGAATATTGCTTCTCAACATATTGCCATACCAACGAGTCATGAGAGACATGCTCGTTTTGACAAAACTTCCTGATGGGGCATCTTCTAAGCATGTTACAGATACATCCGGAAGATAGAGCATTTTCCATTGCTCTTTGAGCACGAAGTACCAGGTGCTCTTGTCATCGCCTGTCAGCATTCTGATGCGCCCATACCGCCAATGGTTAACGTGGTCATACCTCAAGCTATCTATAAAGTCCGGTGACAAAGCCAAGGAAGCGCGATAAGCCGAGAAGCGCCCGGTGAGAACCAGCACGCGATAAGTCAGGCTTAAGGAGCTCATGTAGAAATGACGTTGAGCCATGCGTTGGCGATACCATTGGCGCGTCAGGGAATTGCCTTTGACGATAGGTTTGTTATGCGTTGTTAATGCACCAAGGTCGTGATAACGCATGAGAAAACCAGACACTTTTGTCAGAATGCCCTCAGGGAGCACGGTGTCGCCATCCATCAAGATGAGAATGCTGTCTTTAGATACTGGGCGGTCTTCAGCCAATAGCGTCAGGGCATCCGCCATGGTGTTTCGTTTACCTGTGCCATCTTGATCGATGATATAGAGGCTGACAGGAACGCGTTGCTTGAGCTTATCAAATTGAGATTCGATGATGCTGATATCTGCTTCATCTGTGACGCAAGCAACCGCGCGACATGCGACGCCAAAATTTCCGATTTCGTCAATCAGTGCTTTAAATACGGGGGCACTAATTTCGGGCGTGGTTCGATAGCAAGGGATCACCAACAAAATTTCACTGGGTTTCTGGGTCATATCCGCTAAAACCGATAACGCTGGGTAGCGAACATACTGATAGTAGAGACCACGTAAGAGGTGAAGCGTTTTCCAACCGTATCGCCAAGCGCCAATGATCCCAAGAGTGTAGAGTACCTCAGGTTGTAATTTGTCAGACGGCAATATGGTGTAGAGAGCCCAAAGACCGAGAAGAAGCGCACCAAAGAATAACCACCATAAAATGGTGACGTGACGTGGGTCATCACGGTGAAAGTTTTTGACGACTAGGTTATTAACATTCATAGGTTAAACCAATGTTTGAAAATGTCTTTCCAACCCACAGTCGCCACCACCGTCACGGGTTCATTAACGATGGAATCGCGGTCAAACTCAGAAGGTAGAATTTTTATTAGCGAGTATTGTTGTAACCTTGGAAGCGTTTTTGGTAAGCCACTGAGAGATTCACCTTCCTCGTTGTATATATCACTGTTGGACGCGCTGTAGTATTGGACGTGATCAACAATACCTATCAATTTGTCATCTCGACTAGCCAGTCGGTATTCCACTGGCATACCTATCTTAATGAGCTCAGCACCTTCAAGTGGCATGAGAGCCAGAATAGAGCGTGCGGTGCGGTTTTGTTGTGAAGCGGGTGATAGTTCAAACACGGAGGTACCAGTTTGAACCACTTGACCATCAGATGCATTGATAGTGACGATGTAGCAATCACAAGGCGCGTAAGCGAGACCGCGGGTTTTAAGGCGCTCAATTTCTTCGAGTACTTGGTCTTTCTTAGTGATCAAGATATCGAGCTTACTTTGCACTTCAAAGGGAGAGTTAAGATCGCCCTGTGCTTCTCTTGGAGGAACGCCGATTAAAATTTGATCGAGTTTGTGTTCGATATCTTCAAGTTGATTGTCCATAGTGAGCAATTGGCGTTTTATCTCGAAGGTTTCTACGCGCTCTAACTCTCGTGAGACTTCATCAACTGTGCCTCTTTTTACACCATTGGTATAGAGAGCCAGAATACGCTCTCTCGTCACGAGCTCGTCTTCAAGTAATTGTTTTTTCTCGGTGACTAGTTGCAGTTCATTGAAGAGGCGAGAGTTGTAACGTGCGACGGATTCTTTACTTTGACGCAAAAGTGTTTGCAGATAATTTATTTGGCTGTTTATGCCATTGAGTAATTGTTTGTCTTTGGCTAACAGATCCGTCCCTTCATCAGTAAATACCGTAAACAGAAGTTCTCCTTTTTTCACGAGTTGTCCCGGTTTGTAGTCTCCCAATCGCAAAACGCCATTGTTATAGCTACGTTGGGTGAGCACGGGTTGGCTAACGGCAGCATGCTCGGAGGCAATAGATAAAATGCGGGACTGGATCATCAGCGCAGCAGTGACTATCAAAGTAAGGGAGACGAGAGCAACCAGCGCAAACCGCCACCAGTTTTGCTGCATACGCTTCACTTCTTCTTCGTGAAGTTGGGCTTTCACTCCATATGACGTAACACTTTCGAGGGAGATGGTTTCGCCCGTCAGGTAGGTATCTACGATGCTTTGCAGTGTTTTTTGGTGACCAGAATTTAAAGAATAGAATTGGCAACCAAGCGCATAGCCATGCTCGCTTGCCCTCATTACTTCGAATTGAACAGGAGTAGAAAAACGCCCTACAGGGAGATCGAAACACAGATTGCCGTGATGCTTGTCACCTTTTCTACCTGGGTATTTGTCATCACCAATGGAGAAGCCTCCGACACTCCACTCTTTTGTGGGGTAGAGAATGCCATCAATTTCGATTTGGGCAGCAAATTCAATCCGTGGAAATTTTCGAGCGCCAGATCGCGACTGAAAAGTATGAATTGAACCTGTGCTAATTGCTGCTACTCCCATAATGCCTCCAGACATTGCAACTGCTTATTGTTTCTTGCAATTGTTGCGCCAATGTAACTAGTGTCATTTTTATGAGCTCTTGCTTTAACAATGAAACGTATTGATAACTATATAAGTAAATGATGATTGTGGTGGGGAATGTGCACTCTTTTAAGCGTTCTGGACTAAGCGGGGGGATTTACGCACTGTATAAACGCCATAAAATTGCCGCGATATGTGATTGAATAAGCCGATATACGTGATTGAATAAGCCGATATACGTGAATGAATACCTGCATCCTTACTTGCAAACTGCGAGAGGAGTAAATCTATTTTCGCAAAATGAGTGTTAAAAAGTAGACAAAAAAAAGGAGCTAACAGCTCCTTTCTTCGTTTGTTGGTGTTGGATTTGTCAGATTTTCTTGGCGCGTTCGATATGGAACAAATGGATTTCATGAAGAATACGCTCAGAGATAATTTCTGAAATGATGCCATCAAATCGAGATTGAAGTGATTGCACTGCAGGGATCATTTGCATCACACCCGCTTCGTTGTCTGAGGTGATTTCAACATCTAATTCTAAATCGCAGTCCAGAGTCGCGATGAAGGGTTTCATCCTTTCTAGGATGCAATTGACCATATATTCATTGGAGCTCAGATGGCAAAGTTCATCACGGATGAGTTCAGTCAGGGCGCAAGATTGCGTCGCTGGTGGCACATTTTCTGTCGGAAAATGGATAACAGTCGGCATGGCGTACTCTCTAAAAATGTTGAAATCATTAAAATTATGTTTTTTATTGTTTGAGTTAAAATTAATAAAAAAATGCCTATTTGCCTAGGGTTACCTGAAGATAGTGGAGCTAGGTTTGCAATATTCGCAAAAAGGGTTCAAAAAGCAACCTTTTCAATCTTGCGTTATTGTTTATGTTCTACTAGCGCTTTGTGGCGAGCATTCTTTCACATAATAACGCTGATTTGTGTTGCACTTCGTGGAGTAAACTCTCTGGCGGGGCATCGGCTTCGAACTCGTATTGTTCTATCTCTTTGCATAGATCGCCGAAATCAATGGCGCCTACCATAAGGGCTGCTCCTTTCATTTTATGGGCAAGCTTCTTCACTTCATTGAATTGCTGGTTATTCCAAGCCCCTTTAAGCGCTGTTATGTCTTTCTCTTGTGTCTCGATGTAGCGGTCAACCAGCATGGCGATCAAAGCAGGATCGTCTCCTGTCGTTTCTCGCAGCGTTGTTAGGTCAAAGGGAGAAGTGTCATGATTATCCTCTTTGAGGGCACCCTGAGCGTTCTTAAGCGCAGTCACTGCTTGATCCTGTGTTTTGGCTGGGACATTGTTGAGAGCACGAGAGGAGGTGTGAGACGCTGAATGACTCTGTGCGTATACATTGCCCTCCATATTGGCAGTTTGTGGACTTGAGAGTGAGTCAGCGGCAATAGGTGATGCAGTGTCTTGATGACTATGTGATGAATCACCAACCGATGGCATCAGGTCGTTCATCATGTCAATCAAGGTTTGTTGTTTAAATGGTTTTGAAATGTACTCGGTCATCCCTTCTTGCAAACAGCGTTCGCGGTCTCCGACCAACGCATTTGCGGTCATAGCAATAATAGGTACGGCAGGGAGTTGATTGACGGTTTCTAATTGACGGATTTTTCGCGTGGCCTCATAGCCGTCCATGACAGGCATTTGGCAGTCCATAAATATCATGTCGTAACGGTTTGACATAAAGCGTTCAAAGGCAATGGCTCCGTTGTCCGCGATAGTGGTTTTACAGCCCAACCCTTTCAAAATAGTCGTAATGAGCTCTTGATTGACGGGATGATCTTCAGCAACCAAGATAGAAAGACCGCTGCGTGATAAGGTATTGACCGTTCGTTTAACTTGGTGTTCTTGCTGCATTAGGGAGCGATATATAGCTTCACGAGAATGGCCTTTCTGATCCATAGAAACAATGCTCTCGAGCATCTCTGTCATATTAAAAATATTGAAAGGTGCGGTCAGTGCTGCAGAGATAGATAGGCTGTTTTGAGTGACAATCCCTTTTATATCTGCGAGATATAGGACATTTTTGGTGCGGTTACTCTCCTCTAGCGAGGCCTTAATATCACTAATTGATACAGTGTGATCAATCAGTGTTATGCAAAATCCCGGCGATTGCTCAAGTAAACGTATCGCTGACTTTTCGTCCCGAGCGAACTCTGCACACATATCATGAAACGCGAGATATCGCTTAATATTGGTTATTTGACTGACGCATCGAGACACTAACAGCACTTTCTGATGTTTGAGTAATTTAGAAGGCTCGGCATGCACTAAAGTGGCAGCTTGTGAAATACCAACGCTTAAGCGCGTCGTAAACACAGAACCTTGACCAACGTGGCTATCAGCGCCAATTGACCCCCCTAATAAATCGACAAATTTACAACAAATCGGCAAGCCTAGACCTGTACCCTGATAACGCCGCTTGCTGGAATTATCGATCTGAGAGAAATTCTCAAAGACTTTTGCTAGGTTTTCTTCGCTGATACCAATACCGCTGTCCGTCACAGAAATCTCGATATCGCATTTATCTTCAGTTCGAGCCAATAGCTTGACTGATACATCGACAAAGCCAGAATCTGTAAATTTAGCGGCATTACCCGCAAGGTTGACGATGATTTGCCTCAATTTGGCAAAATCAGACACCATTTCCCGGGGTAAGGCTGGGTCGATATATGAGGTAAAACAGACTTCCTCCTTCACTCTCGGCGCAACAATGTTCGTGACGTTCTCCATGAGTTCCGTGAGCGTAAATATTTCCTCTCGGATGGTCATTTTGCCTGCTTCTATTTTAGACAGGTCAAGGACATCATTGATGATATCTAGCAGTGCATTTGCAGAGCTTGAAATGGTGTCGTTGTAGTGACGTTGTTCGTAGGATAGTTGGGAGTTATCGAGGACTTCTGACATGCCAATGATGCCATTTATTGGCGTACGAATTTCGTGACTCATCATGGCAAGGAAATTGGATTTTGCTTCGTTGGCGTGCTCCGCTTCTTCTTTGGTTTTGATCAGTGCCTCATTCACCTCTTGGTTCAATTGCGTTTGCTTGTCAGAGTACAGCATGCTGCAAATGCTTTTCACCACAGGAGAAATCCAATTGATTTGCTGGTCTGAGTAGGGCTCTTCGCGCCCTGCTAGGACGATAACACCAATCGCTTGGCCCTTTGTGATCAAAGGGAGTAATGCGTAGTTAGGATAAATAGTGTGGTTATTGCCGTTGGCCTGCGATGTTGAGGTTGAAAATTCCGTCCGTCTTTGGCTAATGGCAGATTCAGCAAGGGGTAAAAGATGCTCTGGTAGTTGCTCGAAACTGCTCGTAAGCCCTGTTACCTGATGCTTAAAAAGTAGTTTTTGTTCACCATTTTTAATTTCGAGCATCGCGGTGACTTTACTGTCGGTGAATGTCGCTAATACGATCAGGGCTTTTCGGAACGAACGCTCAGAATTCCCTGTCGTCATGTACATGTCTTGTACGGTGTTAAAAACAGAATACAAGGCATTGCTTCGGCTGAGCTTAGCTTCCGTATTGGATTGCTGGGTGATATCTCGGATGTTGAGAACAACGTAATTGCGTTTCCCAATGAGTTGATGACTTGCTTTTATGTTGAGAAAAGTAGCGTCTGTCAGATTACCTTGTTGTTCTACTCGACTGAACTCACCTAATGCGATTGCTCGCTCTTTTGAATGCTCAAGTACGTCGATCAAAGCTGCATTGTTGTCCGATCGGTATTCATCAAGTCGTACTTTTTTTGGCATGTACTGAGGAAGCCCCACAAGCGCTTTGGCTCGGTCGTTGACCGTAATGGCTTGTCCAGATTCATTGATGACGATGACGCCGTCAGCATAGTGGCGAAGGATCGACTCCAGATAGCGTTGGCTAAAACCAATTTTCAATACTGACTTCGCGTGCCTCCAAATAAATAGGGAAAAAGCAAGCGTCACTACAAGAAAAGCAAAGGATAAGTAAGTACGGGTTTGTGCAACGATACTTAGCGCTTTTTCCGCACTAAATTCAATGACGAGGCCAACGGGGTAAGTTTCGTGCCATTGCCACACACCAATAGATTGATAGGGGAAGTGGCCAGCAAACCCCTGGGTATTGAGTTCAAAAGTGTTTGATTGAGAACTTAATAAGTTCGACGGTGTTGCATGTGCCGTGGTTATTTTACTGGACTCGAGACTCTTGTGGTCAATGGACGAAGCAGACGATGATGCAACCACGTTACCTAACCGATTAACCGCGAAAGCAAGTCGTGTCGGTTCACCGTTATGCGTTTCAAATAATTTGTTAAAGTCATGACTGCTCCTCGTGACCAGTAATATAGGAGCAGCGAATTCCGTTTTTTTACTATTTTTAAGCACGACCCCCATAGTGATGGTTGGATGAGTCTTGGATTTTTGGAGGTTTTCGGGAGGGGCGACATACAGCTTGTTCGATAAGATGGCAGAGCTATGGCGTAGGTAAGATTGGATAGTCTCACTTTCGCTTTCATCGTTTAAATTGATAACTAATTTGCCACTTGGTGAAAAGATAGCAATGTTGCTGAATTGAAAGCTCTCTGCATAGAGTTCTAATGCGGTATAAATGGAATCTTCAGCGTGCAGCTCCCTTCCTTCGTAGACCCCAGTATCTCGAAGAATTCGTAGTACTTGTTTGTCACTGGCAATGATTTGCAGCTCTCTTGTTCTGTGTTCTTGCCAATCACCAACCGCACTGTTCAAACTGACTATTTCTGCCTGCAAGAAGTAGTTCATTTTCTCTTCAGTATCTTGGTAGATAGAGCGGTAAAACCATAAAAAAGAGAGCAGTAGGACAATGATTACTGCGCTACCACTGAGAAAAAGTTGTGCGAGAGTATGGCGAGATTCGCGACTGGAGAGTAACAAGTGTGTACGCATTTTTTCCTCGCTATCCACCTTGAGACAAGGTTGACTTGTATTGCGTGTCTTCTTGAACGACGTGTTTCACCCACCAAAATCGTAACAGCCGGAAAAAGTCTGTCTTGTAAAAACTCGGGTCTGCCTGACATTTCAGGACGACAAAATCTGCTTGTTTTAATAGCCTTGCATGAATGTCTCTATGGACTTTTAGCCGAGCGTATCCATGCTCTTCTAACAGTGATTCTTCGCGGAAAATGTGTTGATTAATGTAGTGCTGAAATCTTTTCGATATATCTTCAAAAACAGCTCCCTCTTCATGATTTACGATTAAATCGTAGGTGTCATTGATGATGTTTAGTAGTTCCTTATTGCTGGCATCGAGTTCTTCATTACCAACGGTAAAACGATCTTGCCATTTGATGAATCTTTTACGGTTATCTTCATTTTTTGGAACGAACTGTGGCTCGCTAGATTTAGGCACAAATGAAGCGCTGGAAGTCATTATCGGGTCGGGCTTTTGCCCATGTATTAACATGTCGAACTCTTTGAGATCTTCGTCGTTAAATGCCACCGTCCCGTTGACTTGAAAGGCTGTAGACTTGGCAGGATCTTGTTGGTACATGGAAAAATAATGTTCGACGGTTTTTTTTGGTTTGGCTTGTTGAGAGAGTTGGTTGATACGTTCTTGCAAAGATAGGCGATTGACAGGCTTGACCAAAAAAGCATCAACATCAAACGAGATGCATTGGGCAATGACACTTTCTGACGCGTTTGCAGTGAGAATGATAATGGGAATGTCGTGAGGTAAGCCGTATCTCCCACTTCTGATTAGACGCAACATTTCTAAACCGTCAATGGGCTCCATCTGTAAGTCTGTAATGATGAGAGAGGGCCTAGAGTGGTAGAGTTTTGATATCGCATCTGCACCATCAACGGCCATGATGCATTCTTTAAATCCGAGCGACGTCGCCATGATCGCGATTGTTTCGCGAATCATCTCATGATCATCAACGACAAGGCATCTCTCTAACATCTGGGGTTCCCAATAAATTACATTTCACTATATAAGAGATAGCCTATATTGCTGATTTTTCAATAAAAGAGACATATGTCTCATAACTATTTTTTTGGTGTTTGAGGAGTATCCCGTTCTGATGATGTTATCGAATAAACCAAAAGAAAATCATAGAAATAACAACCGTAGTTAATGTGTTTAAGCGAAGGAGGCTAAGCACACACACAAAGACTCCTGCAATTAAAAACGGGTTTTGGTATGAGACAAATAACTCTTCTTGCGGAAAAACCAAGAAAGGAACCGCTAATGACGTTAGCACGGCGGGCGCACTGTATTTTAAAATACGCTGCATCACGGGGGTAACGCGAAAAGGAACACTCTTGGAAAGGAAAAAATAGCGTACCGAAAACGTAATACACGCCATGCCGATGATCAAAGACCATGTGTTCATTGTTTATCCTCCATGACCGATTTTCTCTTGGAAATAAGGCTTTCGCAGACAAAGCCCGACACCATTCCGATGATTGCGGCAACAATCAGTGCATTACTGATTCCTACAAGGGTGAGGAGAACAATGGCGATAGCAGATACCACCACACTCACCAAGATCGGAATATCTTTTATTGTCGGAATAACCAGTGCGATGAAAGTGGCAGCGATGGCAAATTCTAGCCCAAGCTCTTCAATATTATCGAATTGCTTCCCCCCGAGGACGCCCACCAAGGTGGCAAGGTTCCAGCAAATGTAAAAAAAGACCCCGCTGATCAACGCGTAGTAGTGATCAAAATGGCCTGTTTTTTCGGTGTGGACCGCACTAACTGCGTACATTTCATCCGTTAGCACAAACCCCAGCGCCAATCGCCATCGTAGAGGGAGAACTTGAATGTGTTGGCGAAGATTCACTGAGTAGAGTAAGTGCCTTGCGCTAATCACAAACGTGGTACCAAACAGCGTACTTATTGGCGTACCTGCAGCAATCATAGTGACGCCAGAAAGCTGCGCCGCTCCTGCGAAGACAAGTAATGACATCGCTTGCGCTTGCCATGGAGTTAGCCCAGCCTGAATACCTAAAGAACCACATAATACCCCCCATGGCAGTACAGCTAGGCTGAGGGGCAGCATATCGGCGCAGGCACGAAGCCAGAGATGAGAGTTTGGGCGAGACACGGGAAGTTCCTTTTGCATGTTTATCTCTTTTGTTAAAACAACGTAATTTGTGTTTTATCAAAAGAGGATCAAGAAAACTTGGATGATATTGCGCGCTGATACTGTTTTGGTGTGACGCCAATGGTGCGGCGAAAGTGGCGATGTAAATGGCTTTGGTCGTGGAACCCGCTAGATACAGCGCAGTCAACGAGAGAGAAACCATTTTTTAGCATGGATTGAGCAAGACGAATGCGCTGTTGAATTTGGTAAGCATGAGGCGGTAAACCGAACCGCGATTTAAATTGCCTAACCAGATGATAGGGGCTAATACCAGACAGTGTACTGAGGGTTTCAAGACTCACCGTGTCGCTTGCATGCTGATGTAAATACTCTCTGACCAGTTCGAGTTGAGGGGCGATTTTTGCGATGTCTTTCGGTAGCTGTGGACGCTTATTGAATCGACACGTCAGAGTGAGCAATAAATGATGCGCATAAGTCTCCGTGAGTAAGGTGTCTTCAGAGTTACGTAGCAATGAAAACAGTGTCAGAAGTTGGTGGGAGAGCTTGGGATCTTGCTCAACAGCATAGGGAAAATAAGGGGTAGTTGACGCTAGCCCTAGGTCTTTTGTAACGGCGTCGAATTGTGCTTCGGTCGGGTACATGGCTTCGTATGTCCAGCCCCCTTCACTGGCTGAATGCCCATCATGAATTTGATCGGCATTGACCAAGATAATGCTACTCGTTGGTGCGATATGATAACCACCATTGCGCCAAAAGCGCTGTGCACCATGACGAATAACACCGACAGTGTATCCTTCATGTGTGTGGCGTGAAAACGCCTGCTTCTCATAGGTTGCTTGGAGTATTTCTAACCCGCCAAGCAAAGGGGAAGCGTCAAATTTTGCATGTTCCATTGCAGGCCTATCTCGTCATAATGCTTAAAGTATAAAGCAAGGCCGTCACAAATTTTTGTACAAAATTGCGATGTTTGTTGAAAGAGGAGTGTGCGGTGCAGTGGTTGGCTACGTGACTAAAACGAAGAAAGGACGCTCAAGAGCGTCCTTTTAAATTCTCTGCGATTAGAAAAATTAAGCTTTTTCTACGTTTGCAGCTTGTGGGCCTTTTTGGCCTTGCTCGATTTCAAATGTTACTTGTTGGCCTTCAGCCAAAGTTTTGAAACCGTCGCCAGTGATAGCGCGGAAGTGTACGAATACGTCAGGGCCATTTTCTTGCTGAATGAAACCAAAACCTTTTTCTTCGTTAAACCACTTCACGGTACCGGTAGATTTAGACATGTTGTCTCCTGAATATATTTCTATCTATTACTTTGCAAATTAGCATGTAGACCTACTAATGAATCATTTATGGTGGCAAATTTTACGAATATCTTCAGGACAACTTACTTATGCGAAGGTAGTGTGTAACGAAGTGAGTATTCAATTGCAGCATAAAACGCTCTATTAACCAGGCCGAACAATATTACCACAGAGAAGCCGATTGTATAGCTGTTGTCGGTTACCTCTGCATCACCTTGTGCGTTTTGTCACCAACTTGACGGCAAAAATGACGTGGTTGGTAACACGGTGCACTTTCTAAAAATAGTCGTTAATCGCAGAAAAGAAAGTGAGTTACATCTCGAAATTTAAAAAAAAACTTCAATTTTTTCGATTAATCAATTGCTTATATTTTTATTGTCAATTTTTCGTTTCGTGTGTTTAGGGCATTTATCCGTAGATTTTTCAGAGTATTATACTCATTCAACTTGAAGAAACCTTCACACCGAGCCCATCGGTTGTTCACTTTTAAGCGACGATTCATAGGATTAGCGATTTGATTTTGAAAAGGTCTAACAACAAAGTGGATGCACTGATTTGGGCTAGTTGAGAACGATGGTATTTGTCGCTTTTGCAAGCGGAGGATGATTGTGAAAATAGGTTTAGATCTGGGCGGCACTAAAATTGAGGTTATGGCGATGACGGATTCTGGCGAAGAAGTTTTTCGACAGAGAGTCCTTACACCTCAACATGATTATCAAGGTACTTTGCAGGCCATTAAAGGGCTTGTGGACGATGCTGAAAAAGCGGTGGGTGAGCCATGCACCGTGGGGTTAGGTATTCCTGGCACGTTATCACCAGTCACTGGTTTGGTTAAAAATGCCAATTCAGTGTGGCTTAATGGGCAAGCACTCGATGTCGATCTAGGCCGATTGTTGGGTCGAGAAGTACGCATAGCGAATGATGCCAATTGCTTCGCGGTGTCGGAAGCTGTTGATGGTGCTGGCGCCGATAAACACGTCGTATTTGGTGTCATTATTGGCACTGGGTGTGGTGGGGGTTTTGCCATTGATGGGCGGGTTCATGTTGGTGGCAATGGTGTGGCTGGGGAATGGGGGCACAATCCACTGCCTTGGCAAAATGAAGTGGATACCAATCACGCCGAGTTGACTCCCTGTTATTGTGGTAAGCCTGGTTGTATGGAGGTGTTTATCTCCGGAACCGGTTTTTGGAAAGACTTTGCGCTGATGACTTCACAAACCTTACGTGGTGCGGACATTGTTCAACTGGCTGTTCAAGGTGATGTTGAAGCAGAAGCTTGCATTCAGCGCTATGAAGATCGCTTGGCCCGTGCGCTTGCATCAGTTGTTAACCTTATTGACCCTGATGTGATCGTTCTTGGCGGTGGTATGTCAAATGTCGAGCGCCTTTATACTAATGTCCCGAAATTGATGTCTAAGTGGGTGCTAGGTGGCGAGTGTGCAACACCAGTACTCAAAGCAAAATACGGCGACTCGAGTGGCGTTCGAGGTGCGGCGTGGCTTTGGTGATGTTGTTATACCCGACAATTAACTAGCCAATATTAAATAATATTAAATATAGAGAAGAGATGTTGGCATCTTCATAAGCTCTCTTCTCTCTTCTAACTTGTCAGCCTCACTTTTCCGCGTATCAACTCAGCCCTCAACAAAAGTTCATGCACCATGCTGTCGTCTTGCAAACAGTTCTTTCTTTAATAATCGAGGTCGAGTCCCATTTTGCACAGATTGATGCTTTTGTAGTCGAATCCATTCGTTATGATGGACTCAGATTTCAAATGGTTATGAGGATTTTCAATGGACGTTTTTACGTTGTTACCGCTTCTACTAAATACATGGGTCATTCTGGCTGTGCTTGTGGTTATCTTCCTGCGATCTGCGGTGAAGTTTGTACCTCAAAATACGGCATATGTGATCGAGCGTTTTGGGAAATACAATAAAACCATGGAGGCAGGGCTTAATTTCCTTGTGCCGTTTATTGATCGTGTCGGCTATGTTCGAACATTGAAAGAGCAAGCGTTTGATGTGCCGAGTCAATCCGCGATTACTCGAGACAACATTTCATTGATTGTCGATGGTGTGCTTTACATCAAAGTTGTTGATCCTGTGAAGGCATGTTATGGCGTAGATGACTATATTTTCTCTGTCACACAATTAGCTCAAACGTCAATGCGTTCTGAAATTGGTCGCATGGAATTGGATAAAACGTTTGAAGAACGTGAAAGTTTGAACACTGCAATTGTTTCTGCCATCAACGAAGCGGCGCTTCCTTGGGGTGTACAAGTGCTACGTTATGAAATTAAAGACATTGATCCACCGCGTTCTGTTTTGGATGCGATGGAGCGTCAAATGAAAGCTGAGCGTGAAAAACGTGCAGTTATCCTTGAGTCTGAGGGTGCACGCCAGTCGGAAATTAACGTGGCAGAAGGTCATAAACAAGCTCGCGTATTAGCGGCTGAAGCAGAAAAATCTGAACAGATTCTACAAGCTGAAGGTGAAGCACAAGCGATTCTTGCCGTTGCACAGGCACAAGCTGAAGCTCTGGAAGTGGTCGGTCGCACCGCGTCAACGGAAGAAGGTCAAAAGGCGATTCAATTGGATCTTGCAGTTAAAGCCATTGAAGCCAAAAAAGCGATTGCGAAAGAGTCGTCAGTGGTGCTACTACCCGACAGCCAATCAAGCGCGGCGGGTGTCGTTGCTGAGGCAATGAGCATTATTAACACTTTGAATGCAGGCAAAAAATAATGGATGTGATGGCGTATATTCAAGAAAATCTGGCTGAAGTAACTGTGATCATGGGCTTGGTGTTTTTGATCGTGGAAGTCTGGCTGCTTGGGTTGTCGACCATTGTTTTGCTGGCGTTGGGTTTATCCACCGTGACTACTGGTGTATTGGTCTGGTTTGGGGTTTTACCTGCTACGGTATCTGGCGTGGTCGCTGCGTCTGGTATTGGAGCGGGGGTGTTAACGGCTGCGTTGTGGCTACCAATGAAGAATTCTCAGAAAACGATCAAGCGTGAATACAATATTCACAGTGATTTGATCGGACTGAATTTTGTGTTGGACGCTGAACTAGACGCGAGTCACCCAGGCACTGTGCGATATTCAGGGGTCAGTTGGAAACTCGTGCTCGCATCGCCTCACCACAATATGACACTGCCTACTGGAGCGTCGGTTAAAGTGGTGGCGGTTGATGTGGGGAAATTTACCGTTGAACCAGTTGAAGGTACGGCTGAGTAAGTCATAGCTTCGTTGAGCGGTGTACATCTATCGCCATTTTGCATGAGCGATACACACATACGGTTTTAGAATATTGGGGAATACTGGCTCAAACGCCAGTATTCTCCGTCTTAAATTACCCCTCGATAGCTTTTTACGTTTCTTGATGCATTAGCTTTCTCTCCATTTTCCGATTTGCTTTCCCCAAAAATACTTTTTGTACGCCATTGGTATACTTTTCTTCTCTATCTTCATGGCTTTGTGGCTGCTATTTTTCCTCATGCAGTCGAGGTATCGCTTCGAACCATTGCATCCTCAAATAATGAGCGGAAAGTAGTCTATGACGTGAAGCAGAGTGCACTTAGGAGAATGAATAGAATGAGCAAAGTGTGGTTGACCGGTGATGCGGTTGTGGATTTGATCCCTGATACTGAGATGACGTACTTGAAGTGTCCTGGTGGTGCACCCGCTAATGTTGCTGTAGGTGTTGCTCGTCTTGGCGGCAATGTGGGGTTCTTTGGTCGTGTCGGCGATGATCCATTTGGTCGTTTTCTGGCTGATACGCTTAAACAAGAAAATGTGAGTGTCGATGATTTAGTGCTGGATCCAGATCAGCGTACCTCAACCGTAGTGGTTGATCTCGATGCCAACGGTGAGCGGAGTTTTACCTTTATGGTAAAACCGAGTGCTGATCAGTTTATGACATCAGGAGATGTTCCTGTCTTTTATAAAGGTGACTGGCTGCATACTTGCTCGATTTCTTTGGCGAATGAGCCTAGTCGGAGTACTACCTTTGAGGCGATGGCAGCTGTGAAAGCAGCTGGAGGCTGCGTGTCGTTTGACCCCAATTTGCGTGAAGAAGTATGGCGAGATCCGCAAGAGATTATTCCCACTGTGATGCAAGCGGTCGCTATGGCGGATGTGGTGAAGTTTTCAGATGATGAATTGTTGTTTTTGACGCAAAAAGACGAGTTTGATTCAGCATTAGAAGATGTCATTGCGTTAAGCATTCCTTTGATTTTGGTGACACAAAGTGCGAAGGGCGCATTGTTGGTGCAAGGGGGAGAGCAAACGCTGATTTCTGGTACAGCAGTAAAACCTGTCGATACTACAGGGGCAGGAGATGCTTTTGTGGGTGGGCTACTTGCATACTTAGCCAATGCGGAAGATTGGAAAACTGCACAAGGTGTTAACAAAGAGGTCGTTGAGGAGGCCGTTATATGGGCGAATGCCTGTGGCGCGTTGGCGACGACTCAAAAAGGGGCGATGACGGCATTACCTGATTTACCGAGTTTGGAGCGATTTATTGGTAAAAGTGCGCCATAGAAGATATTGCGCCAACGTAGTGCGATTTGGTTTCTTAAAGGAATGGCCAAATGAAGTGGAAACAGGGGGTAAGGCATCGTCCCGTTACCCCCTGTTTTGTTACTGCTCGTCGATGAGTTGCGATGCTACCTCACCAAGAACTTGGAGAAGGTCGGCGCGAATGATTGGCTTGGTGAGATAGGTGTTCATACCCGCCTCTTCTGCTAACTTGAAGTCGCTCGAGTTTGCATGTGCTGAGAGGCCAATGATGAAGAGAGCGGGCAAATCATGCTCTTTCTCGAACGTGCGGATTTGCTGGGTGATTTCATAACCATCAATGTATGGCATGGAAACGTCGGTGATCAAAATGTCGAAATGGCCTTGTTTGTAGTGAGCAATGACGTCTCGCCCATCATCAAAATATTGGATGTTATCTGCAATCTCTGACAGATAGAGACGAATGACATCTCGGTTATATTCAATGTCATCCACCACAGCGATCGACAGTGTTTTCAAAAAAGGTAGCGGCTCGAGGATGGCATTGGCATCAGTGCCAGCGGATAGCGTGATTCCAGGTTGGCTTCTTGTTGAAGGGTTCAGCTCGTTCACAGCCTCACGCAGTTCAGTGAGTAATTGACCCATGCGCAATGGCTTGGAAACCATATGGGGGTTGGAGCACTCACTCACACGTTGAATCTGTTTGAGTTCAGTGACCACTCCAACAACGGGGCAGTTGTCGGTGTCCTTCCATTCATCATCGTTTGAAAGCATTACCACGGCGGCATCGAAGTTTAATCGACTATGCGGAATGTCCTCGACAGCAGTGAGATAAGTGAACATTGCGCCCCAGTGAACGAAATAGCGATCCAAAATCGGCCGATGAAGTGGGTCTGTGTTAACAATCGCAATATGCTTACCTCCTAATGCGTTTTCGTCAGATTGCGTTGGTTGAATGTAGGGCAGAGCAAGCGTAAATGAAAATTGGCTACCGATGCCTTCTTGGGACTGAATGTGCAAGCGGCTGTCATTCAGTACAAGTAATCCTTGGGTAATCGAGAGTCCTAATCCTGTTCCTTCGTAGCGTCTTGTGGTTGTTCCATCTACCTGTTCAAAAGCGTTAACCACATGGTCTAGTTTATCTTCGGGAATGCCAATGCCTGTGTCTTCAATGCTGATGGTGAAATTGATATAGCCTTTTCGCTGGCTGTACTCACCAGTCACAACAACTTTTATATACCCTTGATCGGTAAATTTGACAGCATTACCAAGCAAGTTGTTCATTATTTGACGGATACGCAGCTCATCGCCAGTGACATCAGTAATGAGTGTTGGAGGAATATCTATCACGAGTGATAGCTCTTTTTCCGATGCCGCGAAAGCACATAAAGTGGTTACATCTTCAATGGCGTTCCGAAGAGAAAAAGGAGCGCTGTTGAGCGTGAATTTACCGGCTTCAATTTTAGAAAAATCGAGAATGTCATTGATCAACTGAAGGAGGTCTTTTGCGGACCCTCTAATGATATTGATATAACTACGCTGGTCATTGCTTAAGGTCGACATATTGAGCATTTCGGACATGCCAACAATGCCATTCATTGGCGTACGGATCTCATGGCTCATATTGGCTAGGAACTCAGATTTGATCCTGTTTGCATGCTCGGCGTTTCTAACGGCTTGTTTAAGTTCTTGTTCGAAGCGATGGCGTTCACTGACGTCACGAACAATAAATGCGTACCGGTCTATGGCTCCAGTGCTGTCCAAAATCGGAAAAGCACTGATCTCTGTCCTTATTGTTTTGTTTGCTTTGGTCGTGCACAGTGCCCCAATGGTAATCGTTTCACCCGCTTCCATGGCATCAGAAATATCAAAAGCAGCATCAATACTTGTTTGTTTTCCAAAGAGTAATGTTGTCAGCGGTTGAGATACGATGTCTTCCTCTTGGTGGCCGATTAACGTATTCAGAGCGTTGTTTGAATGCGTTATTTTCCCTTTGAGATCGGTGATCAAATACGCTTCATGGGACTGTTCAACAATGTCAGCTAGCAGCTTGTTTTGGACAGCCAATTGTTGGTACCTGTTCTTCTCAATCGATAGCTCCTCATAAGTTTTGGACAAAGACACTGACATGTCGTTGAAAGCGCGTGAAACTTGAGCCACTTCATCGTTACCTTTGACGGGAACAGATATCCCTGGGCCATTTTTCTGAATCTCTATCGCACCATGTTGAAGTTGTAAAAGCTGTTTAGTTAGGAGCGACCCAAATGCTAACGAGAACAATGCAACAAGCACCATTTCGACCAATGCCAGTGATATGGCGTATTTTTTTGCGTCATGGAGCAGTTGGCTGAAAGCGCTAACGTCCAACCCCACCTCAATATGACCGACGGCCCAATCATCAATCGTAATGTTAGCAAGAATGTCATAGATTCCATCCGGTGATTCGGAAGGACGTTGATTGTAGTTTGGCGCCACTGCATCGCTGGGCAATATGGAAGATTGGGCTAAGAGTTGACGCTGGTCATTGAAGATACGTATGTACGCAATGTCGCGGTTACGCGTTGCTTCTTGGCTAAATGAACGAAGGTTTGCCAAGTCCGTGGCGATGATGGCATCACGAACAGCAATGGCAAAAGTGTTGGTAAGCTGTTCTCCGCTGGCGATGATTTGTTTTTCGTTTGAGTCGCGTAACCATCCGATGCCAGAAGCAATCAGTATTGCCAGCAACACGACTTCAATTATCGCGATGCCAAGTATGGTTTTGAGGCGAAAAGTCATCGTCTTTTTGTTTTTCATTTCCTATTTGGGGGAGATCACCGAAATATCGAGCTCGCGAACATCATCCCAATCGGCGTCTTGGGCAGATTGAAACCCTTTGATTTTCAATTTTTCAAGGGCTTGGCTTCCTTCTTGTGTTTCAGACAACATGACAAATGCCTTTTGTAGACGCAGTCTCGCGTCTTCTGACATTGACGGGTGCGTTGCGACAGCGTGCGGCGTATATCCTTTAGTTTTCAGAAGAACATACAAAC
>NZ_JAJUBC010000026.1 GCF_028683095.1 Enterovibrio gelatinilyticus | reverse complement strand
GTACGAGTGCCCACACAGATTGTATAGGTCAAATTGTTAAAGAGCTTGCTCAGACTCGCTGAGCGGAGAGAGATTTAAACTCAACTCCATTTTTGAGTCAAGCACTTTTGCTTTCCTCGTGTTAGACGCGAACTTTGTCGTGCCAACAGGGAGCGCATTATAGGGAGCAAATTGATATTGGCAATACCTTTTTAGTGAAAAAAACGCTTTTTCTCTAAAAAAACGCTCAAGCGTTCAAAAACCAACCATTGCGGTGAAAAAACAGCCCATCCTGGGCTGCATGTGGACAAGAAATTGATTGAAAGAAAAATAAAACTCGCTATTACAGCGCTTTCAAATAGCCAGGAACATCGGCGATGCTATCCAAAACAACACTTGCTAGTGTTTCAGCGTCTTCAGTCACCTGTTTTCCGGTACGTACAAGGATCTTAGTCTTCACACCTGCATCACCTGCAGCTCTCATATCATCAGCTTTATCGCCAATCATTACGGATTGAGTCATATCTATATTCAGATATTCTCTTGCTGACAAAAACATACCAGGCTTAGGCTTTCTGCATTCACAATCAATTTTGTACTTTTCGTCACCATGCTCAGGGTGATGAGGGCAATAATAGATACCGTCAAACTCAACACCTTTGTCTGCAAAGTTCCAATCCATCCACTCGGTAAGAGATAAAAAGTCATCTTCGCTATAGTAGCCACGAGCAATTCCTGACTGATTTGTTACCAACACAAGTAAGTAGCCCATATCTTTGAACGCACGGCACGCATCAAAAACGCCGTCGATATATTCAAAGTCATCGACTTTGCTGATGTAACCATGATCGACGTTAATAACGCCGTCTCTATCAATAAATACCGCTGGTTTGGCCAATGCTCTGCCCTCTATATATGCTTAGTCCGCGATTATGACATGCAATCCCCTCATCATCTATTGTCTAACTGCAGTCTTAATCAACTATGTTAAAATCCGCTCAACAAGAATCACAAGGCAACGCCATGAAATACTCACTAACGCCTGTGGGTCGAATTCAGTCTCCTTTTAAAGAAAAATTCGCTGTACCTCGTCAACCGGGTCTAGCACCTAGCGCAACGGCATCGATACTTCTCTGCGGAGAAGCGAATCAAGAGGATGCCATTAGAGGGATTGAGCAATTTTCACATATATGGGTACTTTTCCTTTTCGACCAAAATCTAGAACAAGGTTGGACGCCAACCGTTAGACCTCCACGTTTAGGTGGCAATGAACGTATAGGGGTTTTTGCTAGCCGCGCGACATTCAGACCCAACGGTATAGGTATGTCAGTGGTTTCTGTTCGAGGAGTAAGAAAGGTGGGCAACCAAGTTGTTGTCGATATTGGTAGTTGTGATTTAGTAGATGGCACGCCAGTTATCGATATCAAGCCCTACATTCCCTACTCAGATGCGATTGAAAGTGCAGAAGGTGGCTACGCAGGCGAAGCGCCAAAGACACTCGACGTTATCTTTAGTACTAACGCGGCACACCAAATCAATCGTCAGAAAGACTGCGAACACAAAGAACAGGTGATTCGTGAAGTATTGGCTCAAGATCCCCGCCCTGCTTACAAAAAGGGGAAAGTGGACACAAAAGAATATGCCGTCCATCTTTTCGACTTAAATGTAAAATTTATTGTCGATGAACCTTTAATCACGGTGACAGCCATAGAAGCCTTTTGCGATTAGAGTTGTCACTGGTAGTATGACTCACTTATTACCTTCCATAATGTAACTTGATAAACGGATAGCATAGATGCGTACCAGTAAATACCTTCTTAGTACTCTGAAGGAAACTCCAAACGACGCAGAAATCATTAGCCACCAGCTAATGTTGCGTGCTGGCATGATCCGCAAACTGGCCTCAGGCCTATACACTTGGATGCCAAGTGGTTTGCGTGTTCTTCAAAAGGTCGAAAAAATCGTTCGCGAAGAAATCAATAACGCTGGCGCTATTGAAATTCTAATGCCCGTGGTTCAGCCCTTTGAACTGTGGGAAGAAACGGGGCGCTCTGAAAAGATGGGTCCTGAGCTTTTGCGCTTTACTGACCGTCACATGCGTCCGTTTGTTCTAAGCCCAACCGCTGAAGAAGTGGTTACCAGCTTGGTTCGCAATGAAATCAACTCATACAAGCAACTTCCTTTGAATTTGTACCAGATTCAAACGAAATTCCGTGACGAAAGACGCCCTCGTTTTGGCGTTATGCGTGCGCGTGAATTCTCAATGATGGATGCGTACAGTTTCGATCTAGACAAAGAAGGCCTTCAAGCATCATACGAAGCAATGCACGTCGCATACTGCGCGGCATTCGATCGCATGGGTCTTGATTACCGTCCAGTGCTTGCTGACACCGGTGCAATTGGTGGTTCTGCTTCTCATGAATTCCACGTTCTTGCTAACAGTGGCGAAGACGTTATCGCGTTCTCAACAGAATCTGATTACGCTGCAAACGTTGAGATGGCTGAAGCGCTCGCCCCTGCAGGCGAACGCGAAGCGGCTACACAAGAAATGACGATGGTTGATACACCAAACGCAAAAACCATCGCTGAGCTTGTTGAGCAATTCAACCTTCCAATTGAAAAGACTGTCAAAACGCTGTTTGTTAAAGCATCAGAAGAGTTTGATGGTGAGTTGGTTGCATTGCTTGTTCGTGGTGACCACGAACTTAACGAAATCAAAGCCGAGAAACTTCCACAAGTTGCTGTTCCTTTTGAATTCGCAACTGAAGAAGAAATTCGCGCTGCTGTCGGTGCAGGTCCAGGTTCTCTTGGTCCGGTAAACCTATCGCTGACGTTCATTGCGGACCGCAGCGTTGCAGCAATGAGTGATTTCGGTGCCGGTGCAAACATCGACGACAAACACTACTTCGGCATTAACTGGGGTCGTGACGTTGAGCTGGGTGAAGTGGCAGATATCCGTACTGTTATTGACGGCGATCCAAGTCCTTGTGGTAAGGGAACACTTCAACTTAAACGTGGTATCGAAGTTGGCCATATTTTCCAGCTGGGCACTAACTACTCAGAGAAAATGAATGCGGGTGTTCTCGGTCCTGATGGCAAGAACACGATCCTAGAAATGGGTTGTTACGGTATCGGTGTATCGCGTGTTGTTGCAGCTGCCATCGAGCAAAACTACGACGACAACGGTATTATCTGGCCAGAAGCGCTCGCACCTTTCACCGTGGCTATCGTTCCAATGAACATGCACAAATCTGAGCGCGTGAAAGAAGCCGCAGAAAAACTGTATGCTGACCTTACTGCTGCTGGTATTGAAGTGCTATTCGACGACCGTAAAGAACGTCCAGGCGTCATGTTCTCTGATATGGAATTGATGGGCGTTCCGCATACCATCATCATTGGTGATCGCAGCATGGACAACGGTGTATTTGAATACAAACATCGTCGTGATGGTGGTGACAAATTGCCAATTGAAATTGAAAACATGGTTGAGTTCATTAAAGCTAAGCTAGCTTAATCACTTATCATGAAAAACGCCTCCTAACTTGGAGGCGTTTTATTATCTGCTTTAAACAAGATTGTCTGAAAACGTCACACAGTTCCTGCCTAGCTCCTTTGAGCGATAGAGCGCTTCATCGGCTCTTTTGAAATATGACTCAACTCTCGCGATCTGCTCCCCTGCTTCAATAAACGTCGCACCGAAGCTCATAGTGGCGGTAATATGCGTATCTTCATACACAAAATCATGCTTCTCTATCGCTAGTTTAATTCGGTCTAGCACTTTCACTGCACTATCAATTGTCGTTACAGAAAAAAGAAGCAAAAACTCCTCTCCGCCAATTCGTCCTAACCGATCATAAGGACGTAACTGCTGAGTCAACAAATCACCCAACTGACGCAATACAGCATCTCCAGCAGGATGCCCGTATTTATCGTTAATACGTTTAAACCAATCGATATCGCACACAACAAAACAAAGGTTGTCCTTCGCTCTGTGCGCGCGAGAGAAATCTTCATGTATCCGTTCAAACAATGCCCGACGATTTAGTAAGCCCGTCAATTCATCAAAACTTGCCAAATGATCAAGACGAACCATCGCATCAACCAAACGGGATTGTAGCTCAAGGGTACGCATCCCAACCTCAACCCTTGCTTTCAATACTTGGGTATTAAACGGCTTCGACACATAGTCATTCGCGCCTTGATTTAAGCCATGAACAATGTACTCAGTCGCATCGCGAGCTGTGCAAATAATAATGTACGGAGGGTTTGTCGTATCAATTTGGCGGATTTTTTCGCACAGTTCTATACCACTGTAACCAGGCATCTCCCAATCAAAAAGCAAAAGAGAAGGTGGCGCTGGCTGCATCATCACTTCTAACGCTTCCAATCCATCATGTGCGACAACAGTTTGAATGCCCCACTTATTCAGGAGTACCTCAACCAACTTTGCCGTTGCCTTGTCGTCATCGGCAACTAACGCCGTTATAGCAGGAACCATGAAATCGCCAAACTGGGAGAAATGTGAACAAGAATATATCATTTGCCGTTCTACTTCCTTATTGCCTTTGAACGGCCATACCCCAGCTTTTAGCGATTGATCACAATCAATTTATAAAGTTAATCAAAAACACCATCGAGAAATGGCGCATGACTCAAACACCAATATTCTGAGTCATACTCAATATTGACCAGAAAAACCGAGTGTTTACGCAATGGCATCAAAAAAACAAACCAATCCACAACCAAAAAAAATAGCACTACTCTTGAGTGGGGGAGGTGCTCGTGCGGCATATCAAGTAGGTGTGATGAAAGCGATATCTGAATGGTATCCTCGAGTTCATGCAAGCCCATTTAACATATATTGTGGTACATCTGCAGGTGCGTTAAACGCGACCTCACTTGCCTGCCATACGTCATGTTTCCGACTCGGCGTCAAAAAATTGTCATGGCTATGGTCAAATCTTCACACCAAACATGTCTTCGAAAGCTCATATCAGGGCATGATTCATCATTTAGGGAAACAAGCCTTTGCTCGCGCACAGGCTCGTTATCATTGTGCGCCACCTTTTGGTCTGCTCGATAATCGTCCGCTTCGTAACCTTCTCAATAAAGTGCTCAATTTCAGTAAAATAGAACACCAAATCATGACAGGAAACTTACATGGTCTGGCTGTCACGGCGTCAAACTACCAAACCAGTAAGTCCGTCACCTTCTATCAAGGGCATAAGGATATCCCGACCTGGACTCGCTCTCGCGCCATTGGTATAAAAAGCCAAATTACCACCGAGCACTTACTGGCGTCATCAGCGATCCCAATTGTTTTTCCGGCTTCAAAAATTGGTCATGGCTTCTATGGTGATGGTTCCGTCCACCAAATTGCTCCTCTTCGCCCCGCACTAAAAATGGGGGCTGAAAAGGTACTTATCATCGACTTAGCGCCAAAATCTCACCCGACACCAAACCACATCGCCCCCGCCCCAGGCCTTGCGATGCTCGGCGGACACCTCATGGATGCCATCTTTGCCGATACATTATCCGCCGATCTGGAGCATCTCGACAGAATGAATAATCTCGTATCAACCGTCGACAAAACCAAAGCGGATAATTTGGCCCTGCGGCAAGTTGATGCCTTCCACCTCTCACCATCATCACCCTTTGAACCTTTAGTTGAGCGATATTACTGCCATATGCCAATTGCCGTTCGTAGTCTGATGCGATTCCTTGGAATTAGCCCCTCGGAAGATGCAGCTATCACCAGTTATCTGTTATTCGAACCGAAATATATCAACCACTTAATTGACATGGGCTACCAAGATGCCCAAAATCGTCGATCCGATTTACAAAACTTTCTCTCTGACAGAGAGTAAAAAAATCGAGGAGAGCAGTTGCGCACCAATGATCTGGAACGCTTTTTGCTTATATTCATGAAAGCACGACAGTCATAGTTATTGGTTTCTGAGGCAATTTCGATGAGTACGCAACTGGAACAACTAAAAAAAGCGGCGATTCAATCTCGCCGAGTTCCTCTTGGTGCGGATCAGCGTCTAATGGTGCTGCAGAAGCTTCAAGGTCGACTTGAAATCGATCAGTTGTTTGAAGTTTTCACCAGAGAGTTGGAAAAACAAATCGACATCAATCGTCTGATATGGGAGCACAATGATATCTCCCATATCGTTAGACGTGGTGGCACTCCAGGTTTTCGACAAACATTCTCATTAAAATATGCCCAGTCTCCGCTTGGTATGTTGCAATACAGCACACCTTACCAACTCGATGATGATGAAATAAGCCTTATTCATACCTACCATCGCCTTCTTGCTGGCCCTTTAAGCAATGCCATTGAATACAACCGTGTTCGTAACCTTGCCATGTTGGACGGCCTGACTGGCCTAAATAATCGTATCAGCTTCGAACAAGACCTGCGCCAATCTGTCGCGCTCACTGAGCGAAAAAATCATGGCTTGATCTTAATGATTTTCGACATGGACAACTTCAAACAGGTCAATGACACTTATGGCCACCTTGATGGCGACAAAGTGCTACGTCGGTTCTCATTGTTACTCAATGAAGCTATTCGTGCTTCCGATCGCTGCTACCGTTTAGGGGGAGATGAGTTTGCGGTACTGCTAACCCCAGCGACCAAAGAATCAGCACAATTGGTTAATGACCGACTAAAAACACTTCTTTCCCAAGATTCACTCTTAACCGCACACAATATTTCCAGCTCTGTGGGCTGTTCAGCATACCGACAAGGCGATAACATCACTTCTATGTTTGAACGTGCTGACCGCAGCATGTACCGCAACAAAGCTAACCACCGCCGATAACCCCCGTAAACATCACATGATAAAACCTCCTTAATAAGGCTATTTTGAGGTATATTTCTCTCAAATTATATCCAAGGAGTAGCAATGAAAGTCTACGGTTGTTGTGATCTGATCCGTCAACGCTATGCGGAAATTGGTAGTGGAGAGCAAGGCTATATTCCCAATGCGATAGCCTGTGCAGTTCAAGCGTTGAATGCCATAGCATCAGATGAATCTCTGCCAAAAGAGAAAAGAGAACAAGCTGCATTTGCCGCAGCCAATCTGCTGATCAGTGATCATGAGGATGCTTAATGGATCTGAAACGATTTGAATCCATGGACACTGTGATGCTATTGAGCATAGTGAACATGAAACTACGCGACGAGTTCCCGTCACTGAGTGAACTCGTAAAGTATTTTGAAATCGATGAATCAGCGCTAATATCAAAACTTGCTAGTGGTGGCTTTGAATACCAAAAAGAGCAAAATCAGTTTCGATAATCACTATTGAGAAACAAACAAAAAACGGAAGCCAGGCTTCCGTTTTTTAATTCATTCATTGCTTGCGAAATTGCCTTATTAAGCCATTAAGCCATTAAGCCATTAAGCCAATGACATCCAAATCACCGTAATAACCAGTGCAGGACAAACAAACTTCACATATACCGGCCAGATCTTCCAGAACAAGCCATCCTCAATCTTGTCATACCCCTGACGAAGCTCTTTTAGTTTCTCACTTCGCGACCAAACCCACCCGCCATAAAGGCTGAAAAGCAGTGCCGCAATTGGCTGAACATATTGCGTGGCAATTGTCGCTACTTGACCAAACATGCTGCCAAAGTTAAACACTATCACAGCACTGAATAGTGCAATAAGACCACCCAGTAACCAACTCGCAATCGGACGCTTCGTGCCTAAGCGCTCACTCATTAAAGACACCGGGCACTCCAACATTGAGATGGAAGAGGTGAGTGCAGCAATCGTCATTAAACCAAAGAAAATGAGTGCGATAAACGGACCAACCACTCCTAACCCGACAAACAACATCGGCAACACATCAAACACCAATGTTGATGAGCTCAACAAGGCACCATTCTCATCGTAAATTTCTACGCCTTGTTGCATCGCCGCAAACATGGCAGGCAGAATCACAAGTCCCGCAATAACAGCGACAGCCGTATCGACCAAGGTGACGTTCAACGCCATTTTTGGCAGATTCTCTTTTCGACTTAGGTAAGAGCCATAAATCAACATCGAACAACCGCCGATAGTTAGAGAGAAAAAGCCTTGCCCCATGGCAGCCAAGATCAAGTCGCGATCCATAACTTTAGAAAAATCAGGAATAAGGTAGTGTGCCAATCCTTGTGTAGCGCCAGGTAGGGTCATGACATATACAAACAATACGCCGAACAGAACAAACAAAGCAGGCATTAATCGGGTTGACCACTTTTCAATCCCCTCTTTAACACCAGCTTGAACAATCAAAATGGTAAGAAGGTAAAAAACAGCCGCACCAAACAAATTTCGCTCAACGGAGAATCCTTTTAGCCAGTTAGATACATCGGTCAAACCGACAATGTCAGCCGCTGCAGCCAACATAAACGACACTAACCATCCACCAACAATGCTATAAAACGCTAGCACAAGACAAGGAACGAGTAGGCCAATCAAACCAACGCTACCCCCAAGTCGCTTAGATACAGGAGAGCGTCCAAGCTTTCGCATACTATCAATAGGGTTGGCCTGCCCATGACGACCAATTGCCATTTCTACCACCAGCATTGGGTAAGCCACCACTAGGATCATCAAAAGATATACCAGCAGAAATGCGCCGCCGCCATTACTCGCAGCTTGCGTAGGAAAACCCCAAATATTACCAAGACCTACAGCTGCACCAGCAGCGGCAAGTACAAATCCAATCCTAGAGCTAAAGTGCTCGCGTCCATCTGCCATTGTATCTACCTCAAACGGCGTATCAGTGAGCTAGTACGTTAGTAAATTCTAGAATTAATAGCAATAGCAGTGAATTTGAATGACCAAAAAACGAGCAGGCGAAATATAAATCTGCGAGTTAGTCCCAAAGCAATAAAAAAGCCACAACAGACGTTGTGGCTTTTAATCAGCTGAACCTGCTGAGCAATTACTTCATTTGTGCATAATAAGCCGCGAGGTTTTCCATGTCTGCATCGCTTAGCATCGTAGCTTGAGGCTTCATGATTGCCGCTTGCGCGCTAGTGCGCTCTCCATTTTTATAGGCTTTCAGCGCAGAAACAATGTACTGCGAATTTTGACCAGCTAGGTTTGGGTACCCCGGAATCACAGCGATACCATTTGCACCATGGCATGCAGCACAGATTGCTGCTTTCGCTTTTCCAGCTTCCGCATCTCCAGCGGCAAATGAGGGAGCGGCCGCCATCATGGCAACCAGCCCCAAAGAGATAATATATTTCATTGCTTCCTCACTTATAGTTATGTCATACCAATCAATTTTTACACGTGAATAACACTTGCGCACTTATTCAATGAATTTTGTGCCAGACAAGTTCACACTCCTGCCCTTCAAATCCTACACACACAAATAAATCGGCAACACCCGCGAGCTGATCATCAAAATAGATCAATGGTGTTCTTCTTCGCATCCAGCTTGGTACACCATATTCCTGAAACAACTTCTTAAGCTTGCGTTTTCCTTGCCGACCCAAAGGATGAGCGTACACGCCTTCAGGATTAAATTTCACCGTTACCCTTTCTTCGCCACGAGGGGATCGAAGGCTGAGACCGTGCACAGTCCGACTTTCTGTCATCAACAAGGTGCCAAGGTTATCAGGTAAATCAGTCACACAATTTAGTGCTAGATCTCGCTGCTCATCCGTCACATCATTCATCTTAATCAAACAATAGAGCGTGCTTTGAAACCGTCTCAACATCCATTCACCAAGCCTCATTTCCGGATTGGCATCGCACGCCGCATCAACAACTGAATGCATTATTTCCTTAAGCTGAACCTTTGAGACGCTTTGTCCCATCACCTTTTTCAACCAACGACGAAGTAGAGCAACCTGCATGCGTGACGAATAAGTTTGTAGCACTGCTATTGATAGGCCACCATCAGGCAGTTGAATACGAGCATCGTGCTCTTCCAACAACTCATCTATCAATGTCTCCTGTTCCGCACACAGCAACGATGTGCGATTAACGGCTTTCACAAACCCAGGCCATCGCTCTCTAACTTTAGGCAACCATTGTTGCCTGATAAAGTTACGATCAAAACGGCAATCCAGATTACTTTCATCTTCTACCCAAGCTAAGCCCTGTTCATTGGCATAAGTTTCGATTTCCTGTCGCGATACCGCTAACAATGGACGTAGCAACTGTGCTTGACCAAGCGCTCTAATTTGGGGCATCGCCGCCAGCCCTGCAGGTCCACTGCCACGCTTTAGTGCCAAAAGGAACGTTTCAGCTTGATCGTCTGAATGTTGTGCCGTCAACACCAATGCATCAGGCTCAACATTCGATGAAATAGCACGATAGCGAGCCTCTCTGGCTTGCTTTTCAATGCTTTCACCCTGCTTCTCAAACTTAACTTTTACACCTTTGAAGTCAAACCCTGCATCTGTAGACCACTCACGGCAACGTTCCATCCACGCGTCAGCATGGCGGCTTAACCCATGATGTACATGAATAATGAGATAACGATGCTGAGGATGGATGTCTCGATAGGTTGATAGTAAATCCAGCATCACGCGAGAATCCACGCCACCACTGAATGCTAAAACAATTTGACGAGGAGTGACTGCGTAAGAACTCAGGACATTTTCAAACACGGAGAACAGCATAAGTGCCTCATAGATAGTGCATTGCCGATATGATAGCACCACAATCAAAAAAAGGGCCACAAGGCCCTTTTAACGTCAGTATCAATTCTTAGCTGAGAAACGTAGCAAACGATTTAGCAATAACCGTAACTCAACAGGCGTTGATAACGTCTCTCTCGAAGCGCCTCTTCATCAAGTTGTTCTAGCTCTTCAAGTTGCGCCAGTAACAATGCCTTGATATTGGAAGCAGTAAACACAAAGTTTCTATGCGCACCACCCATAGGCTCTTCAATAATGTTATCGATAAGACCGAGCTCTTTCAAACGCGGAGCAGTCATGCCCATGGCTTCTGCGGCTTGTGGGGCTTTATTCGAATCACGCCACAAAATCGACGCACAGCCTTCAGGTGAGATAACTGAGTAAGTCGAATACTGAAGCATGTTAACGAAATCACCAACACCGATAGCCAAAGCACCACCAGAACCACCTTCACCAACAACATTACAGATAACTGGCACAGTCAAACCTGCCATTTCTTTTAAGTTGCGAGCAATGGCCTCAGATTGACCACGTTCTTCTGCGCCTACACCAGGGTATGCACCGGCGGTGTCAATGAACGTGATAATTGGCATTTTAAAGCGTTCTGCCATTTTCATCAGTCGCAATGCCTTTCGGTACCCCTCTGGCTTTGGCATACCAAAGTTGCGAATCACTTTTTCACGTGTTTCACGTCCTTTCTGATGGCCAATGATCATCACTGGACGACCATCAATACGCGCCATACCACCGACAATCGCTTTGTCATCTGCGTATGCTCTGTCACCTGCCAGTTCTTCAAACTCGGTGAAAATCAGATCTGCGTAATCCAAGGTATAAGGGCGGCGAGGGTGACGCGCCAGTTGCGCCACTTGCCATGCACCTAAGTCACTGAAGATTTTCTTCGTCAATTCAGCGCTTTTTGTCTCCAATTGCTCGATTTCTTTATCAAGATTGACAGCCTCTGGATCGTCACCGCGTTTGGACACTACACGCAGGGCTTCAATTTTTGCTTCCAATTCAGCAATCGGCTGTTCAAATTCAAGGAAATTAAGACTCATAGAGAAAGAATCCTGTTCAGGTAATTAAGTTGCCCTGTTTTTAAAACAGGGCAAACGTATCAGTCAAATTCCAACTCGACCTGTTTGTCGCCGAGCAACGTTTTTAAATCATCGATGAGCTTATCATCGGGCGTAATACGCCATTCTGTACCTAAGACCAACTTCGCACGAGCGTCGTCACGCTGGTAATAAAGATTAACAGGAACGGTCCCTGCACGATAAGGCTCTAGGATTTCGCTAAATCGTTCAAAAAATTTGTTATCAATTTGCCTGTCAGTCACGGATATAGCAAGACTACGCAGGTACTTTTCACGCGCTTGAGAGAGATCAAGCACTTCTCGTGCCGACATTTTAAGGCCACCATTGAAGTCATCAAAGCTGACCTGTCCGGAAACGACTAAAATTCGGTCTTTTTCAATGAGATCTAGGTACTTTTCTAATGCATCTGAGAACAGCATCACTTCCATGCGACCCGATCTGTCATCAAGTGTCAGAATCCCAATGCGCGTTCCACGCTTGGTTGTCATCACACGAGCAGCGATCACTAGGCCTGCGACCGTCGACACCACATCGCGTTTTGTTGCATGTGCATCTTCCAATCGCCACGTGATGTAGTGCTTGAGCTCTTTCACATAACTATTTATTGGGTGACCCGTTAAGTACAGACCAAGCGTTTCGCGCTCGCCTTCTAGCCACACTTTTTCCGGCCAATGCGGAACATTAGCATATTTATGCTCAACTTCTTCAGGTGCATCCGTCAACACGCCAAACATATCCGCTTGACCAAATGCTTCAGCTTGGCGATGTTGGCTGGCCGCTTTTATTGCATCGTCCAACGATGCCATCATTGCCGCACGGTGAGGGCCTAAACGATCGAGTGCCCCCGCCTGAATCAATTTTTCAATGACGCGCTTGTTCACTTTTTTAGTATCGACACGCGCACAGAAATCGAAAAGGTCGCGGAAGTAACCGCCTTTTTCTCGCGCCTCGATAATATTCTCAATTGGCGTTTCACCCGCGCCCTTTATCGCACCAATGCCGTAGACAATTTCGCCTTTGTCATTCACGTTAAAGCGATATAGGCCTGCATTCACATCAGGCGGTAGCATCGTCAATTTCATGCGACGACACTCTTCGACAAGGCCAACGATTTTGTCGGTGTTATCCATATCGGCGGTCATTACCGCGGCCATGAATTCGGCTGGATAGTGCGTTTTCAGCCAAAGCGTTTGGTATGACACCAATGCATAAGCGGCAGAGTGGGATTTGTTAAAGCCGTAACCCGCGAACTTTTCAACCAAGTCGAAGATCTTCATCGCCAACTCACCGTCGACGCCGTTATTCACCGCGCCGCTTTCGAACGTGGCACGCTGCTTAGCCATTTCTTCGGGCTTTTTCTTACCCATTGCACGACGTAGCATGTCTGCACCACCTAGGGTGTAACCAGACAGTACCTGCGCGATCTGCATGACCTGTTCTTGATAGAGAATGATGCCATACGTGGGTTCAAGGATTTCTTTTAACGAATCGTGCTGCCACTTTTCGTCTGGGTATGACACCACTTCGCGGCCGCGTTTACGGTCAATAAAGTTGTCAACCATGCCTGATTGCAATGGACCAGGGCGGAACAATGCAACCAATGCGATCATATCTTCAAAGCAGTCCGGTTGAAGACGCTTGATAAGATCTTTCATACCGCGTGATTCCAACTGGAATACAGCGGTGGTTTCTGAATTTTGTAGAAGCTTGAATGAAGCAATGTCATCCATAGGTATAGCTTCAATGCGTATCGCTTCCTGGCCCTCAGCTTGAAGACGAGGGTTAATCATCTTAAGCGCCCAATCAATGATGGTTAACGTACGCAAACCGAGGAAGTCGAACTTAACTAGGCCTGCGGTTTCAACGTCATTCTTATCAAACTGGGTGACGGGAAAATGCCCTTCACTGTCACAATAAAGCGGGGCGAAGTCTGTGATAGTGGTCGGTGAGATAACCACGCCCCCTGCGTGTTTACCCGCATTTCGCGTACAGCCTTCGAGGATTCGGCAAGTATCTATCAGCTCACGAACTTCTTCATCCGCTTCATAGACTTCACCTAACTGAGGCTCTGCATCAAAGGCTTTCGCCAATGTCATCCCCGGATCGGGCGGCACCATCTTAGAAATTCGATCGACAAAACCATAAGGGTGACCCAACACTCGGCCGACGTCTCGAATAACCGCCTTCGCAGCCATGGTACCAAACGTTATGATCTGAGATACCGCATCACGACCATACATTTCCGCCACGTGATCAATCACCTTATCGCGTTTATCCATACAGAAGTCGACGTCGAAGTCGGGCATGGAAACACGTTCTGGGTTAAGAAAACGTTCGAACAGGAGATCAAACTCCAAGGGATCGAGATCCGTAATCTTCAATGCATAGGCAACAAGTGAACCCGCACCAGACCCTCGCCCCGGACCAACTGGGATATCGTTATCTTTCGACCACTGGATAAACTCCATCACGATGAGGAAGTAACCTGGGAAGCCCATTTGGTTAATAACTTGCAACTCAATATCTAGGCGTTCGTCATACTCAGGACGACGATTTGCGCGATCTACAGGATCGGGGAATAAGAATTCAAGGCGCTCTTCGAGACCTTCCTGAGATTTCTTAACTAAGAACTCTCCGATCTCTAAGCCTTCCGTAGGAAAATTCGGTAAGAAGTATTCATTCAAACGCACAGTGACGTTACAGCGCTTTGCAATCTCTACTGAGTTAGCGAGTGCTTCAGGAATATCTTCGAATAGCTCACACATTTCCTCAGCGGTGCGAAGATATTGTTGTGGGCTATAGTTTTTCGGACGACGTGGATCTTCAAGCGTAAATCCATCGTGAATGGCGACGCGAATTTCGTGAGCATCAAACAGATCAGACGACAAGAAACACACTTCATTGGTCGCCACCACGGGCAAATCGTTGTCCGCGGCAAAATCTAGCGCAAAGTGCAGATACGCATCTTCATCAGGACGCCCAGTACGGATCAATTCAATGTAATACGCATCAGGAAAGTGGGTCTGGTAAAACGCCGCACATTGCTTGGCGAGTGTCATATTGCCCTTCAGCAGCGCTTTACCGAGATCACCTCGTCGCCCGCCTGACAGTATGATCAGCCCTTCATTCAGTTCGCCAAGCCACTCGAGGTCAATAACCGGTTGGTGTTGAACATGACCACGAAGATAGGCTTTCGATATCAGCAGCGTCAGGTTCTTATATCCAGCATTATTTGCTGCAAGCACGGTCAATTGACATAGGTCATCACCAAACGCTTGTGATTGAACTTTAAAATCAGCACCGATGATCGGCTTAACGCCACACGTTTGTGCCGTGTTGTAAAACTTCACCAAACCACACAAGTTGGTAAAATCGGTCAGCGCCATTGCAGGCATGCCAAGTTCGCCAACTTTTTTGACTAAAGGCGGCACTTTACCAAGGCCATCGACCATGGAGTAGTCACTGTGGACACGAAGATGAATAAAGCGTGGGTCTGACATAGTACTCGTACGTTACTGATTCATGATTAGATTTAGATAAAGAAAAAAGGGGAGCTAAACTCCCCTTTCTGCATTATGCAATGCCTAGCGCTTTCTTTACAGGTTTAAAGCTCTTGCGATGCTGCGAGATTGCACCATGGGCCTCAAGCGCTTCAAAATGCGCCTTGGTTGGATAACCTTTGTGCTTTGCAAAGCCATACTGAGGGAACTCAGCATCCAGCACTTCCATTTCTCGGTCACGAACAACTTTAGCGAGAATAGAGGCAGCACTGATCTCCGCCACACGTAAATCGCCTTTCACCACTGCAGCACCAGGCATGGGTAACCCAGCAGGAACGCGATTTCCATCAATGAGAACAAAGTCAGGTTGAATCGATAAGCCTGCCACGGCGCGCTCCATCGCTAACATCGTTGCGGCCAGTATATTAATGTCATCTATTTCTTCGGGCTCTGCACGCCCAAGTGACCACGCCAATGCTTTTTCTTTGATGACTTCAAAGAGCGCTTCGCGTTTTTTTTCAGTCAGTTTTTTTGAATCCGTCAGTCCTTCAATAGGGTTATTGGGATCCAGAATGACAGCAGCAGTGACAACAGCACCGACTAGTGGACCACGGCCTACTTCATCAACACCAGCAATACGCTGAGCGTTTGGATAAACAAAAGGTTCAAAATCCATGGTTCATCGCCCTATTAAATTGAGAACAGCTTTCGCAGATGCTTTGTCGGCGCCACAACGAATAACATCATGCAAGCGTGTGAATTCAGCCATTAAGTCAGCATTATCACTATCAAGAAAACGCGAAACTTCTATCACCAATTTTTCTGGTGTGCATTCTTCTTGTATTCTCTCTGGCACTAGCTCTCTTCCAGCAAGAATATTTGGTAAAGAGACGAACTCTGTTTTCACTAGGCGACGAGCAATCCAAGCCGTAATAGCATTGACCTTGTAACCAACCACCATCGGCCGCTTAACTAACATACACTCAAGTGCGACTGTTCCTGACGCTAGAAGTACCATATCTGATGCTGCAATCACGTTACGAGCAGTATCATCCACCAACGTAAATTCCAGCTCAGGTGCGATTTCTTTCCACGCGGCCTCAAATTGTTCTCGGCGCTTTTCGTTTACGACAGCAACGGCAAAAGCAAGGTCAGGATAACGCGCTTTCAGCAACTTACAGGTTTCGATAAATATTGGAGCGAGGATTTTCATCTCACCTCCACGACTGCCCGGAAGCACTGCGAGATAACGCGTGTTTTGCGCTAAACCTAACAATTCACGAGCAGCAGATTTATCGCTTTCTAGCGGAATATCATCAGCCATGGTATGGCCAACAAAGTCACAGGGCACATTAAACTTATCGTAAAACGCTTTTTCAAAAGGCAAGAGCGCCAGAACTAAATCTGTAGCAGCGGCAATTTTGAAGATACGTTTTTGACGCCACGCCCATACACTAGGGCTGACATAATGAACCGTCTTGATACCCGCATCTTTTAGCGACTTTTCCAGCCGTAGATTGAAATCAGGCGCGTCAATGCCAACAAACACATCAGGCGGATTTGCGACAAAGTAATCAACGAGTTCACGCTTAACCGTTAAAAGACGGGACAAGCGACCAAGCACTTCCACTAAGCCCATCACGGAAAGCTCTTCCATGTCGAACAAGGTTTCACACCCTAACGCCTTCATTTTTGGGCCAGCAATCCCAACAAACTCTGCATCGGGGTACTGCGCTTTTATCGCTTTAATAAAGCCCGCACCTAAAATATCGCCGGAGATTTCTCCGGCGACTATTCCAATTCGAAGCGGCTTTGCAACAACAGCCATTATCGAATGATACCTCGACTCGATTTCTCGAAGAATTCAACAAAAAGCTGAAGTGCTTCTTCGTCTTTCGCCATTTCAGCAACAGACTTTTTCGCTTCTTCAAGCGTTTTGCCTGAACGGTATACTTCTTTATAAACCGCACGGATCGCTTTAATGGCGCTCTTTTCGAAGCCTCGACGCTTAAGGCCTTCCACATTGATACCAAACGGTTCGCAGTGGTTGCCTTGTGCCATCACGTATGGCGGCACGTCTTTTACAACGATTGAACCACCACCGAGCATACAATGGCTACCAATCGTACAGAACTGATGGATTGCCGTCATACCGCCAACAATCGCGAAGTCGCCTACCGTCACGTGACCAGCAAGGGTTGCGTTGTTGGCAAAAATACAGCGGTTGCCGATCATGCAGTCATGAGCAACGTGCGCGTTAATCATGAACAGGTTATCGCTGCCAACTTGAGTATGACCACCATCTTGAACCGTGCCACGATGCATGGTGACAC
This sequence comes from Enterovibrio gelatinilyticus, assembly GCF_028683095.1. Lineage (GTDB taxonomy): Bacteria > Pseudomonadota > Gammaproteobacteria > Enterobacterales > Vibrionaceae > Enterovibrio > Enterovibrio gelatinilyticus. Next base: position 65,173 of record NZ_JAJUBC010000026.1, on the reverse strand, counting down.
TTTCACGAATGGTATTGCGATCGCCAATTTCCAGCGTGGTCGGTTCACCTGCATACTTCAGGTCTTGGCATTCTTCGCCAATTGAAGCAAATTGGAAGATCTTGTTATCTCGTCCAATTTTTGTAGGGCCCTTGATCACGACGTGTGTTTTTACTTCGGTGCCTTCACCGATCTCCACCCCTGTACCGACAAAGCTGAATGCACCAATCTTAACGTTAGCGCCGAGGGTTACCCCCTCTTCAACCACTGCGGTTGGGTGAATTTGGGCAGATTCATGGATCACGATTAAAACTCTCTTCTGGCACACTTCAGGTCGGCAGAACACACAACCTTACCATCAACTTTTGCAATACCTGTGAAGGCTGCAATGCCACGTCTTTCTTTAAGGAACTCTACTTCCAGCACCATTTGATCGCCCGGCGTCACAGGCGCACGGAACTTGGCGTTGTCGATACTCGCAAAGTAGTAAAGCTCATTTTCTTTTGGACTACCAAAAGTTTTGAATGCCAATAAGCCAGTAGCTTGTGCCATGGCTTCAAGGATCAATACACCTGGGAAAATAGGAAGCTGCGGGAAATGCCCCGTAAACTGCGGCTCATTCACCGAAACGTTCTTAATTGCATGAAGATATTTACCTTCTTCAAAATCAATAACGCGGTCGATAAGCAGAAACGGATAACGATGTGGCAGCAATTCTCTAATTTCGTTAATGGTCAATACGTTGTTTTCGCGACTCAAAGTAATATTCCCGTATGAAAGCTTATTATTCGTCGTTGATAACGCAAAATGGCCTACTCTGAAGAAATCGGTTAATTAAGACGTATCTCAATGTTCCGGCATCTACAAGCGCAGGCCATCCAAAGACAGCAGTTATTCGCTGTCTTCTAGCTGTTTTTCAACGGCTTTTAATCGTTTATGCATGTCTTCGATCTTCATAACACGTGCAGCAGTTTTCCGCCATTCGCGATTCGCTTGAAGTGGAATACCCGAAGAATACATACCAGGCTCAGTGATAGGTCTCATCACCATACCCATACCAGTGATCGTGGTGCCATCAGCAATTTCAATGTGCCCATTGACTACACAGGCACCACCAAACACGCAGTGTTTGCCAATCTTAGTACTACCCGCAATCACCGTTGCTCCAGCAATGGCGGTATTTTCGCCGATCTCGACATTATGCGCGATCTGACAAAGATTGTCGATGATCACACCATCACTAATCACAGTGTCATCAAGGGCACCACGGTCAATCGTCGTACACGCGCCAATCTCAACACGATCTCCGATCAGTACGGTTCCCACTTGAGGGATCTTAATCCAACGACCTTTGTCATTCGCATAACCAAACCCATCAGAACCGATTACAGTGCCTGACTGCACTAAGCAAGACGCACCAATTTGAACACCATGATAGACACTCACGTTTGCCCAAAGCTTGGTATTCGCGCCCAGTTTTGCGTTTTTCCCGACAAAACAACCAGCACCTATCTGAACGTTGGCGCCGAGCTCCGCCCCATCTTCAATCACCGCATTGTGACCAATCGACACTCCCTCTCCGAGAGTTGCCAAGGGCGAAACATAAGCACTTGGTGCAATATCTGTCGCGCAACGTGGCGTCGAGTCCAACAGTTGAGCGGTCAGTGCGTAACCTAAATACGGGTCTTTAACCACAAGCGCATTGCCACTGCAGTATGCGAGGTCGGCTTCCTTGACCATCACCGCGCTGGCTTGACATTGTGCAAGGTGCTTACGGTACTTGCTGCTGGACAAAAATGTAATCTGCCCATCAGCGGCCTTATCCATACCCGCTATTGAAGAGATGGCAACAGTTCCGTCACCATGCAATTCAGCACCCAGTTTTTCCGCTAATTCAGCGAGCGTAATTGAAGCCATTTTTTACCTTACTTATTTGACTGCTTTCAGTACTTTCTCTGACAGGTCATCTTTCGGGCTTGCATACAAAACGGCTTGGCGATCTAGCACCATGTCATAGCCTTCTTTTTCCGCAAGACGTGCGATGGCCTTTTGCAGTTTTTCTACCAATTTGCGTTGTTCTTCAGCGCTACGTTTACGCTCATCTTCTTTAAGATTGCCGACTTTAAGTTTGTAGTCTGCATCATAAGATTGTAGTTGGCGTTGAAGCTTAGTGCGTTCGCTATCACTCATCAGCTCGCCATTACGCTTCAGTTTTTCAACACCTTTTTGCAATTTGCTTTCCAAACGCTCCACTTCAGCGATGCGATCTTTAAATTCTTTGCGCAGATTCTCGCTCACGTTACTTTGCTTTGCCATTTGCGCCAGCACAGGGCCTGTCGCAACGTAGCCAACTTTTTGAGCCGCCTCAGCTGCAGACGCAAACACGGAAGCACTGAACATGGCTAGGCACAGGCCTGCCGCTTTGATAGTAGGTTTCAATCTATTCTCCTAATATTGAAAATCAGAACGTTTGGCCAATTGTAAAGGTAAAGAACTCCTCATCGTCACCCTCATAGCTCTTGATAGGCTTTGACAATGAGAATACCAATGGCCCCATTGGAGAGCGCCATTGAATCGCTGCGCCATAAGACGCACGATAGTTGCTTGGATCGCTATAATCGTAAATGTATTCTTGCCCACTGATAACGCGAGCGTTATCTAAGTCATACTCGGTATCCCATACCGATGCTGCATCAACAAACACACTCGTTCGAATCGAGTTTTTCATTTCAATGGATACAAACGGCGTTGGCACAATTAACTCGACACTTGCCAATGCAATGGCATTACCACCCACAGAGTCGTTACTACCAACCAACGCTGGATTATTGCCAGCACCTTGGTCGTATACCGCTTTAGGACCAGCAGTGTTCGAACGGAAACCACGCAGTGTTGAGTAACCACCTGCATAAAAGTTTTCATAAAACGGTAGCAAGTACTCGTTCTCATCGTTCTTACCATAGCCATTACCGTAACCCAGACGGCCACGCATGAGCAGCGAGAAGCTGTGTGACTCTGTCAAAGGCACATACTGTCTTACATCGTATTGTGCTTTGAAGTACTGGGCATCAGACCCCGGTACCGTCATGCGGAAAGATGCTCTTTGATAATTACCGGCAGTTGGGAAGAAACCTCGGTTGAGGTTATTGCGACTCCAGCTAACAGACCAATCAAAGTCATCGACTTCGAGTCCGCTGTCATCAGTCACATTATCTCCCATCGAGTCGAGGAATTTCTGGATTTGATAATAACCACCCAGATTTTCAATTTGGCGATGGGTGTAGCCAATCGAGAAGTCGAAGTAGTTCAGCTCATCAAATGGGAAACCCCACGTGAGGCTAGTTCCGTAACTTTTGTCGGTATAATCGACAATGTTTGCGTCTGATGCTTCAAACTCGTTATAGAAGATCTTACCGCCCAAACTGATCCCATCAAGTGTCCAATAAGGGTCGCGATAATCCAGTGTCAGGTTTTTTTGATAATCGTTAATCATGGCATTGATACCAAAACGATTACCGGAACCTGCGAAGTTATCTTGCTGTAAACCCGCTTGGAAGCTAATGCCTGATTCAGTACCGTAACCAATACCAAAGTTAACACTGCCCGAGTTGGTCTCTTTGACGAAATACTCTACATCGACCTGATCATCCGTACCAGGAACACGGGTTGTGCGAACATCAACGGTTTCGAAAAAACCTAGACGGTTAAGACGCTCTTTACTGGTTTCAACCGACTTCGCATTTAGCCACGAGCCTTCCATCTGACGCATTTCTCGGCGTAGCACCTCATCACGAGTGATCTGATTACCAGAAAACTTGATGTTGCGAACATAAACACGCTTGCCCGGATCGACATTCACGTTTAATGCAACGGTATTAGCATCGTCATTAAATTCAGGAATGGTGGCGACTTGAGGGTAGGCATAACCTTGCTCGCCTAGTGCACGCTTAATCTCATCTTCCAAACGCGTCACTTTTTCACCGCTGTAGACTTCTCCGTCTTCAAACGGGACGAGCGATGCAAATGCTGAGCTGTCCTTCCCACCACGGACATTGACGTCAGACACTGTGTAAGGCTGACCTTCGTCGATGTTAAGAGTGATATACACGCCCTTTTTATCAGGCGAAATAGAGACGTTTGTCGCATCAACGCGGAATTTCAAATAGCCACGGTTGAGGTAAAACGAGCGTAGGCTTTCTAAATCTCCAGCTAACACTTGTTTTTGATACTGTTCATTGGCGAGAAAGTTCCACCAAGGCACGTCCGCACGCAACTTAAAATTATTTTTAAGCTCTTCGTCGCTAAACACTGTGTTGCCAATGAAGTTTATCTGCTGAATAGTGGCAGACACCCCTTCAGTGAAGACAAACTTGACGTCAGCACGATTACGCGGAAGTGGAGTGATAACAGCGTTGACCAACGCGTTATACTTACCCACGCTGTAGTAGAAGTCTTCAAGTCCCTTTTCAATATTTGAAAGCGTGGTGCGATCAAGCGCTTCACCAACCCGTAAGCCTGATGCGGAGAGATTCTCCGAAAGCTGTTCATCTTCGATCGCTGAGTTTCCTGAAAACGAAATACTCGCGACAGTTGGTCGCTCAATCACCTTCACTAAAAGGTCATCGCCATCCCTGAAGACTCGAACGTTTTCAAAGTTCCCTGACGAAAATAAGGATTTTATGATCCCTGATACATCGCCTTCATCGATATTGTCGCCAACTCGCACGGGCATCGAAAGCAACGCCGCACCGAGACTGACTCGCTGGAGCCCCTCAAATCGAATGTCTTCTACTACGAACTCATCGGCCGTAACAGAACTAGAAAGAAGAAGAGAGGCCAGTAAAAGTTTTTTCATCGCCATTGCTGCTCTGAGTGTCCTTGCTAAACGCTGATTTATAGTCGGGCAAAATCGTTAAATAACGCCACGGCCATCAGTACTACGATAATGGCTGAACCAACCCGATATCCCATATCCTGCACACGTTCAGAAACGGGGCGGCGTGTTATGGCTTCGACACCAAAAAACAACAGGTGTCCGCCATCAAGAACCGGTAACGGTAACAGATTTATAATGCCTAAATTCACGCTAATCAGCGCGAGAAAACCGAGAAAATATACCAGACCGAAGTCTGCGGTCATCCCTGCACCTTTGGCGATTGAAATAGGGCCACTCAAGTTTTTCACTGCCACATCGCCCGTGAATAACTTTTTGATCATTTGTGCAGTCAGCACCACCACCTGCCACGTTTTATCCATGGCGGCAGGAATGGCTTCCAATGGGCCATACTGCAATGTAAAACGGTACGTTTCAGGCCACTCTCCAACTTGTGGGGCGAAACCTGCGTAACCCACTTGCTTATCCCCTTGCTCGCGACTATTCGGAGTAAGTGAAAGCATCATATCGCGTCCATCTCGGTTAATCGCAATAGGCAGTACTGAATCTGGATGAGCTCGGACAACATTGACGACCACATTCCAATCATCAACAGGCTCACCATCAACAGAGACGAGTTTGTCACCAACTTGTAACCCCGCCTGCTCTGCAGCACTTCCTTCAACAACCTGTGCGATCACGTTGGTGATCTCTGGTGAATAAGGCGTTAATCCTAATGTACGCAACGCTGATTGAGACTCTGGGTCATAAGACCAAGTCGCCAAATCCAGCGATTTATCGACAGTGTAACCTGCGCTCGAATTTGGCATCACCGACAACGTCATTTCGTCATCACCAATGTGCGAAATGAGCTGTAAGTTAACAGACTCCCAATCAGGCGTTTGGATACCAGATACGGCAGTAAGTTCCATGCCGCTCTCTAATCCGGCCTGCGCAGCAATAGATTGGGGAGCTACCTCACCAATCACAGGCTTTATTGCAGGTACGCCCATGACCATGACCAGCCAATAGGCCACGATGGCAAATATGAAATTAGCAAAAGGCCCCGCAGCCACGATAGCACTGCGTTGCCACAATGGGCGATTATTAAATGCCATGTCTTTTTGTTCGGGTGGCACATCGTCAACACGCTCATCGAGCATTTTGACATAACCGCCAAGCGGTATCATTGCTATGGTGTACTCAGTGCCATCTTTGCCGACTCGTTGCCAAATCGCCTTACCAAAGCCAATAGAGAAACGTTCCACTTTCACGCCACATCGGCGAGCGACCCAAAAGTGCCCGTACTCATGCACAGCAACCAAGATACCGAGCGCAACGATGAAAAAGAGTAAATTCCAAAGAATACCGCTCATCGAGTGAACCCCGTCATACAGTCTTGTGCCATTTCACGCGCCTTAGTATCAATTTCAAGTAAACATTCCATGCTTGATGGCTCCACCAGCTCAGCACGTTGTAGCACAGCATCATTAATCTCGGCAATCTGCATAAATCCAATCTTGCCACCTAGAAATGCTTCGACTGCTACTTCGTTCGCCGCATTTAGTGAGGTGGTGGCGGCTTGGCCAACGTAACACGCCTCAATGGCAAGTTTCAGGCAAGGATAACGATCAAAATCGGGTTTCAAAAAGGTAAACTCCCCGACTTCACTAAAGTCGAGCGGCTTCACACCTGCATCAATTCGATTAGGGTAGGCCATAGCATACGCTATCGGCGTACACATATCTGGATGACCCATCTGTGCCAATACAGAACCATCGCGATACTGGACCATAGAATGAATCACCGACTGCGGATGAATAATCACATCAAGCTGTTCTCGTTTAGCATTAAACAGCCAACGCGCTTCAATATACTCCAGCCCTTTATTCATCATAGTGGCGGAATCTACTGAGATTTTGGGTCCCATCGACCAATTAGGATGAGCAATTGCTTGTGCTGGGGTAACCGACGCCAAAACATCAATATCGGTGTAACGGAATGGGCCACCTGAGCCTGTCAGCAAAATCTTACTGACACCTTCAGACGCCAAATCGCAAATACCTGGTTTCGCTTGAATGGAAGAAGGAAGACACTGAAAAATCGCATTGTGTTCACTGTCGACTGGCAGTAGTTCCGCACCATACTGATGCACTGCGTCAATGAAAAACTGACCTGACATGACCAAGGCTTCTTTGTTCGCAAGTAAAATACGCTTACCCGCTTTAACGGCCGCCATGGTAGGCATCAAGCCTGCTGCGCCAACAACGGCAGCCATCACGGTATCGACCTCGTCATGCGCAGCAATCGCACATAAACCTTCGATGCCGCTTAATACTTCTGTTTTCGACCCTTGATTCACTAACGCCAAGCGCAAAGACTTTGCTGCGCTCTCATCTGCCATTGCCGCAAACTTAGGGCTCCACTTCAAACATAGTAGAAGCATTTCGTTGACATTGGCATTCGCGGAAAGCGCAAACACACGGTACGCTGAAGGATTTTTTTCAACTACGGCGAGCGTGCTCGTTCCAATTGAACCAGTTGCACCAAGAATCGTTAAATTACGCATAGAACACTCTAATCATTGTTTCGTCTGGTAGAAAGGCGATTCACCGGCTGAGAGCCGGTGAATGATTTAAGCCAACCAGAAATACAATACAGTGAAAACAGGAAAGGCAGCAGTTAGGCTGTCGATTCTATCCAGTATTCCACCGTGACCGGGGAGAATACTGCCACTGTCTTTCACGCCAGCCACTCGTTTAAACATGCTTTCAGCAAGATCACCTAGTACGGAGGCAAATGATGTCACCAAGGCGACGACGCCAAGCATAGGAAGTGAAGAAAATGGAATCGAAAAGTAGTTCGCCGCAACAAGAGTGACGGCAACCGAGGCTATCAAACCACCAATAAGACCCTCAACGGTTTTATTCGGGCTAACAGAGGGTGCCATTTTACGTTTTCCAAAGCGCTTACCTGAAAAATATGCCCCCGTATCCGCAGCCCAAACGAGCAGACAAACGGTCAATACCAATTTGGCACCGAGAAAAGGGTCAAGCTCATAGTGATAAGCACGAAGTAACAGTACACTCCACAGAAAGGGGATCAGCGTTAATACGCCAAAAACCTGTTGTAACGGTACACTGTTAGCCCACCACCCTGTTGCTTTGGGGTACTTCAAAACCATACCGGTTGCCACTAACCACCACAGTGCACCGATTAACGCAATCGCGCCTGCATTGAAGGTGGATAAATTCATTCCTAATTCTGACAGTGGCAATAAAAACGCCGAGCTAAGAAGCACCGCTGCGGGCACGAAAAAAGCCCCCAGACGAGAAGACGTTGCGACAAATTTAGTCCATTCCCATTGACCAAGCAGGGTAACACCAGCCACGGCAATGATAAAAAGTTGGAACGGCAAAAAGAAGATACCTGCGATAACTAATGGCGCTAACACAGAAGCCGTTAAGACACGTTGTTTCAGCAAACGAAACCCTCTATTTTTCTACTTGTAACATGGCCTTAATTTGTTCACCGGTGCAGCCAAAACGGCGCTCACGGTTGATAAACCAAGCAATGGCTTCGGTAAGACTAGTCTCATCGAAGTCGGGCCAAAACTGTTCAGTAAAATACAGCTCTGCATAAGCTGCCTGCCACAACATAAAGTTACTGATGCGGCACTCTCCACTGGTTCGAATCATCAAATCAACATCAGGCATAAACGCTGTTGTTAGATGTGCTTGAATATCGGCTTCGGTCAACTGTTGCGGTGGAATCTCTCCCCGCTCAACTTGACCCGCCAATTTTTGAACTGCTTGTAATATATCCCATTGTCCGCCGTAGTTAGCGGCCACGTTCAAAGTGAGTCCGCGGTTGTTCGCAGTCATCGCTTCTGCCGATGCAATCTTATCTTGTAACGACTGACTAAATCGCGACTTATCGCCGATTACCTTGAGCCGTACACCATTTTTGTGAAGGCGTTTTACTTCACGTCCTAAAACCGTGACAAAAAGCTCCATCAATAGGCTGACTTCTTCTTCAGGACGACGCCAGTTTTCACTGCTGAACGCAAACAGGGTTAGTACTTGTATACCTAGGCGATTGGCAGTAGAAACCGTTTTTCGAACTGCATCAACACCGGCCTTATGCCCAAACATTCGGGCTTTACCGCGCGCTTTTGCCCAACGGCCATTTCCGTCCATAATGACGGCAATGTGTTTTGGAAGCAGGCTAGGATCTATCTCTAGACAGGAGGATTGGGAGCTCATCATTATCCTTCGCAAATAAAAAGCGCTGTACTGCTAGCACAGCGCTTTGGCAATGGAATCAGAGTGTAGCCGGAATTAGACTTCCATCAACTCTTTTTCTTTCGCTTCAAGAATCGCGTCAATATCTTTTACTGCTGCGTCTGTCAGCTTTTGAATGTCGTCTTGACCACGACGCTCATCATCTTCAGAAATGTCTTTCTCTTTTAGAAGACCTTTCAAATCACTGTTCGCATCACGACGAATATTACGTACTGCAACGCGACCGCCTTCAGCTTCACCACGAACGATCTTAACGAGGTCGCGACGACGCTCTTCCGTTAATGGTGGTAATGGAACGCGAATGACTGCACCTGCAGACATTGGGTTCAAGCCCAAACTTGAGCTCATGATTGCTTTTTCAACAGCTTGCGATATTGAGCGATCGAAAACAGTGATAGCAAGTGTGCGTGAGTCTTCAGCAACGATAGAAGCTAGTTGCTTCAGAGGGGTCGGTGCACCGTAGTATTCGACAGACAGACCATCGAGAAGTGCAGGGTGTGCACGACCTGTACGGATTTTAGACAGAGTATTCTTCAGCGCTTCAACGCTTTTCTGCATGCGTTCTTTCGCATCTGCGTTAATTTCATTGATCACGAGAGTATCCTTGAAAATTCTTTTTCTAATTCACGGATTATGCCATTAAATTAGATTAACCGTTATTAATTAGTGTGCCTTCTTGCTCACCCATCACAACTCGGCGCAAAGCACCTGGCTTATTCATGTTAAATACACGCATCGGCATCTTGTGATCACGTGCCAAAGTAAAGGCAGCTAAGTCCATCACTTTCAGTTCTTTTTCCAGCACGTCTTGGTAAGTCAGGTGGCTGTAAAGCTCCGCATCAGGGTTTTTCGCTGGGTCATCAGTGAACACACCATCAACCTTTGTAGCTTTAATCACGATGTCTGACTCGATTTCAATACCGCGTAAACACGCAGCTGAGTCAGTGGTGAAGAATGGGTTACCGGTACCTGCAGAGAAAATCACCACGCGACCATTGCGAAGCTGGCTAATGGCTTCAGCCCAGTTGTAGCTGTCACACACGCCCTGCAAAGGGATTGCAGACATTACCCGCGCGTTCACATAGGCACGGTGCAACGCATCACGCATTGCCAGACCGTTCATCACGGTTGCTAGCATACCCATGTGGTCGCCCACAACCCTGTTCATACCCGCTTCTGCAAGACCTGCACCACGGAATAGGTTACCACCGCCGATAACCAAGCCAACTTGTACGCCAAGCTCAACAAGTTCTTTAATTTCTTGCGCCATGCGGTCCAGAACGGCTGGGTCAATACCGAAGCCTTCTTTTCCTTGCAGCGCTTCGCCGCTCAATTTAAGCAAAATTCGTTGATAAGCTGGTTTTGGGTTTGTAGTCATGCTCACGACCTTTAGGCACTTACTTATACGGATGGGATTGTAAAAAGACCGCAGGATTCTGCGGTCTTTTGGGTTCTCTAGAAAGGATTAACCTTTCTGAGCAGCAGCAACTTCTTCAGCGAAGCTCATGCCAGAAGCTTTTTCGATACCTTCACCTACTTCTAGGCGAACAAAGCTAGAAACTGACGCGCCTTTCTCTTTCAAGAATTCGCCAACAGATTTCTTAGGTTCCATGATGAATGGTTGACCAGTTAGAGAAACTTCGCCGGTGAATTTCTTCATGCGGCCAACAACCATTTTCTCAGCGATTTCTTGAGGCTTGCCTTCGTTCATCGCGATTTCAACTTGGATTTGTTGCTCTTTAGCAACAACGTCAGCTGGTACGTCTTCTGGAGTAACGAATTCTGGCTTAGAAGCAGCAACGTGCATAGCTACGTGCTTAAGAACTTCTGCGTCGCCTTCACCAGCAACAACAACACCAATGCGCTCGCCGTGACGGTAAGAAGCAATAGATGCGCCTTGAACGTATTGAACACGACGGATAGAGATGTTCTCACCGATCTTAGTCACTAGAGCGATACGTGCTTCTTCGAATTGCGCTTGCAGTTCTTCAACAGTCGCTTTAGACGCTAGGGCTGCTTCAGCAACTTCGTTAGCGAATGCAGAGAAGTTACCATCTTTAGCAACGAAGTCAGTTTGGCAGTTAACTTCAACCAATACTGCAACACCATCAGCATCTTTGATGATGATAGCGCCTTCGGCTGCGATGTTACCTGCTTTCTTAGCAGCTTTCGCAGCGCCACTTTTGCGCATGTTTTCGATTGCTAGTTCGATGTCAGCGTTTGCTTCTACAAGCGCCTTTTTACATTCCATCATACCTGCGCCAGTACGCTCACGCAGTTCTTTAACCAGGGCAGCGGTAACAGTTGCCATTGTTCATTCCTCGATTCGAAACTTTTGGGTAAAAATCAGGGGCCTAATATGGGCCCCTGCTAACCTACTTAGCTTACAGTGCCGTTCATGACAGCCTGATGGCTAAGAACGCTCACAAGGAGCAATTGTATTACTCAGCGACTTCAACTAGCTCGTCTTCAGCTTGAGCTACGATGTCCTGGCTACGGCCTTCAGTGTAAGACTGTGCAGCAGCGTTCAGGTACAGTTGAACTGCGCGGATTGCATCGTCGTTACCTGGGATAACGAAATCAACGCCATCTGGGTCAGAGTTGGTATCAACTACCGCGTACACTGGAATACCCAGGTTGTTTGCTTCTTTAATAGCAATGTGCTCGTGATCAGCATCGATTACGAACAGAGCGTCTGGAAGACCAGCCATGTTCTTGATACCGCCCAGAGATTTTTCAAGTTTTTCCATCTCACGGGTGCGCATCAGAGCTTCTTTCTTAGTCAGCTTCTCGAAAGTACCATCAGTAGATTGTACTTCTAGCTCTTTAAGACGTTTGATTGACTGGCGAACAGTTTTCCAGTTAGTCAGCATACCGCCCAACCAACGGTTGTTCACGTAGTACTGATCACAGCTTTCAGCTGCTGCTTTAACAGATTCGCTAGCGGCACGCTTAGTACCAACGAAAAGTACTTTACCTTTACGCTCACCAACTTTAGTCAGTTCGCCAAGTACTTTGTTGAACATTGGTACAGTTTTTTCTAGGTTAATGATATGAACCTTGTTACGTGCACCAAAGATGAATGGCTTCATCTTAGGGTTCCAGTAACGGGTTTGGTGACCAAAGTGAACACCAGCTTTAAGCATGTCGCGCATTGAAACAGTAGCCATTATAATTCCTCTCGGGGTTAGGCCTCCACATATCCCATACATCCGACCCGTAAAGGGCACCCCGGAGCATGTGTCGATATGTGTGTGAGTTAGTTAAATTGTATTTAGTGAAACCACCAGCATAGAACCTGAAATTCAGATTAACCAAGATGGCGTATTTCGGCGCGCTTTATACCATGAAAAGCACCCTATAATCCAGCATAAAAAAGCACCTCTGCTTGAGAGTAAGGTTTCCACAAGGCGATGCGATTGATAATATGTAGCGATAGCATTCCATTCCTCCCTCGTGTTTTAGAAGGGAGCCAACTGAGAGAAAGCAATGAGCGCCACGATAAAATCAGCTGAAGAAATCGAAAAAATGCGCGAGGCTGGTCGCCTTGCTGCTGACGTGCTAGAGATGATCGAGCCGCATGTACAAGTCGGCGTTTCAACGAAAGAGTTGGATGACATTTGCCACAAATACATCACTGAAACGCAAAGCGCGATCCCTGCGCCGCTCAATTATCACGGCTTTCCTAAGTCAATTTGTACGTCAATCAATCACGTTGTTTGTCACGGCATTCCAAGCGAAGGCGATGTACTGAAAGATGGCGACATCATCAATATTGATATCACAGTGATCAAAGATGGTTACCATGGTGACACGTCAAAAATGTTCCTTGTTGGTGACGTTTCTGCCGAAGACAAAGCACTTTGTCATGTCGCTCAGGAAAGCCTTTACCAAGCGCTTAAAAAAGTAAAACCAGGTGCTCGTATTGGTGATCTGGGTACAGAGATCCAAAAATTCATCAAAAATCGCCCGAAGCGATACTCAATCGTGAAAGATTACTGTGGCCATGGCATTGGCGCAGAGTTTCATGAAGAGCCGCAAGTGGTGCACTACAAAAACAGTGACCGCACACAAATCAAAGCAGGTATGTGTTTCACCATCGAGCCTATGATTAACGCCGGAAAATTCAACACTGAATTGGACGACAATGATGGCTGGACGGTTTACACCGCTGATAAGAAAAAATCGGCACAATGGGAGCACACCATTTTAGTGACAGAGACTGGATGTGAAATCTTGACTCTGCGCAGCGATGAAAAGCTGCCTCGAATACTAAATAATGCGTAAATTTTAAAAAAGTCGGCCTTCGTGCCGACTTTTTATTTTGGCAAGATTCAAGGAAGAAAATGAACGACGTTTTGTGCGCCCCAAACGAGCTTACTGATGAGCAACTCAACCTAGTTGAACTTAAAAACCAGCTGGTGCTTTTTGGTGAAAGCCAAAAAACCGCGTTTTTGAACAACGTATCGGTGAATGATCTGGTCTATCAACGCTCAGATTATTTTGACGACCTCCTCGCTCGGCTGTGGCAACACTTCAACTTTCATCGACATCCTAACCTTGCGCTTGTCGCCGTAGGTGGATACGGTCGCAGGGAACTGCACCCGCTATCAGACATTGATTTATTGATACTCAGTGAAGGGGGTATTGATAAAGATTATCAGAGGCGCATCAGTGAATTTGTCACTTTACTTTGGGATCTCAAGCTCGAAGTGGGGCATGCTGTGCGAACACTGAAAGAATGCATCGACGTAGGTTTAGACGACCTGACAGTTGCCACTAACTTACAAGAAGCGCGGCTGTTGTGCGGTGGCGAACGTATTTATCATGAGCTAAAAACGCAAATACATTCTGAGCAATTTTGGCCAAGCGCCAAGTTTTTTGATGCAAAAGTCAAAGAGCAGAAAGAGCGTCACGCTCGTTATCACGATACCGCTTACAACTTAGAACCCGATATTAAATCAAGTCCTGGTGGACTTCGCGACATCCATACACTCAGTTGGATAGCTCGCCGTCACTTTGGCGCGACAAGCCTGCGCGAGATGAGCAAATATGGTTTCTTAACGGACGCTGAATTTCGCGAACTGGATGAATGCCAAACCATGCTGTGGCGCATTCGATTTGCTCTGCACCTTGAGCTTCGCCGTTACGACAATCGCCTAACGTTTTCACACCAACCCTCTGTCGCGGAAACTCTCAGTTATAAAGGTGATGGTAATCGTGGCATTGAGCTAATGATGAAAGATTTCTACCGAACGCTTGGGCGCGTCTCGGAACTAAACAAAATGCTCATCCGTTTGTTCGAAATCGCCATACAGGATGAACCTAACAGCAAAAAAATAGAAGTACTCAGTGATGACTTTCAGCGACGAGGCAGACAGATTGAAGCGCGTAAGCCAGCCCTCTTCCAAGCAAGGCCTGAAACCATCATTGATATGTTTTTGCACATTGCCAACGACAAATCGATAGAGTCCATCTCAGCCCCCACGCTTCGTCAATTACGTACAGCGCGTCGTCGCCTTAATCGCTTTTTGTGTGATATTCCCGAAGCCAAAGAAAAGTTCATTGACCTGACGCGCCACCCCAATGCACTGCACAAAGCCTTTTCGCTCATGCACAAGCACGGTGTGTTATCAGCCTATTTGCCGCAATGGAGTCAAATTGTTGGTCAAATGCAGTTTGATCTTTTCCACGCATATACGGTTGATGAGCACACCATACGCCTCTTAAAACACATCAACAGCTACTCTCAAGAAGAGAATCGCGATAAGCACCCGATTTGTTGTGATGTTTACCCTCGCCTCGCCAAGCCAGAACTCCTTCTGCTCGCCGCAATGTTCCACGATATTGGTAAGGGACGCGGTGGTGATCATTCTGTCATTGGGGCCGAAGAGGCCTACGCATTTTGTATTGAGCATGATTTTTCGCGTCCAGAGGCCAACTTGGTCAGCTGGTTAGTCGGCAATCACCTGCTTATGTCAGTCACCGCACAACGTCGCGACATCTACGATCCAGAAGTTATTACTGAATTTGCACAGAAGGTACGAGACGAAGAGCGACTCGATTACCTCATCTGCTTAACCGTCGCCGACATCAACGCCACCAACCCAGAATTGTGGAACAGTTGGAAACGCACACTGCTTGCAGAGTTATACTACTCAACGCAAAAAGCGCTTCGTCGTGGACTTGAAAACCCACCGGATATGCGTGAACGTATTCGCCACAATCAACACCTTGCTTCAGCGTTGCTACGTAAACATGGTCATACTCCACGTGACATTGAACTGCTTTGGCAGCGATTCAAAGCGGATTATTTCTTGCGCCACACACACAAACAAATCGCATGGCATAGCGAGCACATATTGAATCACAGTACCGATGAACCTTTGGTACTAGTTAGCAAGAATGCGACCCGTGGTGGAACAGAAATATTTGTCTACAGCCAAGACAAGGCAAGCCTGTTTGCCCGCGTTGTTGCTTCCTTGGACAAGAAAAACCTCAGTGTTCAAGACGCACAAATCATGACCAGTAAAGATGGTTTTGCGCTAGATACCTTTATGGTACTTGATGCCAACAACGATGCAATTTCCTTGGATCGGCATGAAAAAATCCGTGAGGGCGTCACAAACGCATTAATGCAAGACGGTGCCATTACGATCCCAGTGCGTCGCGCACCACGAAAGCTCATGGCTTTCAATGTAAAAACCCAAGTCACGTTTTTACCAACGCGAACTGGCAGGCGCACCTTACTAGAACTCGTTGCCCTTGATACACCGGGGCTTCTGGCGCGTGTTGGCGCTGTACTTGCTCGTCAAAACGTCTCGTTACAGGCGGCAAAAATCACAACCATTGGTGAACGAGCAGAAGACTTTTTCATTGTCACAGATGGTGAGAGACAATCACTGACTGAAGACGCGCAGCAAGCATTGCGAGAAGCATTGTTTGATGCGATTAATGATGCGAGTTAGCGGTGAAAGAAACTGGATTTACTCTCACATTCAGCATTTTAGGCGATCTCAACCACAAGTCTCAGACATTGATCAGTCGTGCTATTGGGTGTGCTTTAAAGGTGCTGCTAAAGTGAACCTAGTGAAAAGATAAACTCATATTCAGTGTGTATGCAAAGAGGCAGTTATGTATCAGAATCTACAGAATATCGGTATTGAACATCCAGAAAACATAGAGCGCTATACCCTTCGTCAAGAGGCAAACTCTGACACACTGAAGATTTACTTTCACAAAGCAAAAGGCGAACTGTTCGCCAAAAGTGTGAAATTCAAATACCCACGTCAACGTAAAAACGTCGTGGTCGACAGTGGAAGTGGCCGCTTCCGCGAAGTCACAGAAATTAACCGTAGCCTTTCTCTCGTTGTTGATGAACTCGATAAAATCGTAAGAAAAGAGCAAGGCGAACAGGATACCAAGAAAAAAATCCTGCGAGATCTTCGTCACTTAGAGAAAGTCGTTGCCAGCAAGATCGCTGAGATCGAATCAGATCTAGAAAAGTTATAAAAATAAAGGACCTAGGATCCTAGGTCCTGCTTTATGCTCTTAGAGCTCTCTGTCCCAACCCAGCCCTTCCAATACTCGTCGCCAAACCGCATCGACCTGTGCTTCTATCAAGATCGCCTCTCCCGTGACAGGATGAGAAAACTGCGTGCGTGATGCATGAAGAAGGAGTTGATGACACTCAAATTCGTCACGGAATAATCGGTTATGTCTACCATCACCATGATTCACATCCCCAACAATATGGTGGCTCAGATGGTGCATATGCCGACGCAATTGGTGCTTTCTACCCGTATGCGGTTTCATCTCCACCAACGTGTATCGACAACTTTGATAACGTCCCATCGGGATCGGTAACTCCGCATACGCGAGCGGTTCATATTCCGTAATGGCTTCTTTGGCTTCAGGCTCTTTGGTGGCTTTCTTGTCAGCAATTTTATCCAGTTCTTCCTTTAAGGGATAATCGAGCGTCGCACCTTCCTTGATCCACCCTCTTACAATCGCATGATAGGTTTTGTGAATGTCTCGCCCTGCAAATTTAGGCATCATTTGTGATGCCATCTCAGAAGACAAAGCAAACAGCAAAACACCGGACGTTGGACGATCCAAACGATGCAATGGATACACATGCTGCCCAATTTGGTCACGCAGCGTTTGCATCACAAAACGGGTTTCTCCCTTGTCTAACCAAGAACGATGTACCAGCATGCCAGACGGCTTATTAACGGCAATCAGCCATTCATCACGATATAGTATTTCTAATTCGGTTTGCATCTTACTTAGGTATCACTGAGAAGGAGTTTGAAAAAGGGTATCAATGTCTTGAGATACTCGCGTAATGTCAGCGTGCCCTTTAACACCTTGAAGCGCCTCTTCCACATAAGGCGAAATGGAAAACGAAACCGGAAGCGGGTGCATATGCGCCGTTAGGAACCACATTTTTGGGATGAAGATCCATTGCAACCATTCCGTACATGTCAGGGTATCAATAGCAAAAGGTTCTTTGCTCCCTAAAGCTTCAGGTGAAGGCGACGTTTCTTGCCAATGCCCATGGTGCTCAAGCGCTTGCTGCAACTGTGCGAGTAGCTCCCCAACTTCTTGGTGTTTGCTCATAGAATTGTTCTCTTCTTTAGCTGCATGGGTTGAAATTTCAATATGGCGCTAGCATATCATTATTCATAACACGCAGTGAAAATGCCTGTTACCTTTCCAGCCCCGTTTCATTGGGATGGTTGGTATACTGTTCGCCTTTCGCTCTCCGCCAACGACGGCAAGTAAATTTAGAAGTTATCATGGAAAATACGCTTTCTCTCCACACCATTTTTACTCAGGCGAATTGTGAATTTGTCGCTTTCGATCTAAGCCGACGTGTCGCTGAAATTAGCAAAAAGGATTTTATCGCCATCGAAGAAAACCGAGTGGCTTATCCCTACCCCGCCCAACAACACGCGCAAATGGGCATCGCCTTCTGGCAACCTAATCAAGCCCCTTGGGTTTGGTTTTTGAAGATGCCACTCGATGAGCGAGGGCTGCTTAAGCAAGCGGCACTTGGTGATTTCATCCAATACGTTGCTTCAGCGATGGGGTCGCGTCTCGACCAAAATCCTACCGAAGAAGAGCAAGAAAAACTGGCGGCTAATCCATACACGTTTAAGCCACAAGATGACAAAAAAGCCATGTTCCATGCATTTCTGACTGATCGGTTGCAACAACCTGCCAGTCAATATTACGACCATGCGCAGCACTACACGTCCGGCGAGCTAGGTTGGGATAAATGGCAAGGTGTTGGCCTACAAGGTCTAGCCGATCTTTGTGCAAGAATGGATCGCCATAACAATGCAACGAGAATTCGCAAAGCCATTAGCAGCATGCCGACCACGCCCAAATACGCATTGCTGGGGTGTTTAGAACACTGTGAGATCCCGAACGCTCTAGCGTCGCGAATCGAAGAGCGCATCAATGAAATGTTGGACGCAGAAGAAGCCGATCTGTTTTTACTGGCGGCTCACGTTCGAGCCTTAGCTGGCGCACCAGCTGAAACAAGACGCGCACTGCTTGAGAAGTTATTAGCGATTCCGGCTCTTAGACACCGCGAAATGTTGATTGCGATAGCGGGTCGCTGCTGGCAATCACTCACTGATGAACTTCTTTTAGACGTTTTTCTTATCGCCGTTGCCGAGCAAGACGACCAAGCTTTCTTCCAACAAATGGTCGCTGATCTGGTGATGATCCCAACGCTTCGTCCGCACGTGTTGTCTTTGCTTCATGGCAGCGCATCAGAGGCACTAATGAGCGCAGTTCAGCAGTTACAGCAACGTGTTAAGGCTTCTTCATGATCGCAGATTTAATCTGGATAATTGTGATTGCTATTGCTGCCAGTTTATTCTGGCAGCAGCGCCGTCAAAGTGAGTTGGCAAAACAATTTATTCAGCGTCGGTGCCAGCAAATAGAGGTGCAGCTGATCTCCATTGCCCGAGGAAGCCATCGTTTTGGCTGGCCAAAGGGCCCGCTTAACATACAAACTCGCTATTATTTTGAGTTTTCTGTGAATGGCATCGATTGCTATCAGGGCTATGCCACAATGCGGGGAATGCGCTTACAAGACGTGTACATGCCAGCATATCCCATTCAAGAAGAGTAAGCGCTTACTGGAAGTACCTGTTAGTGACACAAGATGTTGTCTCTCACTAACACCCTTGTTTTTTGGGACTATTTTTTAAACACAAAAAGTAAATGCAAAAATCTATTTGTCGCGGAAAAAAGAACGGGCGCGACTTTCGTCGCGCCCTGAGGTCTTACTTGCAGCTATCCTGCTACGAATGTGCTCCCTGCATCATTCCATGATCAGTGGCTGAATCCTTCAGCTGTATCCTTATCTCTCCGTCCTGGAGGTGTCCTTTGGTCTTACCTTGACCCGTCGAGTCATCTTGTCTCGATTCTCGTCCTCGTCCTGAGGGTGTCCTTTACTTCATCCTGAAGTGATTCCTTAAGCCCCCATCCTGGGTTGTCCTAAGTGTCTTCCTGACCAGCAAATATCCTATTTACTGCTACGTTCCATCCTTGTCCCTAATGCCGCATTCCTTGCTAGTAACACAATCCGTGCGCTACCTGCTCATCCTGAGCTAACCAAGTCCGTGGTGTTAGTTCCTGTTCCGTATGTCAGTATCCTTCCGACACCGCAAAGATTACGCGAACCAAGTTTCAAAACAACCAACCTCAAAGTGATTGAACTCACACTTTGAGATCGACATTAAACAAAAATTCATAACCAATTGTTTTTAAATGTTTTTATATTTTTTAATTTCCAGTATTCCACACTGAAAACAGTAGAATCCCACACCCGTGTAAGAGATATCTCACAAGCCAGTGAGCGTTTGCCACAAACATTACATTCTGTATTTTCAAGTCTCTATCACCATATGCAGTGCTTTACGCTAAAACGTTGCTCTTATGCAGCCATATTTCAGGTTTTTTAACATATATATTAGAGATATACCGTTGAGGTTATCGTATGCGTATTCAAGAAGAGAAGAGAAGAGAAGAGAAGAGAAGAGAAGAGAAGAGAAGAAAAAGACTGGCTTGAATGGCAAAACCGAGGAAATAAAAAACGCAGAAAAAAGAACGGGCACGACTTTCGTCGTGCCCTTGAGGTCTTACTTGCAGCTATCCTGCTACGAATGTGCTCCCTGCATCATTCCATGATCAGTGGCTGAATCCTTCAGCTCTATCCTTATCTCTCCGTCCTGGAGGTGTCCTTCAGTCTTACCTTGACCCGTCGAGTCATCCTGTCTCGATTCTCATCCTCTTCCTGAGGGTGTCCTTTACTTCATCCTGAAGTGATTCCTTAAGCCCCCATCCTGGGTTGTCCTAAGTGTCTCCCTGACCAGCAAATATCCTATTTACTGCTACGTTCCATCCTTGTCCCTAATGCCGCATTCCTTGCTAGTAACACAATCCTTGCGCTACCTGCTCATCCTGAGCTAACCAAGTCCGTGGTGTTAGTTCCTGTTCCGTATGTCAGTATCCTTCCGACACCGCAAAGATTACGCGAACCACATTTATGCACAAGCCATGAATGAATGATCGATCTCTCACTTTAAATCAAACACTCAAGGGGATTACTTAACTGCATGAAAAATAATGATTAAAAATAAACACCAGAGAGAATTACTTGGAATAAAACAGGATAATCCTACTCGCTTGTAAGAGATCTCTCACAAGAGGTAAGGACAGCTTGCTCATCCAGCTTCTATACTTTCTAAAAACATCAGAAAGAGCATTGCCAATGGAAGTATTCGAACACGATTTAGAACACCTATTTCAGCAATTAGGTCTGTCATCAGACGCTGCTGATATTCGCAAATTTATCGAAGAGCACGGTTTGTCAGACGATGACAATTTGCTAACGGCAACATTTTGGACAACGAGCCAACGCCAATTCTTAGACGAAGCCAAGTCACAAGATGCAGATTGGGCCGAGCAAATCGATATACTCGATACCCTGTTGCGCAAGGGATAAACTTCCTGTATTCATCTGTACCGTGTAGCGAAGAACATTTTGACAAGCCACAACGGTATGATGAAAAGGGATAGCACCATGAGCACTGACTTCACTCCAATTTTAGAGCAAGCCATTCAATCACTTCTGCGTGAAGGCAAAAATCCCAGCGTTGCACTCGTCAAAAGTCGACTTACTCAGCCCGTTCCTATGCCATTGATCATTAGTGCGCTTCAGCATTGGAAGAAAAATGGAAAAGTACCAAAGGTTGAATTGGTCGAGAGTAAAAAAAGCTCCGATGAGAGAATCGAAGCTTTAGAAGAGCAAGTAAAGGCGCTGACTACAAAGCTTGAAGCCCTAGAGCAACACCTTATGGCGAACAGCTAGTTACTGAAAGTCCCACGACAGGTTAGACACGATACGACAACTATCGCACTTGAAGTGGAATACATCATGAAGTGGGGCTTCTAATAACCAATCCCCCCCACATTTGGGGCACTTTCTGGCCAGTTCAGATTCTGCATCCTTACCCCCGACTCGATATTGATAGTAATACGTCGGAACCTTAGTGATGTACTCAATGCGACCACGAATATCCCAGCCTTTTCGGAACAAAAGGCTGTCAGCATCCTGAATTTCAGCCAATGCCGCATGCTCTGCTTTGAACGAGCCAGCCATTTGGATCTCGTCACACGCCTGCCACTCTGTTTGCCACTTAATTTCCGCCTTATGATCCCCATTAAAGGTGGCGGGAAAGCGATACAGCGGAATTGGCAATAGTGTTTCGCCGCAGCGAAGAGGTGAGCATGTGTGCACATAAGTGGTATACATCACCTGCCATGAACGATCTTCTACTTGAGCACTTTCTTCCGAGTTAATGTCACGCCCAAGCACTTTTAACTTCGGCGATAATAAACACGCCTCTGACAACTGACGTATTTTCAACGCGACCTGAGGGCTATGATATTTAGGGTTTAGGCTATCTTTCTCTGGGCACACTGCGCGCACGTGAAACACTCCATCGCCCATTACCATTGGAAACTCACGCCCTAACACTTGTCCGTTATAGCGCAAAGCATCCATCAACCCATTTACAGAGCGATCCACAGCAGAGATCGTTGTGTCATCAAAACACTCAAAGGTCAGTTCAACCACGTACATATCTACTATGCCTCCGGCTTCAACATACCGAGAAACGTCTCTACGTTTGGCGCCAATACATTGCGCTCTTTCGTCCCGATACGTTCTTTAATCACTTCGCCTGTCACACTGCAAATAGACACAACATCAAATTCGTCATCGGTTGACGCAATGAAAACTGTCGGATTTTGCTTTAATCGCTTTTGCATGAGTAAATGGCCAAGCATATTTTCTTGTAGGCGCGGCAAGTCCTCATCGCTCCATACTTGAATAAGCTCTAGAGGGTGACCATTAAACGATGCTGTCATATCACCGCAGTAGAGGCCGGCATAAAAAGCCTTAATGTCTTCATGCAAACTAATGCCTATACCGTCTTCAACATTACTGAAATCCGCAGGTTCATTTCTCATTACTGGCTGCCAAATCACCGTGTCATCCGTTTCTTGCAACACGCATGGAGAGGCAAGACCCAAATAGGCATCGCTCTGTGGTTTTGAACCATGTTGTATATTCCAAGCATCGACAAAACGCTCGCTGAACGACCAAAGCGCATGAGTAACAGAGTGATTCATTAGCAAGATTCCTCAAGATTCAGTAAACTTTGCGCATTCTAATCGATCCGTGGCAAAACCGTATGAGCAAATATCAAGATGCAAAAGAACTTGCTGGCCTGTCGCTAGGTCAGAAAACGGACTATCAAGAGCTATACGCTCCTGAGCTGCTGCAACCTGTACCGCGTAGTCTTAATCGTGATGACCTAGACCTTGGGGATTCACTGCCTTTTACCGGTTACGACATTTGGACACTCTACGAACTGTCATGGCTCAATGGCAAAGGGTTACCGCAAGTCGCGATTGGTGAAGTGCGTCTGCCAGCAACCAGTCCAAACTTGATCGAATCTAAATCGTTCAAACTGTACCTCAACAGCTTCAACCAGACGCGTTTTGATAGCTGGCAGGAAGTGGTCGATACCTTGGCGAAAGACCTGTCAGCCTGTGCTGGCGAAGATGTCGATGTCACTATCTTGCCCCTTGAAGAATTCAGCAACACACCCGTGATTGCATTTGGTGGCGAAAATATTGACGACCAAGACATCGAAATCACCGACTATGCCTTTGATCCAAGCCTCTTAGAAGGAGCGGCAGAAGGCCCAGTGGTTAGTGAGACACTGAACAGTGACCTTTTGAAGTCCAACTGTCTTATCACTAACCAACCTGATTGGGGTTCAGTACGTATCGCGTACAAAGGTCCGAAAATCAATCGTGAAAAGCTACTGCGTTATGTCGTATCGTTCCGCCGTCACAATGAATTCCACGAACAATGTGTTGAGCGAATTTTTACGGATCTGATGAAGTACTGTCAGCCTGAATTGTTAACGGTTTACGCGCGCTACACTCGCCGCGGTGGTTTGGATATCAACCCATATCGTACTAACATGGGTAAAACACCAAGCGAAAATAACCGACTCGCTCGTCAATAATTTCGAAACAGGCTCAGAGTTCTGAGCCTTTTTTCTTCACAATCATAGACTCTGCTAATCATGCGATTTTTGACAACCGCACTGCTTTTTTTTTCGTTGCTGATAAGCAATCATGTCAGCGCAACAATTAATTCAACACCTGTGCTCACAGAGGCTGAAGCCTTGTTACACACAGACCCAAGGCAAGCATTGCAGGTCACTGAGCGCTATCTCATGCAGCGTCGACTCGCTGAAACAAGTAACCGACCTCATAGCAATAACGAAGCAGATCGCTCTATTCGCACTCCCCTCAATACTGTGCATGCCTATTTAATTTCCGCCAAAGCGCATGGCATTTTGCTTCATCGAGAAAAAGCATGGAAGTTTTTGGCCTTAGCCAAAGAGATCGCAACCGCCCATCATCTCAAACGAGCACTTTTGGAAGTCACTCTCGCGGAAACGTCGCTATTGCTGACACTGAACAATGACCCAGCAGCAGCAGAAACGCTACTTCAGACGCTGATTGCAGAGATCCCAAAACTCACTGATATGCATTCAAGCCGCGTTCAACGCCTAACGTTTGAAACAACGCTACTGAACGCTATCATTGTCACTGAACAGGAAAATGAACAAGAAACCCTTGCCCAATTCGATATCGCGAAAAATGCGCTCGGGACAGATGCGAATTTAAAACTCAAGGTGCGATACCAAATTGCGCTAGGCAATTATTTCCTCCGCATTAACGCTCATGAACGCGCCCTATCCGAGTTACTCAGTGCTTACTGGCAAGCAAGCGAAAATGATTTATCACCACAGATTGCCCAAGCCAACATTGCATTGACCAAGCTTTATCAGCAAAAAGGGGCATTTAATAAAGCGCTTCAACACGCGAACCAAGCGGCTGAATTCTATGAACAGTATGATTTGAAGTGCGGCCTCTCCGAAACACAAACACTACTTGCAGGCTTGTACCACCAGCAAGGGCGCTACAATTTCGCACTCGTTCACTATTTTAACGCCTTAGAACTAGAAAAAACTCTGGCTCGCGACGTTCAAATCGCCGACATCAATGTTGCGATTGCAAACACTTACCTCAAATTGCTCCGATACCCGCAAGCGAAGGAATATGTCAACGACGCTATTAAGCTTGCTAAGAATGCTAACGCCATGGAGGTGCTCGCCCAAGCATTGATTGTCAAAGGGGAACAGGCGTTATTGACTCAACAAACGGATGTCGCCATTGATGCATTAAAGCAAGCCTTAAGCCATGCAACCGCTATCAACAACTATAAACTCAAACGTGACAGCCTCGCTCAGCTGTCACAGGCTTATGAACAAAAACCTGATTTCCCAAGCGCCTTGTATTTTCAGCGTCGCTATGACGAAATCAGTCAACGTGATGAGACACAACGTCGAAATCAGGAAACTGAGTCATTTAAACAAAGCCAACGCGTCATAGAGCGACAGCTTCAATTCGACGACATGCAAAAGCAGCATGCAGAGAACACTCAAACCATTGTTGAACAGAAGAAAATAAACCTATTTCTATTAGGAAGCCTAAGCGTTCTGTTGCTGGTATTGGTGCTGAGAAATCGTGCAGCATCGATGCGACTCAATCAATTGCAAGATCTTCAAAAAGAGCTGTATACCCACCCTCGAAGTGGTCTGCGCAACTTGCGAATGCTCAATGATAGATTGTCGAATTCACTCGCGAAAACCAGTGCGAATTTTGAACAGTGGTATTTGGGTGAAATGATCCATGAGCCCCTCAGTGACAAACTGAGCTTTGCCATGTTTGAAGTGCCATTTTTGAAGGTTGTCTATCTTCAGCATGGCTACCATCAAGGATTAGAATTAGAACGTCAGATGGGTGATTTCTTAAAATCACACATCATCAAGCCCGCACGTCTTTACCATTTCTCCGATGCCATGTTCATTTACATTGAGCCCAATGCTGAAACCCTGAATGCACCAGAACGTCTGGCATCGAAAATCCAGCAATTGGTTGACGATTTTGTCCAAGAAGCTGGACTTGAAGATGTAGATAACCGACTTCGTATAGGCATGGCAGACTACCCTTTCCTGCCTCGCGCATTTACCTCTATCAACGACAAAGAGCTTATCGACATCCTGCTGATGGCAACCAGTGCCGCCCGCCAGGCCTGTAAAAATGAGCTATCCAGCCAGTGGGTCCAAATCAGTGCCATAGACTCCACCCCAGCAGCTTGTTTCGCCGATAACAATGTCCGTCAAGCGTGCCTTGATGGCATAAGTACTGGATTGCTTAAGGTCAAAACTTCGGCAAACGGTGAGATTAACTGGCAGACGGTTCACGAATCTGATAAAAACTGACTTCAATTTATTGATAAGACAAGCAATAAACCGTTATAGCTAGTGGTCGCGCGCATGCGTTTTTCATTTATCAGCCCCAAAGTCGATGCAAAAGCGCATGTGGCGGGGGTTTGGAGATATAGTCGTAGTTTATGTCCAACTTCTCGTCAGATGAAGACGTCATTACACTGAAAGAAAAGTTGCAGCACTCACAGCTGGTATTCCGTGATTTAGCTCTTAAATCGCGGCGTGAAGCGACGATCTTAAAAAGGCTAATTTCACGCCTTATTGCAGCATCTCAAGCGCATGAAGACCCACTGCTCAATGAGCGGTTGTCACAGATACGACGAGAGCTAGACAGTCAAGACGATGTCAGCAGATTGATCCCTCAACTGGCATTGGTAGAGCGCATGGTCAACAGACATAATCAAGCAATGGAGAAAGCCAAAGGCACCTTGGAATGTCAGTACGAACAAAGTGCTGAAACACTAAAGTGCTTACCTGGGCTTCCTGCGCAACTCAAACGAGATCTGCGAAATCTGCTGATAAGTCCAAATGCCCATGAACAAGGCAATAACAATAAAATCGTCGCGCTACTTCAGCTTTATGAACGCGCGCTCAAGCTATTGGCATTGCCCTCGAATGGATTAACGGCAAAAGAATTACTCAATATCGATCGTATTAATCAACTGTGTAGCGAACTGCAACACTTGATCACAGAGCTCGATTTTGATGGTGAAGCTGGCGATCGTTTATTAAGCATTCGAAGTAAACTACTGCTAGCGCCAGAAGCGCAAACTCTGCTGGAACTCACCTTAGAGTCCGTTCAGCTCATCCTGGATGGTACGCGCAATGAGCGAAAAGCCTCACAGGCTTTTTTGTCACAGCTCAATGAAGATCTCTCCATTGTTCAGCGCCATAACGGGCGATCCATTGACAACTCTCAATCCATATCAACGCAACGAAGCACAATCAACGATGAACTTGAGCATTCTGTTGAAACGATTCAAACTCAACTCCGAGATGCAGAATCACTGGATGCCTTGCGACCTAAACTTTCTCAAGTTTCCGTAAATCTTGCCTCGTTAGTGACTCGTAACAAAGAGCTTGAAGAGCGCGAGCAACAGCTTCTAGAACAGCTACAGCACAATGAACAAAAACTTGAGGCGCTTTACAGCCAAACGATGGACTACCGCCGTCGTCTCGGTGATCAAGAGCGTAAACTGCTGCTCGACCCACTCACCAAAGTCTATAACCGTGCGGCGCTGGATGATCGCTTAGAACACGAATATCGCTGCTGGATTCGTTACGAAACACCGTTCTGCCTTGCCATGATTGACATTGACCACTTCAAAAGCGTCAACGACCAATACGGTCACCTCGTCGGAGACAAAGTACTGAAAGTTGTCGCAAGAACCATTCATCAATGTTTACGTGATAC
This sequence comes from Enterovibrio gelatinilyticus, assembly GCF_028683095.1. Classification (GTDB taxonomy): domain Bacteria; phylum Pseudomonadota; class Gammaproteobacteria; order Enterobacterales; family Vibrionaceae; genus Enterovibrio; species Enterovibrio gelatinilyticus. Next base: position 37,639 of record NZ_JAJUBC010000026.1, on the reverse strand, counting down.
CGATTTTATTGCACGATTTGGTGGTGAGGAGTTTGTGATCTTGTTACCTGACGCCGACGAAGAAACACGAAAGTCATTGCTAAACAATGTACGTGAAACCATCGCAAAACTTCCTTTCAAGTTCAAAGATATGCGTCTAACCGTTACGGTTTCCATCGGCGCAAGCATGTTCAAAGACAACGACAATACAGTTCAAGTCCTCGAGCGCGCAGATAATGCGCTATACAACGCCAAACATAATGGTCGTAACAAATTGGTATGGGCTTAGTCTTCCTCTAATTGACTCACTCGTTATCTGCTTGATTCAATAGTATTGTCTTTACCTCATCAGCAGCTTCGAACGCTCTCTCTTACATCGCTATCGCTCCACCCTTTACTTTTTCACGCCACGTTCCTCCTCGTACTGCATCCTTTTATCTCGTCAAACTGGCTAAACTAAATATCTGCGTGTATGGTTAATTAACACACTGATTTTTATAGCATTGAAAACAATAATTCATTGAATGAAATGATGTTTATAAAAAGCCTTTCTCTTTAGGCAGTGTGTTTTCTTCGCACAGGAGGTGACTATGATCACTCATATCAGCCCAGTCGGGGCAATGGATCTACTTTCTCAGCTTGAGGTCGACAGACTCAAAGACACCGCGCAGAGCGATTTATACCGCCTGTATCGTAACTGTTCGCTAGCCGTACTTAACTCCGGCAGCCATACAGACAGCTCCAAAGAACTGCTTGAACAATACAAAGCATTCAACATCCGCGTCATGCGACGTGAGCGCGGGGTGAAGCTAGAGTTGGTCAACCCACCCGATCACGCGTTTGTAGATGGAAAAATCATTCGAGGCATTCAAGAGCACATGTTTTCGGTACTACGTGACATCATTCACGTCAATGTACAGCTCGAGCACGCCAAAATCTTCAACCTTACAAATTCAAATCACATCACCAATTTGATTTTCGATATTTTGCGTAACGCGAAAGCGTTAGTACCAGGCAAAGACCCTAACCTAGTGGTTTGTTGGGGTGGACACTCTATCAATCCTATTGAATACCAATACACCCGTGAGGTCGGCCATGAACTAGGGCTGCGCGAACTTAATATCTGTACTGGTTGTGGACCCGGGGCAATGGAAGGGCCAATGAAAGGGGCAGCTATTGGTCACGCTAAACAGCGCGTAACAGGTAGCCGTTTCTTAGGGTTAACCGAGCCGTCAATTATTGCTGCAGAGCCCCCCAATCCCATTGTTAACGAACTGGTGATCATGCCGGATATCGAAAAACGGCTGGAAGCATTTGTGCGTGTCGGCCATGCCATCGTGATCTTCCCTGGCGGCGCAGGGACGGCAGAAGAATTGCTCTATTTACTTGGTATTTTAATGCATCCAGACAATGCAGGTCAGCCGATGCCCGTTGTACTCACTGGCCCTAAAGAAAGTGCCGATTATTTCCGTGTCATCGATGAATTCATTCGCGATGTCATTGGAGAAGAGGCCACCAAGTACTATCAAATCGTGGTGGGCGATCCGGCAAAAGCGGCACGCATTATCAAGCAAGGCATGCCCGCAGTGAAAGAACATCGACAATCAACGGGAGACGCATACTCGTTTAACTGGTCACTAAAAATTGCACCCGAGTTCCAACTGCCGTTTGAGCCCAACCATGAAAACATGGCGAACCTCGACTTACACATGAATCAACGACCTGAACTTCTCGCGTCTGCACTGCGACAAGCCTTCTCTGGCATTGTTGCTGGCAACGTGAAAGAGGAAGGGATCCGTGAGATTGAACGTCATGGTCCATTCAAAATTAACGGTGATGCCGTCTTAATGAAAAAGATGGATAAATTGCTGCGAGGCTTTGTGGAGCAGCAACGCATGAAACTGCCTGGAACGGCTTATGTCCCCTGCTACGAAATCGTTCAAGGTAATGGCGGTCGCTAACAGTTAGCCTTTCATTTATCTCTCAAGTAATTAGAATGGCCCTATCGGGCCATTTTTTATTTAGCGGACACCTCATGTCTATTCATCTTGTCATCATTGATGCCATGAACCTCATTCGTCGGGTTCACGCTGCCCAGCCAAACCCTGATGATATTGCCTCAACGGCACAAGTGTGTTGTCGAGCTCTGAACAAAATCATTCGCTCTTCAGATCCAACCCACATGGTGGCGGTGTTTGACCACACAGAACAAGACAGAGGTTGGCGTGCGGAGTTAATCCCTGAATATAAGCAAGGCCGCAAACCCATGCCCGAGCCGCTTCACGACGGGCTAAGCATCATTCAAGATGCGTTCTGGGACATGGGCATCGACTCACTGCTGTCTTCCGGCGATGAAGCTGATGACATGATCGCAACTTTGGCAGTGAAAGTTGCTAGCAAAAACGGGCAAGTGACCGTTGTTTCTACAGATAAAGGCTATTGTCAGCTCCTTCAGCCGACGCTACGTATTCGCGATTACTTCCAACAACGCTGGCTAGATAGCCCCTTTATTGAAAAAGAATTCGCAGTCTTGCCGACACAATTAGTCGACTATTGGGGCTTGGTAGGGATCAGTTCAAGTGGTGTATCCGGCGTGCCAGGTATTGGTCCAAAAACGGCTGCTACCTTGTTGCAGCGTTACACCACCTTAGCGCACATTTTTGCCGCCGATGACATTGAGCCAAAATGGCAGAAAAAGCTAGAGGGCAATCAAGAACTCGCACAACGTTGCAAACAAGTCGCCACGCTAAAAACTGATATTGCGCTGGGTTTCAACCTTCAAGATATTCGCTACATGCCAAACGCAAAAACCGAGCAATAACGAAGTGGTCAATCGTCAATAGCCCGACTGATTTACGCCAGACAATAAAAAACGGCAGCCCTTGGGCTGCCGTTTTTTATTATTCACTTTCGCCAGAAACCTTAGTTCAGGCGACGAAGGTGTACCGTCACTTCTTCACGGTCGTGATACAAATGTTTAGCTTGGATTTCAAACTTCACACCGTTCTCAATCAAAAACTTTTTCAAGTTATCGATGTCTTCTTTCACCTGTTCGTATCGACGGTTCATTGGCAACTTCAGATTGAACATCGCCTCAACCGCCCATCGTTCAATGATCCATTCACCCATCAGTTGTGCAACGCGGTATGGCTTTTCAATCATATCGCACACTAACCAAGTGATGTTCTTACGCGGCGGTTCGAACTTAAAGCCATCAGCTGCGTGGTACTTCACTTGACCCGTTTCCATCAAGCTTTCAGCCATTGCACCGTTATCGACTGCGTGAACAAACATGGATCGCTTCACCAGCTGATAAGTCCAGCCTCCCGGACATGCCCCAAGATCGACTGCACGCATTCCCGGTGCAATCCGTTCATCCCACTCATCACGAGGAATAAACGCATGAAAAGCTTCTTCCAACTTCAGTGTCGAACGACTTGGCGCTTCCGCTGGGAATTTCAGACGGTGAATACCCATATAATGTGGCGAGTTGTTGTTACTTAGCGAATAGCCCACATAGCAGCAACCTGGCGCAGTGAAGTACACATGCAAAACAGGTTGTTTCGGGTTTTCTTTGGCTAGCAACACGCCGCGTTTACGCAATGCTTGGCGAAGCGGCACAGTAAACTTACGACAGAATTTAAGAAGATCTTTACCTTCATTCGTGTCCGGCGTCTCAACACGCAGATCACCACACTTCGGTAATTCACCACCGAGAGCAAGAATCGGTGAAATACGATCACCAGGGTCAAGATCGGAGAGCTGTTCAACAACGGCAACCATCTGACGCGCAAAAATAAGCGATTTAAGAGGAAGCATTTGAAGCAGTTTCTCTGCATCGCCTTGCTGGTAGCATTCAAACAACACATACCCAGCGTTTTTTACGACGCGAGGGAAACCGTAGACTTCTACAGAAGTTGCTTTATCTTGAATCTCACCCGCACATTCTTTTTCAAAGCCTTGACGGCAATACAATAAAATCTGATTCACACGATGCCTTTAGATGCCGTGGTAAAAATAACGCGCAATTATACCTCAGAAAACGTGATTCAGCGCACCTAACTCACTCTTCGCCACAATGACCAAGCTGCCATCCCCCAGCCCAGCAAAAAACTCAACCCGCCAATCGGTGTAACAGGCCAGAGCCAACGCCAATCCGTCAGTGCTAGACCATACAAACTGCCACTGAAACAAAGGATCCCAAATGCGATAAATCCACCCGCCAGTTTCAATAAGCGCTGAGGGGAAACATACAACCAAAGCCCAATAGCAATAAGCGCCAGTGAGTGCCAAAACTGATATTGCACGCCTTTTTCAATAATGGAGAGCGCATACGGTGTGACATGTGATTTTAACCCATGGGCGGCAAAGGCTCCCAATGCCACCGCTACACCTGCCAACACACAGCCTAACGCCGCTAGCTGATTCCCCTTCATTGGCATACCTCTCGCACAAAGCTAACAATATGCTCTGCAGCAAGTTGACGATTACCCGTCTCTGTGTGGCCTGATGCTTTTCGTGGCTTAAAGCTGTGATCGCCATCGGGCACGAACGTGAGCCTAATAGCATCTGAAAATGGGTAGCATGCTAGTTCGTCACGGTTACCAAACGTATCACGCTCTCCTTGCAAAATTAGCGTCGGTTTGACCATGTCCGCTAAGTGCTCACCTTTGTCTTTCTCTGGCTTACCAGGCGGGTGAAACGGAAAGCCTAGACAAACAATGCCTTGAATATTGAGAGTTTCTAGGTGGCTTGCCATACGCCCCCCCATAGACTTTCCACCAATGATTGTTTTACCACGCCCAAAACGCTCAACCACTTCAGTGAATGCTTCAAGCAATTTCGGGGCGCGATCTGGTGGTCTTCGTTTTCCGTCTTCAGCCCGTTTGATCATATAGGGGAAATTAAACCTCACGACACGAATTCCGTGATTGGCGACTTGCTTTGCCACTGCCTCCATAAACTCATGATGCATATCAGCACCCGCACCATGCGCAAAGATGAACGTGACGTCAGCCTTCTCCGGGCCATCAACAATGATATTATTCATGCCGAAATTTGCTCCTGTTCAGCGGCGGCTTTGGCGAGCACCCAATCACGAAACGCGGTTATGCGCCCCGAATCAGCATCCTTTTGCTGACTCACCAAATAAAAGGCGTTTTTACTCATTAGAAAATGTTCAAACGGACACACCAACCGTCCTGACTCAAGTTCAGGCTGAGCCAGCACGTTATTACTTAACGCAATCCCCTGACCAAGCGCCGCTGCCTGAAGCACCATGGCCGAGTGACTAAAAATAGGCCCATAGTTAAGGTTAATATCCGCAATCTGATAGTGTTTAGCGTATGTCGTCCAATCTCGTCGTGAACGGTCGTGAAGCAAGGTGTGATGTTTAAGATCGGCAAGTGTATTTAGTGGTTTGTCACTATGAAAGACGGTTGGGCTGCACACCGGCAGAAGAAACTCAGGATACAGTTCATCACAACGTAATCCTGGCCAATTTCCTCGTCCATAATAGATGGCGACATCTACATCATCAGTGAGCGAGCCGTCCTCCATATCGACAGCTTTGATCCGAACATCAATTTCAGGGTGTGCTTGATTAAAATCCGATAGACGCGGCACCAACCATTGAATAGCAAAGCTCGGTGGTAAGCTGATGGTCAAGGCTCCTTTGGCTCCTCGCTCCAACACTCGGTCAGTCGCATCGGCCAGAGACACAAAAATATCTTTTATGTCGAGAAAATAGCTCTGCCCTTCCTCCGTTAACAATAAAGAGCGGTTACGTCGTCGGAAAAGTTTGAGTCCAAGAAACTCTTCTAATGATTTTATCTGATGACTAACAGCAGCTTGCGTAACAAACAACTCTTCCGCTGCACGAGTGAAGCTTAAGTGCCTCGCTGCTGCTTCAAACACACGCAATGCATTTAAAGGGGGTAAACGTCTGGCCATTTTTCGCCCTAAATTGATAAGTTTTTCTAATGCACTACATTACAAAATGTCCGTTGTTCTGTCACCCCATAAAACCTATAGTGCAGCCGCGCCTAGGATTAACGCTCCCTACGTTCGTTCAATACTATGGTTGCGATGTTGTGTTTGCATATTTCGGCCTCAGCCGAGTCTCGGCAATAACATCTTGCCGTATTTTCACCTTGATCTATCAACTAGATTATCGTCGCACTGAGTATTTAACTCGGTGCTTTTTTTTGCCCATGGTTTATCAAATACTCGCTATCCGCCTTTCAATGGCAAGTCTCAGCGCTAAAGACCTGCGTCGAGTCCAGATTAATCCAGATTGTTAGCGTACGCACTTTCACTTGAGTTCATGTGACAGAAAAGCGATCATTCCTACCCGACAACAAACTCGACAATATGACGCCCAAATAATGATGACCCAACCTTTTGATGTTGATGCCATTCGCCGCGACTTCCCATCGCTAGAGCAGCGCATCCATGGACAACCATTGGTATATCTCGACAGTGCAGCCACTTCACAGAAACCCTTGTCCGTCATCCAATGCATCAATGATTATTATTCAGGCGCAAACGCAAATGTTCATCGTGGATCGCATTCGTTAACAGCGTCAGCAACACAACGTTTTGAAACGGCGAGACAAACTGTTGCTGATTTTATTGGTGCGTCAGTGAAGGGCATTGTTTGGACGCGCGGAGCAACAGAAGCGCTCAATCTCATTGCCCAAAGCTATGCCAGACAAACGCTCCAAGCAGGCGACGAGATTCTTGTCAGCGAAATGGAACACCACGCAAATATTGTTCCTTGGCAAATGGTCGCGGAGCAGACGGGCGCAAAGGTGGTAAAATGGCCAGTCGACCCCGAGACCTGCCAACTCGACCTATCAGCGTTTGACACACTGCTTAATCATAAGACAAAGATCATTGCCGTTGCACATGTCAGCAACGTCACCGGCACACGCAACCCTATCGAAAACATCATTGACAAAGCTCATGCCAACGGTGCCGTTGTGGTCGTTGATGGTGCACAGGCAGTGGTGCATGAACAAGTTTGCGTCAATACGCTGAATGCAGATTTCTATGTCTTTTCAGGCCACAAACTCTTTGCGCCAGCGGGCATTGGCGCACTGTATGGCAAACCCGCCCTACTCGAAGCCATGCCTCCATGGCACGGGGGCGGAAAAATGGTCGAAAATGTGTCGTTCGATGGAACCACTTATGTGACGTCACCTGCCAAGTTTGAAGCTGGTACGCCCAATGTCGCAGGTGCGCTCGCGCTGGCAGAAGCGATAAACTGGTTCAACAATCTTGATCGTAAGGGCGCAGAACAGCACATAGCCTCACTTCAGTCACAGTTGATTGATGGCATCAAAGACATCGAGGATCTGTCGCTCATTGGATTGCAACAAGGCGCTAGTGTGGTGGCATTTCACGTTGACGGCGTACACAACTCAGATATCGCGACCTTACTCGATCAACAAGGCATTGCAGTGCGTTCAGGGCAACACTGTGCGCATCCGCTGATGAATGCACTCCGCCTAAATGGCTGTGTGCGCATCTCAATCGCTTTGTATAATACTGCCGATGAAATCGAGCGCTGCATTGCAGCCATAAAAAAAGCCTGTGACTTACTTTGAGAAAGAACAAAGATTATGACTAATTTTCCAGCACACCCTTTTGGTACTGAAATTACCACAGCAAACATTATTGATAGCATGAAAAATTGCCGTGGCTGGGAGGATAAGTATCGTCTCATTATTCAGCTTGGCAAGCGGCTTCCAAGCCTGGAAGACCACTTAAAATCTAAAAGTGTTTCAATCTCTGGTTGCGAAAGTAATGTGTGGCTAATTTGGAAAAATAACAACAACTCTTACCAGTTTGCAGCAGATTCAGATGCACGCATTGTTAAAGGATTGTTAGCGTTAATATTGGCTGCTTCAGAGGGAAAAACACATGAAGAGTTAATGGCATTTAATTTCGAAAAATACTTTGAAGAAATGTATTTACTTGATCATCTCAGCCCCTCTCGAAATAATGGAATTCGAGCAATTATTGACCAGATAAAGCACATTTAGCACCATTTTGATGCCTTAATTTTTCATTCATTTCACCATGTTACGTAACCACCTTACCGTACAATACCCTTTTTAAAGCTGAGACTTCAGTCGATAATCCCGATATTAAACTTGCGCATTAGTGACTTTCTTTCTTAACTTGAACTGCTTTTGTTTTAAACAGTCTCGGCGATTAATTGAACAGCTGAATACTAATGCGCTCCAACCAAAAAAAAGTGTATTTTTCAAATTTAATTTAAACACGATCAACCAATAAACCGAAAATTAACACCACGTTAACTTTTGGCGCTTTATTGTGGATCTAGATCTTGTTTCTGCAATTCTCCCTCTATTCGTTTTGCCTTACTCAAAAGATTGTATATCTTTGAACCCAGTGGTCATAAAACCATCATAATAATAAATTAATGTTCTACCGAGACTAGTTGAGTTTCCCTAGCCTCAACCCTTACGCGCTAATACTAAAAAATTAACGGTGCCTGTATTTTTGGACTTCCAAATGCAGTTACAGGGGTCATATTTAAATTGCTTGTTGTTAAGAATGGAGTCACCAATGAAGAAACTCGCGCTAATCACCGGTTCAAAAGGTGGTATCGGCTCAGCGATCACAGAGAAACTAGTAGGTGAGGGCTATCGTGTAATTGCCACTTACTTCACGGGAAATCTACAATGTGCCGAGCAATGGTTTGATGAGAAAAAATTCACATCAGATCAAGTGCGCCTTTTCGAATTAGACGTTACCAACACTGCTGAATGTGCAGAACGTCTTCCTACCCTTTTGTCAGAAGAAGGGACCATCGATGTTGTCGTTAACAACGCGGGTATTACTCGAGATGGTCTTTTCAAGAAAATGGCTGCGGAAAACTGGCAGTCAGTCATCGACACTAACCTGAACAGTCTGTTCAATGTTACTCAACCTCTTTTTGCTGCCATGTGCGAGAAAGGCGGTTGTCGCGTCGTCAACATCTCCTCAGTTAACGGACTGAAAGGTCAATTTGGTCAAACTAACTACTCTGCTGCCAAAGCAGGCATGATTGGTTTCACCAAAGCGTTAGCAATGGAAGGTGCGCGTTATGGCGTAACGGCAAACGTTGTCGCTCCTGGTTACACAGCAACCCCAATGGTAGAAGCCATGCGCGAAGAAGTGCTGGAGTCTATCAAAAGTGAGATTCCGATGAAGCGTCTGGCTCGCCCAGAAGAGATTGCGGAAGCAGTCGCATATCTTGCAAGTGATGCAGGTGCTTACATCACCGGGGAAACACTGTCCGTCAACGGCGGCTTGTACATGCACTAAGTCTTGTTCATCAAGACGAGTTACGTGTAAAAAAAAGGAAAGAGTTAACATGGAAAAAGTGTATATCGTTGCCGCCAAACGCACGGCGATTGGCGCATTCACAGGTTCACTAAAAGATACTGCAGCAGGCCAACTTGCAGCCGTCGCTATCAAAGGCGCGCTAGAAGCAGGCAATGTTGCACCTGAAGCTGTCAATGAAGTCATCCTTGGTAATGTTGTTAGTGCAGGCCAAGGCATGGGCATCGGTCGTCAAGCCGCTATTTTTGCAGGCTTGCCAGAAACTGTGCCAGCGTATGCCATCAACATGGTTTGCGGAAGCGGCATGAAGGCAGTTATGGACGCAGTTGCTCACATCCGTTGTGGTGATGCCGACGTCGTTGTGGCTGCAGGCGTTGAAAACATGTCTCAAATCCCATTCGCTGCGTCAGGCTCTCTGCGCGGCGGCCAAAAAATGGGTGATATCGGTTTGAAAGACCTTTTAATCAACGATGGTCTTACCGATGTTTACAACCAATTCCACATGGGCGTAACCGCTGAAAATGTTGCTGAACTCGTCGGTTTAAGCCGCGAACAACAAGACGCTTACGCTCAACAAAGCCAACAGAAAGCCGTTGCTGCAATCGAAGCGGGTCGATTCAAAGATGAAATCGTTCCTGTTGAAGTGAAGCAACGTCGCCAAACTGTTTCTTTTGATACTGATGAATACCCTAAAGCAGACTGCACGCAAGAAGGTCTGGGCAAATTGCGCCCAGCATTTAACCGCGAAGGCTCTGTTACTGCAGGTAATGCATCAGGCCTGAACGATGGTGCTAGTGCCGTTATCGTCGCTTCTGAAGCAGCGGTCAAACGTCATGGTCTAACGCCATTGGCAGAAATTACCAGCTACGCGCAAGTTGGGTTAGATCCGAAAATTATGGGCTTAGGCCCAGTGGGTGCTGTAACCGAAGCTCTGAAAAAAGCCGAGCTATCGATTTCCGATATGGATCTGTTTGAACTCAACGAAGCCTTCGCGGCTCAGGCTCTAGGTGTTGTTCACCAACTGGCTGATACACATAGCGTCAGCCCAGAAGCCATTTTAGAGAAAGCGAATGTAAATGGTGGCGCAATTGCGTTGGGTCACCCTCTCGGTGCATCAGGTAACCGCATTTTGGTATCACTGATCCACGAGTTAGAAAAACGCGAAGGCACATACGGTGTGGCTTCACTCTGTATCGGTGGCGGCATGGGAACGGCTGTTGTCGTGAAACGTGCCAATAGCTAAGTCGATTAAGTTACCCCCTTGGATCTAATTAATATACTCAGGAGAAACACCATGTACACAGATATGTTTAAAGCATTCTCAGAGCAAACTGAAAAAACAATGGCACCTTACGTTAAGTTCAACAAACTGGTTGCTAAAAACGTTGAAACAATCACTGAGCTTCAACTTAGCGCAGTAAAAACTTACAGCGAAATGGGTCTAGCTCAAGTTAAAGCAGCAAGCGGCGTTACTGATGTAACTTCTCTAACTGCATTTGGCGGCCAACAAGTTGCTGCATTGACGAAACTGTCTCAGCAAATGATGGATGACAGCAACAAACTGCAATCTCTTGCTAAAGAGTTTAAAGACGACCTTGAGCAACTAACTGCTGAAAATGTAAAAGCCGTTACTCCAGCTTAAATAAGGTCACCAACCCGCCTTCACTTATGAGGGCGGGTTGTTTCCGATCAAGAGGGTTTAAACATGTATCAGAACTTCTTCTCGGACTACCTTGAAAAACTCCAAGATAGCAACCAGCAATGGTGGAAGGATCTCGAGCAAGGCAAGGCAGCCACAAACACCCCCTTAAATAAAGCGATGCAAGAGCAGAGTATGGAAGATACCGCTAAGCTTCTTGAGGGCGCTTCAAGCCAACCTGCCGCAATGCTGCAAATTCAAATGCAGTGGTGGGAAAAACAAATGGAAATCTGGCAAAACGTAGCGCTTGCCGCTAACAAAGCCAATGTTGTCGCTCCAGAAAAAGACGACAAACGATTCCAAGATGAAAGCTGGCAAGATGAGATGTTTTACAATTTCATCAAACAATCTTACCTACTTTTTGGCCGCACATATTTAGAAACCATCAACGCCGTTGAAGGCTTAGACGAAAAAGCTAAAGAACGCTTAACGTTCTTTTCTCGTCAAGCAATCAATGCCATGTCACCAAGTAACTTTGTAGGAACAAACCCAGAGCTGCTAAAACTCACATTAGAACAAAATGGTGAGAATCTGGTGAAAGGTCTTCAGCAATTACAAGAAGATCTGGAATCTAGCTCTGACATTCTCAAAGTTAGAATGACCAACAACAATGCGTTCCGCATTGGTGAAGATGTGGCAAATACACCTGGCGATGTTGTTTACAAAAACGAACTGTTTGAGTTGATCCAGTACCGTCCAACCACGGAAAAAGTCAATGCAACGCCATTGTTGATCGTTCCGCCGTTTATCAACAAATACTACATTTTGGATCTTCGTGAGAAGAACTCCATGATGCGCTGGCTTGTCGAGCAAGGCCACACAGTATTTATGATGTCATGGCGCAACCCTGGCATTGAGCAGCGTGATGTAGAGTTTGGTGATTATGTCACTGAAGGCGTGGTGAAAGCCGTTAGCGCCATCGAAGACATTACAGGCCAATCACAAATTAATGCTGCTGGTTATTGTATTGGCGGCACAGTGCTGGCTTCAACCATTGCCTACTATGCTGCTAAGCGAATGAAAGCACGTATTAAGTCTGCGTCTTTCTTTACCACCCTGCTTGATTTCGCACAGCCGGGAGAAGTTGGCGCTTACGTTAATGACAACCTTGTTAGTGCGATTGAGCTTCAAAACAATGCTCGCGGATACATGGACGGACGCTCATTAAGCGTGACATTCAGCTTACTTCGCGAAAACAGCCTGTACTGGAACTACTACGTCGACAATTACCTCAAGGGCAATAGCCCTGTCGACTTCGATCTCCTGTACTGGAACAGTGATAGCACGAATGTTGCTGCTGCAACGCACAACTTCATGCTACGCGAGCTTTATCTTAATAACCGTTTGGTTGAAGACAAAGGCGTTAAAGTTGGTGGAGTGTGGATTGATTTGAACAAAATCAAAATCCCTACCTACTTCATATCCGCTAAAGAAGACCATATTGCTCTTTGGCAAGGCACCTACCGTGGTGCGCTCAACGTCAGTGGCAATAAAACCTTCGTGCTTGGTGAATCAGGCCACATCGCTGGTATTGTGAACCACCCTGCGAAAGGTAAGTATGGTTACTGGGTAAATGATGAACTAAGCGAATCTGCGGATGAGTGGTTTGACTCAGCCGAGCACAATACAGGTTCTTGGTGGACGCATTGGGATAAGTGGCTGGAAGCATACAGTCCGAAAGAGAAAGTTGAGCCTTACAAAGCTGGATCTGACAACTTCCCTGTTTTGACGATAGCGCCTGGCGACTACGTTAAACAAGTGCTACCTATTGCTGTTAAGCGTGACGCTGAAGAAACATCAGAAACCCCTTCTAAAGCTGAAGCATAATTCTGCATTGCCATTCAGATCAAAAAAGGCCACGTAGTGGCCTTTTTTTCTATGTGGTTTGCGTAGCTTAAAGTTCGCTACACAGAACAATATTACTTGGCTGAAGCCTTCGCCGTTAACTTCGCAATAATGCGTGATACCGCGACAAACCCGAACGTAGCTGTGACCATGGTGGCAGCGCCAAAGCCGCTCGCACAATCCATTCGTTTAGGCCCTTCTGCGGTCGCTTTGGTTTCGCAGACACTGCCATCAGGCTGAGGGTATTTGAGTTGTTCGGTAGAGAACACACAATCAATGCCAAACTTACGACCTTGTGTCTTGGTGAAATTATGAAAACGACGCAGGTTATTACGTAATTTCGCGGCCAAAGGGTCTTGAATGGTTTTCGTTAGGTCGGCAACTTGAATTTGTGTTGGGTCGATTTGACCACCAGCCCCACCCACGGTGATGATTTTTATCTTGTTGCGCTTACAGTATGCAATCAACGCTGTTTTGGGTTTGATGCTGTCAATCGCATCTAACACATAGTCAAAATCTTTAGTGATGTACTCGGGAATATTGTCTTCCGAGATGAAATCATCAATTAAATTGATCTGACAATCGGGGTTAATTGCACGAACACGATCTGCCATGACTTCTATTTTGCTTTGGCCTATGGTCCCTGACATTGCGTGAATTTGGCGATTCACGTTCGTCACGCAAATGTCGTCCATATCAATCAATGTCAATGCACCCACACCACTACGCGCCAGCGCTTCTACCGCCCAAGAGCCCACACCACCAATACCAATCACACAGACGTGAGCTTGCCTTAATATCTCAAGCTCTGTCGCGCCATATAAACGACGTGTGCCGCCAAAGCGTTGTTGATAGTTTTCTGATGCTGGGGATGTTGTGGTCATACTAAATCGCTCAGTCTTTTGAGTGGTCATCATGGAGTGCGGTTTATACGCGTTTGACGCGAAAATGTCCATTATCTCAACGTTTATAGGCGCTGAGAAGGCTGGCATCTTGGTCTTATTACTTCACGCTTCAACCAATCAATAACTTGTTTGACGGGCCCTAATCTGCGCTTAAAACCATGGCTAAACAAAAAGTAGCCGTATGCGCTGTCAAAACGCAATGCTAATGGGTTACTGACTACGTCGTTATCTAAATAATCATGAAGTAAAAAATCTGGAATTAACGCCATCCCTTGTTGGTGTCTAACCGCTTCAATCGCCATATAGAAATGTTCGAACCCTGTACCATACGTCGGGCCGCTTGGAGCCACGGAGTAATGGTGCCAAAACTGATTCCAAATCTGAGGGCGAGTGATGTGACTAATGGACGGCAATGAGAGCAATTCGTCGATATGCGAAATTTCAGAAGGCACTTGGCTTTGGTTAACCACCAAACGCAGCCTTTCTCGAATCAGTAACTCTGCCTCTTCTTCTTGAATTGAAAGTGGCAAGCAGTGAATCGCAATATCACTTTGATAATAGTTCTGTGTATCTGCCGTGACGCTCGCCTTTACACCCAGTTCGATATTGGGATGCTGAGCTCGAAACGCATTCAACCGAGGCACCAACCACATACTTGCTACTGAGGGCGGAACCGAAATTTCCACGCGGCTTTTGGTTTCAGAAGATTGCATAATGGTTGACGTGGCGTGCTGAAGGTTTTCTAACGCTTCAACCACTGAAGGCAAGTATCGGCGCCCCGCCTCCGTTAACTCGACCTTGCCACCACTTCGCTCAAACAACGCGCACCCCATCATATCTTCCAATTGCAGGATCTGTTTACTGATAGCACTTTGTGTCAGGTTTAATCGCTTTCCAGCCATTGAAAAGCTCAAGGTTTGCGCGACAACGGTAAAGGTACGCAACGTTTTCATTGGTGGGATCGGCATGGACATCGTTGTCACCTTTCGCTTCTATTATGAATTTTTGGAATACCCTCTGAATTTATATCGTTTGCTGTTCAATTTCCAACCCGCTAATACTTAGTGCAGAAATTCACATCACATCACCTACACAGCGGATTGAATAAACAATGACACACATACTGCAACGCCATTGCCACTCAAAACTCCCATCAGTATCAGGGGGTGATGGCGTATTTCTTATTGATAGCAACGGAAAGCAATATCTCGATGGATGCGGCGGTGCGGCAGTGTCATGCTTAGGGCATAGCCACCAAGGCGTCTTGAGCGCCATTCAAAAGCAACTCATTGCCATTCCATATGCGCATACGGGATTTTTCACCTCCCCTGTCGCAGAAGAGCTCGCCGAGCGGCTAGCCGATAAAGCGCCCGGCGATCTCAATCATGTTTATCTTGTCAGTGGTGGCTCCGAAGCGGTTGAAGCTGCGCTGAAAATGGCTCGCCAATACTTCATTGAAAAAGGTGAAACATCGCGTACGCGTTTTATTGCTCGACGACAGAGTTATCATGGCAATACGTTAGGTGCACTGGGCGTTGGCGGAAACATATGGCGTAAAGAGCCCTTCGCGCCCTTGCTTCAGAATGGTGAGCTTATTGCACCTTGCTATGCCTATCGTGATAAACGAGCAGAAGAAAGTGATTTTGAATACGGTCAGCGTGTTGCTAATGAATTGGAAGAGCGGTTACTCGCCGTTGGGCCAGAAACCGTAATTGCCTTTGTTGCCGAGCCTGTTGTCGGTGCAACTGCTGGCGCACTGGTTGCCGAAAAAGACTACTTTAAGCGTATACGAGAGATATGCGATAAATACGGTGTACTACTCATTCTTGATGAGGTGATGTGCGGTTGTGGCCGAACTGGCACCTACTTTGCTTATGAGCAGGAAGATATCGTGCCCGACCTGGTGACATTAGCCAAAGGGTTAGCCGCGGGTTATCAACCCATTGGTGCTGTTATGATCCGCGACAAAATCTACGAAGCGATCTCACAAGGAACGGGGTACTTTCAGCATGGACATACCTTTATGGCGCATCCATTGGCGTGCGCTGCCGCTTGTGCGACGTTAGACGCGTTAGAAGCTGGCGCAATGGCAGAAGTGACAGAGAAAGGACAATACTTAGTCAAACAGTTAAACGAGTCATTCGGCTCGCATCCATTTGTTGGAGACATTCGCGGTCGTGGTTTGTTTATTGGGCTTGAATTAGTACAAGACAAAACCAGTAAACAACCTTTTTCGCCTGACCGTCCGCTCCACCAGCAAATGAAGAAAACAGCCATGGACAACGGGCTGATGTGTTACCCCATGGGCGGAACATTGGATGGCGTAAATGGGCATCACATACTCTTGGCACCACCATTCATTATTACCGACAGTGAAATTGATGAACTCGTGCGACGACTCAGTATCACCATGGACCACGTATTTGCGTGATGCATTTGAATTAAGGACTAATTGTGCACTCAGGAAGAACCATTATTGTCGCGCCTAATGGCGCGAGACGAGGCAAGGATGAACATGGGCAGCTCCCTCTTTCGATTGATGAAATGGGCGTGTGTTTAACACAATGTGCTGATGCTGGCGTCGCCATGGCGCACGTGCATGTTCGAGACGCACAAGGAAAACACTCTCTAGACGTGGGTCTAAACCGAGAGTGGCTCACCGAAATTCGAGCACGTTTTGATTCGCGCTTGGTCATTCAGCAAACCACCGAAGCCGTGGGTTTGTATCAACCAGACGAACAAATAGCACTGGTAAGAGGCACCGAGCCCGAGGCAGTGTCGCTCGCACTTCGAGAACTTCGCCCTAATGCTAGCTTCGAAAAAGATGCCAGCCGCTTCTTTTTTGAACTCGCAGAGCGCAAAATCTATGTGCAATATATTTTGTATGATGCGGCAGATTTATCTTTGTACTTTCAAATGCTTAATGACAACATTTTGCCAAACGTCGGTCATCACCTACTATTGGTACTAGGAAAGTACAAAAAAGGCATGTTGTCTTCGCCAAGAGATTTACTCGACTTCGACATTAAGCGTCTCTCTGATATGGGGATTTCATGGGCTATATGTGCTTTTGGTCGTCATGAACATCAGTGCTTAACGGCAGCCATGTCATTGGGTGGGGATGTTCGGGTTGGATTCGAAAATAATCTAATAAATTTAAGAGGACATCATGCGGAAAACAATGCAGAACTTGTACAGCAAATTTCTGTTTTGTCTCAAAATATGGGTTTATATATCAACTCTGTGGAAGACTTAAGAAAAAATATCTTTCGTAGCTTTGAATCGTGAAGTACATCTCTTGCGATCGAAAAAGCAACTGTCAGATAATTCATTCTCACATAGGGATTACAGTTTTATAACAAGCGGACTCGCACCGCGTTAGTAATCACATCGTAGACAAGGAAAATAAAGCATGAAAGCGTTAAAACCAACACTGGCCGCAATGAGCTTTGCAGCTGCTTTAACCGCCGTGCCTGCACAGGCTAATCAGTTTGTGACTATCGGTACTGGTGGTGTCACTGGTGTGTACTACCCAACTGGTGGTGCAATTTGTCGTTTGGTCAATAAATCAAAGAAAGAGCACGGCATTCGCTGTTCAGTTGAATCAACGGGTGGCTCTATCTACAACATCAACACAATTCGCGCTGGCGAGCTAGACATGGGTATCGCCCAGTCAGACTGGCAGTTCCATGCATACAATGGTTCAAGCAAATTTAAAGACCAAGGCGCATACAAAGACCTGCGTGCTGTCTTCTCTGTTCACCCTGAACCGTTCACTGTTGTTGCTCGTGCAGACGCTGGCATCAAAACCTTTGATGATCTTAAAGGTAAACGTGTAAACATTGGTAACCCAGGTTCAGGCCAGCGCGGTACGATTGAAGTGCTGATGGATGAAATGGGTTGGACAATGGATGACTTTAAGCAAGTCTCTGAGCTAAAAGCAGCAGAACAGTCTAAAGCTCTGTGTGATAACAAAATCGACGCCATGGTCTACACCGTTGGTCACCCAAGTGGTGCGATTCAAGAAGCAACCACAGCATGTGATAGCGTCGTGGTAGAAGTGAACAACACCGCGTCTCAGAAACTGGTTTCTGATAACGATTACTACCGCTCTGCAACTATCCCAGGTGGCATGTACCGTGGTAACGACGGTGATGTAAACACCTTCGGTGTGGGTGCAACGTTTGTTTCTTCATCAGAAGTACCAGACGAAGTGATCTACAACGTGGTTAAAGCTGTGTTTGAAAACTTTGATGACTTCCGTCGTCTTCACCCAGCTTTCGCAAACCTGAAAAAAGAAGAAATGGTTTCTGACGGCCTGTCTGCACCACTTCACCCAGGTGCGGCGAAATACTACAAAGAAGCTGGCCTAATCAAATAATTTGATAGCATTGCTCTGAAAACGAAAAGGCGGGTTTAAAAACCCGCCTTTTTCTTGTCTGTCGAAAAGTAACTCACCGATGTGAATAGGCTTCAAAGCTATTTAGTACCCACATCAGATGCGCCTTCTTCAACGGGCTTTGTGAGCTTCCAAACTCGCCCAAAATGCTTATGATGCCCGGCTTTAATGCCTGCTTCTTCACCCATACCGTGGTACAGGTCAAGGTGGTTTTTCTTCACCGCACCGCCGGTATCAAGCGCCATCAACAGTTTGAGCACATGTTGCCCATTCCAATTGCCTTCCTCATTAAGCTGTGGGATTTCAGCGAGAAGCACACTACCCATTGGTAGGTACTCACGATCAGCAGCAACCGATGCGCCCGACAACAATGGAATGCCAGCAGTTCCTGAGACAGGTGCCGCTGCTTTCGGCGCAAAGAAAACATAAGATGGATTTTGATTCAGCAGTTCAATGACTGTCGCTTCGTCTTGCTGAGCCGCAACCCAATCTTTGATTGCTTTCAACGACATCTTTTCTCTAGGGACTTGATCTCGTTCAATCAGCACTTTACCGATACTCACGTACGGGTGACCATTTTTCCCACCGTAGGCAAAATACTCAAGCTGGTCGTCATCACCAAAGTGGATAAAACCACTGCCTTGAACTTCCATAATAAAATTATCGATAAGTGACGCGCTATAGCCTAACTCAAGCCCAAGCCCTTCAAGCGCTCCATTATAGACTTCCTCGCGTGTTGGGCAGCGGTCACCACACACCGGCATGGCATAAACCGGATACTTAAAAACAGCATCAGGTTCATGGCGCATCTCTATCACAGGGGAGAAATACCCGGTAAACAGCACATTACCAAAACCATCGCCCCCTCCCATTTGCTCCAAGCGAATACCATAGTCGGTCAATGCCGTTGGCTCGCCACTTTCTTTCAGCCATGCCTTCACGCTGTCATATAACGGCTGATTCGGAGTCGATAAAGATGGAGACAAGGTTTCTACTTTTTCTAATTGAGCAGGAAACAAGGTGTAATCTTTTGACTTGTCTGATGTGACCAACTCAGTCGGATTGAGTACATCGTTAAAACGTCCATCAACATACTGCTGCCCACGATCGGTAGGGCGAGCACATGCCGCCAAAAGTATAGAAATGCCAACAACACAAAGTGCGCGATTCACGGTTAATCCTGATAGATAAAACAATAAAAAGAGGGTGACAGAAGCCGGTATATTCTGCAAATAAAACCCAGTAAACCCTTACTTTTGGTCGCGCTCAGAATGCGATCGAGCTCGAACGCCATTCACTTTGAAACATTCTGTCACATTAATGTCATCAAAATTGGTTCTAATCATTCGTAATGAAAGTGTCTTAAAAACTAAACATTCATTTCAAAAAGGAGTTCGAAGTGGAACTAAAGATTGGTCGCAAAACACTATTAGATATAGATTCGATTGAGTATCAGTGGATTCGAACGCTTGCCAGTGATGGAAGCAGTACTGAAATGATCAATACCAGTATTCGTCGTTGCCTTGGGGGAAATGATGATGTTGCGGATCGTATTCGACAAGTGGCATTGGGGCAGTCGTCAGTGACAGAGTTACTCCGCGTACTCCCAAGCAATTTCTAAGTTCTGGCGTTAATGCGTTGAAACGAATGCTTCAACCGAGCTTAACTCATAAAAGTTAACGCACCTTGGTAAAAGGCGTACTGTAGTGATAAGGCTTCTCCCGTTGAATGGTCTCTGCGTCTTCAACAACATAGAGGTAAGTGTTATTGCCAACGGTATAAATTAACTTTTTGCCTGTAAATTCATAATGGCTTGTCGTGCGTGCCCCTTTGATATAAATACCGTCTCGACGCACCTCAAAACGATCGGCGGCATACGGCGCAACGCCCTGCTCTATCCATTCACCGTAAATGACAGTGGGATCTGCATCCTCAAAAATGGGAATATCATTAGCGACCAAAAAACCTAAGGTTCCGGCGATCAACAAAACAAAGAGCGCGACAGCCTGTCCAACAATGCCCACAAATACCATCTCACCAATGAGAAAAAACACCTAATTATTAACTATCATATTATAAAAACTCTGTAACTGCTGATAAAGGTAGACATCAATAGTTTGAAGGCGTATCACTCCACTTGCCAAGACAAGAATAGTTAGTCACAATTGAAGCATATAAAATCATAATAATGGAGTAAGGTGTTGAAACTTCGTAGTACAGCACTTGTAAATGGATTTAGGCAGTCAGCGCCTTATGTGAACGCACACCAAAATAAAACCATTGTCATCATGTTGGGTGGTGAAGCGATCGCGGACAGCAACTTTGGCAACATCGTCAATGATATTGCACTTCTCAACAGCCTTGGTCTCCGCCTTGTTTTGGTATATGGTGCGCGCCCTCAAATTAGCCAACAATTAGAAAAACAAGGGCTAGAAACGCCGTATCATAATAGTGTACGAGTCACAGATTCTGCATCGCTTGAGGTCGTAAAACAGGCGGCAGGACAATTACAACTCGATATCACTGCCCGCCTTTCCATGAGCTTAAACAACACGCCCATGGCAGGAGCACAAATCAACGTCGTGAGTGGAAACTTTGTCATCGCTCAGCCCCTGGGGATTGATGACGGTATCGATTTTTGCCACAGCGGTCGGATCCGCAGGATCGACATCGAAGGGATCCATCGCCAACTCGATCAACGTGCCATCGTATTATTAGGGCCCGTTGCCAGCTCTGTCACTGGCGAATGCTTTAACCTCACCTCTGAAGAAATTGCCACTCAACTCGCCATTCGGCTCAATGCGGACAAACTGATTGGTTTCTGTTCGTTGCAAGGTGTGATAGGTCCTAATGGCAATGTCTTGTCTGAGCTATTTCCCCATCAAGTGGAAGAAATACTGCAACAACGTGAATTAGCAGGAGATACACAATCAGGCACGGTTCGATTCTTACGCGGCGCGACAGCTGCATGCCGTTCAGGCGTGCCAAGAAGTCACTTACTGAGTTACAAAGTGGACGGTTCGTTGATCCAAGAACTGTTCTCGATTGAAGGGATAGGGACCCAAATTGTTACTGAAAGCGCAGAGCGCATTCGCCAAGCCACCATCGATGACATTGGAGGGATATTAGATCTCATCCGCCCGCTGGAAGAACAAGGTATATTGGTGCGCCGTTCTCGTGAACAGCTTGAACAAGAAATTCCCCGCTTTACTGTCATTGAGCGAGATGACCGAATCATAGGTTGCGCAGCCATTTACGCCTACCCAGAGTCCCAGAGTGCGGAAATGGCCTGTGTGGCTGTTCATCCCGAATATCGCGATAGCGAGCGAGGAACGCGTTTGCTGCAATACATAAAACACCAAGCATTGCAGGACGGATTAGAAACCATTTTTGTGCTCACGACACGCAGTATCCACTGGTTCCGTGAGCACGGTTTTGAGGAAGCCGACGTTAGCGCGTTACCTGATGCGAAGCAGCAACTCTATAACCTGCAACGCCGCTCAAAGGTGCTCACGCTTGACCTTAACGATCACGTAATGCGTCTGCCAGCCCACTAAACCTCTGCGTTTTACGTCGTATTGCCCGCGTCAAACTGGCGCGGGTGGTATAAACGTCTAACCGAGATTTAGCGCGCGTAACACCGGTATACACTAACTCTCTCGTCATCACTGGCGTCGGTGTCGGCGGCAAAACCAAAAGCGTGTGATTGAATTCAGACCCCTGTGATTTGTGAATCGTCATCGCGTAAGCGGTTTGATGCTCAGGCAAGCGGCTGGGCAAGAACGCCTTCACCGTCCCGTCGGACATTTCAAATACCACACGCAATCCATCTTCGTGTTTCACCACAATGCCGATATCACCATTGTATAGCCCAAGTCCGTGATCGTTTTGCGTCACCATAACAGGCCTTCCGGAATAGAACGCTTCCTCACCCGGCGAAATTAAGCGCTTGGCTGACAGTGCCTTTTCAATGGCAGTATTCAGCCCTTTTACGCCAAACGGCCCATCTGACAGCGCGCACAGCAACCTCACATTAGAGAAGTGGCGCAGTATCTGTCTGTGTTCTTCTCCGGCTAGTAACGCATTGAGATAATCACTGTAACCTTCGACAGCCTGCGCGATAGCATGACCATAAACGTCGCCATCTAAGTCGTGCAACGCAATATCTGAAAAACCTTGTTTCAGTACGTTTTCCACTTGATGAGGGTTACCCGCATTAATGGCGTAAGCCAACTGACCAACACCGGATCGCGCGTGGAATCGATAGCTCTTTTTCAGCAAACACACACCGTCAGATACCGCCGGTACGTTCTCGTGCCCCTGCAATGCAAATCCGGTGAGTGAAGACAACTGTGCCGCACGCTCAGGGCTATACCCAATCTCTGCGCCATCACAAATATCACCCAATACGGCACCTGCCTCAACAGAGGCCAACTGATCGCGATCGCCCAGCAAAATAACCCGAGCATGATTGGGTAACGCTGACAACAATCGCGCCATTAAAGGCAAATCGACCATCGACGCTTCATCGACCACCAGCACATCAAGGTGAAGGCGATTTCCTTCATGATGTCGAAATTCGACGCGATGAGGAATGGCACCAAGCAAACGGTGAATCGTTGAGGCTTGTGCTGGAATTTTCTCGCGAATACTCGCCTCGACAGGCAGAGCCGCCACAGCCTGACCAATGGACTCAGTGAGACGGTTTGCCGCTTTTCCGGTGGGTGCCACCAGCTTAATGTCCAACCCCGTCGCTTTATCACTACTGCTGACCAGTGCCGCCAGCAATTTGGCTACCGTGGTGGTTTTCCCTGTACCTGGGCCACCTGATATCACGGTAAATCCGTAGCTCAAAGCAACGGCTGCCGCGACTTTCTGCCAATTCAAACGAGCATGATCAGGAACAAGAGACAAAATGGCATTGTGGTTTGCGCCCGATGCAACCAAGGCGCTAATGGCATCAATATCAACGAGATTAGCATCTATAATATCGAAGAAATCCACCAACTTTTGCGCACGTTCTTCCTGAGGCCATAATGGAAACTGAGCTTTCAAGAAGCTAATGTCAGGGGTAAATAACGTGTCCAACAATTGGCGAGTTTGATCAGGGAGCACAAGCGCATCAACGCGCTTGCTAATTTCAGCAACAACGCGTTGTTCAGCAGCCCAATAGCGATGCAAATAAAGCCTAGAGCCATTCAGAACCAGTGGTGTCGCTTTCGCCCCAGTTCCCACGACAGGGCTCTGCGTCATTGCGGATAGTGCTTGTTCAGGTTGAAGCAAGGCTGCGACTCGCGCAGATTCTGCCGCAGGCAAATCGAACAATCTTGTAGGGTCTATGGTCGCGAGATCCACACACACATTGCCTTTGCCTAATTCAAAGCTCACCAATGCCGCCCAGCCTGAAATCGAGGCATCGTGATCTGCTAGCTGATCTGCAATAAAGCACGCGAACTGGCGATCTATCGCTCGAATAATGCCTCGCTTATACAAGGCTTGTAGCATTTCACTCATCGCCATTTGAGCTATCTCCGTTGGTAAACAGCACATCTAACCCGTCGATCAGTGAGTAAGAAGGTTTGGTAAAGAAAATGCCATGGCGCGTATCGGCTTCAATACCTCGCACAAACAAGTAGTACACACCGCCAAAGTGGCGTTCAAAATCGTAATTAGCAATCCGTTGACGAAGAAATCGATGCAGAGCCAGCGAATATATCTGGTACTGAAAATCGTATCGATGATCGATCATGGCTTGATTCAACGCTGCTTCGGTGTAATCCGCTGGCGAATCCCCCAAGTAATTGGATTTCCAATCGAGCACGTAGTATCGCCCTTGCCAACAAAACACGAGGTCAATAAAGCCTTTAAGCATGCCGCTTGCGGTATCAAACCCTAAGTCAGAGGCTTGAGCCGATAAAGGATCATGAGTTTGTATCAAACGATTGACTCGACCACACTGCAATCGCTCAACGGGCATGACGAACTCCATCTCGGTTAAGCGAGCTGGCGCATCAATCAGAGACAGGGTTAACTCTTGTTCTCCTAGCGACTGTGCCACCACGTCTGTGAGTAGACGCTGCAATACGGGAACCCATGCCTCGTCATAGTTTTCGAGTGCTAGCGCATGGCGGATCATGTCTGCTACCTCGTCGCTGTACATGTCCTCGCCAAAATCGACATTTTCAAACAATGTGTGCAAAAACGTACCGGGACGCGCACCCCGGGGAAATTGGAAAATAGAACCATATTGGTCGATCGGCTCTTCATCTTCATGACGCTCATCTGCGGCATCAATGTCAAAAGCGGGCAAGTCAGGCAATGCCGAACTGTGGCCCTGTTTCACCAGCCCTGAGTAACTGGTCAAACGCCAATCTCTTCGAATGGTACCTTTGAAATGCTTGGCTGCAATGATGTCATCTTTGTGCTCGAGCACGGCAAGCTTGCCTGTGTCCGCAGGCGGTTCTACCACCGAAAACTGTGGCAGTTCTTCAACCAGCGCCGCCACAGAGGAATGCAGCGTATCTGCATCTCCCGCTTCGCCTTGTTGAATCAAGTAACCCAATGCCGACTTATGCAGCCCTGTATCACCCGTGGATTTACGGCCATCTTTTAGCGGCGCTAATCCAATGAAGCAACAGTAAACGGCTCGAGTCAATGCCACGTAAATTAAACGCAGATCTTCAGCTAGACGCTCTTTGTCGGCCAACTCAATGGCAGGTTCAGGATTCGACAGCGCCAAAGTGGGCGTATTCTCATCATCGTGGAAGAATGGTCGATCTGACGGTCTAAAGTTGCACGCAAAAGGCAGATACACCAAATCGTATTCCAAACCTTTTGATTTGTGAATGGTGACTATCTGCACCAAGTCACGTTCAGATTCCAAGCGCACTTGCTGCTCTTCACTGTTGCCGTTTGGCGTGTCGATGTGATCAGCAAGCCAGCGGATCACTGCGTGATGACTATCAAGGGTTTGACTGGCCTGTTGTAACAATTCACCAAGGTGAAGCAAATCAGTCAGTGAGCGCTCACCCTCTTCTTCCAGTAACAATCGCTCTGCAATGCCGCGTCGCTGCATCATCTGACGTAACATGGGCAATATGCCACGAGAAAACCACACTGACTGATAGGTAGAAAACTCAATCACCGCTCTCTCCCATGCTTTTTCATCATGGTTAAGTGAATCAAGTTCTGTCGCTGTCAGCGCAAACAATCCACTCGCCAGCGCTGCTCGAAGTGCTCGTTCATTATCAGGCGACAGCACCGCCGCCAATAGCCGTTGTAAATCGGCAGCTAGGGCGCTTGAAAACACGCTACTGCGATTGGACAAATAGACCGACGCAATACCTTGTCTTGCCAAGGCTTGTTTGACTTTCGCCGCTTCACTACCCGTTCTCACCAACACGGCGATGTCACTGGCCTGAACCGCTTTTCTGTTTTCACCTTTGCAAAAATGCGCACGATCTTCATCACCCGCACTCAGAATTTCGCGAATGCTGGTTGCCGTGGCCAAAGCCATCGTGGCTTCGTAATCATTCTTACTCACTAAGTCACGCGCTTCTGGTAACCAAAACGTCAGCGCTGCTTGTGGCGAATCATCCAAGTGCCAATGTTTCTGGTCCGCACCCGGAGCATGGTCAACCGCGATAAACGGAATGTCATTGTCATAAATGAATGGGGCATTCGCATGAGCAAAAACACGATTCACAGCTGCGACCATGTTGGCAGTTGAACGCCAGTTAGTGCCCAGATTGTAGTGATCAGCGATTTGTCGACGCGCATGAATGTAGGTAAATATATCTGCACCGCGAAACGCGTAAATTGCCTGCTTTGGGTCGCCGATCATAAACAGGCCACATTGAGGCGCATCAGCATAAATATCACTGAAAATTTGATATTGCTGAGGGTCGGTATCTTGAAATTCATCAATCATAGCAACAGGAAACAAAGTACGAATCCGTTCCGCCAAGACCCCTTCGCTGTCTTGAACTAACGCCTCTGACAATTGTGATAACAAGTCGTCAAACGATAGCCAACCAAAACGTCTTTTCTCTTTCGCCAGCAATAAACGCACTTCACGAATCGCATGCGCCGTTAAGGCATCTTTCAGTGTTGGAGGAGACGCAAGCAATACATCAATCGCCTCAAACACCGTGTGGGTCGGTACTGTCCCTTTTTTGGTTTTTTCACTCAGCATGGATGCAGAGAAGCGAGACAAATTGTCCGGAAGATCATAGTCCTGCGTTTTCACCTGAGCCCATGCGCCAACTTCACCGAGCCAATTCGGTAAGGAGCGCTTGCTATAGCTGCGTTTGTCCACGCCTGAGCCTGAAATTAGCGCTTCCAGATCTGCGCTGGCTTCTCGCCATTGCGCTTTAACGTTCTCGATACGGGCAAGATTGTCTTTGTGCAATTCAGCGAGATCGTCAGGCATATCTGGGGCTTGAATACTGACCAGAGGCCCAGACAAGTACACGCTAATATCGTGTAACAACGCGAGCGGTGCTCCCCAATAACTGCGCACAACACCTGCTAATGACTTAGGTAACGGATAGAACTGACGTCGCCAGAAATCTGAAACAGCGCGCTCTCGCAGCGTTGATTCATCGGTAATAAATTCATTGCTAAACAAACTGCCGGACTCAAACGCATTCTGCGTCAACATACGCTGACAAAAACCATGAATGGTATATATCGCGGCTTCATCCATTTGACGCTCTGCCTGCAACAGTAATTGCTCAGCATGTTTATGATCCGGAACCTCTTCAAGTAATGGCGCTATCACTGGGTCATGACTCTCACCACGGCTAAATGCAAGGCGTGCATCATGGATACGTGCTCGGATACGGTCGCGCAACTCTTGCGTAGCCGCTTCCGTAAAGGTAACCACCAGAATTTTATCAACAGTTAAGGGGGTTTCATGTGCCGACGTATCCGTGCCATGCCCTAGCAACAAACGAAGGTATAAGCCAGCAATGGTGAACGTTTTCCCTGTACCCGCAGAGGCTTCGATTAATCGATGACCAAAAAGCGGAAATGACATGGGATGAAGAGGTTGGGTTGGCATGAAATGTCGACTCAAGTGAGAGGAATAATCAGATTTTATCAAGTATGAGCGTGATTGTAAGTGAAATGACAATGCAGACTTTACTGACATCAAGGTTTTAAAATTTAGGCATACTACGCGCAGAAAAAAATGTATGCGATACAACTCACAATATAACCACTCTCATCCCAAGCGCATCTATTGATACACCACTCAAATTAGGCCACCCTTAATGTTTCATATTTGTTATATCACACACATAAATTGAGCCTTTTTTAGTATGAAGTTTGTTACAAACCTTACATTTAGAAATAAGTTGCTGCTTATTGTCGGAATTTCAGTGATTAGCATTATTCTACTTACCGCTTTTCAAGTGCGAAATTTGCACCATGACCTTCTCCAAGAGAGAAAAGGAAACTTGATGCAGACCATTGATATTGCTTGGCAAATCGTCGACAAGCACTATCAAGAAGATGCGTCGAAAGAAGGGCTAAAAAGTGCGATGGCAGCATTGCAGCCCTTACGTTTTGGATCCGATGGCTACTACTTTGTCGTCGACGAAAAAGGCTCAATGCTTGCTGGTTCAAAAAGCTGGATTGGGCGCGATTTCAACACATTCCGCGACAGTAACGGCAGCGCAGTACTTCGTAACATGCGACAGGCTGCACAGCCGTCAGATGGCGGATTTAGTAGTTACTGGTTTGCAAAACCAGGCGGCAATACAGCGATTGAAAAAGTCAGTGCCATAAAACGCCACGCACCTTGGGGGCTTCTGATCGGTACTGGCATTTATATCGACGATCTTGAAGCTTTGGTTTGGCAAGAAGCAGGAAAATCGGCACTGGTGGCGGCTTCGTTCACTTTGATACTCATCATATTGGCGACTGCGCTATCACGCATGCTGGTGACATCCATTCGTGAAATCCAGCGAGCCTTAAGCGCCGTAGCGGAAGGTGATCTCACCGCGAGAGCCGACGTCAACAGCGAAGACGAACTCGGCGAAATGGCACGTAACCTCAACGATGCTTGCCAGCAACTGCAGACCTTATTGGCTAACGTGGACACCACACTCCACCAGCTCGATAGCGACAGCAATACCATGGCAAATTTGGCTAACCGTTCAACGGACGGCATTCGTACTCAAAGCCAAGAATTAGACTTGGTAGCAAGTGCGATGGAAGAGATGTCATCGGCTATCAAAGAAGTCGAGGCCAGCACGCTGACGGCGCAAAATAGCACGCGTCACTCACGCGTTCTGGTAGGCGAAGCCGAGAATGCACTGTCTGTCTCTCTTAACAAGTTTGAAGAAGTTAACCGCGATGTGATTGATGCAGAGCGAAACATTCGCGAACTTGCTGCATCTAGCGACCAAATCAGTGATGTTGTTACTGTGATCAATGACATTTCAGAGCAAACCAATTTACTGGCATTGAATGCCGCCATTGAAGCTGCCCGCGCGGGCAGTGCAGGTCGTGGATTTGCTGTAGTGGCGGATGAAGTCAGAAAGCTCGCACACTCAACCAAAGAGTCCACCACTCAAATCAATGCCATCATTGAGAAGCTACAAGAGCGCGCTCAGATAGCTGCGAAAATCATGAGTAGCGGCACAGACAAAACGGCCCAAAGCCTTGATCACGCTCGCCAAGCAAAAACACAACTGACCTCATTGGCAGACTTGATTAATGATTTGGAGCAGCTAAACACGGCCGTCGCGACATCAACATCTCAACAAGCAAGTGCATCTTCGGAAGTCGCTCGTAGCGTTGTGAACGTTAGCGACATTTCACACAACAACCGCGATGCCAGTGAAGAAACCCTCGCACTCAGCGACAAAGTAAAATCACTAAGTGATACAGGCCGCAGCCAACTATCTAAGTTCAATATTACTGCTTAAAAAGCCTTGCGCAGTTAACCGCACAAGGCAAAAGAGAAGACTGATGAGAAATTATCAGTCTTCTTTTTTTTCGGCTCTTATAGCGGGAAGGAGTACTTGTTGCCCCCATGAGAGAACATCGCTCAGCAACTGCTCATCCGCTTGTGGCCACACTCGCATCACGTACGTATTCTCGCCTTCACCTGTTGTCATGTAACCACTATCAAACGCTGCACGCATTTTGATTTTGGCTTTTTCCCACGTCACATCATCATCAGACCAATTGCCAGCTTTATCCATACTCGCCAATAGTCCTGCAAGTGCGGTATTCGGCAAATAAGGAAGAGGCCGCTCAGTGCCTAAGTAATACTGTTCAAGGTAAAAGCTCAAATAGCTCAAAGCTTCATTGGCATCAATGGACGTTAATACGACGTCTTCATCAACCCCTATAAAATGCGTTTCGCTTTTATCACCCGCAGCACATTGGCAAAGATGATCGATCCACGCAGCCAGTCTGTCTCGCGCACGGATTTTCCCGCTTCGAAACAGCACTCGTCCAGCGCGATAACGTTCATCAAGCCAACCTTGTAATAATACCGTACCGCGAGAAGTTGGAATCGACAGGTTTATTTCGAGTGGTTGACGACGTTCTGAAAAATGCGGTTTTAATCTGTCGTATAACCCAAGGATGCTGGCTTGTTCACTTTCTAACGTCAGCTCACCAAAGTGACTCAATGGAAGCGTCCCGCTGGCTTTTTGATGTTGATAGAAGTCTGTTAGTGATTGCTCACTGTTGCCGTATTCAATGATGTGAGACAGCAGAGCATCGCGCAATTTATAACGCTCGAGGTTATCCAATGAAAACGGCTCGGCATCTTCCATTGCACCGTCAGGCGCTTCGAAAAAGACTTTCAATCGACGATTGAAGAAGTACTGCACGGGCAAACGCCAAAAACGCTGGAGTTCAGCTAATTCAACAATGCGGGCATCATCTCCACTTTCAGCAACCAAATCTTCGGTCCCCAAGAAAGGGGCAGCAAGCTCACCTTCACCTTTTGCAGCGGGGAGCCACTCTGACGCATAGCTTTGTCTGTCCCCTTCAAACGCGAGGCGACTGAACGGAACCAAAGGGTTGTGATGAACCAAATGCTCAATGAGGTTTTCGCCCGACGCATGTTCAGGCAACGCATTGTCACTCTGTAAACAATAACCCTGTCGACAGTAATCAAGTAGTTCAGTGATCAACACCGACGGTACTTTTACGGAGTTATCTTGCACTGAACGTCCAACATAGCTGATGTATAAACGCTGCTGCGCCGACTGAAGTGCTTCAAGGAACAGGTAGCGGTCATCATCACGTCGAGATCGGTCGCCAGGTCGCGTTCGCCCCGCCATTAAATCAAACCCGACAGGCGCAATCGTCCTTGGGTAATCGCCATCATTCATGCCTAGAAGGCAAACCACATTAAATGGGATAGAACGCATTGGCATCAAGGTACAGAAGTTCACCTGACCGGCAAGAAAACGCTGACTAACACGCTCTCCGCCCAATTTTTCTTTCAAATAATCACGAACAATGGCCAAAGAAAGCGGTTGAAAAAAACTCGCATCATCGAGTTGAGTTAGCCAATTATCGAGCTGATCACGTATCAGCTTTCCTGCAAGCTCTTCGTCGGTGTCCAGTGCAAACATATCATCAAACAATGCGGTCAATGTAGCGACCCAGTCTTGCCCAATTTGAGCCTGACTCAGCGCGGCTTGTGCACCATTAAGAACACGGAAGAATTCGCCCAACTTACCCGCGACATCGGCTTCTAATCCCTGTACCTCATCATAGGCAAGCACATCATTGTACAAGCCGCGATCACTTGGCATGGCATAGCCAAGCAGCATCCGATTCAAACCAAATTGCCACGTATTTTGATGCTGGTGGGGAAGCGAAAAATGAGTGGCAGTATCGTCATCAAGCCCCCAGCGAATGCCCGCTTCTTCTACCCAAAACTTCACTTTTTCAAATTGACGGTTATCAAAACCAAAACGGCGTAGGACAGAAGGTACTTCAAGGATTTCCAACAAGTCTGCAGCGCTGCACCGACTATCAGGCAAACTCAGCAATCGCAAAAATGTGGTAAGAATTGGGCTTTCCTGATCGGCACTGCGGTCAGAGATAGAGA
This sequence comes from Enterovibrio gelatinilyticus, assembly GCF_028683095.1. Taxonomy (GTDB): domain Bacteria; phylum Pseudomonadota; class Gammaproteobacteria; order Enterobacterales; family Vibrionaceae; genus Enterovibrio; species Enterovibrio gelatinilyticus. The sequence goes on along the minus strand of NZ_JAJUBC010000026.1, from coordinate 6,365 downwards.
AAGGAATGTAGCGCTCACCCGGCGCATTACCAAACACTGCTTGAATCGCTGGGCTATAAGCATTGATATCGGCCACCATCACCACGATATCACGAGGGGTTAGCGAGGGTTCAGACTCCAACATATCAAGCAGTCGATCGTGAAGGACTTCGACTTCTCGCATCGGGCTATGACAGACTTCAATGGTGAGCGAACGGTCATCCGGCGAAATTGACTGCTTACTCTCACTGGTCGAGGTTTCTTGAATATCACCCTGCTCTATCAAATCCAGAATGTCTGCCTGAATATTCTGAAGCAAGCTTTCACGTTGAATATCAACAAAGCCCTGATCGACCTCTTGGCATTGAAGCTCAGAAATCAACAGCAGATTGTCTCGTCCTAGTTTGCCCATTGATGCCAACAAACTGTTGCCCACTTCCGCTGCAGCATCTCCACCGCCAAACGCCAAAGAAAACTGCGCAGGCTCATCACCTGTATTGATCCGGCTAACTCGACTCTCCATTGCCGCATCACGTTTAGCTAAGTAGCGCTTGTCTCGAATGTCTCCCCAGTAATAACGACAGGGGTTGGTAAACATGTAATGCACATCGATGTGCTGCCCCAGGGCTTTCAGTGCATCCAAGTAGCGCGGCGGCAACGCCGAAATTCCAAACACAAAAACGCGTTCAATACCGGCCAATCCATCAGGTTTAGTCACATGGGATGACAATGTATCGATGAACTCTTCATACAGATTTGCACGGTGGAACGGTGACTGGCCCTGCTGTAGTGTGTAATCGTAAAGCGCCTGCCAAAGTTGAGGCTGCCAACTTTTCTCATCGGCAAGCTCAGGCACGGGTTGTTCATTCTCCCACGCTTTTATCCACTCAGGGCGATACACCAAATATTGGTCATAGATATCCGCAATTTTCCCCGCAAGTTGGTATAGCTTCTGTTCGTCGGTATCATCCTCAAGATAACGCTTAAGTTCATCGAAATCAGGCGTATCGAGCATGGACGGCAACACTTTCATGAGCTTCCATGTCATTGCTTCTTTATTGAAAAAGCTACGTTGAGGAACCCCTTCCAATAGATGCGTAAACATCTGCCAAATAAACGTAGCAGGCAGCGGAAATTCGATGTTAGCAACAATACCTTGCTCTTTAGCCATCTCTAGCTTTAGCCATTGGGCCATGCCAGGGCTTTGCACCAAAATGATTTCTTTTTGGAACGGATTTTCGAGCGGCTTCTGCTGAACGATAGCGACCAGCAGACTTTTCAGTAAGTCTACTTGGTTAGAGTGATAGACAGTGAACACGAGGCAAGACTCTTGAGAACATGATTGAACAGATTGTGGCGGAATGCTCTCAAGAGTGCAATTTTAGGGCATGGCACATGGGCGCAGAGTAAGAAAAAAGCCTGCGAGATGCAGGCTTTAAGGTTATGCGGCGACCGGTTGCTTCCATTGCAGCGAAATAAATCGTCGATAGTGCAGTGATACATAGAAAACAACAATCGTAGCCACAACCAATTCAACCAACGCAATCACTGAAATCTGATTGACGTATTGCGAAGCAACACCGATAGAGTCCATCCACGTCGCCGTCTTGTAAAGCGCAGTCGCACCAATCACCATAGGGAAGGTAAATGCTGCAAAACCCGGAGAGAATGGTAATCGCATCAACGAAACAAACGAGAGATAAATCACTGCGGTCATCAACAGCGCAATACCCAGCAAGACAGCAACAATCAACGGAGAGGGAGATTGGCTAACCGTTAAGTAGCCCGCCAATGAAAGGCTGGCAGGTGCTGCCATGATCGCGATCGTCGGCTTCGCCCCATCAGGGACTTCACCACAAAAAATGAGGCGATAAATCATTAACGGTAGTAATAGCGCGTAGGAACATAATCCAAACAACAAAATGGCATCGGCGATTGGTCGCAATGCGGGGTTACCGGAAAACGCCACATCGGCAACAACAAGACCCACAGGAGGTACAAACCAGCTTGGAACCATATGGCTCAAGGAGAATTTCTTAGCACGGTGATAGACAAATGAAGACAAAAAAATCACATGAGTGGCAACCGCTAACAACCAGAGCGAATCTCCGGCTACAGGAGACCATTTCCCCAAGGCATTGGAAACAATCATGACGCCCATGGCAAAGGTAGGAACAACGCTTCCCACTACAGGGTGTTGGAGATCAGCCCAAAGATTTTTAGGGTTAGACATAAACTTGAACGCAATAAGCAGCAGCATAACGCCACCAATAATGGCGCCAATAATTTGTGCCATTCCATCAAAATGACCCGCATTTTCCCAACTCCAGCCAAGGCTTGCTATTGCCAGAGCTAAACCAGCCATAGGAGTAGGAAGAAGATTTAAACGTCTACGCATCGTTCTGTCACATCGTTAGAAAAAAAGTGTATGACTTATGATAGAACGGTACTGTATTTTAATATATCTGAATATATTGAAACCTACATTCAGATATACTTAACCTTATGTCTGTATCTCTACGTCAATTACAAGTATTCGTTGCTGTTGCGCAGGAAAAAACCATTACTGCGGCTTCTGCGTTGCTATATCTGTCTAAACCCGCGGTAAGCATGGCGATCAGCGAGCTTGAAAAGCAAATCGGACACAACCTGTTTGAACGGATTAATAATCGTCTATTGATTAATGATCACGGCAGGCGCTTACTGCCGTTGGCAGATGAACTGCTCACCCGTAGCGACGAAATTCTAAAAGTCTTGGATACAACGGGAGAGTTAAGTGGTCACTTACGCATTGGCGCGAGTGATACGATAGGTAATCAGTTAGTCCCCTTCCTTCTGCGAGATTTTCGGAACCAAAGTAATCATATTGACCAAGAGCTTGTTATTTCCAATAGCCAAGCGGTCATCGATAAACTGACGGCATTTGAACTCGATATCGGTTTGATTGAAGGTCAAGGAGAGAATAAACATTTGCTTGGCAGTGACGACCTAGTGATGACACCTTGGCTATCAGACGAGATGTGTATCGCTTGTGCTATTGATCATCCTTTATCAGAAAGAAAAGCATACTCTCTGTTTGACTTAGAAAGTCACCCTTGGGTGTTGCGTGAAATTGGATCAGGAACACGGGAACACTTTCTTTCACGCATGGCACCTAGACTTGAGAACTGGACGATCGCTTTTGAACTTCGAACCACCGAAGCCATCATCAATTGCGCCGCAGCAGGACTCGGGCTCGCATATCTTTCCAAGCTTGCTGCAAGGCACGCAGTTGCAAATAACCGATTAAAGTTGATCGAAGTTCCACTCGATTTAAGGCGTCAATATTGGTTGGTTCGCCACAAAGACAAACATCTTTCGCCATTGCTAAATCGCTTCATCTCTTTCAGTGAGCAATGGCAGATATCAGACTAATCGAACGTGAGAAAGTGAACTCATTGCAGAGAACAACAAACACCGAAAGCTAGTGGCTATTATCACCCATGCTGTATGCAATGATCTGACTGATCTGACAAAGCGGACGCCCACTTTCTTGCTGCCAACGATTAAATGCTTCTTGAGCAGCTAGAAGAGATTTACGTGTATCACGTCCACCATCAATGATCTGATGTGCACGCAAATACGCCTCTACATCACCTGAGAGGATAAATGTGTCCTTACCCATCAACCTCAACGAGTAAGGCCCCGTATTACCGCCTAAACGGCTTCCGTGCTTTTTCAAGTAAGCCCATAAGCCTATGATGTCTGAGCTTGGCCACTGGGCCACAAACGCCGAAAAACTCCCGTGCTTGCGACAAGCATCTTGGATCATCTGTGCGTTATGGGGAATCGTCATCACTTTTCCAAGATGTCGGATAATGGCAGGATCTGTCGCCTTCTTTTGCCACATTTCTGGCGGGATCAAACACATTTTTTCGATATCAAATCCCCAGAAAACCTCTTCAAAATTAGGCCATTTATTTCTCACCACTTGCCAATTCATCCCTGATTGGAAAATCTTTTGGCTAAAGGTCGCTAACCAGCGATCATCAGGGATCTCTGACAATTCATCCAATGGTTTAGGATGAGACAAACGCTGTTCAAGAGCACTATTGCTGCCTTTTCTGGTAGCAGCGCGATAATAGATATCTGAGAATTTTTCCAATGTCATCACACTAATTACGGTTACACTAGACACGTATATTTACTCTACTGTATAAACAGACAGTAGACAATTAATGAGGGGTTAACCGTGGCCGTTATCGTCAAATATGTGGTTGAGCGCAATGGAGAAGAGAAGATGACTTTTACCTCTAAGGCGGAAGCTGATGCGTATGACAAAATGCTCGACATGGCTGATGAGCTGTTCGAACTGTTAGGTAAGAGCGACGTTGTTGCCGATGAAGGGCAACGCGAAGAGCTTTCTATGTTCTTAGCGCAAAATCGTGAAGATGTACTTTGCGCACTCGGTGCGAAACGCAAACCAGCACCAAAGCCAGCGAAAAAGAAAGCAGAAGCATCAAAAGAAGACGACGCCGAAGCAGCATAGTTGTTAAAAACGCTCCGAATAACGGGGCGTTTTTTATTTTGTCGTGATACTTATTTCGATCTATTTGTCGCGAAATCTACCCTGAGTGCATTTATCTGACGGATTCTAATTCTTCGCCCTTCAATCTTGCCGCCCTTCACTTTAATATGTCCCCAAGCAATCATTATTATTGACCGATCACTGCTCCTTCGCAGCGATCAGTAAAGAGACAAGGAGATATTCTCATCATGGCAAGTTTTGCTCTAGCGCTTGGCACCGCGACCAAAAATAAAGATGGCAAAATCATCGAATCGTTTTTTCCAACCCCAATCCTCAATCCTTCTGACGCATTAGTTGCCGCGCTGGCGAACATCGTCTCTTACAAAGAAGGTAATGGCGCTTTCGATGTACAAGCAAGTGACTGTGAAGCAATCGCAGCCGCATTTACTGTCGCTGACCAACAAGCTTCAGCTGCATTCGCAAACAAAGCGGCGTCATCAAGCCAACCTTTGGTTTTGGTGATCCTAGCTTCAGATGAGAAGCCAAGCAGCGTATCAGAAGGCTTCCTGAAGCTTCAGCTGATCTCTCAACGTCTCGCTAAGCCGCACACCATTGTGCTAGATGGAATTTTTGGTTTGCTGCATAACATTGCTTGGACCAACAAAGGTCCTATCGACTTGCCTGAGCTTGCTGATCGTCAAATCGAAGCTCGTTTGGCAGGTGAGAGCTTAACGGTCGATTGCGTCGACAAGTTCCCTAAAATGGTGGATTACATTGTCCCTGCAGGCGTTCGTATCGCCGATACCTCTCGCGTTCGCTTGGGTGCGCACGTGGGCGAAGGCACAACGGTGATGCATGAAGGTTTCATTAACTTCAATGCTGGCACCGAAGGTGTGAGCATGGTTGAAGGTCGCATTTCTGCAGGTGTTATGGTCGGCAATGGCAGCGATATCGGTGGCGGCGCATCCATCATGGGTACACTCAGCGGCGGTGGTCAACTAGTTATCTCAATTGGTGAAAACAGCCTATTGGGTGCAAACGCAGGCCTAGGTTTCCCACTAGGTGATCGTTGTACTATTGAATCAGGTTTGTATGTTACTGCAGGAACTAAAGTGACCATGCTTGACTCAAGCGGCACTGAAGTTGAAACCGTGAAAGCACGCGACCTTGCGGGCAAACCGGACCTTCTGTTCCGTCGCAACTCAGTGACCGGTAAGATTGAGTGTCTAACCAACAAATCTGCGGTAGAACTAAACGCCGAGCTTCACGCGAATAACTAAGCTCGCACTGGTAAACGGTGAATATAATAAGACCAGCATAGCTGGTCTTTTTTCTGCTTCAAATATGGAAATTAGAAGAACCTACCTGCTTCTAATCCAGCTTTCCAGTTGTCTTCATAAAGCCAGCCTTTAGGTGAGTCATCGATGCATACACTATTTCTCGGCTTACCAATAATACCCATGTGATAACCATTTTCTGGTTTACAGTATTCATGAGCATACGCTTCGTATACTGAGAGATAGAGTCTTTGCTGATCTGCATCAATAGCCCCCAAAGACGTCAGATCTTCGCTCGATCTCGCTTTACGGCCTGCTTCAACATCGTAATTTGCCAAACCCGACCAATTTTGTTCAGCTGAAAGTGAAGCTACATGCTTGCTAGCGCAGCCCGCCAAACTAAAGACTATGAACACACTGACTAAAATCAATCTCATGCATACCTCCTCACTAATCAGACATGCAGTATATCGCGTAAATCTGAATATAAGCCGTACGATTTCATAAGTTTTTGTTAATACGTGCAAACGCAAAAAAGCCCTGACCGTAAGGTCAGGGCTTTTTTAACTTTTTGCCTTCATCTTTTCTTAAAAAGACGAAAA
>NZ_JAJUBC010000025.1 GCF_028683095.1 Enterovibrio gelatinilyticus | reverse complement strand
TGTTAGGCGATTAATTGCAAGCTCCAATATATTTCCCACTCGAAACCACTTTCAATTTAATTTTAATTGGTCCGTCATGGAATGGCGTTTCAAATTCAGATATTGAGGTTGAGGTTAAGGTTTTCCCATTTAAATTCACTTCACCAACCGTTTTAGATTTCATATCTGTTCCAGTACATGACTCTTCTAATTCCATCTTGTTGGCACTAATACGTTTTATTTCTTTTTTACATACAAATTCTTGATCTGCATCAAGTTCCAATAAATAATCTAAGCTTTTATAACATACTGTTTCTGTCTCCATTCCCCTTTCAAACGTACTCCTCATCATTGTTTCAGCTTCAGGAGGTGCGTCTATTTCTATTATTTCGATTGTAGATGAATTTTCCCATAAGCCTGGTTTGAAGTCATAACTATCAGCACGAAGATGACTTGACGCCAAGATGAGAGCAGTAAAAACACTTATATTCATTAAACTGGTCATTATTGATTCCTTGATATTAAATTTTTAGCGCCTAACCCTGAAATAACACGTGCGAAAGACTGACTTAAAAAACCAATCATACTCTAATTGCTTTGTTATACGAGCCTTGCTTTCGCTCTGAGAAACTTGCTAAAAAACTGATTTACCGATATCTTCTGTAAACTGAGTTTAATTAGGCTAACTCAATTAAGCGAGAAAAATATCATTTTAACGGCAATAAATGCGAAACGAAACAATCCCTTTATCTTGCGCCATTTGTAACACTTGGTTTCAGCCAGCTTGGAACTGATAAACAAAATATCATTGCCACAATTGGGATTAAAAATACTGAGAGGAAAACACAGATGCAGGCTAAAATGAGGAATAACCAAAGAAAAGTTGAAGCGTCAATTAGTTTCTGAAACGCATGAATCTGGGGCAATATTAGTTCAATGCCGAATCTGATAAACGGACACCAAAAGGGAACAAAGAAAAAGTGAAACGCCCTACTTTCACACCAAAAATCTAATGATTCAATCGCTGAACTGAACAAAAAAACTGCACTCGCAGAGTTCGAATAACGGGCGTTTACTATTCCAAACTGATTGAAGCACCTGAATAACAGCGTTTCTATGAAAATATGCGCCACGAGTAAACGTCCCATTTTCATTCGCTTGTTATATGCTTGTCACAGTAGTATCTACTGTCAACATTCATACTCTATGGATATCAACTAGACAATTTTCTTTTTCATGTAAGTGACTTGTAACTTCAGTTTTATAATAACCAAGCATGACATTTAATCCGACCAAAGGAGCGAATAACTTATCAAAACTCCCTCGATAACACCTTGGTTTGTAAAAATTCTGATTCACCTTCCAATTTAAATCTATGAAGATTAAAACTTCATCACCAATATTCAGATAATGAATACGCCAAAGTTGGCCGGGCTTATCTTTTTCAAATATATTACCTTCCCATATTTCATCAACATAGTGATGTCCTTGAACCAGTCCGGAAATATGTATAACGCTTTCATAATTGTCCAAATCCTTATAGTTTACATATTCGTATTTTCGGATTTGAAATTCATTAGGAATTGGAATGAACATAGCAACAGCAAAAACAAAAATGGTTGGCAACTGAAAATGCCCCTTATTTACCTTTCCTTCTAAATATCTACCGTAAAAAAAATTCAAGAATATATAGAAAGCAAGAATAATCAGGACTCTCCCGCTAATTATGTCATATAGCTCGTGAAAAAAATTGAAGGTTTGAGCTGGTGAGTAAATCACTTCCATCCTTGAAGCCTCGCTTGAATCCATCTTGCCATATAACGCCGCGCTCAGCCGCTGACAAAAATGGCGCTGGTTTTGCGGTACGCAAAACGAGGGACAGTTTTGGCAGTCGCTTGTAGCGCCTCAATAGGGCTGTGACTTGACGATGCCATCACCCCCATGATTGAAACTCCAGGCTGAACCTCTCAATCAAATACGGAATTTCTCCAGCCTCTTTTACAATTAACATGCAATCCTCTAGCCTATATACGCCAAGATAAGAGCCGCCTTTACTTTCTATTGGTATATCCAGAAGGATCGTTTTATCTTCATTAACCATAAACTGAAGCGTATTATTTTCTTCGTCAATGATTCCAAAAAAGTTTCTTGGCATGTGTAATACACAATCCATGCTGTGTAGTATTTCTTCTAAGCTAGATTTTCTAGCATCTTTTGATTCTAGAATTTTATCTTCACAGTAGTCACAGAAGAAAACTCTATATTTCATTCTTAATCTCCCTAAACGCCCTAACGTCGTTTTAAGAGGCGAAAAACATTAGCTTCACGCAATAAAACCACCGTAAACGCCATACGTTGATATAACAAAATTTGCGGAGATGTTTTGCGTCCGCCTTCAAAACCTTTGTTATAAAGCTACTATCCAATCTGTTTGAATTGCCGAACCTCGCCTTTTGCCTTTGCAAGCAGCCCTTGGGACACTTGGTCTTTCGGGGCCATTGATGGCTTGTTTGCAACACTTTCAATGGTGAGCGGCGATCCAAAACCAAACCGCTTTTTTTTGAAAAAACAGCAGTGGTTTGGCGCTCAAAGTCGCTGCTTACATGTAAGTACAATTACAGCGTATAACGTCACAATAAAGGACATTTACTAGCCAAAAGTGATTGAAAAGCCTGAATCACAGTGTTTCTATGAAAAAGTGCACCACGAGTAAACGTCCACGTTTTTTTTGTTAATTGTTTATGCGCAATAATGGAAGGTTACTTTCCCATACGTAAAGCAGATCATTCACCGTTTCATTACCGCCTGGTGGTTGCCATAAATTTGTTTCTTGGTGTTTGGCACCTAAACGATGATAGAAGCCACGCGCAGCCGAGTTATCTTCTAAAACCTCAAGATAAACACCTTTATTTTCGAATGCTTCATCTGCCCACTTTGCTGTTAAGTGCAATAATTGTTTACCAACGCCTTTGCCTTTATTCGACTTTGCCACATGAAGGTTATCAATAAATGTTCCCCATTTAGAACTTTCATTGCCAAAAGCACAAATAAAACCGCAGACTTCATCTTTCTCGATGGCAAGCAAAACGTATTGATTACTTTTGGGAGATGCTAGACGCTTAGCCCAAGAGATTTTACGTTCTTCCCAAACATCATTATCAATGAAATCATCAGGAAAGATCCCTCGATATGACTCACGCCAACTTTCAGCGTGTAACTTAGCTAAACTTTCTAAGTCATTAATGTTGGCAACTCTATATTGCATATATTGGTAACCTCCAATGACAACTAACGCTGCCATAAACGGCGAGCGCGTTTTTGCTAGTCCAGCGCCCGAATGGCGCGATGTTTTATGGCTTTGCTATGTGCGACTTCAACAAGCCACCTATTTCTTCTTTCGATAGCAGATGAATGCATCATGCTCAAAGAAATAGACCAACGCCTCAATGAAGCGCTTTGATGAAACCTCTTGGTTTTGTCGGATTATATTGCTCATAACATCCTGAGCATTAGCGACACTTAGAAAATGATTAAAACCTCTTTCTTTAGGGTAAAGTGGCTCATCATTAGCATCACGTAACTCTTCGTCTTCGTCGTTTATAACAAGGAAGCTAGAATTTTCATCTAATGGCTGATCAGATCTAAAGTAGAGCTCTAGCTCCCAGTCGAGACTTTCAACGTTACCTAACAACTCGTTGACACTAACTTTTTCTCTCATGACATTTTCACTTGAAGCATATAACGTCGTTTTAAGGGGCGAAAAACGCTAACTTCATGCAAAAGTGCCACCTTAAACGCCATAAATTCTTTTAACAAAAATTGCCGAGCGTTTTTTGTCCACTTTTAAGACCTTGTTAGCATGACGCCGATCACGTCAAAGTTGGATTTTCGCCAGTATGTCACCGCAGTCATCTTTACCATACTCAACGAATCCTAAACTATCGTATAGATTCTTTGCAGCAGTGTTTTTTGCGCAATAGACGATATGAATAGCTCTAGGGTTTTTCTCTTTTATTTCATCTAAGAGCAATTCCATTAGTGATCGTCCATAGCCTTTACCCTGATACGACTTATCTATCATTACCCTTGGTATATAATACTCACTAGGTTTTTGCTCTTTCATCCACACCGCATTGACCCACTCGGTATACATTGCGAATCCAACCACTTCACCTTCCATCACTGCTGCCCTAGGTTGATAGTCTGGGTTTACAGCCGATTCCGCCATTGAAAATGCATTCGTAGAAACGAATTTTTGTTGTTGTTCACTTAGGCTTAACTTGATGACTTTATATATATTTTGTTTCGTGATTTGTTCTAGATTCATATTGGGTAGAAGGTTTCCTTTTTTTAATGCTAACAGTGTATTAGACCCAAAAATAGTGTGTTTAAACACGCCATTTAGTCCCACAACAACAAACTGCCATTGTACCACCTAACGTAACATTCTGTTTTATATAACTAAGATCCGAGTTCCAAAAGTTACCTTGTTAAATAAAGACAAGTCGGTGTAATTGAAGATTAAGCACCGTCTCCGTCAGTCCTGAGTATTAATCCAGTGTTGAGCCCCTCTGTAGGTTCGCTATTGAGCGTCAGCTAAGGTTTCGCTTAAACGAGTTACCTCAACAACGACCAAGCTCTCCCTTCCCAATTGCCTAAACAAAAAACCACGTATGCAATAGCCGACCCGGCATAAACGCAAACGCGCCTGCAACCAACAAAGCCATCACGTAAAGAATCACCATGGCATTACGGTGTTTCTTTATATCGCCTTTTCTTATGGCGAAGATTGCTTCCGGTACCGTATACAAGGTAACAACGCTGAGAATGTGAATATAGCCAAAGTGATAGAATACTTGCGGACCGACTTGCGCGGGAATGAACAAAGTAGACACGGCTGTGACCATCATTAACAACATATAAACCTTACCCAATTGCCTGTGGGCAGGGCTCCCCTTTCTTCTCACCAACAAATACGTACCGATACAAAATGATGCAACAGCGGTAGCCAAGTGAAAGTAAATCAACACCATGTTGTCCATATTTTAGTCCGTTCCCTCACATACTCGATGAGATGGGTTATTCCAACACTCGATATCAAGTTGATCACCATATCAAACGTGTCACAATCACCGAGTTACATGACTTGTTTTTTCGATTGATATCCAAAGTGATATCAATAATTGTGTGATAATTGGCACGGATTGATGAAACCGAGATTGTCATCTTCTTCAAAATCTCATCAAAAGGCGCCTAAGTATTCAGCCCACAACCACCTCTCATTGCATTGCGCTTGATTTCATAAAAACACATTTATTTATTCTCACCAAGAAGACACCCCTACTACTAATAACTCACACTCAATATATTTAATGGTTAAATGAACAACCGATAGCCTTTTTAACATCGCCAATTTAGCGTCACATGGTTATGATTTATAATTACTTCCCTTAAAATCACCCCACAATATTAATTAGAAACACATACCACTACTACCAGATATCACCCACCACACAAAGCCAGAAAATAAATTAAAAATCCTCCACTTTTTTCAGCAATAAAATAACGGCAAACACATGATATTATTGCTTATAACAATACATTTATGTGTATCTAGAATTTAATACACACCTCAAAGCTTGTCTTGAATTTAATACCCATCAAATTTACTACACACGCATACAAGAATTAATTTTAATTTGTGCTTAAATTAATCTATTAAATTATCCTCACGCATTTATAACGTATCGAGATAACACTCAATAGTTATAAATCAATGTTATAACAGCCAAGGATGAATTCAATGCGCAGTATGAGATTATCTAAATTACAATTCCACTTGCTACTACCTACAGTATTACTCGGTTTGGTTGCATGTTCTGATAACAACTCTACAACCGCTTCATCGCCATCATCGCCATCGCCGACGCCAACAAGTTCTGTATCAGGGACGGTAACAGCGCCGAGTGGTGTGGTTGTGAACTTTAGCCAACCCACGTTGTTTCAACTGTTTTTCCCCCCAGCGTATGCCGCCATTATTGGGCTTGAGCCTGTCTCGAATGCGACCGTTGAATTGATTCGCATTGATGATGATGGGAATCAAGTTGGAGAGGTCATTGCGTCAGCTCCCACCAGTATCACTGGCGAATACAACATAACTTTGCCTTCAGGGGTTAGCCTCGCAGGGAATCTGGTGGTTAGAATTCGTGGTGCAAATACAAATATGAATGCGATAGCCCTTGACCAAAAGGTCAATATTGATCCGGGCAGCCACTATATTTATCAGAATTTAGTTGATTCAGACTTGGTCATGGCGGATCTCGCGGCTAATCATATTGTTACGCTCCGTGGAGTGATCGATGAATTAGATTTAACTGCGGGCACCGATTTAACCGAGACCTTGGCGGCGCTTGATGCTGTTGCTGGTTTTAGAATGAAACAAGAGGTTGCTGTGTTAGCAACTACACCAGGCGATGCCGCTATTTTTGAAGGCTCATGGCGCAATGGTATTTTTGAAATGGCACTTCACGATCACGATGATGGAACGTCTAGCTCCTTCTATACGTCGATGGAGATAGGAGTATTGGATATTGAATCTAACAGCTCTGACAACCTTTCCATTACGCTTGCATCCTATGAATACAACAATGGTATTTTGGGTTTTTATCAAAGTGGCGAAGCAATCGATTCATGGTTGTTTACTGCAACTGAGTTTACGAGCACGCCTGAGGCACCAGAGGTTGTTGATGTGGAAGTCACATCCGATGGAACATTGATTGAAAGGCTAAGCCTTGACGAACATTTGAGCTACGACAATGGTGATGGCCCTGAATTTGGGTTTCGCACATTGCCGTCCACATTCATACTTGCCCCCGGTGGTAGCGATGATGTGAAAGTGGGCATTAATCAAGAGGTTGGTTTACGTTTTCTCACTGTGGACACTGATAACGACGGTAAGTTTGATGCCGTTGACCCAAACCAAAAAGTTGGGGATGAACCTAGTTTGACGTTTGATTTGTTTGTTAAAAACGGGAATGGAATGTCCAATAGCATATTGGATGGCAATATCGGCCTTGTCGAATTTGAGCTATTACTAGATTCAAATAATGCAAAAACAGAAGTCGCAACGGAATCAAGCATTCTATCTTTTGACGGCACAGACGCGTTCTCGACACTTGAAGGCTCTGAAAAACTGGCGGAAATTGTGAGAACGCCAACTTCGGTTGCATTTTCTGACACGCTCTCAGGAGATGATGTTTCAGGTACATATGGCGTGAGCGACAATGGGCAATTAACGCTTTCAATTGACGAAGGCGATGACAACATAACGATAAATGGATTTGTGTCGGGGTCCGGTGATTTGCTAGTAGCATCTCTCGTAGAAAGAACCGAGGTAGCTTCGCCACAGCCAGAAGACCCCCCTCAGGTTGTAGAATATATCCAGTGGCTCTCTATGGGTATTGGACTTGGTGATACCCCACCGTCTGTTGCTGGCGTAAAATACAAACTGTACCCCATGGAACTTGGGTTTACAGAAAATGGCGGTACAGATGTACTAACATTCTCTCATCCCGGCACACTGACGTTTAGTGAATCAGGAACACAAGCAACGCTGATTGGGCAAACGCTCGGTATCACACGCCACGCAGCATTAGGACAAGTGCTTCCTCCCGAAGAGGAACAAGAAACTATTCAAATGACTGCGAACGTTAACCCAGATAGTAGTGTAACCCTCGAGGAAGACGATGGGTCATTAGAGGTCACATTGGATGGATTTGTCTCTGCCGATGGGTCGAGAATGCTGTTATCACTGAAAGCGATTGAAGATGATGGAACACCTGATGCCTATCATGGTTTGGGTTTTGTATTTGCCGTAAAAGAGGACTAAATGTCAACTCGACAACTTTCCTGTATAGGAGTGAGTTGGTTCTTTCTAAATCAACAAACCAAGTAAGCGAACTGCCGCTGGACGATAGGTTCAGCGGCAGCTTCGTCATTATGTCATCGAGGTTGAAAAATGCCTGAGCAGCAAACTCAATCTGCGCATACAAAGTACCGAGATATCAGTTCAGTGCCCCAAGGGTTTCAGCCACCATATCTATGTTACCTAGCCCCTCAGATGGCAGGTAACCGCTACCAGAAAAGCCTGTAAAGGCACTGCGATCTGAGCCGATGAGTTTGTTAATCGTGGTACCTTCATTCGTCACTACAAACACATCTGGCCCTGCGGTGTCTGTAAAGGTTTGATCAATCACTTCATTACTCAAAGCCGTTGCGCGATTACTGCCATCAACAGACCACCAATTGGCAATGAAGTCAGCGCCACCGACATGACACTCTGCTGTTGCTTCCACAACATCGCCAGTAATGCCTAAGGCGTAATCACTATCACCCGGAACGTGAACCTTCAGGTTTGCTGTACTGCATGTATTGGGGTCATTATCCGTGAGCACATTAACAATGCCTTCATTCAAGGCAATATTTTGTAAACCCGCACGTTTCATAGCACCGAAGTAAGCGGGTGATGATGTTTGATAGCTAAGCGTGTAGATGTTGAAATCTGCGCCATTTACACTGTCATTGGAATAGGTGGTTGCTGGCAAGTTCGCGACATTGATAGGTGTACCAACGTGTACAAACGCAACGTTGTCATCTGTGCTCACCGTGTCTTTTGCATCAGTCACTTGAATAGCTTCACACGCGAGCGAACGCACAATCAACATACCGACATCATCCGAACCGTCGAACACAAAACCCATGTCTGTCAGGCTGTTCACCGCCACCCCTTCTGGCACTTGTGCTTGCAAGTCGGCTTTTGCTGCCACAATACCACCTGCAATTTCACGACAGTTCGAGAAGTCGACGTCTGAATTAGTCAAGGGGGCTAGATTTGTGTAGCAGGCGGATAGGCCTAAACATAACGCACCCGCAAGGGCGATACGCGGATTACGAAATGTGTTGGTCAATACGTTATTCGTGCTGTTTTCTGTTTTCGTGTCCATGAAATGACTCCAGTTACATAATCTAAAAATGACATTACGAGAGATAAGCGCCCATTAAAGGGAGGACAGCTGCTGCCCAGTCACGAAGTCAAAGGAGGCTAGTACCAGCTGGTAAACGGTGTCCACTTCAGTGTCTGAGGTGGGGGTATAGATCATCACAAATACTTCCCAGCCCAATCTCTTGTTCGCCCAAGGATGAGGAGTAGCCCATCCTGCTTTTACTGCTTTAACGGCTAGCGCGGGTGATAAAGAGGCATGCAAACTGCCATCTGGGTGCATGTGGGCGAATTCGCGACCACCCACAATGGATTGTGGGTTTGTCAGCGATACATCTTCTTCAATCCAGAACCCCTTTGTCCCTGACATTGAAATCACGGTTTCTCGGATATCCACACCAGGAATGCGTGACACGCGAGCCATGAGATCTCGCAAGTGAGCAGGGTTAGATTCCCCGCCCAATTGAACATGCGGTACGCCGTCTGTGGTGGCTGGAACAGGGCTTGTTCTTATTGGCAATGGCTCAAATTCAGTCGCGAGTGTTGCCTGTGTAGCAATGCTCGAGAAAAAAAATGCAGCGATAAGCAGCGGTGTGCGCGTTAATGTCATGGTGTCTTCCTTCCACATTGAGTCTCGCCAACTCGGCTAAGGACAAAACTACAGCAATCCCATTGGTTCTGTTATCCTGAGTAATTAGAAGTCATAATTCCGGATAACAGAACAATGATTGATTACCTAAAACATATGGCGATATTTGCACGCGTTGTGGACGAAGGTTCTTTCCGCGCTGCAGCAAAAGATCTGAACTTGGCGCCTTCTCGAGTTAGCCAAGCTGTATCTGATCTTGAGGACCATTTGGGTATCACCTTGCTCTATCGCACCACGCGTAAACTCGCGCTAAGTAATGAAGGGCGAATGTTTTATCCGCGTGTTGTCGAAATGCTACGCAACGCTGAAATGGGTTTGGATGAATTGAATGCCTTATCTGTCGAACCGGTCGGCACCTTAAGCCTCTCCTTACCTGCCTACATGGCCTCCTCCCGCCTCTCTACGATCCTTGTGGAATTCATGCGCGAATATCCGCGAGTCTCTTTGTCCATTTCATATACCGATCATCCGGTTGGGCTATTAGAAAGTGGCTTTGATCTGAATATTCGTATGGGCTGGTTAGACGATAGTTCCATGGTGGCGCGAAAACTGGGGGAATATCGAAGGGTATTGGTGGCAGGCGCGGACTACGTGGCTTCGCGTCCAAGCCCCATTACGCTCGACGATGTTCAGTCGTGGGATTGGATCAGTTACAAGCAGCGAAATGAGAACATTGAATTCACCGCGAATGACGAAAAACGTGTCATTCCCTTTAACAACTATCGCCTACAAGTCGACAGTATTAATGCCCTGCTTCATTTTGTGCAGCAAAATATTGGTGTCAGTGTCTTGCCGTGGCACCTTGCAGAAGAAGGCGTGAAGTCAGGAAAACTTATCCATCTGCTGCCTGAGTGGTCACTGGCTCCTTTGGGCTGTTACGCTGTGTGGCCCGATAAATCACGCAGAGCAAACCTCACGTTATTGCTCGCTCGCTTTTTGGCTGAGAAAGAACAGTACTATTCCGTTGCAATACCGCGTTAATCGCCTGTTAAAGCTAGATCACATAAACCATTAAAATAACGGGATTTTCACGCTACAGAAACTACGTAATTCTTACTGGGTGAAAATGAGGCTTCGAAAGAAACAATCAATCACTTACTGTGTAAAAATCAAAACCATTACGTAGAAATACGGAGATTTTGCGCCACCCGCACCCTCTCTTTTTTCGTGCTACGTGCGAAATAACACGGCTATTTTGTTAACAAGATGTTTCGCATTCTTGGGGTCGAACACAACGATCAAAAGGATGTAAATCATGGTCACTGTTACCTCAACCGCGAAAAAAGTGCTGCTCTTGCTCGGCACGGTCACACTGCTTACCACGGCAAGTTTTTCTTCTTATGCTGCCGACAAGGTTTACCGCTTAAAGCTCGCGGAAACCTGGGGGCCAAACTTCCCCATTTTCGGTGATGCCACCAAGAACATGGCGGCAATGGCAGAGAAAATGTCGAACGGTCGTCTTCAAATTCGTATCGACTCATCAAACAAACACAAAGCACCGTTTGGTGTGTTTGACATGGTAAAAGCGGGTCAGTACGACATGGGGCATTCCGCCTCTTACTACTGGAAAGGCAAAGTCCCGAACACCTTGTATTTCACCACAATGCCATTCGGCATGGTCGCCTCTGAACAATACGCATGGTTCTACCACGGCGGCGGCATGGCACTGATGGAAGAGGTGTATTCCCCGCACAACTTACTGTCATTCCCAGGCGGTAATACTGGCGTGCAAATGGGCGGTTGGTTTCAAAAAGAAATCAACAGCGTTGACGATCTGAATGGCTTGAAAATGCGCATTCCCGGCTTTGCGGGCGAAGTGCTTGCCAAGCTAGGCGCAAGCCCAACCAACATTGCGCCGGGCGAGCTCTACACAGCGCTAGAACGCCGCACGATTGATGCTCTTGAGTGGGTTGGCCCTGGCCTTGATTTGCGCATGGGTTTCCACAAAGTTGCCCCCCTTTACTACACAGGTTGGCACGAACCAGCAACGGAATTGCAGTTCCTGTTCAACAAACGTAGCTGGGACAGACTGCCAGAAGATCTGCAAGAAATCTTGCGCGTTGCCATGCGCACTGCCTCTTACGACATGTATATCCAAAACGCCCATGCCAGTGCAGAAGCGTGGGAAACCATGTTGAATGAGTACCCAGATATCCAAGTGAAGCAGTTCCCAGAATCTGTGCTTACTGCGATGAAAACCGCCAACGATGCCTTGCTCGCTGAACATGCAGCGAACGACGCACAAGCCAAGAAAATTCTCGATTCACAAGCGGAATACCTCAAGAAAGCCCGCCGCTGGACCACGATTTCAGACAAGGCATACCTCAACAGTCAGCAGACCGCTGAGTAGCCTTTTGCGCCGAGCAATTGTTCGGCGCCTTTTTCGTTTTGCTTGAACAGGATGTCTTATGCAAAGCCTGATAGTTCTGGAACGGCTCATAAACCGCATCGCCGACGCGCTCGGTTGGATAGCCAGTTCCTTATTTCTCTTATTGATGCTCAATGTATTTTACAACGTGGTAATGCGTTACGCCTTCGACAGCGTGTCTATCGCACTGCAAGAAATGGAATGGCATTTGTTTTCTGCCGTCTTTTTATTGGGCGTGCCTTACGCCGTGAAAGCAGGCGGACACGTGCGCATTGATGTGCTGTATGAACGCTGGAGTGAAAAAACGCAGGCACTTGTTGACCTACTCGGTTGTGTCCTTTTCCTGATGCCGTTTGCGGTTCTCATCGTTTATTTCGGTATCGACTTCGCCAATGAATCTTTACAACTTGGCGAAAGCAGTGGCGACCCCGGTGGTTTGCCGCATCGCTGGATCATCAAAGCCATGATCCCGCTTTCCTTCTTCTTTATCGCCGTCACCGGGTTGGGGTTAATCCTTAACGCCCTCTCGCGTCTTCTTCGCCCAGCCGTATCAGGGAGTCTCCAATGATTGGCATTATCATGTTTGTTGTCGCCCTGTTTACCTTGCTGATCGGCTTTCCTGTTGCCTTTACCTTCGGTGGCATTGCGTTGCTGTTCGGTGTATGGGCAGAAGGTCTCGATATCTTCGCGTTCATGCCGTTTCGGATCATGAGCATCATGCAAAACACCGTGCTCATGGCGGTGCCGCTGTTTGTATTTATGGGCCTCGTGCTACAAAAAACACGCCTTGCGGAGCAATTGCTTGAAGCCATGGCGCGCTTGTTTGGTGGCGTGCGCGGTGGGCTCGCCATTTCGACCGTGTTGGTCGGTAGCCTGCTCGCGGCATCAACCGGCGTGGTGGGTGCATCTGTCGTGGCAATGGGCTTAATTTCATTGCCTGTTATGCTCAAGTACCAATACGACAAAGGCCTCGCCTGCGGCACCATATGTGCGTCCGGCACCTTGGGGCAGATCATTCCTCCGTCTATCGTGCTCATCCTGCTTGGCGATGTGCTCGGCATTCCCGTCGGCGATTTGTTCCAAGCAGCCGTTTGGCCAGGCTTAATGCTGGTTGGGGCGTACATTCTCTACATCCTCTATTTCGCCTTTCGCCACCCTGAAGCCGCGCAAGCCATGGAGCCCATTGAAGGCCAATCACGCAAAGAAGAAATCATCGAAGCCTTGAAAGCGGTCATTCCGCCGCTGGCACTGATCATCGTGGTGCTTGGCTCAATTTTCGCGGGCATTGCGACGCCGACAGAGTCTGCTGCTTTGGGCGGCATTGGCGCGATCCTTCTGTCACTGATCTATCGCCAGTTTTCTTGGAAACTGCTGTATGACAGCGCCTTTGAAACCGTCAAAGTCACCGCCATGGTGTTCGGTATTTTGCTGGGTGCGACCGCCTTTTCCATGGCGTTCACCTACACGGGCGGCGACTATTTGGTTGAAGAGTGGATGCTGGCACTGCCGGGTGAAAAATGGGGATTTTTGATCATCACCATGCTCGTAATTTTGCTGTTGGGCTTCTTTATCGACTTCGTTGAAATCTGTTTCATCATTGTGCCGATCCTTGCCCCTGTTGCGGAACTGATGGGCATCAACATGACGTGGTTTGCGATTTTGATTGCGATGAACTTACAGTCTTCCTTCTTAACGCCGCCGTTCGGGTTCAGCTTGTTCTACCTCAAAGGCTGTGCCCCTGATGGGATAACAACGCGGGACATTTACCGCGGTGTCATGCCCTTTATCTTTATCCAAGTGGCGGTGCTTGCCAGTATTTTGCTCTTGCCAGAACTGTATGGGTTTTGATGTTGGAGACGAGCTAAACCCTTCGCGAGTATCGCCTATGGCTTGACGAATATTGGTAATTCTTGCAACAGTTTGTGGCGGCTTTATACAAGGCAGAGGCTTCGATGTGTAGCAGGCCTACGTGAGAAGCCGATAACGCAGTAGAAAGTCGCCACAAACGCTACAAAAAGGGTTCTACACTGAGGAGAGTCATGGTGGTCACGCAGGGAGAGCAGTGGATGACACTCAAACTTAAAATCATTTTACTGACAGTGATCCCGCTGATTGTCATCAGTTACATGATTGGCTGGATCACCATTCAGCAAGCGGAATCATTGGGAGTGAAAGAAGTTTCCACCTTTCGCGCCAGCATGCTCTCCTCCCGTGAGCAATCGATCAAAGATTACGTAAACCTCGCGACACAAAGCATCAAGCACATATACGATAACGCCGATGCGAATGACGCGGAGGCCAAGCTGCAGGTGCTAGAGATCTTGCGCGAGATGCGTTACAGCGATGACGGCTACTTCTTTGTTTACGATGAAAACGGCTACAACCTTGTTCACCCCATCATGCCGGAGCTTGAAGGCCAAAACCTCATTGGCCTTCAAGATTCAAACGGAGATTTTCTGATCCAAAACCTGATTGCCTCCGCCAAAGCAGGTGGCGGTTTTCATGAGTACCTTTGGCACAAACCGTCTACCGATGAAATCGTGCCCAAGCTCAGCTATTCCGTGTGGTTGCCGAAATGGAAATGGATGGTCGGTTCCGGCTTGTACATTGAAGACATTGGTCATCAAATTGAAGAGGTGAAAACCTCGGTACAAACCAGCATCAACACGACATATCTCGCCATCATTGTGGTACTCATTACCTCCGTGGTGATCATGATCGTGATAGCGTTGGCGGTGAACCTGCACGAACACCGCATTGCCGATGCTCGACTCAGAGAACTCGCCTACCGCACTGTCATGATGCAAGAAGACGAGAAAAAGCACCTCTCACGAGAACTGCACGATGGCATTAATCAGCTATTGGTGTCCGCCAAATGCCATTTAGAATTACTCGCCAAAAGCGTGATCTATCGAAGCGAGGAAAGCGAACTGACCCATCTTCAAAAGAGTGAACGCTCGTTAGTCATGGCCATCGGTGAAGTACGCAGAATGTCTCGTACCCTTCGCCCGACAACGCTCGATGACATCGGTTTGACCGCCGCGTTAGAAAGCCTTGCCGCTGACTTCGCGTCTGCCACCAATATTCAAGTCGAACCTCACCTAGCCCCCATTGATGCAACCCTACCCCCGGATGTGGTCACCACCTTGTATCGCGTGGTGCAAGAATCCTTGGTGAACGTTGAAAAACACAGTGGCAGTTCCCTCGTTGAGCTTGAAGTCACCCAGCTTGGTGAGCGCCTACAACTCATTATTCGAGACAACGGCATCGGCTTTAAAGTGTCAGACGCACTCAAAGGATGCGGCATTGGTTTACGCAACATGCGAGAGCGCATCGAGTTCATTGGGGGTGATCTGGAAATCAGTTCTAGCACCGCAAACGGCACTGAAATCATGGTGTTGTTAGACTTATCAGCAATCACCAAAGACGTGTAATAAGAAACGTTACAGGATCTGGGCGTTCAATGACTTACAGGAGTAGACAGGCCATGAGCCAAGGCACGGACGACATTCGCGTATTACTGGTTGACGATCACCGCGTCGTCATCGAAGGCTTTATCGCAAGGCTGGAAAGCGAACCGGGCATTGCTGTCGTCGGCACCGCCAGCAATGGCGTTGAAGCCCTCGAACAAGCCAAGCTGCTTGACCCTGATGTCGTGCTCATGGACATCACTATGCCGATCCTCAATGGCCTAGAGGCCACCGCCTTGTTCAAGCAAGAACACCCCAACACCAAAATCCTCATGCTCACCATGCACGACAACCGCGAATACATTCTGGAAGTGATGCAATGCGGTGCGTCCGGCTACATTCTAAAAGATGTCTCGGCAGAAGAGATGGTCAAAGCCATTGAAACCGTGCATTCCGGCGCAAGCTACTTCTGCCAATCCGCCAGCAAAGCCCTGTTCAACGCCCCAGAAGAGAGCCCAGTAAAAACCACCACAAAGTCTGTCCTCAGCCGCCGGGAAATCACCGTACTCCTACTCGTCACCGAAGGGAAAAGCAGCAAACACATCGCCCAAGAACTCGACATCAGCGTCAGAACCGTCGAAACCCACCGCCAAAACATCAAACACAAACTCGACATTACTTCGACAGCCGAAATGATCACCTATGCCGTGCAAGCGGGGCTGATTGATGGGAATAAGTGATGGGACTAAGTAGTGAATCTCAGTAATGGAGATAAATAACGGGAATAAATAAATGAGCTAACAGGAGCTTGTTTTTTGCAATCTTGATATCAAACCTATTTTGCTTCTTTCGGATTATTGCCATGCCAACCATCAAGTAACTCTTGTCCAAAAGTGACTTCCGTTTGCATATACAGAAGAAAGGCGCCCAACAAAAACAAACCCTAGGTCAATTAACTTTGATTTTTAACGGCCATTAAGCTTGCACCCATTCCAATGAATAAGCCGCCACTGATTCGCGTAAACCAACGTATACCATTGGGGTTTGAAATCACGCCTTTGGCCTTGTTGGCAATGTAGCCATATGTGGATAATGATAGGAATGAGAAAGCCATGAATATCAGCGTCATTACCACGAACTGCGGCGCGATAGACTGCGTAGTATCGAGAAATTGAGGAAATAATGCGGCAAAGAAAAGAATAGGTTTTGGGTTGGTCGCTGCAACAATCAGCCCTTCTTTAAAAAATGAGGCATTTCCGCGATGTTCTTGCTCAGATTTGTCGAAATTTGGTTGGGCAAGCGGCGTACTGTTTCGAAGTTGTTTAACACCCAAGAACACCAAATAACACGCCCCAACTAATTTTAGAACAGTAAAAAGTGTACTTGATGTCAGCACGATCGCACTCAAACCACTAATGGACAAAGTTGACAGCAACAAAAGCCCAATAATGTTACCAAACGCAGAGGCCATGACAGCACGGGTCCCATTCATTGCTCCATTATACATAGCCAGAATTACAGCAGGGCCGGGACTAATGATGTAGAAGAATGACACTATGCTGTACATCACCAAAATATCGACACTCATTGTTCTCTCCTTGAACATCTGATTGGGGTGGGCAACGTGTTGTCTTGCGATGAGCGTAAATACAACATTTCACCAAACGACTCTCTTAGCATGCACGGCTAATAGGGTAAAGCTCACGTATGAAAACTGCGCCATAATTCAAACATACTATCAGTGCACCAACAAAAAAAGCCACCCAACCCATTCAAGGTAAAGTGGCTTTTTCATCAACAATGGCGGAATAGATAAAACAGCTTCAGCCTACCCCACTGCCGATGGGCAGTAAGTATTAATTACAGCGAAATAAACAAGCCAGCCAATGCTGCACTCATCAAGTTCGCCAAAGTCGCCGCGCCCACTGCACGGAAACCGAGAGTCGCCACATCATGACGACGTTCTGGTGCCATTGCTCCGATAGAACCCAACTGAATCGCAATTGAGCCAATGTTAGCAAAGCCACACAGCGCAAAGGTCACAATCACTTGGCTATGTGCAGAAAGCATTGATTTCACACTTTCAAAATCTAGGAAGGCCACAAATTCGTTCATGATGGTCTTCTGACCAATCAAGGAACCGACTGTCAGCACTTCGCTCATCGGAATGCCAATAACCAGTGCCAACGGCGCGAACAAGACACCGAAGATTCGTTGCAGCGTAATACCTTGATAACCAAACCACTCGCCGATGATTTCAAAGCCTGCGTTGAACATGGCTATCACACTGATAAATGCCACCAGCATCGCACCGACAGCAACCGCCACTTTCACGCCGTTCATCGCGCCAGATGCAAGTGCATCAATCGCGTTGGCATCTTCGCTTTTTTCTAGCTCGAAGTTGGATTGATCCATGGATTGTTGACGCTCAGGCACCAGCATTTTTGCCATTAGCAAACCACCCGGTGCCGCCATAAAGCTTGCCGCAATCAAGTATTTCAGCTCAACACCCATTGCAGCGTAGCCACCCAATACCGAGCCAGCGACAGACGCCATACCGCCAACCAATACCGCGAACAGTTCTGAACGCGTCATCGATGATAGGAATGGGCGAACGACCAATGAAGCTTCACTCATGGACAGGAAAATGTTGCCTGTTGCAGCGACGGATTCAATTTTACTTGTGCCGAGAAGGCGATGAATCGCACCACCCAAGACTTTGATCAACCATTGCATAATGCCGAGGTAGTAAAGCAATGACACCAATGCCGAGATGAAGATGATGAGAGGAAGAACGCGAATAGCGAAGATGAAATCGCCACTAGCAAGATTGCCGAACACAAAACCAATGCCTTGGTCAGCAAAAGAAAGGATAGATGAAACGCCGTTACTCAGAGCAACAAGCGCGGATTGTCCAAAAGGGATATAAAGAACGAGAGCAGCAAAACCGGCTTGAAGACCAAATGCACCCAAAACGGTGCGCCAATTGATATCACGACGACTTTCTGACAATAAGTACGCGCACGCTAATAGAGCCAATATACCGGCCAAACTTATGATGATTTGCATTATGTTACCTTGCTTTAGTATCTGGATTTAGGCGGGCGCTCTAATCCACACGCGTGCGAAGACAACACTATTGGCAGGACATGCTAAGTGGTGTGCTTTACCATCACGGTGAATGAATAAGGCCCGTAAATGCTCACAGTTACGCTGGGCCCAGTTCCGTGGGGCAAGTATCCATTTAGCAGTCGATTGAAAGCTGGTTGAATCTACTTTTCGTTCATGAAAAGTAGCCTCTGTTACCGGTCGCGGAGTATATCCGCATCACATTTCCCCTGACAACCTGTTATTTTAGCAATGAGCCTGCAAATCTCCCTGTTTTCCTCATGGACTCTTTTAAAAACAAATTGCTAAGCGAAGATGATTTGTTTTTTTGTCATTGTATTTGCAAAATAGTTTGACCCGACCCGCAAACAATCTCTCGATTAAATGCGCACTGCACCAGCTAGCATAAGATTAATCATTAACAAAAAATAACGGCACGCATTCCTAAAGGAACTCGATGGTGCCCATAGCGATTGCTGAATTTTAGGGAAGAAAATCTATGCCAACCGCTTATCAGGCCGACGTTCGCCCCATTACCGCCACCATTGATGGGAAAGGCCCCCATATCGTAACAAGCCTTTCAATGAGTGCTGAGATTTCAAACCACAGCACACTGAATGCCTCCCTCGTCTGCGAAGATCTTATCGCCGATAAATCGCTTGGAAAAGTACTTAAATTTGACATTAAAAGTCCGCAAGAATACACGTCATTGCTCGGACTGATCACCACGATTTCGCTACAAGGTTACAGCGAAGAAAAAGAGCTTTACTACTACTCCCTAGAAGCGAAAGACCCGCTTTCACTGCTTGCTTATCGCCGAAATCGAAAAATTTTCCAAAGCATGACCAGCAAACAGATCATCGAAGATGTGCTCAATGAAGCAGGCATAAAAAGTAACGCCAAGCTATCTGTTTCAGGCTCAGGGACAACGCACGAATATTGCACCCAAGCTGACGAAACAGATTTAGCGTTTATTCAGCGTTTAATGAGCTTCGAAGGCTGGCATTATCATTTTGACCATTCAAGCAGCAAGCCCATGATCACCGTGGGTGACAGCAACCAAACATTCAAGGCTATTGCTGACAGTACGTTCACGTACCAAACACCCAACCCGGATCCATCTCGGGAAGTCACCAGTTGGCTAACAACAACGCGTGTGAATACATCAACCATCTCTTTGGGCGATCACAGCGAAACCTTGGCGGAAGCCATTACCAGTGGGGATAAAAAACCTCCAGCTCCGCATTTGTCACTGGGCTTAGCCAATACCATTACGGACAAGGCTTCTCAGACAAAGCCGCCATACGTGATAACGCCAAGCGTCAAATGGAAATTCACGACAGTGGTAAAATCGTTAGCTTTGCCGAATCCAAAGTTGCGACGTTAAGTGCAGGCAATAAATTTAAACTCACCCAACACCCGATCACCACCTGCAATCAAGAGTACGTAGTCATTTCAATTCACACCGAGTACGCGGGCGGTGAAAGTGGCAGGCCATTTGCGTGTTCAAACCGTTTTCAATGTATTCCTTCTGCGACACCATTCCGCCCTGCCTTTATCGACAAGCCACGCATACACAGTATTCATACTGCTACCGTCACTGGCCCAAGTAGTGAAGAGATCTACAAAGATAAATCGGGACAAGTGAAGGTTCAGTTTCACTGGGACACTGAAGGCAAAAACGACGAAAACACCTCTTGCTGGCTTCCCGTGGTTCAAGGTGCTGCGAGTAATGGCTTTGGTATGCAGTTCATTCCACGCATTGGTGATGAAGTGCTTATCAGCTATATCGAAGGTGACCCAGACAGACCCGTAGTATCAGGGTCAATTTATAACACCAAGAATATTCCGCCCTACTCCGCTGCGACACAAAGCGGCATCAAAACTCGTTCAACGCCAAAAGGCAGCAGCAAGAACGGCAACGAATTACGCTTCAAAGACA
This sequence comes from Enterovibrio gelatinilyticus, assembly GCF_028683095.1. Classification (GTDB taxonomy): domain Bacteria; phylum Pseudomonadota; class Gammaproteobacteria; order Enterobacterales; family Vibrionaceae; genus Enterovibrio; species Enterovibrio gelatinilyticus. The sequence goes on along the minus strand of NZ_JAJUBC010000025.1, from coordinate 63,633 downwards.
AGAAAGACAAGAAAGACAAGGAAGAAGTGTTCCTGCATGCAGAACGTGATTTTATGGTCGAAGTGCTAAATGACAGCACGCGTACCGTGACAGGCAAAGAAGCACTCACGGTCGAGAAAACCATCGACATCAGCAGCAAAGAAGCCTTTACCGCAAAAACCGACGACAAATATACGGCAAGTAGCAAAGCAGACATGGCCTTGTCTTCCGACAAAAATGTCAAAGTCGATGCAGGCAGTAATGCCGAAGTCTCAGCCACATCAAAAGTATCGGTAGACGGCCAAACCATCGAGATCAGCGGCAAGACCAAAATTTCTCTGTCAGTGGGCGCGTGTAAGCAGGAAATCAGCAACAGCGGTATCAAACTCGATGCGCCACAAATCAGTATCAATGGCAGCGGAAAAGCGGAACTAAAAGGTGCAATGGTGACCGTTGAAGGGTCAGGTAAAGCCGATATTAAAGGCGCAATGGTCAGCATTAATGGTAGCGCCATGGCAGAGGTCAAAGGCGGGGCTATGGTCCAAATTCAAGGCGCAATTACGAAGGTGAACTGATGAGTTTTGTAAAGATCCCACACCCGTTCGCACAAAACATACTGTGCCAATACGAACCGCAAGATGGCATCAAGCCACTCATTGAACCTGGCATGACCCCTGAGCAATTATTGAATCGCGCCCTGCAAGAGGGTTTGAACGCCGATGCCGTTATCTTCCTCGCCCACGCCTTACCCGTTCGCGAGGCCGTGTGGTGGGCTTGCTGCTGTGCAGGTAGACGCCAAGATTGGGATGAAGCGCAACTTGATGCCATTCGCGCAGCCAAAGCCTGGGTGTATACGCCAGATGAAACCAGCCGCCGCTATGCAGAGTCCACAGCGAATGCAGCAACACTACAAAATGGCGCAGGTTGGGTCGCACAAGCGGTATTTTGGAGTGGCGGCAGCATGACAGGCCCCACGGATCCGGTTGTTCCGCCCCCTGAGTATTTGTACGCACAAGCTGTCGCTGGCTCTATTAACCTCACTGCCATTTTGCCAGACGGTGCAGAAGCAGACGCGCGATACAAACTGTTTATCGAAATGGGTTTAGACATTGCCAACGGCGGTAATGGAAACATAGGAAACGCAGCATGACATTACCTGCAGCCCGTGCTGGCGACATGCACGTTTGCCCAATGCAAACCCCAGCCGTACCGCCAATCCCGCATGTTGGAGGGCCAATATTGCCGATGCCTTGTACCGTGCTTATTGCCAACATGCCTGCTGCAACGGTCGGGCAAATGTGTACCTGTGTTGGTCCACCAGACACCATCACCAAAGGCAGTGCGACAGTATTATTTGGCAACCTCCCTGCAGCGAGAATGGGTGACATGACCGCGCATGGCGGCACGATCGTTGTAGGTATGCCCACCGTCTTGATTGGCGGTTAAGCAAAACGCATAATTGAAACCTGCTACTCAGTCACACGACCAATCGCGTACTTCATGAAACCAAGGATGAACCATGTCGTTATTTTCCGGCTTTGCGTTATTTCTCGCCCTATTGCTATCGGTGATCATTCCAGGGCCAAGCGTGATGGCAGTGGTTTCACGATCGCTGTCCTTTGGCATGAAACAGGGCTTAATGGTGGTTCTCGGTGTGGTAGTAGCTGATTACATCTTCATTTTTCTGGCACTTTCTGGGTTGTCGGCCGTTGCGACCGCCATGGGTGAGTTTTCCGTTTTTCTAAAGTACGCAGGGGCGGCTTACTTGATTTGGCTGGCTTACAAAAGCTGGACATCACCAACATCAGACAGTGACCTCTCCGCACAGGGTGCATCGAAAGCCAAAGGGACTTCCAGCTTTGCCATGGGCTTGGTGATCACTTTATCGAATCCAAAAGCCATCTTGTTTTACATGGGTTTCTTTCCCGCGTTCATTGATGTTCAAGCGCTTTCAGGATCAGGCATTCTGGCCGTATTGATTCTCTCAACGATTGCCGTTGGCGGCGTGTTAAGTGGCTATGCCATCTTGGGTGACAAAGCCACTCGCATCTTCAATGGTCAGAAAGCCAAAGCACGCATCAATAAAGTGTCAGGGGGTATTTTGGCCGCTTGTGGCGTTGTTCTAGCTCTCAAAATATAAACATCCTGACTCACAGGGTTAGAACGAAAAAGCCGAGTCTTATCACTCGGCTTTGAATCTCTGGGCTCAGGACACTAGGTTTTGAAGAACTATGGCTGCTTTCTCAGCCATTCCATGGTCTTATCAATTCGTTGTCTAGCGATCTCGGACAAATCTGCCTTGTCCATTTGTCTTAGCCAGCGGATCAATGCATACCAATCGTCTGAGGCTTCGACAATCCCCTCTCCTTGGGCTTGAGCCTCTGAAGAGAAGCCTTTGCTCATATGCCAAGCACTCAGATTTTTGCGCGACAAGCCAATGGGCATTGCCGCGCCAAAATCAATCAAACACACACGGTTGTCTATTTGATTCCAAAGCACGTTGGAAGGTTTGATATCACCATGGATCCAACCAGCCTGATGACAATGGCACAAGGCTTTTAAAATACCCGGTAACAAGAGCGTAAAGGTTTCAGCCTGATAGGGATTCATATCAATCAACGGCACCATATCAGGGTAATATTCCAGTGCAATGAAACGGGTTGTGGGATAAAGCGCTAGCGCTTTCTGAACCCCTGCTCCCTTGCATGCTGATAGCGCTTCCCACTCACGCTCTAAGCTAGATTTCTCAGAACCTAATGGCGCTCGACGCAACACAACCGTGTCACCCGTTTCAATCTCTGTTGCCAAGTACGCGTTCGGAACAGGCTTCGAACTGAGCTGCTCCGTCAGTGTGAATTTTCTGTCTAACACCGTCCCCACTTGCCAGCTTTCCTGCATCGAAAGGGTATCCGCTAACAACTTTAGATGGTCAGGTGTCATCAAAGCCTCCTTGGGGAATCAACGAATCGTTATACATAAGCTCTTTCCCCAACTGCTGTTTATTGAACAGCAGTTGGGGGAAGAGCAGTAACACAAAATTTCAAAAAACGCGTGATATTCTCTAAGCTTACGCACAAAAATAGCCCGTTGCAGACAAATTCTTCAACACGTGACAAAAACGACAAATGCCACTGTGCTTCGTGCTGCTGTCGAGCTTGGGCACCGTTTTTTCCTGCCAATTCCTGACTTGGCTATAGCAAGGTCGCAGCGCTCCCCCTCTTTCACCACCTCATAGCCATCTCGGATAATCGCCACACGTAACCATCACGTTTAACGAAAAAGGAGGCATTTAGCCTCCTTTTCTATTATCTGTCGCCTATTGGCTTTATCAGAATGACAAGGCTTGCTCGCCTTCCCAAACGATTCGACGGTATCTATCAGGATTGGTATCGCCTTCTGTGCTAAACAGCAGGACAACAGAATCTTCGTCTAAGCCCAACGCTTGTGCATGTTCCTTGCTGTCTTCTTGCATCAGCAGGTACAGCAGACCCATACAGATAGCGCCTGATTCACCACTGGTAACAGGATCATCGCCTGCCAAAGGGTTACCCAGAATACGCATGCCTGTTGCTGCAACGTTATCTTCTACCGACACGAAGCTATGGCTGCAGTCACGCAGGATTGGCCAAGTCACAGGGTTTGGCTCACCACAAGCAAGACCCGCCATGATTGAACTTAAAGAGCCCGTCACGTTGACCATTTCACCTTTGTCGCCAGAACGGAAGATGCAGTCTGCCGCCGAAGGTTCTGCAATAATCGCTTTGAACGTATCCGCACCCAATTTGTCAGCAAGGTAGCCCAATACACCTCCAGCCATCGCGCCGACGCCAGCCTGCAATAGGACGTGCGTGGGTTTTTCTTGTGCTTGCTCAACGGCTTCATCTGCCATTGTCATGTAGCCTTGAGAAATCCATGTTGGGATCTTCTCATATCCTTCCCATGCGGTATCTTGTACTAGCATCCAGCCATTGTCTTCCGCAGTTTGGTTCGCCAAACGCACGGTATCGTCGTAATTAACTTCCGTGACAATACATTCCGCACCCAAGCCACGAATGCGATCAACACTTGCCTGTGGCGAGCCTTTCGGCATGTAAACCACTGCTTTTTGACCCATTTCACGCGCAGCCCATGCCACACCTGTACCGTGGTTACCTGCTGTTGCTGTCGTGAACGTCAGTGGTTTTTCCAATTTGGATGCCACAGTTTTCAAGTCAATTTCACTGATATCAACATTCAGATGTTCAGCCAATTGGCGACCCAATGCATACGAACCTCCCAACACTTTGAATGCGTTTAAGCCAAAGCGTTTAGATTCATCTTTTACCAAAATGGTTTTCACACCAAGGCGCTTAGCCAGTTCAGGCAATGACACCAAAGGCGTTGGCGCGTAACCTTCAATCTGTTGATGGAAAGCGCGTACTTCCTTGGCAACATTATCAGAGAAAATCGGGCTAGTTTGACCGGTAAAGTGCTTATTTTTCGATACTTTCAACATGGCGGATACTTCATGAAAAGAGTGAGGCGTAGTGGGACACGCTAAGTGCCCCACTGCAAGACAGGTGCTTAAGGATTAACGTTTGATAAACGCAATCGCTTCCACTTCAACCAGAGCGTCTTTTGGTAAACGAGCCGCTTGAACGCAAGAGCGTGCAGGTGCCATTTCAGTACCAAACACTTCAGTGTAAACCTCGTTGAATGCCACGAAGTTTTCCATGTCAGATAGGAAACAGGTTGTTTTCAATACCGTGTCGATTGACGCACCAGACTCTTCCAAAATCGCTTTAAGGTTCTCCAGTGACTGACGCGCTTGCTCTTTAATACCACCTTCCACGAATGCCATGGTTTGTGGATCCAATGGCAATTGACCAGAGGTAAAGATCAGATCTTGGAAACCCATTGCTTGAGAGTATGGGCCAATAGCAGCAGGAGCAGAATCAGTGTGGATTTTGGTTTTAGTTGTCATTTTTCAATCTCTTACTTAAATGTTTACGACTTGAACTCGCGCAGATATTTGTAAATTGCATGGCGAGTAATACCTAGCCTTTCTGAAACAATTGCTGTGGCTTCTTTGAGTTCAAAAATGCCGTTTTCAAACAACAGTTTAGTGATGGCTTTATTCTTTCCTTTAAGGTTGATGGAGGCATCAGCTTCCACTTCCACAATGGCGTGGTTTAGCGCCTGATCGATCACTTCATTCGCGCTTGCACTGAAATTTTCACTGACGGACATGGCAGAGTGAGCCATGTCTGGCATCAGGGTTTTAATAATTTCAGGGAACGGAAAAGACAAATTCATGTTGATACAGAACATGCCAATCGGTCGGCCTTCTTCTCCTTCAAGGATGCATGTCGTCGACTTAAGTAACGCGCCATCTTTACTTTCAGTAAAGTAGCTATTCGGCGTCACATTCCCAGTTTTTTCGAACGCTCTTAACATTCGAAGCCCCAGATCTGTGATTGGTGAACCCACGCCTCGCCCAGTGTGATGACCATTCACTATCTTCACCACTGATTTCTCAAGGCTTTCAAAAGAGTGAATAACCACTTCACAGTGAGGCCCGATGAAGTCAGCGATTGTGTCCGCTAGCCGAAAATAGGCCTGCAGCATATCGCGATCTTTAGGCGTAAATTTGGTCGAGAATTCACTGATACTTTCCATGGGCACCGTCGTCTATTTGGTTAACATAAGTTGACTACATTGTCATATGAAGGTGAAAACCATTCAACCTTTAAAATTAAGTTTCGGTAACTATAGAACGCCTAATTTGCCTCTTAATCAACTTAATTTCACATCAAAGTTTAAATATGTTGACTGAAATCACTATTCCGAACAAACAAACACGATTTGAGTGCACTTTAGTTAACGGTGAGCTTGAGGTCACATTATTTAACTCAATTATTCGTAAACTTGCTCGCCATAACGTTACCGAAAGTGAACGATAGACGAATTACAGTTCACTGCGAGTAACTTCAAACGATGAGTAGAGAAGGAAAGTGTAATGATTGATTATCTGGCCCGTGGTTTTGAAGTGGCTGAGTTTGAGGCGCGTACTGCCCATGCTCAACAGATGATGCGTGACATGAAGCTCGATGCAATGATTCTAACGACCGAGCCAAACGTTCGCTATTTCACAGGGTTCTTTACCCAGTTCTGGCACAGCCCTACCCGCCCTTGGTTCCTTGTGATCCCAGCTGAAGGCAAGCCAACCGCCATCATTCCTGAGATCGGTGCAAGCGGCATGGCGGGTACGTGGATTGATAACATCATTACTTGGCCTTCTCCACGCCCTGAAGACGACGGCATTAGCCTAGTTGCGGCTTATCTGAACTCTCTTCCCGCGCGTTTTGGCCGTATCGGCGCTACGCTGGGCATTGAATCTCACCTTCGTATGCCAGTGAACAACTACCTACAACTCACCACCATGGTGAATAAGGAATTTGTTGATGTTTCACTGCAAATGCATGAAATCCGTCAAGTTAAGTCAGCAGCAGAAATCGCCAAGGTAAAAGAAATCTGCCGCATTACTAATGTGGGTTTTGCAAAAGTGCCTGAATACGCCAAAGCGGGCATGTCTGAGCGTGAGATTTGTAAGCAGTTCCGTATCGATATGCTGTTAGAAGGAGCCGATGAATGTCCTTACATCATTGCGGGTTCTGGCCCTGACGGTTATGACAGCATCATCATGGGCCCAACCGACAGAGTCATCGAAGACGGCGACGTGCTGATCATCGACACGGGTGCAAAACGTGATGGTTACTTCTCTGATTTCGACCGTAACTGGGCATTCGGCAGTGCAAGTGAGCAAACCAAAGCTGCCTACCGCGCAGTTTACGATTCCACCACAGCTGGCTTTGAAGCCGCACGTCCTGGCGCAACCACGTCAGACATTTACAACGCGATGTGGAAAGTGTTGGAAGCCAACGGTGCATTAGGCAACGACGTTGGTCGCCTTGGTCACGGTCTAGGAATGGAGCTGACTGAGCGTCCATCAAATACCGCAACCGATAACACCGTACTAAAACCGGGCATGGTCATGACGCTAGAACCAGGCATGGTTTACGCCCCTGGCAAATCAATGGTGCACGAAGAGAACATTGTGATCACTGAGAACGGTGCTGAGTGGCTTAGCGAGCGCGCAGAACCTGAGCTAATCATCATTAAATAACAAAGAATTACCTCTAATAATAACAATAAGTGGGCCGACTTATTCGGCCCCATGACAGATTGAGTACCCTATGAAAACCCTAGATGAATTTAAGCAGTTTGAAATTCCTCTGACGTACCAACCCGCTCCTCGTATTAACCGCACCCACATTGGTCTGGTTCAATTAAGCACAGATCACTCGCTAGAAATGGATTGGGCAAAACTACTTGGCACCCAAGCGGCAGTATTCAGCAGCCGTGTTTATTACTCCAGTGAGATGACACCGGAAGCACTAGATAACATTGCAAACGGCATTGGTGAAGCGTCAGATCTGATCGCTTACGGCTTGCCAATGGATGTCATGGCGTTTGGTTGCACCTCCGCCACCATTATCATTGGTGAAGAACGTGTGGGTCAGTTGCTAACCCAAAACCGTGGAAATATTCCAACCACCAACCCTTGGACTGCTGCAAAAGCTGCTTTCAAACGTCTAGGCGCTAAAAAAATCGCCGTGTTCTCTCCATACCCGACCGATGTGAACTTCCCGCTTTACCAGCAATTGACGGAAGCAGGTTTCGACGTGGTAAGACTGGGCTCCCTTGGCATTGAACGTGATACGGACATCACAACAGTTTCCCGCGAATCGATGCTAGAAGCGCTTGAAAATATGCTGCCAGATTGCGATGCCGATTTGGTCTTCATGTCTTGCACCAACTTGCGCGTGCTTGACCACATCAAAGAGATCGAAGATCGCTTCGGGATCCCTGTGGTATGCAGCAACTCCGCTATGTTCTGGCACGCCATGCACTTATCAGGAAACATCGCTTCCTGCCCAGGCTTTGGCCGCTTACTGAATCTGGATGAATCTCCATACCCAACCTTTGAACAAAGCAAAGATGGTGAAGGAGAAGGCATAGAAGCCGCCATGTAACACGCGCTTTACCAGAAAAAGATTAGCTCTACCGGTTACCGAGCGTTCCCTATTACCTCTGACAGTCAGGCAAATTACTGCCTGTGGGAACGCTCGTCTCAAATTTATTGTTTTTGAAGGAATAAGACTATGAACCGTACAGCAATGGGTTGGGCAGCAGCAATTTTCGTCGGCTTACTTTGGGGTATTCCTTGGATTGTTGGCACGCCAATTTTGGAAGTCATGGATCCTCAAGTCTTGGTATGGGCACGTTACACCGTCGCCTTTATGACGCTGGCAATTATTCTTAAAGTCGGCACCGCCACCGGCAAAGTGGAAAAGAAATGTGAATTCAAACTGAACTGGGCAAACCGTCACGACATTATCTGGACAGCTGCATGTGGCATCATCGGTCAAGGCGCTTTTAGTTTCTTCTCCTTCCTATCTCTTGATTACATTACCGCATCTGAAAACGGTGTGATTCAAGGCTTGATCCCAATCCTAATTCTTACTGTGGGCTTCGTTCGCCATGGCGCTCGCTTCAATACATTACAAATGGTGTCTGCACTGGGTGCGTTCGTCGGCGTCGCGATTCTCGTTATGGACCCAAGCTCTGAAACCAATGGTTTCAACATCGGTCACTTGATCTGCTTCGCGAGTGCAGCAAGCTTTGCCACCATGGCTTACGCTCGCGCTGAGTTGGCACAAAAGTACGGCTCAGTCGCGACCATGTTCCACCAGTTCGTCTTTGCTTCTCTCGGCTTTGGTATGTACCTCGTATTTACAGGTGCCGATTTGAGCTCTGCACTGGGTATTTTCAGCTCCCCATTGCGTATTGCTTGTATCACTATTTTGGGTGTAGGTATCTCAGGCATCAGCTACCTCGTTTACATCTACGCCATGGAGCGAGTAGGTGTTGATGGTACTGGCATGGCACTGAACCTAATGCCTCTGTCTTCCTTTATCCTCGCAGTATTTGCGCTGGGTGAAGCGGTGACACCAATGCGACTGCTAGCAATTATGGTGGTTATTGGCTCCATGATGATGTTCATGAAAGTCGGTAACAAAAAGCCTGACGTTGAAGCTGAAACTCGCAACACCAAACTCAAAGTACAAAAAGCATAAGTTAACTACGTGGCGCTGCTCACTCACGCAGCGCCCCAATTTTCATGAGGAACACCATGACCATTAAACAACTCGTTACTGAATGGCGTCATCACATTCACAAGCATCCTGAATTTGGCTTTGAAGAAGTGCTGACATCAGAAATGGTCGCAAACAAGCTCGAAGAGTTTGGTTTGGAAGTACACAGAAACATCGGTAAAACAGGTGTTGTTGGCATCTTAAAATGTGGAAACAGTGACCGCTCTATTGGTCTTCGTGCTGATATGGATGCACTTCACATTGAAGAAAAGAACACCTTCTCACATTGCTCAGTACACAAAGGTGTTATGCACGCTTGCGGTCATGATGGTCACACAGCCATGTTGCTTGGTGCGGCGCATCAACTGGCTCAAACCAAAGATTTTGACGGTACCGTTTACTTTATTTTCCAACCCGGCGAAGAGCACGGCGTGGGTGCAAAAGCCATGATTGCCGACGGCTTATTTACCCGTTGGAACATTGATGCGGTATACGCCATGCACAACCTGCCAGGAATTCCTGCAGGACATTTTGCGACTCGCCCTCACTCGTTAATGGCGAGCGAAAGTAGTTTTGAAATCGAAGTGATCGCAACGGGTGGTCATGCCGCCATGCCGCACATGGGAACCGACCCAATCGTTGTTGGTGCCCAGATCGTAACGGCAATGCAGACCATCGTATCGCGCAATCTCAGTGCGATTGATGAAACTGCCGTTATCTCCGTGACCGAATTCAAAACCAACGGCACAGTAAACGTTATTCCTTCACGCGTAACCATTAAAGGCGATACCCGAAGCTTTACTGATCAGGCTCTGCATAAAATTGAAAAAGCCATCGAGCGAATTGTGGCGGGTCAATGTATGTCTGCGGGTGTGGAATACGAGTATCACTTCAACAACAGCTTCCTCTCGACTATCAATAGCGCGGAAGAAACCGAGCACGCCGTACGTGCAGCAATCAAAGTGGCGGGTGAAGATAAAGTCAACGGCGCGTGTCAGCCGTTTACCATCAGCGAAGATTTTTCGTTCATGCTTCGTGAGCGTCCAGGCTGCTACATCCTGGTTGGCAATGGTGTGGGTGAATGCGGTGGAACAGCACTACACAACCCCCACTACGATTTCAACGACGAGATTCTGATGTCAGGCGTTCAGTTCTGGCAGACACTGGTTGAAGACCAGTTATCCAAATAACCACAATAGAAACACCCTACGACCTTGCGCCCCCTACGGGCGCTTTTTTTTCACGTTTCCAATACACCCAAACAACCTGAAGAAACAGGATTCAGCGAGGTTTACTGACGCGAGAAACTAGGCTTTTCGCCTCTCGTCCATTGCCAGTTTTCTATAGGCTCTCGGGCTATATCGAAACTGCTGCTTGAAACACTTCGAAAAATAGTTGCTGTCGGAAAAACCGCTACGCTCCGCAATACATTGAATAGTATGGTCGTTGTCGCTATCTAATAGTTTTATCGCATAGCTAAGCTGAACCTTCTTTAAATACTGGTTTGGCGATGAATCCATAAATTGTCGAAACAACCTTTCTAACTGACGCTTACTGATAAATGCTGCTTTGGCGATAGTATCGGTATTGACCTCGGCATCATTGAAGTTCTGTTCAATAAACACAAGGGCTCGGCTCAACGCAATCGTGGTCGGTGGCAAATCACTGCTGCTATCTTGATAAATCCTTGCCAGCCTAATCACCAATTGTTGCATCAAACCCGTCAACACAACCTCAAATGCGGATTGAGATGATTCATATTCCATTCTGATGTCATGCAGCAAGTGGGTGAACGCAAGTAACTGTTGCTTACTCAGTGACAGTTTCGGTTTATATTCCGTCGTTTGTCTGGCAATCGGTTCTATCTTGAACATAGCCTGATACCCAGACAACTGACGCATTGACGGTAGCTCAAAGAATGGCGTTTTCGCGTCAAACATAAGGTTAACGATTTCGAGCTTCTTCACGTCCCTAAAGCCATGCTCAATATCGCCATTGATCACAAACACGTCCCCTTTGCTGATCGCGTACTCGTGCCCCGCTACCGTATGCTTCCCACTCCCACTCATCACAAAAAACAACTCAGCAAAATCATGCTTATGTGAGGCAAAATCGCAATGATGATGTCCGTCTAGATAAGCAAATTTCAGGTGGCTATGCTTTTGATGTGCTCTAAGTTGGTATACGACACTCATGTCGCTAGATTCCTTATTCTGGTCGCCATATTGGTAGTTTCACGCACGTCGCGAGTATACTATTTCTTTTCAATAACGTGAATTTTCAACATGTTTTCAACGACATTATCCAGCTGATTGTCAGAGTACCTATGACGATAGCAAGACTAGAACGGTTGTGTGATTGTATATGAACAAACAAGAAATCAATGATGCACAAAGAAACCTCGTCTCGGTAAGCCGACAAGCTGCCGCTGAAGGCGTCGTACTCTTAAAAAACACTGACTCGGTTTTACCCTTGAAAGAAAAGGATGTGGTGTCCTTGTTTGGGCGTTGCCAAATTGACACCTATCGAAGTGGCACGGGGTCAGGGGGTGCGGTGAATGTTCCTTATGCCATCAGCGTTCTAGAAGGATTTAGAGCCAACAGCGCGATGACCATCAATGAAGATTTGGTAGCCGTGTATCAAGACTGGATAGCCGATCACCCTTTCGATGACGGTGGTGGCGCTTGGGCAGCCGAGCCTTGGTTCCAACAAGAAATGCCTTTGTCAGATGAACTTGTCGCCAGTGCTTCGGCCTGCTCGAACAAAGCAATGGTGTTTATCGGACGAACCGCAGGTGAAGATCAAGACAACGCCGATGAACAAGGCAGCTACCGTTTAACGGATTGTGAAATCGACATGATCACCAAAGTGGCGCATCACTTTTCGAACGTTATCGTGGTCATGAATGTTTCAAACATCATGGACATGTCGTGGTTAAACACGCTGGAAGACAAACAATCGCTCAAAGCCGTGCTTTATAGCTGGGCTGCGGGAATGGAAGGCGGTCATGCGCTTGCTGATATCGTCTCTGGTCAACAGTCCCCAAGTGGTCGTTTAACCGACACCATTGCACATCAACTCTCTGACTACCCATCATCCGCCAATTTCGGACGTAAAGACCGTAACCTTTACGTTGAAGACATCTATGTTGGCTACCGATATTTTGAAACCTTCCAACCCGATTCTGTTCAATTTGAGTTTGGCGCGGGTTTATCCTATACCGCGTTTACTCGTGAGCTCGTAGATTTCTCGATTCAAGGCGAAGGCGCAAAGGCGTTGCTAAGTTTTGACATCAAAGTGAGTAACATTGGTAGCGATTACGCCAGCAAAGAAGTGGTGCAGCTATATGTTGAAGCGCCACAAGGTCAATTAGGCAAGCCCGCAAAAGTGCTAATCGGTTTCGCCAAGACAAAGGTCATTGAGCCAAGCGACAGTGATTCTGTGAGAATCTCCGTGCCTGCAAGCATGCTGGCTTCGTATGATGATAGTGGCGCAACGGGGTATCGTAACAGCTATGTACTTGAATCTGGCACCTACCGATTTTTCTTAGGAGACAGCATTCGCCACGCAAACCATATCGCCGCTGACTACCACGTTAATGCGCTAGTCGTGGTTGAATCGTTAAGCGAAGCGTGTGCACCGGTTGACTCATTTGACCGCATCAAACCCGCCGACAAAAAACCAAGTGGCATTTACGAAACTCACCTCGACACTGTGCCTGTTCGCACCATTTCTTTAGCTGAGCGTATTCATGAAAACATGCCCAAACCACTTGAGATAGTGGGCGATAAAGGCATCAAACTCATCGATGTGAAGCAAGGCAAAGCGAGCTTGAGCGAATTTGTCGCGCAAATGTCACCTGAGCAACTCGCCATGATCGTGCGTGGTGAAGGCATGTGTAGCCCTAAAGTCACGCCGGGCACAGCGTCTGCATTTGGTGGGCTATCCGATTGCTTATTTAACTTGGGAATTCCAGTGGCCTCGGCTGCAGATGGCCCTTCAGGGATCCGCATGGATAGCGGTCACAAAGCCACTCAAGTGCCTATAGGAACACTGCTTGGCTGTACATGGAATGTAGAACTCAACGAAACGTTATTTCACCTAATAGGCAAAGAGTTACGCGCAAACCAGATTGATACGCTTTTAGGCCCAGGGATCAACATTCATCGGCACCCGCTGAACGGTCGAAACTTTGAGTATTTCTCAGAGGATCCACTAATAACGGGTGTCATGGCAGCGGCGCAAACCCGAGGCCTCGCTGATGCTGGCGTCTCAGGTACCATCAAGCACTTTGCAGGAAATGACCAAGAAACTGCCCGTGTCGATGTTGATAGCGTGATGTCTGAGCGCGCACTTCGAGAAATCCATATCAAGCCTTTCGAGATCGCCGTGAAGGAAGGTAAAGCCTCCACCATTATGACCTCTTACAATCCGGTCAATGGGCACTGGGCTGCGTCTAACTACGACTTGAATACAACAATCCTCCGCAACGAATGGGGCTTCACTGGCATTGTGATGACTGATTGGTGGGCGAAAATGAACGACCCGATCAACGCAGGACAGGAAAGCAAGACGTTCACTTCTTTCATGATACGCGCTCAAAACGATCTGTATATGGTGGTAGAACACAACGGTGCAGAATCAAATATCATGGGTGACGATACCTTAGAAGCGTTAGCAAACAACACATTAACCCTCGGTGAGTTGCAACGCAGCGCGATGAACATTTGTCGCTTCATTATGTCCACGCCTGTTATGGAGCGCCCTCTCAAAGCCTATGAACCCATAAAGTCCTTTGCGGCTTTAGATCAAGCACCCGAAGGTTCAATTCATCGCGCCGAGCAAACGTTGAGCCTACACACTAACGTGAATAAATCAGTAACACTTGAGGTAAACGAACCGGCCAGTTATCAATTCCAAGGTGTTATGCACTTTGACCGAGATTCGCTCGCGCAATCAGCATGTAGCTTATTTCTTAACGGCGAATTTGGTATGACATTGCCAACAAATGGGACAGACGGTGAACGCGTGACGGTTGAAGGCCTGCAAGTGAAGCTTCAACCTGGCTTCTACGTGTTAGATATTGATTTTGTTAAGCCAGGCCTAGTGCTAGAAGAAATAACGATTTCGAAGGTGTGAACAATCGTCTTATGAATTGAGCTACACCCCAACGCGACCATTCAAATGGTCGCTTGGTGATCACAAAGTCTGTGGGATGCAGGCTAACTGAAATGTGGACAAAAGTCAGTTAGACCTTATGCTCTAAAGTGATCGCTTCGGATAACTCCAGGGGCTCTTCTCCGCTTACGTGAGCTTGATTTCAGGATAGAAAATAGATTGCGCCTCTTTAATCGATGTTTGCCTTATCTTTAACTTAAAGTATTCGGTATCTCTAACTCCGCGAGCTCTCCGCCTTAGAAGGCCAATAGATACGTTGCCTGCTTCCACACGGGCATTTGTTAGCCTATATTTTGCGTAATTGCAGATGCCGATTCTTCTATCCCAGAGAGCATCAGCAAAATTTATCAGTGATAAAATCCTCGTCTTTTTGGCAAGTTGGCACCAAGTTTCAAGCGCCGTAATCATTGAGTCAAAATCAGGCTCATCCCATAAAGCTTGCAGTTGCTCCTTCAGCATATAAATTGTGCAAAGTGTCTTATTGCTTTCAAGTAAATCATCCAGCCTATCTGACTGTTTATCATTTAATTTTGGGGCATTCTTGAGGAGTAAAAATAACGTCCCCTTCAGCATCTTCTTCTCGTGGTGTGTCCCATTTCTAAACGCTTTATTTCGTTCTTTTCTAATCAGGAGGGAGTAGTTTTGCATCACGTGAAATCGGTCAAACACAATGTCAGCATTCGGGAGAACTTTTCTTACAGCCGATTGATATGACTGTCCCATATCCATTGATACTGCTCGGATCCCATCTCTAGTTTGGAGTGATAACTGCTCAAAAAAATTGATAAGAACATTGGAAGTTCTTCCGTGGTCTACCCATATAAGTTGCCCCGAAACAAGGTCATAAACAACTGTCATATAGTCGTGCCCTTTAGCTCTGGCAACTTCATCGACGCCAATATGAACAAGGCTGGTGATCTTCTCAGGTTCTAACGCTGGTAAGGTGGACAGTAGAAATGCTTTATCGATGTTTTTCACTGTTTCCCAGCGGATGCCTAGGTGTTTAGAAACAGCATGAATACTCATATAACGGCATAATCCACTGATGAAATGGCAAAATCTCTCAGTATAACGGCTACCTTTAACAACAAAATCAGTTGCTTCAATCAACCTTCTACCAAGTCTATCTCGAGTCTGAGCAAGCTCAATTTCTATGACACAAGAACGACCACTCACAGGTAAATCAGATAGCCGACGACGAACATAGTGATCGACGGTGCGCGGCGCACCTGTCTCTGGATCAATCACTTTGAATCGCCTATCACGCTTACATTTGACGAGTACAGAATGGGTGTCCCTTTCAATGGATACAGACTGGACGCATTGGCCTTTAAAGTTAAATAGAGCAGATGATAATAACGACAAACTACAACACTAAAGGTTAAGAAAAGAGCCATTATAAATCTTGCTGTTATAGATTATTTGTTCGTTTTACAGACTCACGTAAGCGGAGAAGAGCCCTCCAGGTACGGGAAAACGAAGTAGACGACTTTGTTGTTCGATAGCATTCTTTTGGCTGCTGGCGCAGCCAAAAGAATGCTATTGCCTATTGACGTTAGAAAGGATCATATGCACGAGGTCTATTCTCCAAAACGTTTTGTTAAAACGTTTACAATGGAACTCTCCGCTTGCTTCAATAGACTACTAATTACATTTTGAATTTCATCATGATCACAAAGTTTACAGTGGGCAATTTGCCACTCTTGTGAATTTCCAAGTTCGCGATTGTTCCAACTCATTTCTTTAAGCCTTTCATACTTACAGAAAACGGTCAGCTTGGATTTTGAAAAAACGAATGTCACAAAAACCTGATACCAAGGTAAGTTTTCTTCAGTCGGGGTAAGTGAAACAACTAATGCAGTTCCAGGAGAAGGAGTTGTTAATACAAAACCATCGATAACCTTTCTATACCTAGTTACTGGTCTATATTCTATACGTTTCTCCCCACTAAATGCGGCGATATGTAGTGATTTGTTCTCGTATACTACCTTTTCCTTATCTTGGTATTTCTCGTCTTTATACGTCACCCTTGCGAAATAGTTATCGTTATTTGACTTTATCCAATTCGCTATACTCTCCGTGTTATTTAAATTGTTGTAGTCACTTTCAACAACAACTTCCACATTGTATAGTTCATTAAATATGACAGACCATTCAAAATTCTGAACCGCTTTAAATAGCTTTGAAAGAGACTGCATACATTCTTCTTCGTTGCAGTAATCTTTTGCTTTATCGCGAATAGCCATAATCAACTTTTCACCTTCTGAAAGCTCAGCTTTCCCTCCCTCCACTACACTTTCTTCTCCTTGAGGAAGTGCCGTAAGTTGTACAACTGGGAGTAACTCCTCCAACTTTTCACTTAGAAGGTCAGATACGTTACAAAATACTTCTGTATTATCAGCTTGCTGCACGAACAAAGGTGTTTGATATTTCTGTACAGCGTTGTCATCAGATATGTACGCCATAATGTCTCTGAAACGAATATCTTTACCATTAAAGCTCTGTAAAGATCGAGCAAAGCTCTTTGTAAAAACGCTGTAGTCAGGCAATGCAATAGATGATTGAGTGTTTGAAGATGAAAACAAAAAGTAAGTTTTTTTGAAGTTATTTGTAGATGACTTCTCAAATACAACCTGCAAATCGTTGTTTGACTTTATGTATTCTGTACCAGATTGGCATGCGTCAACAATTTTCACTGCCAAATTTGGTTTTAAGGACTTTAACATTGAGTCGAGCTCACTATTCCTTAAAGACGTTTGCTCGACTTTCGTTGAACTAAAATCAGAAAAAAGATAAAGAAAATCGTCTCCATAGCGGGTTCCATGCCCTGTATAATAAAAGAATACTTCTTCTATATTATCGTCATTATATTTACGTATGAACGAGGAAAGATCTGACTTTGCTGAGGAACTGTTTGGACTATTATTTAGAATAAGACAGTCATCATACTTTTCAGTTAAATTGATAATTGATGACATTAGATCTAAGTCTCGACTACAGGGCTCTAGACTTGCTTCATTTTCGTAATCGGAGACTCCAATTAACATTGCTAACTTCTTACCCACAGCTACCCCTTTCTTATTGTTTACTTACCTAAGCCCAACGCTTTCTACACGGCCATACTAAATTACCATACAATGCAGCCTCTATCCTATAACTTCTATTTTTAATCAATAGATTAGTAACCACATTGAGAGGTTAGAATACACACTGAAATCTAATTGAGATAACTTGTGGTAAGGTAAACGCGCATTAACAGGATCTGAGTGAGTTAAAGCACTAACAAGGTATGGGGCATAAACGTGCCAGAAAAGATCGGCCTGACACGAGTTTGGACAAAAGTGAGTTGGCACATTTACACACAGTCGTCAACTTCGGATAACTTCAGATAGGGGAAAGCTAAGTAGACCGATCATGTTTTAATAATTTAAAATCCGTAATAAGATGATTTCTAGAGTTTCACCTCTACTAACTTTCCTGTGTCGACCATCTTGAAATTAACCTTATTTCCCTCTTTGTTGTAATTTAGTTTAACTTCATCTTCAAAGCGCCATCGACCCCACTCTTGTGTGTCGACTTGCCATGCAGCCCATAACATGTTCCCACTGGAAACATCGCAAACATAACTCCACGCTGTATAATCAGAGGGTCGGATATACCTTACATATACTAACCCGTCTTGATTCTTATAATTATCAATAATATTTATGGGTTTACTAAATAACTGGCCAATGTACGCTTTACATAGCATGGCTTTTTCGGATAGCAGTAATTCTCTCTTAGGTTGTCCGCCACCTAAAATACTCAAAATAAATATAGATCCTATAGCAGTATAAATAATATTGGACTTTGACTTTCTTATAATAGGCACTAACACTTCGCTTGGGTTATTTCCCATTCTCTCAAACGCTTCATAGCAGGCTTTGTATGTCTTTGGAACCATTGAAGCTACAAACCCTCTCCCGTTGAAAAGCATTATTTCCACATAGAGAGTTTTTTCTGTTGACTCCGAGTCTAATTTAGTAAAGCTAACAATTTCAGGGATTGGGATTAACTTAATATTGTAAAATCCACTCTGAAGCATGTTCTTTTTTAGCTCAAATTTTTCGCCGGAGAAATCACCACGAACAACATGAAGAAATTTCATAAGAGACCCTTAGTTAAACTTCTTAATTATGACCCTGTGAATTATGAAGTTGTAATTTTTTTATTGAACTCGCTCGCATTCACCAAATATTTCATTCATCGTATTGTCAGTATAAAGTCATCAACAATTACTTAAATTTTAGTCGCACTAAAAAGTGCTGAATAGATTGGTTCGACATGAGCAGGGACAGAAGTGAGTTAGAGTAATGGTTCTATGTCACAATTTTCACATAAGCTGAGATTTGGCAAAGAATGGATTGTAATTGTCTAATGATGAACCATATCGCTGCGTCGTCTGTCAACCAGTGGAGGACAGACATCATTGCTGTTTTTGTGCAAGCAGTTTATTTGATAAAATAGCAACAGGCTTGTTCAACAACCAAATAAAGTGCAGACTGCGCGATACTTATTCCTATGTTGATTCTATCTTATCTGCCAAGTAGCTATTAAACATATGAACAAAAAACAGAAAGCCCCAGTACATAATCAAATCACTTTGCGCCTGCTCTACTAGTTGTTCATCATTGGCTCCCAAAAAAGTTGCAAAAAACATGATGAACCCTGTAATGAAGTAGCACTTCAGAAAATGTGAATTTAGCCTCTTATTGTAGTTTGGAACAGTTATTACACACGTTAACTGAGCCACTGAGAAAAAGTTGCAATGGCTAATAAAAAATTATCTATTTGCATATAAATCCATTATTTTCTATTGGATCAATTATTAGATGGTTAACTAGGTAGGATGTCATTAAGTTGGTAATGTAATGTTTCCGAAAGCCACCTAAATTAATAAAGTCAATGCATGGTGAAAATGTCATGCGTTACGAATCCGTCTTAAAGCACTAGTTGATATTTGTTTACTTGAACAAGTCACCATATCCCCAAATGACAGTACCCATAATAGCCAATAAAACAGCCATATATTGGGCTACCTTGAAGATTGGTTGATATTTTTTAGCCAGCGCTGCTTGTTGGCTAAAAGTATGGCCTGATGGGAACACGTGTTCATTCACCTTCATCAAATTATATTCCATCCAAACAGCAAACAAGACCGTCAGCGAGCCACTTCTCTGAAACCATATTGCAGGTTCTTCTGTTTCAGGGATAACGAATGAATACCAAGCTAGAATAGGCGTTATTACTGCCAAGATAAAAATAGGAATACAGTACACTAACTTCCTTTCAATATCTTTACCAGCCCGCTCCATTAACTCATCAATTGTTAAAATTTCTGAATTCAAAATCTCTCCTTACACATAATACTTGCTCAATGGGAAACCAATACATAGTAAAAACACCGCACATTGGATGTCTACCTTGAGGCCTTTATTATGATTCAAGCTCGATAAAATCGATAAATTTTCTCCCTAGTGAAGTACCTTCCGAGCCTAGCCGTGCTTCATGAAACTGTTTAATCCGAACCATACCAAATCTATTTAAATCAGAAATTATCAAATCAACAATAGGGTCATTTGAGCTAATGTCAGTATAGGTATTTTTCCACACATTACGTAAATCTCCCCAGTGAGTATAACTATTAGGATTTGAATTCAATTTCTGAATGTAATGTTCTGGAGTTGCTAAGAAGTGCAGAATACGAAAGTGAAGTGGCGTCATTTCATCGATGAACCGAATGAACATTAACTTTAAGGTCTCATCTATTTCGTCAATTAATACTGTATTTTTAACAGCATTATTTAACGCTTTAATTTTCTCTTCTTGATGAGTTCGGACTGCGATGTTTGAAGCTTGAAGATATGCAGATATAAAAGCATCGTGCTCAGAAAGCTTTTCTGGTGTCAGATCTTCAACCCTTTCACAAAGCTCATCAACTGTACTCGCTAATAAAATAAGCCAATTTTCTTTACGTTTATCTATTGGTGCTGAAAAGACTGTTTCAAATAACGTAGCCAAAGCACCGCCAGCTAATGGTATAACATTGAGCGTAGCTTTTATCCCAGCATGCCCGTAGTCCTTCCATTCTTTACTTTGAGGAAAATCTTCCATACTTACTCCTGAATCATATTATTAGCTCCCAAATGCGGTATTTAAATACCCCATTTTTGGCTTTTCATACATCCAATGAACACCGATCATTAGCATAAACTCATGTTTTTAATAGGATATCATGGTGGGCATCAAAAGAGAGAACGAGAAAATACAACAAAATGAGACATTTCCACACACCTCACGTTTCGCATTAGGAATTCTATCGAAAACTCTTTAGATGAGGCTGATTGACTTGACTTTCTCCAACAAAGAATGGGGCATAAACGAGCTAGATTTTAACCATTTCCAACTCCCCCACTATGCACTGTGCCCATAGCGTTAAATGAATGGGTTTCCGCTTAACGGGTACAACAGCCTTGCACCCTACCCGTTTTCAACATGCCCTTTCGGGTACTGTTCCAAAGGCGTGCATAGCCATAACGTTTCGAAGCCGCTACCAATAATAAAGAGGAGGATGATAAAGCGAGAAGTCAGTATGACGAGTTACACTGACCACGGAGGTAAGAGTTTACCGTGAAGAAAACCCGCACAGGCATGATTCACTCGTTTGCAGACCCAGAGCATGGCATGGCATGGCATGGCATGGCATGGCATGGCATGGTGGGATTTTCAAACCCCGAGATAAAATCACCATCGCTAGAATGCAAAAAGGCCGCTGTATCTTTCGCAAGAACAGCGGCCTTTTCTAATTTGGCGGAGAGATAGGGATTTGAACCCTAGGTGGGCTATAAACCCACGCCGGTTTTCAAGACCGGTGCTTTAAACCACTCAGCCATCTCTCCGTGAGTGGTGCGTATAGTAATGTTCGACGTTGGGTTTGTAAACCCACTAATTATGCATTTTTGTTTGAATGGGTGTTTTTGCGCCACCATGCGCATATCGCATACAGAATGGGGTCTGCATTCAACCACCTAGTCACAAATGAACAGTTGGTTTTTTGCTGAAATGCATAAACATCTCATCAAGACCAACATAATATTCTAGTCAACAAGGAAACTCACAGAAACTCAGGGGAATTGTCAATGTAGCGGCAGGTTGCATATTCATGGGACACATAGACCAATGAATAAAGTAAAAACAACGTGTTACACTAATGACTTGTTCACACTTTCGATCAAAAAAACAAACAATTTCGCCAAGATCATTGCATGGGTCACACCTCTTACTTGTTCGATTTGCAGCCAAGCTAACTGCTCCTATACTGTGGATGTTAACCGCGTGTTAATTTTTAACTTGCCGTGGTTTTACAAGGTTCTCATCATTTTTTGGCTACTTGCCTCTCTTGAACCTTGTCCATGAGTAACAACCAGTTATAACCAAAAAAGGATTGATAGGTATGGTTTCCAAAAAGTCGACATTTGGACTTGCAGTTATCTCAGCACTGCTTTTCTCCGGCACTGCTAGCGCAGAAGGTCAAAGCACTCTAGATAAAGTCAAAAAGGCAGGCGTACTAAGTTGTGGTGTCAGCACCGGTCTTCCTGGCTTTTCTAACCCAAACGCAGAAGGTCAATGGGAAGGTATTGATGTCGAGTTTTGTCAGGCTATGGCCGCGGCAGTGCTCGGTGACAAAAGCAAAGTGAAGTACGTTCCTCTAACAGCGAAAGAACGTTTCACTGCACTTCAATCTGGTGAAATCGATGTACTTTCACGTAACACGACGTGGACACTACAGCGTGACGGTACTCTGGGTCTGAACTTCGTGGGCGTTAACTACTACGATGGTCAAGGCTTCATGGTGAAGAAAGACTTGGGTGTGAACAGCGCACTTGAGCTTGATGGCGCATCAGTTTGTGTTCAATCAGGTACAACGACTGAACTTAACCTTTCTGATTACTTCCGCTCGAACGCGATGTCGTTCAAGCCCGTCGTTTACGATACATATGATGCAACCGTTAAAGGCTTTGAATCTGGCCGTTGTGACACGCTAACGACTGACCAATCAGGTCTGTACGCTTCACGTATTAAGTTGGCTGATCCAAACAGCGCGGAAGTTCTGCCTGAAATCATTTCTAAAGAGCCTCTAGGCCCTGTTGTTCGTCAAGGTGATGACAACTGGTTCAACATCGCTAAGTGGACGTTGAATACCATGATCAATGGTGAAGAGTTCAACATCACTTCAGCTAACGTTGACGAAATGCTGAAATCAAAAGATCCAAACATTCGTCGTATTCTTGGTCTGGACGGTCCTAAAGGTAAAGGTCTTGGCTTGAACGATGATTGGGGTTACCAAGTTATCAAGCAAGTTGGCAACTACGATGAGAGCTTCCAACGCACTGTTGGTACAGACTCTCCGCTTAACATTCAACGTGGCGTGAACGCGCTATGGAATGACGGCGGCATCATGTACGCGCCACCTATCCGCTAATCTATTCGTTTTTACGTATAGCACTTGTGGGGCACAACTCTGTGCCCCTTATTTTAACGTGAAAGGATAGAGGTGCGGCTGTATGGCATCTAAAGAGAATTCGCTTAGCTCATCGGCTACTCGCCCTGAGAAGAAGCAAAGTCTGATATACAATCCAACGTTTCGCTCTGTGGTGTTTCAAGCCGTTGCAATTTGTGCCTTGGTGTTTTTCGTTTACAACATCGTAAACAACGCACTGACAAATCTCGATGCACGCGGTATTGCTACAGGGTTTGGCTTTATGAGCCAAGAAGCGGGTTTTGGCATTGGATTAACACTGATTGAGTACGATGAAACCTACTCATATGGTCGAACCTTTTTCGTTGGCCTATTGAACACTGCGTTGGTTTCTATACTTGGTATTGCATTGGCAACTGTCCTAGGTTTTCTCGTGGGTATCGCGAGACTTTCTAGAAACTGGTTATTGAGCCGTTTCGCCGCAATTTACATTGAGATCTTCCGAAATATCCCCCTTCTGCTTCAGATATTTTTCTGGTATTTCGCAGTACTACAAGCACTCCCGTCCCCGAGACAGAGTATCAGCATAGGTGATTCCCTCTTCTTGAACGTACGAGGCTTGTTTGTTACTCGCCCCGTGTTCGAAGATGGATCAGTATGGATGCTTATTGCTCTTATTGTGGCCGTCGTTTTCAGCTTTGGTTTAGCCCGCTTTGCGAAGAAGAAGCAAATTGCAACAGGCGAACAAACGCCAGTTTTCGCGATTTCTCTCGCTGCTATTGTCGGCTTGCCTTTACTCGCATTCTTCTTCTCTGGTATGCCAGTATCGCTGGAATACCCTGAGCTTAAAGGGTTTAACTTCCGTGGTGGTATATCCATTCTCCCAGAACTCGCGGCACTAACACTTGCACTGTCTATATACACTGCATCGTTTATCGCCGAGATTGTTCGCTCTGGTATTAATGCGGTGAACCATGGTCAAACAGAAGCGGCAATGGCATTGGGCTTACCGCGAAACAAAACACTTCGTTTGGTTGTTATCCCACAAGCCATGCGAATCATCATTCCGCCTCTGACGAGCCAATATTTGAACTTAACCAAAAACTCGTCTCTCGCAATGGCGATTGGTTACCCCGATTTGGTCTCGGTATTCGCTGGTACCACGCTGAACCAAACAGGGCAAGCCATTGAAATTATTGCAATGACAATGGGTGTATACCTAACGCTTAGTTTGTTAACAGCGTTATTAATGAACATATACAACGCCAAAGTCGCGCTGGTAGAGAGGTAACCCATGGCTAAACAACATGAGTTTCAACCAGATTTGCCGCCACCGCCTAGTACGGTAGGACCGATTAGCTGGATGCGTCAGAACTTGTTCTCGTCCCCTCTCAACTCCATCATGACATTGATTCTGGCTTTTCTTGCCGTTAAAGGGTTATGGGCTGTTGTTGATTGGGCTTTCATCAATTCAGATTGGATCGGAACATCCAGAGAGGATTGTTCGAAAGAAGGTGCGTGTTGGGTATTTATCAACGTACGTTTCGATCAGTTTATGTTTGGTTTCTATCCGCAAGAAGAGCTTTGGCGTCCTCAGCTTTTCTACGCAATTTTGGCCATTTTCACGGGTCTTTTGATCTATGAACGCACACCAAAACGCGGATGGATACTTCTAACGTTCCTGATTGCTTTCCCGTTAATGGCCGTGTTCTTGATCTTCGGTGATGTTGCTGGCTTACCAAAAGTGGAAACACACCTTTGGGGCGGGCTGCTGATCACTATGATCATCGCCATCGTTGGGATTGTCGTATCACTGCCGATTGGTGTAATGCTGGCATTGGGTCGGCGTTCTGACATGCCGATCATCCGCAGCCTATGTACTGTTTACATCGAAGTATGGCGTGGCGTTCCGCTGATCACTGTCCTGTTTATGGCTTCTGTCATGCTGCCGCTATTTATGTCTGGCGAATCAGAAACCAATAAACTGGTGCGTGCATTGATCGGTGTGGTCATGTTCTCAGCAGCGTATATGGCAGAGGTGGTTCGTGGTGGTTTGCAGGCGATACCTAAAGGCCAATATGAAGCGGCTGACGCTCTCGGCCTCTCTTACTGGAAGAAAATGGGACTCATCATTCTGCCTCAGGCGTTGAAAATCACCATTCCTTCCATTGTTAACACCTTTATTGGTCTGTTCAAAGACACCAGCCTCGTCCTTATCATTGGTATGTTTGACGTTCTGGGTATTGGTCAGGCTGCGAATACCGACCCGAATTGGCTTGGTTTCGCGACGGAAAGCTATGTGTTTGTGGCATTGGTGTTCTGGATTTTCTGTTTCGGTATGTCTCGTTACAGTATTTATCTAGAAAACAAACTCCACACTGGTCACAAGCGATAGAGAAACAAGGATAGTATTATGACTCAACAAGACGCCCCTGTTATCGAACTGACCGATATGAACAAATGGTATGGTCAGTTTCACGTACTAAAGAACATTAACCTGAGGGTTTCTAAAGGCGAGAAGATCGTTATCTGTGGCCCTTCTGGTTCAGGAAAGTCCACCATGATCCGTTGCATCAACCGCCTAGAGGAACATCAGCAAGGCACCATTGTTGTTGGTGGTACTGAGTTGACTGACGATCTGAAAAACATTGAATTGGTGAGAAAAGAAGTCGGGATGTGTTTCCAGCATTTCAACCTATTCCCTCACCTCACTGTGTTGGAAAACTGCACCCTAGCGCCAATTTGGGTGAAGAAGATGCCAAAAGACGAAGCAGAAGCGATTGCGATGAAGTTTCTGGAACGCGTAAAAATTCCAGAGCAGGCTGACAAATTCCCAGGTCAGCTTTCTGGTGGTCAGCAACAACGCGTCGCTATTGCTCGTTCTTTGTGCATGAATCCAAACGTGATGCTTTTCGATGAACCAACCTCTGCACTTGACCCAGAGATGGTTCGCGAAGTGTTAGATGTTATGGTTGAACTGGCAGAAGAAGGCATGACCATGTTGTGTGTGACACACGAAATGGGTTTTGCCAAAGAGGTGGCAGATCGTGTTATCTTTATGGATGCGGGTGAAATCATTGAAGAAAATGTCCCAGACGAATTCTTCAACAACCCTCAATCTGACCGTACTCAATTGTTCCTGAGTCAGATTCTTCAGCACTAATCACACACATGACGAATGGATTTTGAGTTAATAACTCATTAACATTTGGTTACATGTTGAAGCAGGCTTAGCCGACGGGATATATTAGTATTCTCAAAGGCTAAGCTGTTTTATTATCAGCAATGCGACAATTGTGACTTGAAAAATTGAGCCAAAGGCGCAATAAATGTCGTATGAGAATATATCTGTACCCCATCGGGAGAAAGCTATGAACGATCGTTTTGTTGCTCGCGAGTACTCGCAAGAGAGCCAGTTAGCAACCAACAAAGTGTTGCGAAACACCTATTTCTTATTGTCACTTACCCTGCTGTGGTCAGCGTTGGTCGCTGGTGTGTCAATGGCGGCGAACATGCCTTACCCTGGCATTATCATCACGCTGGTTGGGTTTTATGGCTTACTTTTCCTCATTGAAAAGAAAAAGAATAGCTCAATGGGTATCGTGCTTACTTTCGCACTTACCGGTTTCATGGGTTACACACTAGGCCCTATCCTCAACATGTACGTGGGCGCAGGTCTTGGCTGGGCAATTGCTCCTGCATTGGGCGGTACAGCACTGACCTTTATGGCGTGTTCAGCTTACGCACTGACAACTAAGCGTGACCTATCGTTCCTAAACGGTATGTTGATGGCAGGCTTTGTTGTGCTAATCGTAGGTGTGATCGCGAACATCTTCCTACAGATGCCAATGCTGTCTGTTGCTATTAGCGGCGTGTTTGTTCTGTTCTCAACAGGCGTAATCCTGCTGACGACTCAGTCAATCATCCGTGGTGGCGAAACGAACTATGTGTCAGCAACTGTTACTCTGTATGTATCGATTTACAACTTGTTCCTGAGCCTGCTGCAATTGCTTGGCATTTTCGGTGGCGACGATTAATCGCGCAACAAACAAGCTAACGTAAACGACAAAAGCTCCTTCGGGAGCTTTTTTGTTTTCTGTTTTGATTTCCGATTTACATTTTCCTGCCATTGCCAAATTGTGATCTTGAAGCCTCTCTCACAAGCCGATATGCTTTGCGCGATCGAAACACGAGGTAATCCATGTTGGAATTAAACGGTAAACACATTGAAACCGATGCACAGGGGTATCTGAAGCATTTCTCTGAATGGGATGCTGCACTTGTACCCATGCTGGCTGAACAAGAAAACATTGAGCTGACTGATGCGCACTGGGAAGTGGTTTACTTTGTTCAAGACTTCTATAAAGAATTCAACACCTCTCCAGCGGTTCGCTTACTGGTGAAATCCATGGAGAAAAAGTACGGCCCAGAAAAAGGCAACAGTCGATACCTTTATAAACTGTTCCCTAAAGGCCCAGCAAAGCAAGCAACCAAACTTGCCGGCCTTCCAAAGCCCGTAAAATGCATTTAACGAAAAGAGGCGCTTAATGCGCCTCTTTTCTTTTTATGGTCTTCCTCGCCGCGCGTCAGCAAAGACCATCACCATCACCATCACCATCACCATCACCACAGTTTCAGCTAACGAATCGAAAAGCCGTCAATCAGCTGCCAGTCAACGCGTTCATGTGTCAAACCTGTCACGTTGGCAGTGGTTGGCCCATGCTCTAACCACGCGAGCAATCTGTTCACATTTGTCTCCTCACCACACATTAGCACTGTCACACTGCCATCATCCTCATTGCGAGCAAAGCCACTCAATGACAACCTCAACCCCTCATGAGCAGTGTGAAATCGAAACCCCACCCCTTGAACCCTTCCGGAAACGGTTGCTATAGCACACATTTGAGACATTGGTCACACCCCTATGATTGGTTATTACCGTATGCAACAGTGTAAAATCTATCTGCCTGAGTGCAGCCTTAATGGTCATTTCGCACATCACGCACTTTCTGTTAGCGCACTCTACAAGGATTTACCCATCATGAAAGAAACGCCGTTTCGTTGGATTGACCAATACCTCATCCGACTCAGTTTGAAAGAGAAATTCATGGTGCTCTACGCATGCCTTTTTTCTCTGACTATCGCCACAGGTGTCATCTTTCACTCAGCGTCATCTGCTCAAATTGCAGATGTTCAAAACAAACATAGCGCAGCACTGAATGCGGTGCTGTCTCACTACGATGTCAGTACTAATGACGCAGCGGATATTCTCGCGTCAGCAGGCGTCGCCGTTAGCCCGTCAAACAGCAACTGGGCCCAATCCTCTGTTACAACCTATTCTGCGAAAGCGACCAGCTTTTGGTCGCACATTAGCATGACCGCTATCACCGTGATGACACTGTTGTTTGTCGTCGGCTTGCTCGCCCTGCACTACGTCTCTAGCTTTATTGGTGGCGCTATGTACACGATGAACTCATCGTTACAACGCATGCTAGACGGCGACCTAACTAGCCGCATGAACTTCTTCCCAGTGAGAGATGAATTCAGCATTATCGCTAACACAGTGGATAGCGTGGCAGATCGCGAGCATAGCCTTGTTAAAGCCATCAAGAACGCTTCAACGTTGATGGGGCAAATCTCTGCGGATTTGACCAATCGCAGCACTGAAAGCCAAAGCCTCTCGACAGAACAACGTTCGTACCTTGACTCTCTTGCAAGCGCAACAGAAGAGATGGCGGGTTCTATTCGTGATGTTGCCACTCACGCGGAAGAAACCTCAGGCGAAATCATGGTCGCGGGTGAAGCTTCTCAGCAAAGCCGCAACCAAGTAAACCAAACCCTGCATGCCATTCAAGCTCTGAGCGCGGAGATTGAAGCAGCGTCAAAAGCGGTATCTTCGCTGGAACAAAACTCCAACGAGATTGGTAGCATGGTTGCAACGATCAGCGCCATTTCCGAGCAAACAAACCTACTCGCCTTGAATGCGGCGATTGAAGCGGCTCGCGCGGGCGAACAAGGCCGTGGTTTCGCGGTTGTTGCCGATGAAGTCCGCACCTTGGCAGGACGCACACAACAAGCGACCGTTGAAATTCAACGCATGATTCAAGATTTGGAAAGCAATACCGCTCACCTACGTGGCGTCATGCAGGGCACGGTTGATAATGCCGCAGCAAGCGAATCACTCATGCACAATATTGACCTAGAAATTGGCAATATTTCTGAGCGCAGCCAGCGTATTACCGACCGCAGCACCGAAATCGCGACAGCCGCGAATCAACAAGGCAGCGTTGCGGGTACAATTTCGTCTGATGTGGAGCGTGTTCGTCAGCAAGCATGGCAAGTCAGTGAGATGATCCAACAGACCGCGAATGACGTGACACACCTGCAAAAGCAATCTAACAGTCTCACTTCACTGGTCGACGGTCTTCGCACCGAATAAAACCAAGAGAAAAACAAAGAAAAAGCAGCCGCAATACCAGCGGCTGTTTGCATTCTTGCCCTTCTTCTCTGACAATACCCACCAATTTATAGGCCGCTGTATGCTATTGCGGCTAGCCAGACTTTAGAATTTTAGGAAAAACCAATGAATCCGTCTGTTTACCTGGTTAAAGGCCGTGAAAAATCACTACGCCGTCGCCACCCATGGATTTTCTCTCGTGGCATTCAACGCGTTGAAGGTAAGCCCTCTCTCGGTCAAACAGTGGATGTCTATGATCATCAAGGCCAATGGCTTGCCCGTGGTGCGTTTTCTCCTAATTCTCAGATCCGTGTTCGCGTGTGGTCGTTCGAGCAAGAAGAAATCGATGTCGCTTTCTTCAAAAAGCGCCTGCAAGAAGCACAAGGTCTTCGCGATGTATTAGCTGCGCGTGATGGTCTTACGGGTTACCGTTTGATCGCGGCTGAGTCCGATGGCCTGCCAGGTATTACCATTGACCGCTATGAAAACTTCATGGTTTGTCAGTTACTCAGTGCCGGTGCTGAAGCGCAAAAACAAAACCTCGTTGATGCCATTGTAGAGCTATACCCTGCGTGCAGCATCTACGAGCGCTCTGACGTGTCTGTTCGTAAGAAAGAAGGCTTAAAAGAGCGTACAGGCGTTCTCCACGGAGACATGCCACCGCCATCATTGGTCATTGAAGAGAACGGTGTAAAAATTAACGTTGATATCACGGGTGGCCACAAAACTGGCTTCTACTTGGATCAACGTGACAGCCGTGAAGCGTCTGTGAAGTACGTGAACGGGAAGCGTGTACTGAACTGTTTCTGCTACACCGGTGGTTTTGGTTTGTATGCCCTTAAAGGCGGCGCGTCTGAAGTTATCAATGTCGACGTTTCGCAGCCTGCACTGGACATTGCAAAAGCTAACGCCGAAATGAACAGCTATGACCTGACAAAAGCACAGTTTGTAAACGCAGATGTATTTAAACTGCTGCGTGAATACCGTGACAGCGGCGAACTGTTTGATGTCGTGATCATGGATCCACCTAAGTTTGCTGAGTCTAAGTCGCAATTGACGGGGGCATGCCGTGGCTATAAAGACATCAACATGCTCGCCATGCAGATACTGAAGCCAGGCGGAACATTACTGACTTACTCTTGCTCAGGCTTGATGGATAACTCTTTGTTCCAAAAAATCATTGCGGATGCCGCTCTAGATGCGCACCGTCAAGTTCAGTTCATTGAACGTTTTGAACAAGCAGCCGACCACCCACTCGATAGCGCCTACCCAGAAGGCTTCTATCTGAAAGGTTTCGCCTGCTACGTTAAATAAATATATAAACACATAAACTTTGGCCCACCCTTTTTTTCGTGGGCCTTTTTAAATCATTTAGGGGAACACGATGAAAAGAACGTATATTCTTGCGTCCTTGCTGTCTGCATTGCTGCCGTTGTCTGCAATGGCGAGCGTTACATTGCATGTTAACGATAACGTAGAGTTGTTGGCCTATAACGGTCAATCACATAAAACAACCATGTTCGGCGGCCAAGATCCTGTGGTTTTGGCGAACGGTACTCAACAAATCGCATTCCGTTTTGTTGAAAGCTTCGAAGAGGGAAAAGATATCTCGTTCGCTAAATCAGATGTGCTGGTTGCAACGTTTAACGCCAACGATGAAGATATCTATTTCGCCTTCCCTAAAATAAAGAACAAGCGTGAGGTTCGTGAATTCAACGAAAACCCAACGTTTCAATTGATCGATGCCTCAGACTCACCTATCGCGTTTGAACAAAACAAGTTGATGAAAAGCGGCTTTCAACTAAGTCGTGACTATGTTGCAGAGCTTTCTCGCTTCAACCAAACCGATGAAAGTGCGTCACTCCAACTCACCGTAGTACCGACTGTGACGCCGTCAACCCCGGCTTCACGTGGTGCCAAGGTAGTGCTCAATGACAGCGCGTCAATTGATGAAGTGGAATACCAATTACATTACTGGTTCCAAAAAGCCAGTCCTGAAACCAAGGCGAAATTTAAAGCCTACGTGAATACGCAATAACATCAAAAAGGCCACCTACTCAGGTGGCCTTCTTACTGCATCTACACGTTCATTTATTTCTATAATTTCTAAGACTACACGCTGAAATCACTCTGATAGCATCCGGCTAATGTCATCAAGACTTGCGGGGTCATCAATGGTTGACGGGACGACGTAACTTTCACCATCTGCGATTTGACGGATAATACGACGCAAGATTTTGCCAGAACGTGTTTTCGGTAATCTATCCACAATGATGGCTCGATTGAAACATGCAACCGGGCCAATTTCATTGCGAACTTTGGCTACAAGCGCTTTTTCAATATCACCATCATGTGAGTGATAACCGTCTTTCAGCACGACCAATCCCAGTGGTAATTGGCCTTTCAATTCATCATATACCCCGACCACCGCACATTCTGCAACCGCATCATGCGCACCGACGATTTCTTCCATCTCACCCGTTGATAGTCGATGACCAGACACATTGATCACGTCGTCGATCCGTCCCATCACAAATAGGTAGCCATCTTCGTCCATGTAGCCACCATCGCCCGACACATAGTAGCCAGAAAACTGCTGTAAATAACCCGATTCAAACCGATCATGATTTCGCCAAACCGTGGACAAACAACTCGGCGGCAAGGGGCGCTTAATGGCGATATACCCTTGCTGGTTCGCGACAACAGGTTCTCCTAGTTCGTTAAGGATCTTCACATTGAACCCCGGCGTCGGCATGGTTGAAGAGCCGGGTTTTGTGGTGAAACCCTCAAGCCCCAACGGATTGCACGATATCGCCCATCCCGTTTCTGTTTGCCACCAGTGATCAATCACGGGGCGGCCTGTGTGCGATTCAACCCATTCCAATGTTGGCGGGTCTAGCCGCTCGCCCGCCATAAAGATACTTCTCAGTGACGCCATCGGATAATCAGCAATCAACTTTCCTTCTGGGTCTTCTTTTTTGATGGCACGAAACGCCGTAGGTGCAGAGAACAACACAGACACATTATATTCATCACACACTCGCCAAAAAGCGCCCGGGTTTGGTGTTTTGACAGGCTTCCCTTCAAACATGATAGTGGTGCAGCCGTGTATCAATGGGGCATAAACAATGTAGGAATGCCCAACCACCCAACCCACATCAGACGCCGCCCAATACACTTCCCCCGGTTCAACGTTGTACACGGTCGACATGCTGTATTTCATCGCGACAGCATGACCACCATTATCTCGAACCACACCCTTAGGCTTTCCAGTCGTCCCTGACGTATAGAGAATGTACAAAGGATCGGTAGAATTGACGGGAACGCAGTCATGCGGCGAGGCGCGTTCAAATAAGGTCGCCCAATCTGCATCACGCTCATGATCAAGCGCAGCGGGTTGTTCAGGTCTTTGGTAAACAACAACAGTGTCTGGCTTCCAGCGGCTATCCATTACCGCTTGATCAACCATTGGTTTGTAAGGAATAACCTTGCACACTTCGATTCCACATGACGCCGTCAGTAAGACTTTCGGCTCGGCATCTTCGAGTCTTACCGCAAGTTCATTGGGCGCAAAGCCACCAAACACAACCGAATGAATCGCCCCAAGTCGTGCGCAGGCCAACATCGAAATCGCAGCCTGCGGGATCATGGGCATGTAAATCACAACGCGATCGCCTTTGGTAACACCCAGTTCTGCCAACATACCTGCACATTTGGCGACTTGGTCACGAAGCACTGAATAGCTGTATTGTGCTTTTTTGCCTGTCACTGGCGAGTCATAGATCAGTGCCGTCTGGTCACCTCGTCCATTTTCGACGTGATAATCCAGCGCCAAATAGGCGGTGTTGAGCTCACCATCAGGAAACCAGCGCTCTATGCCATTCGTATCGTTTTCCAATGCTTTGGTTGGCGGCGTAAACCACTGAATACTTTTTGCTTGTTTCAGCCAGAAATCCTCTGGGCTGGTGACGGACTCTTGATAGGCGTTTAGATAGGCTGACATAGTCATGCTCCTTGCCTCGTGCTGAGGTCTTGCCTTTGTACCCACACCATGACATGCACTGTGCACTAGTGAGGTAAAAAGCTTGGCAGCAAACAGATGTCGTTGCTTACTGCCAAGTAACGGTCGTTTCTCAAGCCTTATGCTGGCTTGTTGTTGAAACACTAATTAATGGTAAACATCTCCATAAAGCGGTTTACCGGCATTTCCATCAAGGCATCTTGATTTAAACAAAGCGCGTAAATACTTTCGGCTTGTGCCGCAGGAAAACGGGTAAGCAGGTTGCGCTTAAATTTCTGCTCAAGCACTGGGATCCCTTCTTCTCGACGACGACGATGCCCAATCGGATATTCCACTTCGACCTTCTCTGTGGACGTTCCATCGTTAAAGAAAATCTGAATGGCATTGGCGATCGAGCGCTTATCCGCGTCCAAATACTCTTCGCTGTATCGCTTGTCTTCAACAATGATCATTTTTTCGCGCAATGCATCAATGCGACTGTCTCCCTGATGGAAGCTGTCTTCATAGTGCTCTGCCACCAAGTCACCATGAATGAGAGGAACGGCAATCATGTATTGCAGGCAATGGTCGCGATCGGCGGGATTCGCCAAGTCACCCACTTTTGAAATAATTCGAATAGCCGATTCATGGGTCGTGACTTCGATGCGTTCAATCTCATCGAGACGATTGACGACTTCTGGATGTAACGTCACGGCACATTCAACGGCGGTTTGTGAATGGAATTCAGCGGGGAACGAAATTTTGAACAAGACGTTTTCCATCACGTACGAATCAAACGCTTGGTTCACGCGAAATGATTCACCTTTGAACAACACATCATAGAAGCCCCATTGCTCCGCCGTTAGCACAGAAGGTTGCCCCATTTCACCTTTCATGGTGATCATGGCCAATCTCACGGCACGAGACGTTGCGTCACCGGCAGCCCAAGACTTACGAGACCCCGCATTCGGCGCATGGCGGTAAGTTCGGAGCGCACAACCATCAACCCATGCTTGCGAGAGCGCATCAATCACTTGGTCGCGACTTCCTCCCAGCATGCGTGTTACAACGGCTGTTGAAGCAACACGAACCAGCAACACGTGGTCAAGTCCAACTCGGTTATAACTATTTTCTAGCGCCAATACGCCTTGGATCTCGTGGGCTTTGATCATCGCCGTCAGCACGGCTTCCATGGTCAGCGCGGGCTTACCTTCTGACACGGCTACGCGACTTAAGTAATCTGCTGTGGCAAGAATGCCGCCAAGGTTGTCTGATGGGTGCCCCCACTCTGCCGCCAACCAGGTGTCGTTAAAATCTAGCCAGCGAATCATGCAGCCAATATTGAATGCGGCTGTGATCGGGTCAAGTTCATGTGAAGTGCCCGGAACACGCGCACCATTTCGAACTGTCGTTCCCGGTACCAGTGGTCCCATATGTTTGGTGCACTCAGGAAAACGTAGCGCCAATAACCCACAGCCTAAGGTGTCCATCAAGCAATTACGCGCCGTGTTGTAGGCTTCCGCTGAGTTAATTTCCGCCTCACACACATAATCAGCAATGGTTTGAAGCAGCGCGTCAGGCTCTGGACGTTGGTTTACATCGACATTCATTGACATGTTTCGGTTCCTTCCCTTAATCAGTTATTGGCGTTTTTCAAGTGGCAACCAGTCTTGATGCTCTGGCCCAACATAATCCGCGCTTGGTCTTATAATTCGGTTGTTTTCACGTTGTTCAAACACATGTGCACACCAGCCCGTAACACGGCTCATCACGAAAATTGGCGTAAATAATTTGGTGGGGATCCCCATAAAGTGGTACGCAGAAGCGTGAAAG
The DNA here is from genome assembly GCF_028683095.1 of Enterovibrio gelatinilyticus. Classification (GTDB taxonomy): domain Bacteria; phylum Pseudomonadota; class Gammaproteobacteria; order Enterobacterales; family Vibrionaceae; genus Enterovibrio; species Enterovibrio gelatinilyticus. The sequence goes on along the minus strand of NZ_JAJUBC010000025.1, from coordinate 28,471 downwards.
AAGTCCGCGTTCGGAAACAAGTCTTTCTCGCGCTTCATCACCTGTTCTACGCGCTCAGAAACGTCATACAACATGGCATCGGGCGACGAGGTGGAAAGCTGCTTTGACCATGCTTTGATCAGCGCGTTACGTGGATCAGACTCTCGATAAATGGCATGCCCAAAACCCATGACTTTTTCTTTGTTCACCAACATCCCCATGAGCGCGGTTTCCGCTTCATCAGGCGACGCCCAATGTTCAATCATATCCATCGCCGCCTCATTCGCACCGCCGTGGAGCGGGCCACGCAACGTACCAATTGCCGCAGTGACGCAAGAATGGATATCAGACAGGGTTGACGCACAAACACGTGCCGCAAAGGTAGAAGCATTGAATTCATGTTCGGCATACAGTACAAGCGAGCAATGCATAACACGCGTATGCAATTCAGTCGGCGTCGCGTCGGAAAGCATATCGAGGAAGTAACCAGCAATGGTGTCCTGCTCACTGGCTGCCGTATCAATGCGAACACCATGATGAGAGAATCGATACCAATAACAAATGATGGCAGGCAGATGCGCAAGAATAGTATCTGCCTTGTCTGATTGCTCAGAGAAGTCGAGTTCAGTGTCCAAGTTGCCCAGCATCGAACAGCCGGTTCGCATAACATCCATGGGGTGTGCATCTGCCGGGATATTTTCAAGCACGACTCGCAACGCTTCTGGCAACCCTCTTTTGGCAACGAGTTCATGCTTGTAGTCGCTTAAAGCCTGAGCGTTAGGCAAATGGCCTTTCAATAACAAAAAGGCGACTTCTTCAAACTCCGCGTGATGGGCGAGATCGGTAATGTCATAACCGCGATAGGTTAAACCCGTACCTGTCTTTCCGACTGTACATAAGGCCGTGCTACCCGCACTCTGCCCGCGTAGACCTTCTCCACCCAACGGCTTGTTCTTGTCCGGCATGTCATGCTCCTTGTCATAGACTAATTCATTGTTTTTATTACTTTCCTTACGTTTCTCGCTCTTTCCAATTGCGTTTCAAATATCGGTACTATTCTTTGTCGGCAAACAGCTTATCGAGTTGCTGTTCGTAGTTGTGATAACCCAGGTAGCCATAGAGCTCCTCTCGCGTCTGCATGGTGTCAACCACATTGCGCTGATGACCGTCGGCTTTCACCTGCTGGTAAACGTTCAACGCTGCTTGGTTCATGGCCCGAAACGCCGAGAGCGGATAAAGCACAAGGTCGACACCCACTTCGTCGAGTTCACTCACTGAAAACAACGGTGTTTGACCAAATTCAGTGATGTTCGCTAACACAGGAACCTTTAGTGCTTGGGTGAACGTTCGGTACTGATCAAGGGTATTAATGGCTTCAGGGAAGATCATGTCTGCACCCGCATCCACACAGGCATGTGCCCGTTCCAACGCAGAATCCATCCCTTCTACTGCCAGTGCATCAGTGCGTGCCATGATGACAAAATTGGGATCGGTTCTCGCATCAACCGCTGCTTTGACCCGATCGACCATTTCAGATTGGCTCACGATGGCCTTATTTGGGCGATGACCACAGCGCTTTTGTGACACTTGGTCTTCAATGTGAACAGCCGCTACGCCTGCACGCTCCATTTCTCTCACGGTTCGAGCAATGCTGAATGCCCCGCCAAACCCCGTATCTATATCCACCAGCAAAGGAAGACTTGATGCATCCGTGATACGGCGAGCATCTTCAAGAACGTCGTTAAGTGTTGTTATTCCCAGATCGGGCAAACCAAATGAGGCATTGGCAACGCCACCCCCTGAAAGGTAAATGGCCTGATGCCCTGTTTGTTCTGCTAACATCGCGGTATACGCATTGATCGTACCCATAACTTGTAAAGGTCTGTTGTTTGCGACGGCTTCTCGAAACGTTTTCCCTGCGCTCATGAGGCTTTCTCCCTGTCTGAATTAAGTTGCTTCGCGGCTAATTCCCCACTTCGGCGAATGTGTCTTCGCATTAACATTTCTGCCAATTCTGCATCTCGTTCTTCAAGTGCATTAAGAATCTGAAGATGTTCATCTAGCGCTCGCTCTGGGCGAGACTGAGTCCGAGTTGATTGGGTACGATACATCCGCACAAGATGATAGAGTTCGTCACATAACAAGCTGATTAATTTATTATTTCTACTCGCTTGAATGATTCGGTAGTGGAAATCGAAATCACCCTGCTGATGGAAATATGTCGCACCATCAACATCATCAATATGTTGCTGGTGACGGTGCAATAAGGTTTTCAATGCCTCAATCTCACTGGCCGAAATGTGCATGCAGGCTTGCCGTATTGCCATGCCTTCCAATGCTTCGCGCACCGCATAAATATCAGACAGTTGTGTCGCACTTATCGCCACCACTCGAGCGCCAACATGCGGTACACGCTCGACCAAACCCATTGACTCTAACCGCATCATGGCTTCACGAAGTGGACCACGACTCACGCCCAACTCTCTTGATAACTCCGGCTCAGAAATTTTGCTTCCTGATGCAAATTTGCCACTGACAATCGCTTCGATAAGCCACTCGGTCATCCCTTCTGATTTGGTGACATCTTTCATTGTGCAATTCCTTAGGTGTCGACAATACGTTTCAATACTCACTCGCATAACTCAATACATTGTCGACAATATTTTGGGTGTGATTAATTATTAGCCATTTTCTGGCGATTTATCAAGCTAGATTGTCGACAATCTATGTTAGACATTGGTCTACCACAATGCATTGATGAGTAAATATTCAACGCACAAAATTCATGAATTTGCTGAATGTTTGTCAGTTGAAACTGTGAATCGCTACCAGAAGCGAGAGGCTTTTTTACCCAGTAACTGACTAGAGATCTAAAACTCACCAAAACCACCGTGTCTCATAAATGCAACTCGTCTACTTTATTTATTACGCGATTTAAGTTGCGTTAATTAACAATAAATCAATAAGTAGTATCAATTTTCGAGGTAATTCCAATGGATGTGTCACGCAAGAGCAAAGGCTTCACGCTGTCGGCAGTCGCCGTCGCGTGTATGTTTGCTTTCAACGCGCAAGCAGCAACCGATTGTTCAAATATTGAAGAATGGAAAGATAGTGTCGCCTACGGCGGAGGCTCTACTGTCCAGCAAGATAACACTGTCTACAAAGCTAACTGGTGGACAATGGGTAACAACCCAAAAACGTCTTCCGGTCAGTACCAAGAGTGGAAAGTCATTGATCAGTGCGATACGGGCGGCCCAGTCGATCCACCATTGAATGAAGCTCCTACCGCCTCGCTAGATGCGCCTACGGCTAGCGACAAAATTACGACAGGTGACAGCGTAACGCTAAGTGCATCTGCAGCAGATACAGACGGCACTGTCGCCAACGTCGAATTCTTCGTTGATGGCATTTCTGTTGGCAAAGACAGCACGGCACCATACTCTGTCGCTTGGACTGCCGCTGAAGGCGCTCACACCATTACCGTTAAGGCAACGGATGATAAAGGTGCAGTGACTGAATCAACGGCTCTCAGCATCACCGTTGAAGCTGGCACGGTTGAACCGGGCAATGAAGCACCGACCGTTTCTGTCTCAGTATCTGCGACTGCTGTTGACCAAGGCGCAGTTGTCACCCTGACGGCAGATGCCGCTGATGCCGATGGCTCAGTTGCAAAAGTTGATTTCTATGCCGCTGGCCAGTTGGTTGGCTCTAAAGCTGCCGCGCCATTCACACTTGATTGGACGGCAAATAAAATCGGCAACGTCGCTGTCTACGCAAAAGCGACGGATAACAAAGGCAAATCAGCGGATTCTGCTTTGATCACCGTTAACGTTACCGGTGTTCCTACCGTGTCTAACTGTCGCCCTGAAGGTTTGTTCCAGACGCCTGGCGTCAACGTTCCTTACTGTACCATTTATGATTCAGAAGGCCGTGAAGACATGGGTGCTGACCACCCTCGTCGTATCATCGGTTACTTCACAAGCTGGCGTTCAGGCGATGACCCACAAGCCGCATACCTTGTTAATGACATTCCTTGGGAAGAGCTAACGCACATCAACTATGCGTTCGTCAGCATCGGTTCTGACGGCAAAGTTAACGTTGGTGATGTTAACGACCCAAGCAACGCCGCTGTCGGTAAAGAGTGGGCGGATGTTGAAATCGATCCAGCACTTGGCTTTAAAGGCCACTTCGGTGCACTTGCCACCTACAAGAAAAAGCACGATGTTAAAACACTGATTTCTATCGGTGGTTGGGCTGAAACAGGTGGTCACTTCGGCAACGATGGCAACCGCGTTGCCGATGGTGGCTTCTACACCATGACAACCAATGCCGACGGTTCTATCAACCACGCTGGCATTCAGAAGTTTGCTGATTCTGCTGTTGAAATGATGCGTAAGTATCAATTCGATGGTCTGGACATCGACTATGAGTACCCAACCTCAATGGCAGGCGCAGGTAACCCATACGACAAAGACTTCATGGAGCCACGTCGTGCTTACCTGTGGGCATCTTATCAAGAGTTGATGCGCGTACTTCGTGAGAAAGTCGACATCGCTTCTGAGCAAGACAGCCAACACTACATGCTGACTATCGCAGCGCCATCTTCTGGTTATCTGCTTCGCGGTATGGAAACCTTTGATGTCACTAAGTACCTCGATTACGTCAACATCATGACGTATGACTTACACGGTGCTTGGAACGATCACGTCGGTCACAACGCCGCGCTGTTTGACACTGGTAAAGACTCTGAGTTGGCAGCATGGAATGTCTATGGCACTAGCCAGTACGGCGGCATCGGCTACCTGAATACTGACTGGGCTTACCACTACTTCCGCGGTTCAATGCCTGCGGGTCGTATCAACATCGGTGTTCCTTACTACACCCGTGGTTGGCAAGGTGTCACAGGCGGTGAAAACGGTCTGTGGGGCAAGGCTGCTCTTCCAAACCAAGCTGAGTGTCAACCAGGCACAGGCGAAGGTGAGAAGAACAACTGTGGTAACGGCGCAATTGGTATCGACAACATGTGGCACGATACCGATCCGAAAGGCTACGAAATGGGCGCAGGTTCTAACCCAATGTGGCACGCGAAGAACCTTGAGAACGGTGTATTCGGTTCTTATGCGTCAGCGTACAAACTTGACCCAGCAAATAACCCACAACACCAACTGAAAGGTAACTACGAGCGTAACTACGATGCAGTTGCTGTAGCACCGTGGTTGTGGAATGCCGAGAAGGGTGTATTCCTGTCTACCGAAGACGAAGCGTCTGTCAGCGTGAAATCTGACTACGTTATCGACAAAGGTATTGGCGGCATTATGTTCTGGGAGCTTGCAGGTGACTATGCGTGTTACCAACTAGATGCTAGTGGCAACCGTACCAACGTTGTCGATGCAACCGAGAACGCATGTAAGACTGGCAATGGTGAATACCACATGGGTAACACCATGACCAAAGCCATCTACGACAAGTTTGCTGCTGCAACACCTTATGGTAACAAACTGTCTGACACGGCAATGCCGTTAGAAGCTGTGGACATCACTGTTTCGGTCGGTGGCTTCAAAGTGGGTGACCAGAACTACCCTATCAACCCTAAAATCACCTTCACCAACAACACTGGTACTGATCTGCCGGGCGGAACGGAATTCCAATTCGATATTCCAACGTCAGCTCCGGACAACGCAAAAGATCAATCTGGTGGCGGTCTGAAAGTGATTGCTTCGGGTCACACCAAGTCAAACAACATTGGTGGTCTTGAGGGTAACATGCACCGTGCAGCATTCTCATTGCCAGCATGGAAATCACTGCCAGCAGGCGCGAGCTACGAATTGGATATGGTTTACTACCTGCCAATCTCTGGCCCAGCAAACTACACCGTGAACGTTAATGGTGTTGATTATGCATTCGCGTTTGAATACAGCGATCTTCCTTTGGCTGACCTGACAACAGGCGGTTCAAACGGCGGTGGCAACGGTGGCGATACGGGTACTTGTGACACAGCAGGTCTCGTGGTTTACCCGAACCTACCTCAAACTGACTGGCAGGGTAATCCAAGCCATGCCAGCGCAGGCGACAAAGTCGTAAATGATGGCAAGGTATACCAAGCCAACTGGTGGACTGCATCTGTACCTGGAAGTGACGGTAGCTGGTCTAAAGTGTGTGGCTAATCGCCTCTTAGCACTATGACTAACCCGTAAACTCCATAAAGCCGGCTAATCAGCCGGCTTTCTTTTTTTAGTAATCAAATGCCAGCCTGAAGCCTCACTATCGGCATTCCAATAAAACGAGGCGTCCCATCCGGTTTTCTAATCTTGCTTTCGTATTTTGTTTTCTCGTTCTACTTAAGTGAGTTGAATCTTTAACTGAACGAAAATTCATACAATCGCGCTGCTCTTTTATGCTGTTGCGGCGTATCATAGGCACAGATTTTCTAGCAACATTGTGTTGTTTCTTCTTTCTTCTTTTCGTGAAGGTTCCATGATTTATAAACTTTTTGAACGGGTAACCGCCGCGTTCCCTCAGTCCCAAACGGAACAACCTCCTAATGGGTTGCTGGCGTTTTGCCGTCATTACACCAAGGGGTTTGAGCGTCCACTCGTCGCCATGTCACTACTGACCGCATTAATTGCGGTAGCGGAAGTTTCTCTGTTTGGTTTTATGGGGCAAATGGTTGATTGGCTGACCAGTCAAAATCCAGACACCTTTTTAGAGCAAGAAGGTTCAACCCTAATTGGCATGGGCTTGCTCGTCCTAATCGGTATGCCTTTGCTGGTGACGGTACACTCTCTCGTGTTGCACCAATCTCTGCTCGGTAACTACCCGATGTCGATTCGCTGGTTGGCGCACCGTTACTTGCTAAAGCAAAGCATCAGTTTTTACCAAAACGATTTTGCAGGACGCATCGCCACCAAAGTCATGCAAACCGCGCTTTCCATTCGCGAAACCGTCATGAAGTTGCTGGATGTGGCGGTTTACATCAGCGTTTACTTCACCGCGATGTTAGTCATGGTTGGGCAAGCAGACATTCGCCTGATGATCCCTCTTCTGATTTGGTTACTGGCTTATATTGGCATTCAAATATACTTCGTTCCCCGCCTAAAGGCGGTGTCGACAGAGCAAGCTGACGCCCGTTCACTCATGACAGGGCGCATTGTGGACAGCTACACCAACATCGCGACAGTGAAGCTCTTCTCACACACTGACCGCGAAACAGAATACGCAGAAGAAGGGATGAACACCTTCCTTGATACTGTGTATCGCCAAATGCGATTGGCTACGGGCTTTAATATCGCGGTAGAAATCATCAACTACATCTTGGTGTTTTCTATTGCTGCTATCTCTATTTGGCTGTGGTTGGATTCTGCGATTAGCGTTGGCGCTATTGCCATTGCTGTTAGTTTGGCCCTTCGCATTAACGGCATGTCTAAATGGATCATGTGGGAGATCGGGTCACTGTTTGAAAACATCGGTACTGTGGTTGATGGCATGACAACCTTGTCCAAGCCCGTTGAAGTGAGCGACAAAGCAAATGCTCCCGCTTTGGATGTGCCAAAAGGTGAAATTTCATTCGACGATGTGCGCTTTCACTATGGCGAAGGCAAAGGCGTGATTGAAAAGCTAAACCTCAACATTAAGCCGGGTGAAAAAGTCGGATTAGTCGGACGCTCAGGCGCGGGGAAATCTACGCTTGTTAACCTTCTGATGCGATTCCATGATGTTGAAGGCGGCCAAATCCGTATTGATGGACAGAACATTTCAGCGGTAACGCAAGACTCGCTTCGCGCCAACATTGGCATGGTGACGCAAGACACGTCGTTGTTACATCGCTCGATCCGCGAGAACATTCTGTATGGCAACCCAGATGCTGGTGAAGAGGCAATGCTTGAAGCCAGCCAACGCGCGCAAGCACACCAATTCATTGAAAACCTCTCTGACCCTCATGGCAACACCGGTTACGACTCTCAAGTGGGAGAACGTGGCGTCAAATTGTCAGGTGGACAACGTCAACGTGTCGCCATTTCTCGCGTGTTGCTAAAAGATGCACCGATTCTTATTTTGGATGAAGCCACCTCCGCACTGGACTCAGAAGTGGAAGCCGCCATTCAAGAAAGCTTGTATCAGCTAATGGAAGGGAAAACCGTGATTGCCATTGCTCACCGCTTATCAACGATTGCAGCAATGGATCGCTTGATCGTGCTGGATAACGGCGAGATAGCAGAAGAAGGTACACACCAAGAATTGATTGCTAGCGGCGGCATTTATGCACAATTATGGCAGCATCAAACAGGCGGTTTCATCGGAGACTAACCGCAACATGACTCTTTCGTAATACCATAAAAACAGGCGCTTTCTGCGCCTGTTTTATTATCTGCCCACTCCTGTTTCGCATTTATAAGACACATCTCCTACCCTTATCAGTGAGCAAACTGATTAAAGGAAGGACTCATGTCATTGACCAGATTCACCGTAAAATCTACGTTTATCGCCCTACTTGCGTTCGGTCTAACCGCATGCACAGATTACGATCCCATTCCTGTTAGCCAATGCAGTAAAGTAGTCAGCCATGCTCAGAAAGTACTAGGGGCCATGGCACCTTCTGCCAGTGAATTGATGGGCCAATGTAAGTCAGCCACCGATAGTGAGCGAGGCTGTGTGATCGCAGCAACCAAAAAAGGGCAACTTGCTCAGTGCCTCTAGCAACAAAAGATATCGTATAATGGCCCCGTTTTTATAGCGGGAGCCATTTATGCAACGTTCCACCCTCGTCGGCTTGAAAGTCGGCTTAATCGCCCTTCTCATCTTTATCGCCATGATAGGCACAAGCACTAACGCACCTGCGACAGAGTGGCTAAAAGAAGCGTTCCTCGGTATTAGCTTTACGTTTGCTTTTGGGTTAGGTGCTCCTGAAGCATTGGCCTACGTGCTAACAAGTGTGATCTTTGTTGCGATTTTCTGCGCAGGATACTTTGTTGGTAAGAAGGCATCCGCAAAGCTAGATAAGTAAACACGTCATCAATGGAACACCTTGCCATTCTCTAAGCGTTTAGAATGTAAAGTGGAAGTCGCCTCAGTCAAAATAGGGATCAACATAATGTCAGATTTAAGCAGCCAAAAAGTCAGTTGTTTATGTGGGGAAGTGAGGATTGAAGCCACGGAGATAAATCCCAAGTTTACTGTCTGTCATTGTGAAACATGCAGAACGTGGGGAGGTGGTCCGTTGTTTGCTGTTGAATGCGGAACGGATGTTAAGTTTGAAGGTGTGGAGTCGATTAAAGAGTACAAATCTTCACCTTGGGCAACCAGAGGGTTTTGTCATCATTGTGGCACTCATTTATTTTATCGTTTGAATAGTACTGGCGGCTATAACATGCCTATCGGTTTATTTCCTTTTTTAGAAAAACCCGTGATGACAATGCAGTATTTCAGCGACCAACGCCCTCATTACTATTGTTTTTCTAACGAAACCAAAGAAATGACCAAAGCTGAAATTGAAGCGTATTTCGGCACCTTGAACTAGATAAAACATCGTGACAACAATGGCAGGTTGACACATAGGGGCTATCTAGCCCCTTTATTGTCTTCGAATTATATTTTTTCGACTAATTTTTGCAGTAAACGAATCATCTCTTCGCGTTCCTCAAGGTCTAACGTTCTGAGAAGCTGTTGATTGACGTTGGCAGGAATCGGCAACAGTTCATGCTCTAGCGCTCTACCTTTATCCGTAAGATAAATGCGAAATGAACGGCGACTATTTGGATCAGCTTGACGTTCTACCAATCCAAGCGCTTCTAGCTTGTCCAACGTCCTCGTCGTCGTCGAGTTTTCGACTTTAGATTTGGCGGCAATATCACGCTGAGTCACGCCTTCTTCTTCCCACAAACACATCAGGGTGGGCCATAAAGCGACGGTTAAACCATGCTTCTTTAGCTCATTATCAAAGGTCTTTGAAGCGTCGTTTGCTACAACATTGATTAACCAACCAAAACTACGCTGTCTATCAAATTCGATTTCCATTTCAGACTCACTCACACTCATGCTAACGCAACTATTCCCATAGTAACTGATGTCGCCAATCCTAACACTAACAATGCTCGCCATTGAGAAACAAAAATCACGGCTTGTGCTGAGCTTAGTGGTTTCTGCTTCCCTGTCACCATCGCCCAAGTGAGTGGCTTTGAACGAAACTTGTAAATCAAAATGGCACCAACATGAACAAAAACCAACGCAGGCAATATATAAGCAAGTTGTAGATGCACCATTTCCAACCAGTAAAAGACCGTATCGGTCAACAGCACGTCTGCATGCGGCAAGGCATCAAAAAATCCAGCCAATGCTAGCCCAGAGATACACTGCAAAAATAGCGCAAGAACCAAACTTATCACCATCCAGCCACCACTGGGGTTGTGCCCCGGCTGACTCTTCTCTCTTCCTCTTAGGTAGTTGAAAACATGTTTGGGTGAATGCAGAAACTGTTTGAAGCGACTGGTTTCACTCCCTACAAATCCCCATGCCATACGCCAAATGATCAACGTCATGATCGCCAAGCCCAATTGTACGTGGGGGCCATTACCTGAAAAGCCCGAAAACATTAACACCATAAATAACAGCGCTTGAGCCCAATGGTATAGACGCGTTGATAAATCCCAAACTTTCATTTTTCTGCTCTCAATTTTCTGCTCTCAATAGGGTTAGCTCGAATTCATAAATCCAAATTTACACCACAACCATTGCATACGCAATAATTGCAGTGTAAATTCACCCTCATTGAATACCTACCCTGACCCAACATGAGAACAGCACCCATGAAACAACTGATTATCAGCCTTATCTGCTTTGTCCCATTACTCGTTAACGCACAAGACTACTCACATCAAATCGAAGCACGGCAGCAAGCATTCGCCGACATAGGATCGCTTTCAGACAAGGCAGATCAACTCATAGAAGGCGCTAACACAGATTGGGCGGCGTTGGAATCAACCAGTGCTGAACTCAAAGAACACAGCCAATCTTTATTTGCGCTGTTTCCTTCTGGAAGCCAAGTAGGAAGCAAAGCGCAAGAAAGCGTGTGGAGTAAGCCAGAAAAATTCAATCAGTTGTTAAGTGAAATGGACGAAGGGTTTCAAGCGCTTTATCAATCAGCTAAACAGCAGAATGCGAATGGTGCTGAAAATGGCTTAGAAGCAGCACAAAGCACATGCAGAGGATGTCACCGTACTTATAGAGCGCGCTGGTAACGTTTCATCTTTGGCTCAGCATCTCAGACCCTTAGTGTGGTGTTGCTTAGGTGTTGAGCGAACGATGCATACACCTTCCTTGATAGCACCTTTGATAGCACCTTTCACCCAATAGCCGTTGAGGCCGACGCTTGAAAGGGGTTGTACCCAAAATCACCCATAGGGATCCTGTCTTCAATGTCTTTTGAGATAGCATTTTGGTATAAATCGCTCATAATCTTGCTACAAACACTCGAAGAAAAATTATCTATGACTGATTTTCAATATTATTTTCATGAACTCCCTTGTTTTAGATGTAAAAAAACCGCAGTAAGCACTGATCTTGGTTGGTTAACCGCCGCGATGAAAGATGATGTTGTCGCGCAAATGGCTGCGATTATCAAGCAAAGCAACGATGAATCAGATCTTTCGGTGAACGTGACTTGTACTAAAGACGAAGCGCGTGATTACTTATTACTGAATTTCTACGGTTACTCAGAAGAAGAACTCGCGAATCCAGTTAAAGTGGAAGATGAGCAAGAAGTGGCGGATGAAATCGCTGAGCTGCTGGCAGAAGGTGCCGATGTAGCCGTCTTTGAACATGAAATCACACTACAAAGTTGTACTGATTGCGACATGGGTTAAGCGTCAAACCACGCGTAATCACCAAGCTTAAACATGTTCATCATGCATAACTTGATGGTCTAATTAAGGCGTTATCAAACTAGGATTGATAACGCCTTTTTGGTTCTACCGTGTTTAGTTTCGCGCCATTCGTGAGGGGAAATCATTGATTTCCCCTGTCACCAAAATCTTCGCAAGCATCGCGTTAACGGTTAGAACGAGCGCAAAAACCACAATCTGCGCAGTGATAGTTTGTAACAGACGGTAACGCGATTGAACGGTCAAAGCGTGTAGGGAAGCCTCTGTTGACAGCTAAGGTGGTGTATTTGCTTAGGTGCCAATGTCCGCGGGTGACACTGTCTCATTTTGTTTGCATGGTTTTGTGTGAGTATTCACTAGACTAATTCGTTATTGCGGAAATATACTGCGCGTCCTGTTATTACGTTAGGAATACTTTGTGGACCCCAACTCTAGTCGATTGTGTCAAACCTTACTGGCCTCTTGTCACCAAGGGAGGACGCAACAATGATTGAGACCCTTCTTACCCTTCTGTTCGGCATTCTATTTATCTTGGCTATTATCGCAGCAAACGGCTACTTCGTTGCCCAAGAGTTTGCGTACATGGCCGTGGACAGAGCAAAACTCGCAACTCTAGCTGCCACTGGCGATGAAGCCGCAAAACGCGCTCTCAAGGTGACCAAACGTACCAGTTTTATGCTTTCCGGTGCCCAACTTGGCATTACGGTAACTGGTCTGGTGCTGGGTTTCGCTGCAGAGCCACTTGTTGGCCAGTCACTGGGCGTATTGTTGCAAGGCTTTGGGTTATCGCTAGAGGCGGGTATCGCTCTAGGTACAGTTATCACTCTGGGTGTCGCTATGGTCGTTCAAATGATCATGGGCGAGCTGTACCCGAAAAACCTCGCTATCGCGAACGCAGAGCCAATGGCTCGCATGATGTCCCGCTCAACACTGATTTACATGTCTGTGTTTGGCTTTTTCATCAGCTTTTTCGACAAGTCAGCAAACCTTCTTCTTCGCGCGTTTCGCATTGAACCGGTTCACGACCTTGACGTGAGTGCGTCGGAAGAAGATTTGCACCACATCATCGCTAACTCGCGTGAAACAGGTGATATCCCTGTCGAACTGTCATTGATGATGGATCGTATACTGGATTTTCCAGAGCGAGACGTAGAACACGCGATGGTGCCCCGTTCGCAGGTGGATTGGGTTGAACCGGAAACCACATTGACTGAGCTTGTATCACTGATGGCGCAAGCACATACCCGTTACCCAGTGGTTAACGACGATGACGCGCCTGTGGGTGTAGTTCATCTGCCTGACGTGCTGGCGCGTATTGATGCCGGTCACGCTGACGACACCGTAGAATCAGTGATGCGCCCTGCTACCGTGCTGCCAACGCTGATGAGCTTGCCCGACGCCCTCGACCAGTTGGAGAAATCAACCAACCACCTAGCGTGTATTATTGACGAATACGGTGGCTTTGCTGGCGTTTTAACAATTGAAGACCTTGCGATGGAAATCGTGGGTGAAATCACCGACGAGCACGACGCAGACGCGGCTGATGCGGTTGTTCCACAAAGCGACAACGTATGGCTGATGGAAGGTGACGTTCACATTGACGAAGTGGAACGTGCGATTGGCTACGACCTGCCGAAAGACGATGTAGAAACCATCGCCGGTATGTTGATTGCTGAGCGAGGTGCACTTCCGGCTGAAGGCGAAACAGTGATTATCGAACTGCCTGTCGACCCATCCGAATTTGCTTCCGGCGAGCTGTTTAAGCGCCATCTTGAGGTTGAAGTGTTGCGTATTGAGCGTCACGTTCCAACAGAGGTGCGCGTCAAGCTTGTAGAGAATCCAATTGAGGAGGGTGAAGAATGATGACTGATCCGTTGACTGTCACTCTGGTGACCACTGCCCTCATCATATTGAGTGGCTTCTTCGTTATCATCGAGTTTGCATTGATGGGAGCACGCCGCCACCGCCTAGAAGAAATGGCCGTTGAAAGTGCATCTGCACGTGCTGCGCTGCGCGGTATGAACGACCTCACGCTGATGTTGGCAGGTGCTCAACTCGGTATTACCTTCTGTACCTTTGCTTTGGGTGCAGTTACCAAGCCAGCGGTTGACCATTGGATTGGGCCAGTATTTGCCTCAATGGGCATGCCAGAATGGGCGGTAGATGGTGCATCATTCGGTTTTGCGCTGTTCGTCGTGACCTTCCTTCACCTCGTTGTTGGGGAAATGGCTCCTAAGTCCTGGTCGATTGCGCACCCAGAGAAATCAGCACTGGCGATTGGTCTCGTGGCACGCGCTTACGTGTGGCCGCTGCGTCCACTGCTGAACTGGATTAACCGCATTGCGAACCATCTGGTGAAAGCATCTGGCGTTGAGCCAGTAGAAAGCGCCGCTGTGGGTGGACAAGACATTGATACCATCCGTCAACTCGTAGAGCACTCCGGCAAAGTGGGTACACTGCAGCCGAGTATTCAGAAGCAGCTATCCGGCCTGATTGACCTGAGTTCAATCCCAGTTGAAACGCTGGTAACTGAAGGTCAGGTGATGGCTCATGTCGACAAGCGTGCTAGCGTTGCAGAAGTTCGCAAGGTGTCGATGGAGTCTGGACACATGCGTATTTTAGTATTCGGCAACCGTGGCCTTAAACCGCTTGTGGTTCACGTGCGTGATACCCTGCTGGAACCTGCTGACCGACCTGCACGTGAAGTTGCACGTAAAGCGCATGTGCTTGATGCCAACACACCGGTATACGAAGCGCTGGCGCGTATGCGAGCAGCGAGTGTGCAGATTGCTGTTGTGAGCAAAGGCGACAAGATGATTGGTGTCGTCACGCTGGCAGATATCCTGAAGCGCGTGCTGCCAACGTCAGCCGCGAGCTAATCGTTCAGCTACCTTGTCGTCGTCACGCCTACTCTTTGCTGGTGTGTATACAAAAAAACGCCACCTTTTCGGTGGCGTTTTTGCTTCTATGAAACCTATTTACACGGCTCTTTATCGCTCTTTCTCGTAAGGTCGACCAATCGCTTTTGGTGCAACCGCTTTGCCAATGAATCCCGCTAGCAACACCACGGTTAACACATATGGCAATGCTGAGAAGACTTGGGTTGGCAACACACCAACAAACGGAATGTCTACACCCTGCATTCGCGTTTCCAGCGCGGACAAAAAGCCAAACAATAAACACGCAAACAATGCGTTGCGTGGTTGCCATTTGCCGAAGATAACCGCTGCCAGCGCAATGTAGCCCTGCCCTGCCGTCATTTCTTTACCAAACGCCGCGTTTTGCGCTGTCGACAAATACGCACCCGCTAAACCACACAATAAACCTGCAATAAGCACAGCGCGATAGCGAAGCCAAACCACCGAGATACCTGCAGTATCAATCGCATTAGGCTCTTCTCCTACGGCACGTAGGCGCAAACCAAAGCGAGTTCTAAACAATACCCACCACGTCACGATAACGGCGACAAACGCCAAGTACACCAACACATTGTGCCCTGAGACCACATCGCGGTAAAAAGGCCCTAGCACAGGTACGGCATCACCCAACCATTCTGCACCCGGTAATTCATTAGGTAAGAAACGTTGTTCACTGCTTAAAGAGGGCGTTTGCCCACCGCGCTCAAACCACGCATGACCAAGGGTTATTGTCATCCCTGAGGCAAAGAAGTTGACTGCAAGACCAGAAATGATCTGATCGCCTTTTTGCGTAATAGAGGCATAGCCATGGATAAGTGCGAGCAACATTGAACCTAAAACAGCCGCCGTTAAGCCTAGCCAAGGGTTCCCCGTGACATAAGAAACCGCTGCCGCAACAAACGCTGAAAACAGCATTTTTCCTTCTAGGCCAATGTCCACAACCCCTGCGCGTTCAGAAAAGATACCCGCCATTGCGGCAAAGATCAGTGGCACAGCTAGGCGTAAGGTGGAATCCGCAGACGAAAGTATCCAATTAAACATTTCCATTGGCGGTCTCCTCTTTGTTGGATGCTCGACGCATAAAGAAGCCTTCAACCGGTTTTCTTATCAACCTATCCAATGCTCCAGTGAAGAAAATCACTAGCCCTTGAATCACCATGATCAATTCTGGGTTCAAACTTGGCATTTCAAACTGCAACTCTGTTCCGCCTTGGTATAGCGCACCGAACAATAAAGCGGCGACGATAATACCCGCGGGGTGATTACGCCCCATCAAAGCCACAGCAATTCCAATAAAACCAAAACCACCCGTGAAGTTCAAAATCAGTCGATTTTGTGCGCCAAAAACCTCATTGACTGCCATCAATCCCGCTAAAGCGCCGGAAATAGTCATGGCAATAATGATAATTTTCTTGGCGTCGATCCCCGCATACTCCGCGGCTTGTGCATTCTGCCCAACGACACGAATCGCATAGCCAAGGCGTGTTCTAAACAGCAACAACCAAACCAAATAGGCAACCACGAGAGCTAAGAGGATAGAAGGGTTAAGCAGCGAAAATGGCAGTTCGTATCCCCAACTTGCTGCCAGTTCATACAGTTTGGGGAACACGGCTTCAGGGTTGAAGTAACGAGAGTCCGTCGAGTTGCCACCGTATTTCGCGATATGCTCCACCAGCGCGTAACCCATTACCGAGAAGGCGATGAAGTTAAACATGATGGTGGTCACCACAATGTGCGACCCACGTTTTGCTTGAAGGTAACCCGGTATGGCCCCCCAGAGTGCCCCAAAGGCCGCCGCGACAATAATCGCTAACGGTGCCATCAACCATACTGACAACACATCATCCAGTAACAACATCAATATGCCGATACCTAAACCCGCGATATAGGCTTGACCTTCACCGCCGATGTTAAACAAGCCGGCGTGGAACGCGATGGCAACCGCCAACCCCGTAAACACAAAGTTGGTGGCGTAATACAAGGTGTTGCTCAAGCCGCCATATTCTAGGTTCGTCGCCCCTTGGATCATCACACTAAACGCCGCCGTTGGGCTTTCGCCCACCAGCAATACCACAAGGCTTGAAATAACAAGTGCAACAGCCAGTTGCAGTGCCGGCACTAAAAATACTTTTACCCACGTTGGGGCACTGTGCTGAGAAGTACTCATACTGCACCCTCCTCTTGCGCGGCATTGGCCATCAAAATACCGAGTTGACGTTCGTTCGTGTCTTTTGCGACCACGTCACCGGTAATTTCACCGTCTGCCAATACAATAATTCGATCAGACAATGACATGATTTCTTCAAGTTCTGTCGACACCAGCAATATCGCTGCACCCGCATCGCGAGCCGCGATCAAATTGCGGTGAATAAACTCAATCGCACCAATATCAACACCGCGTGTAGGCTGTCCCACTAGGAGCACATCAGGCTCTCGAAGCATTTCACGCGCGATGATCAACTTCTGCTGATTACCCCCAGAGAAATTGGCGGACTTAAGATGAGGATCCGCGGGGCGAACATCATATTTTTCCATCATGTTCCGCGTCGCCGCTTCAATCGCAGCCGGGTTCAATAAGCCTTTGCCATAAGCAATGTCATTCTGAAAACCCAAAATGGCGCTTTCAGAGGCAGGCATTGCTTTCACTAATCCTTGGCGAATACGGTCTTCCGGTATATGACCCACACTGAGTTGACGCATGATCCCAGCATTTCGCTTCTTCGAAGGGCCAAAGTGCGTTTCGCCCTTGCGCGTTTTTAGCGTCATTTCGCCTTCTTGTGGCGTTGTAACGCCAGACAAAACCGCCAGCAGCTCAGACTGTCCATTTCCAGACACGCCCGCCACACCCAGAATTTCACCTGCGCGTAAACGAAAGTTAAGGTTTTTTAAGCGTTTGACTCCGCGGCTGTCTTTCCAAGATACGTTTTCCACGCGAAGCCTTTCTTCGCCCGGTGTCGCGTCGCCTTTATCAACACGGAGTAATACCTTGCGGCCCACCATGAGTTCAGCCAGTTCATCGACACTGGTGTCCGCCGTATTACGGTGCGCGACCATAGCACCTTGACGCATCACCGACACCGAGTCTGTGATTGCCATGATTTCTTTAAGCTTGTGTGTAATCAAAATGATGGTGACACCCTGCGATTTAAGGGTGTTGAGGATGTCAAAAAACTGTTCAATTTCTTGCGGAGTCAGTACGCCAGTAGGTTCGTCCAAAATAAGAATGCGAGCGCCGCGATACAACGCTTTTAGAATTTCTACCCGCTGCTGAATACCAACTGCTAGCTCGCCTACGATGGCGTCAGGGCTAACGGACAAACCATAGTCGCTTTCAATTTTTTCTAATGCTTGACGCACATTGCTCGAAGCAACGTTCAATAAACTGTGCCCTTCAGCGCCGAGCATCACATTTTCTAGCACTGAAAAGGTTTCAACCAACATAAAGTGTTGATGCACCATACCAATGCCATGAGAGATCGCGTCTTGAGAGTCTTTGATTTTCACGAGGGAGCCATCAACTTCGATAGTCCCAGAATCGGCTTGATAGAAGCCGTAAAGGATAGACATCAGGGTCGACTTACCCGCCCCGTTTTCACCAACGATGCCGTGAATAGTGCCAGGCATCACTTTAAGGTCGATGTCTTTGTTTGCGTGTACTGCACCAAAACGTTTATTGATGTCACGCAGTTCTATTGCGGGGTTTGCCATGCCAGCTCCTTGGCAAGTAATACCAATCAGAACAAGTATTCCGTCATGTTTGCTGGTTAAAAGCGTCAAAGCCTGCGTCAGAGATTTTATCTGTAGAATAACGACTTACCGCAGTCTCTCCCTTGCTTTTAACGATTGTTCCTGTGCAAATATATGACCGCTTACTGAACCCCAATTGATATAAGAAGGTACAACGAAGGCGAACAAAACAAAACGCCCTCTGATGGCCGATTGCTCGATCAGAGGGCGATGAGGTCGCTACTTAGTATTCGCAAGAATCAGAGCTGAAGTAATCGTGAACAACGATTTTTCCAGCAATGATGTCGTCACGGATCTGTTTCACGCGCGTTTCCATTTCAGGCGTCACGAGATCTTTGTTGTACTCATCCAGCGCCCAATCCACACCACCTTCCTTCAAGCCAAGTGCTTGTAGACCAGGAGTGAACTCGCCATTTTTAGCGTCATTGAATGCATCTTGAACGGCAACATCAACACGCTTGACCATAGAGGTCAGCATCACGCCAGGGTGGAGGTAGTTTTGGTTTGAATCCACACCCACCGCGAACTTGCCTTCATCAACAGCGGCTTGATATACACCCACACCGGTACCACCGGCTGCTGCATAAACCACATCAACGCCTTTATCGAACTGCGATTTTGCAAGCTCTGCACCCTTCGTTGGGTTGTTCCATGCAGCTGGGGTTGAACCGGTCATGTTCTGAATCACGTCAGCATCTGCTGCTTGAAATTTCGCGCCTTGCTCATAGCCACACGCAAATTTACGGATCAGAGGAATGTCCATTCCGCCAACAAAGCCGACTTTGTCGTTCTCACTCTTCATGACTGCCAATGCACCAACAAGGAACGAACCTTCGTGCTCTTTAAACACAACAGAACGTACGTTTGGCAGATCAACCACCGCATCGATAATAACAAACTGAGTTTTAGGGAATTGCTTCGCCACTTTTTCTACGATGGGAGCTTGTTGAAAGCCCACGGCAACGATTGGACTGAAACCACGTTGCGCCATACGCAGCATAGCCTGCTCACGTTGCGCTTCATTGGTGATTTCAAACTCACCGTAGCTGATACCCGTGTCTTCTTTAAACGCTTCTGCGCCCGTGTAGGCTGCTTGGTTGAATGATTTATCGAACTTACCACCCATATCAAAAATCACAGAAGGTTTAAACGCGTCGGCTGACGCCGATGCTGACATCAGACCAAGGGTAATTGCTGCTGCCAGTGAGGTGATCGTTTTCATCCTTGCTACTCCATTCATTGAAGAAATCCATAGTTTCGATTCAACGTTAACATTTAACTCACAACACACGGAACCTTAACCACTATCAAAACGATGAAATCTTGAACACTTTCACACCCCACACTCGTTTTTGGGACTTCAAATAGGTATTAGGAGGACAACTCACGTTAAATGAGGCCGATATCAACCCAAACTAATCGATGATCTGAGGAGGATGAAGCACGAACCTTTCTAGCATTACTCGTGAGAAGCGAAAACGTCGGATCGCTCGGGGCAGGCCAAAACACGCCACCTTCGCAGAGGCGTAAATTGCTTGAAGGCAAAACATAATCCAGACGCAGACCTCGCTGATGTGTTGCGCAGTCTTTATGGTGAATATATCGCCCACGAATAAAGTGCTGGGCGCCATAGCTACTTGGCGTAGGCATGGATTGCACGTTCTTATCCGCAAGCAATTGAGTAATTACGCTTTTGTCGCCATCTCCGTTATACGGGTCGGCATTCAGATCTCCCATCACCACGAATGATGAATTCGGGGCTATACCTCCCACCACACCGTTGTCGTCCACCAAATACGATTCATTGTTCAAGATATCGTGTAATAGACGAATTTCATCGGCATTGCGTTTTAGATTTCTCTTTTCTGGCCCGTCAAATACCGGGGGAGTCGGATGGCATGCCACAACGTGAATGGTTTGTTCCCCAACACTGACAGGAATTACCACATGATTTTTCGACGATAGGCGCTGTTTGGCCAGCACCTCATGGTCAAAATAATCCTGCGGCATGCGGTGCTCAGGCATATCTTGCCAAAGGAAACGCTGCCAACTTCGAACATTATTGATGTCTAAGGGAAATTTACTAAGTAACACAAAGCCATACTGCCCGTGATGTTTACCAAAGCCTTGCGCACGCTCAGGCGTGTCAGAGATGTCTTCGCCGTCAAACAGTGCTAATCCGGTATTGGTCGGCGGAAGATACTGGAAAGGATAGGAAATCGGGGGTTGCCCATGTTGCGACACATTAAGGTAGTGCGACTGAAAATGAGCCAACATGCCGTCATCCCCGCCCTCACCTAAATGGTCGAATTCGCAGAGCAGTAATACGTCAGGTTGGCAGTGCTGAATAATAGCGGCAATACGACTGAAACGCGGATGATGGGCTTCTCTCAGCAAACGAAACACATAATCGGGCTTGTCAGCTGACATCGCTACATTAAATGTCGCAAACCGAAGCAGAGGTTGAGGCGTTACCATGTCGTCAGAATCCAGATTTTCGTCAATGCAGATATTGAGACGGAGGGTAACGCACTCTCAATACTATCGAACAGTATTAAGTGATCTTAAGTGTTTCTCATATTAATAAGCCATTACGACAAGACACATCGAAATGGCCAAAGAAAACACCTACGAACAGCTCTGGTGACTGTGTTGCCCCTCCAGCACCATCGTCAGTGCTCGCCGAATCTGTTTAGCATCTGCTTCTGCTCTATGAGGTGCTGGACCTAGTGATTCCAGCGCACTCAAAAAATCTTTTCTGTCGACACCATCATGACGGTGAAGCCAATGGCCGACTTCCGTTAACGTGAACGTTGGTCGCATGTGCGCGGCTTTGTAAAGCCTACCCAGCCAAAACAAATCCCATTGGCTATCGCACAGTACGTCATCGAAATAGCACAGGGTGTTATTTAAATGCGCACAGACATCAAAAACCGACAAACCATTAATTTTTAAACAGTCACGGCTAATGCCATGAATTTCAAACTCTGCGTAATCATCCCAATACTGCCATGCTTCGGGCGAAGAGTCTGGGTTGATAAGTAGGCTAACACTTGCCCCATCGGGCAAGCTAAAACCAACTTCTATCGGGTATGAGGCATCGGTTAAACCTGACGCTTCAAAATCCAAGGTAACCCACATATTATCGCTCCATGATAATTTAGTGTCGTCGATTGATATTTGAGAATGCTATTTAGGTCTGTCAACGCAAGGGACATCCATCATTTGCCCTAAGCAATAAGATCAACCCAGACCAAATACACTCTCCCCTAGAATTTAGCTGTAATATGCAACGACAACGCTAACTGTAGTTTGTCTACGTCGCTGTGCACGTAAAAATGCTGACCTCGTCACAATTATTTTGGTCTTTATCACTTTTTGGAAAGTAGGCGTTAAATAAGATGCAACACTCCCTATCTACCCCAGTTATCGGTTTCGCCGGATTTAGCGGTTCAGGAAAAACCACACTATTAGAGTGTGTTATCCCACATTTAAAAGCCGCGGGGTTACGCGTTGGCCTGTTAAAACACAGCCATCATGACATTGAGCCAGACTCCCCGCGAAAAGACAGCTATCGGCTTCGTTATGCTGGCAGCGATCAATTACTTCTCGCCACCTCAAAACGTCACATGCTTTTTTTCGAATATCACGACACTCCCGAGCGAGAGCCTTCTCTGCATGAGTGCTTGATTCAATTAGATCATTCTCGGCTTGATATCATTCTGGTTGAGGGCTTTCGTGATGAAGTGCTAACGAAAATTGAGGTGTACAGACCCTCTTATGGCAAACCCAAACTGCATGCTGAGGATGCCAATATTGTCGCCGTCGCCAGTGATGAACCTTTAGATTCACTGGCACCGCGTGAGATACATTCACTGAATCTTAACAATGCCGAAGAAATTGCCTTGTTTGTCAGACACTGGTTAGCCAATGCCTCTGATGAGGAAAAATACCTTCCCTATTTCAACGATAAAACGGCGCGCACCGCTCACACAATCGAGTAGATAACCCAGTGAAAAGCGCCTCAATCACCGCGAAATATCGATCCATATCCAGTATTTAACGATCAATGTCTGGAAATAGGGATTATCGTGTCGCTCAAATCCAACAAAGTCACCAAAATGACTCATCATCCCAACAATGGAAAGCAGTATCACATGAAGTCAACCAATCGTACCGTCAGCAAAGTCAAACAAATTGCGCTAGTTGCACATGATCACTGCAAAACGGATCTTTTGCGCTGGGTGAAAGAAAACAAAGATGCGCTTTCTCAACATCAACTCTTCGCTACTGGCACGACTGGAATGATTTTGAGTCGTGAAACAGGCCTTAATATCACATCATTGATGAGTGGCCCAATGGGCGGTGACCAGCAGTTAGGAGCAATGATCTGTGAAAAGAGAATTGATGTGCTGGTTTTCTTCTGGGATCCCCTCAGCGCTGTTCCGCATGACCCTGACGTCAAAGCGCTATTGCGCATTGCGGCAGTATGGAACATTCCCGTCGCGATTAACCGTGCCACCGCTCGCTACCTCATCACTTCTCCACTGATGGACAATGAAGTGCAAGTTGAAATTCCCGACTACAGCTCTTACTTAGAAGAACGCCTTTAACTATGATTATCCAGCCTCAAATTCAAGGGGTCATTGCGCGCAACTGCCACCCCATTGGATGCAAAGCCGCCATTGACGCGCAAATTCATCACGCGCAACAACAGCGACCAACACCAGGCCTGCCTAAGAATGTACTGGTGCTTGGCGCGTCATCTGGATTTGGGCTGGCATCTCGCATTGCTCTGACCTTTGGCCCTGCCAATGCCTCTACGATTGGCGTGTCATTCGAACGCGGCATATCAGAAAAAGGGATAGGCAGCGCGGGATGGTATAACAACATTTATGTAAGAGACGCAGCCAAACAAGCCGGTAGAATGACCTCTAACATTGTCGGAGATGCCTTCTCAGAGCAAACGCGTCAAACCGTGGCCGATACAATTCGCACACAATGCGGCGGAAAAATTGATTTGGTGGTGTATTCCCTCGCTACGGGTATACGCCCAAACCCAGAAACTGGTGAGTTTTGGCGATCTTCCATCAAACCCGTTGGCCAAGCGGTAGACGGCTATTCCATTAATTTTGAGAATAACAGCCTAAGCCATCTCACCCTCCCGCCTGCCAGCGAGCAAGAAATTGAAGATACCGTCAAAGTGATGGGCGGTGAAGATTGGCTAAGTTGGATGCAATTTCTTCAACACAACGATTTGCTGTCTGAGGGTTGTCGTACTGTCGCTTATTCTTACATTGGCCCAGCTCACACTCATGCCATTTACCACAACGGCACACTGGGCCTTGCGAAAGCTCATTTACATCAAACCCGTCACGATATTGATGCGCTGCTGTCAGACATACACGGCAAAGCCGACATAGCCGTTTGCAAAGCGCTTGTTACCAAAGCAAGCGTGTTTATTCCCAGCTTAACACCTTACTTGCTCGCGCTTTACCGCGTGATGAAAGCCAAAGGCTTGCAAGAGGGATGCATTGAACAGATGGATCGCTTGTTCTATCAAAAATGGAACGACGATGAGGATAGAGACGATGAAGGCCTGATCCGCATAGATGATTGGGAACTTCAACAAGATGTGCAAGACGAAGTGAACGCGATTTTGGCGGAGATGACGCCAGATAACTTTGACCAAGTCGCTGACTATACTGGTGTGCTCACGGATTTCTTACAGCTCAACGGATTTGGTTTTCCAGAGGTTGATTACCAAGCCCCTGTGAGTATCGAACAGTTAAAAGCGCTGACACCATAACCGCCGTCTTAACTTGCATCTAACAAATATCAAAAAGCCGCTAAGTTCATTCGCGGCTTTTTTCATTCGTTGGCAACAGCACGATCGCTAAGCTTCCGCTTTCGGGTATTCCAGTGCTTCTCGAATACGGTCTTCATGCTTGGCAACCCAATCACGATTTACTGCGCCCCAATCATGAATTTGATAACCGCCGTTTTTATTTGCGCCAACAAATTGCACATCAATATCGAGCTCTTCCAACGCATCAATCGTGTCTTGCGCGGTGCGTCTTGGCATTCCCGTTTCTTTGATAATGGCAGGCACAGTGTTCACACCTTGATCAATGAGAAAGGCCACCAATAAACGGCGATAAAAGCTGGTTTTGGTTTTGCTTGGTTTACTCAAAAGACACTCTCCTAAACAATTACCTCGAGTGTAAACCCTCACCCGCATGCATAAACTGATTTCATCTGGTTAAGCCCAATACTGTGTTGTATTTCACGCTACGCCACTCAAATACATTGTTCGAAGCAATATCACACTGCCCATAATTCTCTTGTGGAATGCCCAACTTCACTGGCCTTGTTCTCAATATTGACACGCGCTTAACCCGTCAAAAATCACGGATGCGTGCCAGACTACTGATTCGATTTCTTCTAAGGAGAACCACCATGGCGCAACAAAAAACCAAAGTGTCCACGCATGAAACCATGGAACATGCCTATGGTGACGACGTAGAGCACAAACACAATAAAGACCACTTGGAATACCGTGACCACGAGCCTAGCCACGGTCACCACCTGCACGGTGGCGTCGACACTCATAAGGGCACACACCATCATCACCGCACCACACACCACCACCATCATTACTATGGCCCTGTCACCATTGTGATGGGACCGGAAGACGACGAAGATTAACCGCGATACGTTGTTTGAACACTGTGGTAGATCGAACCACCTTGATGCACTGAACACGCATTAAGGTGGCTCGGGTAAAATAATCTATTTTGATACACGTCACCTTGCCCCCTTCCACTACCCTTTGCTGCAACTACCCAAAAGGCGAGAAAGCAATAATGGCTGGCGAAGGCTCTAACGTTATTCTTCACTTCATTGATGTGCTCTTCAACATGGTGTGGCAAATCTATTGGCCACTGGCATTTGGTTTAATTCTCTCCTCTTTCATTCGCAATTGGCTTCCCGTCGAAACCGTTGCCAAGCATCTGGGCCAAACTAATTTTAAAAGCCTGACCTTCACCACGCTTCTCGGCGTTGTCTCATCATCTTGTTCTTACGCTGCGGCTTCCATGTCTCACACGTTGCTGATGAAAAAAGCCACCATTGCCAATGCCATGGCGTTTTTGGTGTCCAGCACAAACCTGATTGTAGAAATGTTCATCGTCTTGGTTGCCTTGCTGGGCTGGACCTTCTTTTGGGGGGAAATCATCGGTGGGTTGATTTTGATTATGGCGATCGCATTCTTGTTTGAGCGCTTCTTTCCCAAAGATGTAGAAACAGAGCTTCGTCAGAAATTAGAGGCAGACCAAAAACCCAAAGTCACCGGGGCCGCCATGAGCGACTGCGGCATGGACATGTCTTCCATGAAACATGAAGGCCATGAACACATGAACATGGCAATGCCAGCCGATAAGCATGATGAGAGCGACTGCGGCATGGACATGTCTTCCATGAAACATGAAGGCCATGAACACATGAACATGGCAATGCCAGCCGATAAGCATGATGAAAGCGACTGCGGCATGGACATGTCTTCCGTGAAACACGAAGGCCATGAACATATGAACATGGCAATGCCGCACAACGCGCCGCTTTCACCCTCCATGGCAAAAATCAGCAAGAGCGCTGGCTTCTTTCACATGGATCTCGCCATGATCGGCAAAGAAATCCTGATTGGTGTGGTGGTCTCTTCGGTGCTGATTGCTGTCGTACCACTTGATGGTTGGCGGGCACTGTTTATCAGCAGTAGCGTTGATATGCCTGCTTGGCTGCACTCATTCCTTGATGTGATCATCGGTATATTTGTCGCAATGATCGCCTATGTGTGCTCGGTCGGTAACTTGTTGTTAGCCGCCGCGCTGTGGCACGGTGGTATCTCTTTTGGTGGGGTCATTGGTTTTATTCTTGCCGATGTTCTGACCATTCCTATGATGCGCGTATATCAAAAATACTATGGCTCTCGACCCACTAAATGGATGATTGGGTTGTTGTTTAGCGGAATTCTGTTTACGGGGCTTTGCATCGACGCGATCTTCACAGGATTTGGTGTATCAGTATCCAGCGAAACCCTCAGACCTCTGATTCAAGATGGCGTAGGTTTTAACTTCACCACCATCATGAACCTTATCTTTATTCCCTTATCAATTTGGTATTACCAAGTAGGCAAAAAAGCCAATGCCGGTATGGGAATGAGCATGTGACAACCAACGGCAAATATTGTATTTGCCGTTTTTTTTCGCGCCCAAGCAACCCAAGAAACAACAAAATAAAAAACCACTCACAGAACCCACCAACCACTTAGCACGCCATAGAACCACTCAACCATCCATCAAATGCACCCTTGCACAACGAAGCGTATGTTTAGCAACGTGAATTAATTCAATAAGGATGATTGCAATGATTTGGTTTCTCACCTGTGTCGCCGCGTTACTGGGTGGCTACTTCATTTACGGTGCGTTTGTTGAAAAAGTATTTGGTATTAACGAACAACGTAAAACCCCTGCCTACACAAAAACAGACGGTGTCGACTTTGTCCCTATGTCCACGCCAAAGGTCTACCTTGTTCAATTGCTGAACATTGCCGGTGTGGGCCCAATCTTTGGCCCTATCATGGGCGCACTGTATGGCCCTGCTGCCATGCTATGGATTGTGGTTGGGTGTGTCTTCGCAGGAGCGGTTCACGATTATTTCTCCGGTATGCTTTCTGTGCGTAATGACGGTGCCTCTGTGCCGACCATCACAGGCCGCTACTTGGGCAATGGCGCAAAACATTTTATGAACATTTTTGCCATTGTCTTATTGCTGCTTGTTGGTGTGGTATTCGTGTCAGCGCCTGCGGGCATGATCACCAACCTGATCAACGACCAAACCAGTCTGACCGTGAGCATGACCTCTATGGTCGTCATCATTTTCGCTTACTACATCATCGCGACGATTGTGCCAGTCGACAAAATCATCGGTCGTTTCTATCCGTTCTTTGGCGCATTGTTGATTTTCATGTCAGTGGGTCTGATCACTGCGATTGGCGTCTCCGACGAACACACCATCATGGGTGGTTTTGAAGTCAAAGACATGTTCAGTAACTTGAACCCAAATGACATGCCGTTGTGGCCTGCGTTGTTCATCACCATTGCATGTGGCGCTATCTCGGGTTTCCACGCGACGCAGTCTCCACTGATGGCGCGTTGCATGGAAAATGAAAAAAATGGCCGCTTCGTGTTCTACGGCGCGATGATCGGTGAAGGTATCATTGCCCTGATTTGGTGTGCGATTGCGCTATCATTCTTCGGTTCACTGGAATCACTGCAAGACGCTGTCGCGAACGGCGGCCCAGGTAACGTGGTCTATGGTGCATCATTTGGTTTACTCGGCGTGTTTGGTGGCATTATTGCTTTCTTGGGTGTGGTGATTCTGCCAATTACCTCAGGCGATACCGCGTTCCGCTCTAGCCGCTTGATCCTTGCCGAATACTTCAACATGGAACAAAAGACTCTTCGTAACCGCCTGCTCATGGCTCTGCCTCTGTTTGTTATCGGCGGCATACTCACGCAAGTGGATTTCGGTATTATTTGGCGCTATTTCGGCTTTGCAAACCAAACCACCGCAGTGATGATGCTGTGGACTGCTTCCGCTTATTTGCTTCGCCATAACAAGCTGCATTGGATTGCCACTGTACCTGCAATGTTCATGACCACAGTGTGTGTGACCTTTATCCTAAACAACGCAGCATTGGGTTTTGGCTTACCAATGAACATTTCCACCATCGCAGGCATTCTGTTCACCCTGTTCGTGACAGGCTATGTGATTAAGAAATCCAAAGGCAAAGGTGAAACTGACTATGCCGATGAAGAGAAACCCGAGGTTGTGACGAAAACTGCCTAACCTCCAATTCACCTAACCGCTAGAGCGATATCAAGAGCCTGCATT
>NZ_JAJUBC010000024.1 GCF_028683095.1 Enterovibrio gelatinilyticus | reverse complement strand
ATAACCAATCCCGCTTTTTCCATCCGGCCGCTTGTATATCCAGCGATTTGCAGCCAGCCAGGTGAAGAGGGCTTTGGGCTGCAGTTGCAGGTTCTTGGCGGCATCGGTGATACAAAGCGAGCCTTGGCTATCCGCGATGAGGTGATAGGCCTCAACCTTAGGCCGGTCCTCTGCCACTTGGGCTTGCAGCCGGAGCTTCTCTTCTTCTGCTTGCATGGCGAGTTTAAGGATATCCATGCGTGAGAGGTCGGCCGTGCTGTAGCTGCCTGTCTTTCGAATCGAGGGCATCACATCTGACACCACCCAGTCCTCGAACTTCTCCGCCTCGGGTAGTTTTGAGCGCATGATGAGGCGATAGACGTCGCGTTCAGGGATTATTTTTGCAAGCTGTTCACCGCTATTTGTAGGAAGTCGTGTTTCACGCCCCCCTTTGCAGTGTCGATTTACAGCATCTCGAGGGTTGCTGTAGCCAAGAATTGACGCAACATCCTTTGCTACAAACCAGGGTTCACCGCTCTGCTCTATTACCCGGATATTTTCATGCTGGAACTGGAAAGGGATGACGTTCATGCGGCCTCCTTGAACAATTGTTGGCAAGCATGGTCGATGTCGGTGATGCGATCGCTTAACAGCCAAAGTGCATTGGATAGGGTGGCGGCATCGATGGTGCGGTATTGGTCATCGACACAGAGCATATCAATGAGGGCGTTGGCCTGTGCCAACATACGGTTGATATCGTTTTGGATTTCCAAGTGGTTGTTTGTTAGAGTCGACATGTCGATTCTCCTACTGTTGATAGGTGAGTTGACGAGGCCTCAAGAGTTGCCGCTCTTGGGGTCTCACTTTATCTACTGACTAATTTCTTTTTTATCTTCTTTCATCTCTTTAACAAGGATCTGAGTGACGAATGCTGAGTTGCTCATGAAGTTCTCTCTCGCTCGCTTCTCTATCCAGACCTTCAAAGGTGTTGGCATTCTCATACTAAATGGGCTGTTAGCTTGTTTATGTTCCATTGAATATCCTCACACTCATGACTACACGGTGTAGTGAAAAGTAACGCAATGGTTACACGGTGTAGCTATTATCGCAAGTTTGATTTGACTACACTGTGTAACTACTTTTTTGATTTCCAACTGTTGAGATTTTTGTGAGCAGAGATATCGCCCCATTTGGGCTCAGAATGCCTTCAGAACTGAAGAGTGAACTTGAAAGCAATGCCAAAGTTAATAGGCGCTCGATGAATGCGGAACTAATTGATCGCCTAGAAAAAAGCCTCCTGTCCGCCACCACTCCAACCGGCGAGCTCTCTGCCGCTGATGCGAAGAAGCTGGCTGAACATGCTTTGGAAGATGGTGCTGCAGCACTCGTAGCCAAGTGCCTGGAAGAAGTTTCACGAATGGCCCGTCAAGGGGTGACGGAGGTGAGTGCGGATACCGGCTTTGATGCCATCAGCGCAGAGGTGGAAGAGAGTGTCATCCAGCCTGCGAAGGCGAGGCTGGAGGGGCTGGGGTATGTTGTGACTGCGCTCGATTGCAATTTGATAGTGAGGTTCTAAGAGAGTGACAACATGACTTCTTAGCGTTGAAGTCGTATTACCTCACCTATGGATAGTTTCATTAGATAAGGATATGAAATGAGAAGTTTCCGATTTGTCTTTTTGGTTATGTCTGTCATTTTTCTGTCTGCTTGTTCGTCCAACAAGCTCGAACAGGTGCCTATGACACTCGATGTCAAAGGGGAAAAGAAATTGGACGCTGGCATCGCTTACTTGTTGGGGGCTGATGATGGTGTCTATGCGGCTCATGACTTCAAGGGTTATGACCAACTCCTCGTGTTGTCATCAGCTCTAGAGCTTTTAGAAAGTAGAGATTTCGAAGATTTCTCTACTTTTATCAAAGACGAAAGAAACGATGAAGTAATTAGAGTCTATGGAGACTACAAAAACAAATTTGTTTTTAATTTCATTAAGAAAATGGATGAATACACGTTTGTTACAGAGAAAGATGGCCGGACATCAGCCTATTACACTGAGTGGCATTTTTTTGATGAAACGATGATTAAATTCTCAAAAGGTAGTCCGGTACGTATTTACAAACTACCGAGTTTTGAACAGACAAAAGAAATACCGGTATTGTTGCCAAAATATAAGGTTCATCATGCTCTCTCTGAATCCAAAGCATTCCTACACATCTTCAAAGAAGATGGCAATAACCATAAAGTCATAGACTTGGACAATGGCGTTATCTTGTCTGATGGGTATGTTGCTTTGACCGACAGGAGCGAGAAGGTGATTGGAGCCATAAGATTTCATGATGACATTATTGTCTTTATGAAAAATAAAAAGTTAGTTCAACTGGATGAGCGCGGGAATCTCATCAAGGCATTGCCTCTTCAGGTCAGTGTGGAGTCATTCGGTCACGTGGGTGATTGTTTGTCTATTGGTACCGTTGATGGCCATATTGCCTTCATTAACAAAGACCTCTCAACGATTTACGTGACTCAGGAAGTTCATAACGGCTGGGTTTCGCACGTCACTACAGACCAAAAGGGAGTAGGCTACTCTGCTGGCGTAGACAGAAAAGTGGTGTCATGGCCCGTACCTGAGATGTGTTTATCAACTGATGTCTGAGAGAGTGGAATTCTCAAGGTTACCCCTAACCACTCATGCCCGAGCTCTGACTCGGGTATAGAATCCCAATTTACCAGAGCTGGCCAGTCCGGTCGCTCATCCTGTTCAGGGTCAAACCACACACCGTCAGGTTTCATCGCTACGACATGGAGATTTTCCCTATGAAAAACTGCCGTTGGCATCAGGTAGCTATCATCATCAATGGCTAGATTGTCCATACCGCAAAGAATTGGCACATCTAACGCGTTGCTCATGCGAAGTTCTTGCGGGTATGCGGCAGCCAGCTGATTGTATGTACTCTCGTCGCGAAGAATTATCTGAGGCTTAACGCCAAAGCACATCAACACATAAGCCATCGCTGAGATGGCGTTCAGGCCTGAATCTTGGACGAGTTTAGAGTATTCACTTTGATCAATGATCCCCGTGACCAAATAGATTTTTTCTGCAGTTTCCGTGAGAGAGTCTGTCGGTTCAAGAACAACCTGCTCGCCAACAAAAGCACCCTTCGACAAATCGATTTGATAAAGGAAAAGACGATGGGGGACGGGCAGTAATCCCATTACATCAAGACAGGCGGTGAGGCTGTAGGCGCCACATGATATGGAGCCATCAGGTTGTTTGAGATTTGGGAAGTCTTTGTGCATCTATTTCTCTTTCTCCGATTCCTTGAAGTTTGCTTCTTCACTGGTCCAATTTCGGCCCAACTCCTTGGCACTCCATTTCGAAGACGCATTCATTTCTTTGCTGTATTCCCAAGCATCACGGCCTAGGACCAACTTTGTTTTCTCAAGGTTCTCAGTGGATGGGTGGCGCCCTGATTCTTGTGTCCAATACATCCAGGTGTCGAAGTAAGGTCGGTCTCGTTGCTCCGTAATATCCGGTCTTAGACGGATGATTTCTTGTGGAGGCGGGACGTTCTTTTCGTTGGCCTTAGACGGAATGGCGCTATTCAGCTGTTCAAGAAAGTTTCGAGGAATAAGTTTTTGACCGGTATTGGCACCGGAGTTCAGCAGCGCGGCGAGTTCACTGTAATCTTCCCCAAAGTAGGGCTTTATCTTGTAACCACCAACGACATCAAACCGAAAAAACTTGGGGCTGGCACCGCGCGAGGTGAGAGTTAACACAAAAGGCGCATCCCGGGTTGAAAACAAACAGTCGAAGCTAGCTGAACCTGTTTTTACCTGGAACTGCTGCATGTCTGTCTTGATACGAAGCATGCTCTGATGGAGTGCTTTTAGGTTTGTCATTTCAACCCACATAATTACCTCCCACTGGAAAATATGAATATATAACCAGTGTTAATATATACAGGCTCTCAAAAGTGAGGTAAAGTTTTTTGTACAAAAGTTGTACAGTTTAATTTCTTGATAAGTCACGGGTGAATCTTAACCTCATGAAATTGATGTTATTTATTTTCGATTGCTATGGACTGACTAGATTGTAAGGCGTTTGCATGTTTGAAGTGGGTAGAGAGTATAAACGCAGCTCCGAGATTCACGGGGTATATGGTGGCCAAGGGAAAGATAGAAAGTGACGAATGCTGTTGAACTGATGGGGGTTAGCATCGAAACGCTAAAGACTGATCTTGGTATAGGTGGATACATTGTCTTATTGGTTGCCTTACTGGGAATGGCGTTTAAAGGGGTTGTTGCATGGGATAACTTTCACGAACATCGTATTCGTAAGCGTCGCTTTTTATTGACGAAGAGTTTTTACGAAGCACTGGAAGATAAAACATCTGAGCAAGCGAAAACGCTCGCAGCGATACTCGATAACGAGGCAGTCAGGATTTCGACCGAGTTGGATATCGAGTGTCAGCGCCTCACCCCAATTCTGTCGATGTATCGTGAAGGCAATTTGACCATTAAGCAGATCAGGTGCGTGGGCGGTTACCTAAGACCGGCAGGCAGCGCGCAATTTCGATTTGTGTTTAACAGAGCGGACAGCGCTTTAACCCTATTTACCTTATTTATGTGTGTTCTATACGTTGTTAGTGGTCTGGCAATGTTCGTTTTGTTTGCTTTGCTTAAAACCATTTGGTCAGTCTTGGTAGGATTTTTTCTATTGTTTTTGTTTGTGATATTGGCTTTCTTAATAACATCGCAGTTTCGACATTACCTTGAGCTAAGAGAAGTCAAGCGGCAGCTAGTACGGTACGAAAAACTGACAAATCCCGAGTTTAGTCTCAATTTGCTTCATCACTTGTGGGGTAGACGGCAATATCCTGTAGGAGATGACTAAAGGTACCACTGAACCTTTTCACCTAATCCCCTCCAAACTGCCCGCGCTACCGTGCGGGCATGAAGACTGAAACCCTTATCCTCAACACTGATATCTCAGCTCTCGCGACCAATAGCGCCGAGGTTGGGACATCTGTGTGGGCCGAGTTCATCCCTGCAGGTACCGCCATTACCGGCCGTGACGGGCGAAGCTGGGTCAATGACGACCCCAACGCCATCGTGGCTGCCTTTGCTGCTAACGGCGCAGGCCTGCCCATCGACATCGAACATGCCACTGAAATCAAAGGTAAAGCAGGCGAACCGGCGCCTGCGGTGGGGTGGATTAAAGCCCTGCAAGCCCGTGAGGGTGGGACGATCTTATTGCTACTAGGCTATCACGTTCGTTCACTCGCAATACTCAATACTCAATACTCAATACTCAATACTCAATACTCAATACTCAATACACTCACCCGAACTGATGAATTCTAACAATCCCAGAGGCGAGTGATTATTGGCACCACATTAACCGCAGTTCGTGTGGTGCAGGTAAGGCTGTAGGACATTTGAAAGTTCACGAAAGTATCTGCGAATAACGTTGATACCGAGGGGATCAAGCGTACAAGGCAGCTGGTTCCTGACTGGCAATTAGTAGGGTGTGGATTTGATGAGGAGCTTGTGCGTGATGAGCGTATTCTGCTCGCTGAGTGCTTAAAGCGAGCCAAAGATGAGACGCCTGAACAACTTGCCACCCTACAATCAAAAATAGCGCAACGATTGGCTGCTGCGGTTGCCATCATCGACGTAATGGAGTCTGCTGTGTTAAGTGCGATTGAACAACAAGGACATAAGTCAGGTGTTGATGAACTGCTCGATGAGCTCAAATCGACTGCCAATGATGAGCTGTCAAAGCTTGTGGAGGTATAAATGCATGTCTGGGCTGTAACTAAGTGAGGGGCATAGAATTTTCCACACCGGCCACACACGCAAGGAGGTGACGATGAAAATAAAAGCTTGGCTAGGTGTCTTGGTGACGGTGTTTCTGTCATGGATGACAGTAGCTGAAGAGAAGGATATTTATCGACAGTATGTGGATAGAAGTGTTGATCGGGGTATCCCAAAAGCAGTGGAGCGCTGGGCACAAAAAATCCTCAAGGAAGAAGATGAGGAACGTTTTTTGCCCGTGATAGAAGAATTTATCGCAAGTATCTTCTCTGATGCTTTTCGTGAGAGAACGGCAACTACTTATCGGAGAACTTTCAGCGAAGAAGAGATGCAAATAGTGGCTGAAAATATGATGTCTGAAATCTGTGCACCAATTTTCAACCCTGATTTTATCGAGCGTATCAGGAGCGATGAAAAAATGTCAAAAGCAGACATAGCATCTTCTGATAGGTGTTTTGCTGCTTTGCAAGACATCGAGAATGCTACGGAAAAGATCGAGAATCTTGCGGTAATTAACAACGATCTTTATATAGCGTCATTTAACCTTCACTTCGATGAGTTCTTAGAGAAGATTAAGCAACAAAGGTTAATATTTTATATTGTCGATAAATCCAGAAAAACGTTGCCTGTAGAAATAGATGAAGAGCTGACTTGGTCAGATATTGTTGGTGAGTATTTGGTGCTCGAATATATCTATACGTTCAATGATCTATTCGGGGAAGATGAGCCGTATGAATTTGATAGAGAGAGTGTATTGATCGAGGTTTGTAGGGGGTTCTACAACCATTTTCGTGAATATGTATCAGTGAGGTATTCGGTGTTCGACTTAGATAGAAAACTAGTTGGAGAGACAACGATAAGCCTCAGTGAGTGCCCTTAACATGCACCTTTTCACCTGATTCCCTTTTTTACCCTCGCGATAGTTTCTTTACGGGATGGAAGTCGTCGAGTTAGACGGCGCTCCCCGTCCTATCAGGACCGTAAAAGCTCGGGCATCGGCATCGTTGGTACCGCGCCAAGCACGGACATCGACACTTTCCCACTCAATACCCTTGTTCTCATTGCGGGCCGTCGTACTGAAGCGGTACCACTTGGTGACACGGGTCTTTGCCTGCGGCCCTTGATGGTATCTCCGATCAGGCGGAGGCAATGGTGGTGCCATACGCGTCGAAGCGGATAACGATGCCAACCTACAACTGGCCAACCACATTGGGGGCGTGAATACGCAAACCGGCGTCTATGAGGGACTGCAAGCTTTGCTTGCGTCTGAATCCGTGCTGGGTGTTGCCCCCCGTATTTTGATTACCCCAGGCTTTACCGATCGAACCGCCGTGGTCTCTGAATTAGTGGGTATTGCAGAGCGCCTGCGTGCGGTCATTAGCGCCGATGGACCGAGTACCCATGACGCCGACATGCCTGATGTGTAAGTCACTGAGATTTACACATTAAAAATTCGTTCATTAGATTGTTGGAAAAAGCTGTTTCCGAGTTTAAGTATTTGATTTAAAGGCCAGGTTATGTCGTGAAGGGTGTTTACAGTGTAAATAGAAACAGAGACTCAAAATGGTAATCCAGCGTCTTTACAATGGTGTCAATGATGCCTGTCCCCTTAATCTTCCGAGCTTAAGCTTCTCGCCAAATATTCATGTTTGTTGGTATTAGAATCCCTGTCTACTATTTATACAAACGCAACGAATATGAATCACACACCTCCTACTTATGACAGGTTTAGAGATATGGGATTGTTTGGAAGCAAATCAGATGGTGTTAGCAAGCAGATTCTGGATAAAGCATCAGACGCGATTGTATATACCGACAAGAAAAATCGAATTCACTATATGAATACCTCTGCGGAACGTTTCTTTGGCGTTTCTGGGAGTGACAAAGTAGGGCAGGATATCAGTACGTTACAGCTTGGCGCCCTACAAGAAGGTACAACACGCATTGAACTTCAAAACCACGAAAATAAGAAGATCTGGTGCGATCTCTCATTCAACAAAATTTCAGTTTCTGGTGGTTTGGGGTGGTCAGTCTTTATCCGTGATGTGACGGCAGAAGTCCTTGCTCGTGAACGTTCAGAGCAAATGGTATCGCAATCAGTGAATGCTGTCGTTTCTATTGATGGTCAAAATTGTGTCACCTATATGAACGATGCTGCCGTGGCATTGTGGGGGTACAGTAAAGAGGAAGTCGTCGGGCAAAATGTCAAAATGCTTGTTCCGAAAGACATTCGCGCGTTCCATGACACCTACGTCAACACCAATCGCGAATCAAAAGTCGATAT
The DNA here is from genome assembly GCF_028683095.1 of Enterovibrio gelatinilyticus. Lineage (GTDB taxonomy): Bacteria > Pseudomonadota > Gammaproteobacteria > Enterobacterales > Vibrionaceae > Enterovibrio > Enterovibrio gelatinilyticus. Next base: position 76,913 of record NZ_JAJUBC010000024.1, on the reverse strand, counting down.
CATTGTTGGCACGAGTCGCGATGTGGAATTTGAGCGAAAAGACGGCAAAAAGTTGTGGGCGAATCTATCACTCTCTCGTATCGAAGTGGGTGACGAGGTGGGCTACACCGCGTTTGCTCGTGACATTACTCTAGAGCGCCAGGCTCGAGAAGAAAATGAACAAGTGCTTCGACAGGCGATCGATGCCGTCGTCAGTATTGATGCCGACAACAACGTGACATTCTTTAACCCTGCAGCAGAAGAGCTTTGGGGATTCAACAGTGATGAAGTCGTTGGCAACAATGTTCGTATGCTAGTGCCTGATGAGTTTCAATCCAACCACGATAATTTCGTGAACGCGAATCGCCGAACGGGCAACAACAAGATTGTGGGCTCTGCCCGTGAACTGGAAATGCAGCGTAAAGATAAGTCACGTATTTGGGTGAATTTCTCGCTGTCAAAAGTCGACATTGGCGGCAACATTGGTTACACCGCGTTTGTGCGGGACATTACCGAGCAGCGCACGGCACAAGAAGCCATCAATCAAACCTTGTCACAGGCGTTGGATGCAGTTGTTACCATCGATGAAAACAACATAGTTACTTTCTTCAACCCTGCCGCTCAACAACTTTGGGGCTATGATCCGTCAGAGGTCGTGGGTCAGAACATTAAAATGCTCGTGCCGCCAGAAATTCAAGCTAACCACGATGGTTATGTCAACGCGAACCGTACAACGGGTCAAGATAAAATCGTCGGCTCTAGCCGAGAAGTCCCCGTTCACCGTAAAGACGGAAAACTGGCCTATGGTTTGCTCTCTCTGTCTAAGGTGGAGGTGGATGGGAAAACCATGTACACCGCGTTTGTCAAAGATGTCACGGCGCAAGTTCAACAGCGCGAAGGCATGAGTGAGATTATGGATGGCGTGGCAAACTCAAGTTCAGAAATATCCAATATTGCGAAAGTGATTGATGGCATTTCTGAGCAAACCAACTTACTTGCATTGAACGCCGCGATTGAAGCGGCGCGAGCGGGTGAGCATGGCCGAGGGTTTGCTGTGGTGGCTGATGAGGTGAGACAACTCGCTTCGCGTTCATCGGAGTCAACCAACGAGATTAACCGCCTTTCTGATGATACGCAGAAGCTGCTGGACGAATTAGCAGAAGTCCTCAAAGTATCATCAAGTCAGTAATTTTAGACATGGGGACGTCCTGTCCCCATCCTTATATTTTAGTTAATTGTGTACTTCTCGCCCTACCCCTTACCGTACTGTAAACAATGACTTTATTTTTAACCCTGAGTCAATAAAGAGACAGCCTTCAATTACCAATCTCCTAGACTACTTTTGTACATAAATTTAATGCTGGAACATTCTCGTGTGTCGACACCGAGACAGAGGAAATAGGTCATGAGCCAACAAGAAGCAGATATTGTTCAAGAGCCAGAAAAGCATAGCTATGAGTGGCGTGCATTCTTTTTTATTGCCGTCTTTCTGTTCCCGATTTTGAGTGTCATGCTCATCGGTGGCTACGGTTTCATCATTTGGATGAGTCAGGTGTTCTTTTTCGGCCCTCCAGGGCATGGCTAATTACCGCAACACCTCCCGAGTGATGAATAAGAGCAGATAACGATGAAAGAATTTTTATTAAAACTCTGGGCGACGCTGAAACGTCCAGCAACCAAAATCAGTCTTGGCACATTGACCCTTGGGGGGTTCGTCGCTGGGGTGATTTTCTGGGGTGGTTTCAATACAGCATTAGAAGCAACAAACACAGAAGCGTTTTGTATCAGTTGTCATTCTATGCGCGACAATGTCTACCCTGAACTGCAGCACACGGTGCATTGGTCTAACACTTCTGGCGTGAGAGCAACGTGTCCAGATTGCCACGTCCCACACAATTGGACTGATAAAATTGCGCGTAAAATGCAGGCCAGTAAAGAAGTATACGCACAAATTTTTGGCGTGATTGGCACACGAGAGAAGTTTCTTGATAAGCGGCTAGAGCTTGCTCAACATGAGTGGGCAAGGTTTTCGGCGAACGGCTCTGCCGAGTGTAAAACCTGTCACAAATACGAAAGTATGCAGATTGAAAACATGCGCCCAGCGGCACGCCTACAAATGGCGCAAGCTGCAGAGCGTGATCAAAGCTGTATTGATTGTCACAAAGGGATTGCCCATCAGCTGCCCGCAGAGATGGATTCAACCGGCGGTATGCTTGGCAAGCTGATTTCAATGTCTCACAGCACCAGCTACGACAAAGACAAACCCGTCTATAGCGTTAACTTCCTAGAAATGTACGTCGACAAAGAGCTGACCACCGACGGTGGTGTACTTGAGCCTGCTACCAAGGTCACCGTGATTGATGACAGCAAAGAGGCCATCAGGGTCTCTATTACTGGCTGGCGTAAAATGAAAGGTTTCGGTCGAGTGATTTATGAAGACTTCGGGTTGAATATTGCCTCGGCAGCCCTGTCAAAAGCGGTGGCTCAAAGCGATACCGATGTACGCACATTTGAAACCAAAGAAGACGATTTGACCGGATTGACATGGCAACGTGTCGAAGTGGATTTGTGGGCGAAGAAAGCCAACTTCCTCGACAACATCGATCCTGTCTGGACGGAAGCGAAACAAGCTTACGACACAAACTGTAGCTTGTGTCATACCCAGCCCGATGTTGCACACTTTGATGCCAACACGTGGCCAGGCATGTTTGATGGCATGATGGGCTTTGTGAATTTCGATCAGGCAACGCAGGCGCTGGTGTTGAAGTATCTGCAAAAACACTCCAGCACATTTGCTGATCACTGAGAGGAATAGCGACATGGCGATGAATAGACGTTCTTTTTTAAAACGCATGTTGTCTGTCAGTGCAACCGTTGCGATCGGGCCAAGCCTGTTAGTTGCGACGGACGCGGAGGCGAATGCGGAATTGCTCGAAGGTGCATGGCGTACTTCTGGTTCCCACTGGGGAGCTTTCCGAGCACGGGTTGTGGGCGGCGAAGTGGCCGAAGTGGTGGCATTTAGCCATGACAAACATCCCACGGAAATGCTTGAGGGTATTAAAGGGCTGATTTACAACCCGTCGAGGGTGAGATACCCGATGGTGCGACTCGATTGGCTCAAAAAATCGGAAGGGTGGAATACGACGCGCGGAGATAACCGTTTTGTGCGTGTCACTTGGGATCAAGCACTCGACCTGTTTTACGAAGAATTGGAGCGGGTTCAGAAAACTTACGGGCCTTCTGGCTTGCTAGCGGGTCAGACCGGTTGGCGTCAAACTGGGCAATTCCACAGTTGTACCACGCACATGCAGCGCGCCATTGCGATGCATGGTTCCTTCGTTAAAAAAATCGGGGACTACTCGACTGGGGCAGGGCAAACCATCATGCCGTATGTCCTAGGGTCAACGGAGGTGTATGCGCAGCAAACATCGTGGCCTTTGGTGTTGGAACATGCCAAACAAATCGTTATTTGGGCCAATGATCCCATCAAAAACGCCCAAGTGGGCTGGCAGTGCCCGACCCATGATGTGTATGGCTACTTTGCAGAGCTAAAAGACAAAGTGGCCAGTGGCGACATTAAAGTTGTTTCTGTCGATCCCGTCGTGAGTAAAACGCAGGATTATCTGGGTTGTGATCATCTGTATATTAACCCGCAAACTGACGTGCCATTTATGTTGGGTATTGCTCACACACTGTACACAGAAGACCTCTACGACAAAGATTTCATCAAGCTCTACTGCCTTGGTTTTGAACCATTCGTTGATTATGTGATGGGCAAAAGCAAAGACAAGGTCGAGAAAACCCCTGAGTGGGCGTCTCAGATCTGTGGTGTTTCCGCAGAGAAGATCCGCGAGTTTTCGCGCATGATAGCAAGCGAACGCACTCAGCTGATGTTTGGCTGGTGTGTACAACGTCAACAGCACGGTGAACAGCCTTATTGGATGGGCGCTGTTATCGCTAGTATGCTTGGTGGCATTGGCCTTCCAGGCGGCGGGGTGTCTTATGCCCACCACTACAGCGGTATTGGTGAGCCAGCAACTGGCGCAGCAGGTCCTGGTGGCTTCCCTCGTAACCTCGACCCCGGCATGTCACCGTTGCATCCGAATCCGGATTTCAAAGGCTACGCAAGCACCATCCCTGTGGCGCGTTGGATAGAGTCCATTGAAGAGCCAGGAAAAGTGATTAACCACAATGGTAACAAAGTGAAGTTACCACCGATTAAAATGGTTGTGGTTAGCGGAAACAATCCGTGGCATCACCACCAAGATCATAACCGGATGAAGAAGGCGTATTACAATATTGAAACCGCCGTCACCATCGATTTTGCGTGGACCGCCACTTGTCGTTTTTCTGACATTGTCTTACCAGCCTGTACCCAGTTTGAACGCAACGACATTGACCTCTACGGTGCCTATTCGGCAACGGGCGTATTGGCCATGCACAAGCTGGTGGATCCGCTTTATCAATCGCGGACTGACTTTGATATCTTCAAAGGCTTAACACAGCGCTTTGGTGCAGGAAAAGACAAAGAATACGCGCAAGAAATGACAGAAATGCAATGGGTTGAGAAGCTCTATAACGAATGCGTAGCTGCCAATAAAGGTAAGTTCGAGATGCCTGATTTTCGCACCTTCTGGAAAGATGGCTATGTGGGCTTCGGCGAAGGCAGCACCTTTGTTCGCCATGCGGCATTCCGTGAAGATCCCGAGTTGAATCCATTGGGTACACCTTCAGGCTTCATTGAGATCACCAGCCGTAAAATTGGCAGTTTTGGTTATGAATATTGCCAAGAACACCCAATGTGGTTTGAAAAAGCCGAGCGTTCTCATGGTGGGCCAGGTTCGTCATCCTTCCCGTATTGGCTGCAATCTTGCCACCCAGATAAACGCCTTCACTCCCAAATGTGTGAATCCCCAGCTATCCGTGAAACCTATACGGTTCAAGGGCGCGAGCCAGCATATATCAACCCTGATGATGCTAAAGCAAAAGGCATTAAAGACGGGGATTTGATTCGCGTGTACAACGACAGGGGGCAACTCATTGCAGGAGCCGTGGTATCAGCTAACTATCCGCCGGGTGTGATTCGTATTCAAGAGGGGGCTTGGTATGGCCCAACTGGCTCTGAAATCGGTGCGATAGATACCTATGGTGACCCGAATACCATGACACTGGATATCGGTACATCCGAACTTGCGCAAGCGTGCAGTGCTTACACCTGTTTGGTTGAATACGAGAAATTTAGTGGTGAAGCGCCTGCAGTGAATGCCTTTAGCGGCCCTATCGTGGTAGTGCCGTCAACGTAACATGGAACTTGATGTCTTTTGGCAGAAGACGGAAAGTTGCAGATGATAGGTTGCACAAAAAAAAGAGCCGATGGTCGGCTCTTTTTTTATGCTGATTGATCACTATTGCCACCCCACCCGGTGTGTTAACACGAGTTACGCGGCCATTTCAGCTTTCATGGTATCGGCAACGAAGTGCAACAGTGCCACCCAAGCAGCGCGAGTTTCTGGTGTGAAATCGTCTCCCAACCCAACTTTCAGTGTGTGGAGTAAGGCATTGCCGACGGGAGTGAAGTGTGATTTTTTCACCCCATACCCTTCATGCCTTTTAGCCAGTTGCTGCAATACAGGCAATAACTGTTCAGGGGAATTCAAGGTACTGACCGCTGCATGGAGCATTGCCATCAACTTGCGACCTTGTTGTTTCATGTCGCCTTTAAATAAAGCTTTTAGTGACGGATCATAGGAGAACAAGGTGTCATAAAATATCTCTGCGGCTTTCAGAGATATAGGTTCAACCTTTTTAAAGCTCTCTGTGATCAATGTGACTTGGTGTGCTGTTAACGCCATGACAAGAATCCCCAAAAGATGATGCAATGAATATCGTTATTTGTAATGTGCTCTATCAAAAGGTTAGGAAACCCTAGCTCATTGTCCAGTTAACTTTTCTGTAATATGACGTGCAGTGATCCGCGATGTAAATGGAACGCGCTTAACATCCATAATTGGATCTCACCAATGTTATTGATTTTCCAATTAGCGATTTCAGTGGTTTGTTAGATAATTTAATGAAACGTCTTCTCGTATTATTTTGGAAATAGACGAGTGATAGTGGGCGTTCATAGCGTGATAAATAGAGGGAAATTATCTACTGAACAATCTCTTAGTCACAGCTTGGATGTAGCGTCTCAGATTTTGCATGCGTCGGTATTGAAGCGCATAACTGGTTTGTCCTGATGTGAATCGGGTTCGCGCTACATTATGAAAAAAAGACCGTCACAGCGGCGAAATGACAAGGAGTAGCATGTTTACATTTAGCGATATTTGCTTGCGGCCTGCTAAAGCAGAAGAGCGGGACCATCTTTGGCACTTCATCTATGTGGAAAACGAGTGGAAAGTGCATGATGCCCCCTATTTCCCATTGGAGCATCAATCCAAATTTCAGTTTCGCCGCCATTTGTTTAAGCGCTTGCGAGAAGCGAAAACGGCCATCGTCATTGATTATCACGGAGAAGCCATCGGCTATCTTTCCTGCTATTGGGAAGATCAGTCAACACGTTGGCTAGAAGTGGGCATTACTATTTTCACTTCAGCGCATTGGGGAAAACAACTTGGCCGAAAGGCACTCACGTTATGGATTTCCCATTTGTTCGAACACTATGATGTGGAGCGAATTGGGCTAACAACCTGGTCTGGTAACCCCCGTATGATGAAATGTGCGATGGCGCTAGGGATGCAAGAAGAAGGAAGGATCAGGAAAGTACGTTTCCACCAAGGTCAGTACTATGACTCTTTACGCTATGGTGTATTGCGTGACGAGTGGCAGGCTCTGCGAAAAAAAGACGGTAAACTGCGCTGTGTTGGCTAATGTACCCAAACAATCTGATGGCCTCTGAAATCGAGCATCTTCAAGTTAATTGGGTATACACCTCTGCCTTATTGAGTGGTTTGAGTATACTTGAAATGCCCACGACAGGTTTCGACATACGTGGGTATATAACAATCACAAACCATAAGAAAGTGAGTCACCATGAAATTGGAAGCCGTCGATTTCAACGCGCCCGATGCCGCGGCGCGTTTTGTTGAATCTCTGCGAAATACAGGATTTGGCGTACTGAAAAACCACCCGATTAACCAAGACCTTGTCGCGTCTATCTATCAAAATTGGCAGCAGTTCTTCGACAGTGAAGACAAGATGCAATTTCGTTTTAACCCTGAAAGCCAAGATGGTTTGTTCCCTTGCAACGTGTCTGAAGTTGCCAAAGGTCAGCAGCAAAAAGACATCAAAGAGTTCTTTCACTATTACCCGTTGGGACAGTGCCCTGATGCACTGAGAGAAGAGCTGCAAGATTATTACGATCAGGCTAATGGTTTGGCACAACAACTCCTCGCATGGGTGGAAGCTCACTCCCCAGCGGAAGTTTCTCAGCATTACTCGCAATCATTGTCGAGCATGATTGATGGAAGTGACAAAACGTTGCTTCGTGTCTTACATTACCCGCCGATGCAAGGTGATGAGGATCCAGGCGCAATTCGTGCAGCAGCGCATGAAGATATCAACTTGTTAACCATCCTACCTGCAGCGAATGAACCCGGTTTGCAGGTGAAAGGCAAAGACGGTGACTGGTTAGAGGTTCCGTGTGATTTTGGCAACCTCATCATTAATATCGGTGACATGTTGCAAGAAGCGTCTGACGGTTACTTTCCGTCAACCACGCACCGTGTGGTTAATCCCGAAGGTGTAGATATGCGTAAATCTCGTATTTCCTTACCTCTATTTTTGCACCCGAAGCCAGATGTGGTGTTGTCTGAGCGCTATACCGCAGACAGCTACTTGATGGAGCGCCTACGCGAGTTGGGACTGATTTAGTCAATTCAACATTGATGAAATATCAAAGCCAGCATGATGCTGGCTTTTTTTGTGGGCAGTCACCCAAAATATTATTGATTTAAAACGAGTCTTAGCAGGAAGAATGTGTCTCATCGACTAGAATTCTAGTAACTGAATAGGAGAGGCGTAAATGCAAAGCTCAATACTATCAAACTTGAAGCGAGTCATAGGCAGTGTGATTGGCTCTCACACCGACATTGGAAGCGATGCCAAGGCGAAGATCGCTGCGCTTGATAAATCGATAGCGATTATTGAATTTGATCCCTTGGGAAAAGTGCTTTCCGCCAACGATAACTTTCTGAAAGTGATGGGATATCAACTTTCAGAAATTGAAGGTAAGCACCATTCAATATTTGTAGAACCTTCTTATGCTAATTCGTCGGATTATCGAGATTTTTGGGCGCAATTGAACCAAGGAAAGTCCTTTTCTTCACAATATAAACGGCGTGGTAAAAACGGTGTGATTGTCTGGATACAGGCGACCTATAATCCGGTTGTTGCTGAAGATGGCAGTGTTGAGAAGGTCGTTAAGTTTGCTGCAGACATCACTCAGGAAAAGAACCAAAGTGTAGATTTCTCAGGGAAAATGGATGCGATAAACAAGGTTCAAGCGGTGATCGAGTTCGATTTGCAGGGGAATATTCTCATGGCAAATGAGAACTTCTTGAGCGTCATGGGATACACATTAAAAGAAATCGTTGGGGAGCATCACTCTCTTTTTGTTGAACCTGAGTTTTCGCGCTCCGCTGACTACAAGAAATTTTGGGAAACGTTAGCCACAGGCAAAACGGTGACTGAGCAATTTAAGCGCTTAGGCAAGGGCGGAAAAGAAGTGTGGATCAGTGCATCTTACAATCCTATTTTTGATGACGAAGGGAATCCCTTTAAAGTAGTGAAATTTGCCACTGATATTACCGAACACAAGTTACGTAACGCTGATTTTGCGGGGCAAATACGGGCTATTGGTAAGTCGCAGGCGGTCATTGAGTTTGAACTTGATGGCACCATTCGCAATGCCAATGATAACTTTCTCAATGCAACGGGCTACAAGCTGGAAGAGATAAAGGGTAAGCATCACTCCATGTTTGTCACCCACACCTTGGCTTCTTCTAACGAATATAAGGATTTTTGGAAGCGACTTGCAAAAGGAGAGTTTCAAGCCGGTGAGTACAAGCGTGTTGGCAAAGGAGGGCGAGAGATTTGGATTCAGGCATCATACAACCCCATCATGGATGCCTCAGGTCGACCCTTCAAAGTGGTTAAATACGCCACTGATATTACCAAACAGAAATTGAAGAATGCTGATTTCGAAGGTCAGATAGAAGCCATTGGGAAGTCGCAAGCGGTTATCGAATTTGACATGAGCGGCACGATTGTTTCTGCCAATGACAATTTTTTGAATGCGATGGGTTACACCTTAAATGAAGTGAAAGGTCTTCACCATTCCATCTTCGTTGATCCCAAAGAGAGTAACTCGGCAGAGTACAAAGCGTTTTGGGAGAAACTCAATCGCGGGGATTTTGAAAGCGCAGAGTTTCGACGTATCGCAAAAGGGGGGCGAGAAGTCTGGATTCAGGCATCTTACAACCCGATTCGTGACATCAATGGCAAGCCATTCAAAGTGGTCAAGTATGCGTCTGATATTACGGCGAAAAAGCGGGCAGTCTCCTTGATCAGTAATTGCTTGTTGTCTTTATCTAAGGGCGATCTTGATCATACCATCTCTGAAAAACTGGATGATGAATTTGAACCTGTACGTGATGCCCTTAATTCGATGATTGCTCATCTTAATACCTTGGTAAAAGACATTGTGAAAGCGTCTAACTCTGTCAGCTCAGGGGCACGTGAAATTAAGCTTGGAACCAGCGACTTGAGTGACAGAACTGAAAGTCAGGCGGCCAGCTTGGAAGAAACTGCCGCAAGCATGCAAGAGATTACTGCAACAGTACAGCAAAATGCTGATACCTCGCAAAATGCCGTTAAGCTCGCCACTGAAGCAACGCAGAAGGCGGAACTGGGCGGCAAAGTGGTCACGGAAGCGATCGGCGCGATGGCTGAAATTGAAAAATCGAGCAATCAGATCTCAGACATTATCGGTGTGATCAATGAAATTGCCTTCCAGACTAACTTGTTGGCATTGAATGCGGCTGTTGAAGCAGCCCGTGCGGGTGAACAAGGAAGGGGATTCGCTGTTGTCGCCGGTGAGGTTCGAAATTTGGCGCAGCGAAGTGCGAAGGCATCTGTTGAAATCAAGGAGCTTATTAACGCGAGCGTTAACAAGACCAAAGATGGCACACATTTAGTCAGAAAATCAGGTGAGAATCTTGATGAGATTGTCGAAGCTATAAAGAGCGTATCGACCTTGATCAATGATATGAGCACGGCGAATACCGAGCAGTCGCAGGGCATTGCAGAGATAAATCGCGCAGTGACAGAGATGGACAACATGACACAGCAAAATGCAGGTCTGGCGGAAGAGGCAACAGCTGCCAGCGAGAATTTGTTAGCTGAAGCGGAAGGGCAGCGAGAATTAGTGTCGTTTTTTAAAACGAAAGCAGGTTAATGGTCAAAATGGCTTAAGGTAATGTCAGTGGGTTAGTTAAATGCGTTGATATATATCCTTGATGCATTGCGACTTTTACGAATTACTAAAAACGGGCATAAGTCCGTTTTTTTATGTCAGTAAGTGAGCCTTTTTATTGCAGCAACCTCGTCCTTTGTGCTGTTTGTTGATGCACTAACCTCTATACCCCCAAACAACGCTACCTAAACAATCTGAAGATGCAGGATGATTGGTCCCTACATGGGCTCTCTATGGACCTCTACAAGGTTATCACTTTAAAATTCGCTCGTACCTTTGCTGATATTGCTTCCTTCATCATCATCCTCATCTTCGTCGTCAAAAATCAGGTGATCGGCAATTGAGTTTGTCGTGTCATGATCTTGATTGCTTAGCTCTGTGGTATGGTTTGGCAAGGCAAAGAAGGCCAGCATTTCAGTCATGTCTTGCGACAAATGCCACATGCTTTCACTGGCCGTTGTTGCTTGCTGCACAAGCGCCGCATTTTGCTGCGTCATGTCGTCCATTTTGGCGATGGCCAAGTTAACTTGTTCAATGCCCACACTTTGCTCTTGTGCAGCATCTGATATCTCTTCCATTTTGCTGCCAACATCTTCAACCATGGCGACGATTTCTGTCAGGGTTTTTCCAGACTCTTCAACCAAGTCAGAACCAATGGCCACTTTTTTCTTACTGGCTTCAATCAGATCTTTTATCGCTTTAGCTGCGTTAGCTGAGCGTTGAGCAAGATTACGTACTTCACCCGCGACGACGGCGAACCCTCGCCCTTGTTCTCCTGCGCGAGCAGCTTCAACAGCCGCATTCAATGCCAACAAATTGGTCTGAAAGGCTATTCCGTCAATGACAGTGGTGATTTGGGTGATTTCGTCGCTGGCCTCCGTAATGTCACGCATCGCATCAATGGTTCGTGAAATGGTATGGCCGCCCTCACGCGCTTTGGCGCGCGCTTTCATGCTGACCATTTTTGTTGAAAAGGCATTCTCTGCACTGTGTTTCACTGTCCCAGTCATTTGCTCCATACTTGCGGCGGTGGACTGCAAAGACGTTGCTTGTGCTTCAGTTCGTGCGCTTAAATCTTGGTTGCCGGTGACTATCTCTCGCGAAGACGCAGCGACTGTCGAACTGGTTTCACGAATGCTATGGATGACGTCAGTCAATTTGTCGATGGTCTGATTGGTGTCTTTTTTAAGCTGGGCAAGTCGGCCACTGTAATCCTTCTCAACCTGCTGAGTGAGATCGCCCTTAGCCATGGCTGCCAATATGTGTTGCATATCAGCCAGAGAGTTATCGACATTTTCCGTCAGTAAGTTCAGGCCTTCCGCTAAGTTATAGAAAAAACCCTCTTTGCCTGCCAACTCAATACGCTGACCAAATTCCCCTCGTGTGGCACGAGACACTACTTCGGCAATTTCACGCTCAATCGCGACTTCTGCAGTACGATCTTTCCATTCAATCGCGGTTCCAATACGATCCCCATTAATATTCCGCATTGGCATTGCATTTATGGTCATGACTTTATTGCCCACACAAAATTCGCTGGAGAATGGTTGCGAAAGTGATGAGAGGATTTTACGCTGCTTGGCCGGGTGGCGGTGGAATGCATCAATGGATTTTCCGATGATGTCATCTGGATTGAATCCTTTGATTTCTTGTGAGAAATCGCTTTTTGCTTCACGTAACATCGCGGATGCTGCTTCATTGAGGTAAATGACTTCATTGTCGTTGTTTGCCAGCATGATGTTGTTTGAGACACCATCTAACGCTTGTCTAACCTGAGCATTTTCCTCAGCAATGATACGTGATGTATGTTCATAATCACGCTTTGCTTGTTCTGCCAATTCTGCATTGTTGAGAGAAAGGTTGGTGGCTTCTTTGATTGAAAGAAGGTCACCACAATAGTCACCTTGAATGCGAACACTGAGGTCACCTTCAGAAATTCGCGCCATCACTGTATTGATTTCACTGAGGGCATTTTGTGTCGCATCCATCAGGGAATTGAATGCGGCGGACGACTGGCTGATTTCGTCATTCCCTTTCACAGTAAGGCGAAGTGAATAATCCCCTGTTCTTGATATTTGTTTAAGGCTACGCGTCATTTTTGTAAGAGGGGTTGTAACTGAGCGCGTAATCAATACAGCAATGACAATACCCAAAATGACCCCAACCACGCCCGTTAGAGCGAGAACGGTGGTGATCTCCTTGTTTAGATTGTCGAGTGTTTTCACGTCAGTGTTTAGCGCTTCTTCTTGGAGGGAGACGATTTCTTCGATGAGTGTTAGGGATAGGGTCGCGAGTGGAGACGCTTTTGTGCCCAAGAGATACTGAGACATGTTCCACTGCTCAGTATCTCTGACCTCGAACATTTGCATCACCACTGGCGAGAACTGGTCACGATAATCACTGTATTCTCTGAAAAGCTTGGCTTGCTCGCGAGTCAGAAGGTGCTTTTTATCTTCGATGGCGAAGAGATTGTTTTCATTGGTTGTCCATTTTTCAAAAAAAGTGGATTTAAACACGACCTCGCCACTAATAAGGTATGAACGTGCGGCGGCAAGACCCAGAGAAAACGAAGCGCTTGATTCAGCAAATAATCCGAGTAGCTCCTTACGCTCTGGCGTTGAGGGCAAGTCCCGTTCGATACTGGTGAGTAGATTGATGGCAGACACCAACCGCATCATGATGGGTTCAACCTGTTCGGCATAGATCTTCATGGCGGGCTGTTCATCTGCTGTATGCGCGATGCGTTCTATGTCATCTTGCGCTGCGCGATACAGACGAAGGTTGTCTTTTAACGTCTCTATTTTGGCCATGTATTTGTCGTTATTAATATGTGAACTACTGATAGCCTGGCTAAGGACGACGAGTTGTTCCTCGATGTTTTCCCATGTGGTTTGCCGTTTTGACAAAAATTCATCATCGCCAAGAACCACATATCCGCGCAAGATCGCCAAAGATCGGTTTACCTCCGCAACCAACTGATTGCTCGCCAACGTGGCAGGGAATGTCTTATCAACAAGCTCACGCTCAAGGATATTGACATCAGCGAGACGTTGATTAGACAAACTGACTGCGGCAACCAAAATAGTCATGATCAAGCCAAAACCAAGGACTAGGCGTTTACCAATCGTGTAGCGGAAATATCGACGATTCATGAATTCTTCACTCACTGAGTTCTAATGGTTGACCAAGCAAGATGGTCAGCTTTCTGTTGATCAGATCGACAAGGGCATAAACATCGGACGGTGTTTTGTCTCGTGAATAGGTTCGTTGCGAGTAGAAATCGCCAAACGTATTCGTGGGTTCAAGTACCGCTAGCGCTTCAGAGAATGTGTCTAAACTGGCGCCAGCCAGTAAAAATACTTCGGCGGGAATCGCCTCTTTAGCCTCGCGCTTGATGCGTTTGACGGGTTCAACATTCTGTTGTTTAGCGAAGACATCGATATCGTCGCTGAGCTTGCCAAGAGCGACGAAGACTTGTTCCGGTCGGTAGCCGTTTACGGGCACAATTTTTCGTGGCAGCTTGCTGGTTAACTTGGGTTGGTATCGATACGCGTAGTGCATGACCATCGAGTCGATGTTTTTTACCAACGAGTAAACCTGAGTGGGGGTCAGCTCGCCGTACAATTTTGAGTATCCATAATCAATATTGGCTGCTTTTGAGGTGTTAGCGGCAAGTGCCGGCCATGCAGTTGCCCACGCGATGAGGGTGATGAATAGGGTGACATTAAGATTCAAAGGTCGCTTGATTGGGCGAGCATAAATCTTGGTTAAATGCTTCATTCCTTAAATTCTCACTGCATCATAAATAAGAATAAAAACTCAAAAGTTAGCGATGGCTCACATTTGAGTTTAGACGTATTTTATCTAAATGCATGTTTAGACAAGCACTACTTGCATGATTGAGGGGGAGATGGCTTCGTAAACTTTGATGAGTCTTTGGGGAGAATAGTTTATTAGTTCCTCACTCTTCTTGCGTGGAGATTTGTTGCAACCAGCGCCCGAGTTTTAGGATTTCAGGTTGACGGGCTCGATGCTTCTTATAAACAAAATACAAACTGTCGCCTGTGGGCATCTCATGCATTGGAATACGCACTAGTTGCTCGCGGTCGATTTCGTTCATGAAATAGTAATTCAAAAAAGTAATACCATGCTCATATCGCGCCGCTTCCGTGGCAAGCAGCATATGGCTAAAAGAATGAATTTTTACGTGATTAGGTAACGAAAAACCGCCCAATTTGCACCATTGCGCCCAGTCGTTTTCCATCAATGACGTAACAGACAATAGCGGGTAGTCCCAAAGGGCGTCAGGTAGGGGCTTGTCTTTAATCTGCTGCCAAATTTTGTTGCTACAAACAGGGTAAAGGTACTCTTTGTACAGCAAGTCATATTGGTAGTTACGACCCGGTTCAAAATCGACAATGAAGCAATCTGCCAGTTTGTCGGAAAGGTGGGGATGGTCGGCAAACATTTCTAGCGCAAGGTCTATTTCTGGGTGCTGCTGTCGAAAATCAGACAATTGCGGCATCAGCCATTTCACGGCTAAAGAGCTAAAGACGGCAAGCCTAAGTTGGCCTGAAACCCCTTCTCTGACTTGGTGACTGGCACGGGCAATGGCCTGTAGTGGGTCTGCCACATCATCATAATAACGCTGACCGACGGGTGTGAGTTGCAACAAGCGGCCTTGACGATCAAACAAAGATTCGCCCAAAAAATCTTCCAACAAGCGGATTTGGTGGCTCACAGCACTCTGGGTGACGCTGAGTTTTTCGGCTGCTTTAGAAAAACTGTTGAGCCGAGCAACCACTTCAAAATATTGCACTGCTCGGAGTGGGGGAAACTTCATTATCTAAAAAACTCATGAATAGCGAATTTTCATCATTATACGTCATGCTAAAGCGGCGCTACTATGCCCATTCTGTGATCTGTATTTGATCTTTGGGCCCTTAATCTCGAGAGGTTGCTGTCTGAATAGCGATAACTCAATTCGCTAATCTGAACGTCGCAACATCGTGAGAGAGGAAATACGACATGAACAGGAGCCTTTATCATGCGTAATATTTCAATTGGGATGGCCATGACCTTGTTGGTTATTGGTAACCTTAGCGCGACATTTTCTGATGCGCTGGTTAAAACGATGGAAGGAGGGCCTGACGGCGCTATCTTCCAATTTGCTTTGTTTCGTCAGGTGTCAGCCGTTCTCATTTTGCTTCCTTTCTGTTTAACGGCACCGAAGAAAAATCTGACACTTGGGCTTAAATGGCACTTTCTTCGCGCCCATGTGTGGTTGGTGGGCGTGTTCTTCTCGGTGATTGCGTTAACGACCTTACCATTGGCCACGGCGAACGCGATCTTCTATGCAGCACCCTTGATCATGCTTCCGTTGGCGGCTATGTTCTTGCGAGAAAAACTGTCGTCGGCATCCATTGCTGCAGCTGTTGTGGGCTTTATTGGCGTGCTCATCTTGGTGCGCCCGACAGAGCTAAGCTGGGCGGCTATTTCAGCGATGATCGTGGCAGTGACGCTGGCGGTGAACAACTTGTTGATCCCGAAAATTCCGCGAGAGCAAACTGTGCCGCAAACCTTGTTGCTACATAACCTGATCGGTATTCCTATCGCATTAGGGTTGGCATTGTATGAAGGCGCGCCTTTTAGCATGGATTTATTCCTGCGCGCGTCTGGCTCAACCGCGTTTATTTTGGTGTATGCCGCCACGTGTGTAATTGCTTACCGCGCCGCGGAAAGCAACAAGATAGCGAGTGCTGAATACAGCGGCCTTGTCTGCGCGGTTGGCGTCGGCCTTGTCCTATTTGGAGAAGTACCAGACATGCTGATGATTGTCGGCACCTCGTTGATTGTTGTGCCTCTTATCTGGCTTGCTGGCCTTGAAAAGCGCAAAACAAAGCGAGCTGCCCGAGAAGAAGCATTGGCGACAGAGACAACGTTTGCGAGCTTAACGGAAGACATGCGTACACAAGATGATGATATTGCATTGGCCGAAAAATCTGCGATGGCGGATAACATCGTGCTACCTGCTGATGATGTGTTGTTGAGTGGAGAGGAAACAAGAGAGACGTCAGTGTATTACGAACACGTTGGCGCTCAAAAGAAAGTTACAGGAACAACGTAAAGCATCAAAGTTACAGACAATAACAGAGCTTAGTCCCTCTCTCCCAAAAAAGAATGCCAAAGCCACGCCTGAGCAGCGTGGCTTTTTTATGCCTGCCAGTAACAAGTAAGCAGGTACTTACTTGTTGTATACGCCATAAATTATTTGAGGTAGAACGAGAAGTGAGGTCAGAGAAGGTGACAATTAAGAAAGCTGAGGTGGCACTTCAGCAACCATCTTTTGTATCAAGGCTTTTAATCGTTTTGGCTGGTGGCGGTCTTTGTGATAAAGCAAATACAGCGGCACTTTCTCGACTTCCCAATCGGTAAACACGTTCTCCAATCTTCCGGCTTGTACATGGCTTTCACAGTAAAGTGCAGGGAGGCGACAAATACCGTTACCTTGTAGCGAGGCACTCATCAACACATGACCGTTTTTACATTGTAAATTGCCTTTCACGTCCACATCGACGTGCTGAGAGTGCTCGTCCACTTTCACATAACGCCAGCGTGTTACTGACCCCGTTAAGCAATCGTGTTTGTGTAAATCTCTGGGGTGTGCAAGACGACCACGTTGCGACAAGTAATGCGGCGCTGCATAGGTGCCGATTTCAATGTCACCCAAGTAACGACCAATCAATCGTGAATCATTCAATGCGCCCATTCGCAGTACTAAGTCGAAACGTGACTCAATCAGATCAACCCGTTCGCTGCTGAAATCCAATTCAACATGAATATCAGGGTGGTCAAAACAGAACCTGTGGATCACGTCGCCCACCAGTGATTCTCCCAATATCCCCCCTACACAATTCACCGCGATGCGTCCGCGCAATTGGTCTGAATCATCAATGGCATCGGAAATGGCGTCATCAATTTGCATCATCGCTGCTTGGCAACGTGTAAAGAAGGCTTCACCCGCTGTGGTTAAACGTTGAGAACGGGTGGTACGAATAATGAGCTGCACACCGAGGCGGCTTTCTAGCTGACTAAGCTGACGTGACATGTGCGCGCGCGATGCTCCGAGCTTTTCAGCTGCTTTGGAAAAGCTGCCGGACTCGGCAATTGCGACGAAGGCGCGGATATCACTAAGGTTGTCATTCAATGGGTCTTTATTGGTGCTCATAGCGTAACACTGAGTTTTATTGTGACATATATATCAACAATCATGACTTATTTAGAATGCAGCCTCAATAAGAAACACTTAATAAAAAAACAAACAGTCCAATCGAGGTAGAACATGAAAAAGTTAGCTGTTATCACAGGTGCAAGCTCAGGCATTGGCGAAGCCATCGCAAAACAATTATCAGCACAAGGCCACCCGTTGTTGTTGCTTGCGCGTCGTGTTGATCGTTTAGAAGCACTTAATCTACCTAACACTCTGTGCAAGAAAGTCGATATCACGGAGAAGGCCTCTTTTGATGAAGCGGTTGCTGCGGCAGAAGCGATGTACGGTGAAGCCGATTTACTCGTTAACAACGCTGGGGTGATGTTGCTGGGTGACATGGCAACGCAAGATGCTGCTGAATGGCAAAACATGTTCAACGTCAACGTGATGGGCTTAATGAATGGCATGCAAGCCGTGCTTGCCCCTATGATTGCGCGTAACAGTGGCACCATCATCAACATCAGTTCTGTGGCTGGTCGTAAAACCTTCCCGAACCATGCAGCATATTGCGGCACAAAATTCGCGGTACACGCGATTTCTGAAAATGTGCGTGAAGAAGTGGCCGCAGCAAACGTACGTGTGATTACTATCGCCCCTGGCGCAGTAGAAACCGAATTGCTTTCTCACACTACCAGCGACGATATCAAAGCGGGTTACGAAAGCTGGAAAGAAGACATGGGCGGTATTCTAGCGGCTGACGATATCGCGAATGCAGTAACTTACGCATACAACCAACCTCAGAATGTGTGTGTACGTGAAATCGTGATTGCGGCAACCCGCCAGCAGCCATAATAGATTTCAAATGATATTGATGCTTGCAGTATAAGTCTCTGCAATCACATGTGATTGCAGCCAGTTGTTGTTATGGTCTATTTCTTAGTTGTCATTTATCGCTTCGAAATAGGCCATTGTTACACTATTTATTTACACCTTGACCCAGAATGGTTTGCGCTTTATTTTTCTGCTCTCACCCCTCCCGCGATACTCAATTTCGTTTGCTAAGATACAAACGTGATACTTGTACAAATAATAAGACATCACTATAGCGACTGTTTGTATAAAGTCTGTCTTATGAATCGATTGTAGGCATGGTCATTTTTTGATTATCAATATGAATATGAACACTCATTTTTCTTAGTCTATTAATGATAATATGTGCGTTCGAAACTGGAGTGCCATGAAATATACGCCAGAGCATTAATTAATATATTCATTTTGGCTAGATCCATTCACTTCGATGGGCAAAATACGCAAGATATACCCAAACAACCTGAAGATGCAGGATTCAGCGAGGTTTACTGACGTTATGATCTAGGCATCCCTTTGCCGATGTAGTGGTCTCCATCAAAAAGGGATAACACCGAGCATGGCGTCAGTAAACTCGCCCGAAGGGAGGCCCTCAGTGCGTCGACTTCATCGTTAAATTCCTGTGAAATAGAATGACTATTCCTACAAGAATTTGCCTTGAACTGAACGCACTGTTGACCTCTGAAATCGAGCATCTCCAGGTTGATTGGGTATAGACCTTTGGCTGTTAACATTGAACTATGGCAGAATTTTATCAAAAGCATGGAAGCGGCATTTCGCAAAGTTTATCAATACGCTGAACCAAACCTGACGCTCGTGAGCTGGATGGGACTAATTGGCTTTCCGGCTTACTATTTCATTTGGCAATATATATATCCTCAAGCTTATGAAAACTTGCCTCTTCGACTTCTTTGTTGCTTGTTTTTTGTCATTGTATTAGTAAGAAACAAGCTAAGTCCCGTTTTGAAAGAACGTATGCACTGGTTCTATCAAATCGCCATTTCCATTGTTCTTCCCTTCTTTTTCTTCTATATGCTACTGATGAACAATTGGTCCACCGTTTGGCTACTTTCCTTTATGGCCGCAATTTTCCTTCACATATTACTGGTACATATTACTTGGGTCATGTTTGCTCAAACATTGGCAGGTATTACCATGGCAACGATCTGTGCCTGGGCTGAGAAGGGGTATCACCTAGCATTCTCGATGGATTGGACCTACATGCCAGTGTTCCTTTTCATCTACGTTTTCGGGAATTTATTTTTCTTTCGCAATCAACAAGAGCATGAAACCAAAGTATCGATTGCTAAAGTTTTTGGTGCTGGTATTGCTCACGAAATGCGAAACCCGCTCAGTGGTCTTTGCTCTTCCATTGATTTAATACGTTTGACGATTCCGGATCCTAAGGACAGCAACAATCGGGTTTATCAACTTCGCGAAGAAGACGTTTTATTACTCCGTGAGATCAGTGACGACGCGATGAACATCATTCGTGCCGGTAATGAAACCATCGATCTTCTGCTGACGTCCATTGATGAAAACCGCGTTTCCCGCTCAACGTTTAAAAAGCACGCCGTCAAAAATGTGCTGCAATATGCTGTCGATAGTTTTGGTTTCAGGAGCAACACAGACAAAACAGCGATAACGATTAGAAACACCGACACCTTTGATTTTCTCGGCAGCGATACCCTGCTGAAGTACGTTATCTATAACCTGTTTAAAAACGCTTTTCATCATCGAATCGGAGAAAATTTTGCGATAGAGGTGATGGTTGAAGTCGGTGATCGGGAAAATCGAATCATTGTTCGTGACAATGGTCAGGGAATACCCAGTGATATTATTAACCTGATTTTCGAGGATTTTTACACCACAGGAAGAACCGGAAATTATGGACTGGGATTGCCATTCTGCCGAAAAGTCATGCGTTCCTTCGGTGGCGAAATCAGTTGCGATTCTAAGGTCGGGGAGTGGACTGCGTTCACTCTCGCTTTCCCCTCATTTGACTCCTCAATTGCTCAAGATATCAAACACAACCTGATCAAGCTTAAATCGATGCTGATGGTGACCGATGACGTTGATTTGGTCCAGCGTACGACGAAAATCAGCAAAAAAATGGGCTTCAAACTGCAAACTATCGATGTGCTGCACGTTCTGAAGAAGCCCGAGTTTGATTTTGAATACGATGTCATCATTGTCGATTTGGAGAGTGTAGGGACAAATGGGGATGTGCTCGGCCATCTTGAACCTATACTTTCGTTCACTGAAGCAAAAATCATATACCTGCACAACAGTTCATCGACTTGCCATCAATCGCATGCTGTGTACAACCCAACATGGATTGAAGGGCTAGCATGGCGCTTGAATACCACAATGGTGATTGAGCAGTTATTTTTCGACTCCGTAGATGCTTCAATACCCAACAAGCGTGCACAAACCCCAAGCAATACCGAGACACAAACCATTATGGTAGTGGATGACAGTGAGTCACTCCGCCAAATGACTTCTATCATTTTAGAAAAACAGGGGTTTAACGTTATTCAATGCGCCAATGGTGACAAGGCAATAGCGATGCTTAAACAAGATAAACAGAATGTGGATTTGATTCTGATGGATATCGAAATGCCTGTGATGGATGGGCTGGAAACTTCGCGTCGTATTCGCTCTTCACTCCAAGCTTATGCTGATGTCCCTATTATTGCTCACACAGGTGACAATTCTCGACCCACTCTTGAAAAAATCACATCCTCAGGCATGACAGACTTCATTATCAAACCTTCCGAGCAGCAGCAATTGAGAGACAAAATAACGACCTGGCTTTCATAAAAAGCTCTGCCATTGCAGAGCTTCTTATCCATACATGATTTACCAAGCCTTACTTCAATGGATGGTGAGATCAGAATTTTCATAAGCAGCCTGACAAACTGTCAGCACATGATCTACCTCCCGATAGCTCATATCTGCATTCAAGGAAAACCGGATCAATGCTTTGTTCTTTGCGGTTGCCGGTGCACAGAAAACCGCACCGAACACACCGTTGCTTTCTAAAAAGTCCCTCACATGTTCTGTGTTTTTCTCATCACCACACTCCAGAGAAATAATTTGGGATTCACTACGGATTTTAAAGCCGATATCACGAAGACCCATGCGCAGCACATCCGATATTTCAAACAAGCGCTTTCGCTTCTCATCGCCCTTTTTTATCACGTCCAATGTCGCATCAAGCCTTGCGACCTCCTGCGGTAGTACAGTGGAACTGAATATCGCAGGGAACGACACAAACGGTAATGCTTTGATAAGGCTCGCTGGACCAAGTACTGCCCCAGCTCGATAAGCAAACGCCTTTGCAAGACTGGTCGTAACAAAGTCGACTTGATCTCGCACTTCCATTTCATTAATTAGGCCCGAGCCATCTGGCCCATGGGTGCCAAGCGAATGCGATTCATCAACCACCAACGCACAATCAAACTCCTGAGCCACTTCGTAGATGGCTCGAAGCGGTGCGATGGTACCGATCGTGCTGTACACCGAGTCAATCAATATAATACCAGGGCCATTTTTTTTAATTTGTCGTTTAAGGTTTGATACGCTATTGTGAATAAAAGGAATAATCCGTGCCCCCGCAATCCGGGCGCCTTCCCATAGTGACATGTGCGCAAAGAAATCGACATATACGCATGTGTTCGGCTCACAGATGGTTTGCAATAAGCCGATATTCGCCGACCATCCAGATTGAGAGAGTACACAACTCTCCAACCCCACAAACTCCGCCAGACGCTTTTCGAAGTCCGGTTTATGATCCTCATCCTGAAGAAAAACAGCAGACATCACCACATTTTCATTCGACGCAGAAATGGCGTCCAAATGCGCTTTCTGAATATGGCTATCAAGACTCAACGACAAATAGTCATTACTTTGCATGATCACCGCACCTTTTCCCGGTCGACTGCTGACGGGTAATGGGCGACCATTTTCATATGGTTCAGTCATATCACGTAGAAACGAATTCAAACGCGCATCGACGAAAGAAGGAAGCTTTTTTCTCATTTTAGATTTATGTTCCATAGGCCTAGCCTCGTCCTGTTAAAGAAAAACGCCGAATTCGGCGCGTTTATTATCAAGAGCAACTTAGAGATACCGCGGAGAGAAATAAGAGGCATCCATATATTGCCCGAATATATGGATATTATGGATGAAACTTGTTTTCCGATTATTTTTAAGTTTGCGAATATCCACACCCACCATATGAGACTCTATTGATATTCATATTGATGTGGCTGAAATTATTTTCCAACAATTTGCCAACAACGGGGACATATACTCTGAGAAAGTCACCATCTAGTCAGTTTCAATGGATTTGTGTTTCTAGGCTCAATCCCGAACTTGCTGCAAGCCATGACTCCATTTGGTTACATGGCTGAAAAGGTGGGGGAATGCAGGAGGAGAGCCTTCGGGGATCCCCTATAATTGCTCGTCGTTGTACTATGCGAAAAGACAAAAATACGTGGGTTTGATGCTATCCGTGTGTCCGAGCATGTCCCATCGGTTGATACTCATGATTAAATATAATTTAATCATGAAGTTACAATGGAATATATGTTTGATTCGCATTTTTGACATTGTATGAGAAAACGCCGTTAACTCAGTATATGAAATAAAGATGTAACGTTAAGATAGCTTTTAATATATGGATTTTATTGAGAGCAAGGATGGCCCCACAATTCAATGACGCAAGTCGTCGTCCTCTAGCCGTGCGAAAAAATGCGCTTACGCAACGCATCGCTGTATGGATAAACAACCGTGATATCACGCCCAATCAGATTTCGTTGATGAGTATTGTTTTTGCTGCATTGGGTTTTGCAGCCATGCTCGCGTACCATTTTTTGGGTTCAATCTCTCTTTTACTTGTCACTGCCCTTTGTATTCAAAGTCGTCTGCTTTGTAATTTGTTTGATGGCATGGTAGCCATTGAAGGCGGCAAGAGTACGCCATCAGGTGAATTGTTCAATGATGTACCTGACCGTATTGCTGACCCTTTACTTATCATCGGCGTGGGTTTCACAACTCAGTATGAAGGTGGAATGTACTTGGCATGGGCATGTGCCCTCGTTGCTGTTCTGACCGCGTATATTAGGGTACTAGGCGTGAGTATGGGGACAAAGGCTGACTTTCGCGGCCCCATGGCTAAGCAACATAGGATGGCTCTTTTAACGGGTGCGCTCGTGGTGCTTTTTCTTCAAAATTTGACTGGTTTTTCTATCGGCCTTCCTTTCAATATCATTGATTTAGCGTTGGTTGTTATTTTGCTAGGGAGCTTGGCGACATGCTGGCGACGTTTGGTGTTCATCTATCGTGATGTGGAAAATACAGCGTTGAAGGGAGAGGAAAAGTTATGACAACGATTCTTCCCCACTCTCAGCATGTGATGGTCTCTGTTTTTGCTGCGCTAGTTGCGGGCACCGCAGTGTATCTTTGGAAGTCGCGCACCACTCCCGATGGAGATTTTCTTGAATTAAAGCTGAGGATTCGATCTTGGTGGTGGATGGTGGGCATCGTCTTCGTTGCGCTCTTCCTTCCTCTTCAGTACACCATCGTCTTCTTTGGTTTTCTGAGTTTTATGGCGTTGAAAGAGTTTCTTTCAATCGTGCCAATACGCTTAGCCGACCGCAGAGTTATTTTTTGGGCCTACCTTTCCATCCCGCTTCACTATTACTGGTTATCCATTGAATGGTACGGGATGTTTATCATCTTTATTCCTGTCTACATGTTTCTCTATCTGCCAATGGTCGCGGTGTTAATTGGTGATACAAATGGATTTATACGATCAGCGGGTGTGATTCATTGGTCAATGATGCTGACGGTGTTTTGCCTTAGTCACATGGCATATTTGTTGGTTCTTCCGAGTAAAAACCCGGATGCGGGATCACTTGGAATGTTACTTTTCTTGCTGATATTCACCCAGCTCAATGATGTGAGCCAATACGTGAGCGGTAAATGTTTTGGCAAGCGGAAAATCATCCCGAAAGTGAGCCCGAACAAAACGTGGGGAGGATTTATTGGGGGAGGTGTGACGGTTGTCATTCTGTCATATTTTGCTGCTCCTTACTTAACACCCCTCACGCCATTGGAAGGAATGGTCGCAGGACTCATTATTTCAGTGAGCGGGTTTATTGGGGACTTGGTGATTTCCTCGGTAAAGCGAGACCTGAAAATTAAAGATACAGGTCATCTGATTCCTGGTCATGGTGGAATCCTCGATCGCGTTGATAGTTTGATGTTCACAGCGCCGTTGTTCTTTCATTATATTTACTATTTATATTATTGATTATGTTGTCAAAAATACCAAAAGTGTTGTTTGTTATGTTGGTGGTGAAGCCTTTGGTGTTTGTAGCACTTGGCTTAAACGTTATCAACAGAGACAAACTACCCCAAAATGGCCCAGCAGTGCTTGCGGCGAATCACAACAGCCATCTTGATACGCTGGTTTTGCTCGCTTTGTTTCCAATTAGCCAAGTTCACAGAGTTCGCCCCGTTGCCGCGGCTGATTACTTTTTATCAAATCGATTTGTTTCTTGGTTGTCACTCAATGTGATTGGCATTATTCCCATTCAACGGATGAATTCAGGTGCTGATAAGGAAAAGTTGTTTGATGAGTGCCATCGAGCGCTGAGTAACAACGATATTCTGTTGGTGTTTCCTGAAGGCAGTCGAGGTGAGCCAGAAGTGATGAGTGGATTGAAGAAGGGAATTTACCATTTAGTGAAAGAGCATGATAAATGTCCCATTCTTCCCGTTGTCATGAGAGGTCTAGGGATGTCTCTTCCAAAGGGGACGGCGATGTTTGTACCGTTCAATTGCGATGTGGTTGTTGGTGATCCGATTGACGAATTTCAGAGCTCTGACGCTTTCCTTGTTGATATGCAGACAGCTTATGACGCGTTAAGTAAACATTGTGTGACTCAAGTGCTTTAACTTATCTCGCGTTGTCACCTATTCACTGGCTGTTGTTGTCTACTGAGGTTTGTAAGTGAATTAAGTAAAGAAGATGTAGGCAATGCCTTGTCCATTGCGATGCGATTATCTCCGAGGGGTTGAGCGATGGAATTGGCTAACGAAATCCTGTTTTTCTTGTTTGTGACGGCTATTGTCGCTGGGTGTATTGATGCGTTGGCGGGTGGGGGCGGGCTTATCACGATACCTGCCATGTTGATGTGCGGAATCCCCCCTGTTTCTGCCATAGCAACCAACAAAGTGGGCGGTGTCGGTGGCACGTTATCAGCGTCTTTGCACTTCATCAAAACCGGAGACATTCAGCTCAGTGAAATAAAGTGGATGATGCTGACAACATTCCTTGGGGCGTTTTTCGGCGGAATGGTGTTAACCATGGTTGATAGTGATTTCCTATCGCTTATTGTTCCGTTTTTGCTGATTGGCTTTTCATTGTATTTTCTGTTCTCACCCAATCTAGGAGACGTCGACCAAGAAAAGAAAATATCGCCTTATGCCTATACGCTTGTTGTTGCTACCGCCATTGGATTCTATGACGGATTCTTTGGCCCCGGTACTGGCTCATTTTTTGCGATATCCCTGGTGTTTCTGCTGGGGTTTAACTTAGTTAAAGCGACCGCACAAACTAAAATCCTGAACTTCTGTAGTAACTTAGCTGCCTTGTTATATTTTATTTATGAAGGGAGCATTATTTGGGATGTGGGCTTACTGATGTTCATT
Organism: Enterovibrio gelatinilyticus; assembly: GCF_028683095.1. Taxonomy (GTDB): domain Bacteria; phylum Pseudomonadota; class Gammaproteobacteria; order Enterobacterales; family Vibrionaceae; genus Enterovibrio; species Enterovibrio gelatinilyticus. The sequence continues at coordinate 50,658 of NZ_JAJUBC010000024.1, read as the reverse complement.
GGGCTGGTCATTGGGGGGAAAGTCGGCGCGAAATTGGTGCTATCTAAAGGCAAGCAGCTTATAAAGTTCGCCATGATCGTCGTGACGATAGGGATTTCGACCAAAATGCTGATACTAGACTGATCTGAACGTGTTTTTGTATAAAAGGAATAAAGTCCCACACACCGCGTTGCGAAGCCCTCATTGGCGAGTCTGACCATTTCTAGTCTAAGAATCGATTACAGAATGTAAGCCACAGTGTCGTGGATAACCCGTTTTTGTTTTCCACCAACGGTTCAACATACAATCTTGTCAGGGCCAGGTAGGGCTGTGGGGTCAAATAGATATTGGTCACTGATCAGGCGCGAGGCTGGGTCGGTATAATCTGGTGGGGCGGATGTTGCGTTGGTGACTTTCTCTGCACCTTTTGTGTCGCTGGGGGCAGAAAGACTGGCTATGGCTTTGGGATTACCGATCATTTTAAACAAGGTGAACAACTGACGGTAAAGAGCTCGTATGTTTGGGTCATGTTTATTGTAGTGAGAAACAATTTTGTCGAGTAATTTTGGGTCTTGGGTGAAAGCGGCATATGCTGATGCGAAAAATTCATCGATGCCTTTCCAAGGGTGTCCGCCAGCACCTGACCAGACAGTGTCATGAACTGGGATGATTCCAGAAGCGCGTCGGTCGATGCCACTCTCCGAAGATTCATAAGGCGGTGGTGATTTTGGGTCAAACTTTTTCTGGGGCAGATCGGCAGGTTTTGTATTTCTCAGTTTGATATAGATATCTGCAACTTGCAGTATCAGGTTGTCTGGTACCCTTTGCGCTGGGTCATCATGCCTAGCAGTGGCGTGGTGCTCGAAGATGCCATGTGATGCTTCGTGGGCTGCCACGTCCACTATGTCGGTTGACAATGCGTTGGATGACAGGAACAGGACACCTTTTTTATCCATTGTCCGAAACCTATCAGACACATCTGGGGCGATAAAAATGTACTTGATCTTAAAAGTGGATGTGTCGGGGATGTTGCTATTCAGCTTTTCGACGGTAACCATCACTTCCCTTAGTTTTTTCACTGTCCCCACAAGATTGGGGTTTGGATGCTTCCCGCAATGGTAAACTTTCGACTTAGTTACCTCCGTTAGCTCCAAACCGAGGTTTTCGTTATACGTCAGGACGTCTTCTACTTTGAACTCGCTGTAGTTCATCATGATCCTCAACACCAAATCGCCACTCCTTAGCTCTCCAACTATTACTTGGTGACCAATGTAAACGTCGTCCCAAGGTTTGTGTTGTTGCGCTGGGTATGCCAAAAGAGTAGGAACTGGGGCGTAGAAGGCTGACATGGGAGTGTGATGGGCTGTGGATGCCAATTCTTCAGCATGGCGCCTTGCAGCAGCGGAATTGTCCATTGGGGCGTGGCGTTGGTGGATGGCATGCAGATATTCATGGCGGAGTATGTCGGCTTGGGTCGAACGCTCCGCCTGAAAGAACAAGGGCGAAAGCCCGACCTTTCCCCGATCTGCCCAAGCCGGCGTGTCTGGTGGAAGCCAAGCGGGAGGGCGGAGTAAAAACGCTGGAGGGCCAATCCTCGACATCACAGACATTCGAGATGCCTGTTGGGTTGGTGGGACGCCATCTCCCCCTTGCGCCCCCTGTGTTTGTCGGCCGAGAATGTTGTTTTGAGACAACCATTCTAACGCTTGTCCCCCGACTGCACGTAGCGGAAAAGAGGATGAATGTTGCCTTTCGTTAACGCCTCGTTGAAAGTGGAGTGGGCCGTGAGACTTTAACGGTTTAGCCAGCTTGGTGGATTGGGGTTTGTCGGCGAAAGTCCTCATCATTGATCTCCTTTCGTCAAATCATTGCTGAGAACCTAACTAAAGCATAAAACGCGTCAGACGGAATGCTCTTGATTACTGCGTCTCGTCATCGTGACCGTTGTCTCGTAGTGTTCTCGAAAGAGAAAAGCATTTAACAAAAATGCGGCCTATTTTGCCCCAGAACACCCTGTCTAAATTGGCAGGTCTTTGGCGTCAGCGCGAATTCAAATACGACAACCTTCATCATCACATCGTCCTGACGATTCATCGGCATCCTCGGTCTGTGTTTGGACCGATTTCTCATCTAACAGCGAGCCAATAATGGCTCCCAGTTGTAGCTCATTGATTGAGCCAAAGTGGTTAAGTCGCAATCTACCCTGTCGGTCAATGACCAAAAGCGTAGGTGTGCCGCCAAATTGGTACGCTTTCATGGTTTCAGGCACGTTGCTGTGCTGACTTGGCGTGTCTACCGCAATGGGAAACGTCAGGCGGTATTCATGGATAAATGCTTCTAATGCGCTAGGTGTCATCACTTCATGGTGCTCAAAGACCGAGTGCAGACCAATGACCTGAACATCATCGCTACGAAAAGACTGCTGCAAGTTCTTGGCAAGTGGTAGCCCATGAGAGACACAACCTGGGCACAGCATTTGAAATACATAGACAACAACTACCTGACCTCTGAAGTCCGCAATTTTAATGTTTTTTTCAGTGTTAAACGATTTTGTTGCGTTGATCTCAAAGGGTCTACCAACGTGATTGTTCAACATACTCTACTCCTTAGAATCATCGTTAACGCATGAGTAATTGTTTCGATACGAAACAATCTAGCGTGTCTTATGTGCTTTTGTCAAATTGGGTTTTGGTAGCCACTTGGTTTGATGCTTCTCACAAGGTTGCTCCAATGTGGTTTCCAAATTGACCGCGAAAAAAAATGAATAGAGATGCAATCAAAATCGTGACTGGCTCGTTAGTGAAGGGAAACAGCATGTTTTCACATGTGCCTAATTCAATAACTCAGGATTTCCTATGAACAAAAACAGTACACTTTTCGCAAACGCTGCCTTCGCATTACGTATCGGACTCGGGTTGGTCTTTGTTATTGGAGGTCTTTCAAAACTGAGCCTGCTTCTTTCAAGCTCAAAGCAAGCCGCTATGGTGGCTAACTACATGGGAACGACAGGGTATATTAATGAGCTGTTTCAAGATTATTTGTTCAGTAATGGCGTGCTCACACCGTGGCTCTTCTTAACATCACTATCCTCGTTTGAGCTGTTTTCAGGCGTCGCCCTCATTGCGGGGTTCATGGTGCGTCCATTGGCGTTGCTTTACGGGTTTTTGCTTTGGACGTTTGTGTTCTCATTGCCCGTAGACACTGTACCTGGCGCGTCTGTGGGCGTAAAAACTTACACCTCACCTGCGATGTTTGTGCAAATTCGAGATATCACCTTATCCGGCATGATGTTCGTGTTGTTTAATCTAGGCGCGGGGGCAAGAAGCCTCGATGCGCGTCGAGGTCAGGGCGACGTTGGAGGGGCGCCAAATTGGGATGTGTTGGGGTTGCTGCTGCGTTTCTCGCTTGGGGTGACGTTTATTATTGGTGGCTTTTTCGGTGCGTATGCAAAGATTCCATCTTTCGCAACGTACCAGTTAGTTTTAGCGGCAATAGGTTTGGTGCTGATTTTTGGTCAAGGCACATCGCTAAAGGCAGCAGCAGGTGCGGTGGTGTTAGTTATGGCATGGTATATGTTGCAGAAATTCAGCGTCGACAAAGGTGTGATCGCGAATCTAAATGGCGTAAAGCGGGAATTTGCATTGGCTGCTGCGGGTCTGGTTCTGTTGAGATTGGGAGGCGGCGTGCGCTTTACCTTGTTTGATTGTGTACGAAGAACAAAAGAAACCTTAGGCTTTCAAACATCTCAGCCTGAGATTGGTTATCAAAGCAAACAGTGATACTCACTCGCGGTGTGGCGTTTTACTACTCCTCACCCGACGTCATTGAATTACGAGAGAGGGATATTTCCTTTTCATGCTTGAAAGCGGGTGGATGTATCAGGCACCTGCTTTATCAATTTTGTCATGTGAAGGACACTCGCCATGCTGAATTTTTTTAGAAAGCGTCGAAGGGTTATTTTCACGGAAGCTTTGCTCAATCAGCTTTATCGTTATGCATTTTCTTTGTGTCATCACGAACCTCAAGCATATGATTTAGTGCAAAGTTGCTGTGAAAAAATACTAAAGAATGAAGATGAAGCCACACATACCAAAGCGTACATGATGCGTGTGATCCGAAATGAATTTGTTGATCACTGCCGTCGCAATCAGCTAGAGCTGATCACGTCGTCTGAGTTTATTGAAGGCGATGAAAATGACAGCTATGCGTTTAATGCGCTAGAAAAAATGACGATTGACGAGCAACACGTTGATATCTTGCTGAACAGTATGTCCGCAAAGGAGCGGGAACTGCTTTATTTATGGGCAGTAGAAGGGTTTAGCATCCAAGAGATTGCCACCTTAACGGATATTCCAAGAGGAACATTGCTTTCACGTTTGAGTCGAATGAAAGCCCGCTTGGCGGATGAATTTGGTCACATGTTAAAGCAGGTATCGTAGCCATGACTTATTCAAAAAATCGTGACGCGTTAAAGTCGCAACTCGCCAAACATTACAACGAAAAATCCTTAACAGCGGCACAAATAAGTGCTTTGAAGGAGTTGGAAGAAAAGTCATCAGATAAAGAAACATTGCCCAGATCATATGTGTGGGGAACTGGGATGGCGATGGCAGCAATGTTGATGCTGGCGGTGAGCGTTTGGACGTTCTGGTATAAAGGGTATGATTATAATGCCATTTCGGCCGAGATTGCTTACAACCACAATAGCCAGATGCAGATGGAAATACTAAGCAATTCATTTGTGGATATTGATTCTTACCTCAACCGTTTAGATTTTGCATTGATCACGCCTAAGCAACTTCCCGTAGATAAATGGACCCTGTTAGGGGCACGTTATTGCAGTATCGACGGGAAAATCGCTGCTCAGTTTCAGGTGGAGGATTTGGACACCAAGCGGATTTATACTTTTTATCAAGCAAAACTGCCGCAAGGGGTTGATGCAAATTTGAATAACGTGGTGATTGATATTGATGGTGTGAGTGTCGCTTTGTGGGAAGAAAACGGCCTACTCATGGGATTGGCAAAGTAGCCTGAAGCGTTGCGCCGAGCTTAAATGGTACAATGTTATTGCGAAGAATTGTTATGCGATAGCATTGATTGTGAAAAAGAGACCGTTTCGCAGGCAGAGTACTTACCTGTCACCCAAAGCAGGTAAGCATACCGCTCTCGTATGGTTGCTAAAACAAATAGACAACGCCAGATTTAACATCGTTGATTGGCGCACTCGGCGCACTTATCAATAATTCTTTTTGTAAGGCGCTAAAGGCGATAGCTTTTCCAAAGTAAGAGACATCTTCGGTGTTAGGTGATTTTAGGTAGTGGGTTTGTAGCCAACTGCCATTTAATTCGAAAATATAGGCGGCACCAGCATTATTGGCGGTATTTCCGTTGTCGCTAGGGTCTATTCCCGAGCTAGAAGCATCTTCATATTGTGCGCCTACCGCGAGCCAATTACCATTGTTGCCTATTGCTACTGAGGCACCGAATGCATCTTTTTCCACATCTTGAAAACCACACCTGAAAAAGTACCAAATTAATAATGGGTTATGCCTTTTTACGAAAAGGCTTACATTTAATTATAGGATAATTTATTGATCATAATGGGGCGGTAGAAGTGTGAGCATTTAATGGGGAGCAAGATAAAGGGATAGTAACAAATGGCGGTAGGCTCTAAGAAAAGCACAAGCTCTTGGTACGCTAAACCAGTGATCTACTATTCTGGCAAGGCTGCTTTTCAGTTTCAGGTAAAAATTTAACGGGTGGTGCATATTTTACGTGTCGAGTTCGATCTGTCCGTTTGTATTATTAAGGATAATCATGATCTTAAATTGTTTATCTTGCTTATGTTTAGGCCATTTCATGTTCATTCTTGGCGAGAATGGCGGAATATAAAGAAACCAAAGCCAAACAATATCAATAATGGGGCGAGCCAAAGCGCGGCTGTTCCTGCTATGAAGGGAGGCTGGTAATGCACCATGTGTCCATACTGGGAAATCATATTGCTGACCACTTCTTTTTCTGTCGCGCCAGCTTCAACCTGTTGATATACGGTCAGTAGCAAATTCTGTGCAACGGTCGAATTGGACTCAATGAGGTTCTGGTTTTGACATTCAGGACAGCGAAGCGTTTTTCCCAATTTTAGCGCCAGACGTTGATTTTCAGCCGAAGAAAACTGAAAGGTTTCGGCATTGTCTTGCTGCAACGGTGTGGTGTCGGATGTGCTCGCTGCAGATGAAAATAAGGCGCAAGAAAGCAATAAGCTGAGTAGTGAGAAGAGATATATTTGTTTCATCGTCTTAGTGAATTCTCTCAGAGAGTGGTGAGGGTTCGCCTTGTCCAACGCGTGCAAGGCGCGCGCGTTTGTAGTGATAGGCAGCCCCCCATAAACCTGCGATTAGCATCATAAATGCGCCAATCCAAAGCAAGTGAACGTACGGCTTTATCTGGACTCTTACTGCGAAAGTATCTGAATCAAACTTGCTGCCAAGCGTGACATACACATCGCTAAAATTATCTCTGAGTACGCCCGCTTCAGACATGTTCATTGTCCTGACGGTGTAGTGACGTTTTTCAGGGGTAACATGACCAATCTCAGTGCCATTTTTTGACACAGACAAAGTGATGCGCTCTGCGGTGTAATTGGGACCAATATGCCATGAACTTCCCTGATGAGTCACGGTGTATGGCCCTAAATAGACGTGTTGGTTCCCCTGCATTTTTGCGCTGATTTCACTGCCAAAACCATCGAGAAGCGCCGCCCCCATTATCGTGATGGCAAGGCTCAAATGCCCGAGTGTCATTGCAATAGGCGCCATAGTCCGCGAACGGTTAAACCAGTGGTAAACGGTAGCGACGATTAAGGAAAATGAGGCGGTCAGCGCAGCCGATACCATCAACGAGAAGGGGACTTGGTAGTATTGGGTCCCTAGATAGGTGATCACACATCCAACAAGCAAGGAGACCGTTATGCCTATCCGCATTTTAAGTTTGGACAACCCACGAGCAGTGCTGAAGGTGGCAGCGAAGGCCGAGACTACAGCCAAAGGGACGAACAACGAGTTAAAGTAAGGTGCTCCCACAGACAGTGTGCCGAGTCCTATTGCGGCATAAATCATGGGATACAAGGTGCCAAGCATCACAATTAACATCATGGCGCACAGCAAACTGGCAGCTACCATGAGCCAGAATCGTTGAGGGTGCCAACGTGATTTCTCGGCATCTTGGTGGGAAATATTCGCGGCCCTCAGCGCAAAAAGCAGCAACGCGGGGAAAAGTAACACGGTTAAAATAATCAGCAACCCTGTGCCTCGCATCGGGGCTGAGGCAAACGCATGCACTGACGTCAGTACGCCTGAGCGGACGATAAACGTGCCTAATATGGTCAGTGCGAATGTCACTATGGCGAGCAGGAGCGTCCAACTGACTAGCGTGTTGTTTCGGGCTGTTGATACCAAGCAATGTATTAACGCGGTGGCGGTTAACCAAGGCAGAAGTGAAGCGTTTTCGACCGGGTCCCAAAACCACCAGCCTCCCCAGCCTAGTTCGTGATAGGCCCACCAAGAGCCTATCGCAATACCTACCGTTAGAAATGCCCATGTAACCAGTGCCCAGCGCAGACATGAATCAGCCCATGCTCTGGCGGGTGTTTGAGTGAGAAGTGCAGCAATCGCAAAGGCAAATGGCACAGCAAAACCAATGTAGCCCAAATAAAGCAGCGGGGGATGCAGAATCAACCCTATGTCTTGCAGCATGGGGTTGAGATCTCTGCCTTCCAAGGCTGCGGGTAGTTCTCGTAAAAATGGGTTGGATAACCAAAGGCAGTAAATACCCAACAGTGTCACGATGGTACTGAGAACAAACCGCGCTGCATTGGCATAATCTTCGGGCAACGTCTTGTTGTTAGCCACCAGTGCCGACCAGCCAGAAAGAGCGAGTACCATAAAGAGAAATGACCCTTCATGCCCACCCCAAACCGCGGCCAACTTGAAGGGGGTAGGTAGTGCGCTATTCGAATGTTGGGCAACATATTGCAGTGAGAAGTCGTCATTGATAAAACTGAAGGCAAGGATTGCTGTTGCAGTAAAGAGGCTAAAAAACGCAAGGGTTGCGAGCCAAGGCGTCATGCTTGCCGTTTCCTTGAACGTGGTATTCGGAAAGCAGAGGCTCAACCCGCCGAGCACAGAGGAAGAAAACGCGGAAGTGATAGCAACAATAAGGAGACAATGACCAATTTCAGAGAGCATAGGCAAGATAACTTTTTGATAAATAAACCCAGAGAACCAACTCAGGAAACTAAGGTGAATGGGTTCGTTAGGTAACTCGCTTTACCTGAGGACATTGTGACTAAGCATCCTCAGGCAAAGCCGATGTTGTGTTAGACCGTGGTCATTTGTCCTGCGTACAGAATAAATGTGCGTAACATCAATACCCCAATCAGGCTCAATGTCGTGACGACGGCAAGATAACTGGTGCGGTGTTTAACGCCGCTCGGACTTATCGCGTTAAGGACCAATGGCAAAACCATTCCGAGCCCGATAACCCCGTACCAGAACCAACTGGACCAAAATCCTCCTCCTATCGCGGCTAACACCGCCACTTCTTTTTGCCCTCCGCCAAAATACAGCCCAGAGAAGAACGCAAAGATAACGAACAGTTCGAATAACACGACGGGACGCTCAAAACGATGGACCCATCGCACAGACGCGCTGTTCATTGGCTCTTTGAATCCAATGACACCGACAAGCAAACACGCCGCTGCGCCAGATGAAAGGCTTGAGAACAGAAATAGGATTGGCAACACAGGATTATTGAGCAACGGATAGGTTTTGAGAGCCGAAAGCAGAAAACCTGTGTAGGCCGCAAGCACAATGGCAAGGATTGCCAGTGTGATTTCCAGACCGTTTTCAAATCGACGGCAGGCCGTTAGCAGTGCATTGGCACCAGGGATCTTGTCTACCCAATGACCGACAATACGTTGAATGTCGTTCAGGAAAACACTGGCTAGCCACGCAAACAACACCATCATATAGACTTGGAACAACACCACGCCCATGGACATCACAGACGTTGGGTTGAAATAAATCATGATCTTCCAGAACTCAAGTGGTTTAGTGAGGTGGAAAACCAAGATAAGTAAGCCAACAATGATGCCCATAGGGGCAAGAATGGCGGTGGCGCGGATAATGCCATTTTTTGCCGCGTCACCTTCAATCACATTTCGTTTAAGGTAAACAGCTATCATAGCCGCGCCTGCAGACATGCCTGCAAGGAAAAGGTATACCGCAATGATCCAATCCCAGACCAGTGAGTCAAACTGAAAAGCATTAGCGAAGGTGCTCATGACTTTATCTCCCCTGCATTGTGCGGCACTTTATAGAGCTGAGGTGCAGTTCCAAGGTGGGCTTTATCGCGGTAAACCGTCTTCTGTTTTAGCAATTGAGAAACCTGACTTTCAGGATCATTGAGATCGCCAAAGGTGAGGGCTTTCGTTGGGCAAGACTCCACACAAGCAGGCAGTTTTCCTTCTGCCAGGTTGGTGTGACGACAAAAATCACATTTATCAGCCGCATGGGTTTCGGGGTGGAAGAATCGAACTTGATAGGGGCAAGCCGCCAAGCAGTATCCACAGCCGACACATTTGTCGGCGACCACATCTACGATTCCTGTATCAGGGTCTTTTATCGCTGCACCTGTCGGGCAAACGTAAACACAAGGGGCATTTTCGCAATGCTGACAAGAGACACGGGTGAAGCCGTATTTCGTATCTGGGTATTCACCCACAGGCTCAGTGCGAACAATCTCAAGTCGTGACACCCCTTCGGGAACATTATTGACCGTTCGGCACGCATCGGTACACGCGGTGCAACCAATACACAGGCCTTCGTCATGCACCATTCCATATCGAATGCTGTTGATTTCGGTACTTGCGGCGAGAACAGGACGACTGATCATCTGAGTGCCCGCAACGCCAGTCGTAAAGATAACAGCCCCTGCTCCGGTAAGAAATTGACGTCTAGAACAACTCATTCTTTCTCCTCCCGTGCTTTGGTTTGGTCGGAATGGCAATCAACGCAGAGTTGAATGTTGTCTTTGCGCGTAATGCCTTTCATTGGGTCCTGTTTAGGGTGTACATCGTGGCAAGACGTACAGGTGAGATCTCTTGCATGGACATCATGTGTCCAGTTGGCTTCACGTAAATCAAGCGGTTCGTGGCACGCTTCGCATTGCGTGTTTTGTTGCAGGATCCACGCGAGTGACGCAGCAGGAATGTCTGTGCCTGCCACGGATTGAGAGTGGTCAAATTTGACAACATCTTTTGCGCCGTCACGGTGATCTTCAGTGATACCTGTGTGGCAATCGATGCAGGTCATGTCTCGATTTGTGTGGGGATTTATGGCTTCGCCGTGTGTTCCAGCGAGTTGGTTTTCCTCGTCTTTATGGCACTGTGTGCAAGCGTAATCGGGGTTTCTTTGAAATGTCACTTCATGCTGTTGTGAAACAGAATCTCCACTGGTTTGAGCAGATACTCCTTCGTTAGCAGTGGCAACAGTCAGCGATATGCCCCAAAGACAAAGCGCAGCAATGATGGTTGCGCTCCAGAAGGGGCTGGCTTTGAGATTGCTCATTGTTCACCTTTAACAGCGTTTCCGTCATGAGAGCAAAACTCATAGACCGAAGCTGCTTGATCAGAGTTACGTGATCTGCCGCAGGCTAAAATAGCCTGTGCATTCCTTGTTAACTCTCATTACATTTTTGCATACAGCCACAACGCCGTGTAAGGATATTAGATATCAGACCCACGATAGAATGAAGGTTCACACCTCTCGATTTAACAAAACAAACAAATTAAATACACCTTTAATGATGCACATCAATTTTGGGCTATAAACAAAAATCATTCCCATTAATAGGCTGCAAAATCAGGTTATGAAATTGTGAATGTCACCCAAGGATGAAATAAATGTCACAGATTATGTGTGGGAATTCGCTACACTATTTAGAACTCCAATTGCATTGTCTGCATACCTGAACTCACAACGCTGGTAGGACGATAAATTAAAAAATATTGGAGGCAATGCTGTGAGCATTCAGTCGGCAACTCGTATCATGTCTGCCTGCATCATGAGTGCGGTAATGGGGATCTCGATTCTTGGTTATTCCTCAACCGTATTGGCAGAGACATCCCCCCCAGACACAAAACGCATTGAAGTGCGTAATGACGTCTATCAATCTACCTTCCCTGAACAATATGACTCGTGGAAAGCCACTAGCGAGAGTAAGCATTTAGAGGATGCGCTCGCTGAAGATCCCAACATGGTCATCATGTGGGCGGGTTATGGCTTTGCAAAAGATTACAATAAAGCACGTGGCCACTTTTATGCGTTAGATGATGTTCGAAACACGTTACGCACCGGCGCGCCGAAAGATGCGCAATCAGGTCCGATGCCAATGGCATGTTGGAGCTGTAAAAGTCCTGATGTTGCTAGGTTAATCGAGGAACGCGGCGAAGACGGTTATTTTGAGGGAAAATGGTCACGTCTTGGCGACGAAATCAGCAATACGATAGGTTGCGGTGATTGTCACGATACAAAAAGCGAAGCGTTTGAGCGAGGCGAACCAGCACTGAAGTTGTCACGCCCGTATGCAGACAGGGCCATGAACAGTATTCATCAACCGTTTGAGCAACAATCCCGTTTTACTCAACAGGCTCAAGTGTGTGGACAGTGTCATGTTGAGTACTATTTCTCGGGGCCGACCAAAGCGGTCACCTTCCCTTGGGCGCAAGGTACCAATGTCGATCAAATGGAAGATTACTTTGACGCGATTGGCTTTAAAGATTGGACGCATAAATTGTCTAAAGCGCCGATGCTGAAAGCGCAGCACCCAGAGTTTGAAACGTGGCGTGATGGTATACATGGCAAAAACGATGTCGGTTGTATTGACTGCCACATGCCGAAAGTACAAACCCCTGAAGGTAAGGTGTACACCAGCCACAAAATTGGCAACCCATTTGATCAGTTCGAAAATACGTGTGCTCAGTGTCATACACAAAGTAAAGACACCATGTTGGAAATTGTGTCGACGCGTAAAGCACAAGTGCTGAACATGAAGCTTACGGCTGAAAAGCATATTGTGGCTGCGCACTTTGAAGCAGCAGCAGCGTGGGATGCGGGTGCTAGCGATGTTGAAATGGAATCGATCCTTCAAGATATTCGTCATGCGCAATGGCGTTGGGATTATGCGATAGCGTCACATGGCGTTCATATGCATGCCCCTGAGATTGCATTAAAAGCCTTGGGTACAGCTGTAGACCGTGCAGCAGATGCGCGAACCAAGTTGGCTCGCCTACTCGCGACGAAGGGCATCACAGAGCCTGTTCAGATACCGGATATTTCTACGAAAGAGAAAGCGCAGGCAGTATTGGGTATGGACATGGAAACCATGAACACGGAGAAAGCAGAGTTCTTGAAAACTGTGGTTCCTCAGTGGGATGAAGATGCAAAAGTCCGTGAGGCGTCATATTAATAGGGCTAGGTCTATCGATTAAGCCGATAAAGTGAGTGATGAGAATCAAGGCCAGCGAAAGCTGGCCTTTTTTACAGCATACGTTTGGCTTGATGTATGGATGTGATAATAGCCACCCGGTCAATGTCGGGGTGATTGGCATCAAGAATGGTTTCCCAATGTTCGATCGCCAATGGGTATCTTGCTGACAGGAAATGATCCGATGCGATAAGCATGTGTGCGGAAGCATTGTTAGGGGCGCGTTTTAGCGCTTCATTTAACCAAGTTTGTACTTGGTCATCGAATCGTTGTTTGTTGGCGTAATAGCGAGCGGTGGCTTGTGCAGAAAAAATATCTGCAGCTGGATCGCTTGATAAACGCTCCGCGTAGTGAAACACCGTTGAGGCGTTATCAAACTCTCCCCTTGCCATGTATTCATGGCCCAGTTCAAACCACAGCTTCCCGTTTTGCTTGTCGGCTTTTAATTGGGTTTGAAGGGCATCGAAACGAGGTGTAACGAAGGATTCTGATTTCGGCATGACGAAGTTACTTGGTGCAGAAAACAGCTGTGACGGTTCACCCAAATGAAGGTAAACCATACTGCTGATCCCTAATACAAAGGTACCTACTATGATGGGTACTCGTCGTGATGTGTGTGTCTTTGGAGTCATAGGCGCTACTGCCAACACCATACAGAATGAGATTATGGTCGCGCCAATTGAATTGAGAATCAATGTTTTGTGGTCGGTATTGATAACTCGCGAGGGTTTCGTTTTTGCTACGAGAAATTTGACGGTAAACCGAGCCGTTATTTAACAAAAAACCGGACGTTTCTGTCCGGTTTTTAGAGGGTTAGTCAAGCAATTCTAGGGGGTTAACTCGCTGAGTGAGCCTCCCTTCTTCGTCGCTTTTTTAGCACTGTCTTTGCTCACTGTCTCGGCTTGCGAGAGTAATGAGAGCAATTCGCTGTTATCCCAGCTTTCTGCTTGTGGGCGGTATCGACTTGCCATCATGGCGCTAATTTCAGCGTCAATACCCTCGCGTAACTCGAAGGGTAAATGGCCGTTTTGCCAGTTGCGATAGTGGGTAGAGACTGCCACGGCATCGTTAGCATTCACCGCCGTTTTCAATGCCAGCAGAGCATTGTCTGTGCCTTTTATTGATTGGCGAGCGGTAGCATTGTTTTGTGGCACCATAACCTTAGGGCGGCGCAAGTACATGCCGAGCGTGCCTAACCATAAAACGGCAAAAAAGCCTGTCGCCCACGGCCAGTATCCAGCAGTGATCACCACGTTTTCGCTATTGCTTGGTGCTGGTGCTGATGGCGTTAACGCAACATCTGGCATGATAGGTTGCGTGTTCGGCGTATTCTCTCCCGCTTCGATTGACAGCGTCAGGCCCTCAATCTTGCTGGTTTCTGGCAGCTTGCGTGAGGTGTTAAACCAATTGATAGACAACGGCGGTAGGGTTACGTCTCCTGCTTGGCGCGGGATAATCACTTGTTTTACCGTCATCACGGTGTAATCACCGTCTTCGCTGTATTCCGGTTTATCTGAATACACGCTCACGCTGGTGGGGTAATCCAAATTGAGATTTGGCATCGCGCTTTGGGCGATGTTTTTGATCTTCAATGAAATCACGCGATTAATAGGTTCGCCGACTTGGGCGTTGGTACTCTCACTGAGTGTGTTTGGCTCCCAACGCTGAGTGAGATCAAGATCGGGGGTTGGTAGCCACAAGCCTTTATAATCCGCAGGCTTTGGCGCGATGTTGAGTGTTAGGCTATTCGCTTGGCGACTGATGGGTAGGCCAACAGACGATCCCCAACTGTTTCCTTTCACTTCCGTGCCGCTGAATACGGCACCTTCGAGGGTAAGCTCGCCAGCTTGTGTTGGGGTGATTTGATACTGGCGACTGATCACCACGTAACGGCGTCCGTTAACGACCGCCTCTGCTTGCACGTCATCCCCAACTTGCGCAACATCCATCCCTTCGCCGAACGGTGCTTGCAACGCAGGGGAGTCTAGCCGAGTGCCAATCATTAAGCGCACGCGATAGTTGAAGGTTTCTCCGATATATCCGTCGTGGCGATCAAGAGTAGCAATGACCTCTACTGCTTGTGTATCACCCTGAGCGCCTTTGTCTCCGGCATCAACAACCTGAACCGTGATCGGCTCTGTGGTCATGTCATCAATAGTGAGTGACGGAATGGTGACATTGCCCACGCGTTTACCTGCAATTGCCACACGCCAAACGGTGGTGCGCGAGAAATTACCATTGATATAAGACGTATTGCTGCTGACGCTCGGTCTGCCATAGATAAAATCTTTGTCTAACGGAGACAGATCAAGGGCGTCGTTACTCACACTCTCATCGACAGAGACGGTCAGTTGCAGTGCATCACCTAATGCGATGACATTCTTCGATACTGTCGCTTCAGCAACTCCTGCAAATGCCACGCTTGGCAATGTACTTAACGCCAATACAGCGATAAGCATGGCGGCTTTTGCTGGTCGCCACAGTACTTGCAGAGACCGTACCAGCAGAATCGGGGACATCAGCGAAAATCTCTGAGGTTTCATGTTTTGCTCACCCATTTATTTCTTCACCAATTGGCTTGTTCACTAATTTGTTTAACACCAGCTTGCTCATGGCTTGGTAGCGATTGACTGGTTTGCTTATTGGCATGACCGTGATCACCATGAATTCTCCGCAGGCTTGGGCATGTCTTTTTCACGTGCTTGAAGCATCAGCTGGGCGCGAATGAGCGCGGCAGTATCATCGTTCACTTGCTCGAGCTTTTTCAGCACAGGGTGGCTGGCGGTTAGCGCATCGCTGCCGCTTCCTGATTCGCCAGATTCAGATGCTATCGCAGCGGGCTGATCGCCTTCTTCCTCGCTCTGTTCAGGTTTTCCTTCCAGTCCTTCCCGCCCTTCCTGCTGCTCTTGCTCACCTTGTTGCCCTTCTTGGTCTTGTTCACCGTCTTGGCCTTGAGCTTGTTCTTGCGGGGCAGAATTGGCTTCGCCTTGCTGTGCGTCGTTGCCTTGTTGCGATTCGCCATCTTGCTCGTTGGCATCAGCGTTCTGCGACTGGCTTTGATCCGATGACGAACTTTGTTGATCAGACTGCTGGTCTTGCCCTTGTGAATCTTGGCGCTGACCTGATTGGTCACCATTTTGTGGTTGATCATTTTGCTGACCGTTTTGCTGATCTTGAGATTGGTCGCCTTCACCGTCTTGCTGCTGGTCGCCGTTTTGATTCTGATCTTGTTGCTGTTGCTGTTGCTGTTGCTGTTGCTGCTCTAGCGCCTTCTTCACAACGTCCAAGTTGTGTTTTGCATCTGCATTGTTGGGATCTTGCTTCAGTAGCGATTCGTAGGTTTCCTGTGCGGCTTCTAAGTCGCCCGATTGTGCAAGGGCATTGCCGAGGTTGTATTGAGAAACCGGATCGGTCAGCGCGGATAAAGTCTCAATAGCGCCATTGAAATCCCCCGCTTTGTATTGAGCGATCCCTTTCCAAGAAGGCGAAGCAAATGTGCTTGCAGCTCCTTGATAATCCCCAGATTCGAACTGTTCGTAAGCCTGCTGGTCATCGGTTTTAAATGCCGCCGCAGAGACGGGTTTAATTGGCATTACAACAAACAGAGCCGCCAATACCACACCTTTTCTAAAGCCAAATAGCGATAGCAACATGATAGGAATGATCAGCCAAAACCCATCGTTAATGCGCTCTTCGATGGTTTTGTTTTTGCCGTCCGCTTTTCCGTCGAGCGGTTTGGCAGTGAAGGCGACTAAGTTATCGACATCGCGATTTGAAGCTTGCCAAATCTGCAAGATTCCACCGGTTTGTTTGGTGATAGCTTGCAAGGTATTGAGATCGAGCTTGGCGATAACTGGCGTGCCATTTTGTTCCAGCATTTTTCCGTTCGGTAGCTTGATTGGCGCGCCTTGTTGGGTGCCAACTGCTAAAACGGATACGCGATAGTCACTGCCATCTAGTGCTTTAAGCGTGGCTTTGGATTCGCTTTGGCTCAATCCATCGGTGATCAATACAATGTCACCTTGCGCATATCCGGCTTGTTTCAATAAATCCATCGCTTGGGTAATACCCGCCGCAGTATTGCTACCGGGGATTGGCATGATTGCCGGAGACAGATTCGGGATCAGGTTTTTTAGCGTGGCAGCATCTTCGGTGAGTGGGCTCACGATATACCCGTCACCCGCATAGGTCACCAAACCTGTGCTGCCTTCTTTCCATCCCGGTAACAAGTCGAGCGCTTTGAATCGTGCTTGCGAGAGACGATTAGGAGCAATGTCGGTGGCATACATGGAACGTGACATATCCATGACTAACACACGAGCGCCGGCAAGGTTTACCGCGGGTAGCTCGGTCTTTTGCCAGCTAGGGCCAGCCAATGCGATGACAGAAAGCACCCATGCAGAAGCCAACACCACAGTGGGCCAGCGTTTGGGTTTATTGTTAGTGGCTTGGTTGCCTGACAGCAGCGCCGAGAGATGCGGCGCGATCAATCCCGATTTTTGGGCTTTTCCTTGAACCCAAGGAAGGAGTAAGGCAAGCGGCAGAAGTGCCAGCAGCCATGTGGGATGCATAAACGTAAAATCAGCCATGACGTCTCCTTAGTACAACGATGACGACAGACAACGCCAGTGCAAGCCCAAGCGGGAAGCGGAACAGCTCGTCTCGTGGTCGCCATGTTTGTTGGACGGTCGAGATAGGCTCTAACTGGTCGATGAGTTGGTAAATCGTTTCTAGCTCTTTTCGGTCGCGGGCGCGGAAGTATTCACCGCCGGTCATTTTGGCGATCTCGGTGAGCGTTTTTTCATCCAAGTCCTGCGAAGGATTCACGCGACGAGAACCAAAAAAGCTGCGCTGAATCATGCTGTCTGCACCGACCCCGATGGTATAAATGGTCACATCGTTGTCTTTCGCCAGTTGCGCTGCCTCCAATGGGTCAATCACACCCGCGGTGTTTGCGCCGTCACTGAGCAAAATAATCACTCGCTGCGGGGCTTGGCTATCAATGAAGGTTTTGGTTGCAACACCTAGCCCTTCACCAATGGCAGTGCTTTCGCCAATCAGTCCTAACACGGCGCGTTCGAGTTGTTGTGCCACGGTATTGCGATCAAGCGTTAGCGGCGTTTGCAAATAGCCATGATCGGCAAACAGCACCAAGCCGACACGGTCGCCTTCGCGTTTAGTGATGAAATCCGCAAGCACATCTTTGACCGCAGACAAGCGATCTGTGGTGCTGCCGTTGGACATCACCATGTCTTCCATCGCCATTGAGCCGGATAAATCGACTGCCAGCATCATGTCTCTATGCTCGGGTTGGATTTGTATTGGGTCGCCATACCAAATCGGTCGTGCAGCTGCGACCACCAAGCTGACCCAAAATAAGGTCATGATGATGGGCCTAAAACGGCTGCGCTGGTGTTGACCACCCAAACCTGTTGGCAAGCGCGGCAAATGAATGGCAGCAGGTGTAGGAACAGGCTTGGCCAGTTTATAAACGAGCAAGGGCAAGGGCAGCAGAATGAACGCCCACCACCAGACAAACTCAAACATGGTTTGCCTCCTTGCTGTTGATTACGTTCAACGAAGCTTTAGGCGGTAGCGCATGCTTGAGCCAATGTGCCGCCAAGGTTCTGCACTGAGCCAGTTCGCTATCTGTTAGCCCCTCTTTGGCAAAGATGCCTTTTTGCCACAGTTCGTCATGAGCCATAAAGCTGTGTTTTGTGGCGGGCAATTGACTGTCGAGAAATGTCAACCATGGAGTGCCTGTCAGCTTCGCGACATGATCGCGATCGAAATAGCTCAAAGCAGCGCGTTTTAGCAACGCGTTAATCTTGGAGAGAGAGTCTGATTGCGTGAGTTCAACGAGCGCTTCATTTCTAGCTTGAACGCGTTTCGCTCTTTTGCGCAGTAAAATGGCAGCCAGCAATACCGCTGCTAATAACGCGACAATCAATAACCACCAGCCCCACGCGAGCGGCCAGAGCCCAGGGGCATTCTGGAGCTGTATGTCAGCCAGTGGTAATGCATTTGAGGGTGAGTTCGTCATGGTTATGACAATGCCTTCATCGTGTTTAACCTAGTGTTGTGTTCGTGGCGCGCACACTGGCGCGTCGCGTGCTGCCAATCTGCTGCAATAACGGCTGTGAGGCGCTGATCGTATGCAGAGGTATCGCCAAGGAACGTGCCATGTCAGCAATGAATTGCTGGTGGCGCTGGTATTGCTGCGCTAACCCTTCTCGGGTTTTACGGGCAGAAAAATCCAGCCATGCCGTGTTGCGATCGTCAGAGACCCATTCATGACCACGAAACGCGGTTTGCCCTTGTTCGAGAGGATCGGATATCTGCACAAACTGAATACGATTGTGCTGGCGAAGCTGACTCAATCTGCGTTTATCGTGCTGCGAAAGGGCGTAAAAATCACTAATAATGGCGATCTCGCTGCCTTTGGGGCACAAATGATGCAAATGGCGAAGCGCCGCTTGCCAACCTTCGTTGGATGCAGCGTGACTTTCCGCCGCCAGCATTTCTTTATGGGATTCCATTAGCGCATGGATGATCTGCAATGTTCCTTGTCGTCTTGCGGTAGGCTTGCATTCGCGCACTTTGATTCCGTTGTAAATTACCGCGCCAATGCGATCTTGCTGGCTGACCACCAACCAACTGAGCAAGCTGGCAAAATGGGTGGCTTGCACCGATTTGAGCATAAGCTGCGAGCCAAACTTCATGCTGGCACTGAGATCAACCATCAGCATCACGGGCTGTTCACGCTCTTCGGTAAACAGCTTGGTGTGGGTTTTTCCGGTTCGTGCTGTTACCCGCCAATCAATGGCGCGAATGTCATCGCCAGATTGATAAGGGCGCACCTCGGAAAAATTCATGCCTCGCCCTTTCTGGCGACTGCCATGCTGACCGCTTAACTGCGACCAAATACTTAACGCAGGCGGAAGCCAGCGCACTGCTTGTTTCTGGTAATGCAGTAGCTCAGCCAGACCCACGTTGACGCCGTCACAGTGTGGAGGCAAAACCGCGGTGGTGTCTGTCAGGCTCATACGCTGGCGACCTGCTCAATCAAGTGTTTCACCACGCTGTCGGCGGCAATGCCTTCGGCTTGTGCTTCATAGCTTAATAGCAAGCGGTGACGAAGCACTGGGTAGGCCATGGCTTGAACATCGTCGGGGGTGACGAAATCTCGACCTGCTAACCAAGCGTGTGCACGGGCACAGCGATCAAGCGCCAAGGTTGCTCGAGGGCTGACACCCATTTGCAGCCACGCGGTTAAATCATCGCTGTAGCGATGAGGTTCACGGGTCGCCATGATCAAACGAATAATGTATTTCTCAACATCCTCAGCCATGTGAATGCCAAGGACTGCCTGACGCGCCTCGAAAATACTGTCCTGTTTCAGCAGCACGGGTTCTTGTTTTTCCACGCCTTGGGCTTCGCCGCGATTAAGACGAAGGATCTCAAGTTCGCTATCGGCGTTGGGATATTCCACGTTAAGTTGCAGCAAAAAACGGTCAAGCTGAGCCTCTGGCAGGGGATACGTGCCTTCTTGCTCAATGGGGTTTTGCGTTGCCATCACCAAGAAGAGCTCTGGCAAGGCATAGGTCTTGCGACCTGCTGTGATTTGCTTCTCCGCCATGGCTTCAAGCATGGCTGCTTGCACTTTGGCGGGGGCACGGTTGATTTCATCAGCCAATAATAAAGAATTGAAAATCGGCCCTGGCTGGAAGGTGAATTCGCCAGTTTCAGGGCGGAAAATGTCTGTGCCCGTCAAATCGGCAGGTAACAAATCTGGCGTAAATTGAATGCGGTGGAAATCACCCTCAATACAGTCCGCGAGCATTTTGACGGCGCGAGTTTTTGCTAGCCCCGGCGGCCCTTGCACCAAGATATGGCCGTCAGCCAATAAAGCGATAAGAAGCTGCTTAACCAGTTCAGGTTGGCCGATAACCTGACTTTGCAGGTAAGCATTAAGGCGTTGAAATGTATCAGATAACATAGATATTCTTGTCCTTGGATATTCAAAAACAAAGGAAATTGACCTGTTTGAGACCGCGTGACGGTGCAGAGGTTCACTGTGAATGAAAATGGAGGTGATTGGGTCCGCTTTCAAGGGCTGAGGGAGGGGGAATCATTGATTTTTAGTGAAGTATCAGAAAGGCGGCCTCTACTTGTTGGTGTTCATTCAACGTTGTGTTGATGCTGAATCACCGTTGGAGGCAAACCTTAGAGTGCTCGGCGCCTTCGATCAAAACGCCTTTAGTGATTCTGAGCGATAGTTCGTAATATCTAACGTCACATTGTATTGCTGAGTCCATTCATCAAGCTTTGATTGTGCGTCATTGAGGCTGCTCATGGTGATGGTGTTGTCATCAAGTTGCCACAACTGGCGGGAGCCTGCGTAGCTAAATTGTAGCGCCAGCATGGCATCAGCATTGCCTTCTTTGGCTGCGGCAAGCAGTTTTCGGTTTTTACGATAGATTAGGTTTAACGCTTGTTTAAGATCCCAAATATAGGCAACTTCGCGCATTTTAGGGTGTGTTTTTAGTTTGAGTAGCGTTGCCACCAAGCCCACAGTACTGACAATGACACCGAGTAAGTTCCAGTGAAAATGGCTGCCAGATTCATCTGGGAAGAGGTAAATCAACGTCTGAGAGATCGCCAAGCTTGAGATTGCTAAGCTCGCGATACAAGCGACAATCACCATGTTTAAGCGTGAACGGTAAAGTGCTTTGTCGATCTTAATCAGTTGCATGTGTTATCCATGGTTCGTGGTCTGCCTCGAAGCATACACTCAAACAACCTGAAGATACTTGATTTCAGAGGCTATCAGCGCGTTCAATTCAAGGCAAATTCTTGTAGAAATAGTCATTCTATCTCACAGGAATTTTATCCACCTTTCAATACTTTGAATAAGGGATACTTTGTCGCAAACCGTATCCTCTCATTGTCAGCCAAAATAACAATGCGGGATTCAACACGCAGACTGTAGATACATTGGCGTGATTACCACGTAAACTGCGGGGATTCGTTCTCGTGTAAAAACCGCCATGCATACTGACTCACATTCATTAGACTCACACTCATTGATAGATATTCCATTCAACCTGCGTCATATCTGCTGGTTTTGTGGTGAGCCCGCCTCGAAAGTCCTGCCATTTCCTCGCCGAGCTAACAAAAGCGTGGAACATCCGATGCTGGCTCTACCTGCATGTAAAGAGTGTGATGCGTTTAGCCACCCTCGTGACATCAATTCGATTTGGCGGTTACGTGCGCATCTTAAACAAGCGCTTATCTCGAAATACACCAAGCATCTTGCCATCGGCGAAAACTGGACAAGAGAAGAGCTTGAAGATAGCGAGTTTTCGGGATCAATTCTGGGCGGTTTTGGTGAAAGTGCATGGCACATGTATGAAATCGCCAAACAGCGAATCGCCTTTGAGGGTTGGCCACTGATCGTCGACGGCCTTCCGTTAGACGACATGGATGACACAAGCGGTTTTGAATTCAACGGCATGCGCTATTCTTCACTCAGTACGTGTATTGAATTCTTTGTAAGCGGAACAAGCGTTGATAAAGAATTGCTCACACAATTGGTTGAGATAGTGACACCAGCGCGATTTGATTACGCCTTGAAAATCGCCAAATTGAACAAACGAATTTCGCCTGCTCGTCGTACTCAAATCATCGACGATATTGCCGTTCAAGAAGCGGAAGACCGCGAAGCCGAACGTATTCGAACTGCCCAAAGCGTCCAAAACCAGTCCATTGTCGAAGTCACGGTGTCAGGCATTATCGCCCCAACATTCGCGATTCAATGGGCGATGGAAAAAGGCGCGCATACGCTCTCTGAACTTTGCCCACTTGAAGATGATTACTTTGATGATTTCCAACACCTAGGCGGCGCAGTCGCTTTCGCTACATACAACGGTTTGCAGTTGTATTTAGAAGCGAGAGAGGACGATGCGTGGGTCGAGGCCAATGATCCCAATAGGGATCTATGGTGAAATATATTGAGAAGGAGAGGGCGGCATTGTGGATTTCGAATCTGTTCTATAGCCATTATCCACCCTCCTTCCATTCTGACGTTTACCCTCCTTTCCGCGTCATAAACATCAAGGTCAACAACACCGCCACCAACAAACCACTGCCCATCAGTAAGGCGTAATCTTCGAGTCGCAGGATGGAATATAAGAGAGCATACAAACCCATAAGCATGGAAAGCATGATCACACCTCTTCTCATGCTGCCCGTGGCACTGCCTACATACGCGGGAATGCTGACCAAAGGAATACTCGCCGCCGCCATAAATGCCATGGTGAAACTCATGTGTTCAGAAAGTGCTAACAGCACCAGATAAAACAGTGTCATGGCAGCGCCGACCATGGCGTATTGCAGCGCTGACAAACTTTGTGTGTTGTCCTTCTTCACGCCGAGTTCAAACATCATCAAGACGATAAACGTCAGGGCAACAAATAGCAGGCCGTACTTGAGTGATCGCTCAATTTTTCCGTAGTGTGTGTTTGGCTGAAACAACTGAGTATAGGCATTGGCTTCTTCTAGATTCACGTTGGAAGAATCCACAAAAACTTGCGGATAGTTCCGGCTTAAATGGCTGATGTCCCATTCTGCCGAAAAGCCACCTTCGTTGATGTGTCGTGCTGAGGGCAACGCGCCGCTAAAGCTTGGATGTGGCCAATCTGTATGAAGTTGGAATGTTGAACTCTCGCCCAAAGGCAAAAAGCCGATACCCTGTGAACCGCGAAGGCGAAGCTTAAAATGTAGCGTAAACGGCATTGGTGTTTCAGCCAAAGAAACAGGGCGATGAAAGCCCCTTTGTAATGCGTTCGTGTTTAGCCCAGTTCCTGACATTAAACTTGCATCGGAAGTCGCCCCTTCACCCGTCACTTCAAACACATCGACGCCATCAATCGCCTTGTTAGCGGACAAACCAAATGCCAGTCGCGCTGCGTCAAAATAAAAGTGCTCGAGGTTTGTAATCGTCGGAAGGTCAAAAGCAAATTGTGCTTCTCCTTCAATCACGCTTTGATACACCAACGACTGGTAGATACCTCTTGTGCGAAAATCATGCGTCAAGCCCGACTGTAATGATAGGCTTTTCGGGAGAATGACTAACTCGTCGTGATGGCGAACACGACGTTCCCGCACTTCACCTTCAGTGGTTTCTACCTCTTGCACAACAATGTAGCTGTAAGGCAGCACCAGCACTGGCCCAGCTAAGGTTTGCTCACTTCCCCAAGACTGACCAATTTCATTTACCACATCTTTGTACAAATACTCTCGCTCATTCGCCATATCATGCACCATGGACAGCGGCACGATCGCCAGTAAGCAAAGGGTCAAAGCCAGCACGCCTTTTAATAGCAGAGAACTACGCGCATGTACTTCTGGTAAATCGAGATTGATGTTTAATCGGTTTACTCCCGTTTTTACTAATACAAATGCACCAAAACCAAAAATGGCGAGCAGCAAGAGGGCTAATAGCCCGAAGAGTAATTCCGTCATGAGTCTTCCTTGCGAATTGATGAGCCAGTGATAGTCGAGAAGACATTAAACCAAAGCAGCAAAGTCACAGGCTGGCAATGTGGTGATCAATTGTGGCGAGAATATGGCGAGCGGGATTGTTGAGATTGGGTGGAAGGCGTGCGCCGACGGTTGAGTTGTGTGAGTTTATGACGCGGTCAGTTACAGCAATTTCTAAAACGCGACATCCTCTCGGAGGACAATTGGTCAAGGATAAATGCACCGGTTGGTCTCCGAGACGGACGACTCCAAAATAAAATTCTGCTTATGTAATGTTAATTGTCGATATAGACAGTTAACGATGCATAAGAGGGATGCAAGGGTACTAAGCGAGAACTTGCTGCCATGTTTGCTTGCCGACAATTCCATCTTCCACAAGTCCCTGATTTTTTTGAAAGAGTAGTACTGCGGACTTTGTTTGTTGTCCAAAGTGGCCGTCACTAGACAAAGAAATATTGAGTTTTTTTGCCAGTTCCTGTTGGAGTAATGTTACTGCAGCACCTGTGTCTGTTAGCTGTAACAAAGGCTGTGCTAATGGTTGTGGAGAGCTATTTGGACGGTTAACTCGGTCACCAGAAAGCGAGAGACCTAGTACTTCTCGATAGTCAAACACTGGGCATGTTTTCGTTGAAACTTCGCAGTGTCCATGAAAGGTTAGTTGATTGTTGTAGGCATTGTCGAAGACTCGACACATATCAATGAGGGTTTCAAATTGTCGCTGTGTAAAATTATTTTTCTTCAATCCATGCAAGCAAACCGCAATGGAGCCTGTATTATGCCCTAACTGTGCTGCAGGGGTTTTCTGAATATCACGACACGTAGAGCAAGTGCCATCTTTGTGAATGAAATAGTGATATCCAATATCACGCCACCCGTTTTTTTTGACGTGCCATTCTCTCAATGTTTGCAAATTATCATGTTCTGGGGAATCGCTTGCACTGCAGTGAATGAATACTTTGTCCACATCACGATGTGGTTTTGTGAATGTAAATGTCATAGTGATATCTCCTAGAAATAAAAGATCTGTATCACGTCCGCTTTGTTAAGTGTCGCGCTCAAGTTGTAAGCCAATATCCTTATCCCAACTGCCACTGATCAACCGCTTAGTGTTAAAATCGATAGTGTTTTTGGAATATCGGTAGGTTTTTACGGCATGTATTGTTTCAGTTCCATATTTACCGTCTTCTTTCAAGCCTGCTGAGATCACTCTATTTAGAGCTGCTTGGAGTTCCATGACCTCTTGCCCTTTGTAGTTTTTTCTAAGTGGCTTTTTGTATTCATATCTAGGAGGTAGATCAGAGAGGCGAATACGAGTAGCCAGTTTGACTTGCATGTTCTTGCTGGTCGAATCGTTTCCTTTAAAAAGGACAAGTAACACGCCTGTTTCATCTGAAATGGAAGTATTTAGAGTAACGCCTAGATCGACTTCACCTTTAAAATTGAGTCTTTTCCCTGTTCGAATGATCTCTTCAATAGCCGAGCCAAATACTTTTCCGACACTGGCACCACTGAGCTTGGTTTTTCTAGTCACCTTCGTCTCCCTCTCTGACTTCCATATCTGTATTTAGTGTGCCCTTTAGTTTCATATGTATAGTCCCGCCCTTACTTACGATTAATCTGTCTTCGACTTGATCACATGAAAGCTCCAATTCAAAATCGATATCACCAATAATTAACGCGATGGGTCTGTCACCTCCCATTGGGAGAGGTAGCGATTTTTCATTAACTCGGCTTATCGACTTTTGAAGTGCGATTAAGGTGTCGTCCAAACTGTTCCTGCAAACTTCGCTAGTGCTATCTGTATCCGACATGTGCATTTCCTATATGAATAGTTTTCATGGCAAAGCGGGTGGTGTAGTCATCTGCCCTAATCTACTAATAGCTTTACTTAGATCATCTTTGTTATTCAATTGATTTACATCAATAATACTTAAATAGTCTTTTAGTGAAATCTCGGAATCATTGGTCAAATTGTAATTTGCAAATGCTTGCAATACACTTTCCGATGTTGTTTCTCTCGAAAAACCGAAAGTACCACTTGCCTGAATCATCCCAACACCCAGCCCCAAAGAAACACCACCTTCTCGTCTCTCAATTGATGCAATACGCATTGTAATACCTAATGATATTTGGGCTGTCATCTTCCACAGAGGAGCTAAAGGAAGATGCTTTTCAATGATCGTTTTATGTACATCTTCATTCTCTGTAGAAGCTAATATATTTTGTAAGTCCTGTAACCATTGAATCCAAATTTTCCTTTGTTCTCTTGATGCAAATACAACAGCCTCAGCAGGGGCTGTCAATAATGTTGAAACGATGGATGAAACTGACTCATTACCCATTTTTCCCACCTATGATTTGAAAATAACTTAACAAAGATAGTTAGATATTCACTTGGTGACCTGCTAAATGAAGGTTTTATTACCGGCGTAAGGTCATTTTGTTTTCTTGTTTTCTTTTGTAATACAAAGTTCCCGAGTTTAAAACTTTATAGATAAAGAATGAATAATGTTTCTATTATGGAAGGCTAAGGTGATGAGTTGTTTATTTAATTGTGGTGATCATTTATCAAACGCATCTGTATGAATAAAGTGAAATTTACGGTGCTTGTTCGCGCTAACGGTACAAAAAGCACCGAATAGTCGATGCTTTTTGGTTCCGGTTGGGCGCTTTATTTTACTCCGTCACTGTTGGTTTTTTCTTGTGCTTTCTGCTTAACAGGAAAATACAAATACGGCGGGAAGTTAACGATAAATGTCATGAATCGTTTGATGAACGCTGTTTTTGGTTTGTTTTGAGTGGGTGTCGACATGCGCAAGCTCCAAGTGTCCGTTTATATGCCCGTGCAATAAATCATCATTACGTTATGTAAAGTCCAGATTTACCGCCTGTTTTCATTGAGGGCTGTTGTTGTTTTTCGGGCATGTTACGAGGGGAGTCAGCGCATGAATACCGAATTTACGTTCCATTACAGTAGATTGCAAAAACTCACAGTGCTTGGCAAAAGTTGCGGTAAATCGAATGACTTATGAGCAAAAAGGCACGAAGGCGAGCCTACATGAATCGCATTGTTGAGTGTTGGAAGAGAAAGCAGGTGACGAAAGGTGCTCTGCTTTTTTTGCGATGCGCACGCTCCCAGTTTTATTGCAACATTCGTTGATTTAACGTGAACGATTTGACAGGCATTTGTTGTTCCCTCCCCAAATTTTTGGAAATGTAATCGATATTATTTGGGGAGTTATAACACCACTCACAAATAGAAAAGACTCTTATCCTTCATGTTGTTAGCACCGTGAATCCTCTGCTTTTTTTAATGAGGAGCGATAAAGCTCGCGAATATTGCAAGGGGCAACGATTGAAAAAAAATATAAAAATAGCGCTGACCATCACTATGATGGCGCCATGTCTTTTGGCTGCAGAGACAATAACACCCAACACTGCTGATGTATCACCACGTATTGTTGGTGGCACTGATGCTAATCCTGCGGATTGGAAGTTTTATACCCAGATAGTGAACCGAAACAGCAACCGGTCATTTTGTGGCGCAAGCTATATTGGCAACGGTTTCGTTTTGACGGCAGCGCACTGTGTAGACACGGACGCCCCAAATCATATTGCGGTTAAAATTGGTGGGACTCGTTACAACGGCACCGATGGTACCCGGCTCGATGTGTCACAGATATATATTCATCCAAACTTTAATACGACGAATTTGGCGAATGACATTGCTCTGCTTAAATTAACAAGTGCTCCTGCAGGTTTGACGGCGGTCGATATCGCGAGCGGGTCGCTGTATCAATATGCTTCAGATGGTGATTTCCTAACCGTTGCAGGGCTTGGGCGTACTGCAGAAGGGGGGAGTTCACCGACTGTTTTACAGGAAGTCGATGTGCCATTGGTCTCCGATGCTGAGTGCCGTCTGGCAGGCGGGAATTACACGTCTATCGGTGGTGTTTCATTTTGTGCGGGACTCCCTCAAGGTGGAATTGATTCCTGTCAGGGTGATAGCGGTGGCCCAATCGTGATCAATCGAGGCGGCAACGTAACACAGTTAGGCATTGTGAGCTGGGGAATAGGCTGTGCGCGTCCAGGAAAATACGGTGTGTACAGTGATATTGCGGCGCTTAAGACCTTTGTCGATGACATTGTTGTTGGTGGTAGCGACAAAGTTCACGTGGCATTTGACGAGAATACAGTCCTGTCAGATTTCATCGTTGGAGAACCCAAACAACACAGTTTCTCTGTCCAAAATGCGGGTTTTTCGCCCTTCACTGTTGATCGATTAAGCGTTTCAGGTGCGGGTGTGGCGACACCTCCGGTTATTGCCAAAGACACGTGTTCAAACACGACTTTGCAAGGTAATGAGTCCTGTCTGGTCGCTATTGAGTTTGGTGCGTCCGAAGTGGGTACAGCAACGGCAACCATGACGTTTGAAGTTGATAAAACAACCACCGTTTACAAGGCCACAGTATCAGCAACGGCCAATCCTACCTCAGGTTACTGCTCAACAGATTGGAAGGAAGACACTGTATACCTTCCAAAAGACACGGCAACGTGGGGCGGAAAGCTGTGGAAAGCCAAATGGTGGACGCAGGGAGAGCATCCTTCGACGAGTGGTCCGTGGGGGCCTTGGGAAGAAATCGGCGTGGCTGATTGCGGTGTCACCACTCCTGTTGAACCGCCTGTCCAGCCACCTGTAGAACCGCCAGTTGAACCCCCTGTAGAGCCTGAGCCACCAACTACTGGGGATAGCTATGTTGCGGGAACTCAGTATGTAGCAGGTGATACCGTGGTGAATAACAACGATATTTATGAGTGCAAGCCGTGGCCTTACAACCTTTGGTGTGGCGCAGCGCCAAGTGCTTATGAGCCGGGTGTGGGCACTAACTGGCAAGATGCTTGGATAAAACGATAAACGATATTTCAGCCCTCAGCACTTGAGGGCTTTTTGCATCTTCATGACTTGAATGACATCTACCCAAACAACATGAACCTTGCTGAATCCTGCATCTTCAGGCTGTTCGGGTATAAACATATTAAGCTGACCCACCGAGCTTTTTCGCCTCTTGCTCCGAGAACCCTACATACCCAATAGGAATATCGCTCTCTAACCTAGCGATGATCTTCTCGGCACTTTCTTGACCAAAACCACCGCAAAGCTCGACCACTTGAGCGCCATTGGTAATGAGCTGTCTGGCTGCGTTTATTGCTTCTTCATCTGAACTCACGCCGAGAATTTCTGAACGAAACAAAGGAGATTCAATCACAGACCGATGCTGATCGTTCTGGTAATCCGGTGATTTTATGATGAAGCCGTAGCGGGAAATCATGGGGTGTCCTGAGCTGTGTATGCTCGTACTACATTAGCTTGTTGCCGGTATTTGTATCAAGTTTCGCGCTGAGTGATGACTGGGGCGGGTATATAACACTGTCAGTGATGTGTTCTTAGACAAGATGTCACCTGAGCGTGTTTTAGGCAGTAATGCGCGGAGAATTCACCGTATTCTTACACGCTGCTGCTCGCACGCCTGTAGACTGAGCGTCCAATTTCATCTTGTCTTTAAAAAGCAAAGGGTCGCGCTATTTATGGTTTTTCAGAAAAAATACGGATTGATATGTACCGTATTGCTTTGCCTGCTTTTGTCTTTATCTGCGGTTGTTTCAACGCGCTTTTCGTTTGTCGGTGATGTCAATAACACGCTGGGTGCCATGTTTTCTTTTGTGTCATGGTCGGCGGGCTCAAAAGGGTTTTTGTTCACCACGGCAGTACTCTGTAGTATTCCATTTTTTCTTCGGTGGTCTCGCCCGCGTGTGTTGGTCTGTTTGTCATGTTTTGCCTTTGTGCTTGGCGCAAGCTTCGTGACTAAAACCGTACTGAAATCCGTTACCAAAGAGCCTCGCCCTTACACTTATGTCTTGCAGGACTTAGGCTCAGTTGACTCTGCCGCTGCATTCTATGCATTGTCTAGCAGTGAGCGAGTAGATGTTATTGATACGGTGAAAGAGCGCGTGAGTGACTGGCGATTGCCGCATTGGGAAGGGGAGACGAACTATTCGTTCCCATCTGGGCACACAATATTCGCTGCATGCGCGGCGATATTCTGGGGTGCGATTTTATTGTCTGAAGGTTATCGAGTATTCGCTGTGATGCTGGCAATGTGGGCCGGGCTAGTGGGCATGAGCCGACTTTGGTTAGGCATGCATTGGCCGATCGATCTATTTGGTTCGCTTGTATTCGCCGCAGGGCTGTGTTTCCTCGTTCCATTTTTTGAACGGGCATTAACGCGGCTGGGTTTAAAGAAAATCAAGCTAGGGTGATGTGAGGGGATTGGTTTGAGCATCACATCACCCGCACGCTAAAAAGAACTAGATTGGCAGCTGTCATTTAGGGCGTGCGGTTACCTGATAGCGAAATCTAATCCCTCAATGCTGAGAGCTGTTCGACTACACATTCGATAAACAATCGTGTTTTCTGGGGGAGGTAATCTCTTGCGGTATAAACCGCAAAAATCGAGAAGCCTTTGACGGGGTGCTCTGGCAGCAACTCAACCACACTCCCTGCATCCAGATCTTGTTGATACAACCATCTTGGGCCCCAATGAATCCCAGCTCCTGCGACCACCAAAGGGCGAATTGATCGTAAGCTGTTGGCAGCGACATTGCTGTGAATGCCTTGATGGGAAAACAGATTACCATCGTCAAACGCAATATCTACTCTCGCTTGAGAGAGCGAATACATCACAAACTGATGTGACTTCAGATCTTCGAGTTTTTTCGGCGTTCCCATTCTCGCTAGATAATTAGGGCTTGCCACCAACACGCGGGGAATCTCGCCCACCTGTCGTGCATATAACGAAGAATCAGCCAGCGGCCCAAAGCGAAACGCCACATCGAGATTTTTCTCAAGCAGATTGTCTACGTCACTACCAAGCAACAACTCCACCGACAAGTCCGGTGCCTGTTTTTGGATCTGCAAAATGGCGGGCACCAGAAACTGCTCGCCAAAATCCACGGTGGCACTCACTCGCAATCGCCCGCGAACTGAAGACGAACCGCCAGTGATTTCATCTTCCAGCGCAGATTGCTCAATGGTGAGCTTGCTTAGGCCTTTGTAGTAAGCCAGACCCAATTCAGTTGGCAGTGAGCGAGCAGTAGAGCGCTGTAGCAGTTTGACCTGAAGCCTTGCTTCCAATGCGGCGACTTTTCGACTGAGTGATGAGGCTTCCACGTCGAGATGAAGTGCTGCTTTTTTGAAACTACCAGATTCGACGACCTGAAGAAACGCTTGTTCGGGAGTGATCATACTTATTGCATTTTTGACAATCCGTAAATGCAAATTAGCACCTTCTTTAGTCATTGTCACAACTGCTACCTTTTGTCATTAAAGGACTAACAAGGAATGACGACATGAAAAGGTTCAATACACTTAGCTCCATATTAATTGCATATATTGCAATTTTCGGTGCGTCGCTTGCGCAAGCGAAGGAATCAGCGAAGGCCGTCGAGATTGCTGAAAACATCTACAGTTTCTCGCAATCTGGAGAGTACATCTCTATGTT
Organism: Enterovibrio gelatinilyticus; assembly: GCF_028683095.1. Taxonomy (GTDB): domain Bacteria; phylum Pseudomonadota; class Gammaproteobacteria; order Enterobacterales; family Vibrionaceae; genus Enterovibrio; species Enterovibrio gelatinilyticus. The sequence continues at coordinate 19,033 of NZ_JAJUBC010000024.1, read as the reverse complement.
TGCCGTCACTGATGAGGGCGTTGTTGTATTTGAAACGATCAACACGCCTCACGCTAAAGCCATGGTCGAAGAGATAAAAACGATCACGGATAAACCAATTATTTGGGCGCTTCAAACACACAATCACTGGGACCATTCTAGTGGCGGGCAAGTCTTCCTTGATGAAGGCGCTAAGACTCTGGCTCACAAAGATGCAGCGAAGTGGATAAAGGCCAACCCTTACCCTGACATGGTTAACCCTACGGACACGTGGTCGGGCTATCGCAAGGATTTAATGTTTGGTGATACTAAGGTTGAGCTGCATTTCTTGGGTCTAAACCATGGTATGGGCATGACCGTTTTTGTTTTGCCGAAAGAACGGATTGCCTACATTGCCGATCTCGTGACCCCCAATCGCGTGATATTTGCTGTCGTACCAGATTTTAACCCCCGAGAATGGGAGCGTTCGTTGAGTGAGATATTAGAGCTTGATTTTGATCGCGCTGTGTTTTCACACAATGAAGGTGAGAGACCTCTTCAGGGCGGTGGCAAAGCTGAAATTCAGGCCCAACTTGAATTTATTCAGGATTTACGAGCGGGCTTTTATGCTGAGCTACAGAAAGGCACAAACCCATTTATGATCCCTTCCACATTGAAGCTACCAAAGTATCAACATTGGGTGGGTTATGACCAGTGGTTGGAAATGAACATCTGGCGAATTTTGTCAGACGAATTTATGGGACCCTTCCCCTGGTATGACGTTGACGCCAATTAATACCAAAAGGCCGGAGTGATAAACCGGCCTTTTTGATTCTAACCAGATTGGGAAAGTCTGTAGAAAGCTTGAGATTAGAGGGGGGGATTTACTGAAAACTATGTATATAAAACCCGCTTAGTAGTCAAAACTAACACTTATAATTATCTCTCGTGTATCTCTACATTGATACGGATATATTTATGGACTCACCTATCTTAATGGTGGTGGATGAATTTTGTTTTCAGTCCGGTCGCTGGTTTTGGATGTTAACCTGAGTGTAGGGTTGTGTTATGAAGATAATTTCCAATTTGAGATATAGGGCGGTGAATTTCAATGGAATATACAAATTTAAGGATGGTGTTTATGAATTAACAAGGATTGTTTGTGTGCTTGTTACAATTGTAATAATCGCTGTTTCTGTGAATGAAATATCTGGGAGGGACAGTTTGCTATCTAGATTAGAGAAAGAAAGGGTGGACTTGCTTTTTTCTTTATATAAAGATGACATCCGAAACGATGATGGGAGAAAGCGGTACGTGTCAAGTTCAGATATGGACACTTTTAAAGTGACGGACGCGATGATAGAAGAGCTGAGGTTTCTTATTGTCCATGGAAAAATTCCAATGAGCTTGGTCAGAGATGAAATATTGGAATACAAAATGTTAGCACCTCATGTTGCAATCGCAAAAATAGATGACAGAATTCGTGCTAATGAAATTGGTTCATTAGGGGCGTTATCTAATGAAGCAATTAAGATAATAAATTACAAAAAGAAATCTAGCTTGTTGGGCCAGGATGTTGATTCAATTAGAAACAACCTAGATGAATTGGATGTCTTTCAGGATTATCTTTTGAACTTGAATGTAAATGGTTACTTCGATGAGGGTTTTTGGCGATCATATGTTGAAGACTACGAATTTTTGTATGGTGAAAATGCTGATAAAAGGCTATTGAGTATTAAGGAAATGTTATCTGGAGGTGGTGGATTGGAGGAATTTATTGAACAGGTTTCTCTTGAAGTTAGTCTAGAAAAAAATTACGAAAATGCAAGTTTGACAGCAAAAAAAATCGAATTAGAATTAGTTGAAGAAACTATAGCGGATATGCGTATTGGTGTTGATTTTTCGGATGGTTCGTTTTTTTCTACATTGTATTTAGAAGGCCAGTCAAATGACACTCTACTTTTGATGATTTTCATATCTTCAGGCGTTTTGGGTGCGACTATAGTCACTATGCAAAAAAATGATGTTTTTCTCAGTGTTGAGCTGGTTTTGATTGGTCTTACTACTGGGGTTATCCTTTATTTTGCAGTCAAAGGTGGTCCGAAAATTTTTGTTGATGAAGTTCTGTCGAGAGGTGTAAGTACCTCTAATCCATATTCTTGTGCGCTGTTTGGATTGTTAGGAGGCTTGTTTTCGGACAAAGTTCACAAAGTGCTTGAAATGTGGTTTGGGTCGAATCATAGCAGAGGTTCGGACATGAAAAATAACGCTACTGACCCAAACGCTAAAGAACCTAAAGAGAATGATAAACCAATAAAATGAAATTTTTTCATACGATTGCCCGGTAATGAATCATTCACGTTGTCAGTTAATATCACCCAATCATTCTCACTTTTCGGCGGCACTCTCTTCAAGAAGACGAATCAGATGCAATGGCAGTTCACTGAGTAACTCTGGCTGTTCGTCCAGTTGCTCTTTAAGCAATGTGATGGCTTTTTGTTTCTCTCCCTTTGCGAGCAGGCTTTCTACTTCTTTGAATGGGTTGAGTTTAACCTTCATCTTCGCGTTGGATTTGGCCTGAGGTGCGCGTTGGAACTCCATTGACCGAGATGCTTCGCTAGGCAGTGATTTCAGCATGAGTTGCTCTTCAACGGGAGCCTCATCGGCTTCAACCGCTGCTTCGATTTCTAAGCTGTCTGCTTGCTGGCGATTCTGCTTTTGTATTGGTGCTTCCATCAATTCAATATGAGCAGGAGATTGAAGGCTTTGGTCGACCCATGTCCACGGCGCGAGCAAGGCGACAAATCCCACGGTTGCGGCAATTCCTGCATACGTCCACCAAGGAATGCGCTTGCGAGTTTGTGCTTGTGCGTAGCCTAAAATACGATTATTCAAGGCTTCACTTGGGATTTCCGTCGCGCTTTCCTTGTACAGCGCGACGATGTCTTCATCTTTGAATGGCGCTGTCATTGTCGTTCTCCCAGTTTTTTCGTCAGGCAGTCTCTTAATTGTTCCATCGCGTAGCGAAGGCGGGTTTTCACGGCTTCTGCTTTCGCGCCGACGATCTCGCAAATCTGTGCGGGCTCAAACCCCGCTTCGTGGCGCAGCAAAAAAGCTTCGCGTTGCAAGGGCGCTAACAAGCTCATGCATGATTTGATGGCTTGATGTTTATCGCCGTCCATGTCGGGTGTATCTCGCTGTTCATCGTTTTGGGATTTGGCGTAGTTGTCTGACGAAAGGTTTTTGCGGTGCTCATCAATCACCAAATGATGGGCGATATGATAGAGCCAAGTGGTGAACTTGGCGGTCGGTGTGTAGCTTTCCCTTTTATCAATGACGCGATACCACACATCTTGATACAGCTCTTCTGCACGGGCGTGCTGGCTCGCGCCAAGCTGCCGTAGGAAGTAGCGGTAAAGCGGATTTTTGTGACGTTTGTAGAGTTCAGCAAAGGCGCGCTGTTCGCCTTCGCTGAAGTTCACCATCAAGTTTTCGTCGCTTAGACTGTTCATTAAAAACTTAGGCTGTCCATTAAAGGTTCTGAGCTATCTCCACCAGGGTGATAAATTCACCGCGGTAATTGTGAGGGTCGTCTCCTCGGTTTTCTCGGGCGATATCGGCAATTTGACTGTAGGCTAAACCATTCACGTAGTGATTGTCCTTGAGCTTTTGCGCAAAGGCAGCAACTGCGGTAGCAAACTGAAAGTCGGAGCTCGCTTCTGTGAAGGCTGGCTTGCCAGTATGGCTCTTCACTGGATACGTTTTGAGCTTGCTTTGATCTTCATTTGGTAGTTTATATCTGACTTTCACCTGTGCCAGTTCGTCACCAAAGCCTGTTTTTGTTGCTTGCTTTTGCTGATAGCGAAGGTCGTCAATACGGCCTTTGTTGCCCACAAGGGTGACCTCATAGAGCGCAGTGACAGTATGTCCCGCGCCAATTTCTCCTGCATCGACCATGTCGTTGTTGAAATCTTCGTCGCGTAGTTGGCGGTTTTGATAACCAATCAAGCGGTATTCTTTGACGGCATTCGGATTAAACTCCACTTGAATTTTGACGTCTGACGCGATGCTTTGTAGCGTGCCACTCATCTGACGCAACAGCACTTTTTGCGCTTCATGCAGGGTGTCAATGTAGGCGTGGTTACCATCACCGATATTTGCAAGTTGCTCCATCATGGCATCGTTGTAGTTACCACGGCCAAAACCAAGAGTCGTCAGTGAAATTCCGTTTTCTCTTTCCTCTTCCACCAAGGTTTTTAGCGCGTCTAAGCTGGTGACTCCTACGTTAAAATCACCATCTGTTGCCAAGACTACGCGGTTGACCCCTTCACGAATAAAACCTTCTTTGGCTTGTTGATAGGCGAGTTTAATGCCGCTTTCACCGTATGTACCGCCGCCAGCCTGCAGGCTCTTTAGTGCGTTGATGATGGTGGTTTGCTCGCTTCCCTTTGTGGGTTTAAGCACGACAGAAGCGTTACCTGCGTAAGTCACCACGCTCACGTTGTCATTGGCACTGAGGTTTTTCACCATCAGCGAGAGACTCTGCACCAGCAATGGCAGTTTGTTGGGTTGGTTCATTGAGCCGGAGACATCCACCAGAAACACCAGATTTGACGCTTTTCGCTCGCTAACTGGAATGTCATAGCCCTTTAGGGCAATGCGTATCAGTTGATGTTCTGCATTCCAAGGCGCGGGTGCGACCTCGGTATTGACAGAGAACGGCTGCACCTTGGTAGTTGGTGCGGCGTAGTGGTAGTCAAAGTAGTTGATGAAGGCTTCTTCGCGAATCGCATCTGCAGGAGGTTTATTTCCCATTTTGAGGTAACTGCGCACATTGGCGTAGCTGCCTGTATCAACATCCACTGAAAAGGTTGAAAGCGGTGACGTAGCTACCAGCTTTGTGCCATTGCTTGGCGTGTCTAGGTAATTATCTCGATTCTCTGGTTCAAAGTAGGAGTCTGCGATTGGCATTGGCATGACCGAAAGGTGATTTTGCCCAACACGGGCATAGGCCATTTTTGCCGCAGGACGAGATGGCATCACATGCATGACATCTGCTTCTTCCGCTACCTCCACCATGATCTCTTCTTGAATGATTGGAGTGGATGAATCTGCGATTGTTTGTGTGTTGTCGCTGGTGGATTCTGAACAACCGATGATCACTGTGAGAGCTGCTGCAACTGCAATAGAGACTTGATTGCGCTTCATATACCGTTCCTTTTTTCTGTAGGTTTTTCGGTATAAACGGGCGAGTCGCCGAAAGGGGTGAAATATTTTCTCACTTTTTTATGCGCCCCCCCTAGAGGGTGTTCTGCGCATTAGACACTGTTGCCCGTGTATCCTTCTGGTATTATCAGTGCGAGCAGGGAACCTAGGTTGTTGTGAACTCATTGTTTTTGTGAAGCCTAGGTTGTTGTGTCCTGCCATTTTGCGATTGAGGAGAGTGAATACATGGATCAGAAAGGTCTGGAAAAATACCTAGCGTTAAACCGCATTGATTACAAAGAAGCGACAGATAACGATGGGTTGCTGATAAACCTTGGATTTCTGGTCGGGCGCGTGCACGTTAGAATCGATGAAGACGGTCAATCGTTTAACTTTAATGATAAGTCTCGTTGGGTCATTCAGGCTGTTTTGATGGCACTGATGCTGTTTTTCTTGTTTTCAAACTTTGACGTTTACTCCCAAACTCAACTTTATACTTGCATCGGCGTGACTGTCGCAATGTTTGGTATTTTTGGATACAAAGAGACGCGGATCAAACAGTTAAAGCAAGCGATTTCTGCAGATCATCAATCGTCGTAACAGCGTGCTCTGAGTCTGTAATAAATGATTCGCGAGATTGTCATATTTCTCTGCTAGCTTCGATATTAGGTTAGTGCCCAAATTTGCTGAATACTGAGCTTTCAGGTTGTTTGGGTACAAGGAAATGCCTGACGAGAGGTGCAGTATGAAGCTGGTAAATGTACTGAGCGGCGATGTCGTTAAAGAATCAGAAAACTTGGATGAGCTCAAAGCGCTTGGGATTTCCATGGCTATCGATGATGGTGTGGAGTCTCCCCACTGGGATCTGGATGATGCATCTAGTTATTCTCGTCCGCGCAAAAAATCCCTGCATTTGAGTGATGAAGAAGGCGCGTTATTTCGCATATTTTTGCCGAAATAGTTGTTTCTCATCGTTCAGAAAATGCCCTAATATATCTTCCCAATCAACCTCGCTGAACCCTGTATCTCAGGTTGTTTGTGTATTAGTGAGAGCCATCATGTGGCTTTCACTTTTTATTTGCCTACCCAGAAAAACTGAAGTCAAACTCAAGGATGAATGATGGAATATCAAATCGTTGCCAATCCCACAGAGCAAGACATTCAGGATGTTCGAACGGGGCTGCGTGCGTTTAACGACCCTTTTGTTGAACACCTCAAAGAGACTCAAATAGGCATTTTTGCGTTGGATGAAAATGGCGTTCGCATGGGAGGTATTATCTCGCGCCTATGGGGAAATTGGATGCACATCCTTTATCTCTGGGTCGATCCCTCCTTAAGCGGGCAAGGGGTGGGAACGGAGTTGATGCAGAGAATGGAAGCCCTTGCCATTGAGCAGGGTTGCAAGTCAGCCATGGTGGATACCTTCAGTTTTCAGGCTAAACCTTTTTACGAAAAGAAAGGCTATCAAAACAGAATGACACTGAACGATTTCCCCGCAGACGAACAGGCTCTGCATTTCCTCACCAAATCGCTGGTGGATGCTTAGCCATTAAATGGTATTTCAATCGCTTCATCATCAACATAGAATGACTGCGAGGTAGCACCAAACAAGGTGAGAATGACCGCAACGTTTCCCTCGTCATCGTGATATCGACCAAGAGTTTTAGGCTAGGAAAAATCCTTCTCTCAACAACTCGCTAATTTTCTTTCCTCACTGAGTAACTAGCGATAGTATCGCGCTCATTATTGGTACCGTCGTTCGTGGGTGTCGAGCATTCCGCGCAACGATCTTGTATCGCAAAGCAAGTCTTGACTCTGTTGGCTTGTGTTTGCACCGATATATTGCTTATTGCTTATTGCTTATTGCTTATTGCTTATTGGCCTTTGACGGCCATTTCAACGCTTGGAATGTTAGGAGAGATAGCATTGCATTACTATCGTTGGTATGCGGTTTATACCCATGATCATTCAGAGAATATTCTGTTCGAACATTTGTCAGCAAAAGGGTATGACGTTTATTTGCCACGCCGAACTATCAGAACCATGGTGGGCATTAAAACCAAAACGACGTATGAACCTTTGTTTAAATCTCATGTTTTTGTGCGCACGTTGCCTGAAGGTTTACAGCAGGTAAAACTCGCACCTGGTTTCTCGCATTTGATCAGAAATGGCAACTACCTAGCTGCTATTCCTGAAACACACATCGTGAAAATTAAAACCATTCTGTATCACTATGATGATGTCACCTCATTGGCTAATAACCTTGTTAATGGTGCGACGGTGGCAGTGATTAATGGCCCTCTCAAAGGCATGACGGGTATCTTGGTTGATGGCGAAGGCGCACGACCTATCGCCATGGAAGTCGGGCAGCTTGGGCGCTCTATCATGGTGCCCGTGCCTATGGGTAGTGTGGTTCGCACTGAACTACCTACACCTGCTTAACTCTTTGTACGCTCGCACGTAATTTACGTGCGACGTAAGTCATTTGTTTTCAACACGGCTAAGAAATCAAATCTCTATCTCTTTAATCCGCATCCTTCTTCTTCATCATCATCATGCTCTTATTCTGAAATATATATCCCCAAACAACCTGAAGATGCAGGATTCAGTAAACTCGCACTGATGGCCTCTGAAATCGAGCATCTTTAGGTTGATGGGGTATAACGTCTGCCAATGAATTGCAGAGAAGCTGTGCCTTCAACTCAGAAAGAGGTGACATATCCGCAAGGAGGAACCTGTATACTCGTCATTGAAAAAGAAGGAAGTGTGTAACTTCTTGTTCAATCATCATGGAATTCGCTTTCCGAAGTAAACCAACGTAATGACAAAAACAGGGATAGAGAAAAATGCTCAAATGCGTAGAAGTTGAACCGCAGATCACAGCCAGTGCAGCTGTTATTTGGTTGCATGGGTTGGGTTCAAATGGTCATGATTTTGAAGCCATCCTGCCTGAATTGCGTCTACCTGAAGATGCGCCAGTTCGTTTCATTTTCCCTCATTCGCCATCTATTCCTGTTACCGTCAATGGTGGCATGATGATGCCAGCGTGGTATGACATTCTCGAAATGGGTGCAGGACGTAAGCTGAATGTTGGGCAGTTGCTTGATTCAGCGTCAGAAGTGTCTGCTTTGATTGAGCGTGAAATCGCGCGTGGTATTCCCGCTGAACGCATTGTTCTTGCTGGCTTCTCGCAAGGTGGTGCCGTGGCCTATCAAGCGGCGTTGAGCTTTCCGAAAGCATTAGCTGGATTGCTGACATTGTCTACATACTTTCCAACCTCTGACACCATTGAATATGCGAACGCAAATCGCTCCATTCCCATTGAAATCATGCATGGCAGTTACGATCCTGTGGTTCTTCCTGCGATGGGTGAAGATGCACGAGATGATTTGATGGCCGCTGGGTTTGCACCAAATTGGTCAACGTACCCGATGGAGCACCAAGTGTGTATGCCTCAGATAAAGGATATTGCCGAATGGCTCTCAGCGCGTTTGGGCCTGTAGTTTTCGCGTCGGTTTCTATTAATTACTTATGAGTCGGCTTTTTGTCGCATTGCTGTCGTCTAAATTTGAAACCTTGTATGCGCAGTGCTAAATGTATGTTTTTAAAGTATTGTCGGGTAAGTGACACTACCGTGTCGTGGTGAATGTCCTCCTGTTTTTTGTAGATTTAAAGGGCACACAGCAGAAAGGATTAAATGATGATTGTCAGAAAACTCAGGTTACAGCGAGGTTGGTCTCAAGAACAACTATCTGAAATGAGTGGGTTAAGTGTTCGTACCATTCAACGGATTGAGCGCGGTGATAAACCGGGACTGGAATCATTGAAATCTTTGGCTGCTGTTTTTGAACTTCAAGTATCTGACCTTCAAAAAATACCGGAGCCCGACATGACTGCAGACGTTAAAATTACGGAAGAAGAAACACAAATTCTTAACCAAGTTCGAGAAATCAAAGGTTTTTACTCGCACTTGATCACCTATGCCGCTGTCATTACAGGGTTGTTCATTTTGAACTACATGACCAGCCCTGAGTACATTTGGGCGTGGTGGCCAGCGTTAGGTTGGGGTATTGGCATTGTTTCCCATGGTTTAAGCGCGTTTGAAGTGTTCAATTTCTTTGGCCCAGAATGGGAAAAGAAGCAGGTTGAAAAAAGGCTAGGGCGTAAGCTGTAGCATTCTAAATGCCTTTATCTTAAAACGAAAAGATCAGCATGTTGCTGGTCTTTTTTTTATTTAGCTACTCGTTTTGACTTCTTTAAACAGCAAACACGTCAACCGCTTCACCTAACAACTCGGGCAAGCTCGCCGGTGGATAAAATGACAAGGCATTATTGATGTGACTGAATACCTAGGTGCAGATATCTATGTAGTTGTTGATTGCGATGATTTGGGCAAAGTGATTGTTCGCACCGCTGTTGAAAGTGAAGTGGGAGCGGGCGATCACCTTGGTCTCCAGTTCCACGCCAACAAGCTTCATTTTTCTGATGCTAACGGACACTTTGTTTTGTTGTCGTGATCATCTGCGCGAGGGCCTTTCGAGTTGGCATTAGCGTGAATACACTCCTTTGATAACAGTATTTTTCATTCGGTTCTGTTATCCATACCCGGCATTTCCTCCTTGGGTGCCGGGCTCTTTTTTATCCTGACCTTTTTTGCCTATTTAGCTAACTGCTTCGTCAATTTGGATGTTCTCAGAGACTTTTACGCGTGCAATTCGGTTGTGGTTGATTAGCAAAACCTCGAACACCCATCGATCGTGATGAATGATCTCACCTTCAACAGGAAGACGCCCAGCTCGCCACGTTAACATGCCGTTGAGGGTTTGAAAGCCTTCCTCCTCCTCCCCGTTTACGCGTGGCACATTGAACTTGCTTTTGAATTCACTGATAGGGATCAGCGCATCCATCACCCAGCCACCTTCAGGCAGCGCTTTAGCCCACTGTTCTTGAGGGGACAAAGACAGTTCGCCAGCGATAGCTTCTAGTAAATCATAGTGAGTCACGAGACCTTGGATGTCGCCATATTCATCAACAATGAAGGCCATTTCTGCACTATGCATTTGTAAGTGATTGAGTAAGGTGAGTCCCTTCATAGACTCGGGAACATATAAAGGCTGTTTGAGAAGTTTGCCAATCGTGATGGTTGATAGCTCGTTGGCTGTACTCAGTAGCATTTTGGCTGATACCGTACCGATTACGCTGTCTAGGTTACCTTGGCACACAGGAAATACACTGTGCTTGGTACTGCGTATTCGCTTAAGTATCTGAGTGATCGGTTGATCGATATCGAGGAAGTCGATGTTACGTCGTGGTGTCATCAAAGAGCCTACGAGTCGGTCATTAAGGTGAAGAATATTCTGAATCATCACTTGCTCTCGCGGCTCGATAGCACCGGACTCTGAGCCTTCATTGACGATGGCTTGAATATCATCTTCCGTGACGAGGTCATCGTTGTTTTGGTCGACTCTAAGCAGTTTAAGTAGCATCTGTGTTGAGGCGCTCAGTGCCACTACAAAAGGACGCGTGATAATAGATATCCAATGGATTGGGAACGCAACCACGATAGCGATGGTTTCGGCGTTAGATTGCGCGATGCGTTTTGGCACCAACTCACCCACTACAATCGCGAAATAGGTAATTCCCACCACCACACACGCCGTCGATAACACGTTGGCGGTTTCTGCATCCATGCCGTTTTGAACCATCAGTTCAGCAAACGGCACCGATAACGTGGCTTCACCGACGATACCGCTAAGTAAGCCGATCACGGTAATACCGATTTGAATGGTAGAGAGGAAGGTGTTTGGATTTTCTTTCAGCACGAGAGCAACCGCCGCTGCTTTACTGTTTACGGCAAGCTTTTTGAGGCGACTGGTTTTTGATGCGACCAGAGCAATTTCTGACATCGCAAAAAGTCCATTTAATACAATTAAACCAACAAGTAAGAGGGCATTCATATACGACCAATTCACGTAATTAACAGCGCTCAGAATAATCCGCAAATCACCTTTGGAATGTGATTCAACGAATAGATTTGACGCATCATGAGAAGGTTTTTATCAGCCTTGTTGATCAACAAGTTAAAAGTGCTCGTTGACCTGCTGCAATATCGTTCAATACCCAGACGCTGATTTGCCATACGCTGGTTCAATCGAAACAGGAGTACGATATGGAAAGTGTAATTTTGGCGATGGCGACCTTTGCTTTCGTCGGTGCGGTAACACCGGGCCCAGTGAATATTCTAGCGACCAGTACGGCAGCGAATTCGGGGATGTTGGAGGCAGCAAAGCATGTTTTGGGGGCGTCGTTGGCCTATGCATTTGTGGTGTATTGTTCGGGCAGCGTGATGAACGGTTTGTTGCAAGTTCTACCCAAACTGGAAGGGGTCATGCAAGTGGGGGGAAGTGCGTACCTTTTCTACTTGGCGTACAAAATCTTCACAGCGCCCACAACGTCTATGAAAACCTCATCATCAATACGATCGGGATTGATGACCGGGTCGCTAACACAGTTACTCAATCCGAAAGCGTGGTTGGTCGCCATGTCTGGTGTCGGTTTGTTCGTGGTTGGGCGCGGCGATGAGGCGCTATATCTGCTGATTTTCACGAGTGTGTCATTGGTTTTGTGCTTGGTGGGTGTCGGTGTTTGGGCAGCGTTGGGGACGGTGCTCGCTACGCGTCTCGAGAATCCAAAACAGCAACGTGACTTTAATCGCGTGATGGGTGGGTTGTTGGCTGTTTCTGTGGTAATGATATGGACATAAGGAAAATCGTTCGCGATAACATGTGTTTAATTGTTCACCAAACTTCTCACCAAAAAAAGGACAGCAATGAAAAAGGACATCAGTGCCAGTTTCAAGCAAAGCACCGTGCTGCCTTGGGTAGAACTGAGAGTCGCTAGCCAAAGCCATGCTTGTTATGAAGCGCATTCTCATGACGAGTTTTCGTTTGGCATCATTAACCAAGGGCAGGCCAATTATCGTAATCGTCAACATAGCCATCAAATTGGGCGAGGCGATGTGGTGACGATCAACCCGGTCGATGTGCACGCCTGTAATCCACATGAAGGCACTTGGTCTTACAGCATGTTGTTTGTTGATACGCTTAAAATGGGTGACGTGCAAAGAGACGTGCTTCAACGAGATACATCAGACTACACCCCTTTTTTGCACGATGTAGAGCGCCATCCCGATATTCAACGACGGTTTCAAGCCTTGTTCGAGGCATTACAATCTGATTCGAGTGCATTACAAGCGCAAGTGTGCCTGTTTGATTTCATCGAGGCCATGCTGGGTAGATGGGGACAAGAACAGGTAGGTCGAATGACAAAACAGCCGCGATTGATGCAAATTCGTGAGAAGCTGTTAGATGACATTGACCACACCCATCAACTCGAAGATTTGGCGCAAGAAGCGGGTATGAGTCGTTATCAACTGCTCAGAGCATTCAAAAGTCAGTTTGGTTTGCCACCGCATGCATACTTGATGGATGAGAAAATTAAGCGTGCCAAAGTCATGCTGAAATCGGGCAATGATATTGCTGATGTCGCGCTACAACTTGGCTTCGCGGATCAAGCACACTTTCAGCGTCAATTTAAAAAGAAACTCGCCGTTACGCCAAAATATTATCAATCTCATTTCTTGCCAAAATAACACGGTTAACCGCACATCACAGCGACTTTCAAGAGCAAGTACCTACTGAACTTGGCTTAACTTGTCGAGTATTCGCCTGAAACAAAAAAGCCCATTTCAGATACTGAGATGGGCTTTTTGATCATGTTTCAATGGGTGTGTTTAAAGCGTGTAACTAGTCTTCTGATGTTGCAGCAATTTTGTGAATTGCCAAATCTGCGCCGTTGTATTCGTCTTCTTCTGTCATACGAATACCTGCGGTTTTATCAACTGCGGTGTAAACAATCCAACCACCGACGAAAGCGATGACAACGCCTGCAATGGTACCAATGAGCTGAGACATAAAGCTAACGCCACCAAGGCCGCCCAGTGCTTCTAATCCGAAGATACCAGCAGCTAGGCCACCCCACATGCCACACACACCGTGTAATGGCCAAACACCCAGCACGTCATCAATCTTGAAGCGGTTTTGTGTCAAGGTGAACAACCAGACAAACAATGCGCCCGCAACACCACCCGTGAATAACGCACCAATTGGGTGCATAAGATCAGAACCCGCACACACAGCAACCAGACCGGCTAGAGGGCCATTATGTAGGAAGCCTGGGTCATTTTTACCGACGATGAGTGAAGCAACAATACCACCAACCATTGCCATTAAGGTGTTCACGGCGACCAAACCGCTGATGCCGTCCAGCGTTTGCGCTGACATGACGTTAAAGCCAAACCAGCCGATGGTCAGAATCCATGCACCGAGGGCAAGGAAAGGAATGTTAGAAGGTGCAAATGCAATCAAACGTTCGCCACGGTAGCGACCTTTACGCACACCAAGGATGAGTACGGCAGCGAGTGCAATCCATCCACCGACTGCATGAACGACGACCGAGCCAGCGAAATCATGGAAAGCCGCGCCAAATGTGGCTTCTAGCCAATCTTGGAAACCGAAGTTACCGTTCCAAATCAGGCCTTCAAAGAATGGGTAAACAAAGGCGACAATCGCTGCGGCTGCTATCAACATCGGCGTAAATTTTGCGCGCTCTGCGACACCACCAGAAATAATGGCGGGAATCGCGGCGGCGAACGTCATCAAGAAGAAGAATTTAACCAGTTCGTAGCCATTGTTGGCTGAAAGTGTTTCTGCACTGCTGAAAAAGGTTGTGTCGTAGGCTACCCAGTAGCCAATAAAAAAATATGCGAGCGCAGAGAAACCGAAGTCGGACATGATTTTAACCAGTGCGTTAACTTGGTTACGATGCCTGACCGTACCGACTTCTAAAAAGGCAAAGCCTGCGTGCATGGCAAGTACCATAATGGCACCCATCAAGATAAAGAGCGTGTTCGCGCTTTCCGTCAGCGTTTGAATCGCGCTACTAATATTTTCCACAATGATTTCCTCTACTTCCTTGAGAACGGTGTTTTCCTAAAGGGTGTTTAAGCACGAATCGTGCCGAGTTGCTCAAGAAGGGGGCAATGAAACACCAAGAAGGTGCGCATGGCGTATAACATCATGATATCAATGGGGGTGAAAAGGCTATTTTTGGGAATGTATTGCACCGTTATTTAACGATGTGGAAACATCAGGTGCATCAAAATTGTGCAAGTTACCGACTTTCACCGCACCAACATGGTGCTCTGCAATGTCCCCCTACATGACAAGGCGTGATGTAATACTGTGTGAGGGCAGAGTGAATCGCGTTACTCTGCCCTCTGTGTTATCAGGGTTACGGTGGCGTTGTTTTACTATTGCCAGCTACTTGCTTAGATTGCATTCCAGTTGCTCAACTCGACACAATCACCCTGATACAGCAGCTGACTGTTAGGATCGCCGTTTTCTGTCACGAGTAGCTCTGAGCTATTTTTTAGAGCCTTCCATTCCTCTGGGCTCATGAATCGAGTGTCATTGATGCTCCGTAACGTCCCCACCTCTCGCAATTTCCCACTCGATTTGTCACGCATCCATACCATGGCGGTCTCTGATGGCAATGTTGTTTCCCTCAGGTTTCGTTGTAGTCGGAGTGTGGACTCTCCGGCTCTAGCGCCTTGATACGCGACTAGAGCAAATTGATTATCTTCGACTTTCGATGACATCATGGCGAAGTAAGCGGCAGGCTGAACGCGGGAAATTGACGTTATTGATGGTGTATCATTTATTGGTGTGTTTTGCTCTGGAGTAATGATAGGTCTTAGCAATAGCCCCAACACTAAAGCAAAGGTAAAACCAACAGGCATGAACCACAAGGGCCATTGGCGTGTAGGTTTGCGAGTGATGAAATTTGACGCATTTCTATGTGTTTGAGGGAACAGAGCCATTGAAATCCGATCCCAGACCTTACTGGGAGGAGTCGAAAACTGCTGCTCTTCAAGGTGTTCATCCATCGACGGTGTTAACCCGCTAAAGTGTTTCTGCCAATGGGCGATATTTTCCCACCATGTTGGGTCTTGTTGAATCAAGTTCTCCAGCCGGCGACGCACTCGGGGAGGCAACGTACCCAGCACATATTGCGCAGCAAGTCTGTCGCGAACTTCGAATGATGCATAGCGCTTTGCTGTTATTCGGTTAGGCATCGCTTCAACTCCTGTAGTCCGCGTCTGATCCATGACTTTACTGTACCCAGCGGCGAATTGATGTGCTCTACGATTTCTTGGTGTGTCATGCCATGTTGATAGGCGAGTACGATGGCATTGCGCTTTTCATACGCCAACGCCTCGAGGCAAACATCGAGGCGTTGGGGGTCTTTTGATTGGCTTGATACATTCATGGCGGTAGATTGCACATCCGAAAGCACATACGGTGACTGGTTATCGCCTTGTCGTCGTCTTCGTTGCCGTAGTTCATCAATAGCGAGGTTTCTCATGCTTTGGCACAGCCAGGCCCAAGGATGTTCGACGGGGTAACGACGATCGTCAAACCAGAGTTTTAGGAAGCCCTCTTGAAGAAGATCTGCTGCTAGTTGTTCATCTTTCACCATGGCAGTTAATAGGTTAAATAGCCGAGGACTGGTTAAGGTATAAAGCGCTTCGAATGCTTCTCTGTCTCTAAGCGCTACGCGTGAGAGTAGCGATGTTAGTTGTTGTTTTTCGACGCTCACTGATTACCCCTGTTGTTGAATGATATGTTGAACGTTTTCTCTACGTCATCACTGGTGTGATCGAGTGTTTTTTTGTCTTTAAACCAAAGATAAAGAGGCGTGCCATTGTGCAATCATTGGTGTGTGCCGTCTGTCCATTCGGTGATACCACAGCCAAGACTAAGACTTCGCAAAAGCGCATGACGCCCTAGGAGAGAAGGTTTATGACTGCAATATTGGGGTCTGAATTTTGTATCGTGACGTGGTTTAGACCTAGAACAAGAGACGGAGGAGAAAGAAAATTGGATGCAAGAAAGTGAAAAAAAAATGGAAAAATGCTCTCTTACAGGCATAAAAAAGCCCAATGTGTCGCGCATTGGGCAGGATATGACGCCATGTGCCTGTTTAGTGCTAGCTGTCGTCTAGCTGTTGTTTAATGCGGCGCGAATAAAACCATTGTGATGCTCAAGCCTTGTTTTGGCTTCTTGTGCATCAATCCCCGCCAGTAACATCAGAATGGCGGTTTTGCAGTGGCGATGGCAAGCATTGAGCGCTGCTTCGGCTGCTTGAGGTGACTCGCCGGTTGCTTCAATGACAATGTTCACCTGACGCTGAACGAGCTTGGCGTTGGTGGCTTCCACATCCACCATTAAGTTGCCATAAACCTTACCACTGCGAATCATTGCGCCGCTGGTCAGCATATTCAACACCAGTTTCTGCGCCGTACCTGCTTTCATGCGTGAAGAACCTGTCACCACTTCAGGGCCAACAACTGGGGTGATGGCGATATCCGCTTCATCAACCATTGGGCAGTGCGGATTGCACGCAATGGCGACGACCGTTGCAGCAACTGATTTGGCGTAGCGCATACCGCCTAATACATATGGTGTGCGCCCACTTGCCGCAATGCCAACGACAACGTCGTGGCGTGTTAAGGCTAATTCTTCAAGGTTGCGCTGACCAAGTTCTGCGTTATCTTCGGCATTTTCGACCGCTTTTAATATCGCGGGGTGTCCTCCTGCGATAAGTCCAACGACGATTTCTGGTTTTGTGCCATAGGTTGGCGGGCATTCACTGGCATCTAAAATACCTAAACGGCCTGACGTTCCTGCCCCCATGTAAATTAAGCGACCACCATTGGCAAAGGCATGGGTAATCGCATCGACTGCAAGGGCGATGTTGGGCAGTTGCGTTTCCACTGCGAGAGCGACTTTTTGATCTTCTTGATTGATCACTGTCAGCATGTCTAATGTCGATAAAGTATCGATGTTTGCACTGGCGGCATTGCGACTTTCTGTGACGAGTTGGGTTAAATCAATATTCATTGGGTGCGTCTCTTATGTCGCTAGTGAGCAAGGATTTTTCTATTTTGCTCAGTATTCCTTATCTGTGCCTTTAACCTCAAGTGAAAAGCCGTTTTCTGCGTTGTTATTGCTGTGATTTTCTGACTTTTACTACGATAAAAAACGTTTTAGATAACGAGAAATAACGCGATTGGTCATTTTTCTCAGGAAGCATAGACTTGCGTTTTTTCTGGCGGTGGTGGATCCCCATGTGTTGCAAATTCTTTGATCAGCATACGTGCCGTTCCTGTTCATTGAGAGAAATACCTTACACAGAACAGATTGAACAAAAAGACGAAGCGTTAAAATCCTTGTTTGAACAACGTCTGCCGGAGCAGTGGCTATCGCCCGTGCTAAGCGATGAAGTGGCTTGTCGTAACAAAGCGAAAATGGTGGTGATGGGCGCTGCACATGCGCCGGTATTGGGTATTGAGATGCCCAGCGGAGAACCCGCAAGCCTGACGCATTGTCCTCTATACACAGACGACATGAAGGAATTGTTGGATTACCTGCGTGATTGGATTCGTACCTCGGGTATTTCGCCTTACAACAAAGCAAAGAAGAAAGGAGAGCTGAAGTATATTTTACTGACTCGCGCGGCGATTAGCGGTGAGTTTATGCTGCGATTTGTTACGCGAAGCCAAGAGGCTATTGCGCGATTTGAAACGAATCTACCTCGTTTACAGCAATCGTTTCCAAAGGTTCGCGTTGTGACGGTAAACATTCAGCCAGTTCATATGGCACGTTTGGAAGGTGACGAAGAGATTTTTCTCACACAAGAACAACACCTTATCGAACGATTCAATCATGTGCCTTTAGTGATCCGTCCGAAAAGCTTTTTCCAGACTAACCCTAAAGTTGCTGCTCAACTCTATGCCACTGCGCGTGAGTGGGTAAAAGAGATAGCGCCAGAGCGTATGTGGGATCTTTTCTGTGGTGTAGGCGGCTTCGCCCTGCATTGTGCTGACGTGACGAATTCAGTGACAGGGATTGAAATCGAACCCGAGGCCATCGCTAGCGCTAAACGGTCTGCGGATGAAATGGGGATCACTAACCTCGACTTCGATGCGTTAGATTCTACCCAGTTTTCACAGCGTCAAAACTCAGCACCTGATCTGGTCTTGGTGAATCCGCCGCGGCGTGGCCTCGGCACTGAATTGGCCGAACAGCTTTCGGCGTTGGCGCCCAAACACATTGTTTATTCAAGCTGCAATCCTGACACCTTGCGAACAGACCTTGATGCTCTGCAATGCTATACCGTTAAACGTTTGCAGTGGTTCGATATGTTTCCTCATACCGATCACACTGAGGTGATGGTGCTTCTCGAGCGCTCGGAAATCGCTTAAGTTTCACGTCACTGGGCAAGGGATTGCCCTGCATTCACTGTTGTAAGTACGCGTGACTCAGTAAAAATTGTTCTCTTTTCTCTTTTCTCTTTTCTCTTTCTTTCTCGCATTTGTCGCCCATTACGCCTTTCGTTCTCGCTTGGAGAACAATCATTTCAATTTATCGCTGTTTATTCATTTCATGAGGTTGATTATTGTTTGTCCATCGAAGGTTGAGACGAAGGAAGCGAGATATGGGTTTATTAGTGGATGGAAAATGGCGCACCGATTGGTATGACACATCGAAAACCAACGGACGTTTTACTCGCAAAGCCACCAGCTTTCGCAATTGGGTAACGCAAGATGGCTCAGCAGGACCAAGCGGCGAAAGTGGCTTTAAAGCAGAACCTAGTCGCTATCATTTGTATGTTTCCCTCGCGTGCCCTTGGGCACATCGCACCTTGATCTTCCGTGCGTTAAAAGGGCTAGAAAGCATGATTTCAG
>NZ_JAJUBC010000023.1 GCF_028683095.1 Enterovibrio gelatinilyticus | reverse complement strand
TGCCAAGGAGAGGCTTTGAATTTTCGATTAGTAATGATTACTTTTACCTTTATGGTTAATGCTGCTTACGCGAGCGGTATGCCTTCAGAGGTAAAAGATCTCAAAAATGCATTTGAAAACATCCCAGGAATAAGCAGTGCTGATGTAGGAAAACATCACTATTCGAAGGAAGATATTGCTGAACTGAATGCCATTTATTTTGCAGGGGAGTATGCTGACTTACCAATATCAATGTATAGAAGAAGTGGAGGCAACCTAAATAATGAAATTTTAATTAATGTTGCGTTCACCATTCAAAAGGATGCGACAGGTTTAAAAGCATTAGAATATCTATCATGGTGGGTGCGTGATCTATCAAGATCTGGTGATAATGTTCAAATACGAACCATCGCTTTACCACCTATTGTTGGTGAAAAAGTTCAGCTTGGCAGCACGTTAAGCTTTTGGTTTGAAGCTTATATAGTGACTGAAAAAGAAGATATGAGGCTTGTGCTAAAAGAAATTTCCGATTTGACAAAATCACTTAACACAAGTCTAGAGCTGTACAAATCTGCATTTGATAAATAGGTACATAACCAAGTCGTGAACGGGACACCTTGCCAATCTCGAAGCGCTTAGAAAGATTCGTGAATACATAGGTCTAGTCGGGTTTAGTACTGGAAAGTGGCTGCTATAACAGCGTTATATCGCATGGGGGCTGGTTGGAATTGAATTATTGGTACGCTTTTATCGCGTTAGTGATTTTTCTCAATACCATTGTTTCGTTTTCCATATCAAAGCGCGATGATCTCGATACAATACAGAAATCACTTCAAATTTTAATCGTTTGGCTTCTACCTTTAATTGCCTCTATAGGCTTTTGGCTGTTTCATAAAAACCAAGATGATGACAACAAACCAGGCGGAGGTAAGTTTGGCGGTGGTCCTAAAGACAGCATTGGCGTCTCAAGTTCAGGTGATTAAGTCGTATAACAAGGGCTTTGAAGGCGGACGAAAAAACGACCCGCAAATTTTGTTAAATTTAATTATGGCGATTAAGGTGGCATTTTTGAGTGAAGCTAGTGTTTTTCGCCCTTTAAAGCGACGTTAGCTGCTTTGAGGTTAATCATTAGTAAGGTGTTGTAATGAGAATTTTGGTAACAGGCTCTGCGGGTAGGGTCGGGCGTGCAATCTATATTAAATTAATGCGAACACATGACGTAGTCGGCATTGATAAAACACCTTGCTCAACAGCCGATTACATTGGTGATATCCGTGATAGCGCTTTGATTGATGGGGTTCTTGAAAATATTGATGTCATCGTTCATACAGCTGCTCTTCATGCTCCTCATGTTGGTTTAGTACCTGATTCAGAGTTTACATCTATAAACGTAGATGCAACTGAGAAATTGGCTTTGGCTGGCGTAAACGCAGGTGTTAAGCACTTTATTTTTACCAGTACAACCGCGTTGTACGGCTATGCTTCGACACCTAAAAGTATTGCAGGTTGGATTGATGAGGAAGTTACCCCTCAACCCAAGTCGATTTATCATAAAAGTAAAATTGCGGCCGAAACTAAGCTAGAAGAAATTTCAAATCTGTTTCAGCTTCCAGTGACTGTGCTGCAAATGTCGAGATGCTTTCCTGAGCCTGCGGATTTAATGGCTGTATTTCGCCTGACTCGTGGTATTGATGCTCGCGATGTAGCAAATGCTCATTTATGTGCTGTGGAAAAGCGCTTAAGCGGTTTTAATCGTTTTATAATCTCAGGTGCAACACCTTTTCATTTTTCTGATTGTGAAGCTCTATATACTGAAGCTGGGGTTGTTATCAAACGTAAGTGCCCAGAAATCGCGCTAGCATTTCAACATAGAAGTTGGCAATTACCTCAAAGCTTAGATCGCGTATATGATTCGTCGTACGCACGTGAGAAATTAGGTTGGTCTCCTATACATGGTTTTGAAAGTGTTTTAGACATGCTAGATACTGAAACCGCTGAAGTATTACCAGTTTTGAAACGCAGCTAACAAATAAGAATGCGTGTCGCGCAGCCGACACTTTATTTGGGTGTTGGACAAGTCCGTTGCTGCTTTATTAAGTCAATTGCTCGGGTGAGCGCCGGATAGATGATGTTCGCCACTGATTAACAGGCGAGGGGCGCCATGAAGTTATTAGGCATTCCATAGCTTCAACGGGTTACGTCACTGTGTGTCTATTCTTCCGCGCTTTCTCCTTCGATTAAATGCCCGCCATCCTCCTTATTCTGTTCGCCTTTCGGCTACCTCGGTCGTGTGACGCCCACGAAGACCATTAGTCGTTCCTCGCAGGTTGGACAAATAGCGTAACGGGAATGTTTCGCGGCGGTCATAACGTTAAGGGAGCGACCGAGTTTAGTGAGCGTAAGGTAGCCCCATCGAGTGAGGATTGGGTCGCAAGTATCAGAGACTGAAGCCGTTTTTTATGAATAGTGGGACACTGATTTTGTAGAGTATCTTGTATAATTTGAATATCGCGCATCGTTCATCCCATTTGGTGGAATGTGTTTTTTGGCGAAATTTATTAGATCAAAAGGGTCGATGTGCGTCCTTCTCATTGTTTAGAAAAGAGATTTTGTGGGGATTCGCTAGCAAACGTTATGTGTTTTGATGAAAAATAAGGATATTTGATGATACCAGAAACAGCGAAAATGAGGGTTGCTAGACCTACGGACAACTTAGATGCTATTACTGAAATGTATGTAAATGGTCTAGGTTTCAAACTATTAGGAACTTTTGAGGGTCACAATGGCTTTGACGGTTCAATCATCGGGCATGAAAACCATAATTATCACTTAGAGTTTACCCACCATAAGGGGACGACTGTTGGTACAGCCCCAACACAAGATAACCTTTTGGTTTTTTACTTTTCTGAAGATAGTGTTTGGGAAAAGTGCTGTACTCAAATGGTGCAAGCAGGCTTTAAGGTTGTTACTTCATACAATGATTACTGGGACGTTGTAGGTAAAACGTTTGAAGATCTTGATGGCTATAGGGTTGTGCTACAAAATAGAGAATGGAATACATAAGCAGTTAATAGTAAAGGAATAATGGTTGATTGCGTACATGGAAAGTTGTTCGGAAGTGACTCAAAACGCGTGCCATTTTCGCTTCGTTCAATCGTATGGCACGCTAGTTTTTCGCGCGTTAACAAGGCGTTAAATGGCAAATATGATAGCGAAGTTACTTTCTACAGAAGGCACATATCTTGAGGCGTTCATTGAAATAGACGGCTGCGTGTACTGTGTTATGGATGAACTGACTCTTGATATTGAGACGATGCCCAAGCTTGGAGAAGCCTTTGAATTTGAATTCTCAAATATGCTTGACGAAGAAGAGTCTTGGGAGTCGACTTTTCATGGGAATCCCGAAAAGAAAAAATGTCTTGAACAAATTCAAGGCTGGAAATACAGAGCATTTGGAGAAATTATTTCAATAAATCCCGTCATGGTAGATTGTGGGGTTCTCATTGAGGAGGATGTTTTACATACTCACGACCCTAAGGTTATCGGTGAGTATGTTGCATTTACAATCAGCAGGCTTGGCGGTTATGCCATTTAACATAGCGCATAGATAAGGATCTTTCGAGAATTGGTGGTGAAAAGTACTAACAAGTCAAAGCACGTGGACTTGGTAAAGCTGTCACCTTTTTGTTAAAAAAACTGCCAACTTCACCAATCCGGTGTTTAATGCGTTATGTGTCTTACGAGAATCAAGTATGAGCCAGCACTATGTCTTCGTAAAAAAAGGAAAAATCAGAGATTTTGATGATATTTACGAGGGGATGATTCCAGATCCAATCATGTCATCGGATGATATGAAGAGTCTGTTAAGTAACGAGTTTCAAATTGATGCGTGGGAAATATTTGAAAAACGGAAACTCATTGGTGAAAATTCCGCAAAACATATCGAGGTTACAATTGACGCAGTTGGTGATAAGACTGCTCGAATGATTACGATAAATGGCATTGATAAAGAATCTGCTATTTCTTTTGCTGAAAAGCTGGATTTGAGTGAGTTAGAGTGAAACACATAACAAATAAGAATGCGTGTCGCGCAGCCGACGCTTTATTTGGGTGTTGGACAAGTCCGTTGCTGCTTTATTAAGTCAATTGCTCGGGTGAGCTCCGGATGGATGTATGCCCGCCATTCTCCTTATTCTGTTCGCCTTTCGGCTACCTCGGTCGAGTGACGCCCACGAAGACCATGAGTCGTTCGTCGCACGTTGGACAACATCGCGCCACGGGAACGTTTAGCCGTGGTCATAACGTTAAGGGAGCGACCGAGTTTAGTGAGCGTGAGGTCAGCCCCATCGAGTGAGGATGGGGTCGCAAGTATCAGCGACTGAAGCCGTTTTTTATGAATAGTGGGACACTGATTTTGTAGAGTATCTTGTAGAATTTGAATATCGCGCATCGTTCATTCCTTTCGTTGGAATGTTGTTTTTGGCGAAATTCATTAGATCAAAAGGGTCGAAGCGTGTTCTTCTCATTGTTTAGAAAAGAGATTTTGATGGGATTCACTAGCAAACGACTATGGCTTCAATAGCTAAATTTGGCAGTGTTATTCATCCCACATAGCCTCGTCTCTTACTATTGAATTTAAGATAACGACCATCTTCCGAACTCAGTCGATGATGGCGATTTTCTTGGTTTTCCAGCGGCAACGAGATGTGGATATTGGGCACCGAAACAGGAAATTACCTATGAATCACAAAAAAACCTTTCAAGGCTCCTGTCACTGCCAGGCAGTACAATTCGAAATTGATTCGGATTTTCCAGAGTTAACGACCTGCGACTGTTCAATTTGCGTTAAGAAGAACGCTCTTATGGTCAAAGTTCATGAAACGTCAATGCGCATCACATCTGGCATTGAATCACTAAACACTTATCAATTTCATACACACACAGCCGAACACTACTTTTGTAAGGTCTGTGGTATTTATCCTTTTCATAGAAAGCGGGTTACGCCGGACTATTTCGGCGTAAATGTATATTGCCTAGAAGGTTTCGATCCAACAGGCATAGAAGTCCGAGCTACAGTCGGTGCAGGCATGAAGTAGTGTACTAACCCGCTACACACAACAAGGGTTTTCAAGGCCGACGCAAAATACCGCCAGCAAAAAAGCCGCTTAACAGAAATGTCCAACTTTACGGGGTCACTTCAATCAGCGGCTTTTGAGTTTTTTGAATCTTGGATCCCCGAATCTAGACGTCAGAATTTGAGTTTCGGAGCCAAGCGTCGAAGTTAGTCGATAAAGACTGGGCCTTCGAGGTTTTTCAGAATCATTTTCTGGATATCAATGCCGAGCGTCATGACGATCAGGCTCCAGTTCAAGAAAGGTAACGAACCTTGTGAAATACCATGCGCGAAGTTCTTAGCATTCCAATGGAAAACCTCAGACAGCTTCTCGGTCGTTAGTGTTTCGTAGTTCTCGTTATCGATTAGGTTGCTAAATTGCTCGCTGGTTGGGCAAACAAAAACGTCGCTCGGTCTAAACGCGGTTGGTTTGAAGTAAGACAACACTCTTCGCACGTTGACCTGAATCGTTTCACCGTCACTTTGAATATTTGGCTTACCTGCAAGGGCGCACAAAAAGCACCAGCACGGATAAGGAATCGATGACACGTTGTCAGGTTCGTTCTTATAACGCGCTGTCCATGCGTTCACGTTCTTTGGCTGTAGGCCAGTCACGCTCATTAGCTGATTCGCATCATAGCCGTTGTCTTTCAGTAGGTTAATGATCTCAGCGACTTCTGAAACAAAAGGTTTTGTCCATTTACTGTAAGGCGCGAGGGTTGTATCTCTGATCATAATAGATTCTAAATCTTATTTTTAAACAACCACTTAGGTTGTTTTAATGTAACGTTATCCGAGATCATACGTGTTCAGAACAATAAGTCTACCTTTATTGGGTGTGGAAGGATAACCGCACCAAAGGTGCTATGGCAATGTCGCCGCACTTAGCTCATGCAATTATTGGTAGGCAAACACTTTCTTGGTAACTACGGTTAATTGTGCAAATTGTCTCGCCATTTC
Organism: Enterovibrio gelatinilyticus; assembly: GCF_028683095.1. Classification (GTDB taxonomy): domain Bacteria; phylum Pseudomonadota; class Gammaproteobacteria; order Enterobacterales; family Vibrionaceae; genus Enterovibrio; species Enterovibrio gelatinilyticus. The sequence continues at coordinate 79,965 of NZ_JAJUBC010000023.1, read as the reverse complement.
ACGGTTCAACCACAGATAGCCAAAGTAGCTGATGTCACGGGTGTCGCCTTTGGGGTGGGCGATGTTGCTGGAAGCCAGATTGAGAATGCCAATGTCTTGCTCAAGTATTGCCGTGACCTTCTTATTGGTGATTTGAAGCGCAAGTGCATCAAACTGTTTTGCAAGTGCATATTGTGAGTCTGTCAGCCCATCCAGTTCGCTGATTTCGTCTTTCCCTTGCTGTGCATCCCATTGGGTGCTGATCAGCGCTTCAAGCTCCGCATAAAGTCGTTTTTCGATCAGTAAGATGGTGTTGAGGGCAGGCGTGTGAACGCCTGATTCTTTCAGCGCGTGCGGTAAAATACTTTGTTGCTTGTCGACCAATTCGTTGAGCCTGTCTGCATGTGCAGGTTCGAATGCGCCTTGCTTTGCTGACTCAATGTGCTGTGTATAGTAGTGGCTTAGTTCGTGCAGAAATGATTCAACTAATAGCAGAAACTGGTCGGTCGCTTTGGCAGGAAAAACATATACACTGACCACCACAGCGAGAACACCTGCCCAAAGCACATTGAGTATTCGCCATCCTGCTGCTTCAAAATCAGCAGGCCCGCCACCCGCCACAACCACAATGGTCACTGCGGCCATCAGCGCAGCATAAGCATAGTGTTCTTGTGTGAAATACATAGCAGCAATGAGTAAGACAAAAAAGGCGATATGATGCGTCCAATGATAGTCAGGTGGAATAAGAAACAGCGCCATACCAAGTAATCCGCCCATGACTGTGCCAGATATTCGCTGCTTGGCTTTCGAAAGCACACCACCGACAAAAGGTATTGCGCCGAGTATGGTGACCGCAGTGATTAACGCCCAATATCCGTAGGGAACATCGAAAACTCTGACGATAATTAACATAAACCCCATCACCAAGGTGACGCGAATCATGTAGAGAAAGCGGGCATGCTTGTGAGCAAAATCGGTGTATTGCGTCATTGTGTGACCTGCTGACATGTTTGATGCGTTAAGCATAATCACTGTGTTTTAGGCTGTATGACGAAAAGTGCGACAAACAAAAAGCTCGTAGGGATTAACTAAATTTAGGACGGGACACATATTTCATCGGTCTCGACTTACGTCAATAGTTGGACACTGCGTTCATAGACCCAGAATACCGAAAGAAGGATCGCGGCAAACGGTAGCCATTTGTTGAGCTGCAGTCGTTGAAGCGGGTCAAATCGTCTATTTATGAGCAGTAAGATGGCGAATACGCCATAAATGATCAATTGCCCAAATTCGATGCCGAGATTGAAAGCAATAAGATCGAGTACATTCAACCCTCCAGCCTCTGATACCAACTCATTGAGAATAAAAGAGAAGCCGAAACCGTGGATAAGGCCCACAAAGGAAATTGCCATATAGCCAAAGATTTCTTGGTGTTTGGTAACCACAGCAATAGCGGCGTAAAGAATAGTGAGTGCTATCAGTATCTCCACCGCAGGAATAAACCAAGTACCTGCGGGTGTCAGCCCGTAAAGGCCCATAGCGAGTGTGACTGAGTGCCCAATGGTAAACGCTGTTGCGCGTTTTAGCGTTTGCAACCAAGAGGTTGACGCTAGAGCAATAAGAAGCACAAACAGCACGTGATCTAGGCCGATCAGGATATGAAGTACACCATTACCTAAATGATTGATAAATGCACCGAGTGGATTTTGTTCCGGTTCAAAGCTCAGGTGCAATGGACCAATAGAACTGTATGTGTTGGATGTGCCTTGCTGCGAATGTACTTGTACGATATTTGCTAGTTTTTCAATGGCATTCAGGTGGACTCCTAATTCGCTATCAATGTTGTACCTGCCATCAAAAGTAGCCGTGGGGGCAAGTAATCGCACGTCGATACTGCTTTCAAATAAGTTACTGGCATCTGCATCCACCACGATATTGCCACCGATAAAGGAATGCTCCGCATGCTCAAGTGAGCTAAATGGTTTCCGCTGGTCACTATTGAATATGTGAATATCGGTGACGATAAGTTCGCTGGGCGGGCGGTTGGTATGTGTGAGGGAATAGTTATCAGTAACTAATTGACTGAAAGCGGAAAAGTGCTCTTCTATTGCGCTGACATCAACAATGTATTGCGTGTCTTCGCCTGTTTTTTTCTGATAAGTGAAAGGAATACTCTGAAGTGAGTCTGAGCCTCTCCATGTTTTATCTAATAACAGTAAGGGGAGCGGCATCCTTAGTAAAAGTTCTAAGCCGCCATGTTTTTCTGAAACATGAATAATTCGAGGCTCAAAGTGTGTGAAATGGGCATAGGCATTTTGAGCGTTAACGAGGAAAAGAACAAAGATCAGCAAAATGGAAGTGGCAATGTGTTTACAGGTTATATTTATTCTCTTTCGTTTGAACGCTGTCATAGGGTTGTTCCTTGGAAAAGCGGAGGTAAATTGATTCACCGCCGCTTTGTGATATACCCAAACAACCTGAATTCTGTACCTTTAGGTAGTTTGGGTATAATGGTGAATTAATAGCGGGGATCCCACATTCTGCTTTTTGTCGATTTCTCATAGCCTTGGCCGTACGGGTAGCTAACAATTTCTAATTGCATGCCCCATGGCGCCATAAAATAGACCCAAGTTAGCCCTTCCATCCCTGTATCCGTAAACGTATGGGGCTTCGCGAGGATTTTCACGCCCTTGCTTTCTAGATAGCTGACTGCCGCATCCATATCATCAACATAGAAGGCAAGGTGGTGACCACCAATGTCACTGTTTTTCGGGCCTGTGGTATTTTGGTCTGGCGAGGAATACTCGAAGATCTCTAGTGAAACACCGTTACCACAGCGAACGAGGTGCGCGATATCGATCACGGCCTTTTTATTCACATTCAAATTATCGGTCATCCAATCGTCGTCGAATGGACCAAAAGGACCGATAGTGTAAAATGCCTCGCAGCCAATGATATCGACAAAAAAGTCCACCGCTTCTTGTGCATTTGGCACGGTAAAACCAAGGTGTTGAGAGCCGCGCATTCCTGGAATACCCGCCTGACTAGGAAGTGACAACATAAGTGCCAACAGTGCACCGAAAATGGGGAGTGAATATTTTCTCGTCCGTTTGAAATTCATATTAAACGTATCCTTCAATAAATAAACGTGCCTTAAAATTAAGGGGTTCAAATGACGTGAGTCGAAGGTGTTATTCGCAACAACCATGCCAAATAGAGTCTGAATTTATATGTCTCGTTCTTTTTTCTATTTTTGTTATAAAAAGCAATACGTTGTTAGTGTGTCGCCTAAGTGTTGCGTCTACTGAGGGTGAAATATATAAGAGCGGCGTGAAGCGATTGGCACAGAGTGTTTCATTCAGTGCGACACAGTGAAGTACTTGAAGCGTTAGCAATTGTCGCAACAACAGAAGTGCTCTCGTTGTTTTGTAAATAACACTTAAATGAAGAGGCGGGCGGAACATCAAGACAAACACTGCAGGAAATGGATATAACTAAGGAGGCCGATGAGGGTTGTCGCTGGGAAGCCGAAGGAGGGAAGCAGAAAGAAGCATAGTGAATATCATCTTTGACATTAACCGAACGATGACGCCAAAATTGTTTTCGTTAAAAACGAAAAAAATCGAGAGCGGCGCTAAGGCAAACAGATAGGCAAGTAAGCAGATGAGCAACGTTCCCTCTTCATCGCGATATGTTTTTTTGATGCCGCTTCTAGTTGCGGTCTTTGTGGTCGTGACTACCAGCCAGCTAACAGGGTGTGATAAACGAGAAAACGAACGCCAAATGGATGTGTCGAAGCCAATACCTTGGTGGCAACCACTCGAACCTGATGTGGTTATCGGTAATCACGAGTTTTACGCGGGAAAATGTTCGATTACTCGGGTACAAGCCTTCGATGGCGTCGCCTCTGAAATTGACGTATTCCGCGCTCCTTCACGACCATTGGCATCGTGTAGTCCTTGGAAAGGAGATGGAGCTTCGCTTCGGCATGATGGTGAATACCTCATTCTTAGCGTGTGCCAAATGGCATTCGGCGCGGGTGGCTGCGCGGTGGAGCGTTATCGCAGTGCGGATTTTAAGCACTGGGAAGAACACATCGGCGTTACTTGGATAAACGGCGAAGAATATGAAGCGTGGCGAACGCTGGGTTCAACGTCATCCAAGGCAGATTCCGTCAAGAAAGTTGCAAATTGATCTTTGTGATTTAATTGGATTGGCACCAAAGGCCGACGGCGAAATGTCCTCGAACGTTGCTAGGTAGCGAGTAGTGCCACCTTCTAAAGAATCCCTTTCAAATCCTTTATCCAAACAATGAGATGCGCGTACCGTACCCTTCAATCTCCGTTAAGTGTGATCGAATAGATATTTATTTGTGCAAATCTTACGCTCAAAAAGGTATGGCTCCGTACAATTGTGACAAAAAGTTCATTTGAAATGCCTGTTTCATAACCACGCAAAAAACAAGGGAATTAATTTGATTTCGAGACATGTAATCTGGTTTATTGGCAAATTTGAGATAGTAGCCACAGACCCCATATTCAGCATGTAAATAGATGAAGTTATAGACAATTTTCTTACTAGGATAATAGTGTCTTATACTACGCTAGGTATCTGTCTATGTTGCACTTTCTAAGTTCAATTCGCTTAAGCAAAAAGCTGATCATAATATCGGGTATCCCTCTCTTTTTACTGGTTTTGCTTGGCCTAAGAGAGGTTGTGAACTCTCGCGCTGCAGTGGACGATTACCACAAGAATGCTGAAGTCGTAGAGCTGTTTAATCTTCTAGACAATGTGGCACATAACTTTGCTGTCGAACGCGGTTTAACGGCGGGTGTTATTGGGTCAAACGGAGAAGCAGAACAAGTTCAGAAATTAGTAAATCATCGACCTAAAGCCGATGCGGCACAAATGGGTTTACTGAGTTTCTCGCCCGAATATATTGATGCTGCAATTTGGAATACCATTTCGAGCGATTTGAATACGCAATTTAGACAGACACAATCTATTCGCTCGCAAGTTGATCGCTTAGAAATTGTCGATTCACCATTTAACTATTATTCGACACTAAATCGCTACGCAATTTTAGGTGCTTCAGCCATCATCGCCCAATCTTCAGACCCTATCATTTCACAACAACTGCTTGGGCTTCTTTCGTTGATCAAAATGAAAGAGAAGGCCGGTCAATCTCGAGGGGCGTTAAATGGTGTTTTTGCACGCGGAAGCACTGACCTAAGAATGTACGCCAATATTGAGAGTTACATTAGCGATTTTAACTATGAGGCGCACAGTACGAGTACCGTTCTAAGCGGGGAGTTGTTATCGGCATTTACGCAACTAGAAAATGCGCCTTTGTGGAATGAACTATCAACGATTGAATCTCAATTTCTAAGTCAGCGTGAGAATTTAGATAAGATCAGCGGACCTACTGCGAAAGAATGGTTTCCAATGGCGACGAAACGCATTGTGGCCGTCAATAAGCTAAAAAATCAGGTTATTGAAAACATGATGAACTACGTGCGAGAGGCAACTGGGCGCGTAGAAATGATGAGCGTGATTTCAATGGTAATGGTAGGTGCGGTTTTTGCTCCATTGCTCTTACTTTCGATTTTTACGGTAAAAGATATCAATCGTCGTGTTCACTCATTGGGCCGACACATGGAAGACATGGCAAGCACCAAAGATATCTCGCAAGAAATTTACAGCGGGTTTGACGACGAGTTTGGCGATATCGAGAAACACTTTGATACCTTTGTTTCGAGTATTCGCGTCATATTAACGTCGGTCACTGAGATTTCAAAAGAATCACATGCCACGCTTGAGGAGGTGATGAAGCTTACCAAAGAAGATGTTCAATCGAGTCACGATACTTCGTCACGTTGTGACAGCCTCGCGGCAGCAATGGTAGAAATGTCACAGAGTAGTGATGAAGTTGCTAGATTTGCCGTTGATGTAGAAGAGACGACCCATTCTGCTCAGGATGTAACGGGAGAAGCGGTGTCAAATGGTGAGCAATCTGTTGCTACGATGGCAAAACTCATTGGCAGTATTGATACGACGTTCCTGATGATGCAAGAGCTCGAACAGCAGACGATGAATGTGAAGGAGATTCTTGAAAGTATTAATGGAATCTCGGAGCAAACCAATTTATTGGCACTTAATGCGGCAATCGAAGCGGCACGAGCGGGCGACTTGGGTCGAGGCTTCGCGGTTGTTGCTGATGAAGTGAGAACGTTGGCACAGCGAAGTAAGGTATCAACCGAGCAAATTGCGACAATGCTTGATGAAATTCGAAACAACACAGAAGCTTCATTTTCGAATATGCAGCAGAGTCGAGACGTAAGCTATCAAACTCAGCAGTCTGTTGAAGGTGCGAAAGACTCTTTGCAAACGTTAGGCACCAACATCAGTGAAATGGCTGAAAAAAATGCCAGCATCACAGAGGCAGCAAGACAGCAGGCGCTGACGGTATTGAGTGTGTCAACTGAGCTGGAACAATTGGTTGCTATTGCAATGAAATCCCGTGAAGGGTCAGCGATTATTCAGAATAAGCTTGGACACTATAGTCAGAAAATGAACGATTTAGACAACAAGGTTCAGATGTTTAGAGTCGAGCAATAGCGCCTAGGCAAGGGTAACGAATTTTATGGAGTACCCTTGTTCTTTTCGTTCTCTATTCAAGATTGATATGCGGTAAGTAACGCGAACCTGCGAACCGGTGTATCTACCTATTACACAGCCCCATACGACATAGCTGCCTAAAGTCTTTAGGGCTGATTTCCGTGTGCCGTTTGAAGAACTTCGTCATGTTGGTGGCTTCATTGAAGCCCAACTTTGCTGCAATATCAGCGATGGAATATTGGCTAAACGCCAGTAAACGCTTCACTTCCACCAGCACGCGATCGTCCACCAAGTCTTTCACGCTGTCGCCTGTGTTTGAACGGGCAAGTTTATCCAGTTGTTTAACGCTTTTTCCTAACACAAGGGCGATGTCAGTGGTCGACGGCCTTTCTGCAAAGTTTGCTTCGATATACTGTTTTAGACGAATAAAATCCGTATGCGTGTTGGTCGTCATTGGCAAACTTTGCATCGCTAAATATTCTGGCACGACACATTTAAGCAATACTGCTCTTAGCAAGCCACGAATGACCTCAGCTTTAAATTCAGATGTCGACTCAAACTCTTCAGCAAGGAGCTTAATGAGTGTATCGACATTTTCTCCGACATTGGGAATACGGTTGATGTGTGTAATCGCATCCAGCATCAGATCGACATGCGGATCATCCGGCCCATTGGATAGATAGGAACAATTAAAGGGGATCACGAAGCCATTAACGGTGCGCGATTGTGCGAAGCCATGGATTTGATTTCGTCCAATCGTGATCAATGTGCCCGGTTTCAGCACATACATTTGGTGATCAACGTAGTGAACTCCTTCACCTTCGGTCACGTAAACCAAGGCGCTGAAATTCAGACGGTGAGGTCTGGAAACATCTTCCACGCCTCTTGTGGCATACAATTCAGAGATGCGGAAACCGTTTGGGTTCACCAACGAGACTTCTGAACGCATGCGTTCAACGGGGATATTCTTTTCGACCATGCAAAGCTCAAAAGGCACTTAGGTAATCCCAAGTGCCGATATATTTATTGTTGTTTTTCGGTGTCACTCATGCAGAGATAATCAGTACATTTCTTCCTGCATATCCTGCGCCATTTGTTTGAAGTCCACTTCCGGCTTTTCAACCACATCTACTGCTTTCACTTCAATTTGGCGGCTCACCGTGTGAATGAGGCGATTTTCACTTTGTTCCTCGCTCAGTTCCATGACGTTAGACATCAATTGCAGCAATATCAGCACTGTCGCCGCACAAAAGAAAACAAACGAAAGTTTCTGTCTCATTCTGTCCCTTCCTTGCCCACACGCGGTTGACGGTTCTTTTTCTTCGCTTTGTTTTGCGTCTGCTTAAACCAGTTTTTATTGAACACAATGAAATCTGTCATCGCGTTAATTGGGCACAAGCTCTGACACCATGGACGACGCACGATCAACGAGGTTAATAAAATCATGACCGTCAATACGAATAGGTACATGCCGCCAATCATGCCAAAAGCAATGCCAAAGGGTTCATACACAAAACCGGCAGGGTTTCGGAAATATGCGCCCATACACAAGGTAACAATCAGAAGTACACGTGGCATCCAAACAAAAAAGGTATGACGCACAGGCGATGCTTTGGCTTTGCCCACTTTTGCCAAACACTGCTGAATGGCTCCAAAAGGACATAGACTTTGGCAGTAAACATTGCGGTTATAGTAAAGGATGTAGCCGATACTCAGTACCAGCAGAATAAACGGCGTGTAGTTTGCGACACCAGTCAGCCATGAGCCAAAAATCAAACCACCCATCGTCGAGGCGGAATACAAGGCGGCGGCGTGGAAACCGAACACCAACGTCGATCCCGCTAGCAAGACTGCATTCATCTTCGCTTTATGCGGTGACCGAGTTTTGTTTACCCATACAGCGGCGACAAAGAACAGAAGCGCGGCTGCATCTAGCCATTTGAAATAGGACAGTGGCGACGCTTTCTCAGTCAGTTGATAGCTAAATAGCTGCTGTCGAACTGGGTCAGCAGCTTGATTCAGCGCAGCGGAATAAGCATCTGATGTCAGAGTTGCACCCGACACACCGTCTACGTACAAGGCTGTTCGAATGTTTTGTTCCAGCAAGGCTTCTGGCAGTTTCTCATCGACCACTTTTTCAAAGTAAGACGAGGTTTCTTTGGAAGAAAGTAGCGAGATAGTTTGCACTTCACCATCGGGCATAAACACACCACCAATAGTGAGCGAGCCACCATAGCCAATGCCCGAGCCGAAGCTTATCCATTTAAGCGCGTCCAACTTATCGGCGTTGTCGCCGAGTGGCACGATTTTATACAGCTGAGGGCTAACCTGTACGATTTGCTCTCCGCTGTTTGTGATACTTTCAAAAAATTGTGTCTGCGAATTGTTGGTGCGCAGCCCACCCAGAAACCAAGCCAAGATCAGAACAATCACGGAAGCGACGCTCAATATCTTCTCAAGGTTCTTATTTCGATTAGCGGGTTTCTTATTCGTCATGATCTAAGCAGATCTTAGGCTGTCGAGTTCATCGAACACGCCCAAGATCTGTTCCTACTATTTGGCTACCCAAACACCCTGAAAGTTTAAGAGTCTGGTTGTTTGGGTATGGGTTAGACAATCACGCTGTTACAGCGTTGCTTTTGGTTTCAATGCAAACAACAGACGCAAGATCACGGCACCTGCAATGATCAGCGCAGTGCCAGCAAATCCAAGGAAGTACCAACCAGCAAGGCCTTCGTTTTCGCCCAGTAGCGTAAAGGCACCTGCAACGGTCAGGACAATGGATGCCCACCAGCCGCCGACCAAGCCCCACTTCCACCAGTTCATGCCTAGGTCGAACTGTTTAGCCCATTGATTCGCACCAGCAAACACCAGCACTTGAAGCGCACCGAATGCCATCCAGAACAGAGGGTCCAGTACTGTAGATTGTGGAAACATTAGAAACCCTCCCAGTTGCCGTCGTATTCCCAAGTTTTCTCGACCTTGAGGTAGTTCTCGCTGCGCATCCACTCTGGCGGTTGGTGATAACCAGCAAAGCGACCGCCATTCCAATCACCGTGATACGCTTCGGCTTCTGGGTAGTAGAAGAAGTTATGCTGCATCGCGAGCAGTGTTTTACGTGTCATACCCGTTGGGTCACGCGGATCCGCTTCTTTCACCAGTGCGTGGATCCAGTTGTTCTTACGGGTGTAAGGGCAAACCGCAATACACACACGACAACCCATTGCGGTTTCCGTCGGGCCTTGACGCCACATAGTCCAGCAACTGTCTTGGTTAAATTCGAATTTACGGTAGCCACGAACCACTGCATCAGGTTTGTCGGCCTTGCTGATAGATTCGCTCGGGCAAGAGTCCGCACAGATCTTACATTCTTCACAGAAGTGCTTAACTTTGGTGTCGATTGGCTTGTCTGCTTCCAGATCCAGCTCAGTGATCACCGCCGCTAAACGAATGTTTGGACCCAGCTCTGGTGTCAGAAGAATACCGTTACGCGCCGCTTCACCCATACCCGCTTTAATAGCCAGTGGTGGAACAACGATTTCGTAATCAGAACCTGGCCATTGCGGGCGAGCCGCATAACCTAGCTCACCAAGGTAAGCTGCCATCAGACCAGAGGCATTTTTCGCACGGAAGTAACCATCGTAAGAGGTGGAGTAACCGATCGCGGCATACATTGGATCCCAGTTCATTGGGGTACCGAAAATGATGACATTCTTCCAGTGCTTAGGAATGCTTTCATCCCAATCAGGCATACCGCGCATGGTGTTTTTAAACACAAAGTTCGGGTCCATCTTGGTGATGCCAACAATACTCATGCCGAATTTAAACGCCATCTTCTTGATGAGTTCAGAGGCATGCGCTGGCGATTTAAATTCTTGTTTAGCACGTTTAACCCACTGGAAATCCACCACGTCTGGGTGACCTTCTGGCCTAGGCGGGAAGTTGCTCATGTTGCCGCGCATGTATGCTGCGGAATACGCCCAGCCAAGTGCAAAGCGGGAACGGTGGCTTTCAAAATTCGCGGTGTGCTCTGCTTTTTCTTCAAACGATTGGCGCATGTCAGCCCAACGCTCTGGGTAACGTGAGTAGTAGTCACGCACTCGCGCGTCGGGAATATCGCGCCAATCATTGGTTGGCACCCAGCCTTTTTTCATTTCAGCAGCAAACACACGGGTACGGTGGAAAAGGAAATCACTCCACTCTGGGCGTTCCAATTTGCCCGCCACTTCCATGGTTGGTGCAACATCTACACGAAACGGTTCACGGTTGAAGAACATGTCGTGACCAGACTCAGTACGGCCCCAGCCCACGTTCGCATCAGGGTCGCGACCCAAAACGAAGCCGGCACCCGCCGCTGCACCAACCGTAACGGTTGCTGCGGCAACACCGCCCAGCTTCAGAAAATCACGGCGTGAATTGCTCTTAACGCCGTCATGATTTTGCGTATTCACATTTGCTCCAGATAGTTAGGATAATTCGAGAACGTCGATGCTCAGCTTTTTCTTGATCGTGTTGAGTTCATCGCGGTAAGTAATTTTGTAACGGGGTGCAAGACGGTTGAGTTGCACCATGACTGCCTGCGCCTCGTTCCATCGTTCGGTGTGGAAGTAACACAAGAACAACTGCTCCAGTGACCACTCATCGTTCGGTTCGAAGACGCGAAGCTGAACAATGTCTTCTTCTAATTGGGCATAGAGCTTAAGGTCCGCTTTTACATGTGCACGAATGTTCAACACATCAAAGCTTTCTGGCTTATGTGCCAAATAGTGATTCAGTGCTTCTAAAGCTTCTTCCAAACGACCACTTTGATGCGCGGCGATACCCGCCAATCTGACTAACTCGATGGACGAAACGTTATGTTCAAACGCCGCATTCACCCATTCATCGGCCTTCGCTTTTTCACCCAATGCGATGTAACTGCTGATGGCCGTGATATAGGTAGAAACGAGCGAGGTATCTTTGCTGAACGCCAGTTCGGCATTTTGCGCGGCTAAGGCAAAGTCACCATTTTGGTAATAGACACCTGCAAGGTTTTGGTAACCACCAACGAAATCAGGCGCGATTTTCGTGCTTTGCTCAAAGTAATGAATGGCTTCCTGAGTTTGTCCTTGGAACAGGTAATTAAAGCCAAGATGACAAAGGGTCATGGCATTCTCAGCGTTCAAAGAAAGGGATTCTTCAAAGGCAGTTTTGGCCAAGTCGTACTCACCGAGCTGTTGATAAGCCAAGGCGCATTTGCACGTATAGTCATCATCAGTAAGCAGGGATTTGTGCGCATTGATGGTAACCATTGCAAGCTGACAAAGTTGCGCAGCCATCAGGGTTTCAAACAAAAAGGTGATGAGAGGTTTCGTCAAAGACAGTTGTTGAACAACGTTGCTCATCACAAGCGTAAACGCTTCGTGCTCAAGCCAATCTTGTTGATTCTTATTTTTCGCTGACACGTCATTGACGAACTGTGCGCTGAGGAACATCACTCTATCATTCAGCAACTCAACGATATCGCTCTCCGCAGGGAGCATTTCAATGTGCTTTTGAATGTATTGATAGAGTTCTAGCCATTTGTTGCTGATCATTGAGGAAATCCACACTGTAAATTCGTGCTCAATTTCCTTTATTAATAAAGTGGTCAAAAGGTACAAATCTCCCCAAAAAAGGTAGAAATCCGCCCTTTGAAGAGATTTATGATTTTGATCAATCTATTGATGTGGCTCGCAATGATGCGTCAGAATAAATACGCTATCAGAAGGGGAGATGTGTGTTGCGCACTCGTTAATGACTGTGGGTGTGAAAGCGGAGAGCAAGCCACCACGGTCTTCAAATTAACACTTTCGCAGAACAAAGCACATGCAGGGTCAATTTAGCACTGTAAGAAGTCCGTAAGACTTCCATTCCTAAGCATTTAAGCCACAGATTTAAGTTCTATATGTGATCCGCGTTGAACAATGGATTCGAGTGGGAGACGGACGGGTATGATAAGTATGTAATCGTTTTAGTGATAGGGAAGGTGTTGGTTAAGAAACCATGTGTAAACCACTACGCGTAAACCACCACGCTGAAACAAGCAAAAGCAGACAGGACGAGAAGAGAGGGAAGATCAATGACAATCACCTATGAAGTAAACCGTGCGATTACTGCTGCTGAATTCATTGACGTGCTTGCGCATTCAAGCCTTGGCGCTCGTCGTCCGCTTGATGATGTGGAAACAATGGAAGGTATGGTGAAAAATGCGGATTTAACAGTAACAGCATGGGATGGTGATGCGCTGGTGGGGGTGTCTCGCTCGATCACTGATTTTCACTATGCTTGCTACCTCTCTGACTTGGCGGTCAAGGATGCGTATCAAGGGTTGGGTATTGGCAAAAAGCTGATGCAATTAACGAATGATCAACTCGGGCATCACTGCAAACTGTTCCTGATTTCTGCGCCCGCCGCGAGCGAGTATTATCCTAAAGTTGGCTTCGAGAAGAACGACAGAGCGTGGGAATTACCGCGTGGTAAACAAATAGGCTAACGGCGGTCTTTTGCGTTCTTCGCTTAAGCATGTGTATCTGTTGCCCTCTCCGGCTGAGGTATACCCTCATAGCGGATTAAACCCGCCAACAAAATCAGGGCAGTGGTCATCACATCACTTTGATTCATCTCATCACCTAAAAAGATCCACGCTAATCCCAGCGCAAATACCACCTCACAACTGCTGATCATGGTGGTTTGTTCCATGTCTGCTAATTGCGCCCCACGTGAAAACAGGTATTGGGGCAAGGCGGCGGAAAACACACCCAGCGCCAGAATCAGCCAGAGCTGGTCAAAGGATGTTGGCATCGAAAGCGTATTGCTGCTGAGCAACGTGATAGGGACAAGAATCACCATGTGACCCAACAATGCCGCAAACATACGGGCAGTTGCATCTTGGGTTTTCTGCGGCAGCGAGAACATATTGATCACAACGGCGAACGACACAGGAGCCGCAAGACAAACCATAAAATCGAGCCAAGAAGCACCAAAATCTTGAGATTCCTGCATAATGCCGACCGCGATAGCAATGAGCATCGCGGCAATCATTCGGTTGCGGCTCATTGTTTTATTGAAACAAAGCCAGCCAATCAGAATGGCGAACATAGGGTAGGCGTAATAGGTCAGGATCACGGCGTTCGGCTCAAGATTGGTTAAACTCGACATAAACGCCAACATACCAAGTGCCGATAGGCCACCCACTGCGATAAAACGCAGAAATTCACCATCCAATACCGGACGTTTTTTCAGTAAAAGCAGCATCACGAGTGTCGGAATAGCAAAACGGTACAGAGTGATGGAGTCCGGCGAGAATCCTTGACTCAGCAACAACTGCGCCAGCAAAGGGTTCGAACTGAAACCCAATGCAGCTGCCAGCACCATCCACATGCCCATGAAACGTCTCCCTACCACTTTTTAAATAACGACGGGAGAATACTAGCTATGTTTATGTAGAATGATTAATGAATAACTCTATATATACATAAAAAGGATGCATGTATGAGGCTGGATATCCGTCACTGGCAGTTGCTTGATGCGATTGGGAAATATGGCAGTTTGGGCGCTGCGGCAGATGCCATTGGCGTTACCCAACCCGCAATGAGCCATCGCCTTGCCGAAGCTGAGCGTCGTTTGGGAAGTGCGATATTCGAGCGTGACGGAAGAAGACTCAAACCCACGCCAGCCGGACAAGCGTTGATTCAAACCGCCTCATCGATGTTGCCCGAGTTATCGCGCGCCGAAGACGAATTTGAACGCACTGCTGCCAATGCCAGCCATCTAGTCCGAATAGGGATTGCTGAATATTCCGCTTACCACTGGGTGCCGGGTTTTCTTAAATCGCTTGCGTTTAGCAGAGAAAAGATCCAGATAGATTTTGTTGCTGCCGCCACACGCGATGCCGAAGCCACCTTGATAACGGGAAAAAGCGATATCGTTATTTCTCCCGCGCGTTCAGAGAATCCGGCACTGGACTGCAAGACCCTAATGCAAGATGAATTGGTGCTGGTAACTCACCCAAATCATCCGCTTACAGCTAAACCTTGGATAGAGGCGCAGGATTTGGTGGATGTCGAATACCTAACATACAGTTTGGATGCGCTTCCCGGCTTTGAATATGAACGCTTTATTCGTCCTTCCGGTATTCGCCTGCCACACATGCAAGTGGTGGAAATGACCGATGCCATTGTAGAAATGATCGCTGTTGATTTGGGTGTGAGTATTCTTTCCCGTTGGGCGCTCAAACGCTCTATCAAACAAGCGCTGGTGGCACCGGTTTCTGTCACCAAGCAAGGGCTGCCTCTCACTTGGTTTATTATTAGCCGCAAAACAGACCGCAAAAACGAAGTCATCAAAACCACAGCAGAAGCTTTGCAGCAATGGTTTTCGCTGAATGAGTTTTAAACTAAGCACTTGTGTGATTTCAGCGAGTTTTTCTACGTTCCTGATCTAAACCAAGGGAGGGGGTGTTATTGGGCTCAATGGTAGAAAGATAACTGAGGTGGTTTTCTGCCATATAAAGGTGTGTGTCCGGTTAGCTATCATTATCAGTGCCGAAGTCCCTTACTATCACTGTGTTTCACGCTGTGTACGTCGTTCGTTTCTCTATGGTTAGTGCCACTAAATAAAAGGTTTCATGGGTGCTTCACACATTTATCGCATAAATCATTTAAGTGAATACAGATTGGGTCGCTTTATTCTGTAAACCTTATTCTTTTGTGCTGCACTTTTAGATGATCCCGAGTAAAGAAGAACGCTTTAGCAGCGATACTTATATTGACCGACAAAACCGTAATCAACAGGAACAGGGATGGAAGAGGCTTCTGCTATCGCTCATTACACTTGCGCTTATTGTTAGCGGTGAATATGTGTGGATTCACAGTGCAGATGATGTATTCATCGTTATCATTGTTGCCCT
Organism: Enterovibrio gelatinilyticus; assembly: GCF_028683095.1. Taxonomy (GTDB): domain Bacteria; phylum Pseudomonadota; class Gammaproteobacteria; order Enterobacterales; family Vibrionaceae; genus Enterovibrio; species Enterovibrio gelatinilyticus. Next base: position 64,439 of record NZ_JAJUBC010000023.1, on the reverse strand, counting down.
TTCGACCCTGTTTTTCCTTGGTTACGGTGTATGGGTAGTAACGCATGCCGACATCGTGACATGGCAAAACGCCGCTATGATCACGGCAGTACTCAGTACTTTAGCGTGGCTCGTTATCGCCATTTTATTGCAGTTTTCAGGCGGTAGCCTTTCCTACTTCATCTTCGGCGTTATCTTTTCCGTCTCTACAATTTCTGCATTTTTTAGCTACCCGCCGGCACTCTACCTCGGCCTTGGCTTAGGTCTTGTTGGTGGAATTTTGGGAAGTGTATTATTTATGCCGACGGAGTACTTTGCCGATATTTTCAAAATCGACATCTTGCTTCTTCTCACAGGACTTATCCTGAGCTTTACGCTTCAGCAGACCCTTACGCACTGGTATCGAGCGGCTATAAAGCATATTTATAAGAACTATACCTTGAACGAAGAGTTGGGAACCGTTGCTCTGATTGATGCAACAACGGGGTTACAAAACGAGAAGTGTTTTTCTCTGTCGCTAATGAAAGAAGTGGCTGCTGCGAATCGTGATAAGTCTCCATTGCACATTATCGTACTTAGCGTAGATTCATTGCGCTTATATAGAATGACTTACGGGCACACGGCGACGGTGAAGATTTTACGTCGAATTACCCGCTGTATGCGCCTTGGTCTATTGCGTCCTCGGGACTTTGTTGGACATTTAAGCTCTGATGAGTTTGGCGTTATCCTGCCAGGAACGGATTTTGAAGGCGCAACTCAGGTAGTAAAACGCTTGGAGAGGTTGGTACTTATGAGTTGCTCTCAAATCATTCAAACGCATTTGGCACAACCAGTTGACGTGAGATACCGCATACTCCAATGGAACCCCAGCCTTTCGGTACAGTCGCTGGAAAATATGATTGGACAGTGCCGGATTGAGTTTGCAAATGAGCGAGCGGCCGAGGAAGTCAATCTGTCAGAGTAACGAGGGATTGCCCAATCCTATTCTAGCAAGGCGGCGGTGGCTTCTATGGAACGAGGAACTAATGGGACATTTTAAGGTGTGTGTCCCCGCAGTGTGTTGCATGTAGAAGTTGTAATTTGAGGCGGTCATGAAACAGTTTGTGGAAGAGTATTTTCGAAAAAAGAAGTGAACAGCAGATTATCACCGCTCTCCCAACTAGAGAGAGCGGCAATAAGAAACATTAGCCAATGATGGTCAACGTGGTTTGTAAGATGATCAGGTTAACGATATCAATGAAGAACGCGCCAACAATCGGTACTACCATGAAGGCTTGTGGTGAGGGGCCGAAGCGGTTGACCACGGAGCCCATATTCATGACTGCCGTTGGGGTTGCGCCTAGGCCAAAGCCACAGTGACCGCTGGCGATAACGGCAGCGTCGTAGTTACGCCCCATTACGCGGTAAGTCACAAAGTAGGTGAATGCCGCCAGCATCATAGATTGCACAATCAAGATGATGAGGAAAGGCACCGCCAGATCAAGAATGTTCCACAGTTTTAAGCTCATCAACGCCATGGCGAGGAACAGCGCGAGGGACACAGTACCGAGAATATCGACGGTTTCCACGTCCAGTTTCTGTGCTTTGCTCACTTCAACGAAGTTGGTGATCACCACGCCGATGAACAGCGCATACACGAAATCTGGGATCATCAGCCATTTGATGTCGAAGCTGCTTACCCATTGTTCTAGGTACTTTGCGCCAGTCACGCAGATAAGCAAGATGAACAGAGTTTCGATCACCTTCTTCGCCGTGACGTTATCTTCTTCGTTCTCGCTATAAGTCACGAGTTCCGGGAATTGGTCGTGGGTTTTGTTTGTTGTGCCGTATTGCGACTGCAGTTTGTTTTTATCAATCAAACGCTGTGCGACAGGGCTGCCGATAATACCGCCCATGATCAAACCGAAGGTGGCAGATGCCATCGCGATTTCCAGCACGTTGTTCATGCCGTAAACATCTTGGAAGGTTTGTGCCCACGCTGCACCTGTGCCGTGGCCGCCTGAGAGCGTTATTGAACCGGCTATTAGCCCCATTAATGGGTCAAGGCCAAGGGCGGTGGCTAAGGATACACCTATCCCATTTTGGATCATGATGTAGAGCGACGCGACACCCAGGAATATGAAGACCTTTGCGCCGCCTTTGATGAGTTGCGTGTAGTTAGCGGCGAGGCCAACCGTGGCGAAAAACATCAGCATAAAGGTGTGTTGCAAGGGTAAGTGGAAGTCGAGTTCTATGCCTCTGAAGTGCAAAACAGTAATGGCACTTGCTACGACTAGACCGCCGACAATCGGCTCTGGGATGTTGAATTTTTTAAGTACAGGGATTCGTGCGTTGATGAAGTGGCCGAGGAACAGCACAAAAATGGCGATCAGAAATGATTCAAGCGCACCAACAGAAATTAATTGATTCATAAAGCCTCTTAAGCCTCAACATCCTCCTTAATGTATGAGTGCAAATTGTTCTTTGATTTTATGGATATGGAGCTAAAAGAGTGACGTCGGCATCCTTCGCCGAGTATGCAGATTGGCTGCAAGGGCGACGTTATCTCATATTGTGCGCGTTAAACACAGTACCTAAGTGAAAATATATTCACTTTCGGGGGCATTTTAACCACTTACTGTCTGATTTTGACCTGATTCTACAATGGCTATGTTTCTACGCTGCGTGCCGCGAATCGTTTGGTTGCGTTGAAGAAAGCTTAAGAAGTAATCGATAGGAATGGTTGTCGCGAATTTAACAATTAGGAAGGAAAGGCGACGCAAACGTTATTACGCTTCGTCGCCACGGGATTTTTCATGCGTACTTTGTCGCTGCTCGTTGTCGCTATTTGGTTGGAAAGAGTTTGTGTCGGTACAGTGCTACCGTAAAAGCGATCAGGGGATAAAACCAAATCAAATGGTTAGCGTGAATCTCCTTAAAGGTGACTTCAATAATGATCAGCAGCAAGGTAAAGCACACCACCGTTTCTTCAACAGATAAGGTTCGGGTGGCGTTACGCACCAAGAAGTAGAGCAGGGCGCAAAGCTGGGTGAGCGGGAACAGCACATGCAGTACGTCTGGCGTGATGGAGTAGAGGCTAGTGGAGTCGAAATTCAGGCTAAAGCGCAGAATGAATACGTTCTCAATCATGCTTTGATGATCCCACGCGAGGAAAATCAGTAAGGGTGATGCACCAATGGCGCAACCAATCAAAAAATTCAGCCGAATATCTTTGCGCAAAAACATCGCGAGCAGGAAAGCGGCAGGGGAAAACTTGGTGGCGAATGACAACCCCATTAACACACCCGCGAGCAACCACTTTTCTTTTTGAACGCACACCAAGCCCAACAGCAACAGTGCCACGGGGTAGATATCGTTCGCGCCGACTTGCAACACTTCGTACCACAATCGCTCTGGCAAGAATAACAACACCATCGAGGCCAACACGGCGCTCCGCACTTGCCAGTCGTTGGTTTCATTCTGGCTTCTTGATGCTAAACAGCCTGCCACTAACGAACACAGCGCTACGGCAGTGATGGCGAGAAACACAAGGCTCGTTAACTTGTAACCAATGCCTGGGAAATAGGCGGCGGCAGCATACCCTAAGATCATGCCCGGCCCGTAGTGAAACCCGCGGTGCTCCGGTGCCAATTCTGGTCGGATATTAATGCTCTGACTTAGGTAAGGGTTTTCACCCTGAATGAATAGCAGTTTGGCGGCGTGCTCTGTGGTGTAGCCAATATCGACCGTTGGTGCGGCAAACAGGAAGTCGCCATAGGCGGGCACCATGCGCGCAAAAATTAGCGCCAGCAACAAGGCCGCAAACAGGGATTCGAGGATCAAGATGGGATTGCCCACGTCGTCTGTTTGTTCTCGGTGACGGAACAGCGTGAGAACCAGTGCAAACAGCCCGCTAAAACAGAGGAACTTGGTAAACGGATGCCCCCAGTCGTAGGTTTGGAAGAGACGATAGATACAGTAAATAAGCACTAATGCAAAAACGAACGACGACATATTGAGAAGCAAGTGCCAAGCGCGCTGCAGAGGAGCGGACTTGTCGGTTGATGCAGAAAAAATGCGCATATCTATCCCAAATGGTAAATGTGGCGAACATACGCCACGAAAAATCGGTTTGTTTCTTCCTTATCTGTGAGTGTAGATAAAATGCAACAAAGTGCGCATTGAGTGAAAAGAGAACATCAAATATTACGTGAGAGAAATGAGTGAAATAACAAGAAGGTGCGGGTAGGAGGGTTTATTGCGCATTGGTGGTTAAATATCAGGTACCACTGGCAACGAGACAGTTAGGCAGCTTGCTTTGCTGCCTAACTGAATTTCCCTTTTCGGCTGGCGACGTCGTTGAATGAAGTGTCGTTCAATGTCGTATCAGTGAATGTGGGGGATCAACCCCGCGATCATGAAGGTGTGTGTCGCGAGTGCCTGACATTTTCTCGATGTCGAACAACTATTATCGGCAATGGCGGCCTCTTGGGTGTATATCACTTCTCCCTCTTTAATGGTTGAAAGCACCGTGATGTCAGCAAGTTCTAAAGGATTGATCTCCAGAGGGTTGTCAGACAGCAGCACCAAATCGGCGACTTTACCGACTTCAATCGAGCCTTTGGTGTCTTCTTCAAAATGCTGATACGCCGCCCAGATGGTTTGTGCTTTCAGTGCGGTCATCGAAGACACGCGTTGGTCTTTACCCAGAATGCGACCGCTTCGTGTAATGCGGTTTACCGTGGCGGAATACACGCGCATGGAATTGGGGAATGCGACGGGAGCATCGTGGTGTGATGTGAATATCATGTCGCGGTCTAATGCCCAGCCTGTTGGTGATATGTTCTCGGCTCTTTCATCGCCTAATACCGATTGCGCATGCCAATCACCCCAATAAAAGGTATGCATGGGGAAAAACGAAGGGATGACGTTGAGATCTTTAAACGATTGTACTTGGTCTTCTCGCGCTGTTTGGGCGTGAATAGAAACGAAGCGTCGCTCGCCAGCACCGTATTTCTGTGTCGCTTTTTCGACCGCTTGAATGTACTGATCAATCGCGGCATCGCCATTGGCATGGGTTAGCAACTGCCAACCGTTCTTCATCGCCATGCCCACGTATTTCTCTGCCTCTTCATCAGACATGATGGGGTAGCCTGCGTAACCTGCAGTTTGACCTTCTGGTGGGATCAAATACGGCTTGGTTAGCCACGCCGTTTTGCCTTGTGGTGAGCCATCTAACGTCAGCTTTACGCCACCCACACGAAAGCCATTGTTGTAGCTTTGGCTTAGGTACGGTGGTTTCATGATGTCGGTGCCAAGCTGAATGTCGGTATAGGCAACCACATCGAGCAGCAGTTTCTTTTTCTGAGCGATGTCGTACATGGTGGTGACACTGTCAGACATGGTTCGGCCTTCTTGGGCCGTGGTGTAACCATATTTGGCGTAAAGCTCCATGCCTGCTTGAAACAACAATTCGTTTTCTTCGGGGCTGATTTGTGTGAACAGTGGGATCAATGCGCCAAAGAAGGCTGATTCTTCAAGCACACCATTGGGCACGTTGCTATCAGCAACTCGGCGTATTATGCCACCCGGTGGGTTCTTACTTTTGGCGGTGAAACCCAGCATGTCGAGCGCTTTACTGTTGAGTACCGCCAAATGCCCTGACTGGTGAATAATAAGAATGGGTACCTCGGTGGACACTGCATCTAAATCGTATCGGGTGGGGTGTATTTGTTCTTTTAATTGCGAGTCGTCATAGCCAAACCCAATGATGAAGTCTTGCGCTTTATTGATGGGCTTTTCTGCCCACTTGCGAAGCGACGTCTGTAAGCTGGCAATGTCTGTGACTGGTCCATCTGGCGGAGAGAGCAAGTTCGCGGAGACAGCTTGAAGGCCGGTGTTCATGACATGACCGTGAGCATCAACAAATCCTGGGATCATGGTGATGCCTTTCAAGTCGATCACCTTGGTACGTGCATCGGCTAACTTCAGCACATTTTCATCGCTCCCTACCGCGAGGATTTTACCGTTTAACACTGCAACGGCGCTGGCCTCTGGCTGATTATCATTAACGGTAATGACGTCAGCATTGTGGTAAATGGTCTCAGCAAAGGGCTTTGTAGGGCTGTCGGCAAAGACAGAAAATGATACGGCGAGTGCGGTGAGCGTAAACAACGAGGCTTTCATGGTCTCTCCTTGATGAAAAGAAAGCGGGGCAAGCCCGCTTTCTTTCTGTGCTTTCTCAAACCACCTTCACGTTAACACTGTGAGGGGAATATTCCTTTAGTGTACGCCGTGGTTTGCCGAAAAGTCGTCCAGTTTTTGATGCAAACTTTGACGAGTATCTTTGTCGACAAATGCTGCCTCAATGGCATTGCGCGTGAGCTGTGTGAGCTGTTCTTTACTGGGTGAAAGCGCACGATTGAGGGCAAGGAAGTTGTCATTCATGTAGCCGCCAAAAAAAGCGGGATCGTCAGAGTTCACGGTAACGCAAAGCCCTTTGTCCAACAGGCTGAGAATGTTGTGATCTTCCATCCGGTCAAACACTCGCAATTTGATGTTGGATAGCGGACAAACCGTGAGCGGCATGCGCGTCTGCGCCAACAGTTCGACTAACGCCGGATCTTGCGTGCATTGCACGCCATGATCCACGCGGCTGACGTGAAGCAACTCAATGGCATCGTAAATATTGCTCGCTGGGCCTTCTTCACCTGCATGGGCGACGGTGGTTAAGCCAAGTGCACGAGCTTCCGCGAATACACGGGCGAATTTCTCAGGCGGGTGCCCCAACTCGGAAGAATCTAACCCAACGCCCACAAGGCGATGTAGGTGCGGCTTCGCCTGTTCTAAGGTTTCGAAGGCGGCCTCTTCTGACAGGTGGCGTAAAAAACACATGATGAGCTGACTTGTAATACCAAGTTCTTTCTCACCTTGTCGCAATGCGTGGTAAATACCGTTGATGGCAGTATCAAAAGCAATGCCACGGCCAGTATGGGTTTGCGGATCGAAGAAAATTTCTGTGTGCATGACGTTGTCGGCTTTGCAGCGCATTAAATATGCCCAAGTAAGATCGAAGAAATCTCGTTCTGTGAGCAGTACATTGGCGCCTTGATAATAGATATCTAGAAAAGATTGAAGATTATGGAAATGGTAAGCCTCGCGAGCTTCTTCAACATTGGCGTAGGGCAAGGTAATGTTGTTGCGTTCCGCCAATTCGAACATCAGTTCTGGCTCCAATGAGCCTTCAATATGAAGGTGCAGCTCTACTTTGGGTAAGTGTCGGATAAAGTCTTCCATAAGATTCTCCCTTACACGTTGAGTTGTTTGTCGTCATCAAAGGGTGATGCGTTCACATTGCCAGTGCGATATGACAATTTGTGAGGCAACCGTCACTACAGCGGCTGTCACTTCGGCGACGGTAACCATGGAGGCCGTTGGCTCGCCTGTCGCAGCCTTGGCAGTTAATGCTGATTGATGAAAAGAAAACGGTGCGCGTATTCCGTATGCGCACCTCTATAAAAATTAGTGGTTACTGACCGTTCGGTCAACTTATGGTGATTTCTGAGTGTTGTTGGTGTGGTTGCGATGCAATATTGACCCTTAAGGCACTGATGGCCTTGGTACTCTCCATCTTCCGGTTGTTAGGGTGTAACACCTTTATTTTTAGAGTTATTTCTGTGTTTTTTTGCCACGAGCAATATTTGCTTACATTCTGTATGGCTAATAGTGACCAGAGTCTGAGATACTCGATGTTTCTACTTGGATGTATTAAGGATGAACTGACGCGCTAATGACAATTCTCTATCCTGCTCTGCTGTTGGTTACCCTGTGGGTGTGCTTTTTTGTTCACTTCTCTAGCTCGTTGAATTGGCAGATGGTGAGTGATGTGGGTGTATATGGTTTGGTCGCGACTGCGGTTGCTTTCCCTGTGATTCATGGCGAATGGGGAGAGTTTAAGTTCGCGGGATACATCATAGCGATAGCTTCTGGTATTGGCTTGGTCGGAAAAATGCTGATCGATGCCAAGCGCCCAGATAAAAGCGGCAACGACAGCTTTCCATCAAACCACACCGCCAATGCTTTTGCTGCATCCACTGTGCTAGCGGTGAGTTATGGCTGGATTATTGGCTTGCTTTCTTATGGCTTGGCAATGCTGGTGGGTGTGGGTCGAGTCAAGGCCTTAAAGCACCATTGGCGAGACGTGATTGTGGGTTTGTGTGTTGGCCTTTCCACCGCCATTGCGGCGGTTGCTTGGATCTAATTCAAGCCAACATGTTTAACTGACAAGAAGGCTGCATTTGCAGCCTTTTTCGTTTTATTGCTTGGTTACTTGGTGGCTTAGATGCTTGTATGGGGGCTGGGTGATTTAGTTACTGCTCAATGTTCTAACCGGCACTGTTACTGCAATCGCTGCACCTGTTCTAGAAGTAGCTGCTGTTGAAACTGCTTGGGTGCTTGTCCTACATGGCGAGTAAAGAAACGAGAAAAATAGCCCGGATCTTTAAAGCCGAGTTGATAACCAATTTCTTTCGATGAAAGCTGAGTGAAAATCAGCAATCGCTTGGCTTCATCGACAATGCGCCCGTGAACAATCTCCAATGCTTGTTGGTCAGCGCTGCGCTGGCAAATACGATTCAGCTGCCCTTGGCTCAGCCCCAGTTCCGCGGCGTATTCATTCACGCTCCAATGCTCGGTGTAATGGCGCTCTACCAATGCTGTGAATCTCTCAAATACCGCGGTTTTGGTATCTGCTGTTTGCTGCGGGGCTTTGTGCTGTAACTGTCGGCTCAATAATACGAACACAATCTTCAAGTACGCGCCAATCATAGAGGCTTGTCCGACTTCACGGCCTTGGTATTCCGCCAATAAGCGCTCTCCAAGAGATTTCAGTTCAACGACATTTCTGCCTTCCGTCATCGGGATGACCAAAGGTTCACGAAAAAGAGATGAGAGCGCCTGTCGTTCAGTTTCATTAAACAAACTCAAAATGAAAGGCTGGGAGATAGAAAGGATGAAGCCCCTCACTTCGGGCTGGTGGATGAACCCATGCACTTCTTTGGCAGGAATAGAAAGGACGCAGCCACCCTGATATTCAGCGCTTCTATCTCGGATTTGTGCCGTCATCGAACCGGACTCGAGGATCATCAATTGGTGGAGATCGTCATGCCGGTGCGGATGAATTTCCCAGTTGTGTTTTGGCAGAGACTGCTCAAGGCGAGCGATATGCATGTAATCCGGTGAGCTTTCAGGCAACTCTTCGCCATAAAGGAAGTAGTGGGGAATGTTCGACATCACACTCATGCTTCAAAAATCAGTAATGTTAAAAATGTACAACAAAATGTAAAAAAGTTGAATTTATTGCGAGTCATATCGCCACTATTCTGAGTGTTAACTTAATGCGAAGGTTAGTACGACATGAATTCAATCCCCTATATGCAGCTCAGAGGCGGAAGCTCCAAAGGCATTTATTTCCTTGCAAGTGATTTGCCGGAAGATGTTGATGCGAGAGACCAAGCCATTCTTGATGCCGTTGGCCGTGATGCTCGCCAAATTGATGGTTTAGGGGGCGCAAACCCATTAACGAGCAAAGTGGCGGTGGTCTCAGCCTCGTCGGATGCTGACTGCGATGTCGACTATCTGTTTGTACAAGTGGTGGTGGGTGAGAACCGCGTAGATACCACACCCAATTGCGGAAACATCTTGGCGGGTGTCGGTGCTTTTGCCATTGAATCTGGCCTTGTTGAAGCGACCCATCCAAAAACCATGGTGCGTGTGTTGATGACCAATAGCGGTAATCGCTGTGATTTGGAAATCGAAACACCTAACGGTCACGTGAAATATGATGGCGATGCTGCGATCGATGGCGTGCCCGGTACCGCCTCTCCGGTGATTTGTCATTATCAAGATATTGCAGGCTCGATCACTGGCGCATTACTCCCGACGGGCAATACTCGCGATACATTTGAAGGCCTAGACGGTCATTACGAAGTGACCTGCATTGATAACGGCATGCCGGTTGTGGTGATGCGTGCCGATGATTTTGGCGTGACAGGTTACGAAAATGCCGATGCGTTGAATAACGACGCTGAGCTGAAAGCACGCATTGAAGCTGTTCGATTAAAAGCAGGCGTGGCGATGAACCTTGGCGATGTGACTGACAAGGTTGTGCCCAAAATGTGCCTGATTGCCCCGCCTGTTGAGGGCGGAAATGTCTCTTCCCGTACCTTTATCCCTCACGTTTGTCACTCTGCCATTGGCGTGCTGGGCGCAGTGTCCGTTGCGACGGCATGTGCGTTATCCGGCTCGGTCGCAGAAGGGATTGCCTCCATCCCTGACGGCTTGGTGAAAACCTTGTCCGTTGAACACCCTTCAGGGGAATTCTCCATGACGTTGACGTTCGACTCATCTGGCGCAGTGCAGAGTGCTGGGTTGGTCAGAACGGCGCGTTTGCTCGCGAAGGGCGAGCTTTATTTGCCCAAGAAACCGCTATAGCAACACAAGAAACCGCTATAGCAACACAAGAAAGCACCAATAACGATAGCTAAATTTGAATAACGATACGCAGTCACCAATGGCTGTATAGGAGTCACGGAATGACCAAACCCAGTTGTATGCCACCTGATAACAACACGCGCACACCGCGATTTGTGGCACCTGCGAATGCGTGCGATGCCCATTGCCATGTGTTCGGTCCTCATGCGCAATTTCCTTATGCGGATACCGCGACGTATTGGCCGCCTGATGCGGGTAAAGATGCACTGAAACGTGTGCATGACAAGCTGGGTATTTCCCGCGCTGTGTTGGTTCAAGCGAGCTGCCATGGTCGTGATAACCGCGCCATGATGGATGCGATTGCGACAAGCAACGGCGCTTACCGTGGCGTGTGTATGGCTGACGATACGTTTACAGAAAATGATTTTCAGGATCTTCATGAAGGCGGCGTTCGCGGTATTCGCTTCAACTTCGTGACCCACCTCGGCGGCGCACCCAACCTTGAAATGATGGAAAGGGTGTTGAAGCGTGTGAAGCCATTTGGCTGGCATTTGGTGATCCATGTTAATGCGGAAGACATCATTCGCTACGAAGACTTCTTCAACCGTTTCGACATGGACATCGTGGTAGACCACATGGGCCGTGTGCCGACATCAGAAGGTGTAGGTCAAAAGGCGTATCAAATCCTGCTTGATTTTATGCAGCGTGATAACTGGTGGGTGAAGGTGTGTGGTTCTGAGCGCATCGCGATTTCGCCGCCTTTTTACGATGCTGTGCCATACGCGCAAGGGCTGGTGGAAGTCGCCCCTGATCGCATCCTTTGGGGAACGGATTATCCGCACCCGAACATCAAAAAACACATGCCAAATGATGCAGATCTGCTGGATCTCGTGCCTTTGATAGCGCGTGACGAAGCCACGCAGAAGAAGATTTTGGTGGACAACCCAGCACGCCTTTACGGTTTTGACGAGTAAGGAAAGCAGTATGTCTATGAGAACAATCCAAGGTGTCGCCGTTCGACACATTGAACGTGCTGACAAGGCAGTATTGGAAGGGCTCGCCGAATGCGGAAGCGCCACCGTGCATGAAGCGCAAGCGCGAACAGGCAACCTTAACCATAACTTGCGTCCTATCTACTCTGGCGCACAGATCGCGGGCAGTGCCGTCACTGTGTTGGCACAACCTGGTGATAACTGGATGGTGCATGTGGCGATTGAGCTTTGCCAGCCGGGTGATGTGCTGGTCATCGCAACAACCTCGCCATGTACTGATGGCTACTTTGGTGATTTGTTAGCAACGTCTGCCCAAGCGCGCGGCGTGCAAGGGCTGATTATCGACGCAGGTGTACGTGACACGAAAGACCTGAAAGAAATGAATTTCCCTGTGTGGTCAAAAGCGGTGTCCATTAAAGGCACGGTGAAGGCGACATTGGGCTCGGTAAACGTGCCAGTTGTTTGTGGCGATCAACCCATTTATGCGGGTGATGTGATTGTGGCAGATGACGATGGCGTGTGTGTGGTGCCAAAAGACCGCGCTGAAATGGTATTAGCAGCAGCGCAAGCGCGTGTGGAATTGGAAGAAGAAAAACGGCAAATGCTCGAGTCCGGCATTCTAGGGTTAGACATGTACAACATGCGCCCTAAGTTGGACCAAGCGGGCTTTCGTTATGTTGATGTATTGGAGGATTTGGAATGAGCAAGGATACGCTGATTATTGATTGTCACGGTCATTACACCACAGCACCGAATGAGCTGGGTGAATATCGTGACCAACAAAAAGCCGAGCTGGCGACCGATCCTCTGTTCGATCACGTCAAAGGTGTGGTGAACATTTCCGATGACCAAATTCGTGACAGCCTTGAAGGGGCGCAGTTGAAGCTACAAAACGAGCGCGACACGGACGTGACCATTTTCTCACCGCGTGCAAGTTGGATGGGACACCACATTGGCAACCAAACCACGAGCAAATATTGGACAGAACACTGTAATGAGCTGATTCACCGCATTGCGGAGCTTTACCCGCAGAACTTCATTGGTGCAGCGCAATTGCCACAATCACCCGAGGCAGATTTAACCGCGAGTGCTGCCGAGCTTGAGCGCTGCGTGAAAGAGTTTGGATTTGTGGGCTGTAATCTAAGCCCCGACCCTTCAGGTGGCTATTGGACTGCACCGCCGTTGGACGACAAATACTATTACCCAATTTACGAGAAAATGTGTGAATTGGATGTCCCTGCTATGATCCACGTGAGCGGCTGTTGCCACCCATGTTTTCACACCACAGGTTCGCACTATTTAGGGGCTGACACCACAGCGTTCCAGCAGTTAATGATGTCAAAAACCTTGTTTAAAGATTTCCCTGAGTTGAAGTTCATTGTGCCGCATGGTGGTGGCGCTGTGCCGTATCACTGGGGACGCTTCCGTGGTTTATGCGACATGATGGGCTTGCCGCCGCTGAACGACATCATGGGCAACAATATCTTCTTTGATACCTGTGTGTACCACCAAGAAGGCATCGATTTACTGCTTGAAGTGGTGCCTAAAGACAACATTTTATTTGCGTCTGAAATGATTGGTGCGGTGCGCGGGATTGACCCGCAAACGGGCAATTTCTTTGATGATACCAAGCGCTATATCGACGGTTCTAAACTGAGCGATGAAAACAAAGCCAAGATTTTCAATGGTAATACGCGTCGAGTGTTCTCTCGATTAGATGCCAGACTGAAAGAAGTCGGTTTGATTTAATGTGCGTTATTTGAGTGTTATTTAAGGAGTGAATAATGCGCGAAAAAAGAGATTATGACGACATTCCTGGCACCTATGTGTTTGATGGCCAGGCATCGCGTCAAGGGTATCACTTGAACATGTTTTGTATGTCGCTCAACAAGGGCGAGAACCGAGATGTGTTTCGACAAGATGAAGCCGCATACCTGGATAAATACCCCATGACTGACGCGCAGCGTGAAGCTGTGTTAACACGAGATTGGCTCGGCATGTTGCGCTTAGGCGGCAATATTTACTACACCTTCAAGTTGGCTATTTTTGATGGTATGACCATGCAACACGCAGGTGCGGCGATGTCAGGCAATAATATGACGTTTGAAGATTTTCGCGACATGATGCTGGCAGGTGGTCGCGGTATCGACGGCAATCGCAGCAAGCAGGAATGGGCGGAGTACTATTCCAAGCCTGAAAATCGTGCGCACGCTCCTGGTGAAGTGGCGAGTCAAGGTGATGCTAGCACCATCAGAACAGAACAGAGCGAAAACAAGGACGATTCCAATGGGTAAAATAGTCGGTGGTATTGGTACCTCTCATATTCCGTCAATTGGTGCCGCGATGGATAACGGCACCATGTATGACCCCGCGCACAGCGATTACTGGCAGCGATTTGTAAACGGTATTCAGCCCGTTCGCGAATGGATGAATACGGTGAAACCTGACGTTTGCCTGATCGTATATAACGATCATGCCTCAGCGTTTTCATTGGAATCTGTCGCAACGTTTTCTATTGGTGTCGCCCCTCAGTTTAACCCTGCAGACGAAGGGTATGGCCCGCGCCAAGTTCCATCATGTGAAGGCCATAGCGAGCTTGCATGGCACATTGCCGAATCGCTGGTGCTTGATGAATTCGACATGACCATCGTGAGCGAGATGGATGTGGATCATGGCCTGACCGTGCCATTGTCTGTGGCTTACGGGCAGCCTGAAGCATGGCCTTGCCAAGTGATCCCTCTTGCAGTGAACGTGGTGCAATACCCGCAACCGACGGGCAACCGCTGCTTCAATCTAGGCAAAGCGATTCGCAGAGCGGTGGAGTCTTACCCAGAAGATACCACCGTCGCCATTCTTGGTACGGGCGGTTTATCACACCAGCTTCAAGGTGAGCGCGCGGGACTGATCAACACCAAATATGACTGCAATTGGCTAGATAAAATGGTGAATGATCCAGATGCAGCGAAGGCGGTGTCTCACACTGAATATTTACGTGAAGCCGGCTCAGAAGGCATCGAAGCGATCATGTGGCTTGTTATGCGCGGCGCAATGGATAACAAGGTAGATGAAGTTTATCGATTCACCCACGCCCCAGTGTCGAATTCCCACTATGGGCTAACCGTTTTAGAGAATGCCAGTGACAGGGTCACGGAAGGCACGCTGACGTTCAAGGCAGACTTAGGTTCAAGGAGTAGCGAATGAAAATCATCATGGTGGGAGAGGGTGCATTCGGTCATAAGCACTTAGACGCACTAAAAAACATAGACGATGTGGAGGTTGTGTCGATTGCGGGTGGCGTAGAAGAAAGCACCCGTGCGACCGCAGAGAAGTATGGCATCACGCACTGGACGTTGGACTTACAGGAAGCGCTGGCACAGCCGGGTGTTGAGGCGGCAATTATTACGTCGCCGACACCAATACACGCCCAACAAGCCATCGAAGTGATGCAAGCGGGTAAACACGTGATGGTTGAAATCCCAATGGCGGATTCCCTAGAAGATGCAGAAAGCATTGTTCGTGTGCAGAAAGAAACGGGCACAGTCGCCATGGCAGGGCACACGCGTCGTTTTAACCCAAGCCACCAGTACCTGAATAAGAAATTCCGTGCGGGCGAATTGAAGCTTCAGCAGCTTGATGTGCAAACCTATTTCTTCCGCAGACAAAACCTAAATGCGCTGGGTGAACCGCGTAGTTGGACCGATCACCTGCTTTGGCACCATGCCTGCCACACGGTGGATCTCTTTGCGTATCAAACGGGTGAGGAAATTGTTCAAGTTCAGGGCATGCAGGGGCCAAAACATCCCGAGCTTGGTATTGCGATGGACATGAGTATTGGTTTGAAAACCGCCTCTGGCGCCTTGTGTACACTGTCTTTGTCGTTCAATAACGATGGTCCACTTGGCACTTTCTTCCGATATATTTGTGACAACGGTACTTATATTGCAAGGTATGATGACTTGGTGGACGGGCGCGAGAACCCAATTGATGTCAGCAAGGTGGATGTGTCGATGAATGGCATTGAGCTGCAAGATCGTGAGTTTATCGCAGCGATTCGTGAGAATCGTGAACCCAACGCCAGCGTGCAACAAGCACTCGCGGCAATGAAGATACTTGATAGCATTGAAAAAGTATTGATACCAATCTGATTAAATATTCGGTCATTCTTGCTGGTTAAAATCGACAATAGCGGCGTCAGATATTTTGTAGGTAGAATAACCACTTACTGCAATATCTTCCTTGCTCTTGACGATTTTCCATGCGCAAATTTATGACCACCTACTTAATCCAATTGGTATAGTGAGTCATTGCCTATGATTCAGCGATATACCCAAATCTCGCTGAATCCTGCATCTTCAGGTTGTTTGGGAATAAGAGGAATATCACTAGATGGATAAGCGTCAGATTGGATCGTTGTCGGTGTCGCCGATTGGGTTAGGCTGCATGAGCATGTCTCATGGGTATGGACCTAGCGATGAGAAAACCTCCATTCAGCTGCTTAATGAGGCGCTTGACGTCGGGTATGATTTTCTTGATACCGCCACCATGTATGGCGGTGGCAAGAACGAAGAGCTACTGGCAAAAGCATTGAAAACACGCCGCCACGAATATGTACTGGCCAGCAAATGTGCGTTGTTTTCCAAAGACGGCAAGCCAACCATTGATGGTCGCCCAGAGACCATTAAAGCCCAATGTGAAGCGAGCTTGCAGCGTTTAAACACGGATGTCATCGACCTCTACTATCTTCATCGCCTTGACCCTAAGGTGCCGATTGAGGAAAGCGTTGGTGCGCTTTCTCAGTTGGTGAGCGAAGGTAAAATCCGCGAAATCGGACTGTCAGAAGTGTCTGCTGATAGCCTACGCCGTGCCAGTGTTATTCACCCTATTGCGGCGGTGCAGTCCGAATACTCATTATGGACGCGTTTACCTGAGCTAAAAATGCTCGCCGCGTGTGAAGCATTAGGGTCGACTTTTGTGCCGTTTTCACCACTCGGTCGTCAATTCTTCACGGGGAAAGCCCAAGAGGCTGATCAGCTTACGCAAGGTGATATTCGTACCAGCAATGCACGTCCACGTTTTGAGGCGGATGCGTTTGCTTACAACCGCAAGCTACTTGAACCACTGCGAGAAGTGGCGCAAGAGTTCAATTGCTCGTTGGCACAATTGGCGCTAGCGTGGATTATTGCGTTACCCAACCGCGCGGGTAAGCAAACCTTGGTACCGATCCCAGGCACTAAACACATTGAATACATGCGTGAGAACATTGCGGCAGCCAACGTGCATTTGCCATTGGAAGTGGCTGAATATGTCTCTGGCTTAATAGATGACGACAAAGTGGTGGGTGCGCGTTACAACGAAGCGCAAATGAAAGTGATGGACTCTGAGCGAGACAGAGACTAAGGCGTAAAGCGTTGGTAATGCTACAAAAGATGTAATCTAAAAGCCGTCTGAATGCAGACGGCTTTGTCGTTTTGGCAAGCTTGATTACTGATTACTGATTACTGATTACTGATTACTGATTACTGATTATTGAAGTTGGAGAACAATCCAATAATCCAATAATCCAACAGCCCAACAATCCATTAGCCGATGAATTTTCCAACAAAGTTACCGATGTTGCTGAAACTTGCCGCGCCCATAACAACCACAATAAAGGCACCAGAGAGAGTAAGATAAAGCGGGTGTTTGTAGTCTCCCACGATGTCTTTACGGCGCGTTGCAGCCAGTACAAAGGCAAGCACCACTGGCAGAATAATGCTGTTCACCAAGCCTGCAAGCATGAGCAGTAGAATTGGCATGTTCATCATCACCGTACCTACGCTGGTGATGATAATGAAGGCCACACACCATGCTTTCTCATTGCGTGCAACCACTGGGAACAAAGTCTTAATCAGTGAAATCGCCATGTAGGAGTTGCCGACAACCGAAGTAATAGAAGCAACAAACAACACTAAACCAAAGATGAAGTAACCCACTTCGCCAGCACCTTGGCGGAACGCATCAGCCGCTGGGTTTGACGTATCAAGCGTCGCACCTGTTGCAATCACACCGAACACCGCTAAGAACAGCAGAATACGAATCACCACAGCGATAGAAATCCCCGCCCATGCTGCTTTTTTGATGCTATCAGCGTTGTCTTCACCTTGAAGGCCGATATCCACCAAGCGTTGTGCGCCGGTGTAGTAGCCGCCCACTGCGCCACCTACGATGGTCAGGGTAGGAAGAAGAAGGTTGCCAATATCAGTCGGCAGAACGGCAGCGGTAAGGGTTTCGCCCATCGGCGGCAAACTTGTCATGGCGACGTATGCAATCAGCACAATCATGAACAGGCCAAGGTAGCGAGCCATTTGGTCCATGCGTTTTGATGCATTGTGCACCACAAATAGCAAGCAACCGATCACGCCAGTAAACAATGCACCCCATGTGGTATCAACACCCGTAAGCACGTTGATGCCGAGCGCTGCGCCGCTGACGTTACCGAAATTGAAGGCCACTGCGCCAAGGGCAAGTAAAATACCGATGAAGTAACCTGCACCTGGTGCAATCTTGTTGGCGATATCTTGAATGCGAAGGCCAGACACACCCACGATGCGCCAAAGGTTCATCACAATACCAAAGGTGATAAACATGGATGCGAAGACAGGGAAAGCCATGTCCATCTTGTAGATGTTGGTGAATACGGCGGTTTGTGTCAGAAATCCTGGGCCAACAGATGTTGTCGCCATCAGGAATGCAACGCTAAGAATGGCTTTTTTCTGCCAAGACGTTGTTGAGGTGTTTTGATTGATTGTTTGCGTTGTCATGCCGATTCCAAAAAATTGTTGTCTCTCTCTTTATAAAAAAAGAAAAACAACTGACCGGGATCAGCTGACGTTTGGCAGGTAACTGTTTGAAAAGATTAGTCCTTGCGACCCTTCTTTTTGCTGGGAGCGGATACTAAAGACTCACTAAAACTAAGTCAATCATTAAGTCATAAAAAATTGGATGTTTTCTGTTGATGGTATGCCCAAGCGTTGAGAGTCGCTCATGTAACACATCTGCATTGTTCGACAGTGTTTCTGAGATGTGGTCAAGGATTCCACTAAAAGTGGTCGATGTTTGCGCTTTTTGATAGGCGTTGCCATTGAAACTGGGCATGGCAATTCGTAAGGTCGAAGCAGCAGATTTTTTTCACTTTAAAATGTAGAGGAAGATTTATGGATGGAATTCCTAACCATGTCATGCTCAAACAGTACAGCGATGCAGCGTCCTTCTCCGACAACCATGTTCGAGAAATTCCCTATGATGGGGAAACGGCGATGGATATTTACTTACAGGTGATGAACAGCACGCCTAAATGGGTTGGCGTCTTGATGCGACTTCGCAATCGCATTGCCTCGGCATTGGGTTTAAAACATTTGGGGAACTTCGAGAATTTTTCTCCTGATAAAACAGATTACAAGGTCGGCGATCGTGTCGGTATTTTTACCATGATTTATCAATCACCCGTTGAAGTGATTATGGAAGATAAAGATAAACACCTCGATGTGAAAGTGTCATTCCACATCGCCCCCAATGGAGACCGTGCCACCGTTACGGCAAGCACGGTAGTGCACGAGAAAAACAGACTGGGCAAGCTATACATGTTCTTTGTTGGCCCTGCTCACAAGCTCATCGTGCCCGCCACACTGAATAAGCTGCCAAAGCTATAGGGCTCTAACCTTGTGTTCATGAATGCTTGATAAATGAACACTATATACATGAGCACTAGATAGATGAAAGCGTATAGAGATACATCGTCATGCTGGATTGCTTGGTTGACTATTTGGCGTCTCTGATTCTACGTTTTCTTCTAATTTGAGTTTGATTTCATCAATCAAATCCATAATTGCCGCAGCTTCGTCGGGTGTTGCGCCATCAAGCAAAGCATCTTGCAACAGTGTGTTGATTCGCTCCTTCCTCAGAATAAACAAATCATGCAATGAATCGGCAACCTCGAGTCGACGTTTAGGGAACTGTTCAATTAGGTGACGCATCATTTCACCGGCGCGTTTTGGATAGGCCAGTACAATATTTTTGGCGACATCATTCGCATTCAATGCAGAACCTTGCAACGCCAGCTTGATCAGCAAGCCTGGATCTGAAGGATTTTGCCCCAAAGCGGCAATCAAGAGTTTAAGCTCAGGGTTGGTTGTATTGGTGTCTTTAAAGTCCAACATCGGGTCGAAATCTGACGAGCCAATGGGTTGCACACTGACTTTTAATGGGTTGGTTGAAGGGATACGTTCTGTCCGTACATAGAGCTTGCGAATCATCAAAAACGCGAACACAAAAACATGCACAGTGATGATGTAGTAGTAGAGCCACACCACGCTAAATTCGCTCATCAACGCACTGGCGACAATTGGGCCGATCACGCCGCCTGCTCCCAACAATATTTGCATGGTACTGGTGACTGGCATGGCTTCTTTGGGGTCAATGTGGTCAAACACTTGGGTGACGGCCAATGGAAATAATGCCACACCAGAACCGCCGGAAATCCAGAAAAGCACCGCTAATATTTCAATCGGATAGGGGTGGAAGTTGTCGAGTATAATCAAGCTGTTGCTGATCACCCCCATGACCATTAAGCCGGATGCGATAACTCGCTTATCATATCGGTCTGCTAACCAACCCGTAGGAAACTGAGTGAGCAGCCCGCCCATTTGGTAAGAGCCCAAGATAAGCGAGAGCCAAATCCCTGAAATGCCTTTGCTGTAGGCATATAGGGAAATAAGCGAGACGCTAGCGGCGTTGATCAAGCCAGCACAAAAGCATGACAGCGTGCCTGAAGGAGAATAGTCCCATAGCTTTTTCAGTGATATTGGTGTGCTTCTTGCCGGTAATTCAGGTGCTGGCAATCGGCTCATCGACATGATGATGAGTGAAAAGCAGAGGAAGACGGAGATCAAGCCAAACAAGCGCGGATCTTGTTCGTTAAACATCCCGAACAAAAATGGCGCGGTGCCAAACCCAATCGCGAAGCAAATCTGATACGTGCCGTAGACCCGCCCTCGGTTGCTCCGGTCACTGAGAACATTCAGCCAGCTTTCGAGCGTGATGAACGATGTGACGTAACAAAAACCGGCGATCATTCGCAATGCGCCAGTTAGCCAAATGTCCGTTGTGTAACTGTGAATGACGGAGACAATCGATAGCGTCGCAGCCATTGAGGCAAACGCGCGAATGTGGCCTGCACGCAGCACAGCGCGAGAACCAAACAGGCCAGCGCAAATAGCGCCCACCGCAAACATACTCATGGCGAGACCAATGTTTGAGGTTTCGTAACCTGTTTCCTTCATGCGTATCGGCAGCATGATGAAAAACAAATTGTGGCTGATGGCAAAGCCGAAGATGGTGAAAAGGATGGGGCGTATACGCCAAAAAATGTTTGCTTTCATATCCGTATGTCGGTTAATTCTTCCAATATAAGCATATACCCAATGACCAGAGTCCTGCATTTTCTAGTTACTTGGGTCAAAGCCGGCGAAAGTCATCCATTCAGGCAAAGAAAAGCATGAGGAAGTGACCTAGAAGCGTAATAAACGTGTTGATGCAGTAGTATTGGTTAGACGCTGGCTATATGTGCAGTGCGTTGAAATTGTACCATTGGATAGTCTGTCCCCTTGCGCTGATCCTAGTACAATATGATTGCCTCTTGTGTTTGTGACATCATTCTCACCATAGAGATGACACCTCGAGTGAATGCGTTTCTACGTTTTCGTTTAAATTTTGGCTAAGATGAGTAAAATCCAATATTTGATGCTTTTTAATAGGCGGGTGACTAGATGGTTGATAATATCCATGGTTGCTCGCGTTATATAGTGAGCGTTTAAAACGTGGTGGGTGTATTTCTGTGAGAGATTCTAATTTCATTTTTAAAGAGTTAATAAGAAAATAAATAAAGGTTGGCCGTGATAACAATCGAGAGATTCACTTCAAAATACGAGCCCGAGGTGCGTAAAATTACGCTCGCTGAGGAACAAGTAAAATATACGGCACTTCCTGCTGCATTCCTTACGGAAGATCAGGGTAGTGCAGATAGATTTGTTGTCGTCCATGAAGCGAAGGTTATTGGATATTTTAAAATATATCGAGATTTTTCAAACCAACTCCAACCTTGTGAAAGTCACGCAATTGGCCTGAGAAAATTTGCCATTGATAAGGGGCAGCAAGGAAAGGGGTTGGGCAAGGAGACTGTGATTGCGCTTGCCAGAGAGCTGCCACGCTATTACCCGAAAGATGATTGGCTGTACTTAACGGTTAACTGCAAAAATGTGGTTGCATATCAGTGTTATTTGAAAGCCGGGTTTGAAGATACAAATACGTTTTACTTAGCTGGACCTAATGGCCCGCAGCACATTATGAGGCACCCATTGGTTAACTGAAATTCGTTAATGTTGAATGTCTATTCATATCCATGTTTATAAAATCTGTTGATCGTATAGCTTTTGGATGTCATATTCTATTTTAACGGATATAAATATTCATATATTTATGTTTTATTCCGCGCTGTGATTTCTTTACATGTTTGATTGTCTAATGAGATCGCGTTTCTCTATTGGGTCATTTATTCTTATTGAACATCAGGCTTCTTTGTATTAATAAATCGTGATGCTGTTTCCGTTAGTGAAATTAATATCCTTACGTTATGTGGAAGAATGTGCGTCTGAGTGTTT
This sequence comes from Enterovibrio gelatinilyticus, assembly GCF_028683095.1. Taxonomy (GTDB): domain Bacteria; phylum Pseudomonadota; class Gammaproteobacteria; order Enterobacterales; family Vibrionaceae; genus Enterovibrio; species Enterovibrio gelatinilyticus. The sequence continues at coordinate 42,304 of NZ_JAJUBC010000023.1, read as the reverse complement.
GACTGGTTAAGTCAAATAAAAAGGACGACATAATATGAAGACATTCAACGTTAGTGCAAAGAAAGTCGTAGTGGTGGCAATCAGTGCCGCACTGCTGACAGGTTTTGCTGGCTGTGAAGACCCAAGATGGGTAGCGAACAAAGTCAGTGCCTCAATCAAGGAAAAGCGCCTTGTTGATCATCTTGAAGCTATGGAAGCTGCTGCAGTACCTACGGCTGATGGCGGTTCAACAACCCGAGCGGCTGGCACCGAAGGCTATGCAAATTCAGCGGAATACATTAAAGCCACGCTTGAAAAACATGGCTACGATGTGGAATTCCAATCATTCGACTTTAGAAGTTGGGCTGAGCTGGATGGCACCTCACTCACTGTAAACGGTCAAGCATTGGTGCATGTTCGTGATGCCACTGATGATATTCCTCCTGATTATGCCGCTATGTCCTACTCTGGTAGTTCTGATGGCGCGTTAAGCGCTGATATTGCCTTTGTTACCCCCGATTTTGATTTTGAATCTCCAGATTACGACGATACCGATGGGTGTGAAGCCTCCGACTTTGATGGTGTTGATGTCACCGGAAAAGTGGCAGCCATTCAACGCGGTGGCTGTACCTTCGACGCTAAAGTAGTGAATGCTGAAAACGCGGGTGCTGCTGGCGTGATTGTCTTCAACCAAGGGAATAACGATGGCCGCAAGGCGGTGGTGAACGGCACCTTGGGTAGCGATAGTGAAGCAACGATCCCTGCGTTTGGCGCACGTTATGACTTGGGCAAGGAATGGTATGACTTGTCTCAATCGAATGCTGTGGCTGCGGCGTTAACGATCACGGTTGAAGATGACGTGGTGGTAACAGAAAACTTGATTGCTGAAACCAAGAAAGGCAACCCTGACCAAATCGTCATGTTGGGCGCGCACTTGGATTCGGTGCCTGAAGGCCCTGGTATTAATGATAACGGTACGGGTAGTGCTGGGATCTTGGAATATGCGATTCGCCTGAAAAAGAAAATGAGAAAACTCCCTGTGACCCAAAAGAACAAAGTGCGCTTTGCTTGGTGGGCGGCAGAAGAGGCGGGCTTGATTGGCTCTGAATACTACACAAATGAAATCTTAGGTGGGTATTACAGTGAGGCTCAAACGCAAATCATGGAGGAATTAGGTATTACTGATCCTGCCGATTTGACCGCAGAGCATCGAGAGCAAATCGAAGCGCGTTACCTCGATATTAACCCGATTAAGATGTACCTCAACTTCGATATGATTGGTTCGCCAAACTATATCTTTGGAGTGATGGATGGCGATTTGTCTGATACCAAAGATAGCCCAGACAATGCTTATCCGGGTGACTTTGAGCCACCTGAAGGTACGTCTCATATCGAAGGGTTGTTCAACGAGTTCTTTACCGATGTCGGCGAGTCTACCGTACCTCAAGCCTTGTCTAAACGTTCTGATTACTCTGGCTTTGCTGATTGGGGTATTGCATTTGGTGGTCTATTCACGGGCGCAGAGAAAATCAAATCAGCAGAAGAAGTCGAGGAATTTGGCGGAGAAGTCGATGTTGCTTATGACAAGTGTTATCACCAAGCCTGTGATGACTTGAATAACGTCAGCAATTCGGCAATGACAACGAACTCGAAAGCCTTGTCTTATGTTGCTACTTTCTACGCCATGAGTGAAGATTTATACGCTGATGGTCGAGAAGATGAGCCAGAACAACGCACCCTGCTGCGTTCTTTCTCAACACAAGAGTCTAGTCATCAGCATCGTATCGGTGAGCGAATCAAATCTGCTTCTCGTGAAGTGGCAGACCACGGTCACTTCCACGGTGATTTCGATCAAGACCGCGAATAGCTTGTCTCGATTTACGTAGCTGTAAGTTAATCAACGTAAAAAACAGGGAGCCATTTGGCTCCCTGTTTGTGTATTGCTGCTTTAGCATCGCTGCCACTTGGTAATAGATCTTCACGCTGTGTTTGAGCAGTTTGCTATATAGATATAGCCAGATGAGACTAATGTGAGAGCTCTCTCGCCTGCATGGCTAAGCGCATTTGGCTGTTTGCCGCGCCAAACCCTCTGTAACCATTACGTTGAACGATTTCGAAGCAGAATTTCCCCGCGAACAAGGTGGTATACAGTTGATAGAAACTGCCGTTCTCATCTTCGTCATACAAGATATTGAATTGCTTTAGCTTACGGATGGTTTCATCTGACAGCGCAAAGCGTGCGGCAAGGTCTTCATAGTAATTGCTGGTGGCGGGTAAGGTTTCTGTTTCTTGTTCACTCATGAATTCCGCGGTGGCGAAAATATCATGGGTGGAAAGGGCAATGTGATTGACGCCAGTCCCTGCATATTGGTCAAGAATACGACTTGATACAGTCCGTGATGCTTGACTGCTGTTTAAGGTGAAACTCACTTTTCGATCCGGTGTTTGCAGGGCTTGGCTTCGTATCAGGCCACCGGGATCCGTTACATTGACGGTTGGCATTGTTTGCATGTTAAACATGGAACGAAATACCAGCACGGAATGGAGCATCTCTTCGTAGCTCATTGAAAGCGCAATATGGTCGACATTGCTCAAATACGCTTGTGGTTCGACGTCATCGTGCCAATGAAATTCACGCTCCCAGTGCGCGGGCTTGTCTGAGGTTTCGACCATATAGAGCAGGCTTTCGCCGGGGCCATAGATGGCGGGGATACCGTGAGTATCTGTTTCAGGGTTGCCGTAAACCGGCGCAAATTCGAGCTTTTTGGCGCGTTCAACCATGTCATCGACGTTGTTGCACTTCATGCCAACAGCGCAAACTGAAACGCCGTGGTTGTGATGGAAGTTCTGCGCAAAGCTGTCGGGTTCCATGTTCATGACTAAATTGACGTTGCCTTGCTGCCACAACTCTACATGTTTTTTGTTGTGTGTGGCGGCATGAACAAACCCTAGCTGTGATAGCAAGGCAGTAAGGCTTTGCTTTTCGTTGTCATTGAGGGCGAACTCAATAAATTCGACATCACTTGGCGGCGAAACCACGGGAAGTGGCGTTGCTGCTCTCTCAGGCGTTTGTTCGGCAGCATGATTTGCATATACCAGTGAACGATATCCATCACGCGCTGTTTTCTCTGCCGAACCAGCGCGGAACTGATCGTTGAAGATCTCAAGTGAGAATGGGCCGTCGTATCCCGTTGCGTGCATATTGGCAACGAACTTATCGAGGGGGAGATCACCTTGGCCAGGGAAGCAACGATAATGTCGGCTCCAGCTTAAGTGGTCCATTGATAGACTCGGAGCATCGGCAACTTGCACGAGGAATATGCGATCGCCGGGAATGTTGAGCATGGTGTCGAGCTCAGTCTGGCGAGAGAAAATATGGAACGTATCCAAACAGACGCCGACGTTCTTGTGATTCGCTCGACGCACAATCTCCCATGAATCACGATAGTCGTAAACGTATTTCCCCCAGGCTAAGGCTTCATAGGCAACCCGCATGTTCCGCTTTGCTGCTCGCTCTCCCAGCTCATGAAAATCATCCGCAGCACGTTGAATGCCGCCTAACGCGTGTGGAGATGCACTGCTGCATACCATTAGCAAATCCGTGCCGAGTTCTTCCATAAGATCGAATTTGCGTTCGGCGCGGTCAAAGGCTTTTTGACGATAAGGCGCTGGCAGGCCTTCAAAATCTCGAAATGGTTGGTAGGTGACAACGTCTAAGCCGTGGTCGTCCAACATGCGGCGAATATCTTTGACTGAACCTTTGTGTGTGATCAGGTCATTTTCGAAAATTTCGACGCCGCGAAACCCCGCTTTGGCGATGGCTTCAATGCGCTCGCGAAAGGTGCCAGACAGACAGACGGTTGCGATGGAGTAAATCATTGCGTTTCCTCGCCATGTTTCATCACGAGACCATCAATGGCTAACGCGTATCCTTTTACGCCAAATCCAACCACAATGCCGGTGGCGACAGAGGAAAGGTAGGAGTGATTTCGAAACGCTTCGCGGGCATGCACATTCGAAATGTGGATCTCAATGACAGGGACCTGAGCACCCTTGATAGCATCTTGCAGCGCAACGGATGTATGCGTAAACGCGCCGGCATTAAATACCACGCCGATCATTTCACCTGCGGCGACGCGTTTTCCTGCATCGTGCAGGGTATCAATCAACACACCTTCGTGATTGCTTTGCATGAACTCAATGGCGACGCCGTGTTTATCACCCGCTTGATGGCATAGGGTTTCTACGTCAGCCAATGTTGTGTGGCCATAGAGGCCGGGTTCGCGTTGCCCTAATAAGTTAAGGTTCGGGCCGTTCATTACGAGAATCGATTTCATTGCGTCCTTCCTTGTTCGTTTACTCAATCTGGGCTCAGCCAATATCATCGATGTATATGGTTCTTCCGGTTTTCACTGCTTCTACGACGGCTTCTGTCACACGGAGGTTTTGTAATCCATCGCGCACGGTGACGAGAGGTTTAGCTTGTTTGTTGATCACATCGCAGAAGTGATTGAGCTGTTCGACTAGAGGATCTTTGCGCTGTAGCGCCAGCGTGTCACTGACAAACGGTTTCCACCAAGAACGGTTGGCTTTTTCTGTGTAGTGTTTAAGGCGCATGGTCGGCACAGAGATTGAGCCGTCCGTGCCTGCAATGTGGTAGCAATCTTCATCGGGATAACTGGCGTAGGCTTTGTTTTCCAACGATGTTTGCTCCCAGCTGCGGCCTGATCCTGCCGTGTCAGAAAGCAAAAAAGTCCCAGACGCGCCGTTAGCGAAACTCAGATTGATGGAGACGGTATCTTCTACATCGAAGTTTCGACGTCGATTCGACGCCATGGCCTGAACGGCGACAATCTCTCCGCACAGATAGCGAAGATTGCCTATGTCGTGAATGAGGTTGATTAAAATTGGGCCGCCACCTTCTTTGGTGCGCCATGGCGCGGCATCAAAGTAATCGTCAGGCTTGTAGAACAAAGCGCTGCCTTGAACTGCTACGAGCGCACCTAATACGCCGGAATCAATCAATTCACGTGTGCGTTTAATGATCGGGCTGTGCATGCGGTGATGCCCAACTAGCAATGTGTCCCAAATACCGGGAGAGCTGACAGCAATGTTAAGCAGTTCTGTGGCTTCTGCCACCGAATGAGCAACGGGCTTTTCAATAAGGACGGGCACTTCATGTTCAATACACTGCTTGGTTTGCTGAACATGCAGGTTATTGGGGGTTGCAAGAATGACCCCATCTACCTTTAGCGTGGATAACATGTTTTTAAGATCTGAAAAGTGGGGTACGCCATTTTCTTGGGCTAGCGCAGCACTTGCTTCAAACGGGTCAACAATGGCGGCGAGACGGCAAATATCACTGTTATTAATGAGCTTTATATGATTCTTTCCAATCAGCCCCGCGCCAACAACGGCAAGGTTTAATGGTTCCATTTAAGTTGAATGTCCTTATAGTTACTAGCAGTTAATCGGTATTACTCGTTCTCGCCAAATTCACGTAAGCGCTCGACAAACCCACCCAGATGCGCTTCCAGTGCGCTCACGCAAGCCGATAAGTCACGATTTAACGCGGCTTCGAGAATGATCTGATGTTCATCAATGATGTGAGTGCCACGGAAGCCATTCGTACGTAGTTCCATCATCACAAATTGTCGAAACTGGTCGTAAATCTGGCGGTGATAGTGCATGTGCAGCTCCGAGTTGCACGCACCAATGAGTGCCGCGTGGAATTCATAGTCACAGCGATGCCACATGACAAAGTTGTCTACGATGTTGTCACGCATCTTGCTTTCGACATGCTCTAACTTATGGTGAGCGGCAACCAAATTACTTTCCCACTCCATATCCCCATTAACGAAAGACTGCTCCGCGCCATCGGCTTCTAGAAGAATGCGAAGCCGTGTTAGCTCTTCCATTTTTTTCGGAGAAAAGCTAGCGACATGGAAACCCTTCTGCCCCTCAGCGATGACTAAACCGTCACTGGCAAGGCGAGTGAGGCATTCGCGCAATAAATTGACACCACTTCCATATCGCGTTTTTAGCGACTCCATGCGTAAACGACTGCCTGGTTTAAAATCGCCCCGAAGTAGATCTGTTCTTAACGTTTCATAGAGGTTCATGACCGCTCGCCTCAAGCATTGGGTTAGCTAAGATCCACATTCTCGTCCTATTGCGACAACAAATATGTCTTATTTTCATGAATTCACTATAAGACAAAAAATATCCCCTAAAATGGAAAATAGGTGATGTTTTAACAATTGAGACACATTTGACCAACATTCACGTAATCCGATCGTCTACGCTATGTTCATGTTAAACGGTGAGCTGATTTTTTGACCAAGGGGGTCATTGAGCAAACCAACATTGGGCATTTGGTCGTCAAGTGCCCGTACAAAGGAGTGGTGTATGAAATTGTTGTCCAGAACCTCGGCTAAATGGCTTGGTAACGTTACGAAAGCAACGACATTGGCGATTGCGATGTTTTCTGTGACTGCTGCAAGTGCAGCAGACATGAAGTTACGCTTGTCTGCCCCAAGTTCAGAAACTGATCAGCGTGCAGTTGCACTGACGACAGTTTTTGGTCCGGGTGTTGCGAGTTTCGCGGAATTTGAACCGCACTGGAATGCTTCGTTGTTTAAACAAGGCACTGAGTTGGAGGCCATTGCTCGAGGCAACCTCGACATGGCGATGGCATCGGCGCAAGAGCTGGCAGAATTCATTCCTGCGTTCTCCATTTTCTCTGCGGGCTACATGCACCGTGATGCGGACCACCAAGTGGCTGTTTTCAATTCTAAAGCGATGGATCCGCTGAAAGAAGAAGTGGAAGACACCTTGGGCGTGAAGCTGTTGAGTGTTATCTACCTTGGCCGTCGTCAGTTGAACTTGCGTACGGATGCAGAAGTACAAACGCCAGCGGATCTTGATGGCGTAAAACTGCGTATGCCGGGCTCCGATGCATGGCAGTTCCTGGGTAAAGCGCTTGGCGCAAACCCAACGCCAATGGCCTTCACGGAGGTTTACACAGCATTGCAAACTGGCGCGGTTGACGGTCAAGACAACCCATTGCCTACTGATAAAGATGCGAAGTTCTATGAAGTGACCAAGCAGATTGTACTCACCAATCACTTGGTGGATTTGAACTACCTCGCTATCTCGAAAGAAGTGTGGGATGACATGACGCCAGAGCAACAAGCTCAAACGCAAAAAGCGGCGGATGACTCGGCTGCATTTGGTCGTAAGAATCAGTTGGCACTGGAAGCTGAGTTGGTTGATTTCTTCCGTGAGCAAGGCTTGAAAGTTTACGAACCAAACCTTGAAGCGTTCCGCGCACATGTTCAAAAAGCATACCTTGAGTCTGAGTTTTCTAAAACCTGGCCAGAAGGCATGGTGGAAAACATCAACAACCTGTGAGGTTAACGCGTGAAAACGATTCTGCTTTGGATTCAGCGAATAGCAGATGGGGTTGCGGTCACTATGTTGGCCGCAATGTTCCTTATTTTTTGTGCGCAAATATTCTCCCGCTATGTGCTTAATATGCCCCTTGGCTGGTCGTCTGAGTTACTTCTGACGCTGTGGCTGTGGGTCATCTTTTGGGCTGGGGCTTTCTGTTTGCGTAACAAAGATCATATTCGCTTTGATCTTCTTTATTTAAACGTACCCGGGAAAGTGCAGCGTATCTTTCTCATTTTGTCGGCGCTTGGCATCATCATTGGTTTTGGTATCAGCTTTCTTCCGACATGGGATTACATCACTTTTTATAAGATCAAAAAGAGTGCGATCTTGAAGTGGCGCCTCGACTATGTGTTTAGCATTTACGGGGTTTTCTTGGGTGTCATTATTCTCCGCTACGGTGTTGCACTGATTCAGTATTTGAATCCGAACTATAAAGTGCAAGACAGTGACAAGGACGAGCAGGTGGAAGAATGAGTTTGGCGTTAACACTTTGCTTAGTAACAGTGCTTCTTTTGGCTGCCTTTGGCACACCCGTGTCATTTTCAATGATCATTGGTGCCATTGTGTACCTCGCGGTGAGCGGTCAAGATTTGGCGCTGGCGGGTGAGCAAATTATTCAGGGTTTCTACAACAGCTTTATTCTTCTGGCTGTTCCATTGTTTATTGCCGCTGCTAATATCATGAATGCAGGCAGTATCACTGACCGACTTCTCCAATTTTGTGTCGCCATGGTGGGGCATTTTAGAGGTGGATTAGGGCACGTGAATATTGTGTCTAGCTTGATATTCTCAGGCATGTCAGGTTCTGCAGTTGCGGATGCCGCTGGGGTTGGACGCGTTATCATTAACATGATGACGAAAGACGGTCGTTATCCTCCTGCGTATGCGGCGGCGATCACGGCTGCTTCAGCGACGATTGGGCCGATCATTCCTCCGTCGATTCCCATGGTGATTTATGCCTTGGTGTCGGATACATCAATTGGTTACCTCTTTATCGCGGGTTTGGTTCCTGGACTGCTGATGGGTGTCGTTCTTATGGGAATGAACACTTACATGGCGACGAAGATGAATATCGTCAAAGAGCCAAGAACGCCGGTCAAAGATATTCCTAGAATCACGTTCCGTGCGTTGCCAACCTTACTGATGCCGGCGATTCTGCTGTTCGGTATTTATGGTGGTGTGACAACACCGACAGAAGCTGCAGCGGTTGCTGCTGCGTATGCTTTGCTTCTTGCCGCTGTTGTTTATCGCTCTATCAGCTTGAAGCAACTGTATGCCGCACTGAAGGAAAGTGCCTACTCGTCGGCTTCGGTTGGCTTGGTGATAGGTTCAGCGTTGATCTTCAACTACATCATTGCGACAGAGAATGTGCCGACGGCGATTGCAGAACTGATTAATCAGGCTGACTTATCACCACTGGCATTCTTGCTATTGGTGAATTTGATTTATCTGTTGCTTGGATTCTTGCTGGATGCGACCACCGTAATATTGGTGATAGTACCTTTGTTTATTCCGGCATGTCGCGAGCTGGGAATCGACCTTGTTCACTTCGGCGTTATCACGATCGTTAACTTGATGATTGGCTTAATCACGCCGCCTTATGGGGTGTTGTTGTTCGTCATTAACGGTACAACCAAAATCCCGCTGGCAGGTATTATCAAGCAAGTGATCCCGTTTATCTTTGTATTGCTGGGGGCCTTGATGATCATGATTTTGACTCCTGATGTGGTGCTGTATGTTCCGCGCCTAATGGGATATCAAGGGTAGTGGTGCTGGGTTAGATACAGGTTAAAAGGAAAACCACCTGGTGGTGAAGCCTTAATAACCTGCGACAATACTGGATGTAACGATTGAAAGAGGAGGCTATACGCCTTCTCTTTTTTGTTTGTGACGAATTTCTGCAGGCGTCATTCCAAGCTCTCGAATTAATGCGCGGCTAAGGGTTCTACCAGATGTAAAGCCAAGCGACACTGCGATTTTGTCCATTGAATCATTGGTGTAGCGAATCGCGTTATAAGCTTTAAGGCGGCGCCAGTGATTCAAATAAGCGATAGGAGCCATGTTGAGTGCATCTTGAAAGTGACGAACTAGGGTCGCTTTTGACATGCCAATCTGGCTTCCAAGCTCTTCTAGTGTCCAATCGTGTTGCGGGTTTTGATGCATTAACATGAGGGCTTGATGAATGCGTTTGTCATGAATGGCACGCAAGAAACTGTATTTTTCGGTGTTTTCATTGAAAAATTGAATCAGAATCTTCAAAAAAAGCACTTCGGTTAGCTTATCAATGCTCGGGTTTTGGTGGATACCATTTTCCCTGATTTCTTGATCAATAAGCATAATCAACTGCCATATAATGCTGTTGTGGTCTACGTTTTGAACATGGATAACGGTTGGCAACGCATCCAATATAGGGTGCGTTAGGCCTTCATCAAACTCTACAAGACCACACATTATTCTATGAGTATTGGGCCCAATTTGAAAAAGTGGTGACCCCAGTTCACAGGCATCAACTGCTTGGCTACTCGACAACTTTTTGTTTCCCGGGTTATCAGCTATCCAATGACTGTCCCCCTTGGGGAGCATGAAAATATCCATCTCATTGGCTTTGACGTTCGATGTGTTGTCTGCGCCGACGTAAAGTGTTCCCTTTAGGGCAATGTGAAAGCGAGGATATTTGCGCTTTTCCAGTGAAATTCCCCAAGGTGCACTGAGGTCCGAACTGAAGAAAATGGTTCCCCGAAACTTAAGCGTTTCAATGATATCGGTAAATAAATTGAACATTTTAATGTCTTTGATTCCTTTGGACACAGATCTGATTCCCTCGGCAGCACTCGACTTTCCTACTTTAGCTTAGACTGTTTCGGAACGCTCAAAATTCGCGCGTTCGAACTGTAAGTGAGGTGAGAAAATGGAAAGAAAAATAAGCTCAAAAACTATTCGTCGCTGTCTATGCATCGGCGCAATTTTATTTGGAGGAGCGGCTTCAATAACATCGGTCATGGCAGAAGAGTATTTCAACGTAGTTGATGGGGAGCTTCAAAGACCAACGGGTTATCGTGAGTGGGTGTACGTTGGCACACCTGTCACCCCAAATGATATGAACAACGGCAAAGCTGCGTTTCCAGAGCACCACAATGTATATATCGACCCAACCAGTTGGTCTCACTGGAAGAAAACCGGTGAATTTCGTGATGGTACGATCATAATCAAAGAGTTAGTGGCTGTAGGCTCAAAAGCGGCAGTGAGCGGCGCAGGTTACTTTCAGGGTGACTTTATCGGATTGGAAGCGACCATCAAGAGTACGTCGATTAACCCCAATGAACCGGGAAATTGGTCTTACTACAGCTTCTCTACCCCAGATCATAAATCGTTGACTGATACGGCAAAAGCGTTCCCAGCAGCGGCATGTAATGCTTGTCACGCGGCAGCAGCGGCTGACGACTTTGTGTTTACTCAGTACTACCCAGTCCTCCGTGCTGGCAAAGGCGCGGGTACATTGGCGACTGGCGGTCACTCGTCTATGTTGAAATAAAGGAGCGACATGATGAAGAAAACCTTTATTGCAGCCCTCATTGTGAGTGCCGCCGCATCAGGCGTAAGCATCGCTGCCACGCACGGTGGTTTTTCACCCATTGTTGACGACAAGGGGACTATCAGTTTTCCTCAAGACCTCAGAACCAACATGGTGCATTTAGGTTCTTGGTTTGTTCCAGAGGGAGGGGCGAGCGGTTTTCATGGCGTTTACACCGAGAAATCGACCGTAGAAGCTTTCCGTAAAACCGGGAAGTTCCCAGATGGCGCTACGTTGGTGAAAGAGTTGCGGGCGCACGATAGTGGTAATTACACGACGGGTTCAAATGTCAGTCATGAAACCGCGAGTCTTAAGCAATGGTTCGTTATGGTCAAAGACAGCAAGGGTCGTTTTTCCGATAACGGTTCTTGGGGGGACGGTTGGGGATGGGCTTTGTTCAAACCCGATAACCTGACAACCAATGCATCGTCTGATTACAAAATGGATTGCTTGGGCTGTCATGTTCCAGCAAAAGACAAAGATTGGATATACACCGAAGCGTATCCAATTTTGGCAGAGTAACTGAATTATGAAGTAAGTAAAAACCAGCCATTAAGGCTGGTTTTTACTTTGTGCGATGAAGGATTTTCAGGTGTTAACTACCTCGGTAGGTCGAATAGCCGTAAGGAGATACGAGTAGGGGGACATGTAAGTGCTGGCTTTCATCCGAAATACCAAAACGGATCACGATTTCATCGAGGAACGGAATAGGGTCAAGGGGGGTATTTGTTGCTCGAAAGTAAGGAGCGGTTGAAAACACCAGTTGATAGAGACCTGCGGACAACGCGCCATCCTGAAGTAACGGAGCATCAGTTCTACCATCATTGTTAGTTACTGTAGTAACTAGAGGTTGGAGCCCATCGTCATCGATGCGATAGAGAGAGACTTTGACACCGTTGGCAGGTTTACCGTGTGCAGTATCGAGGACATGCGTTGTGAGCTTACCCATCAAGAATCACCTTTGAACGTTTCATAAACACCGAGCCATTACTTCATATCATCATTCGCTTAAAATTTAGCATTTCATCGGTGCGGTTTCTAACGTGAATGGTTCAATACGTGCGCAGGAACATGTTGAATGAGAAGGGGGATTTTAAAGGCGTGATGAAAGTGCGAGGTGTCATACGAGCGTAGGTGATGAGCCGGAAACAAAAAGGGTGAACACCGAGGTGTATCACCCTTTCAACTCGTATAACCACTGATCATGGCTTCAGCGCATGATCGAATCATTAAATCAGTAAGATTTACACCGCAGCTGGCTGCAGAGCAGAACGTACTAGCGGTTTGTCATTGATAGGTAGGTGCAACAGTGCCGCCGCGATAGCCAAGACAACCGTAGCCCACCAGATCGGAGTGTACGAGCCGTAGTAATCAAATACACGTCCACCAACCCATGCGCCAAGGAAACTGCCGATTTGGTGAGTAAAGAATACCAAGCCGTACAACGTCGACATATAACGCGCACCGAAGATTTGACGTACCAAGCCTGATGTCAGTGGCACGGTTCCTAGCCAACAAAAACCAATTGCCGCACCAAAGATGATGGCTGTTTCACTGGTTAATGGCAGCGAGACAAACAATGCAAGTACGATTGATCGCATCATGTACAAACTCGTCATGACGTAACGCTTGTTGAATTTATCGCCCATGACTCCCCAGAAATAAGAGCCAAAGATGTTAAAAATACCCACGTATGCAAGCGCCATGGCTGCGGTATTGCCTGGTAAGCCTTTGTCTGCAATGTAACTAGGCAAGTGCGTGGCAATAAACATAACCTGAAAACCACAGACAAAAAAGCCAGCATGGATGAACCAATAGCCGGGATGACGGAATGCTTCAGCCAAGGCTTGGCGCAGGGTTTGTGTGTCAGCGGTTGTTTGGGATTGGCCCTGATTTGGCGCGGCTTTCATGAACGCCGAGAACGCGATCATTAATGTACAAAGCACGGCGAACACTTGCATGGCGGTTTGCCAGTCATAGTGTGCAAGCAGGCTTTGAGCACCAGGAATAACAGCAAACATACCGAATGAGCCGGCGGCTGTTGTCAGGCCGAAGGCTTTGGCGGTATGTTCAGCGGGAACGACTTTCGCTACCGCACCAAGCACAATCACGTAGCTGGTTGCACTTAGACCTAAGCCCACAAGAACCCCGATAGACAGGTAAAGGATCCCTGAGCTTGTGGCGATTGATGTGAGATATAACCCTAGACCATACGCGATACCGCCAGCAGCGATAATGCGTTTCGAACCAAAGCGATCAGCTGCCATTCCTATAAAGGGTTGGAACATGCCAAACATGAGGTTTTGTAGGGCAATGGCGAGACTGAAAAACTCACGTCCTGATTGGAACGTGTCACTGATAGGCATCATGAAAATGCCGAAAGATTGCCTGATCCCTAGGCTGATAATCAAAATCCCTATCCCCAGCCAGACAAGAAGTGGGAACCGGAAAATACTCATAGGTATACCTTAAAAATGTTGTTGAAACAGAAGGCTGCTTGGTCGCAGTGGCTCATGTTACTCGTGGCTTCCGACGTGATGACGTTGATGACAACCTCCATCGACGGCGTAGTCCGAGAGCGCGCGTTGCAGAGGCGCACAATGATGAACAACGACCAGCGTAATGATCAGCAGTACTAACCATCTGGATAATTGTGCGAATAGTGTTTGCGAGCCCATAACGTTCCCGAGTAATGAAAGGCGCGTAGAGTAGTAGCAGCAAGGTCATGAAGCAAATGAATTAGATGCAAAAAGGTCATGCATAAAATGCATGGCAAATGAACCATTGGAATCAAGGAAAGATGACGCACGGTGAAAGTTGGAGAATATCGAGAGACGAACCTTGGTGTTGAATAAGAAGATCTGCGTTGAAATACAACTTTGAAACCTGAAATCGAGCGCTTCAGGTCACTTGGTTATAGGCATATTTTTTCATAAACGTTTGCTATGAAGAGAAAAAAGATGACAAATGAAACCATGATTATCGTGAATAGTTATTTATGGGATCGTGTTGGCGTCGACACCAATTCTGGTAGGTTTCAAGGAAAAATAACGTGCAGAAATCTGATCTAACTGATTGAATTAGCGTATTTTCGTGATCTTAATCACAAGCACGCTGACCGAGAGGAGTCCGCGAGTTTCCCCGTTTTCGTCAACTGAATAGTGATTTGGATCACGGTAAAATACTTATTTTTGCAATGCTAGATTGCATTTTTAGGGGTTTAAAAAAATCGAAATCGGAGAAGAATACGCTTCATCGAATAGAGCTATGTTGTCTAAGAGCAGCTAAGCTGCCTAAGAGTTAAACTATCTAAACGATTTAATGAATATGCTTTTATATATACCCAAACAACCTGAAGATGCTCGCTGAATCCGGCATCTTCAAGTTCGTTGGGTATAAAAGGGCATATTCATTAATGGATGTATTTGCATGGCATAACACCTATGTAAATATTGCTGTAATAAGAGCACATTCGTTATTTCTGATTATCACCAATATCAAAATGCCGCCCTTAAATGTATTCGAGTTAAAGTAAATAAGCTTGTTTACATACAGTCGCCATGGATCTGGCTGCCTGAAATTAATCTATTATTCTTTCTCGTCTGAATTAAGGGTTTAAGTGATGTCTTCAGATGCCAATAGTAAAAAAATGGGATTGGTTGGTTTAACCGTTCTCGTTGCAGTAAATATGATGGGCTCAGGTATTATTATGTTACCTTCGAGCCTGGCACAAGTCGGAACAATTTCGCTACTTTCTTGGGTTATTACTGCCCTGGGTGCAATGTGTATTGCCTATACTTTTGCGAAATGTGGGGCGATTTGTAAACGCTCTGGTGGTATGTCAGCGTATTCAGAAGAAGCGCATGGAAAATCGTCATTCTTCATTGCTTCTTATACTTACTATGTTTGTCTAGTTATTAGTTGTGTCGCGATCGCAGTTTCAGCGGTTGGCTATATCAAACCTTTCATGCCATGGCTTGATACGCCTATGCACACCTTTTTCGGTGTTGTCGCCATCCTTATCGTGACCATGCTGGCAAACTTTGGTGGCCCTAAAATTACCGGTCAGATTTCGTCATTGACCGTATGGGGTATTATTCTTCCTGTACTGGGTCTGTCTGTGGTTGGCTGGTGGTGGTTCGATCCACAAACTTTCATCTCTGCATGGAATCCACACCATGACACCACCATGCATTCAGTATCTTCAGGTATCGCATTGACATTATGGGCATTCCTGGGCATTGAATCTGCGGGTGCTAACTCGGATGCGGTTGAAAACCCTGAACGCAACGTGCCGCTAGCCGTGTTGTTTGGTACTGGTTTTGCTGCGGTGGTGTATATCCTTTCCACTACGGTGATCCAAGGCATTATCCCTAACGCAGAGTTGGCAAATTCAACCGCACCGTTCGGTCTTGTGTTCAGCCATATGTTTAACCCAACCGTGGGTAATATTGTCACCATAGCTGCGGTTGTCGCATGTATTGGTTCGCTGCTTGGTTGGCAGTTCACCAATGCGCAGGTATCAAAATCTGCCGCTGAAGAAGGCTTGTTCCCTAAAATCTTCGCGAAAACAAACAAAGCAGGTGCGCCAATCTTTGGCATGTTCATTATGTTGGCGGCGGAGTTGCTGCTTGCCCTGATGACCATTTCCCCTAACTTGGTTAATCAATTCAACGCATTGCTCAACCTTGCGGTATTCGTGAACATGGTGCCTTACATCCTCTCCATGACAGGTTTGGAAGTGATGCTTCGCAAAAACAAGGTCACACCTGCGCAATATAAGCTGGGTGCGACAGTGGGTACGCTTGGTGTGATTTATAGCATCTATGGTGTGTATGCCTGTGGCGCGGAAGCCGTATTCGGCGGCACTATATTGACCCTGTTCGGTTATATTTTCTACGGCTTTATCGCAGCACGCGATGTTAATGATGAAGAGAGAAAATCCAACGTTATCGAAAAAGAAGTCAACGCGTAAAGAGAATAGTATTGTCAATTTACATCAATGACTAAGTATTAAATAGTTGGCCTCATTTTCCCTCCAGTTATTGGGGCTGACTATTTCCATTTTTTCATCTATACCCAATCAACTTGAAGATGCTCGATTTCAGAGGCCATCAGTGCGTTCAGTTCAAGGCAAATTCTTGTAGGAATAGTCATTCTATTTCACAGGAATTTAACGATGAAGTGGACGCACTGAGGGCCTCCCTTCGGGCGAGTTTACTGACGCCATGCTCGGTGTTATCCCTTTTTGATGGAGATCACTACATCGGCAAAGGGACGCCTAGATCATAACGTCAGTAAACCTCGCTGAATCCTGCATCTCCAGATTGTTTGGGTATGAACGATATGCCAGCAAATGAACCTTACTGTCGATTTCTATTTATTAGACGTAATGGTTTTATTTTATTTTTAGTAAAAACGTATTTAATTAACGTTAACCACTCTGCCTGACTTATTTGTATTACATACACAAGCCATCCAAAGCGTTGACGCTGAAATGCACCTTGTAGATTAGGTAATTATTATGAGCAACTACTTCAGCAAAATGCGCACTCTTGTTGTAGAGCCGCAAAATATTGACCCAAGCAGCTATGCTGCACGCACCACACAATCACTGATTGCAGAACTGCATGAACGCACGATTGAAATCGTCACTGCAAATTCCTATGAAGATGCCAAGGCCGTTATTCTTGCAACCCACATCGACAGCCTTGTACTGACGCTCGATAAATCAGAAGAGCAGATTCTCCACTCAAACGAAGAAATTGAACTGCTAAACACGCTCAAAGATCGTCAGTCAGAAGTGCCTGTCTTCTTGCTCGCAGAGCGTGCCCGTACTTCGATTCTTGCGAACCGCAAACTGATGGAACGTGTGGATGAGTGTTATTCGGTGCTGGAAGACACTGCTGATTTCGTCGCAGGTCGTATTGTTGCTGCCATGAAACGTTACCGTTCACATGTACTGCCACCGTTGATGAAAGCGATGATGCAATACAACGATATTCACGAATACTCATGGTCTGCCCCCGGTCACCAAGGGGGTATCGGCTTTACTAAAACCCCTGCGGGTAACCAGTTCTACCAATTCTACGGCGAGAACCTGTTCCGCTCAGACATGGGCATTGAACGCGCAGCGTTAGGTTCATTGTTAGACCACACTGGCGCGTTCAAAGACAGTGAAGAAGAAGCATCAAAAATCTTCGGTGCGCACCAATCGTATTCAGGCATTGTGGGCACATCGGGTTCTAACCGCACCATCATGCAAGCATGCTTGAAAGACGATGACATTGCGATTATTGACCGCAACTGCCACAAATCTATCGAGCAAGGCTTGATCCTGACGGGTGCTCGACCTGTGTATATGGCACCAAGCCGCAACTGCTACGGTATCATTGGCCCAATCAGCCAAGCCACCATGTCAGCGGCGTCTATTAAACAAAAAATTGCAGACGGTAAACTGACGAAAGAATACGTGGGTAAATCACCTCGCTACGCGGTTGTCACCAACTGTACGTATGACGGCCTGTGTTACAACTCAGAACGTGCTGAAGCATTGCTCTCTGAAAGCTCTCATCGCATTCATATGGATGAAGCGTGGTTTGGTTATGCGCGATTCAACCCTGTATACAAAGGTCACTTTGCCATGCGCGGCAGTGCTGACGGACACAAAGGGCCAACCGTGTTTGCGACCCATTCAACCCACAAACTGTTGAATGCCTTGTCTCAAGCGTCCTACATTCATGTGCGTAATGGCGAAGATGCTATCGACTTTGATCGCTTCAACCAAGCGTACATGATGCATACCTCCACATCACCGCTTTATGCGATCTGTGCGTCTAATGACGTGGCAGCAAACATGATGAAAGGGGAGAGCGGTTTATCGCTGACGAATGAAGTGATCCGTGAAGCGGTTATCTTCCGTCAAAGCGTGCGCAAACTGTTCAACGATTACACCACTGATGGTGATTGGTTCTTCAAGCCTTGGAATGCGGAAGTGGTGACCGATACCAGCGGTGAAAAAGTAAACTTTGAAGATGCGTCTGTCGAAGCGCTGATGACGGTGCAAGACAACTGGATTCTGCATCCAGAAGACAAATGGCATGGCTTCGATCACATGGACGACAACTGGTGCATGCTGGATCCGATCAAAGTGAGTTTGCTAACACCAGGCTTGGATGACAACGGTCAGTTTCTTGAAAAAGGTGTGCCAGCAGCACTGGTGAGTGCGTATCTTGGTCGCTTTGGTATTGTGCCAACCCGTACGACGGATTTCCAAGTGATGTTCCTGTTCTCTATGGGTATCACGAAAGGTAAACGCGATACGCTGATCAATACCTTGTTGTCGTTCAAACGTCACTATGATGCAAACGTCTCATTGGAAACTATGCTGCCAGAATTGGTAGAAAGTGCGCCAGACATCTACAAAGGCCTAGGTCTTCGTGATTTGGGTGATCGCATGTTCCAGTACCTTGTTCGCCATAATCCAGCACAAGTACTGAACGAAGCGTACTCAAATTTACCAGATGTTGAGCTGAAACCACGCACGGCTTACCACCACATTGTGGCAAACGAAGTGGAATTGGTGCCTTCGGACAAACTGGAAGGTCGTGTTGCAGCAAACTCAGTGATCCCTTATCCACCAGGCATCCCAATGCTGATGGGGGGTGAGAATTTCGGTAATGAAAGCAGCCCGCAAATTCAGTACCTGAAAGCCTTAGAAGCATGGGATGACGAGTTCCCTGGTTTTGAACATGAAACTGAAGGGGCAGAGAAAGAACACGGGAAATACCACGTGCTTTGCATCAAATCTGGTGCGCTGTAAGTAAAATCAATGAGAAACGCCTTCCCCTTGGGGAAGGCGTTTTTGTTTGTTGGATGACTAAATACTTGCGGGCGAGGGTTCTAGGAAGCAGGGCACCATGTATAAACCGTATTGATGTCGGTCGCGGGCATTTTTAGAACCTTGTTACTGCCGCGAATCTCATTCTGCTTCAAAACCTTATCAATCGTGTTGCTGTGCGGTAGATCAGCATGACAGAGAATGTTTGATACGGTCTCTTGTGGGTTTTGCACGAAATCTTCGTATTCCACCGTGATCATGTCGATGTTCAACTCTTGCGCTTCTTGCTTGGTCGTCTGCATCAATTTATTCAATTGAAACGCGGTACCAGCGACGGCATGGTCTCTTAGCATGTCATATTGCGCGAGCTCTTGCAGGGAATAGGCGCCACGCCACCAAAGTAAACGGCGACCTTGATACTCCCACTCCTCAGAGTTGATCATGGAATGCACGGTAGAGGCCGGGTCTCGGACTACGTGCACAAACTTGGCGTCAGGAAAAATACTGTGAAGGAAGCACAATCGTGATGGCCCTGTGAAACGCAAACCTAAGCGATCTTTTTGCGAAAGCGTAATGCGTGCTTCTAGCACATCTTTGATAGAGGAGATTTCAATGGGCGTAGCATGCTTTCCTCGCAAAAAACCTCGTTCGAAATCGATGTCATCACGTGTTACGTCATCCCAGAATGACATCGCATCTGTAGGGGTTGGGGAGAATTCCTTCGCGATGCTACCTAGCAGTGAAGAAGAGTGCACAGCGTGATTGCGCCAACGCGTTGTGTGTTGAAAGAGTCGATGTTGCCATTGCGATCTCGGGTGGTTGTCAAAGTTCTTATCAAGCCAACAGAGATCACTGTGATGAAAAACAATGTCTGAAATTAAGTTTACCCCCGAGCGAGGTGGGCCGACGAAAATCAGAGGTTGATTCAACACTGTGGTCTTAGTATTCATACTATCGCTCCTTCAACGAGATATTTATGAAGGAGCAATTTGAGTGCCAAAATCTTAGATCTTAATAATCAATGAGTTGCTTCAGAATGCTATACGGCATGGCAACTTGGGTTGCAAATTGAAAACCCAAGCTGCACAACTTGACGACGACTTACCTTAAGGGTTAACGAGACTATGCAACCCGACTGTGCTGCGCAACAAACTGATGCAGTGTGCGAATGACAAAATCACGATCGCCACCACCAAACTGTCGGACTGACTCAATGGCTTTATCAACGGTGTCATTGCCCGCTTTGTCTCTTAGTCGTTCTACCAGTTGGACGAGAAAATCTGGCGTGAACTCAGGGTGGCACTGCATGGTTAACACGTATTGGCCTTTTGCTGTTATTGCGATAGGGCAAAAGTCCGATCCCGCAATCACAGAAAACGCGGGTGCGGGCTCTTGGACCTGATCTTGATGGCAAGCGATCAAATTCAGTGCATTTGGTGCATCAGGCTGAGTGAAGCCCTGTTGGGTATTTTTGAGGTTATCGATGGGGTAGACCCCCATGCCCCAGCCTTTATCTGATTTTGTTACCTCGCCACCCAAAGCATGATGAATCAGTTGATGACCAAAGCACACGCCAATAAGCGGGCGGGATTGGGCGTGGCATCGTTGAACGAACTCACTGACACTGCGAATCCAAGGTTCATTGTCATAAACGCCCCATTTACTGCCAGTGACGATCCAGATGTCACACTCGTTAGGTTGAGCGGGGTAGTGTTGTTCGAAACACCGATACGTCTCGTAGTGGCTAATGACGCTGCCGTGAAACATTCTCTTAAAGGCATCATCGTAATGGCCATAGGTGGGAATGGAGTCTGGGTAGTGATCATCACAGAGTAGAATGCCTAGTTTCATCATCCGCTTTGTGCTCCTTGCGCGTTATGGTGATTATTTGTTATCCATTTCACTAATAAGCATATTTTATGCCTTTTTAGCATAATTCATTGTACTGATAACTGGATATGCAAACATTTACCTCAAGAATAGGGCTCAATTCTAACTTACTGTCATGAATGAGTTTTTTATTTTAAGTTTTTGATTAAGACCAAATTTAACGACTGTAGTGGTTAATTTGTGACTAAATGAAACTAAAAACATGCTCTCTTACACAGAATCAAAGTGTTCGGTCTTTTATTGTTAGGTTAAACTCAAGTAAGATGCAGCACAAAGTCGAGCGCCATACTGGCGCATGGCGAGCCAAAATCATAGTGGAGAAACAAGCTTGATTAGTGTTTTCCTTGTAGATGATCACGAGCTGGTTCGCACAGGGATACGTCGTCTTCTTGAAGACGAACGTGGTGTTAAAGTGGTAGGGGAAGCCGAAAGCGGTGAGGAAGCAGTCAAGTGGTGTCGTAGCAATCATGCGGACATTGTCTTGATGGACATGAACATGCCTGGCATTGGTGGTTTAGAAGCGACGCGAAAGCTCCTTCGTTATAACCCAGATGCTAAGATTATTGTTCTTACTATTCATACAGAAAACCCATTTCCAACCAAAGTTATGCAGGCTGGCGCTGCTGGCTACCTGACAAAAGGCGCTGGTGCGAACGAAATGGTCAATGCGATCCGTGCAGTGAATAGCGGTCAACGCTACATTTCGCCTGAAATCGCGCAGCAAATGGCATTGAGTCAATTTACACCTGATGCAGAGAACCCTTTCAAAAATCTGTCTGAGCGAGAGCTGCAGATCATGATGATGATTACAAAGGGGCAGAAGGTGACGGATATTTCTGAGCAATTGAACCTTAGCCCTAAAACTGTCAACAGTTACCGGTATCGCTTATTTAGTAAGCTAGGTATCAATGGTGATGTTGAACTGACCCATTTGGCGATACGCCATGGTATGCTAGACACAGAAGCTCTTTAAGTAATCTATTTGCTGTGTTTGATGCCAAGAATTTTCTAAAAACCGTCTCAGACAAACCGGGCGTCTATCGAATGATGGACGACTCCGGTGAGATCATTTATGTCGGTAAAGCGAAGTCGCTTAAAAAGCGACTTTCTAGCTACTTTCGCGCAAATGTCGTGGGGGAAAAGACGCGAGCCTTGGTGAAAAATATTGCCAATGTTGAAGTCACCATCACACACAGCGAAACAGAAGCGCTCATTCTCGAACACAATCTTATCAAGCAGCATTTACCGCGTTACAACGTTTTGCTGCGTGATGATAAGTCCTACCCTTATATTTTCCTTTCTGCCAGTAAACATCCACGTTTGTCGATTCATCGCGGTGCTAAAAAACGCAAAGGTGAATATTTCGGCCCGTTTCCCGATGCGGGTGCGGTTAGACAGAGCTTGTATTTACTCCAGAAAATATTTCCTGTCCGTCAGTGTGAGGACTCGGTGTATGCCAATCGCTCACGCCCGTGTTTGATGTATCAAATTGGTCGCTGCTCAGGACCTTGTGTGAGTGGCATCATCTCTGATGAAGATTATGCCGAACAGGTGAATTTCACCCGGTTATTCTTACAGGGTAAAGACCGGCAAGTGATTGCGTCGCTGGTGGAAAAAATGGAAGCGTCGAGCAAAGCATTGGCTTTTGAAAAAGCGGCGGAATACCGCGACCAAATTCAGTCACTGCGTCGAGTACAAGAGCAGCAATTTGTTTCTCAAAACAGTGAAGATGATTTAGATGCCATTGGCGTATCCATCGAAAACGGCATTGCGTGTATCCACGTTTTGTTTCTGCGCCAAGGTAAAGTGTTGGGGAGCAGAAGTTACTTCCCGAAAATGCCCGCGAATACGGATGTGATTGAACTGGTATCGAGTTTCGTTAGCCAGTTTTATTTCAATCAGGCCGAAGGGCGCACCATTCCGACTAGCTTGTTATTGGGACAAGATTTAGGCGATGAAAGTGAGTCACTGGCTACCGCTCTTTCTGAAATCGCTGGCAGGAAAGTGAGCTTGCAAAGCAAGCCGCGCGGCGCGAGGGCGAGATTCTTGAAGTTGGCCCAAACCAATGCCGCCACGGCGTTGACGACCAAAATTAACCAGAAAATGACCATCCATAATCGTTTCGCGGTGTTAGCGGACGCGTTAAGCCTTGAGCCCATAAAACGCATGGAGTGTTTTGATATTAGCCATACGATGGGTGAGCAGACGGTCGCCTCGTGCGTGGTGTTCAACCAAGATGGGCCAGTGAAACAAGAATACCGACGCTACAACATTACGGGCATTACGGGTGGCGATGATTATGCGGCGATGGCGCAGGTGCTTGAACGTCGTTACAGCAAGCAGACAGACCCAGATAAAATCCCTGATATTATTCTTATTGATGGTGGTAAAGGGCAGTTAAACAGAGCCTGGGAAGTGGTTGGTCCGCTTTTAGAGGAGTGGCCAAGGCATCCGTTAATGTTGGGTGTTGCCAAGGGCACCACACGTCGCCCAGGGCTTGAAACTCTGATTAAGGTAACGGGTGAAGAGTTTTCCATGCCGACGGACTCACCTGCGCTCCATTTAATTCAGCACATTCGAGATGAAAGTCATAATCACGCGATTTCAGGGCACAGAGCAAAACGTGCAAAAGTGCGGAAAAGCAGTGTGTTGCAAGAAATCGAAGGTGTTGGGCCAAAGCGCAGACAAGCTTTGTTAAAATACTTGGGCGGAATTCAGGAACTTAAGCGCGCTTCTGTTGAAGAAATAGCCAAAGTGCCGGGAATTAGCCGAGTTTTAGCTGAGAAGATTCATTCCTCATTGCAACAGCAGTGACTTTCAAGCACCATAACAGCGACACTCACAAATAATAAGAACTATGCGACTGAATATCCCCATTATCCTGACCCTTATACGCATCGCATTAATTCCCGTTTTTGTAGTCGCGTTTTATTTGCCATATGAATGGTCGGCATTTGCTGCGGCTTTGATTTTCGTTATTGCTGGTTTTACGGATTGGCTTGACGGTTATCTAGCTCGCTCGCTTGATCAAACAACTCGTTTTGGCGCGTTTCTTGACCCCGTCGCGGATAAAGTGATGGTGGCGATTGCGTTAGTACTGATTGCTGAGTATTACCATTCGGTATGGGTGACGATCCCTGCGGCGACAATGATTGCACGAGAAGTGATCATTTCTGCACTGCGTGAGTGGATGGCGGAACTGGGGAAACGTGCCAGCGTTGCTGTTTCATGGGTAGGTAAATTTAAAACCGCGACGCAAATGTTCGCATTGACTATGCTACTTTGGCACGACAATGACATCATTGTTTATGTCGGCTATGCATCGCTTTATGTAGCGACGGGATTGACCTATTGGTCTATGTATCAATACCTGCGCGCTGCCAAAGACGATTTGCTTAACGCTGATTAGCACGCTTGCGGATTAGCAGGTTTGTAGACTAGCAGTGTTGTAGATTGCTACGCTGCAGAGGCGCTGCACAGAATCAAAAAGAAAGGCCGCATGTGAATGCGGCCTTTTTTCGTTCAAATCTAGACGCTTACTTGAGTCTAAAGTCGTAACGTTAGCTTCTAGCTTCTAGCTTCTAGCTTCTAGCTTCTAGCTTCTAGCGCCTAGAACAGAGTCATTGAGTTGTGGGGTTTAGATCCTGCTTCCCCTCAACACATTAACGGTGCTTCGGAAAGCGCATAATAAACGCGGCACCTTCTAGATCTGACGCAACAACGGAAATCGATCCTTCGTAGCTTTGGACGATATCGTCACACACCGCAAGGCCAATGCCAGTACCAGGGTTTAACTGATCGGCGCGAACACCGCGCTGGAAAATGGAATCTCGATAAGTGACTGGCACGCCCGGGCCATCATCTTCGATGATCAGTAAATAACTGTCTGGCGTTTCTTCACTTCGAATGCGCACTTGGCTTATGCAGTAACGAAACGCATTTTCTAGTAAGTTACCCAGTAATTCAGTGAGATCGGCTTTGTTCAAGGGTAGGGAAGATAGCCCTTTGAAATCTGTGCTCACGTCCACGGGCTTATCGCCATAAATCTTGATAAACATGCCTGTCAAACTGTCGACTTGTGGTTGCAGTAAGGTGCTTTCTCGCATCAAGCCCTGCTGTCCGAGTAAGGCACGTTTGAGCTGATACTGCACCATGTCGTCCATTTGACTAACCTGTTCGATGATTCGCTTGCTCATCATGTCGCGCTCCAATGTTCCGTCATCGAGCAATGCATTGGTAGCAGCCAATCGGCTCTTCAGGCTGTGGGCGAGATCATCCATGGCATGTCGATAGCGCTGAGTCTGCGCTTTTCTTAGCGTGATCATCCGGTTAAGGGCATCGGTGACGTCTTCAAGCTCTGGTGGGTAGTCCTCATCAAGCTTCTCGCGCCGTGATTCGGCGATTTCGTTTAACTCTCCCGCCAGTTTGCGAAGCGGACTAAAGCTCCAGTATGACGCGGCATACAGCAGCCCTGTAGCACCAACAAATAACAGTGCCACGTAGAACCACGTTTTACGCTTGAGTGTGGCGAACTTTTCGACCTGATTTTCTACATTTCGCAATACAAAGAAGTGCTCTTCTATCCCATGTGTCGCGCCAGAAATTGTGTGAACCGCATAGGGACTTTCTTGGTAGTAAACCAGATCGAGCTCTGGGATGTCGGCAGGAATATGGCGGCAGATATCATCAAGTCTTGCTTTCTTTGCTTCAGAGGACATCCAAATAATGTCTTGTTCTTTACTACAAATGAAGGAAAGGTAATGCGGGTTTGTTGCGGCATTCTGCGCCTCAATAAAAGTGTCTTTACGCTTTAACGGCTTATCTTGGCGAAGTTCACGAATAATATCAGGTACCGCAGACACCAAGTCAGCCGCATAGAGGGCAGAATAGTTTTGTACATACAGTTGGTTTAACAAGACGCCAACCGCGATAGAAAAAACCAAAATTATGCCAATCGACGTGGAGATGACGCGTTTGTGGATCGGGGAAGAGATTTTGGCTGCCATACTGTTTAACTGACCTGTAGTTCGAAAATATAACCTTGACCGCGAATGGTTGAAATCGGATTTTCTTGCCCTGCTTGCGTGAGTTTTTTGCGCAAGCGACTCATCATCACTTCGATGGTATTCGGGTCGCCTTCTTGATCTTGGTAAAGCACATCCAATAAGCGGTGCTTAGAGACAACTTGCCGGTTGTGACGAACCATATATTCCAACAAGTCATATTCGAACGCGGTGAGGTCGAGAGGTTTGTCACCGACGGTGACTTTTTTGGCCAGCAAATCGAGCGCAATGTCACCGGCTTTAATTTCAGGTTTCACAAAGCCAGCACTTCGGCGCACGAGTGCGTTTAAACGCGCCACTAACTCTTCTTTTTGGAAGGGTTTTACGAGGTAGTCGTCGCCGCCGGCGTCTAGTGCGGAGACTTTGTCCTGCCAATTCGCGCGTGCGGTAAGCACTAGAATAGGGATGCGTATGCCTGCATCGCGAATGTCTTTGATTAAGCTAATTCCGTCTCTGTCGGGTAAGCCTAAATCCACAATTGCGATGTCATTTGGGTAGTCTTTAGCAATGTGAAGACCTTCATTGGCGGTGCTGGCGCAATGGGCTTGGTTTCCGATCTCTTGCAGCTCAGTTTTTAGGTGATGACTCAATAAGGGATCATCTTCGACAATCAGAATTCGCATAATGAGCTTCCTTTGTTATGGCGCTGAGAACCTTTTAGAGCGCGTATGAGAGAGTCAGGTTCTTTAGCGAAGCGTAAATGTCATCAATAAATAATTGGATATGATGAAATGATTCAGCGAACAGTTTAACGCTGTTCGCTGAATAGTGGCTGACTTGTTAACCGAGAATGCGATCGAATTAAGTGAGGATGACCAATAGCGTGCCTGCAAAGGTTAACAGGACATTCGCGATCGCATAGGTGCCAGCATAACCTAGAGCAGGTACGGTGCTGCGAGCGTGCTGGTTAATCATGTCCATCGCAGGGGCACAAGTACGTGCACCAATGATTGCTCCAAAGAGCAATGCTCGGTTCATTTTCAAAATGTAAGCGCCGACCAAGTAAGCGAGGATCACCGGAACCACACTGACTGCAAGAGCACCAAGCATGATGGTGAATCCCATTTGTTGTAGATAGTCCCACAGGTTACCACCCGCACTGAGTCCCACGCCGACCATGAAGGTCATCAAGCCCAGCTCTTTCACCATATTGATAGCGCCCTGAGGCACATAACCAAAGGTAGGGTGGTTGGCTCGAAGGAAGCCGAGCAAAATGCCTGCTATCAACAAACCAGAAGCGTTACCCAAGCCTAAGGTCATTTGCCCAAATGTCATGGTGACCAGACCGAAGATCAAGCCAAAGATGAAGAACGAACAAAACGCCAACATGTCTGAAACTTGGCTGTGAATCGAGATAAAACCGATTCGTTCGGCTAAGCCCATAACACGACGCTTCTCGCCACTGACCTGCAACACATCGCCTTTAGATAGCAAGATGTTATGGTCCATCGGCATTTCAATTTGCGCACGAACAACACGGTTAAGGAAACAGCCGTATTCAGACAAGTTGAGGTCTGATAAGCGTTTACCAATGATGGCATCGTTCTTTACTACAATCTCTTCTTCGACGATGCGCAGGTCGAGCAAATCGCGGTCGAATACTTCTTTACCATTTCGGAACGAAGGGTCGAGGCGCGCATGGCTATCGGGGTAACCCACCAATGCGATTTCATCACCTTCTTGCAATATGGCATCGCCGTCTGGGTTAGCCAGAATGCCGTTGCGTCGAATACGCTCAATATAGCAACCCGTCTGGCGATAGATGCCCAATTCGCGTAGGTTACGTCCGTCTACCCAGTTAATCAGTTCCGGCCCCACACGATAGGCACGAATAATGGGCAGATAGACTTTGCGGTGGGCAGAGTCACCCAAACCACGCTCCATGGCAATTTGCTGGGCAGAATGTTCAAGGTTTTCTTTCTGTAGCTTAGGCATAAGGTTTGCCAGCAATATTAAGCTGACCAAACCAACAAGGTATGCCAATGCATAACCGACACTTAAGTTGTCGATCATGGTCGCAATTTCTTGTGGAGAATAGTTCACGCCTGCCAAGCCTGCATTAAGGGCATCTTTTGCGCCTACTAGCACAGGGGTCGCGGTCATGGCGCCGGCCATCATACCTGTTGCAATACTGCTATCTACACCAAATTGGTATCGCATAAGCAGCGTGATACCCACCGAAGCGGCGAGCACCGTGAAGGCGAGAATCAAGTAGGATTTACCGTCGCGGAAGAAGATTCCGAAGAAGTTAGGCCCAGCCTCAATACCGACACAGAAGATGAACAGCATAAAACCAATGTTCAGTGCTTCTGGGCTAAATGAAAAGCCTGCATGACCAAAGCTCAATGCCGTGACAAGTACGCCAATGGAATTACCAAACTGAAAACCACCAATACGGATCTTGCCGATGGTGAGGCCAATCGCCAATACGACGAAGAGTAAAAGTATGTCGTTTTGAACGAGCAGGTTGTTGACGTCTATGTTCACTGAACCATTATCCGCAGCGGGAGGAAGGAGAATTTCTGGGCGGGTATTATACGCATTTACCGCCAAATGTAATGGAAAGTTGTGACGAAAATGGCATTTTATTTCAGGTGTTTGTCAGGGTTTCAGTACATTGGCAGAAATTGCTAACGTATTGTGAATATTCTGCGGAATCTAAGCACAAAAAAGCCAGCGAATGCTGGCTTTTACGTTTGTCTGTTTTCAAAAACAGCGGAAATTTGGTGCTTAGTCGTACAGACCCAAGTTAGCTTTAGCGTAAGCTTCAAACTCGGTGAAACCGCCAACATGATCTTGATCTACGAAGATTTGTGGCACTGTTTCTACTGGTTTACCGACAGTTTGCTCTAGGTCAGCTTTACTGATGCCTTCTGCATGAATATCAACATAGCGGTAGTTGAAGTCGTCACGCTCTTCTTTCAGTTTGTCTGCCAGATCTTTAGCGCGCACACAGAATGGGCAACCAGGACGACCAAAAATAACTACGAACATAATATACGATCCTATTAATCATTGATTTTTTGAGATGGCGCCGTTCACATCCATGCGCTTCATCATCTGACTTGTGCAAACTATGCCTGATGCGATCGTAAGTTAAAAGAAGGTTTTGCCTTTTATTCTCATCGATGAAATCTATCAATCGTATTTTGTTGTTCCTCACTCATAAAAAAGTTGGCTTGTTGCCGGTATGTGATTGGTACGACACATGTTTAAAACAAGCTTGTTGGATATTCACTTCCCTGCGCTGCATCAATTTACCTATCTTTGACCTGAGCGAAGCTAGTGAGAGATGCATCATTGGGGAGGTTCCATGTTTCAGTTTATGACAGCGACACGGATTATTTTTGGTGAAGGTGCGCTCAATCATTCTCTTTCTTTGTTAAACAACTACGGCTACAGCGCGTTGGTGGTAACGGGGCGAGATGAACAACGTGCAGCGCCGCTTCTTGGTTACCTCAAGCAACAAAACTTACGCTTTCAGCAATTGGCTGTGCACGATGAACCCTTGATTGCCATGGTGGAGGAAATGGCGGCACTAGGGCGATTGTTTAAACCTGACATGATCATTGCGATAGGCGGTGGCAGCGTGATGGATGTGGGTAAGGCGCTCTCAGCGTTGATCCCCAATCAAGGAAGTGTTTATGACTATGTTGACGTGGTAGGGCGTTCACTTCCGCTCACCGCCAAGCCACTCCCTTGCATAGCGATTCCCACCACTGCGGGGACGGGCTCAGAAGTGACTCGTAACGCTGTGTTGATTTCTGCGCAAGAGAATGTGAAAGCGGCAATTAGAAGCCCAGATTTGATCCCCGATATGGCTATTATCGACCCAACGTTAACTTATGGAACCAGCAAAGCGGTCTCAGCGCGTTGCGGCATGGATGCATTTACACATCTGATGGAAGCCTATGTATGTGGTGACCCCAACCCGCTTACCGACATGGTGTGTGAAGAAGGGTTACGTCGGTTAGCCCCCGCGATTATTCATGCCTGTGAAGATGACGACCCGAAGGCGAGGGCAGACATGGCATTTGCTTCTATGCTGGGAGGCATGGCGCAGTCGAATGCCAAACTGGGCGCAGCACATGGTTTGGCGGCAGCATTGGGTGCGGTGCTTGATGCCCCACATGGTGCGATTACCGCGCAGCTTGCGCCTTATGTTATGGCGGAGAACATTCTGGCGGCACGAGAGGTTGGTAGAATGAGCCTGTTAAACCGATATCGCCAATTAGCCTGCATTCTGACAGGGCGCCACAATGCGGAGCCGAGTGATGGCATTGTGTGGGTGCAGCGTACGTTGAAACGGTTAGAACTCTGTTCTTTGCCTTCACTGGGTTTGTGCGACACGTTGTTTGAGCAGGTTGCGGCCTCAGCGCTTCGCTCAAGCTCCATTAAAGGCAACCCGCTTCCTCTAAGCGAGAAACGCTTGCTTCATATTCTCCACCGCGTCTGTGAATCATCCGATCTTGCTGAAAGCACGGATCTCTATTGATATGTGATGCAAAGCAGACCCCTTGTGTGTCTGCTTTGATTTTTCCCTTTGCACGTGAATAACATAGCAACTAGGTACATTCGGGCGGCCAAATCCCTAGGCTGCCGCGTCATCAGAAAGGAAGAAATTACATGAATTCAGTGATAGAGATGCTTCTCGCCCATCGCTCGATAAGAAAATTCGAAAGTACGCCGATTTCTGATGAACAGCGCAACGTAATTTTAGATTGTGCGAGAGCCGCTTCGACCTCAAGTTTCATTCAGTGCACGAGTGTCATTCGCGTCGTTGATCAGGAAAAACGTCGTTTGCTGGCTGAATACGCAGGAGGACAACCTTATGTTGCCGAGGCTGCTGAGTTTTTCGTATGGTGCGCCGACTTCAATCGCCACTTTCAGATCAAGCCGGATGCCAAGCTGGGTTTTGCTGAACAGACCTTGATCGGTGCAATAGACAGCGCATTGGCTGCGCAAAACGCGTTAGCGGCAGCGGAATCGTTAGGGCTAGGGGGAGTATATATCGGGGGACTTAGAAACAACCCCGAGAAAGTGAGTGAATTGCTCGGACTGCCGATGCATGTGATCCCTTTGTTTGGTTTGTGCCTGGGGCATCCTGCACAAAATCCCGAGGTGAAACCGCGCCTACCTTCATCTTTATATGTGCATGAAGATACCTATCAGTTGATGGATGTCGACACACTAGCAACGTACGACCAAACCATTCGTGAATACTATCGAACGCGCACGGGTGGCAATAAAGAAATGAGCTGGAGCGATCAAATTTCTGGCTCGTTAGATAAAGAATCGCGCCCCTTTATGCATGATTTTTTGCAAAGCAAAGGTTTTGATATTAAGTAGCGTTTGCACTCGCTACGAACTGGTAACTTTTTGCGCTATTCGTGTTAACACATTGCTGGATGTAACAATATATTTCGTCGCTCTGCCCAGTGTTTATAAGGGGTTGGAGCGATTTCTCCCCTCCGTTTATCACCACCTATTCTGCCTGTTTTGCTTCTTTTTTAACCGTGGGAAAAACTTTTTTCGCATTAAACAAAAGTAGATTTTGATCACGCTCTGATTCCTTGATAGACTCCGCGCGCTTTGGTTCTTCTCACTTGATTTGAGAAATACCAAAAATAATTTATGGAGTTGAGTCATTTTGGTCAGCATGGCGGATAAAGTCATGAGATTTTAGTGGTTTGGCTATTTTGTGGGTGACGTTGTTAGGTCTTTGACTTTGGGTTTTTCCAGCGACACCTCTTACTCGTGATTTTATTGAGTCGTAACATGAAAAAACTGAACAAAGCTGCGGGCGTTCTAGCTGCCGGTTTCTTTATCAACATGTGTATAGGCATTCTGTACGCATGGTCTGTATTCAAACAGTCTTTGGTAGAGCAGGGTTGGACAAACGCTGACGCATCGATGCCTTACACCGTCGCAACTATCTGTTTTGCGCTGTCTCTTCTAGTGGCGGGTAACCTGCAAGACCGCATGGGTCCACGTAAAGTGTTGATCCTGGGTACCATCATGGTAGGTCTTGGCATGATCGTGTCTAGCTTTGCAACGACTCCAATGACATTGCTACTTAGCTTCGGTGTGATCACGGGCTGTGGTATCGGCTTCGGCTACGCGTGTCTTGCTCCAGCAGCAATGAAGTGGTTCCACCCTTCTAAGAAAGGTTTGGTTAACGGTCTTATCGCTGCAGGTTTCGGCTTGGCTGCGGTTTACCTTGCACCGCTAACGTCTATGCTGATCACCACGTACGGCGTGAACACGAGCTTCCTGATTCTGGGTGTTGGTATTTTGGTTCTTGCTGTGCCTTTGGCTTGCACCATCAACAACCCACCTGCTGATTATGTACCTGAAGCGCCAGCTGGCTATGTGGCTAAGAGCGGTGCGGGTGAAGCAGACATGAAATGGCGTGCAATGCTGAAAACACCGCAGTTCTATTCTTTGTGGCTGATGTATGCACTGGCTTCATCTGCTGGCCTGATGATTATCGGTAACATTACCTCTATCGCAATCAACCAGTCTGATTTGACTCAGGTTGCTTTCTTGGTTGTTGTTCTGTCTATCTTCAACTCTGGTGGTCGTGTTGCAGCTGGCATCCTATCTGACAAGATTGGTGGCCTGAAAACGCTGATGCTAGCTTTCATCATGCAAGGCATCAACATGATGATGTTTGCAACTTACAACACTGAGTTCACCTTGATGGTGGGTGCAGCGGTTGCGGGTGTAGGCTATGGCACACTTCTGGCGGTATTCCCATCTATCACTGCTGATTACTACGGTCTGAAAAACTACGGTGGTAACTACGGCGTGCTTTACACCGCTTGGGGTGTAAGTGGTTTCATTGGTCCTGTTGTTGCGGCTACCGCAGTGGACATGACGGGTAACTACGTAATGGCTTACACTATCTGTGCAGCGATGCTGGGTGTAGCAGTTGTTCTGTCTTTCATCACTAAACCAGTGAAAGTAGAAGCGACAAACGCACAGGAAGTTGTCGCGTAACGACAAGCGTTCATAATGATACCGAAACCCGCTCATTGAGCGGGTTTTTTTATACCTGAAATATGGTCGTACCAGCGTCCGTATTTAATATTATGTTCCATGGATGAGAATTCATGAGACATGAAAAATGCTCATTATATTCAGGGTTATTGTATGTTGTTCTGAATAGTTTCGGTTAAGTGACTGATAATAAAACACTGTTCATTACATGAGGTATGACCTGTTCTATTTTTGAGTGATTTTTATACTTTTTTGAATAGAAAACACTGTTTGATTGTTCGCCGTGCATTGGCTAGGTTGTGTTCACCACTCGAATACCAGGAGGGTATTAACATGCATTCAGTGGATTCAACCTGTTCTAATAACAGTGAGCGTGAACAAATAGCAAAGATTCAGGCGGAGCATCCATTAGCTCGCAACTACTTCGATCAATTGGTCGCTTGCTACTTGTCACCATTACATCGTCGATGCATGGCTTGGTTAGGTTGCCCTTATGATGCGGATGACGTATTGCAAGAAACCTTAGTGCGGAGTTTCCGCTACATCCATGCCTATCGCGGCGAAGCTGCATTCAGAAGTTGGCTCTATGCCATTGCAGACAATCAATGCCGAAGCTACTTGAAAAAGCGTGCTACCCACGCGAAGCGCTTCGTTTCTGAAGAAACGCAAGAAGAACCGGGCAGTGAGGAAAAATGCCCTGTTACCACAGATGAGGGCATCTCTCAGACTGTGAAATCCTTGGCGAAACCAGCGCAAGAAATTCTTGTTCTTCGGTTCGAGCATGACCTGTCTCTAGAGGAGATCAGTAATGTGCTAGGGTTGGGTTTAAGCGCGACGAAAATGCGCCTTTACCGAGCCATTGATGCGGCTGAAAAGCACGTGTCGAGAGAGGAGGGGTTACTTGCGATGGCTTAATACCAATCAGATTAAGCGTTTGATCATTCTTGCTGGTTAAAACTGGCAATAGCGCTACGTCAGATATTGATGTTTTTTTTGGCGAAAACTCATGATCACCGACTTAATCCGATTGGTATAAGAAGTTTGTGACTCACAAAAAAACCGCCAGATGGCGGTTTTTTTGTCTGCGTTAAGCAAAGCGGGCGTTCAGTAAAAGGTCGCTTCTATTAACGAACAGTATTCATTAGCAAATGACTTTGATTGCTAGACCACCTTGAGACGTTTCGCGGTATTTCGCGTTCATGTCTTTGCCTGTTTCCAGCATGGTCTCAATAACTTTGTCCAATGAAACGCGTGGTTCAGACGAACGGCGAAGTGCCATACGGGTTGAGTTAATCGCTTTCATTGCTGCAATGCCGTTGCGCTCGATACAAGGCACTTGTACTTGGCCAGCAACTGGGTCACAGGTTAGACCTAGGTTGTGTTCCATACCGATTTCAGCAGCGATACACACTTGTTGTGCGCTACCGCCCATCAGTTCAGCAAGACCAGCTGCAGCCATAGAGCACGCCACGCCGACTTCACCCTGACAGCCTACTTCCGCACCAGAAATAGATGCGTTTTGCTTGTAAAGGCCGCCAATCGCGCCAGATACCGCAAAGTAACGAATGTACTCACGTGGGCCAACGTTTTGGATGAACTTGTCATAGTACGCCAATACAGCAGGGATGATGCCACATGCACCGTTAGTTGGTGCGGTAACAACACGGCCACCGGCGGCGTTTTCTTCGTTTACCGCAAAGGCAAACATGTTCACCCAGTCAACCACTGCCATTGGGTCGTTTGAGAATTTCTCAGACGCAATAAGCTGTTGGCGAAGCGCAGCTGCACGACGTGGTACACGTAGTGGGCCAGGCAATACACCTTCGTTGCTCATACCACGGTCTAAACACTCACGCATAGTGCGCCAGATGTTACCGAAGTAGGTTTGAATTTCATCTTCAGAGTGCATTGCGCGCATGTTTGCCATGACAACAGCACTGATTGACAAGCCAGTTTCTTTACAATGGTTCAACAGGTCTTCAGCGCTGTTAAACTCGTAAGGCACTTTAATTTTGTTGTCGTCTTCTTTACCGAAGTTCTCTTCATCAACGATGAAACCACCGCCGATAGAGTAGTAGGTTTTGCTATAGATCTTCTCTTCACCCACCCAAGCGTGAATTTGCATGCCGTTTTCGTGCATCGGCAAGTTGGTGGTGTGGAAGTTCATGCCGCCTTCACGTGGGAAATCCACAGTGTGGCAGTGCATACCAACTGGCAGACGCTCGGTTTCTTCTACACGAGCAATAAAGCCTGGGATGCTGTCGATATCTACGTGTTCTGGCGAGTTACCAGCTAGACCCATGATGATGGCAACATCAGTGTGGTGGCCTTTACCGGTTAAAGACAGTGAACCATATACATCAACAGTGATTTTGGTTACGTCACGCAGTTTTTCCATGCTGCGTAGATCGTCGATGAATGATTTACCGGCTTTCATTGGGCCCACGGTGTGTGAGCTTGAAGGGCCAACGCCGATTTTATAGATATCAAAAACGCTGATCATGTGTCATACCTCAGTCAATGCCCGTGGTCTACATAGACGGGCACTTGGATTAATTCGATTTATCCATCCGTGGAGGTGACATTCTGCGAGCCGTTCATTCCGTGGCTCAGGAAAGGAAAGCAAAAAGAGCAAGATGCGTAGTTGGCATCCTGCTCTTTCATTTCGCGCTATTCTACACGATTAATTACGATAGGAAACTGTACATAATCGCTGAAATCGCTACCAGACCCATGAAGGTCACAAAGATGTTGCTCGCTTTACCACCGTACTTCTGCATAGCAGGTACTTTCTTGATTGCGTACATCGGCATGATGAACAGAATCGTTGCGATGATTGGGCCACCCAGTGACTCGATCATACCTAGAATGCTTGGGTTGATAGTTGCAACAATCCAGCTGGTGATGATAACGAACGATACGGTGAACATGTCGATTTTCTTCAGGTTTACCGTTTTGTTACGTGAACGTAGTTGCTTGATGATTAGACCGTTTAGGCCTTCACGAGCACCCATGTAGTGACCGAAGAAAGAAGAAACGATAGCAACGAATGCAACGATTGGACCCAAGTAAGAGATGAATGGGCTTTCGTGCTTGTTTGCAAGGTAAGACAGGACCGCAAGGTTTTGTGCTTTTGCTTCTGCAAGGTCAGCAGGCGTTAGGCTTAGTACGCAAGAGAACACGAACAGCATTACGAAGCCAAGCAGCATACCCGATGTACGGATAAGGATTTGTTTTGCTTTACGCTCAGCGTCATCACCGTAGTCACGGGTTTGAGCCATAGAGAAAGCAGAAATTGCAGGGCTGTGGTTGAACGCAAACACCAACACTGGGATAGAGATCCAGATGGTAGTCATGAAGTCAGCCACGGTTGGAACTTGCTGCAGCGCAGATGTGTTCCAATCTGGGATTAGGTAAATTGACATGAATGCCAAGATAGCAACCAGTGGGTAAACCAAGAACTGAGTCACTTTCAGCATCAGTTTCTCACCAGCAAGCATAACAGACATCATGCCAAGGATAAGAACGATTGAAAGTACAACACGTGGCAATGATTCCATGCCAAGTTGGTTAACCATGAAAGAGTCAACAGTGTTGGTGATACCAACGCCGTAAATCAGAACGATTGGGTAAATCGCGAAAAAGTAAAGCAAAGTGATGAGTTTACCCGCTGTCGCGCCGAAGTGCTCTTCTACAACTTCAGTGATGTCGCTACCTGGTTTTTTAGAAGACAGTACAAAGCGTGCCAAACCACGGTGAGCAAGGTAAGTCATCGGGCCTACCAAGATCGCCAGTGCAACCAGCGGCCAGAATCCGTTTAAGCCTGCATTGATTGGAAGAAATAGAATACCTGCACCTACAGCTGTTCCGAACAGCGATAGCATCCAAGTTGTGTCTTGCGCTGACCACTTCATTTTGTCTGCGCTTGAAGTTGCGGTGGAGTGAGTTTGCATCAATTAATCACCAATAAAAATACGGAACGGATCTGAATCTGATGCGTATTATTTACATTTTTGCAGTGAAAAAAGTGATGCTGATCACTTTTTGTAGCAATAATAATTCGTGCGACGAATTTAATTGATCTCAGTACACATGCATTTTTTAGGGTTTAAAAAACCTGTTTAAAGACTTAAAAAAAAGTTTATTAGTTAAAAATTAGTTTAGACAAAGTTGCTGGCTGAAGGCATAAAGTATCTGGGCGGTCACCCCCCAGATCAGGTGATCTTGGTAGGTCATGGCATAAATGTCATACGTGTTTCCGCGAACAAGGAATGGCTGTTTGCGTATGGCATTTTTTCTCAGAAACTGAGCAAGTGGTACTTCAAAAAGTGCATCGACTTCGTTTTCGTCAATCACGGCGTCGTAATTGGCATCAACAAACGCAATTACGGGTGTGACAAGGTAACCGCTCACGGTAGGAAGGGGCGTTAAGCAGCCCAAAAGATTAGTTCGGTTTGCGGTAACACCAATCTCTTCTTCCATTTCTCTGATGGCGGTGTCGATGATGTCCTTGTCTGAACGTTCAACCTTGCCACCGGGAAAGCTGATTTGCCCTGGGTGGTGTTTTAAATGCGTAGCACGTTTAGTCAGCAAGACGTGCAATTCTCCCTGTCTTTCAGCAAGGGCTATCATCACGGCGGCGGGACGTAATTCAGTTTGCGTTTGGCGCTTCATGGCATCTGTGGCGCGCCTGATGACCCGTTCGTCATACTGACAGCCCGGACTTAAGCTAAATCGCTGTACGAGCCAGTGTCGGGAAAGAGGGCGCATGGGACTCTTACGCTGAGTTGGCGCGGGAAGCGTTGAGTGATTCAACGTGGTGGTATCTGTCATCCGTGTTGCTTTGTCCATGCGCATTTCCTGAGTGTTTCGAAGGCCCTGTTAACGAAGAAGATTTGGGCTATGACAACGTCGGCAATATCTTACTGAGTTTGTCTAATGTTTCTTGATATTCCGAAGCGGCTTCGCTGTCTGCTACCACTCCGCCACCTGCCCATGCATAAACGCGCTGCTTATGACACACCAATGTGCGAATGGTGATGCTGGTGTCCATCGTGCCGCAACGGCTGATGTACCCCATGCTGCCACAATAAATACTGCGACGGTGAGGTTCTAACTCCTCAATGATTTCCATGGCGCGTACTTTTGGTGCACCTGTAATTGAACCACCTGGAAAGCATGCACGAAGTAAATCGGTGGCATGGCTATCTTCTGAGAGTGTTCCCGTTACAGTACTGACCATGTGATGAACGGCTGGAAATGTCTCAATATCAAAAAGTTTAGGCACATTTACGGAACCCGGCGAGGCCACTCTTCCAATATCGTTACGGAGCAAGTCCACAATCATGAGGTTTTCGGCGCGATCTTTTTCCGCATGTTGCAAGCAGCGAATGTTTTCAGCGTCTCGTTTTGGGTCATCATTTCGTGGTCGCGTGCCTTTGATTGGCTTGGTTTCTATCTGTTGCCCATGCAATTGTAAGAATCGCTCGGGTGACACCGATAGAAGGGCGCAATCATCCATACGCATGAACCCTGAGAAGGGGGCACCATTGATGCGCGCCAGCCGTTGATAAGCTTCCCACTCACTGCCGTGATAAGGCGCTTCAAATCGTTGCGCCAAGTTTATTTGATAGCAGTCGCCTGATTGAAGATATGCCTGAACACGATCGAATTTCTCTGTGTAACTTTGCGGTGTCATGTTGGCTTGCCACGGCCCTTCCAGTTTGAAATTCGCTTTTTCATGCGCATGATGGCTATCAAGCCATGCAAGGCGTTGATCACCTTGAGGCTGAATAACAACAAGCTGCTTTTCTTGGTGATCCGCAATGACCGCCCAATCATAAATGCCAATAGCAAGGTCTGGAATATCAATGTCTTTCACTGCCAATGATGGCAGCACTTCAACCTGACGCCCTAAGTCATAGCTGAAATACCCAAGTGCTCCGCCCAAAAAGGGCCATGGTTCAATAGGTTTTAGCGTCGGCAGTAAGGACGTTTGCAGCGCGTGGAGTTCTTCAAATGGGTCGGTTTCACTTGCTGAAGTCCGTCCGTCGCGATGACGAATCTGGTTAATGCCATTTTCATGGCACAGCGTTGCGATAGGATCTGCAACCAAAATATCGAACCGATTATCAGGGTGAGACTGCGCAGCAGACTGCAACAGCATGGCCCAAGGAAGGTGCTCAATACGGGAAAAGAGTGACGTGAGTGCTGACGGAGAGTACTCAAGAAACTGCAAAGCGAGGTGCGTACGTCTGGATTCAGTCATTTTCGTGTTTTTGTGATCGGCATTGAAGCGTCAATTGGCGCTGATAGAGTCGTAAGAGTATCATATTCGCGGGGTTTATTCTCACGTCACCTATCGACAGTTTGAGCTCTGATCACCATGTGGAAAGCAACAGTCACGCGTTTTTGGGCATGAAGCCCGAGTGAGCGTTATTGATAAATAGAGACACCGGAAGGTCGCTGTTTAAAAAGCGGCCTACGCTTTGATAATACAAACGCTTTACTGGAAGCCCTGTTTAGCTCGCATCAATAAGCGAGCAAGCAGCGCCAAGGAATCATAACAATGAAAGAGGCAACTATGACTGTCATTCGTAAGGAAGACGTCATCGACAGTGTCGCTGACGCCCTGCAGTACATTTCTTACTATCATCCTATCGACTTTGTTCAGGCCCTAGAAAAGGCGTACAACAAGGAACAAAGCCAAGCAGCAAAAGATGCCATCGCGCAAATTCTTATTAACTCTCGCATGTCTGCAGAGGGTAAACGCCCGATTTGTCAGGACACGGGGATCGTCACCTGTTTTGTGAACATTGGTATGAATGTTCAGTGGGAAGGTGATATGACGGTTCAACAAATGGTTGATGAAGGTGTGCGTCGTGCTTACAACAACCCTGATAACCCATTGCGTGCTTCTGTTGTTGCCGACCCCGCGGGCAAACGCTCAAACACCAAAGACAACACACCAGCGGTTGTTCACATCAACATGGTGCCGGGTAATACTGTTGAAATTCAAATTGCAGCCAAAGGCGGCGGTTCTGAAAACAAAACCAAAATGGTCATGCTAAACCCATCTGACGATGTCGCGGCATGGGTAGAGAAAACCTTGCCTACGATGGGTGCTGGTTGGTGCCCGCCGGGCATGCTAGGCATAGGCATTGGCGGTACGGCAGAAAAAGCAGCGGTACTGGCGAAAGAATCTTTAATGGAACATATCGACATTCAAGAGTTGATCGATCGTGGTCCAGAAAACGCAGAAGAAGAACTGCGTTTAGATATCTTTAATCGTGTGAACAAACTGGGTATTGGCGCTCAAGGCTTGGGCGGATTAACCACGGTTGTTGACGTGAAAATAAAAACAGCGCCAACCCACGCGGCATCAAAACCTGTTTGTTTGATCCCTAACTGTGCAGCAACACGCCACGTTCACTTTACCCTTGATGGCTCAGGCCCTGCAGATCTTCAACCACCCAAACTGGAAGAGTGGCCAGAGGTGACGTGGGAAGTTGGCGACAATGTACGCCGAGTGAACCTAGACAGCATCAGTAAAGATGATATCCAAGAATGGAAAACTGGCGAAACCGTTCTGCTGTCCGGCAAGATTCTGACCGGTCGTGATGCAGCACATAAGCGTATTCAAGAAATGTTGAATAACGGTGAAGGCTTGCCAGACGGTGTCGACTTTAACGGACGCTTTATCTACTACGTTGGCCCTGTTGACGCTGTGGGTGATGAAGCGGTTGGCCCTGCAGGCCCAACGACTTCAACGCGTATGGACAAGTTTACCGAGATGATGCTGGGTGATACGGGCCTAATGGGCATGATTGGTAAAGCGGAGCGTGGCCCTGCAACTGTTGAGTCAATCAAACAGCACAAAGCCGTGTATTTGATGGCTGTGGGTGGTGCTGCATACCTTGTGGCTAAAGCGATTAAGAAAGCCCGCGTGGTCGCGTTTGAAGATTTAGGTATGGAAGCCATTTATGAGTTTGAAGTGGAAGATATGCCAGTGACGGTTGCCGTGGATTCACGCGGTGACAATGCGCACCAAATTGGCCCTGATACTTGGAAAGTAAAAATCGCTGAAATGGATGACTGATTTTTACCAAACTCAACGAGTGTAAAAACCGCGGCTTAGGCTGCGGTTTTTTTTGCTTATATTTCGTAACGTTATTCTGTTGAATCCCTTTTCTTGATTCTTATCTTTTAGAATTCTCCTGCAAAAATCACTTCGTGCCCTCCAATAATTGTCACACGGCGATAACATGTTTTCTTTCAACATACGAATGACTGAGCTTCCGCTTAGGGGCGGTAGCGTGGCTAGATACGAGATAGTGGGCTGGTAACACCCTGCGCACCATTTTGAAGTATATGCGTATAGATTTGCGTGGTTCGTACATCCGAATGGCCTAATTGAGTTTGGACGGTGCGTATGTCAGCCCCTGATTGCAGTAGGTGTGTAGCGAATGAGTGGCGCAATGTGTGTGGCGTGACATGTTTTTTTATGTCAGCCAATTTTGTGGTTGTTCGTACGGCTCGTTGCACCTGCTTTTCGTCAATGTGATGGCGGCGAACGAGACCACTTTCAGGGTCTTCGCTGAGATTTTGGGACGGGAACAGGTATTGCCATGGCAATGCGCGGGATTGGGTTTGGTATTTTTCTCGAAGCCTGTGTGGCATCCATACGCCGGAGAAACGCGGATTGTTATTATCTAGGTTCAACACATAATCGACTTGTTGAATTTGGGCTCGAAGGGCATTGAATAGCTCTGGTGCGAGTGTCACGACTCGGTTTTTACCGCCTTTGCCGTCGATAACCTTGATACAGCGAAAATCAAAATCAACATGTTTAACACGCAGACGTACGGTTTCCATTAGGCGTAGCCCACTGCCGTACATGAGCGAGCAGGCAAGATGATGCTTTGTCGGGCAGTATTCTAAGAACCTTTTTATTTCACTCTGGGTGAGCACTTCAGGAAGCTTTTGCTTTTTTTGGCTTGATACGAAATTCAGCTTAAGAGATAGCGGACTATCAAGGATGTCTTTGTAAAGAAAGACCAAGGCGTTTAGTGCCAGTGCTTGGGTGTTTGCCGCAACATCTTTTATGTTAACGAGATCATTGAGGAACTCTTCAACTTCCTTGTCGCCCATTGTTGAAGGGTGACGCATTTGATGAAAGCGAATGTAAGCAGAGATCCAATGAAGGTACGTTTGTATGGTTCGTTTCGCGTAGCGTTGCACATACATTTTTTCGCTTACCATTTGAAGAAAGGGCGATGTCATTGCTGTTTTTCTGCTTATTGGATACTGTGAATACATCCAGCTTAGCCAATGTCGGTGCATAATACTCGCGAAGACCGTTTTGGGGCTTTTTCACTTAACCAGTTTGAGATGTGCATAATAAAATACATGAAAACAATATGTTGCTCACTTTTAAAAAGTGGGAGTTCGTTATTATGAGACACTTCGGGGTGTTTAAATACACCATTTTGATGTCTATTAAAAT
>NZ_JAJUBC010000022.1 GCF_028683095.1 Enterovibrio gelatinilyticus | reverse complement strand
TTCAGCTTGCTGTGCGGCTTTACGTACTTTAGCTCGGGCGATAGCAGCGGCGACAGCGGCTTTTTTCGGGTCCGCTTCAGAGGCTTCTTCCGTTGGGGCCTCAACTTCGGTTTGTTCTGTCGCTTTACGTGCTTTAGCTCGAGCAATGGCAGCAGCAACAGCGGCCTTCTTTGGATCGACGTTGGCGTCGATAGGTTCTGGTGCTGACGTTTCAGTCTCTGATTGTTCCGATGCTTTTCGTTCGCGTGCCAGACGTTTGCGTTCTTCACGCAATTTCTTCATTTCGCTGTTGTCAGGCTCACTCTGCCCTTGAGCAGCGGCTTCCGCTTGCTTCGCTTTGGCTTTAGCTATCGCAGCAGCAACGGCGGGTTTAACAGCAGTGGCGGCATTACCTTGTTCTGATTTTGCTTTTACGCGAGCGATAGCTGCGGCGATGGCATCACCGTCGTCAGATTTTGCCATGGCTTGGCGGCGATTTTCCGCTGCTTTTTTATGGCGCTCTTCGCGTTGCTGCTTTTCACGCTCCATGCGCATTTTTTTCGCTTCAA
Source organism: Enterovibrio gelatinilyticus (assembly GCF_028683095.1). Lineage (GTDB taxonomy): Bacteria > Pseudomonadota > Gammaproteobacteria > Enterobacterales > Vibrionaceae > Enterovibrio > Enterovibrio gelatinilyticus. The sequence goes on along the minus strand of NZ_JAJUBC010000022.1, from coordinate 85,759 downwards.
AACGCTCACGGGCTCTCTCTGCCGCAAGCTTTTCAGCATCACGCGTGCGAATTTCTGCCTTAGCTTGTCGGTAGTATTGTACCAGCGGAATTTCACTAGGGCAGACGTAAGCGCAAGCGCCACATTCAATACAATCAAAGAGGTCGTATTCTTGGCATTTGTCGAAATCTTGATCTTTGGCATACCACTGCAGTTGCTGAGGCAATAAAGATGCAGGACAAACTTCTGCACAAGCACTGCAACGAATACACGCCATTTCACCTTGCGAAGGTGCAATTTCTTTCTTGCTCGGCACTAAAATGCAGTTTGTCACTTTGGTGACAGGCACATCAGCATGCGGAACGGTATAGCCCATCATAGGACCACCAATGATCAGCCGCTCGAGTTTAGGGTCGGGTTGGTAACCGTGTTTGTCTAATAGGAAGCGAACAGGTGTTCCTAACAGAGCCCAGCGGTTTCTCTGTTCGTGAAGTGTGGTGCCAGTTAGTGTCACCACACGTTCAATTAATGGCTCACCATCAATCACTGCACGCTTAATCGCAAAAACCGTTCCGACGTTCTGCATCATTACGCCAATGGCGGCTGGAATAGATTTTGCGGGAACTTCTTTGCCTGTGATGAGTTTGATCAGTTGTTTTTCACCACCAGATGGGTATTTGGTGGGGACGACTTGTACCAAAATGTTTGATTTACCCGTCGTCGCTGTTTTGAGTGCTGCAATGGCTTCGGGCTTATTGTCTTCCAACGCGAGAACTGTTATTTGAGGCGTTACAATATGCTGGAGGACTTCAACACCTTGAATGATCTCTTCTGCACGTTCTTGCATCAAGCGATCATCTGCGGTGATGTAAGGTTCACATTCAGCGCCATTGATGATCAGCACTTCTGTGCGTGCGAGTGCCGTTTGTAGTTTTCGCGCAGAAGGGAATCCCGCACCACCCATACCTGCAATACCCATCATCCGAATATGATCAATGAGCGTTTCTGGCGTGGCTTGGCTGAAATCAGACAGGCTGGTTTTCTCACACCACGCATCTTCAAAATCAGGGCGGATCACAATGCAGGTTTCTGATAAACCTGAGGCATGCGCGATGGTGCGCGGTTCTATGGCAACCACGTCGCCTGATGTCGGTGCGTGTACAGGGCAGCACTGCAATATGTCTGATTTTGTCAGTGGTTGACCTTTCAGTACTTTGTCACCGACGCTGACTAAAACTTGTCCTGTCGTTCCGATGTGTTGTTTCAGCGGCAGCACGATTTCATTCGGAATCTCGGCAGGCAATATACCTTGTTCACTTGACTGACGTTTGTTTTCTGGTGGATGGATACCACCATGAAAATCCCAGACTTGGCCTTGTTTTATTTGTTCGATAAGGGTGCTCATGCTTTCTCAGCTCCCTTCTGCGGCGTATCAGACAGTTGAACAACAGGAATTTGCTCCAACTGCCATTTCCAAGTTTCAGGTGTGGTTTTTACTGGGATCATTTCAATACAGTCAGTGGGGCAAGGGGCTACACACAAATCGCAACCAGTACACTCGTCTTTGATGATGGTGTGCATGGCTTTGGTACTACCAATAATGGCGTCGACAGGGCACGCTTGGATGCATTTTGTGCAACCAATACAGTCATCTTCGTAAATAAAAGCAACCGTTTTAACGGCTTCTTCTTCGTGTGCAGATTCTGTCGCTTCAACGCCCATGAGGTTAGCGAGCTTTTCAATGGTAGCTTGACCACCAGGAGGGCACTTATTGATGGTGTCGCCGTTGGCAATCGCCTCTGCATAAGGTCGACAACCCGGATAACCACATTGACCGCATTGTGTCTGAGGTAGGATTGCATCAATTTGTTCAACAATGGGATCGGCTTCGACTTTAAACCGAATAGATGCAAACCCTAGCAAAATACCAAAAATAGCGGCAAGTACAGCGATAGCCAGCACCGCAATTAAAATTCCGGTCATTACAGTTTCACCAACCCAGTAAAGCCCATGAATGCTAGCGACATCAAGCCAGCGGTGATCATCGCGATAGAAGCGCCGCGGAATGGCTGTGGCACATCAGCTGCCGCAATTCGTTCACGCATCGCGGCAAACAGAATGAGTACTAATGAGAAACCCGCCGCTGCGCCGAAGCCATAGATGATGGATTCTATAAAGTTGTGCCTTTCATTGATGTTCAATAGCGCAACACCTAATACCGCACAGTTGGTCGTAATGAGCGGAAGAAAAATACCGAGTAAACGGTAGAGCGTCGGGCTGGTTTTGTGCACCACCATTTCTGTGAATTGCACAACGACAGCAATCACGAGAATGAAGCTAAGGGTACGCAAGTACTCAAGGCCTAACGGCGCCAACACATAGGTCTCGACCAAATAGGCGCTTACTGACGCAAGCGTCAATACAAAGGTGGTCGCCAGCCCCATCCCGATTGCAGTTTCGAGTTTCTTGGAGACACCCATAAATGGGCAGAGGCCAAGAAACTTAACCAACACAAAGTTGTTTACAAGGACAGTGCCGACAAGAAGCAACAAATACTCAGTCATGCCATTCTTCGAAAATTTATAAAGATCTTTGTATTATCGGCGTTTGACGCCGCTATAACAACAGATAGGCGGCAGGGTTTTTAGGCAAAATACCGATAGCGAGCGATCTTTGAGCAAAAACGCATGTTGATTTACATGTGAGCAAACCATTAATAACAGTTACGTAGAGTGATTTTCAAAGGGATCAGTTTATCTGGAGGTAAAAGCGTTCTTGTTATACAGCGAGTTTTCGTTGATTGGCTGTTATGAAATAACTTTTTGCTTTCCTACAGTGTGGAAGTCAGTGCGACACACTGAAAGAAAGGCGGAAAAACCTAGTTCCGAGCTGGTTTTCCAAAGTAGCTCCCCCTGCAAGACTGGATTGGGCCCGCCTAGGGTTGCGACAATCAGTGCAGCGCACTGAATAACAGACGAAAAAAAACCTAGTCCGAAGACTAGGTTTCTAAAAGTGGCTCCCCCTGCAGACTGGAACGGGGCCGCCTAGGCTTGCGACAAATCGCGAAGCGATTATCCCAAACGAAAAAGGCCTCGTCTTTCGACAAGGCCTTTGTAATGTGGCTCCCCCTGCAAGACTGGAATGGGCCCGCCTAGGGTTGCGACAATCAGTGCAGCGCACTGAATAACAGACGAAAAAAAACCTAGTCCGAAGACTAGGTTTCTAAAAGTGGCTCCCCCTGCAAGACTTGAACTTGCGACATACGGATTAACAGTCCGCCGTTCTACCGACTGAACTAAGGGGGAACAGATTGTGTGGTTTGCTCAATATCGCGAAGCGACATTCTCAAACCCATGATTCGTTCCTAGAACAAACCATGAAAAGTGGCACCCCTGTGAGACTTAACGGGGCCGCCTAGGCTTGCGACATATCGCGAAGCGATACTCTCAAACCCATGATTCGTTCCTAGAACAAACCATGAAAAGTGGCTCCCCCTGCAAGACTTGAACTTGCGACATACGGATTAACAGTCCGCCGTTCTACCGACTGAACTAAGGGGGAACAGATTGTGTGGTTTGTTTAATATCGCAAAGCGACATTCTCAAACCCATGATTCGTTCCTAGAACAAACCATGAAAAGTGGCTCCCCCTGCAAGACTTGAACTTGCGACATACGGATTAACAGTCCGCCGTTCTACCGACTGAACTAAGGGGGAACAGATTGTGTGGTTTACTCAATATCGCGAAGCGACATTCTCAAACCAATGACTCGTTCTATGAACCAATCATTAAAAGTGGCACCCCTGTAAGACTTAACGGGGCCGCCTAGGCTTGCGACATATCGCGAAGCGACATTCTCAAACCAATGACTCGTTCTATGAACCAATCATTAAAAGTGGCTCCCCCTGCAAGACTTGAACTTGCGACATACGGATTAACAGTCCGCCGTTCTACCGACTGAACTAAGGGGGAATCTCTGAAAGCGGGGCGAATCTTAGCTATCACCTCCTAGGCTGTCAACCTCTGAAACAGCAGAAATTGTCGATTTTAAATCATCTGTTTATTGTGCGATCAGAGTTGGCTGCTTTTTTGCTCTGATGGCTATATATGCACCAGTATTTCGCTTGGATCAGCGTGACATGAAAAATAAATTGCGACTGGAGAGGTAACGTCAACGAAATCTCAGATGACCACCATCTTGATAGTAAAAATGGGCATCAGACTTAGATTGATTAAAAAGTGCGCAGTGCTTTTTTGCTATTCCAAGAATTGCCGTGAAATTGACTGACGAATTGCTCTGTTGATGACTTAAAACTTTGTGATGTACCTCTCATTGGGCGGTTTGATGTGTGATTGGTCGATTAAGGGAGTATTTCATTAAAAATACATTGACATTACCAAGTGCTTTTAGTGATTGCATTGGCAAAGGTTACCCACAAAATCTGTGGATAAGTATGTTAATCACAGCTTTTATCCCCATTAATTGATCCTTTGTTATGGAAAAAAACAGAAAACGAAGCGACGTCGCATTGGAATTCGGCGTAATGACAGTATGTTGGGCTTTATCCCGAAGACATTTGCCTTTCTCGATCAAAATTAACTTGTACACATGGATTTGTGGTTTTGACTCGTGCAGAAAATTTTCTGCAAGGCGTTTGCGATGATACGGTAAATGAGACAAGCTAACGGTAGAAGGATTATCAAAAGGATGAGATTGTGGAAGCCTTACCCAAATTGAACTTGAAGGGGAAAGTCAGTGATATCGAGTGGCAATGCCGCATCGATTTGGCTGCATGCTATCGTTTAGTCGCTGATATGGGATGGGGCGACCTGATTTATACCCACCTCTCTCTTCGTGTCCCTGATACGGATACCTATCTGGTTAATGCATTCGGTGTCGCATTCGATGAGGTGACTGCTTCAAACCTAGTGAAAGTTGACCTTGCTGGCAATATTCTTGATGAAACCCCATTCGACATAAATCCTGCAGGGTTTACGATTCACAGTGCGATTCACGAAGTGCGTCAGGATGCACATTGTGTTATCCATTTACATACTAACGAAACCATTGCCGTCGCAACACAAAAAGAGGGGTTACAGCCGCTCAGCCAATATTCCATGTTCTCATTGCCGTCTTTGTCTTATCACACCTATGAAGGGTTAGCGGTGAATGATGAGGAGCGACAGCGTCTTCAACGTGATTTGGGGAACACGAATCATATGTTGTTGGTTAACCATGGTGGCTTAACGTTAGGCCCAACAGTGGGTGATGCCTTTATGCGTTTTTATGATATGCAACGTGCTTGTGAGGTGCAGCTAATGCTGCAGTCGGCAGGCAAGGACAATGTTGTTGTACCGCAGTCGATTCAAGACAATATCTTTGCACAGGCGAACGTGGTGCATTCAGGCGCGACGGGTGGTCAAAAAGCATGGCCTTCTTTATTACGAAAAGCATGGCGTCTTGATCCCAGCTTTATGGAATAGAAAATCACGTCATCTTAACAAGCGACGTGTGTTAACCCGATTTTGGAGTACAAGGATGAAAGTAACATCAGTTGAAGTGTTTGATATTCATTGCCCAGACCGCCCAACGTGGAATCCGGTGTTTGTGCGAATTCACACAGATGAAGGGATCAGTGGTGTTGGTGAAGCAGGTTTGGCGTACGACTTAGGCCACAGCGCTGCGGCACATATGGTGAAAGAAATGGCGGAAGCCTTTCTTATCGGGCATGACCCATTCCAAACAGAGATGCTTTGGTCTCGCATGCTGCGCGAGAGTTTTTGGGGGCTTGGTGGCGGGCCTGTTGTCTATGCGGCGATGAGTGCCATTGATACCGCGCTTTGGGATATAAAGGGTAAGGCACTGAACTTACCGGTTTACCAACTGCTTGGTGGCAAGGTAAACGACAAGTTGCGCACTTATGCGTCGCAGTTACAGTTTGATTGGGATAAAGACTTCAAAGCGCTCTCTCGTCCTGAGGAGTACGCGGAGGCTGCGTTAAAAGCGATTGCCGAAGGGTATGATGCCGTGAAAGTCGACCCGATTATGTATGACAAAGATGGCAACACTTACTACGAGCGTACGAAAATCATTTCTCGTGCAGAGATGAAACTGTACCGTGCCCGTATGCAGGCTATTCGTGAAGCGGTTGGCGATGAAGTTGACATCATTTTTGAATGCCATAGCCTTCCTGGCGCGACCACAGCCATTCAGTTAGGCGAGATTGCCGAAGAGTTCGACTGCATGTATTACGAAGAGCCAGTCAACTACTTGAACCACTCTTTACATGCAAAAGTCGCGGACAAAGTGAAAGTGCCTATCGCCGGTGGTGAGCGTTTGTACAATCGTTGGGGTGTAAGGCCGTACCTAGAAGATCAGAGTGTTGATGTTCTGCAGCCAGATATTGGTTTGTGTGGCGGCTTTACCGAAACGAAAAAAGTTTGCGATTACGCTGATATCTTTGATGTTCGTATTCAAGCGCATGTTTGTGGCGGGCCTGTGGCAACAGCAGCGTCCTTGCACTTGGAAACGGCGATTCCAAACTTCTTGATCCATGAGCATCATACCTACGCCATTAAGGCTTGGAACCGAGAGCTATGTATTCAAGACCCTCAACCTGTTAATGGTTTCTTTGAAGTGTCAGAGGCGCCGGGTATTGGTATTGAGCTAAATGATGAAGTGGTGATGCGCTCGCCGCGCATTGTCATCAAATAAGCGTTTAACACTACGTAACCCTATGCGTCATCAATGCCCATTGGTGTTGCAGGGGAAGAAATTAAACAACCCGCATGATGCGGGTTGTTTGTTTTCGATAAGCCGAAATAACGTCGGTAACAACATCGGGAAATAGCGATCTAAAATCGATAAAACCGCTGGGCGTTGGAAAAGCGAAGTTTCAGCTTTATGTCTTCAGTTATCGGCAACTGAGCATACTCATTCCAAAGGTCACGATAGCTTGAGCGAAATTGGCAAAGAGGGAAGTTGCTCGCCAACATCACTCTGTCTTCGCCAAACCAAGCCAAGAGTTCACCAATACGTTCGCTTATGATTTTCGATTCATACTGCCGCTCGACCATCTCCCAACCTGACGCTTTAATGTATACGTTAGGCTTCTTCGCGAGTCGCTGCAGATTATGCGCCCAGATATTTCTGTTTTTAGACGGTGCAAATCCGGCATGGTTAAAGGCAACGATGAGATTGGGAATATTCTCAATAACTGAAAGAAATGTTGTCATTGCCGCGGTGTTATCACCATCAAACTGTGCTTCAAATATGAGGTTAGTGTCCGCTATCACCTGTAGATTGGACTTTACATTCTCATCGCTCAGCAAAACCTCTGCATCGTCATCAAGTATGTGCCTGACACCAACCACAGAGTTGTAGCGACAAAGTGCAGATACCTGCTTGAGAAATGCTGAGCGCGACAGAGTGAGGTCAACACAGCCAATACTTCTTAGTGGCAATGAAACGGCTTCTTCCAGCCACGCAATTTCGCGCCAAGGCTGCGCGTTATCAAATCCCGCTTCTATATGCACGATGCCTGAAAGCTGCTGTGGGTTTGATAGTGTCAGATCGGACTCAGACCAATTTTGACAAATCATCGATTTGTCAGGCCAAAATGGCGGATTGCCATCTCGTACCCAGTCATAGTGTCCGTGCTGTAAATCGAACAAATGTAGGTGAGCGTCGATAATCTCCATCACTTACTGCGCCGTATAGCCGCCATCAACGGCGTGAAGACTTCCGGTAATAAAGCTGGCTTTGTCACTTGCAAGGAACACAACGAGATTGGCGACTTCTTCAGGTTGCGCAATTCGTCCAAGTGGTTGCAGTTTGCCTTCTTCTTGATGAATGTCGTCTTTATTTGCACCTGAACGTGCGCAATAGCTGTCGATAGCTTTGTGATAGAGCGGTGTTTCAGTGGTGCCAGCACATACGGCATTCGCACGGATGTTGTAGGCTGCAAAATCCAGAGCGGTTGTTTTTGCCATGGATGCAATGGCATGTTTACTGAGGTTGTAGGCAAATGAATTATGTTTAGCGATGGTGCATTGATCTGAACCGAGCAACACAATGCTGCCTTTATTAGCGGCCTTCATTGCTGGTAAACAGGCTCGAATAGCAAAGTATGCCCCTTTCACATTGATGGCCAACACACGGTCCAAATCGGCCTCGCTGGTGTTTTCAATGGTTGAACTAAAGTGGATACCCGCATTGCAAACCAGCACATCAATAGCCCCATTGTCTGCCAATATTTGGTCAACGGCAGATTGCACTGCTTGGGTGTCGGTGACATTGCATTCAACCCATTCGCCAACGGGAGCTGGTTGGAGGTCTAAGCTAAAGGTTTTATATCCTTCAGTGATTAAGCCCCGAACCACGGCCAGCCCAATCCCCGCAGAGCCACCTGTCACGATTGCGACTTTATTCATTTTATTCCTCAATATATAAACGTAAACCAATGCGCATTTGTTCGTTGGTATCTTATTTTCGTTGCGCATGACTTCGAAAACTAATGAGTGTGATGATCCGTGGCGCGACAAAAGAAGTCAACTGGCTCAAGGCATTGCTGCTAATAAAAGAAAACACGTAGGAAATTAGCATGTCAGTGCTTTGTCAGTTGACTTAGTGCTAGCAGCGGGGAAAATGATGGGTTCGAAATCACTAGTCACGGATGCGTCATGGTTAAAACCTTTAACTTACATTCGCCTTTCAAACCAGCGGGTGATCAGCCAACAGCGATCAACCAACTGCTGGATGGGTTGGATTCGGGATTAGCACACCAAACATTGCTGGGTGTTACGGGGTCGGGTAAAACCTATACTATGGCCAATGTGATCGCCCAGACGGGTCGGCCGACCATGATCTTGGCACCCAACAAAACATTGGCAGCACAACTTTATGGTGAGATGCGAGAGTTTTTCCCTGAGAATGCAGTCGAATATTTTGTTTCTTATTATGATTATTACCAGCCTGAAGCGTATGTGCCCTCAACGGATACCTTTATCGAGAAAGATGCATCGATAAACGAGCACGTTGAACAAATGCGTTTGTCTGCCACCAAAGCATTAATGGAAAGACGCGATGTGGTGATCGTCGCTTCAGTGTCTGCCATTTATGGCTTGGGTGATCCCAACTCATACTTGAAAATGATGCTTCATTTACGTCGTGGTGATGTCATTGATCAGCGAAGCATTCTCCGTCGTTTGGCGGAGATCCAATATAGCCGCAATGATCAGGCATTTACTCGCGGTACATTTCGCGTGCGTGGTGAAGTGATCGATGTTTTCCCAGCTGAATCTGATCGTGATGCTATTCGCGTTGAGCTGTTTGATGGCGAAGTGGAATGCATCAGTATCTTTGACCCGCTAACGGGCGCTATTTCTGAACGAGACTTACCGCGTTGTACTATCTATCCTAAAACCCACTATGTGACGCCTCGTGAACGCATTATGGAAGCGATTGAACACATAAAAGTGGAGTTAGTTGACCGTAAGAAAGTGTTGCTCGAAAACAACAAATTAATTGAAGAACAGCGGATTTCTCAGCGAACCTTGTTTGACCTTGAAATGATGCAAGAGCTTGGTTATTGCTCGGGCATTGAAAACTACTCTCGTTATTTAAGCGGCCGAAATGACGGCGAGCCGCCTCCAACATTGTTTGATTACCTGCCGGCAGACGGTTTACTGATCATCGATGAATCTCACGTCACAGTGCCGCAGATAGGCGCGATGTATAAAGGGGATCGCTCTCGAAAAGAAAACCTTGTGGAATACGGGTTCCGATTACCCTCGGCGCTTGATAATCGACCACTAAAGTTTGATGAGTTCGAGTCGATTGCACCGCAGACTGTGTATGTGTCGGCAACACCTAGTGCGTATGAGATTGAAAAGTCAGACGGTGAAATCGCGGAGCAAGTCGTGCGACCGACGGGACTACTTGATCCGGTTATTGAAGTGCGACCTGTTTCGACGCAAGTTGACGATCTTCTCTCAGAAATCCGTATCCGAGAGTCGAAAAATGAACGCGTGTTAGTAACGACGCTGACCAAACGCATGGCGGAAGATCTCACTGAGTACCTTGAAGAACATGGTGTACGCGTGCGGTACTTGCACTCTGATATCGACACTGTTGAACGTATCGAGATTATTCGCGATCTTCGACTGGGTGAATTTGATGTGCTGGTGGGTATTAACTTACTCCGAGAAGGCTTAGATATGCCAGAAGTCTCTTTGGTGGCGATTTTGGATGCTGATAAAGAAGGGTTCTTGCGTTCGGAGCGGTCTCTTATTCAGACCATTGGTCGAGCAGCGCGTAACTTGAGCGGTAAAGCTATTCTCTATGGCGATAGTATTACCAAATCTATGCGAAGAGCGATTGATGAAACCGAGCGTCGTCGAGAGAAGCAAGAGGCTTATAATACTGAGCACGGTATTGTGCCGCAAAAGCTAAACAAAAAAGTTTCCGATATTATGGAGATGGGCGGTAAGCGAAAATCTAAGCCTAGAGTGGCGCCTTCTTTGAAAGCAGTCGCAGAGGAAGATGCACTGTATGAAAGCAAATCGCCTCAGCAGATTGAAGCCCGAATACAGAAGTTGGAAGCGCAGATGTATGAGGCAGCTCAAAACTTGGAATTTGAAACTGCGGCAGGTCTACGAGACGAAATATCTTCACTTCGTACTCTGTTTATCCAAAATAGCTAAAAAAAAAGCCAACCGTAAAGAGTCGGTTGGCTATCTTGTTTCAGTGAACGAAGTGCTCACAAACAACGTCAGTTGGCTAGGTGACCCAGAAGGGTCAAGTTAACTAAAGCATTTAACATGCCAACTTTGCTGAACACTTATAAAGGTATACTCACCGGACTCCATACTGCGTAATTGCAATTTCTTTTGCAAATTGCAATGCAAAACGCGTGCAAATTTGCCTAGTTACTGAAATTCAGCGTTATACTTGAAACATGATTTTCGAGATTAATAACAATTTATAGAATTATAGCGGGGGTTCAATGCTAGGTTCTGGCGCTAAGAAGCGCGTGCTGATGGTGGAAGATACCGCATCAGTTGCAGCGTTATACAAATCGTATCTCAATCCACTAGACGTCGATGTCGAGATAGCAAGTACAGGTCAACAGGCTTTAGATCATTTTTCTTCTGGGCACACATTTTCGTTGATCTTACTGGATCTGCGTTTGCCCGATATTTCTGGTTTTGAAGTATTGGCTGAAATTCGAAAACACCAACCGGAAATTCCTGTTGTCATTATGACCGCACATGGCTCGATAGATGCCGCCGTAGAGGCGTTACGTTATGGCGCCAGTGATTTTTTGATAAAGCCGTGTGAAGCCGAATTGCTGCGCGCGACGGTGAACAATGCACTAAAGCCAAAAAGCAAAACCGCGGGTTCTGCGCAAGAGGGCTCGTACTACGGATTTATTGGACAAAGTTTGTCCATGCAAGCGGTTTACCGAGTTATTGAATCTGCTGCGCCTAGCAAGGCAACGGTGTTTATTACTGGTGAAAGCGGCACAGGGAAAGAAGTGTGTGCAGAGGCTATTCATGCAGCAAGTGCTCGCGCCCAAAAGCCGTTCGTTGCGATTAACTGTGCTGCGATTCCCAAGGATTTGATCGAGAGTGAGTTGTTTGGTCATATGAAAGGGGCGTTTACCGGAGCTGCATCTGAACGAGAAGGCGCGGCTGAACTGGCGGACGGCGGTACTTTGTTTCTTGATGAAATCTGCGAAATGGATTTAGATCTTCAATCTAAACTGTTGCGATTTATTCAAACGGGTTCCTTTCAAAAGGTGGGTTCGTCCAAGGTTAAACATGTCGATGTGCGTTTTATTTGCGCCACGAACAGAGATCCATGGGTGGAGGTATCAAAAGGTAATTTTAGAGAGGATCTCTACTACCGTTTGCATGTCATTCCGTTAGGATTGCCGCCACTTAGAGATCGCGGCGAAGACGTCGTTGAAATTGCTCAGTCGTTGTTATTGATGTTTGCCATGGAAGAAGGGAAAGAGTTTCGATCCTTTAGTGAAGGGGTGACTCAAAGGCTTTTGAACTACGAATGGCCAGGTAATGTGAGGCAATTACAGAACGTTATTCGTAACACAGTCGTGCTGCATAGTGGGCAAGAAGTAACAGAAAATATGTTACCTCCGCCATTGTCTCTCGTTTCTGGTGTCAAAATTGCATCACAGCCTCCTATAAGAAATGCTCAAGTAGCAATAGAGCGAGTAAATGATGGTGGATTCTCGGCGGCGACGGAAATGTTGAAGCAAGGAATCACAAGCAAAGCGGATATTGAACCTTTGTGGTTGGTTGAGAAGCGAGCGATACAAATTGCGATAGATGCCTGTGATGGCAATATCCCGCAAGCCGCTGGCCTCTTAGAAGTTAGTCCATCCACTATTTATCGTAAGCTGCAGAGTTGGCAAGAATCTCAATAGAAGGAAAATGTTTATGGCGTCCATAGTGAACCATGAAACGTTGCGGCGGCTGGCAGTAGAAGTAGGGGAAGAAACCGTTTCTTCTCTTTTGGTAGTTTTTAGCGACGAGCTAAGCCGTTATTCAAATGAATTGTCTGAAACACCGAGTGCAATGCAGGTGCGTGAGATTAGTCATGCAATAAAGAGCAGCGCAGCAAGCTTTGGTGCAGACGAGCTAGCAGAATTGGCTCGCGAGTGTGAGTCACGAGTCAAGCTAGGTCAAGAGTCGTGGGTTCATGAGCAACTGCCTCGCCTGACATCGATGATTGAAGGAACAGCGTCTCAGTACAAGGCATTAGCTAGCAGACAAGATCTTTTTGATAGATAACGTTAACTTATCTCTATCATGTCTCCACTGGTGGTTGGCGGAAGCAAGGTCCTCAACCACCTGTTGATAACTATCCTCAAGTTCCTCGTCCAAATCTGGACCCAAAACAATATCAATCGCTCTACCTCCCATGGAACGCTCACACCAAGAAAGCATCGTTTTTAGCGACATGGAGCCTGCAGGGCCTGTTTCTTTGCCGAGATTTCGGACAAACACGATGTTGGCCTGTGTTTGCTTGAGGGCACGACTGATTTCGGGCAGTAAGATAGGTGGCATTACACTCGTTAAGAAACTTCCAGGGCCGAGTATCACAAGGTCTGCATCGTTGATCGCGAGTACTGCTTCTTTGGTCGCTGGTACGACAGGATCAAGCATGAGTCTTGCTGGTGGCTCGGGCAAATCATCGACGTCTGTTTCGCCAGAGATGACGATACCGGCTCTGGTTTGTGCAGCAAGGTCGGCAGGGTGTTCTGACATGGGAACAATGTTAGTGGTCACTTTCAGCATGTCACGGATGAGATTGATTGCTTCTAATGGTCGAATTGACAAATTATCAAGCGCTGTCAGCATCAGATTTCCTAGGTTATGACCGTCTAATTCACCATTTCCCTTGAATCGATACTCGAAAATCATTGAACCGATGGAAGGTTCTGTAATCAATTGGTTGATGCAATTGCGGGTGTCTCCCCAGGCGATACCCCCCTGACATGCTCGAATTCTGCCGGTTGAACCGCCATTGTCTGTGGTAGTGACAATACCGGTAACATTTTCTCCGTATTCACTCAGTGCTGAAAGCATACGTCCGAGACCATGCCCACCACCGATAGCAACGATTGTTTGATTATTTTTTTTAGTCGTCATCGCAATTACTTTTGTTGTTGTATACAGCAATAATAAGGCATAGATCGTAAAAACTGTCACAATCTTCTGCTTTTCATTGATTGTTTTGATTTTTAGATCACGAGAAGCGAAAAAAAAGACCAGATTTTATCTGATCTTTCTTTGGAACCAGCAGCAGGGAGCGACTAGTGAGGATCCTTCATCAAACTCAGTAGATATTCAGCGGTATCACTGCAGGAGTTGGCGGCCATTAGCACTTGTTTCTCACTGGCAGGTATGGGTAGGAGTTCTAACCAGCGTTGGCACAACCAGCTTAAGTTGTCGAAATTTGGCGCTTTGTGAAGAGAGCTGAGTTCTGGGTATCGGTCGAACATGATTTGCAACCGCTCTGCCAATGGCGCGGCATCGTTACTTACTGCACGTTCTGGCCACTTTGGTAAAGGTTGGCATTGTGCGTCTAGAATTCCAGCTTCATTTTCTTTGATGCTATCAATGACAAAACTCTCATGACCACAAACGGTAATAGTCAGAGCGCCATCGTCACTGGCCATGTTGAAGTCTTCAATCGTCACTCGGGTTCCGATACCTGCGCCAATAGGGCTGGTTTCATCCATACATACGCCAAGATCCAAACCGTGCTGCATGGCATATTTCACGGTATTGAGTTGTTCTCCTTGCACCACGCGAAGTGGAAGACGGCCAGAAGGTAATATATGACGATTATTAAACAATATTGGTAGTGTGATTGCCATCGTGAGCTCCCAGTCATATGCTTGCAGCGATTGTTATTTTGGCCATTTGCCTATGTATGCTGCGCATTATTGTCATTGGTTTATACCCCGAGTGATGTGTTGCTGACTCGGGAAGTACCGGAACTACTTAGATACCTGTGTCTTTCAATCCATACTGCAAGTTCAATGCCTACTAAACGACGCCCAGTTTCTGCGTCTTGTCTGGTGGTCATTGCAAATTGCATTTCAAAACTGCAAATTTTGAATACCAAAATGCTAACGATTGGCTGGCACAATACTCTTAAAGTGTAAGCCCTGTTCGTCATAATGAAGGAAAAAATGATTCTTCCTCTCATTTAGGCATAGATACAGCCAGTGTATAGATTGAAACCAAATTGTGCTTTAAGGTTGTGTGTTAGGTCTGTTTGTGTTTTGAGACGGTAAGCAATTAGTTGTGAAAGTGCCGCCTCAACATAAAAGTGACCGTCATTTATTGTTAATAGATGACATAGTTTGCTAAATTAACCTCACTGGTTTGAGGTTTTGTGTAAAACAAGTCTCTTACTTCAATGACTCCGAAGCCTAGTTCGCTAAGTTCACCCGAATATGGGGGCTAGGCCGTGACATTATGTCACCAGGGCGGCCATAGAAATGTGTCCGTCTCCCGTATTTGGAAAGGTGTTTTGTGGCTGTTCAATTTCAAGATTCTTTCGATCGCAAGTTTTACTACTTGCGGTTGTCGATTACAGACGTGTGTAACTTTCGGTGCACCTATTGCTTGCCGGATGGTTATAAACCTGCCCAGAAGAATTCAAGCTTTCTTTCCCTCGATGAGTTGCGTCGAGTGGTTGCGGCGTTTGCTGATTGCGGAACATCTAAAGTCCGTATCACCGGTGGTGAACCCAGCTTAAGAAAAGACTTCACTGATATTATTTCGATGATCTCGGCCCAAGAAGGCATCGAGAAAGTCGCGATGACCACAAACGGTTATCGTTTGGCTCAAAAAGCGCAGGAATGGCGAGATGCGGGTCTAACTAATATCAATGTCAGTATCGATAGCCTTGACCCTCGAATGTTCCATCAGATCACGGGCGAGAACAAGTTTCATCAAGTGATGAAAGGGCTCGATGCTGCGTTTGACGCGGGATTTTCACAAGTGAAAGTCAATGCGGTGCTGCTTAAAGATCTAAACAGTGGCGAGCTACCCGCGTTTTTACGTTGGATCAAAGACCGACCTATCCAATTGCGTTTTATCGAGTTGATGCAAACGGGCGAGATGGACTCTCTTTTCGATAAGCACCATCAATCTGGCGTCTCAATCCGTAATCATCTCATCGCGAATGGTTGGGGTATGAAAGTGCGAGAGGCGAGTGATGGCCCTGCTGAAGTCTATTGTCACCCTGACTATCTCGGTGAAATTGGCCTCATCATGCCGTACAAAAAAGATTTCTGTCATTCTTGCAATCGCTTACGTGTTTCTGCTCTGGGTAAACTCCACATGTGCCTGTTTGGCGATTACGGTGTTGAACTACGTGATTTGTTGCAAGAAGACTCGCAAGAGACTGCGTTGATTTCACGTATTCAAGGCCAGCTTTCAAACAAAAAAGAAAGCCACTTTCTAGATCAGGGGCATACCGGCATGACGCCGCACCTGGCATCCATCGGCGGTTAATACCGTTCATTGACATTATTCGTTGAGGTTTAGATTTTATGGGTCACGCTGTTACTGAGTTTTCGCCAGCAAAAATTGCCGTACTGACGGTTTCAGATACACGTACAGAAGAAAATGATACGTCTGGTCAGTTTCTGGTTGATGCGCTGAAAGAAGCCGGCCATACATTGGCAGACAAAAAAATCGTTATCGATGACATTTATCAAATTCGTTCTATTGTTTCGCAGTGGATTGCTGATCAAAACGTTCAGGCCATCATGATCACTGGCGGTACGGGTTTTACGTCACGTGATAGTACCCCAGAAGCGATTAAACCGCTTTTCGATAAAGAAGTTGAAGGCTTTGGTGAGTTGTTCCGCGCGATTTCTTTCCAAGAAATCGGCACATCGACTATCCAGTCTCGCGCGATTGCGGGTTTTGCTAACCATACCGTGATTTTTGGTATGCCAGGTTCGACAGGCGCTTGCCGCACTGGTTGGAATGGCATTATCAAGCAGCAACTCGATGCGAGTCACCGCCCGTGTAACTTTATGCCACATCTTGGTCAATAATCCATGAGTCAGTTCACGCACATTAATGCTTCTGGCGAAGCCAACATGGTCGATGTTTCCGCCAAAGCTGAGACAGTCAGAGAAGCGCGCGCTGAAGCTTATATTGATATGGCACCAGAAACGCTTGAGTTGATCGTATCAGGCCAACACCACAAAGGTGACGTGTTTGCCACAGCGCGTATCGCGGGAATTCAAGCGGCGAAACGTACTTGGGATTTGATTCCGTTGTGCCATCCTCTGATGCTAACCAAAGTGGAAGTATCACTCGAAGCGCTGCCTGAAACCTCACAAGTTCGTATTGAATCACTATGTAAACTCACCGGTAAAACCGGCGTAGAGATGGAAGCGCTAACCGCAGCCTCTGTTGCAGCGCTGACGATTTACGATATGTGTAAAGCTGTGCAAAAAGACATGGTGATTGGGCAGGTGCGTTTACTGGAAAAAACAGGCGGAAAGTCTGGTCACTTTAAGGTGGAACAATGATCCAAGTGTTTTTCTTTGCTCAAGTGAAAGAGCTTGTGGGAACCAGTTCTGTGACGCTTGACGCTGAGTACTCTTCTGCAGAAGAAATTCGCCAGCACCTTGCGGCGAAAGGTGACAAATGGTCATTAGCGCTCGAATCTGGAAAATTGCTGGTGGCAGTCAACCAAACGATCACCGATCTTTCATCACCGGTCAAAGATGGTGATGAGGTGGCTTTTTTCCCACCCGTCACTGGGGGGTAACCCATGATTTCAGTGCAGCACGAAGATTTTTCGATTGCCGATGAATATCAGCGATTGAATGACAGTGATAGCGACGGTGCGATTGTCACGTTTGTGGGCAAAGTTCGAGACATGAACTTGGGTGATAATGTCACTGGATTGACACTTGAACATTATCCCGGCATGACAGAAAAATCACTCAACAGCATTGTTGATCAAGCTAAGGCTCGTTGGCCTTTGACGTATGTGCGGGTTATTCATCGTGTGGGTGCGCTGAGCATCGGTGATCAGATTGTGTTTGTCGGCGTATCCAGTGCTCACCGTAACGCTGCGTTTGAAGCATGTGAGTTCATCATGGACTTTTTAAAAACACAGGCTCCTTTTTGGAAGAAAGAGCGCTTGAATGATAACGAACGTTGGGTGGAAGCGCGCGATAGCGATGATGCTGCCGCAAAACGCTGGTAAGTTATAAAGCTTCAAAACGACTGAATAAATAAAAAGGGATGCCGAGGCATCCCTTTTTGGTTCTATTCGCTGTATCGCGATGGCCTCTCAGTCAACGGCTAGTGAGAGACTTAAGAATTATCCGCAGTTTGCTGCGCCTAACTCTTTCCAAACACCCCATTGACCAGTAGTGCCTGGTACTTCATTGGTTGTCCACCACTTGGCTGAGTACTCTTTACCACCTTGAGTCACTACATCACCAGAGTTGTAAACCACGCCTTCTTTCCATGCGTTTGCACAGATTGGGTCAGTCACGTCTTTTTGCACTGCAACTGTTGCTGATGCGCTATCTGCAAGCTTGCCATCAGACACAGTCACAGAGAACGTAAGGTTAGTGGTTGATGTGTAGCTGTCTGCAACAAATGATAGTGACGCACCGTTTACGGTTGCTTGAACTCCTGCTGGGATATCCCATGTGTAAGTCAGCGTGTCGTTATCTTTATCGCTTGAACCACTTGCGTCAACCAACACCATGTCGCCTGCTTTTGCAGTGGCTGGCGCATTGATAGCGGCCACTGGCGCAGTGTTGGTTGGCTCGGTTCCACCTTGCTTCTTCGCAATCACTGTCACGGTATCAACAGAGGTAGCACCTTTGTCGTCAGTGACGGTTAGAGAGAACACATACTGAGTGTCAACGGTTACTGCTGGAATATCAGCAGAAGCGGATACCGCATTCGCATTAGTCAGTACAACCGATGGACCGCCAGTTTGCTTCCAGCTGTAAGCGACAACTTGACCATCAGTATCGTTTGATGCTGAACCGTCTAGTGACACTATGCTCGCTGCTTCAACTGTTACATCTGCACCCGCATTGGCAATAGGCGCTTTGTTGCGTGGTGGCTGTGTACCGTCTTTAGCCAGTGACTCTTGCATTGCATTAAGGATGTCACCGTTGTCTGCATCAATCTCCCAAGCAAATAGGCCTGCGAAGTTGTTTTGACGAACATATGCCCCTTTCGCCATGACAGAGCGTTTGTTGTCGTAAGTGACTAGGTCACCGTTTGATGGGTCCCAAGCCCAAGGAGCTTCAGCTTGTTCGTCATAGCCTAGGACGACGCCCGCTTTATTCTCGTAGTCAGAAACGACATCTTTATAGTCGATGACGCCTGCTTCCCAAGAACCCGCAATTTTGCCGTTACCTACGCCCGTCATTGGGTTCGTTGGGTCAGACATGCTTGCTTCGGTAACACCTGTCCAGCCACGACCGTACATTGCTGCACCAACAACCAGTTTTTGAGGTGGAACGCCCTTCTCTAGAAGAAGGTTGACGCCGTTAACAGTGGTGTAAGCAGGTCCTTTACGTGGTTTCCCTTCAGCGTCTAAGCCTTTGCCAGCACACTCGTCAGCAGACATGTGGCTGCCGCAATCCAACGCTGCTTGATGGCCGACAACGTTGTTCCAACCGCCATAGTAGTCGTACGTCATCGCAAAGATGTAATCCATGTATGGCACAGCGTCTACATAGTTAACGTCTTCGATTTTGTCGTAGCCAACGCCAACGGCTGAGGTCAACTCGTAGGTGCGGCCTGTGTCAGCAGACAATTCATCTAGCATAGCGCGGAGTTCTTGCATCAATACGGCATAAGTATCACCGTCTTTTGCAGAGTCACCAAGATTAGGGTTAGCGCCTGAACCACCTGGGTATTCCCAGTCAATGTCTACACCATCGTAGAATTTCCACGTTTGTAGGAAACGCTTAACGGAAGCGACAAATTTGTCACGTTTAGTCTTATCACCAAACTCGTAGAACGGGTCAGAAAGCGTCCAGCCACCAATAGATGGAAGGATTTTCAGATCAGGATAACGCTGCTTGAGCGCCATGATCTGGCCATAAGTCCCTTTATAAGACGATGAGAAAGATTGCCCAGACTGCGGGTGAGGCATTTGAACTGCAGCCCATGGGTCGTGAATAACAACTTCATAATCTGGTAAGCCTGCACACGCGCGGTTTAGCGCCGCTAGGGGGCCGTCTTCCAAAGAAGGGTTGTTGCCACAAATAGGGACGAAGCCATAGATAATGTGTGTTAGGTTCTGAGCTGGAATTTTATCAACGGCAAATTTTCGGCCATAAACGCCCCATTCAACAAAATAAGCACCAACAACGGTGTCTGCTGGGGTTGTGTAGTTGCCATTGTTAGGGTCAACATTCATTGGCAACGGATCAAGGTGGCTACCGTCTGTGTCTGCCACAACGATTTGCTTTGGCGCGCTTGGTGTACAAGTTTGCGCAGCACCTGTGCCACTACAAAGCTCAACAACCATGTCGTATTGACCGCCTTTAGCTACTTGCAGAATAGCTGATTCTTTCTGGCTTGCTGATGGCGTTACGTTTGCTTCATGAACAACGTTGCCATTTAGAAGAACGCGCCATGATTCAGCTGGGTCACCAGACCAACGGTCCCAAGAGACGGGCACTTCAGCAAAAGGTTTGACAGTGACTAGGTCTTTATATGCAGTGGCAGCGTCATTGACTTCAATGATGGCGAAATTGGTTTCGCCCCAACCAATGATCGGTGCGCCGGGTGCAGCTAAGGCAGGGGAGGATATCGCTCCTGCCACAGAGGCAGCAAGCAGCCCCTTGAGAAAAGCCGTTTTGTTCATCTTAATATACCTTGAAAATTTATTGCGAGAATTAACTATTCAGCGCATGAATGTGGGCTAATCTTCGTTAACCCTGATTAGATAGTTGTTGTTAAAGCTAAGTAAGGCAAAATTAAGAAGAAATGTTTTAGAGGGATGAAAGAAATTTGAGCAACATCTCCGTTACATTGCGGTTATTTTTTCTACAGCAAGTCACAGAAATGAGTGCTTTTTATTTATATTGAATTAAGTGATATGTCGATCATTAGGATTGATCGAGAAAAATGAGGCAAAAAAATAGCTTCTCAAGAGAGAAGCTATTTATTCAAGCGATAAACTGCGTTTCAACGGTTGCCTTTTGCTTTTTCATCGTTTGCTGGTTTTTGTTTCCCAACAGGAATAAAGCCATGTCGAACACGAGAGCACAGAGGTCTAGATTGTGAGCCAGCGGGTCTCATTTTTTGATCGTCTCTTTTCTATTGTTTGTTAAAAGTCATTATGTTTGTTGCTGCTGCACCTCAATGCCGAAAAACAACGAATCGTTACATCGGTACAGAGACATAGTGCGCAATAATTAAGACTTTAACAATTGAATATGAGTCACAGCGGGAACTTTTTTGAATAAATTCTAAACAGGATTTTTTTTATTCCAATTGGTTATTAAAACGACAAAGTGATTTTAATTGCTTGTTTTGTTGAGGAAAGAGCAATTGGAGGTGCCGAAGTTCTCATTGTGTCAAAACTGCGTCTGGTATGCAGTTATGCTTTGCTACACTTTTAATGTTAGAAAAATGCACACGCAGTATTTGTGCCTGAGCGGTAACCATCAATCAGGAGGATTACAATGGGACATAAGCGTATTAGTAACAAAAAGATCCAGCAAATGTTACACGACATCATGCCAGAAGACGCACAAAAGACGAAAGATGATTCCCTCGTTGAAGGAAAGACAGCGAAGGGTAACGATGAAACTCCTCTTAAGCTTGATAACGAGCAGAAGTAGCGATTTTTCACAGAGACTTTTAAGTAAACAATACACATAAATCGTCTAAATGGAGCCAGTAGCTAACCCTGCTGGCTTTTTTATTATCTGAAAGTCAGTCCTGTCTAATTGATCAATTTATCATACGACGAACACCGAACCATTTGAAAATATGGATAAAAAATATAATCAATGTAGGCACATCATTGCCTGAGATCAAGGTAGAAACAATGAAGAACCCACTATAATTGAGTGGTTATTTATGCAAATTTTGTGAGAAATGATTCAGGTTTTAATCTTTTATTTGTTACTAAATGTGGATATATATCGGGATATTTACCGATAACATCGAATTATTCTGCTTAAAAATTGTTCTTTTTGGGTATTTTCTGCAATTTTATACTTTCATATGCCTCAACAGTGAAGTATCTGTTCAATCACGCTCATGCATATGGTCATATCTGCTGCTTTTTCTCTCCATGTTGGTTTTATGTGACTTTTTTTGTCGATTTTGTGGCAAATTACTTTGATGCTTGGTAATGTTCCAAGCAATTCTCCACCCCTACTGAATTGATTCGATGAAATGAGACTTAGTTTTCATCTCGATTTAAGCGTGTCGGAGAGTGTCATGGATGCAAGCAAAGGATAAATTGGAGTATCTGCATGTATAAGAACAAAATCACTCAGGCGCTATTACTGGGCGCTGGTCTAGCGGTTTCCGCTACCTCTTTCACTGCAACAGCTGTCGAAGTTCCTGCTGGCGTAAAACTCGCTCCAGTGCAGGAAATGGTTCGCGGTAACGGTACTGAAGTTGCTTCGCTTGACCCGCACAAAGTAGAAGGCGTGCCAGAAGCTCACGTTCTGCGTGATTTGATGGAAGGTCTAGTTATTCAAGATGCTGTCGGCAATACCATCCCCGGTGTTGCAGAATCTTGGTCAACGGATGACAACCAGACCTTCACATTTAAAATCCGTAAAGATGCAAAGTGGTCAAATGGCGACCCTGTCACCGCTTATGACTTCGAATACAGTTTTAAGCGCGCGGTAGATCCAAATACAGCATCGCCTTACGCGTGGTATATCGAAAAAACCCAGATGAAGGGTGCGAAAGATATTATTGCTGCGAAAAAGCCAGTTGAAGAACTAGGTGTTAAAGCGGTCGATGCCGAAACGCTCGTTGTTGAAACTGAAGTGCCTCTTCCTTATTTCGTGAAGATGATGGCGCACACCACCATGTATCCTGTGCACAAAGCAACGGCAGAAAAATTTGGTGATGCGTGGACTAAACCTGAAAACTTTGTCAGTAACGGTGCTTATCAGCTAACTGACTGGGTTGTTAACGAAAAAATTGTCTTGTCGCGTAACGAAAATTACTGGGACAACAAAGACACGGCTATCGATAAAGTTACCTTCCTGCCAATCGAAAACCAAAATGCTGAAATGAACCGTTTTCTTTCTGGTGAAATCAACATTACTTATGAAGTGCCGAATGAGCAGTTCCGTCGCTTGAAGAAAGAATATCCGCAAAATGTGGTTGTTTCGCCAAACCTATGTACTTATTACTACGGCTTTAATACCCAAAAAGCGCCGTTTGATGATGCACGCGTTCGTAAAGCTCTCTCTTACTCAATCGATCGCGATATCGTTTCCAATGCAATTTGGGGTCAAGGTCAAACGCCTGCATATGCACTGACTCACAGTGGTATTACTGGTTTCACACCGGATGCACCAGAATATGCTGGTATGACCCAGAAGCAACGTGTTGAAAAAGCGAAAGAGCTTTTGACAGAAGCTGGTTTTGGAAAGGGTAACCCACTTGATTTTACCCTGCTTTACAACACCAGCGAAAACCACAAGAAAACGGCTGTTGCGATTCAGTCCATGTGGAAAAAGTCTCTGGGTAAATTTGTGAACGTGACCTTGGAAAACCAAGAGTGGAAAACGTACTTAGACAACAGTAAGCAAGGCAACTTTGATGTCCGTCGTGCAGGCTGGTGTGCTGACTACAACGAGGCGTCATCTTTCCTAGCGATAGCAAAAACTGATAACGGCTCGAATGATCAGAAGTACTCGAGTGCTATTTTTGATAAAGCCATGAACGATGCTGTCAAAGTCGCTAAAACGGAAGCTGAGCGTAATGGTTATTACGCAATCGCTGAAGCTCAATTGGCGAAAGACATGCCAATCGCTCCTATTTTCCAATACGTTCAGCCGCGCTTGGTTGCAACAAATGTAGGTGGCTACCCAGACAAGAACCCTCAAGACAATATCTACACCAAAGATATGTTCATTATCGCAGAATAATAACAGGGTCGTTCCATGCGTCTGTGGAGGTTTCCACAGGCGCATGTGTTTTTGAGCATATGTGGGATGCTTTATGTTTAGATTGATTTTTACTCGTACGTTAGAAGCAATACCAACCTTGCTGGTATTGATCACGATTTCGTTTTTCTTGATGCGTTTTGCACCAGGAAACCCTTTCTCCTCTGAAAAGACGCTGCCTCCGCAGGTCATGGAAAACATCAACGCAAAATACGGCCTTGATAAGCCCGTGTTTGAGCAATACACCACGTATTTGGGAAATATTCTGCAAGGCGATTTTGGCCCTTCATTCAAATATAAAGACTATACAGTGAATGAATTGGTGGCTTCTGCTTTGCCAGTTTCCGCAAAAGTGGGTTTTTATGCCTTTATTCTTACTGTTGTTGTCGGTGTGACGATTGGCACCATTGCGGCCTTGCGGCAAAACAGCTGGGTCGACTATCTCATCATGTCCACGTCCATGTTCGGTGTGGTGTTGCCTTCGTTCGTACTTGCGCCAGTGCTGATTTACATCTTTTCAATCGGCCTTGGATGGCTACCCGCGGGTGGTTGGAATGGCGGCGCCATTGAATTCATGATCTTACCCATCCTTGCCATGTCGTTTCTATATATCGCTACCTTTGCTCGTATTACGCGTGGCAGCATGATTGAAACCTTGAACAGTAACTTTATCCGTACCGCAAAAGCCAAGGGCTTGAGCATGAGATATATCGTTATCAAGCATGCTTTGCGTCCAGCTATGTTGCCAGTGGTGTCATACATGGGCCCTGCATTTGTCGGCATCATTACGGGCTCTGTCGTCATCGAAACCATTTTTGGTCTTCCTGGTATTGGTAAGTTATTTGTTAACGCTGCGTTCAACCGTGACTATTCACTGGTGATGGGCGTGACCATTTTGATTGGTACTTTGTTTATCATCTTTAACGCCATTGTGGATATTTTGCTGGCGTGGCTAGATCCGAAGATTCGTTATTGAGGTTTGAAATATGCTGTTAAAAAGAGAAGAAAATAACGAAGCTATCGACAACTTTTCTGCACAACTTGAAGTAGAAGGTCGCAGCTTGTGGCAAGACGCGCGTATTCGTTTTATGCGTAATAAAGCTGCAATGACCAGTTTGGCTATTTTGCTATGCATTACCTTGTGGGTGATTGTGGGGCCATTCTTTGCAACCTATGCATTTGATGATACCGATTGGTATGCCATGCATGCGGCGCCATCATTGGGCGCAGAAGGCCATGTCTTTGGTACCGACGCACTGGGCCGAGACATTTATGTCCGAACCTTGGTGGGTGGCCAAATCTCCTTAATGGTTGGCCTGATGGGTGCCTTGGTTGCAGTCCTTATTGGTACTGTTTATGGCGCAGCTTCTGGTTATATTGGTGGCCGTACTGACCGTGTCATGATGCGTATTCTGGAGATCCTGAACGCGATTCCTTTCATGTTCTTGGTGATTGTACTCGTGACCTTTTTTGGCCGAAACATTGTGCTTATCTTCGTTGCTATCGGCGCGATTGCTTGGCTAGACATGGCGCGAATTGTCCGAGGACAAACGCTGAGCCTACGTAACAAAGAGTTTATTGAAGCCGCTCATGTCTGCGGTGTGAGCACGCGAAATATTATCCTCCGTCATATCATTCCAAATGTGTTAGGTATCGTGGCCGTTTATTCAACGCTGTTGATTCCAAGTATGATTTTGATTGAATCCTTCCTCAGCTTTTTGGGCTTAGGTGTACAAGAGCCAATGACAAGTTGGGGCGCGTTGTTGCAAGAAGGTTCGCAAACGATGGAACTGGCGATTTGGCAACTGGCTTTTCCAACCATGTTTATGGTGACCACATTGTTGTGCTTCAACTATGTGGGTGATGGTCTTCGTGACGCGCTAGATCCTAAGGATCGATAAGGAGGAAGTATGAGCCTATTAGATGTGAAAGACCTGCGCGTAGAATTCAAAACCCAAGATGGTTATGTTACCGCAGTTAATGACCTGAACTTTTCTCTGGAGCGTGGCGAAACGCTGGGCATTGTGGGTGAGTCGGGATCAGGTAAGAGCCAGACAGTGTTTGCGATCATGGGGCTGCTTGCGAAAAACGGTGCCATTAAAGGCAGCGCAAAATTTGAAGGAAATGAAATTCTTAATCTGCCGGAAAAGGAACTGAATAAGATCCGTGCAGAGCAGATTGCGATGATTTTCCAAGATCCGATGACATCGCTAAACCCATTCATGAAAGTCAGTCATCAACTGATGGAAGTACTTATGCTGCACAAAGGCATGGGTAAAGCAGAAGCGTTTGAAGAATCGGTGCGTATGCTGGAAGCGGTGAAAATTCCAGAAGCGCGAAAGCGAATTACCATGTATCCCCATGAGTTTTCGGGCGGTATGCGCCAACGCGTGATGATTGCTATGGCATTGCTGTGTCGTCCAAAGCTATTGATTGCTGATGAACCAACCACCGCATTGGATGTGACTGTTCAAGCGCAAATCATGGATCTCCTCAACGAACTGAAATCAGAATTCGACACCTCGATTATCATGATTACGCACGATTTGGGTGTAGTAGCAGGTTCGTGTGACAAAGTGCTGGTGATGTATGCGGGGCGTACCATGGAATATGGCAAGGTGGATGAAATCTTCTACACTCCTAGCCACCCTTACACGGAAGGACTCATCAAAGCGATTCCACGTTTGGATGTTGAAGGCGATGTATTGCCAACCATCCCAGGTAACCCACCAAACCTAATGAAACTGCCACCAGGTTGTCCTTACCAAGATCGCTGTCACCGTGTGACAGATCGCTGTAAAACTGAATCACCGATCTTGACGCCTTATGAAAATGGCCGTCTCCGTGCGTGTTTTTCTGATGTAGGAGCTTGGTAATGAATGCTGTAGAAAAAAAGCTTCTGCTTGATATTAAAGATCTTAAAGTTCACTTCAATATTGCGTCAAAGTCTCTTTTGCCTTGGGCAAAACCTGCTGTATTGAAAGCGGTTGATGGCGTGAACATCAAACTGTATGAAGGCGAAACTCTGGGCGTTGTGGGCGAGTCCGGTTGTGGTAAATCCACTTTTGCTCGTGCTGTGATTGGCTTGGTACAAGCGACAGAGGGTGAGGTGGTTTGGCTAGGGCAAGACCTAACTAAACTCGGCGGGAATGACTTGCGTGAAAAGCGCAAAGAAATTCAAATGATTTTCCAAGATCCACTGGCGTCGTTGAACCCACGTATGACGGTCGGTGACATCATTGCTGAGCCGTTAAAGACTTTCTACCCAGAGCTTTCTAAAGATGAAGTGAAAGCGCAAGTCCAAGCGATGATGACGCGTGTGGGCTTGCTACCTAACGTAATAAACCGTTATCCGCATGAGTTCTCTGGCGGACAGTGTCAGCGTATTGGTATTGCACGCGCGCTTATCTTAAAACCTAAGTTGGTGATTTGTGATGAGCCGGTGTCTGCACTTGATGTGTCGATTCAAGCGCAGGTTGTG
The DNA here is from genome assembly GCF_028683095.1 of Enterovibrio gelatinilyticus. Classification (GTDB taxonomy): domain Bacteria; phylum Pseudomonadota; class Gammaproteobacteria; order Enterobacterales; family Vibrionaceae; genus Enterovibrio; species Enterovibrio gelatinilyticus. Next base: position 58,597 of record NZ_JAJUBC010000022.1, on the reverse strand, counting down.
AATTTGCTGAAAGAATTGCAGCAAGAAATGGGCTTGAGCCTGATTTTCATTGCGCATGATTTGTCTGTGGTGAAGCATATTTCCGATCGCGTATTGGTGATGTATCTGGGTAATGCCGTTGAGTTGGCTGAAGGTAAGTCGTTGTTTAGCGACCCTCAGCACCCTTACACTCGCGCACTCATGTCAGCGGTGCCCATTCCTGACCCTATTAAAGAACGGAACAAGAAAATTCAAATGTTGGAAGGCGAGTTGCCATCACCGATGAACCCACCGTCGGGCTGTGTGTTCCGTACCCGTTGCCCTCAAGCAACGGAAACATGTGCACAGAAACGACCAACATTGCTAGGCTCGGATGCACATGCGGTGTCTTGCTTGCAGGTTCACCTGTAAACACGAATACCAAGGTGACATTCAACGAGTCATAGAGACTTTGTCAAAAATAAAAAAGCCTTCCGCATGGAAGGCTTTTTCTTGAGGGTTTTTCTGTGTGACATTCAGGCTTAGGCCTGTGGATACCAGTAACCTTGGTTGCACAGACTGAGTAGGAGAGCGAGTAATGCTGGGTTAGCAGCGATGTCTCCTAGGTCTTCGCCAGAGAACGATTCTTGGTCACAAAGCACACGAGCTGCTGCCTCACAACCTTCTGGAAGCTCGATCGATTCGCCGTTAAGGAAAATCACTGATAAGTCGTCTTCGTGGTACAGCGCTTTTAGGCCAGAGACTTTCTCGAGTACTAAGTTCTCATCCATGAATTGGAACAGCTCATCTGCAGCCCACGGTGGCTCTGCTGGCATGATGTCGAGTTCATGACGTGACTGGCTCAACTGCTCGCCCATCCAACGTGACTTGGCTTTTGGGTCGTTCAACAGCTTCATCAGCATATTGTTCAATGCATCAAACTCAGCGGTTGGGATCATGCCGTGTTCATTGCGAGTTTGTAGGTTGGGATCGTAGTAGTGAATATCACCCAACTCATTGGTTAGCACGTAGTCCGCAAAGCCGCTTAGAAGCTCTAGTTTCTTCGGAGAACGATAACCAATGGAGTAACTCATGGATACATCGATAGTGTTCCCTTCGTGTGGGAAACCTGGCGGGATATACAGAATATCGCCAGGCTCTAGTACTTCATCAATGATCGGATCAAAGCCTTCGATTTGGCGCAAACCTGTGTGGTGGTTAGCGTCTTTGTATTCGCCCTTGTCACCCACGCGCCAGCGACGTTTACCCATACCTTGAATGATGAACACATCGTATTGGTCGATGTGCGGACCTACGCCGCCATTTGGCATTGATAGGCAAATCATAACGTCATCAAACAACCAGTTTGGCAGCGCACGGAACGGTTCAGCCAACTCACGTAACCCTGGGTGCCAGTGGTTCGCTGCTTGGATGATCAGCTGAGAGTGAGTGTCTGGGAAGTCGTCGAAGTGCTCAAAAGGACCGTGCTGGGCTTGCCAATTACCATCAAGGTTAGTCACGAAGCGTGAATCGATTTCTTCCTCCATTGCCAATCCCGCCAATTCATCTGGCGTGATAGGGTCATCAAACTCAACGAAACCGTTGCGAATAATGGTTGGCTTTTTATGCCAGTGAGTCGTGAGGAACGTGTTTAGATCGAAATTTAACTGATACATAAGGGTGTGCAGGTTTCTAAGAATGGGCTCAAGTATATACCCAAACAACCTGAAGATGCAGGATTCAGCGAGGTTTACTGACGTTATGATCTAGGCGTCCCTTTTTGATGTAGTGATCTCCATCAAAAAGGGATAACACCGAGCATGGCGTCAGTAAACTCGCCCGAAGGGACGCACTGATGGACTCTGAAATCGAGCATCTTCAGGTTGATTGGGTATATGAATATGCAGAGACGGGAGAGAAATAAAAAGCCCGGCAGAGCCGGGCTTCAATCAATCTGCGCGCAGTAGCAGAAAGAACAATCGCTTACAGCTGATCAGTCAGCTTGATAGCATCGCCGATGTAGTTTGCTGGGGTCATTTGCTTCAGACGCACTTTCTCGTCTTCAGGCAGATCCAGACCATCGATGAATGCACGCATGCCTTCGCCGTCAACACGCTTACCGCGCGTGAGTTCTTTCAACTTCTCGTATGGCTTCTCGATACCGTAACGACGCATCACGGTTTGTACTGGCTCTGCCAATACTTCCCAGTTTCTGTCGAGTTCAGCTTCAAGCGCAGCTTGGTTAACTTCCAGCTTGCTGATGCCTTTTAGGGTCGAGGTGTATGCAATGATTGCGTAACCCACGCCAACGCCAAGGTTACGAAGAACCGTTGAGTCAGTCAGGTCACGTTGCCAGCGAGAGATTGGCAGTTTTTGCGCCAAGTGGCCAAATACTGCGTTCGCGAGACCTAGGTTGCCTTCTGAGTTTTCGAAGTCAATTGGGTTCACTTTGTGTGGCATGGTTGAAGAACCAATTTCGCCAGCAATGGTTTTTTGCTTAAAGTGACCCAGTGCAATGTAACCCCATACATCACGATCGAAATCGATCAAGATGGTGTTGAAACGCGCAATTGCATCGAACAATTCTGCGATGTAATCGTGCGGTTCGATTTGCGTTGTGTAAGGGTTCCACGTTACGCCAAGCGATTCAGTAATGAATTCTTCGCTGAAACCGTGCCAGTCAACTTCTGGGTAAGCAGAGATGTGTGCGTTGTAGTTACCAACAGCACCGTTGATTTTCGCCAGGATTTCAACGTTTTCGATTTGCTTGTACTGACGTTCCATACGGTATGCAACGTTAGCCATCTCTTTACCCATGGTAGAAGGAGAGGCTGGTTGACCATGTGTACGAGACAGAAGAGGCACTTCACGATATTCAACAGCCAGTGCTTTGATCGCATCAATCACGTTGCGAATTTCTGGCAGGATCACTTCATCACGTGCTTCTTTAAGCATCAATGCATGTGAGGTGTTGTTGATGTCTTCTGAAGTACATGCAAAGTGAATGAACTCGTTAACCGCGTTCAACTCGGCATTGCCAGCGACTTTTTCTTTCAGGAAATACTCAACCGCTTTCACGTCGTGGTTGGTGGTGCGCTCAATGTCTTTGATGCGTTGTGCATCAGCTTCGCTGAACTCAGCAGCGATTTGGTCTAAAAGCGCGTTTGCTTCTGCGCTGAACGCAGGTACTTCCTTGATAGCATCTGTTGCTGCCAGTTTTTGCAACCAACGAACTTCGACGATCGTGCGGTACTTCAATAAGCCAAACTCACTGAAGATTGAACGCAACGCAATCGTTTTCGTTCCGTAACGGCCATCCACCGGTGAAACAGCTGTCAGTGCTGACAGTTCCATGGTCTCTCTCCTGAATTATTATTACGAATTTCGGGCTAAGATGATTTTGGCCTGCTCAATCATTTGTTTGCGGCCAAAGATAAGATGACGGCGCTTTCCGCCGACCTGACGCCAAAGAACCGCGCTGCGGATACCTGAAAGCAGCAATGCTCTCACGCGATGCTGAACGCCAGTTTGCTGAAGCTGGGCAGGGTTGCCAGTCACTTGGATACGCGGGCCCAATGGGCTGATCGTGTCCAAATAAACACTGGCAAGGTTGCTTATCATTTGTTCATCAAGCAGGTCAAAGTGTTGCACTTGGCGCTGGACGGTCTCTAAACGGTCTCCCAATTGCGCGAGGCTATCGCGGCGACCAGAGAGTTTGCGTTCCAACGCAAGTAAGTTGATAAGGTAACGAGTAAGTTCACTGCCACCGGGACTGTTGTCCAGTTCACCAATAAGCGTATTCAAACCCACTGTGAGGCTTTCTTCATTGCCGAAAACCTCCAGTGTAGAAGCGGGGTTAGTGACGATAATACTCTTCAAACTGGCGCTCAGTGCGTCGGCATCACAAGTACCTGTGCGCGACACTTCCTGCACTAATTTGACGGATTGACAGATACTTGCGAACGCGATGGTTCGATCAAATAAAGTATTAGCCACTGACGATTGCTCCTTAAATTCGCTGCTCGATAATGCCGCCACCTAGGCAAACATCACCGGAATAAAATACCGCGGATTGACCAGGGGTTACCGCTGCTTGCGGTTCATCAAAGATAACTTTGATCTGGTCTCCATCAATGGGCTCGATGGTACATGATATGTCTTGTTGGCGGTATCGTGTTTTTACGGTGCACTTCAATGGTTCGCTAATCACTTTACGATCAACCCAATGCAGTTGAGCCGCTACCAGTCCTTTTGAAAATAGACGTGGGTGATCATGGCCTTGTGCAACAATCAACACATTGCGTTCAACGTCTTTGTCGACCACATACCAAGCAGCTTCTAGACCGCCACCGCCTTTTTGACCACCAATGTGGAGGCCTTTACGCTGGCCTAAGGTGTGGTACATCAAACCTTGGTGTTCGCCAATGGCTTGACCTTCAGTGGTTTCAATCACACCCGGTTGTGCGGGTAGATATTTTGACAAGAAATCAGTGAATTTACGCTCACCAATGAAGCAAATACCCGTCGAGTCTTTCTTCTTCGCGGTGATCAGACCTTGTTCTTCCGCAATGCGGCGAACTTCAGGCTTTTCCAATTCTCCTACCGGGAACAGGCTGCGGGCAACTTGCTCATGGCTCAAGGTGTAAAGGAAGTAGCTTTGGTCTTTGTTGTTATCAACGCCACGCAACATTTGCACGGCTTCGCCTTCCTGTGTCGGGAAGGAGCGACGAACGTAGTGACCCATTGCAATGTAATCTGCTTCTAGCACTTCGTCGGCAAATTCCAAGAAGGCTTTGAACTTGATTTCTTTGTTGCAAAGGATGTCTGGGTTTGGAGTACGTCCTGCCTTGTATTCGGTGAGGAAGTGCTCAAAGACGTTATCCCAGTATTCAGCTGCAAAGTTAATGGTGTGCATCTCAATACCAAGCTTGTCACAAACGGCTTGTGCATCGGCCAGATCTTCCGCTGCCGAACAGTACTCATCGTTGTCGTCTTCTTCCCAGTTTTTCATGAAAAGGCCTTCTACCTGATAGCCTTGTTGCTTCAGTAAATAGGCGGACACTGAGGAGTCGACGCCGCCGGACATACCGACAATAACTTTTTTGCTGCTGTTATCTGACATGACGAAATTTCTAGCTCCAATTAAATCGGTGGCAGAGTTTACCAGAATCCTTTGCGCTGTTACAGATGAGAACTCAATCACATTTTCATTGTTTTTGGGGTGGTGAAACCTCTTTCCATTCACCCGGTTGCAGTCCTTCTACCGTCCAACCCGCCATTTGATATCTCACAAGGCGTAAGGTTGGGTGGCCGATTGCTGCAGTCATGCGGCGAACTTGACGATTTCGGCCTTCCTCGAGCGTGATTGCTAACCATGTGGTTGGCACTGAAGGACGATGACGAATCGGTGGGTTTCGTTCCCACAGTTGCGGTTCCTCCATGATTTCTACGCCCGCTGGCAACGTCCAGCCGTCATTAAGCTCGACGCCTTCTCGAAGCTGTTTGACGGCTTCGTCGGAAGGAATGCCTTCAACTTGCACCCAATAGACTTTGGGTGATTTGGATTTTGGCTGGGTGAGGCGAGCTTGCAAGATGCCGTCATTCGTCAACACAAGCAGCCCTTCGCTGTCTTTGTCTAATCGGCCTGCCGCATACACATCTTTGACAGGAATGAAGTCTGCCAAGGTGGAATCATTGGGCTCTCCGGTGAACTGTGTCAGCGTGTTGAAAGGTTTATTGAATATGATGACTTTGGTCGGCCCTTTAGGCTTTGCAGGTTTATCGGTCCGACGGCGTGAAGTGCGTCGGAAATTAGGGTTTGAAGCGGGCTTGGTCACGCTTCTTTTCGATGTGGTTTTAAACGTCATGGAGTACTGTCAATCAGGTCTGGTTACAAATGAGACCTTGGTATTATACATGGAATAATGTGATTGGCGTGTTGCGGGAATTGCAGTATTCTTTTGCTCGCATGTTATACCAAGCAGAACAATTACCTGACGTGCTACATCAGATCATTGGCTCAATAGTGATGTGGTGATTGTACAGACGCACGACGGCAAATTGTTCTGTTTGGTGAGCGCTAAATAGAAAATGGACGCTAGGAGAATTAAATGGAAAGCAAAGTAGTCGTACCAGCAGGTGAGAAGATTGCAGTCGAAAACGGCAAGTTAGTCGTTCCTAACAATCCAATCATCCCATACATTGAAGGTGACGGCATTGGTATTGATGTTAGCCCTGCAATGATCAACGTTGTTGATGCGGCAGTAGAAAAAGCTTACGGCGGTGACCGTAAGATCTCCTGGATGGAAATCTACACTGGTGAGAAGTCAACGCAGGTTTATGGTGAAGACCAGTGGCTGCCTACTGAAACACTAGATTTTATTCGTGAATACAAAGTATCAATCAAAGGCCCATTGACGACGCCAGTTGGCGGCGGTATTCGTTCACTGAACGTTGCATTGCGTCAAGAGCTTGACCTTTACATCTGTGCTCGCCCTGTTCGTTACTTTGCTGGTGTACCAAGCCCAGTGAAGCAACCAGAACTGACTGACATGGTTATCTACCGTGAAAATTCAGAAGATATCTATGCTGGTGTTGAGTTTAAAGCGGGTACTGCTGAAGCTGACAAAGTCATCAAATTCCTGAAAGAAGAAATGGGCGCAACGAAAATCCGTTTTGACGAGGAATGTGGTATTGGTATCAAGCCTGTTTCTGAGCAAGGTACTAAGCGTCTTGTGCGCGCAGCAATCCAGTACACTATCGACAACGATCGTGACTCAATGACATTGGTTCACAAAGGCAACATCATGAAGTTCACCGAAGGTGCCTTCAAAGATTGGGGCTACGAAGTTGCTAAAGAGGAGTTTGGTGCAGAGTTGTTGGACGGTGGTCCATGGATGACGATGAAGAACCCAAACACTGGCAACGAGATCATCATTAAAGATGTGATTGCAGATGCGTTCCTACAGCAAATCCTGCTGCGCCCAGCAGAGTATGATGTCATTGCAACGATGAACCTGAACGGTGACTACGTATCTGATGCACTTGCTGCACAGGTAGGCGGTATTGGTATTGCACCAGGTGCAAATATCGGTGACGGCATTGCACTGTTTGAAGCAACTCACGGTACTGCGCCTAAGTATGCAGGTCAGGACAAGGTTAACCCTGGTTCTTTGATTTTGTCTGCGGAAATGATGCTTCGCCACCTAGGTTGGACTGAAGCAGCAGACCTGATCATTTCTTCAATGGAAAAAGCGATCAGCAACAAGACTGTGACTTACGATTTCGAACGTCAAATGGAAGGCGCGACACTGCGCAAGTGTTCTGAATTCGCACAAGACATGATTGACCAAATGTAATTTTTGGTGAGTTCATTAGAAACCCAGCTTCGGCTGGGTTTTTTTATGTCTATCAGATATGCATACGTCAAAACACCTTTCAATAGTGATGAAATGCCCCCTCATCAAAGAGCCGCTCACAGGGCTGTCATAAGCGCGTTTGTCATGTAACAAGTGACAGGGCGAGTTGTTATTTATGCATCTCGTCTAAGTGGCGTTGAAGCGCATAGGGGAGCAGTTAGCTGGGATAGGGATACAGAAGCAACGACAAAAGGAAGCTGTTGCTTGATTTGGGCGTGTCTAAAAACAAAAAGAGCGAACATGTGTTCGCTCTTTAAAAATGTCGACCTTCGGGCAGCAAAAAGATTGTAGCAACGCTATTTTATTTTAGGGCTTCGTTTTCTACGGGAACAATTTCACTAGCGTGATAGCCTTTCGGACCTTCTTGCACTTCATAGTTCACGGTTTGACCCGCCTTCAAAGTGCGATAACCATCCATCTGTATCGTCGAGTAGTGTGCAAAGATATCTCCGTCACCCTCGTCAGGGCAGATGAAACCAAACCCTTTAGCATTGTTAAACCATTTAACTGTACCAGTTGCCATGCGAAACATCCCTCTTGCATTCAAATTGCATAACTATGAGTAAAACCAACATTTGCAATCATGTTACTCAACCGTAATTGATGCTGTATGTTTTTACTTCAATTCCCACTCTAGTAGAAAGATTTAGACAGTCAAGCGTCTTAAAGCCTATATAACAACATTTTAATAAAAATAACCAGCGATGTTACGGAAGGATGATGTGAGTATCATTTTGGTAGGAATTGTTTCATAAATATATTCATATTTCAGTATTGAGACTTTTACTTGCCCAGTTTATTTACAGGTTCATCAATTGCAAACACTATGATATGTCTGATTGTGATGGCTTAATGTGAGTGTATAGCATTGATAAAAATGGTAATAATGGAGGGTTTTGAACTTGGTGAATTAATTGAAGGATACACTTGGTTTTATGCATTCTCGGAGTGAATGGATGACGGCTCAGCATTAACAGCGAAAATTAACTTTATAACAAATAAGACACTGTTTTCTTTATGAGGCCATGTTTTTACCTATGTTTTGTATGGAATTTCTGACACAAATGATTGCATATGTGTTGATGTGCTTTGTATGACAATTCGAGGAACACAACGTTGCAATGTTGAAGCTGTGACCTCATATTGGATGAGGCAGGCTGAAATTCGTTAAGTAGGTTCTAGCAACGTAGTATTGTTTTGGTTGCTGGAATACAATCTGTGGATTACGTTTTAAGTAGTGGTAGCAAATCTTGTGTTTGATATCTCAATCTGCAAACCTGACGTATAAAACATTGTTTTGTAAAGAACACTTGAGCTACCTTAAAGATTGTAAGCAGTTATGAGCAAAAAGTACGAATGGATAGTTCCGGATTCAGATGTAAAAGAAGCGGAAGAGACCAAGGTAAAACCACCATCCTTATATAAAGTGATGTTGAATAATGATGACTACACCCCCATGGAGTTTGTTGTAGACGTATTACAGCGGTTTTTCTCCATGGACATAGAGAGAGCAACACAGTTGATGTTGGCTGTGCATTACGAAGGAAAAGCGGTCTGCGGCATTTTTAGTGCAGAAGTTGCTGAGATGAAAGTCGCCCAAGTAATGATGTATGCGAAAGAACATCAACACCCATTGCTGTGCACAATGGAGAAAGCCTAAGAAGGAGAATTGGTTTTTCTCCGGCACACCATAATGTGGTTTTTGAGGGAGGTGCCTTATGCTAAATAAAGAACTCGAAGCGAGCCTGAATGGGGCTTTTGCAAGAGCACGTGAAAAACGTCATGAGTTCATGACGGTAGAACATCTACTGCTGGCGCTTCTGGAAAATGTGGCTGCTCGCGAAGCTTTGCTTGCGTGCCGCGCTGACCTCGATGCTTTACGAAAAGAGCTAGAAGCTTTCATTGAACAGACCACTCCGCTCATCCCTGTTGATGACGATAATCGTGAAACCCAACCAACGTTGAGTTTCCAGCGCGTACTTCAACGTGCTGTATTCCATGTTCAATCTTCTGGTCGTAGTGAAGTGAGCGGTGCGAATGTTCTCGTGGCTATTTTCAGCGAGCAAGAATCGCACGCAGCATATTTGCTGAAGAAGAATGATATTAGCCGACTAGACGTTGTTAATTACATCTCACATGGCACGACTAAGTCGTCTAACAGTGATGAAGAGCTCCCTGGTGCTGATTTGTCTTCGGAAGAAGCGGCAGTAGAAGGCGGGGAAGAACGTCTAGAGAACTTTGCGACTAACTTGAATCAACTTGCCCGTGTAGGCGGCATTGATCCTCTGATTGGACGAGACAAAGAACTTGAGAGAACCATTCAAGTGTTATGTCGTCGTCGCAAAAATAACCCATTACTTGTGGGTGAAGCAGGTGTAGGTAAAACTGCAATAGCAGAAGGACTAGCCTGGCGTATTGTTGAAGGCGAAGTGCCTGAGATCATACAGAACTGCATCATCTACTCACTGGACATTGGTTCTTTGCTTGCGGGTACCAAGTACCGCGGCGATTTTGAAAAGCGCTTCAAAGGTATTTTGAAGCAACTTGAAAAAGAAGAACATGCTGTTCTGTTTATTGATGAGATCCACACCATTATCGGTGCGGGTGCTGCATCTGGTGGTCAAGTTGATGCTGCAAACCTTATCAAACCATTGTTGTCTAGCGGCAAGTTGCGTTGTATTGGTTCTACTACCTATCAGGAATACAGCAGTATTTTTGAGAAAGAGCGAGCGCTAGCTCGTCGATTCCAAAAAATCGATGTTATCGAACCTTCGTTGGATGACACCACCAAGATTTTGATGGGCCTGAAACCGAAGTACGAAGCACACCATGAAGTTCGCTATACCAACAAAGCCATCCGTGCTGCCGTTGAGTTGTCGGCTAAGTACATCAACGACCGCCATCTTCCGGACAAGGCCATTGATGTTATCGATGAAGCGGGCGCGCGTTGTCGTTTGGCTCCAGCGAATAAGCGTAAGAAAACGGTGGGTGTCGGCGACATTGAAAATATGATTGCTAAGATGGCACGTATTCCTGAAAAGTCAGTATCGTCAACGGATAGAGAAGTGCTTAAGTCACTCGAGCACAAGTTGAAGATGCTGGTGTTTGGGCAAGACGATGCCATTGGTGCGCTATGTGAAGCCATTAAGCTAAGCCGTGCTGGTCTAGGCGCTGAAAACAAACCTGTGGGTTCATTCTTGTTTGCTGGGCCAACAGGGGTCGGTAAAACAGAAGTGACGGTGCAACTGGCACGAGCAATGGGTATTGAGCTTCAGCGCTTTGATATGTCCGAGTATATGGAGCGTCACACTGTCAGTCGTTTGATCGGTGCGCCTCCAGGCTATGTCGGGTACGACCAAGGTGGTTTACTAACTGATGCAGTGATTAAGCACCCACATAGTGTTGTATTGCTTGATGAGATAGAGAAAGCACACCCAGACGTGTTTAACTTGCTTCTTCAAGTCATGGATAACGGTACGCTGACTGATAACAACGGCCGTAAGGCGGATTTCCGCAATGTGATCCTAGTGATGACAACCAATGCTGGCGTAACGGAAACAGTACGCAAGTCGATTGGTCTGATTCAGCAAGATCATAGTCACGATGCGATGGCGGAAATTAAGAAGGTATTCGCACCAGAATTCCGAAATCGTCTTGATAACATCATATGGTTTAACCACCTCGATAAAGAAGTCATTCTTCAAGTGGTGGATAAATTTGTTGTTGAACTTCAAGCACAGTTGGATGTTCGTGGCGTGTCACTAGAAGTGACCGATAAAGCGAAACTTTGGCTTGCAGAGAAAGGCTATGACAAGTCAATGGGCGCTCGTCCAATGGCACGTGTGATGCAAGAGCATGTGAAGAAAAACCTAGCAAACGAACTGTTGTTTGGCTGTTTGGTCAATGGTGGCACGGTGAAGGTCGGTCTGAAAAACGATTCGCTTACCTTTAGTTTTAGCGATGAAATGGAGCCGGCGTAATCGTCGGCTACACTTTTCACCAAAAATCACGATTCACAAATGACAAAACCCGGCTAAGAGCCGGGTTTTTCGTGTTCGCGAGACGTGAGGATTAGCGCGCGCGGAAGATAATGCGTCCTTTCGACAAGTCGTAAGGCGTCATTTCAACGGTAACTTTGTCACCAGTCAGGATACGGATGTAGTTTTTGCGCATCTTACCAGAGATGTGAGCAGTGACTACGTGGCCGTTCTCTAGTTCTACGCGAAACATGGTGTTTGGCAGGGTGTCCAGTACGGTACCTTGCAATTCAATTACGTCTTCTTTTGCCATTTAATCCTCTTAGGCTATCAATCAGCCATTTTTCGACTGGCAGATAATGCCTTGATTCGTTAAGTCTGTAAAGTTCAGGGCCGAAATTTTACCCCTTTGCATCCTCACTGACTAGTAAAAATCAGCTATCGGTTAAGGTTTACACCAAATAGTTATTAGTTTGGACACAAAATAGCAGGCTTTAGTGGGGTGGCGGTAGCCATTCCGGTTGCGCAATTACTCTGACGTTTTCCATTCGCCAGCAGTAAAACGCTCATTCGGGGTGAATTTTTGCTTATAGCGCATCGCAGCGCAATCATCAATTTGGAAGCCAAGATAAAGCCAAGGAATACCGTGTTGTGCGGCTGTTTGAATTTGGGCAAGAACACACAATGAACCCAAAGACCAAGGATGGTCCGGGTCAAAAAAGCTGTAAATGGCACTGTAACCTTGAACAAGGACATCTGTGACTGCAATGGCGATTAAGGTGTTTCCATCAAAGAGGTGGATGTATTTTGAGCGTTGCCAACCGCTTTGGATAAAAGAGAGGAAATCTTGTTTGTTTGCCGGATACATAGAGCCGTTCTGATGGCGTTGATTGATATAGCGCTCATAGAGCGAAAACCAATCTTCGTTTAAGGTATCTTCAATTCTGATTTCTAATCGATTGAGTTGGTTGATTTGCCGTTTCTGGCTCTTGCTCGGCGTGAACGCTGCGGTATCAACACGCAGTGAATGGCACGCCTTGCATTCAGCACAGTGAGGTCGGTAGATGTTATCACCACTTCGACGAAACCCTGATTGTATCAACGCATCGTAACTGGGCATGTTGTGCAGTTCAGCATCGAGAACGATTGCGACCGACTCTTGGCGATCAGGTAAGTAAGAGCATGACGAAGGTGGCATGACGCCAATGCGAAATGAACGCGTTGCTCTACGCATTGCTTGCTCCATCAATCCATTGAGATTGAAAGAGAGAAGCATCCGTCATTCGATGTTTAAGCTGGTCGAGTCTTCGAATGAAATCGGAGCGAGATAGAGGCGTCGCGCCAAGAGTAGAAAGGTGCTCCGTCATCATTTGACAGTCGATGAGCTTACCGCCGTGTTTCTTGAAGTGTTCACAGAAGCGCCATAGTGCAATCTTGGACGCATTGGTTTGCAGTGAAAACATGGATTCGCCACAAAATAGCGTCCCGACACTGACGCCGTAAAGACCGCCAATCAATTGGTCATCTTGCCAGACTTCTACGCTGTGGGCGCCACCTTGACGGTGCAGCTTTTTGTAAGCGTCTCTCATCTCTTGCGTGATCCAAACTTGATGAGCACCTCGGATCAATGCGCAGTGCTCAATCACATCATCAAAACGGTAGTTGATGGAAACGCGTATGTTCTGTTTTCGAGCATATTTCCTGAGGCTTTTACTTGGGACGAAGGTGAGCGGGTCGATAATTGCGCGTTCTGAAGGTGACCACCAAAGGTAGGGCTCATCATCACCGAACCAAGGGAATATACCGCGCTCATATGCGGCTCTAAGACGCTGTGGAGAGAGATCGCCGCCTATCGCAAGTAAACCATCGGGTTCTTCAAGTGCGCTGGTGACAGAGGGGAAATCCTCCGGATCATTCTCATCCAATGGTGGAAGGTAAATGGTCATAACTACTCGTTCGTTTTGATTACGTCTATTCGCGTTAAAGTGGAAAAAAGAGAGCCGAAGCTCCCTTTTTCCAATTATAGATACACTAACACAGGCTCACTACTGAATACGCTGGAGCAGGTTCGAATATCGACCACCCGCCGCTTTCAACGTGTGGTGGCTGCCTTGCTCAATGATCTGTCCTTCGTCCATTAAACACACAGTGTCCATATGCGTTAGTCCCACGAGACGATGAGTGATGAACAGTACGGTTTTGTCTTGAGCGTGTTCAAGAAGCAAAGAGAGAATATGTTGCTCAGTTTTTACATCCAGTCCTTCTGTGGGTTCGTCCAATAGTAATATCGGCGCATCGCGTAACAACGCACGAGCAATGCCAAGACGACGGCGTTCACCACCAGATAATTGACGACCACCATCGCCTAACCAAACATCTAACCCTGGCCCATCAAGAAGATCAGAAAGTCCAACTTGTTCAATGACTGCAATGAGCTCCGCGTCAGAGGCGCTAGGTTTCGCCATCGATAGATTATTGCGCAAGGCGCCATTAAAAACATCAACGCGTTGACTGACTACGGCTATTGAGCTTCTTAGTGCCGACTCTCTCCACGCGGTAAGCGGCTGACCATCTATCTCAACCTCACCTTGAGAAGGGTCCCACGAGCGGGTCAATAGCTGTAGTAGTGTGGATTTACCGCAACCTGTACGTCCTAACAGTGCTACTTTCTCGCCTGCTTTAATCGTTAGTGAAACGCCATCAATCGCTGGTTTATCCGCATCATGGTAGGTGTAGCTCACGTTATTGAAACGGATGTTACCTTTAGCTGTATTGTTGTAACCGGCAGGATCGAACGGTGTTTCTGGTGTTGCTTCAATGATTTCATTCAGTCGTTTTGCCGATGTCATTGTTTGGCTTAAATATTGAAAAGCACCAGCGACGGGCATCATCAACTCAAAGCTAGCCATGGTCGTAAATGCCACCATCGCCACCATCGGGTTCGGGTATTGTCCCCCAACGCCGTCAGCTGCAATCCAAAGCATCAACACCAAGGTTAATCCATTTGCTGCCAGTAAGATGCCATTGGCAAGACCAGTTACGCCCGCCATGCGACGTTGTGCATTGAGAAGCCGAGCCTCTGCGTCATGTGCGCGTTCACGGTATCGATCTGCTGCACCAAAGATCTGCAGTTCCGCGTGGCCTTGAAGCCAATCTAGCAGTGACACTCGAAGTTCTGACTTTGCCCGCGTGATCCCTGCACCATGCGGCTCACCGAGGCGGTAGAAAATGACAGGGAGGATCAGCATGAGTGATAGTAGAATCACGCCCAGCGTCATGCCTAATTTGGGGTCAAACCAATAGAGGAAACCACTAACGCAAAATATACCCAAAATGCCAACGAACAGCGGGCTGATAAGGCGCAGATAGACATGATCCATAGCGTCAACATCTGCCACCAAGCGGTTGAGAATGTCAGCGTCTCGTAAGTTACCCACTTTGCCAGGGATCAGCGGCGTGAGCTTTTCAAAGAAGAAAATACGAAGGTCAGCCAACAGTTTGAATGTGGCATTATGGCTGACGACACGCTCGCCCCAGCGTCCTGCGGTTCTTGCGATAGAAAATCCGCGCACGCCCGCAGCGGGAAGCATGTAGTTAAAGTTGGTGGCAGCAGCCAGACCGGCAACGGCTGACGCTGCGATAAACCAACCCGATAGAGTGAGTAGGCTGATTGCAGAGGCCAGCGTCGCAAAGGACAAGAGCATGCCCAAGGACAGACCAAACCAATGTTTTTTATAAAGCCTTAGAAATGGAATGAGATCACGCATCAAGATCACTCCTGTCTACAGCTTGGATCATTTCAGAAAATAGCCCTTCGTGCTTGAGGGCGTCGAATGTACCTTGCTGCACCAGCTTACCTTTGCTCATGACCAATATATTGTCTGAGGTACCCAGTTGGTCAATGCGGTGGCTGACCAGCAAGGTGGTGGTGTCTTTGGTTGCTTTGTCTAAGCTCTCCATCACCAATCGCTCACTGGATGCGTCTAAGCTTGCTGTAGGTTCATCGAGTAGCCAAAATCGACCATCTTGTAGTAATGCCCGAGCAACGGCTATTCGCTGTGCTTGTCCGACAGATAAGCCGCTAGAGCGATCACCAACGGGGTGTGAATAGCCTTGATCTAACCGCTGAATAAATTCATTGGCATGCGCAGCGTGGGCGACGCGTTGGATTTGCTCTTCCGTTGCTAATGGTGCTGACAGGCAAATGTTGTCTTTGACGCTGCCGTGGAAAAGCTGAGGGTTTTGTCCCACCCAACTCACTTGTTTGCGCCAATGTGACAAATCGGCTTCTTTTAGTTCAATACCGTTTATCACTAGGCTACCGCGATAGGGTAGAAAGCCCAGAACAGCATTGATGAGGCTCGTTTTGCCCGCACCACTTTGCCCGACCAATGCGACGCGTTCACCAGACTTAATCTTAAACGTCAATGGGCCTGCGAGAATAATGCCATCAGGGCTGAGGACTTCAAGATCAGTTGCTGTGATTTCGACGGTATCCGATGCGATTTTTGCCTCACCTGACGCTTGATGTTCTGGTTGTGCGTCAAGGAAGTTAACAATGGACTCTGCCGCGCCTATCGCTTGCGCTTTGGCATGATAGTAGGTGCCGAGATCTCGCAATGGTTGATAAAACTCAGGCGCAAGTACCAGTACGAAAACACCGATAAACAGCGAGATGCCTAAACCGTAGTGACCGAAGTTCAGTTCGCCTATATAACTAAAGCCGAAGTAAACCGCAGTGATCGCGATGGAGAGCGAGGTGAAAAATTCGAGTACGGCTGAGGAAAGAAACGCTAATCGCAGCACTTCCATCGTACGTTTACGAAAATCCTCAGAGGCGACTTTTAAGTGCTGACTTTCTGCATCAGCTTGATCAAACAATCGAATGGTTGCCAGACCACGAAGGCGGTCATAGAAATGCCCAGAGAGACGCTGCAGCGCCTTAAAGTTTCGTCTGTTCGCATCCGCAGCGCCCATGCCAACGAGTGCCATGAAGAAAGGCACAAGCGGGGCGGTCAGTAAGAAAATAAGCCCTGCCGCCCAGTTGAGTGGAAAGACAACAACCAAAATAACCAAGGGTATTAACCCTGCTATGGCCATTTGGGGAAGATAGCGCGCAAAGAAATCCTGCATTTCTTCTACTTGTTCAAGCACCAAGCTTGCCCATGTCCCGGCAGGCTTGCCTTGAATCGTGGCAGGACCAAGTGTTTGCAGCTTATCCAGCACGAGATGACGAATATGAAGGCGGACGGCTTCACCAGCGCGATAACCCGCTTGCTCCTTGCCCCAGCTACATATTGCGCGTAGGCAAACGATAATGGCAAGTCCTACGAAGGACAGCCAGATATCGGATTTGTCGGCTTTCTCGATGATGAGTTCGTGAAGAATGTTTGCGAGTAACGCGGCCTGGGCGATCAAAAATAAACCGGACAAAAATGCCAGTCCGATTGCGGTTACGAGCCATGTTTTGCCAAGCTTGCTTTGTCCTTTTAGCCACTGGACTAGCGAGCGTTGTTTCTTTTTATCCATACTACTTCTTGGTTTTTTAATCCACGGTGTTTCGAACTGTCAGTACAGCAATAACGACAATGTGGATGATAGGAAGGCTGAGTTGGCAAAATATAGGCCCATAAATGGGCCTAAAAACGCGAATTATTATTTGCTTTCTTTTGCGTCTAGGAAGCGCTCGGCATCCAATGCAGCCATACAGCCGGTACCCGCTGATGTGATTGCTTGACGGTAGATATGGTCCATCACATCGCCAGCGGCGAAAACGCCTTCAACGCTGGTTTGTGTGGCGTTGCCTTCAAGGCCAGATTGCACTTTGATGTAACCATTGTGCATCTCCAATTGACCTTCAAAGATGCTGGTGTTTGGTTTATGACCGATGGCAACGAACAAGCCCATCACATCCAAATCTTCGGTGGCGTCAGATTGTGTTTCTTTAATACGAACGCCTGTCACGCCCATGTCATCGCCTAACACCTCATCAAGAACGCGATCTGTGTGCAAAACGATATTGCCGTTTTCGACTTTGTCCATTAGACGGCTAACCAAAATCTTTTCAGCACGGAAAGTATCACGACGGTGGATAAGGTGAACTTCTGATGCGATGTTGGACAGGTAAAGTGCTTCTTCAACAGCCGTGTTGCCACCGCCAATCACCGCGACTTTCTGGTTGCGATAGAAGAAACCGTCACAGGTTGCACACGCTGAAACGCCGCGGCCTTTGAAGTTTTCTTCTGACTCCATACCCAAATATTGAGCAGAAGCACCTGTTGCGATGATTAATGCATCACAAGTGTATTCAGCATTGTCGCCTTTAAGGCGGAAAGGGCGCTGAGTGAGGTCTGTTTCATTGATGTGGTCGAAAATGATTTCGGTATCAAATTTTTCAGCATGTTCTTTCATGCGTTCCATCAGAGCAGGGCCAGTTAACCCTTCTGCATCACCCGGCCAGTTTTCCACTTCAGTCGTTGTGGTGAGCTGTCCGCCCTGTTGTAGGCCAGTAACCATAACAGGCTTAAGGTTGGCGCGAGCAGCATAGACTGCAGCAGTATATCCTGCAGGACCTGAACCTAAGATAAGAAGGCTTGAATGCTTTACGTTACTCATTATTTCTCCGGATGGATTGAGTTTGATCTAATGAGAGAGATTGTAGGGAAAATGCGTAATTAAAGAAAGAGCACCATGCGGTGCCCTTCATTGAAATGTGTTATCTCATATTACACTTTGATTGGTTGTGGATTATGAGATTGCAGCACGTGGGTCTAGATAGTCGAGATTAAAGGCGTCAGCGACTTCTTTTATCGTTACCTTACCGTCAATGACATTCAGGCCTTTTAGTAAGCCTTCGTCACTGAGCAGTGCATCACGGTAGCCAAGGTTAGCCAGTTTCACGATATAAGGTAATGTTGCATTGTTCAGTGCGAACGTTGACGTACGGGCGACTGCACCTGGCATGTTGGCGACACAGTAGTGGACGACATCATCCACAATGTAAGTCGGATCAGCATGCGTCGTGGCGTGTGATGTTTCAAAGCAGCCACCTTGGTCAATAGCAACATCGACAACGGCAGCGCCCGGTTTCATCTTTTTGATATGTCCCGCATTGACGAGTTTTGGTGCTGCTGCACCTGGAATTAGCACTGCTCCGATGACCAAATCTGCGGCGAGAACGTGTTTTTCAAGAATTTCTTCTGTTGAGTAGAGTACTTTTGCGCGCCCCTGAAATTCTTCATCTAGCGCTCTTAGCGTATCAATGTTGCGATCCAAAATGGAAACATCCGCACGCATACCAACCGCCATACGCGCTGCGTTTGAACCAACGACACCTCCGCCAAGGACCACAATTTTCGCGGGTTCAACCCCAGGTACGCCGCCAAGCAGCATGCCTGCACCGCCTCGAGATTTCTCCAATGCTTGTGCACCCGCTTGAATAGACATGCGACCAGCGACCTCAGACATCGGCGCCAAAAGTGGCAATCGACCTTTAGAATCTGTTACGGTTTCATAGGCTATACAGACAGCTTTGCTCTTGATAAGGTCTTGTGTCTGTGGAAAATCTGGTGCAAGGTGCAAATAGGTAAACAATATCTGCCCTTCGCGAAGCATGGCTCTTTCAACAGCCTGCGGCTCTTTAACTTTGACAATCATTTCAGCAGTGGCAAACACTTCTTTCGCACTTGGAAGAACAGAAGCGCCGGCATTGACGTAGTCATCATCGCTGAAGCCGATCCCCATTCCTGCCTGTGACTGGACGTGCACAGTATGACCATGGGAAACGAGCTCGCGTACGCTGGCAGGCACCATGCCCACACGGTATTCATGATTTTTTATCTCTTTAGGTACACCAATGATCATCCTGATTCCTCGCTTCAATATAGAGTTATTAGCTGTTGTTTTGTAGTATTGTTGTATTTAGAGCTAGTATAGTTCGCAAAAAGACGGATTTGATGCTAAAAACATAAGTTATGTTAAAGAAAATGGCATTTTACATTGCAAGGAAGTAATAAGGTGGAATAAAAAATGGTTGACGCCAAAAAGAAACCCTCCAAGGAATTGGACCGCATTGACAGAAATATCCTTAATGAACTGCAAAAAGATGGTCGCGTTTCAAACGTTGAACTGTCTAAGCGTGTAGGACTTTCTCCAACCCCCTGTCTGGAACGTGTTCGTCGTTTAGAAAGACAAGGCTATATCAGTGGTTATACCGCATTGTTGAACCCTCAGTTCCTCGATGCTTCATTGCTGGTATTTGTTGAGATTACCCTGAACCGTGGTGCGCCGGATGTGTTCGAACAGTTTAACAAGGCCGTTCAACAACTCGAAGATATCCAAGAGTGTCACTTAGTCTCAGGTGATTTTGACTACTTGCTGAAGACCCGCGTGTCGGACATGTCAGCATACCGTAAGCTTTTGGGTGAGACGTTGCTTCGTCTACCTGGAGTCAACGACACTCGAACTTATGTCGTGATGGAAGAAGTGAAGCAAACTAACCATTTGGTTATCAAAACGCGTTAAAAAGCTCACGCACCTCGAACAAAGAGGGCTGACATTAGTGTTATATTCTACAAACCGAGTAGCTTGCTGCTCGGTTTGTTTTTTTGTTTGGTGTACACTTTTGCAAGTAAAGGGCGTTGAAAGAGGGAATATGGTTATTTCTTCCTTCGTGTCTTCGGCAAATAATGAATAATCATATACCCAAACAACCTGAAGATGCAGGATTCAGCGAGGTTTACTGACGTTATGATCTAGGCGTCCCTTTGCCGATGTAGTGATCTCCATCAAAAAGGGATAACACCGAGCATGGCGTCAGTAAACTCGCCCGAAGGGAGGCCCTCAGTGCGTCCACTTCATCGTTAAGTTCCTGTAAAATAGAATGACTATTCCTACAAGAATTTGCCTTGAACTGAACGCACTGATGGCCTCTGAAATCGAGCATCTTCAGGTTGATTGGGTATAAAGCCATAACCCTCACTTTGGGGCTTAAATTTTGAAAGATAGGTGATAATGGAGTTCTTCTTGCGTCAGGAGCAGAAACAGACAGACACCTCACGTCGTTTAAATGGAAAACAACGTTTGAAAGAGAGCGCATTGATTCTTGCGTTGTTGTCTGCTGTGTTCATGCTGGTTTCCCTTCTTAGTTACGATTCCTCCGATCCATCATGGTCACAAACAGCTTGGGATGGTCCTGTTCAAAATGCAGCAGGTAGCGCGGGAGCTTGGGTTGCTGATACCTTTTTCTTTGCGTTAGGTACATTAGCTTACCCAATGCCATTCTTGCTTCTTCTTGCAGGGTGGGTAGTATTTCGTCGCCGAGGAGAAAGTGAGCCTCTTAATTACACCATTCTTGCAACCAAAATTCTGGGTGTCGTTTTACTGTTGCTGACCAGCAGTGGTTTGGCTGATCTGAATTTTGATGATTTCTGGTATTTCTCGTCCGGTGGCGTCGTGGGTGATGTGCTGACCGCTCTTTCCTTACCGTTGTTTAATGTGCTGGGTACAACTCTGGTCTTGATGTTCTTGTGGGCGGCGGGTTTTACGCTTTTTACGGGTATTTCATGGTTAACGATTGTCGATACCTTGGGTGAGAAAACCCTGTCGTCAGTCACTTGGCTTGTGAATAGAGCCCGTGGTGATAAGGCACAAACCTTGGGCGCGACAGTTGATACGTCGGATGCGGATACCGCTGATATCGATCTCACCGATCCCTTGTTCTCCTCATCTTTGAATGATGAAGAACTCGAATTGACTGATATTACTGCATTGAGCAAGCCTCAACGTGTTGACGATAAAGCAGATAGTGCTCGTCGCTCTGATAAGCCAGTGATACACACCCCAGTCCCAGTTATTGTTGAGCGTAAAGAGCCCGTTATTACTTCGGATTTTGAACCTGAGCACGACATCGCACCTGAGCCTGAATTTATTCCAACCGACAGCGATCTTCGCGTTGAAGATGTCACTCAAGTCATTAGTGATGATCCTGTTCATATTGCGCAGAAGAGTGACGTTGGCTTTGAGCCTGATGATGTGTTGATGATGGATACGCCGGTAGTGCATGAACCGAATGAGTCTATGGACGACGAGCCTCCTTTTGACTACGACGACACAGAGGATACGCGCGAGAATGACTCGGCATTTGATGTCGATAATCTTGAGTTGGATCATGAGCCGCGACATGACATTGCCATTGGTAATACGGACGGTTTATCAGAACTTGACCGCGCTCAGGCGACATCCGTGATCCCCGATGATGACCCATTTATGGAAACCATCCGCGAAGCTCAGAAAAATGCAGCGGGAGCACTGCATCCGTTTTTAGTGAAAGATGAACCAAACTTACCTAAGCCAGCAGAACCCTTACCGACATTGGATTTGCTGGATCCTCCACGCAATACGGCAACGCGCGCGACGGATGAAGAGTTGCAATACCAAGCGCAGTTGATAGAAACACGCTTGGAAGAATACAAAATCAAAGTCACGGTGAAAGGTATTTTCCCTGGGCCGGTGATCACGCGATTTGAACTTGAATTGGCACCTGGTGTAAAAGTCAGTCGAATTATGGGGCTATCAAAAGACATTGCACGCTCTTTATCGACCAGTGCAGTGCGAGTTGTCGATGTGATTCCTGGCAAGCCTTACATTGGCTTAGAGTTGCCTAACAATAGCCGTGAAACCGTGTTTATGTCTGATGTGGTTGCGAGTGAGCGATTCCAAAACTCGAAGTCGCCACTTTCTGTGGTTTTGGGTAAAGACATTGCCGGCGAAGCGATTGTTACCGATTTGGCGAAAGCGCCACACATGCTTGTTGCAGGTACGACAGGTTCTGGTAAATCCGTGGGCGTTAACGTCATGATTGTCAGCATGTTGTACAAAGCGGGTCCAGAAGATGTTCGCTTCATCATGATTGACCCGAAAATGCTTGAGCTTTCGGTTTATGAAGGGATACCACACCTATTAACCGAAGTGGTTACTGACATGAAAGACGCAGGCAATGCACTGCGTTGGTGTGTGGCCGAAATGGAACGTCGTTATAAACTTATGTCCATGCTCGGTGTCAGAAACATTGCGGGCTTTAATGACAAAGTCAAAGAAGCGGCAGACGCTGACCATCCAATTCCTGATCCACTTTGGAGTCCAGGTGATAGCATGGATGAAACAGCCCCTTCGCTGGAAAAACTGCCATATATCGTCGTCATCGTTGATGAATTTGCCGACTTGATGATGGTTGTTGGTAAAAAGGTTGAAGAGCTCATCGCGCGTTTGGCGCAAAAAGCGCGAGCCGCAGGTATTCACCTTGTACTCGCAACACAGCGACCATCAGTGGATGTTATTACCGGCTTGATTAAAGCTAATATTCCAACTCGTATGGCGTTTACTGTTTCTACTAAAACTGACTCTCGTACCATTTTGGACCAAGGCGGTGCTGAATCTCTACTTGGTATGGGTGACATGTTATTTATGCCAAACGGCTCGAATCATCCTGCACGTGTCCATGGTGCGTTTGTGAATGATGACGAAGTACACCGAGTGGTGAGCAACTGGAAGGCGCGAGGGAAACCGCAGTACATCACCGACATTACCAATGGTGATCAAGGTGCAGAAGGCCTATTGCCTGGAGAAGCCGCGGGTGCCGGGGATGGAGAAGAGCTTGATCAGTTGTTTGATCAGGTCGTTGAATTTGTGACTGAATCTCGCAGAGCGTCAGTCTCTGGTGTGCAGCGTCGTTTTAAAATTGGCTACAACCGAGCGGCGCGTATTGTCGAACAGTTGGAAGTACAAGGCATTGTTAGCGCACCGGGTCATAACTCAAATCGTGAGGTGTTGGCTCCGCCACCACCGCCAAGAGATTAATCGGAAACCATAAATGAAAAAGATGATGTTGATGTCTTTGCTGCTGGTGGCACCGGCAGTATTTGCAACACCACAACAAGAACTGAACACACGTTTGGCAAAGCTAAATAGCTTCACTGCAAACTTTGAGCAAATCGTCACCAGCCCTGATGGCGAGGTCATTAGTGAGGGTGAAGGTACTCTTGCCATGAAGCGCCCCAATCTTTTCAATTGGGAAACTGTGATGCCGGATGAAAACATCCTCGTATCAGACGGGAAAACCCTTTGGTACTACAGCCCGTTTATTGAGCAAGTTACCGCAATGTGGCTTGACGATGCGACATCACAAACACCTTTTGTATTGCTGACACGAAATGATCCTAAAGATTGGGGTAACTACAACGTCAAGCAAGACGGTGACACCTTTGTTCTGTCACCAAAGCAAACGGGTAATTTGGGTGAGTTTGTTGTGGATGTTCAACCAGATGGACGTATTTCAGAGTTTGCTGTGGTTGAACAAGATGGACAAACGAGCCGTTTCGCGCTGCAAAATGTCAAGAATGTATCGCCTAGCGATGCGCTATTTCGTTTCACGGTGCCAGAAGGTGTAGAACTGGACGACCAGCGTCAATAAACAATAAAATGCCTCTCTGCGGCGAACTATCGCCCTTACGTAATATCACTATCATGTGAGGTGTTTGGCTTAGTCATGCTAAGTTAACACCTCGCTCCCCAAACCGAGAGTCCTGCTTGTGAGTAATTTCAGTCTGGAATTTGCGGACGATTTTCGCCCTCTTGCTGCACGCATGCGTCCGACGAATCTTTCCGAATATATTGGTCAAAAACACCTTCTTAGTGAAGGGAAACCGTTACGCCGTGCATTGGAGAGTGGGCAACTGCATTCCATGATTTTGTGGGGGCCTCCCGGAACAGGAAAAACCACCTTGGCAGAAGTGGCAGCGGGCTACGCAGACGCTGAAATTGAGCGCGTGTCGGCAGTGACCTCTGGGGTGAAAGACATTCGTTTAGCCATAGATAAAGCGCGTGAAAACAAGTTGGTGGGGCGAAGAACGATTCTTTTTGTCGACGAAGTCCACCGCTTTAACAAAAGCCAGCAAGATGCATTTTTGCCGCATATTGAAGATGGCACTGTAACGTTTATTGGCGCGACGACGGAGAACCCGTCGTTTGAGCTCAATAATGCATTGTTGTCGCGAGCGCGTGTTTATAAGCTGAAGTCACTCGATAAAGAAGACATTCTTGAGGTGATAGAACAGGCGTTGACTGATAAAAATAGAGGGTTGGGTGGTGAAAACCTCGTATTCCCTGAGGATGTGAAAGAGCATCTAGCAAACTTCACATCGGGTGATGCAAGGATGACGCTCAACTACCTCGAAATGTTGTCAGACATGGTCGAGGCTGACGATAAAGGGGATAAGCGCATTACCCTAGAACTTCTTGCTGAAGTGGCAGGGGAGAAAATCGCGAGATTCGATAATAAGGGCGACCTATGGTACGACTTGATATCCGCATTTCATAAATCGGTTCGCGGCTCAGACCCTGACGCAGCCTTGTATTGGTATGCCCGTATTATCACCGCAGGCGGCGATCCTTTATATGTGGCAAGGCGGCTACTTGCAATAGCATCGGAAGATGTGGGGAATGCCGATCCAAGAGCGATGCAAGTTGCTATCAGCGCATGGGATTGTTTCACGCGTGTTGGGCCATCCGAAGGTGAACGAGCCATAGCGCAGGCGGCAGTTTATCTAGCTTGTGCGCCAAAAAGTAATGCCGTGTACGTCGGTTGGAAACAGGCGCTTCGTGATGCAAAAATGCATCCCGACTTTGAAGTTCCCAATCATCTTCGCAATGCGCCAACCAGTCTGATGAAGGATTTGGGTTATGGCGACGGTTATCGTTACGCCCATGATGAGCCAAATGCGTATGCCGCGGGTGAGAGCTATTTCCCTCAGGAAATGAAAGGCACACGATACTACGAACCCGTAAATCGTGGGCTTGAAATTAAAATCGCTGAGAAGTTGGCATTTCTTGACCAATTAGACGCAAATAGCCCCCAAAAACGCTAGGAAAAAGAGGGTATTTTGGGTATTGTTTAAGCCCTTAAGACCCCGTTGTTTCCGAATGAAATGTCGCAAAAGACTGGGGCAAGATCCTTTCATATTGGCGTTGTCATATTAGTGCGTGGCAGCGTTAACTCTTTTTCAGGCACTGTTAGATAACGATTCACAGGATTAACATGCTGGATTCTAAACTGCTTCGTACCGAGCTGGACGCAACAGCTGAAAAATTGGCGCGTCGTGGCTTTAAGCTTGACGTCGACACACTCCGCGATCTTGAAGAAAAGCGTAAATCGCTGCAAGTTCGTACTGAAGAACTTCAAGCAGAGCGTAACGCACGTTCCAAGTCCATTGGTCAGGCGAAAGCGAAGGGCGAAGATATCCAGCCTTTGCTGGCAGATGTTGAAAACCTTGGCGAAGAGCTAAACAAAGCAAAAGCTGAGTTGGCTGATCTTCAAAATGAATTGAACGCGATTGTACAAGCCGTTCCTAACGTTGCTGATGACGCTGTGCCAGTAGGCAAAGATGAATCTGAAAACGTAGAAATTTCTGTTTGGGGTGAGCCTAAGTCGTATGACTTTGAAGTGAAAGACCATGTTGATCTTGGTGAGCTTTCTGGTGGTTTAGATTTCGCAAGTGCGGTCAAACTATCTGGTTCTCGTTTTATCGTAATGAAAGGCCAAATGGCGCGTCTACATCGTGCTATTGCCCAATTCATGCTTGATCTTCACACCACTGAACATGACTACACCGAAATGTATGTTCCGTATTTGGTCAATGCAGACAGCCTATTTGGTACTGGTCAGCTACCAAAGTTTGGTGAAGATTTGTTCCACACTCAACCAGCTACCGAAGAAGGTGTTGGTATGTCGCTGATCCCGACAGCAGAAGTGCCGTTGACAAATATGGTTCGCGATACCATCGTTGACGAAGCTGACTTGCCGATCCGCATGACGGCTCACACGCCTTGTTTCCGTTCAGAAGCTGGCTCATATGGTCGTGATACCCGTGGCTTGATCCGTATGCACCAATTCGACAAAGTTGAATTGGTACAAATCGTGAAACCAGAAGATTCAATGGCAGCGTTGGAAGAATTGACTGGTCATGCTGAGAAAGTCCTTCAGTTATTGAATCTGCCTTACCGCAAAGTGATTCTTTGTACTGGTGATATGGGCTTTGGTTCAGCTAAAACCTACGATCTCGAAGTGTGGGTTCCAGCTCAGAGCACGTACCGCGAAATTTCATCATGTTCAAACATGACGGATTTCCAAGCACGTCGTATGCAAGCGCGTTTCCGCCGTAAAGGTGCGAACAAACCTGAGTTACTGCACACACTAAACGGTTCTGGTTTGGCTGTTGGCCGTACCATGGTAGCGATTCTGGAAAACTATCAGCTTGAAGATGGTCGTATTGAAGTGCCAGAAGTACTTCGCCCATACATGGGTGGCGCAACGCATATTGGTTAATTCCAAGTTGATCACTTGTATATCCGCTGACTAACGTGGTTGGATATACTGAATTATAAAGCCGACACTTTGTTGTCGGTTTTTTTATATGTCGTGATACCAAAATCTGCCACTCAGTTCTGTTTTTCCACCTATGTGTTTTGATGCCATCTTCCAATTGTTTGAATCTTCACTTTATTCTTATCAGTAAGATGTTGAAAATAAAGATTTATTTATATCCCGCCTTACGTAAGTGACTAATTAATCACAACCTTCTCATTACATTCTCAATTAATGGACTAACATTACTTATTAGGTAAAAGTCTCAATAACTGAAAGGTAGTGTTGTATGCGAATCAACAATCCAGTGACAGAAAAGGAAGTACGTTTCCCTATTGACTACAACCTACTCTCCACCACTGACACTCGCGGTATTATTAAGTACGTAAGTAAAGAATTTTGTGAAGTTGCAGGTTATACCCAAGAGGAACTTGTTGGACAGCCTCATAACATGGTTCGCCATCCAAGCATGCCGCCGGCGGCGTTCGAGAACATGTGGGACTACATTAAAAGTGGTCGCTCTTGGATGGGGTTGGTGAAAAATCGTTCGAGCAATGGTGATCATTATTGGGTGAATGCGTTTGCGTCGCCTATTAAGAAAAACGGTGAGATCGTTGAGTATCAGTCGGTTCGGATGGTTCCGGACAGAAAAAGTGTTGAGCGGGCAGAAAAGGTTTATCCGCAATTATTGGCAGGTAAAACGCCTTCGGCATTGAAAATGCCCCGTACCCGTTTGTGGCAGCGAGCATTGATATGGTTTGTTCTTGGCGCAATATTGGCGGGTGCTGCAGGGTTCTTCGCTGGGTTTGTGGCATCCGTTGCGGTTCAACTGGTCGTGTCAGTTGTCGCGATTTTCATGCTGACTCGGCGATTAGAAGCGGTGACTTCGCTAGCTAAAGAAGCGTATGACAACCCGCTGATGGAATATTTATATAATGGTGCCATTGATGATGTCTCCGAGATTGAATTGGCCCTGAAAATGCGAGCGGCAGAGCTGAACGCTATTGTAGGTCGAATCATGGATGGCAGTGATCAAGTACTTAATGCTGCAAGCACTGCGAAAGAAAACGGCGAAAGAACCGCTGGTAACCTTGATAGGCAGAATGCAGAAACGGATCAGATTGCAGCGGCTATCAATCAAATGTCAGCCACCGCTAATGACATGTCAGGTAATACGCAGAGCGCATCTGACGCAGCGTTGGAAGCACAAGATGCGACATTGGCAGGCATGGAAACGGTGGGTAAAACCGTCGATGCGATTCAGAACCTGGCAAAACAGCTTAACTCTGCTTCCAGCGTGATTTCTGAACTCGAAGAACATGGAAAGCGCATTGGTGCCGTTTCCGATGTTATTCAGGGCATCGCAGAGCAGACCAACTTACTGGCTCTCAATGCTGCGATTGAAGCGGCACGTGCTGGCGAGCAAGGTCGAGGCTTTGCGGTTGTTGCTGATGAAGTTCGTGCATTGGCACAGCGTACTCAGGAGTCAACGTCTGAAATTCAGGATGTGATTTCAAAAATTCAGAATGGGACGCAGCAAGCGGTTGATGCGATGTCTCGCGGTACCACTTTGTCAGAAGAATGTGTTGTCAGCGCGGAGCAGGCAGGTGATGTGCTAAGGCGCTCTCAAGAGTTGGTGACTGATATTAACGATAGAAACCATCAAATTGCGACAGCGGTGCAAGAGCAAGCTGCAGTATCCAATGAGATGAACGGTAACATTCAGTCTGTGTCTGAGCTTTCTCAACATACCATCTCAATATCGAGGGAGTCGGTAGAAGAGGCAGAGAGGTTGTTCCAAGCTCTCGCTGAGCAGAAGCGATTGGTGATGCAGTTCCGACGTATTGGTTGATGACACCTTACACTATCCAAAAGCCAGCATATGCTGGCTTTTTTCATTTCACGCTATTGTCCAACCCCTATATTCTTGTCCAAGGTCCAAGGTCCAAGGTCCAAGGTCCAAGGTCCAAGGTCCAAGGTCCAAGGTCCAAGGTCCAAGGTCCAAGGTCCAAGGTCCAAAGTCCAAAGTCCAAAGTCCAAAGTCCAAAGTCCAAGGAACCTGGTATTTAAGGGCCTGACATTCAAGAAACCTACATTCAAAAAACCTGGTACCCAAGGCGCTAAAGAACCACGCAACCTGATGATCTCTGAATCATAACATCAGGTTGCGTAGGGTGTTTTCTTGGCTAGTTTGATGCACGTAGACTCATCAATATTATGCGCTTTGATTAGGGTCAGGAAGAGCATGCACGGTTGTCTTGGCTTTGTGATTCTTTTCCATCAGAGCATCATTGGTACGTATTGTCAGTTCCTGATCAAAGAGGTGAAGGAGGACAACACTCAAGTCTTGGCTGATTTTAACTAAGGAGGATGCGGGTACGTCTCCCTCTTTCGATTGAACAATTGAGTCAAATTGATTATCGATGCGGTCAAATGCCAAGGACACTTCAGAACTCGAAATGAGTGATAGTTGATGCATGCGCTTTTGTAGAATTCGGCTTTGCAGACTCACTGATTGCCATGAGGCCATTTTTCCTTCTATCAAACGCATGGTGGCTTGTTCAAAACGTAATTGAGATTCTTTGGTATCTATCCATGTTTGCCAAAATGCTTGGTATTCCTCATACATTGCATCGTGCTTGCTTTCGGCAAGGTATGAGCGGGCTATTTCATCAATGATATAAATGAGATGATCAGAGGTTCTGTGGTGAATGGCATACCAACTCGGCTTGGTCTGGTTAGGCAGTGCCGACAGAGCTTGCTCCATACGTGCGTTTAACACTCGAAATAGAGGTCGTTGAGGATTGCTGCATGATGTTTGCATTTCCTCACAATACTCGCGTATGTCATCACGTGCTTTAGAAGCTTGAGGTGACTGAGGGCAGCGAACATAACGAGTATTGTGTTCGTGAACCATCCACAACAGCGAGCGCAGGCTGTTGATTTGTGAACGATATTGTTCTCTACGCGTTTCTTTTGTGCTGGACATGCTTTTGCCAAGCTGTATTAACCAAGTTGGAGTGATTGCACGTAATAGAGACATATTTCTTTCCTCAGATTGAGAGCCTGAACAGATATTGCAGGTCATATGCCAATTGTTGTTTTTGTTTTAAATCATAGGTTTAAGTGTTTTCTTGTGGGTGGCGTGTTCATCCTTGATGCATTAACGAACCAACACGGTGCAATAAATGTGATCATGGTCTCTGAAAGTGATAGGCCAAAATGAAGACAAAAAAGGGAGCCAATCTGGCTCCCTCTTTTTATTGTGTGCAGTTTGTGGCTGCGACGACAGCGGCGATTACATCACACGCATACCGGCTTGAGCACCTTCGTGAGGTTCAAGCAACCATAGGTCTTTGCCACCAGGGCCAGCAGCAAGAATCATCCCTTCAGACATACCGAACTTCATTTTGCGCGGCTTGAGGTTAGCAACCACAACCGTGTATTTGCCGACCAAATCTTCTGGGTTATAGGCTGATTTAATACCAGAGAACACTTGGCGAGTTTCGCCGCCTAGGTCCAATTGGAATTTAAGCAGCTTGTCTGCTTTTGGCACAGACTCGCAAGAGATGATTTTCGCGATGCGAAGGTCGACTTTGGCAAAATCATCGAACTCAATTTCAGCAGCGATAGGTTCTTCTACCAATGGGCTTTTTGCTTTGTTTGCTTCCGCTTTTTCTGCGAGCGCTTTCTCAGCTGCAGCATCTTCTTTTGACGTTTCAACCATGGCTTCAACGTGTTTCGGATCGATGCGGCTAAACAGTGCTTTGAACGGGCTAACAGCGTGGCCTGTGAGTGGTTGAGCAATGCCTTCCCACGTCAGTGTTTCGTTCAAAAATGCTTCCGTTCGTTTTGCCAGTTCTGGCATAACTGGTTTCAGGTATGCCATCAGCACACGGAACAAGTTAATGCCCATTGAACAGATCGCTTGAAGCTCAGCATCTTTGCCTTCTTCTTTTGCGACAACCCACGGCGCTTTTTCATCCACGTACTGGTTCGCTTTGTCGGCCAATGCCATAACTTCACGGATAGCACGGCTAAACTCGCGTTTCTCGTATAGATCGCCGATACGATCTGCTGCACCCGCAAATTCAGCGTAAAGCTCAGGCTCTACGCATTCAGCGGATAGCTGACCGTCGAAGCGCTTAGCGATGAAGCCAGCGTTGCGTGATGCGAGGTTGACCACTTTGTTCACGATATCTGAGTTCACGCGCTGAACGAAATCGTCCAAGTTCAAATCAAGGTCATCAATGCGGTTGTTGAGTTTCGCCGTGTAGTAGTAGCGCAGGCACTCAGGGTCCAAATGCTTCAAGTAGGTGCTCGCTTTCACGAACGTTCCTTTTGATTTCGACATTTTTGCGCCGTTAACTGTCACATAGCCGTGAACAAACACATTGGTTGGCTTACGGAAACCAGCGCCTTCCAGCATGGCAGGCCAGAATAGGCTGTGGAAATAGACAATGTCTTTACCGATAAAGTGGTAAAGCTCAGTCGTGCTGTCTTTCTTCCAGTATTCGTCAAAGTCGACGTCGCTGTTCTTGTTACAGTAGTTCTTGAATGAACCCATGTAGCCGATTGGCGCGTCTAGCCATACGTAGAAATATTTGCCTGGTTCGCCAGGAATTTCAAAGCCGAAGTAAGGTGCATCACGTGAGATATCCCACTGTTGCAGACCCGTTTCAAACCACTCGGCCATCTTGTTTGCCGTTTCGTCTTGAAGCGCACCTGAGGTGGTCCACGCTTTCAACATGTCGGCGAATTGTGGCAAGTCAAAGAAGAAGTGTACCGAGTCCTTCATGACTGGTGTTGCGCCGCTGACCGCTGATTTTGGGTTGATCAAATCAGTCGGGCTGTAGGTTTCACCACAGTTATCGCAGTTATCACCGTATTGATCTTCGGCGCCACATTTCGGGCAAGTCCCTTTGACGAAGCGGTCCGGAAGGAACATCTCTTTTTCTGGGTCGAACAGTTGAGAGATTGAACGGCTATTGATGAAGCCGTTGTTCTTCAACTGGGTGTAGATGTACGAAGCCAGCTCACGGTTTTCTTCACTGTGAGTGCTATGGTAGTTGTCAAAGCTGATGTCAAAGCCAGCGAAATCCGTCTCATGCTCTTTCTGCATTGCCGCAATCATGGCTTCCGGCTCAATACCCAATTGCTGTGCTTTCAGCATGATAGGGGTACCGTGTGCATCGTCGGCACAAATGAAATTAACAGTGTTGCCACGCAGGCGCTGATAACGCACCCATACGTCTGCCTGAATGTGCTCAAGCATATGACCCAAATGGATGGAGCCATTAGCGTAAGGCAGGGCACAGGTAACCAGAATTTTACGTTGGTTTGCAGCCATAATTTAGTTAGTTCGCTTTTGACAAATGAATCGAATGAATGGCGCAAATATTACCTGATACGGGTGGGAATGCCTAGCGTAACCCAAGTAAACACCTGCTTAAGCTGTCGTGATGTGCTCCTTTCATTGGTATTTTGTTTCTTATGGGTCGGACGCCGTCTTGTTACAGCGAATGTATTCTTTAACTGCAGGATGAAAATCGTGCGCTTTCGTTTAAATTTCATTAGGCTATGAAAATCGAGTTTGACTAACTCGATATACTCGAAATATATCGTCCATTTGCTTGTGAGTGGGCGTATTCATACATAGAGGGATTGATATGTCTGCCGTCGTCGATTTGCTTAATCAGTTTCAACATCCTGGATTGATCTCTGATTGGGCAAGCCATCCAGGTATCGTGCTTGAGTCAAAACAAGGTGACGTGACTGTGACGTTTCCCTTTGCTGCTGGAGAACTCATTACTGAGCTCGACGCATGGTTAACCGTTCAGAAAACCAATGGCACATCTGTCCCCAGTTTTACGCTCACACAGCGTGTCGCGCCGATTAAGGCAGGTGACAAAGCGTTGATCAAAGGTGTGAAAAACGTGATTGTGGTGAGTTCAGCGAAAGGGGGGGTCGGTAAATCTACCACGTCGGTGAATCTTGCGTTGGCGTTGCATGCTCAAGGCGCCAACGTTGGCATACTTGATGCGGATATTTATGGGCCCTCGGTTCCTATTATGCTGGGAACCAAAGGTAAGCAACCTGTTACCCTTGATGGTAAAAACATGGAGCCTGTCGAGGCTCATGGTCTGTTTAGTAACTCCATCGGTTATCTAGTGCCTGATGAAAATGCCATGGTGTGGCGTGGCCCCATGGCTTCAAAAGCGTTTGCACAATTGGTGAATGAAACCCGTTGGCCTGATTTGGATTACCTTGTCGTGGATATGCCGCCAGGGACGGGAGATATTGCCTTGAGTATGGCGCAGCAATTTCCTATCACAGGGGCAATTGTCGTGACAACGCCGCAAGACTTAGCCCTGGCGGATGCAATAAAAGGCGTCTCCATGTTCGATAAAGTGGCAGTGCCTGTGCTGGGTGTGGTTGAAAACATGAGTTATCACATCTGTGGCCAATGTGGGCATCACGAAGCCATCTTTGGGCAAGGCGGCGCACAGAAAATGGCAGAGAGTCTGGATTTATCCGTTCTGGCGCAAGTGCCTCTGCACATGAGTATTCGTGAAGACATTGATGCAGGTAGCCCTACTGTCACGTCGAAACCTGATAGCGAACATGCGGCTATCTACCGTCAGTTAGCGTTGCGCGTTGCTTGCCAGCTCTTTTGGAGCGGAGAAACTGCACCAGAGCAAATCTCCATCACCACATTGGGTGAGTAATGAGGGCCGTGTTGAAAGGGTGAATTGATGCGCAAATCGCGTGCAGCTTGGTGAAACATTGCGCATCTTACTTTTATTTGAGATGTTCATCACATATTTTGATGGCGTGAGCGCATCCAACTCCCTATAATCAGGCGGTTTATTTCTCGCCAAACTTCCGGGTATTCATATATGAGTGACAACAACCAATGTGTCATTATCGGTATTGCAGGGGCATCTGCATCTGGTAAAAGTCTGATCGCCAGCACCATCTATCAGGAACTGAAAGAAAAAGTGGGCGATCATCAGATCGGTGTTATCACGGAAGACCGCTATTACCGTGATCAAAGTCATCTCAGCATGGAAGATCGCGTAAAGACAAATTACGATCACCCGCAAGCGTTGGACCATGATTTGCTTTGTAAGCATCTCCAAGCGCTGACGGAAGGTAAAGCCGTAGAAGTACCACAATATAGCTATGCCGAGCATACTCGTATGGACGAGAGCACCACATTGACGCCGAAGAAGGTGATCATATTGGAAGGTATTTTGCTACTGACTGATCCACGTCTGCGTGATTTGATGCATGCGAGTATCTTTATGGATACGCCTCTGGACATTTGTTTACTTCGTCGCGTGAAGCGTGATGTTGCAGAGCGTGGTCGTACAATGGAATCTGTTCTTCAACAGTACCAAAACACAGTTCGCCCAATGTTCATGCAGTTCATTGAGCCATCTAAGCAGTATGCGGACATCATTGTTCCGCGAGGCGGTAAAAACCGTATTGCCATCGATGTGCTAAAAGCACATATAGCAAAATTGCTAAAAGCATAATAATAAAGAAGCCGGCTTAGTCCGGTTTTTTTTATCTTTGAGGTTGGGGAAGCCTAAGCCGCACATGGTCAATGCTGTGTGGCAATTTAAGCAGGGAGCGTGCGATGAGATTAAGTGACAAGCATATACGTGAATACTTGGACAGTGGACACATTATCATTGAACCCAGACCCAATGACGAGGCCATTTCGGGTGTGACCGCCGATGTGACTCTTGGCAACCAGTTTCGAGTCTTTCAAGAGTATGGGGCGCCCTATATCGATTTGTCTGGGCCGAAAGAAGAAGTGTCCGCACAACTCGATAAAGTCATGAGTGATGAAATAGAGATTGCCGAAGGTGAGGCGTTTTATCTTCATCCTGGGCAGTTAGCATTAGCAGTGACGCAAGAAGTAGTGACCTTGCCTGATGATATTGTTGGTTGGCTTGACGGCCGTTCATCATTGGCTCGTCTGGGTTTAATGGTGCATGTCACGGCACATAGGATTGACCCAGGTTGGCAAGGTCGTATTGTGTTGGAGTTTTACAACAGTGGTCGTTTGCCTTTGGCGCTGCGCCCGGGTATGCCAATTGGCGCACTGAGTTTTGAAACCATGACAAGCCCTGCAGAACGCCCTTATCACAAAAGAGAAAATGCCAAGTACAAAAATCAGCAAGGAGCTGATGCCTCGCGGATCAACGAAGATTAGATCTTTTCGCTTTGTTTTTTAAATACGCTGAAACGAGGCGTTTTGATGCAGAAATTTGCGTCATAATTCGTTAGTCTTTTGCTGTTATCTCAATGCATCTCAAAAGGAACGGTTTGTCATCATGAAAAAGCTTCTCTACATCCTTCTTGGACTGGTGATGTTAGTGGTTGTCGCGATAGGTGTGCTTGTTGCGGTTATCAACCCTAACGATTTTAAGCCGCTGATTGCTGACGAAGTGAAGAAAGCGACAGGGCGAGAGTTGGTCATCGACGGTGACATCAGTTGGCGCTTCTGGCCGAGCTTAGGTTTGTCCGTTGAAAAATTAGCATTTAAAAACCCCCAAGGTTTCGCTGAACCAAATATGCTCAAACTGGATCGCGCTGACTTGTCCGTCGCTGTGATGCCGTTGATGTCGGATACACTCGACATTGGTCTCGTGAGCTTGTATGGCGCCCATGTCTTTATTCAAACATTGCCAAACGGGCAGAGTAATCTTGATGGGCTGACCGGAGACGCGTCGACCACAGATAGCGAGCCGGAGACTGCGTCACAGACGCCGACCACCGAACCTGCCAGTGATAGCCAAGCCGCTACAGCATGGACCATTACAATTGGTGGGTTGGATGTGGTTAATGCCAGTGCAGTGGTGCGCGACGATAAGGTTCATACCATCAGTGAAATTAGCCAGCTAAATCTTCATATCGGAAAGCTGACCACTGGCACTTGGGTGCCGGTCGAGTTTGACGTTGAAGGAAAGCAAAATGCCATGGTATTTACTGCGAAAGGCCAAATGGAAGCGATGCTGAACAAAGTGGCGATGGAGTCACAGCTTCGTAAGCTGTCTTTATCCGCTTCTTTGAATGACGCCAATATTCAACTAGACAGCCTGTCGCTCACTGCCGATCAGGTTGCACTAGCAATGCCTGCGGCCTTGACGTTTTCTGCCAAAGGCAAGGCGAACGACATGT
Organism: Enterovibrio gelatinilyticus; assembly: GCF_028683095.1. GTDB lineage: Bacteria > Pseudomonadota > Gammaproteobacteria > Enterobacterales > Vibrionaceae > Enterovibrio > Enterovibrio gelatinilyticus. Next base: position 22,631 of record NZ_JAJUBC010000022.1, on the reverse strand, counting down.
CATTTGATACGTCAGGTAAAGCCTCTGTGTTGGTCGATAAATCGATAGCGAATATTCAAGCGACTGGCATTGATATCTCGACCCTGCTGGCTGGAGCATCACTTCCGCGCCCAGAGATGAATATCAGCCTTAAAGCGGATGCGGCGTTCAATAACAACACGCAGAAGTTAACACTGAGTCAGTTGGTTGCCAGCCTTGATGAGTTGGAGGTTGATGGTCATGCATCAGTTGCGCTGGCCGACATTCCCGCTGTACGTTTCGCGCTTCATAGTTCGAAGATTGATCTTGATGCGTTTCTAGGCAACACCACAGAGGCGGCACAACCTGCTGTCTCAAAACCTGCGGAAACCAAGCCATCGTCAGCGCCTAATGACCAATCTGCCACCGCTATTGCCAAAGCGCCATTGAGCGATGTCGAGCCTGACTTATCAGCCCTGAAGGGGTTGGATATTGCAGGGGAAATCGCGATTGATGAATTGGTCGCCAACAATGTAAAGGTTAGCCAAGTGAAGACCGCATTTGCTGTTAACCGTGGCAAGGTCAACCTAAAGCAATTTGATGCGAAGCTCTATGGTGGTTCAGTGTCTGCAGAAGGCTCGTTGGATGCCACGGTAACGCCTGCTCGCTATCGTGTCACCAAAGACATCAAAAACGTTAACGTTCAGCCTTTGCTAATGGCAGCAGCCAACGAAGATATTTTGTCTGGTCGTGGCAGCATTGACGTGAATGTAAATGGTGTTGGTTTGTCAGAAAAACGTCTTCGCACTGGCATCACGGGTACTGTGGCTATCAACTTTGCAGATGGCTCCATTGACGGTATCAACATCCCTGAAATGATTCGTGAAGCCAAAGCGACACTAAAAGGTAAGCGTGCGGATTATGTCGAGGAAGCTCGTCAAACAGACTTCAGTGCGCTAACGGCGACCTTTAACCTAGGTAAAGGCATTGCATCAACGCGCAACATGAAGATGGAAGCGCCCGCGCTGCGTATTCGTAGTGAAGGTCAAACCAATCTGGTCAGCGAAGATTTGGACTTCGAGGTGTTTGTCTCTGTGGTTGGAACCAGCAAAGGACAGGGCGGGAAAGACATTGATGAGCTGAAAGACGTTACCATTCCCGTTGCGATTGGCGGCACGTGGCAAGCGCCAAGCTACAAGCTAGATGTCAAAGCACTGTTGACCAGTAATAAAGTGTTGGAAGAAAAGGTGCGCAAAGAAGCTGAGCGTGGCTTAGAGAAATTGCTTGGTGACAAAGCGGGCGATGACAAAGTGAAAAACGTGGCGGATAAGTTGCTAAAAGGTTTGTTTAACTAAAGGTTTGTTTAACTAACTGTTAGTGTCTGAAACTTTGCATTAAAAAAGCCGCTATCGCGGCTTTTTTGGTTTGTTGGCTTACGCACGCTGCTTTTTGGCTCGTTTTTCAGTTTTGAGCATGTCTTGAAGCGCTTCCAGCAAATCAACCGCAGACAGTATGCCGACTAAATCATCGGTTTTGTCTAACACCGGCAGTGCGCCGACATTGTAATCCAACAAGGTTTGATTGGCCTTCGACAGGGTTTCGTAGGTTCGGCAGGTAATGACATCTTTGATCATGACGTCACCGACAGTCAGATCATCTGACAACAAATAAGGGTGTTCAATATCCGGTGCTTCATCAGCCCAATTTGGGCGGCGCAGCGATCTGTCGCTGATAATACCAACCAATTGCGAGTCTTGTGTAACCGGTAGATGGCGTATGTCTTTGTCTCGCATTAAAAAGTAGGCTTCGCGTACACCGGTGTCTGCGCTGACGGTGATAAGTTTACGTGTCATGTAATCCGAAACTTTTCCTGGCATCGTATTGAATCCTCCATGTGGTCAAATTTTAAACCTACATAATGTAAGGACTAAATGTTGAGAGCTGTGACTCATATACCCAATCAACCTCGTTGAATCCTGCATCTTCAGGTTGTTTGGGTATAAATATTCTGGAGGAAACAATAATTAACGGTTTCATTCCAAGGAATTGCTTTCACTCTTGGCTCGGTTCGCTAGAATCGGGTCTTCGCTGAACAAACATCTTGAGTTGCTCCGGCATTGAACAAAAAGGAATACACGCGTAGATGGATTCGATTTCTCAAGCAGCCTTAGGCGCTGCTGTTGCAGGTTTAGTGGCGGGCAAGCGCTGCACCCCTAAGGTGTTATTAGCGGGAGCGGCGCTTGGTACATTGCCTGATTTAGATGTGGTGTTGGATTACGGCGACCCCATATCCAACATGATCAAACATCGTGGTTTTAGCCATTCTTTGTTTGTTCTAATCCCGTTCTCTGTAGTGCTAGCACTGTTTTGGAAGCGTTTCTTTGCCGCATCATGGCCTTTCGTTCAGTTGCTCACACTGATCACTGCGGCCTTGATTACACATCCGATATTGGATTCGTTCACCTCATACGGAACTCAGCTTTTTTGGCCGTTAGATGTACCGTCAGTGGCAATATCTAGCATGTTCATTATCGATCCCTTGTACACACTGCCGTTACTTATTCCCGTTTTGGCGGCATTAATTTGGCGTCGTCGAGCCGCTAAATTGTGTGGGGCAGGTTTAGCAATATCGACCCTTTATTTGATGTGGTCCTTGGTGGCTCTAGGCCAAGTACAAGAGCGTGTCGAGGAAAACGTCGCGGGTACGCATTTAGAAGGACAGCCTGTTTTCATTTCCCCGACGCCGTTCAATACCGTGCTGTGGCGAGTGGTTGTGCTAGATGATGAGAAATATTGGGAAGGTCTTACTTCGTTGCTGGATGAAGATCCGGTCATAGACTGGATGCCTATGATTCGTGGTGAATGGCCGTTCCCGAGTGAACCTGAGTTATTGGCTCAGTTTGAAGCCTTTACCCGTGGTTTTGTGCAATTTAAACAGCAAGATAATACGTTGACCGTGACGGATCTTCGATTGGGGATGGCGATGTATCATCCGTTTGAGTTCTTAATGGCGGAAAAGAATGACCAACAGATCTGGCAGCTCGTAGATCCAGTGCAGCTTGATCCTGGCCCTGTTTTACCTAGGCAAATTCCTGCGCTGTGGATGCGGTTGTTAGGTTTACAAAGCATCGACGCCTTGCTGTGTAACGAACATGACTGTTTTCGTGAAGAGCAAATTGAAGAGACGATTCAGTAAGCAACTTTAAGTGTGACTGGCTGAAGCGAAAACGCCCCTGTTCTTTGTATCCTTTGATTCGGATATTTGGAGAGGGGCTTTTTTTTGGGGTACATCGGCGCTATCGAGAAAGGGGGTCGCCTGCTACCAATCGATGCCTTTACGAACTTTTACACCAGAATCAAAAGCGTGCTTTACATTGCGTACTTCCGATACCGTATCCGCCATATCAGTTAGGGTTCGGTGGGCGGCGCGACCAGTAATGACCACGGACTGTTCACTAGGGCGATTCTCTAACGCAGTGACGACTTCATCAAGGTCGATATAACCATAAGTGACCATGTAGGTCATTTCATCAAGCAAGACGACGTCATAGCTTGGGTCAGCAAGCATGCGTTTACATTCAACCCAAATCTCTTGCGCCACGCGCGTATCGTTCTCTTTGTCTTGTGTGTCCCACGTAAAGCCGGTTGCCATGACGTGGAATTCAACACCGCACTGTTGAAGCAGATTTCGCTCTCCACATTCCCAAGTGCCTTTAATAAATTGAGCCACACCACATTTCTGACCATGGCCTGTCGCGCGAGTGACGACACCAAAGCCAGAGGTGGATTTTCCCTTGCCATTCCCGGTGATGATTAGCAGAAGTCCTTTCTCAATCTGAGCAGCAGCTACACGCTCGTCCACTTGTTCTTTTACTTTTTGTTGTCGGGCTTTATAGCGCTCGTCGCTCATTTTGCTTTCCTTTTCTGCTTGTCATGCTGGCTTCTCGGCCGAATCAATATGTTGGCCTTAGTCATTTGGATCACAACATAACAAACCTTGTCATATTTGGAAGCACAGAAGTGATGTTCAACTCTGGTTGGTCAAAATATCCTCGTCTAGATGTACTGATGGGAACGATGGTGTCTAGTACATTTTTTGATCAAACTTTTCAACATCGATTGAACGTCTACTTTGCGCTCTGTTGCTTCATTGGTTACAGTGTTTTCAACGTGATAAAGGAATGGAGTGCCAATGTCGGTTGATCATCTTAGTAAACCGAAAATTCTCGTCGTATGTATGGGTAACATTTGTCGCTCTCCGACCGGAGAAGCTGTACTCAGAGCGAAAGCGGCGACACGTGGCCTAGATGTGATTGTTGATTCAGCAGGCACCATTGGGTATCACACTGGCGCTAACCCTGATCCACGTAGCCAAGCTGCAGGAGAAGCCAGAGGGTATGACTTCTCAGGGATTACTTCGCGGCAGGTTGATGTCAAAGATTTTGAGCGCTTTGACATAATCTTAGCGGCAGATAAGGCGAATCTGGCTGACTTAATCGATATTTGTCCCCCTGAACACCGACATAAATTGTCCCTTTTCCTCAGCCATAGTCATTCTGAATTAAATGAAATCCCTGATCCCTACTTTGGTGGTGGACGCGGTTTTGAAGTGGCGTTGGATTTAATTGAACAGGCGAGTGATGAAGTGCTTAACCAGTTGGGATAGCGTGATTTCCCTTATATGGATTTGAAGCCCGTCAATGACGGGCTTTTTTGTGGCCATTTCCCAGAGAAAGTTTGGATTATTTGCCATAAACAGAGCATTTTGAAGTCATTCAACTTGTTTAAAATATAAGGCTCTTATAAATTTAGGATCTATAGCCAATGTCTTTGTCTGAGGTAAGGGATTGAAACTTCAACAGCTCAAATATCTAAAAGCGATAAAGGACAATAATTTAAATGTGTCCGCAGCATCGCAATCTCTTTTTACCACACAGCCGGGTGTGAGTAAGCAAGTGGGTTTGTTGGAAAAAGAACTCGGGGTACGAATATTTGAGCGCAGAGGTAAGAACCTCAGTGGTGTTACGCCGATCGGTGAACGTATTCTTGAGCAGGTTGAGCGAATGCTCGCGCTTGAGCAAAAAATTAAAGCATTGGCCAATGAGCATCTGGATCCAAGTGTGGGTACACTGAATATCTATACCACTCATACTATTGCTCGCTATCTGTTGCCAAACAGTGTTTCCTATTTCACTCAAAAATACCCGAATATCAATTTCCATTTGCACCCGACGCTGCCTTTGCAAACCAAAGGGGTGATCAGCAAAGGCCACTCTGATTTCTCGATTGTTGCTCACGACCTTGGGGCCGACAATGATTTGATTGTGCTCCCTGCCTATTTATGGACACTAGGTCTGGTAGTGCCCGAGGAGCATCCGCTTGCCCATGTACGTAAACCTACGTTAAAGCAATTGGCGGATTACCCCATTTTAAGTTACGAACCGGGTTCGACAGGGCGTAGAACGCAAGATGAGGCCTTTGGTCGTGAAGGGATTTCCCCTAACTATTTCATGACAGTCATGGATGCGGATGTCATTAAGCGCTACGTTCAGCTTGGTTTCGGCATCGGCATTGTTTCTACGTTGGCAGCGCGTGATATCGAAAACACCGGGCTGACCTATATCAATCTTGATCACTTGTTTGCTCCGTCGAGTGCGTGGATTTGTTTCTCGAAAGACATTCTTTTGCAGAACTACATGTATGATTTTCTCCTGTCATTTTCTCCTCATCTCACTAAGACATTGATGGAAAATGTGTTGATGCAAAATAGTGCCGAAAAAGTTGATAAGCTATTTGAAGGCCTTGAGCTACCTGTCTACTAATACGGGATAGCGAGGACAAACAAAAACGCCAGCGAGAGAATCGCTGGCGTTTTTGTTTAACATGAAGTGTGTCAATTGGTTGATGATTCAGACGCTTCATGGTTCTTTGGTGTGCGGATAGTCCTGCCTTGGTTGTTGTTTAGCTCGGGGTGATCCACCAACAAATGCTTTGTGATCTTAGGAGGAACGGATTCATTCTCAGGGTGGTGGTGATGAAAAATCGGCGTACGAGGTCGATATACGTGGGGTGGACGATCGCCCTCCAGTACAGTTTCAGGTATCCGTTTCCCCGTGATGATCTCAATCGCTGTGATTGAATCTGGTTCGGCTTCAATCACTTCACTCACGTCTATTTCTTCCGTCGCGTATACCGACATCACGCTCATCAGAAATACCGACACGCTCAAGGTGATGAGTCGCGTTGTCCCTTTAGTGAGGTTTACATAATCATACATGGTGCACCTCCTAGGCAACTGGGCCACTTTTGGTGTCTCGTGCTGCAATAAACCCGTAGAAGATGTAGCCAAGTAGCGTCAATATCGCGCCATAGAAAACGGCAGATTGACCACAGGCATACACGCCATAAATACTGTAAAGCACGGCAAATGTGCCGATGGCAGCCCCTGTTTTGTACTCTTTAGCACTCAAGTTTTGCTTACGTAAAATGACTTCGAGCCCAGTGAGCGACAAGATGTAAGGCACCATATTAATAAACACGGCCAGATTGAGTAGGATATTGAACTGACTAACCAAGTTTGGCGAAATGGTCATAATCGCCAGTAGAAGCTCCAACCCAAGCATGATAAGCATGCCTTTAATGGGCGCATTTGATTTGGTGACTTCACCAAACACTTTAGGGAAAAGGCGAATGTCGGCTGCTGCTTTCGATACTTGCGCATTGGTGAACTGCCAGCCAAGCAAGGAACCGATACAGGCGATAACGGCAAGAGCCGTAATGACTTGTCCGACGGTTTCATTGAACATGTAGGTGTACACTAGGCCAAAGGGCGCATCAGATTTTGCCAGCTCCTCATTGGGGATGATGCCTTGAATCACGGATGTTGATGCGATATATACGATGGCGGTAAAGCTGGTGGCAAGCATACAGGCTAAGGGAACATTCTTTTCGGGGTTTTCTACCGCCCCAGAGTTCGCCCCTGCAGATTCAATGCCTAAGAAAGCCCAGAGCGTGAGCGCGATACCTGATGATATGGCGGTGACGGTTGTATCTTGGTGAGGGTTCCACGCTTCCGCAAAGACCTCAGGTTTAAACCAAAACCAACCCGCAACGGACAAACCAACCACTGGAATAATAATCCCCCAGACGGTCACTGCTGATATTTGCCCTGTGAGCTTTGGGCCCCAAAAGTTAGCAACCATAGTGACAACAAGAATACCCACTACGGCGATAAAAGTGTGATAGGGCGTGGTTTTAATCCAAGGAAAGAAGGGGACAAGATAGCCAGCTGCCGACACAGCAATAGCAACAGCACTGATCACCAAACATACATAATAGGTGTAGGATGCAATGAAGAAGGCAGATTTCCCATGTGCTTCATCAGCATAGGCAGACATCCCTCCGTCTCGATTACAGTACATGCCACACTTCGCAAAAGCGTAAGCAATGCACATCGCGCCGATTGCGGTGACAATCCATGACAATAATGATATTGCCCCAGTTTGAGCCAAACTGGCAGGTAACATGATAATCCCTGAACCCATCATGTTGACGGTCACTATGGTAGTGAGCCCAACCAACCCCATTTTATTTTTTTCTGATGCCATGCTAGTTCTCCACCTCGATATATGTTGGTGCGAAAGGCGGTAATTTGCTCTACCCAAGTCATGGCAATGGCTCTACATCATGCGTTTGACAGTTATGGGCATGGTTCCGTCACCTCTATCAAGTGCCAGCAAGATCGCGACATGATTGAAATAGGCATCAGAAAACGTGAGCAATACATGCTTACCGTTGCATTGAAAATAGATGGTGTCATCTTTCCAGATTGATTCTTTTACAAGACAGTTAAACGATAAATGCCTGAGTGAGGCGGAATGTTTTATTCGGTGTGATCGGAGAATTTGTGTTTCTTCGCATCCAGCTGGAATGAACTGAGATGCACCTTTTTACGTTGAATGTCTTTTTTGCGACTTTGTCTCTGCTTCCTCTCTTCTATGTTCAAGAAGTCTCAATGAATCTTGAGTCATCTCTTCTTCAAGTACAGTGTCGGAGCTGGGTGTATGAAAACCTACGGAAAGAAATTTAACGTATTGATATTAGAAGAGGCACATAGAGAGGGTGTTGTCGGTAATGCCATTGAAAGGCTAATTTCCGAACTCGAAAGCAGTGGTGCCAGAGTAATGGTAGCAAGCAGTTTTGATGATTGCTATTCAATGATTAACTCCAATACCGCACTCGATTGTCTGATGCTGACATCGGCCATGAGTGGGTCGCAAAGCGAAGAAAACGAACGTTTCTATGTGCTGATAGAGAAACTAAATAAACGTCAGCAAAACGTGCCGGTATTTTTATTGGCGGAGCGCAAGAAAATTACCCTTCATGTCACCCGTGAGATGATGGAGAACGTGGATGAGTTCGCCTGGATCCTTGAAGACACACCGGATTTCATTGCAGGACGAGCCGTTGCAGCGATGGGACGATACCGTAAACAGTTGTTACCGCCCTTGATGGCTGCGTTGATGCATTATGACGATATTCATGAGTACTCTTGGGCGGCACCGGGGCACCAAGGTGGCGTGGGCTTTACAAAAACCCCTGCGGGACAGCGTTTTTATAACTATTACGGTGAAGGGCTATTTCGCACCGACATGGGTATTGAGCGGGGCAGTTTAGGTTCATTACTTGATCATACTGGGGCGTTTGGTGAAAGTGAACGGTATGCAGCTCGTGTGTTTGGGGCTCATCAATCCTATTCCCTAGTGACGGGAACCTCTGGGTCAAACCGAACGATAATGTCTGCATGTATGAAAGCGGATGATCTCGTGATTTGTGACCGTAACTGTCATAAATCTATTGAACAAGGCCTAATGTTATCAGGTGCTCGACCTGTCTATCTTGTCCCCACAAGAAACCGCTACGGCATTATTGGGCCGATTTATCCTGACCAATTATCGAAAAGTGTGCTTCAGCAACGTGCAAAAGAAGAGCCACTGACCAAAGATTATGCCGACCAACGAGCGGTCTATGCAGTATTGACCAACTGTACCTATGACGGCCTTTGTTATAACGCCAAACAAGCGCAAGACATACTGGCGGAAAGCAGTGATCGGATTCATTTTGATGAAGCGTGGTACGGTTATGCGCGTTTCAATCCTATCTACGAAGATCACTTTGCCATGCGTGGTGAGCCGGAAGAAAACCCAGATGCCCCCACGGTCTTTGCCACCCACTCGACACACAAATTGCTGAATGCACTGTCTCAGGCATCTTTTCTTCATGTACGGAACGGCAAAGGGGCGATCAGCTTTGAGCGCTTTAATCAGGCGTACATGATGCACGCGACAACGTCACCTTTGTATGCGATTTGTGCTTCCAATGATATTGCTGTGTCGATGATGGACGGCAATCGTGGACACTCCCTGACGTTGGAAGTGATACGCGAGGCCGTAGATTTTCGTCAGGCAATGGGGCGGCTAAACCGTGAATTTAATGATAACGGTGATTGGTTCTTTAAACCGTGGAACGCGGAAACAGTCACGGATCCTGCGTCAGGTGAAAGCTACGCCTTTGAAGATGCTCCGGCTGATTTGCTGTGCGAAAGTCAGGATGCATGGGTCATGCACCCTAACGACAATTGGCATGGCTTCAAGGATATGCCTGCAGATTGGTGCATGCTGGATCCCATTAAAGTCAGCATTCTGGCGCCGGGCATGGGCGATGATGGGCACCTGTTAGATTCGGGTGTGCCGGCTGCGCTGGTCACGCTCTACTTGGGACGCTTTGGTATCGTGCCGACCCGCACCACTGATTTTCAAGTCATGTTCCTGTTCTCGATGGGTATTACCAAAGGTAAGTGGGCAACATTAGTGAACACTTTGATGGCCTTTAAGCGCCATTATGACAACAACACGCCACTCGCCGATGCGCTGCCAGATTTGGTGGCAGACTTCCCTGATGTATATAGCGAAATGGGCTTGAAAGAATTGGGTGATAAGATTTTCGGTTACCTCAAACAGCACAACCCAGGCGAAGTCCTGAACGCGGCCTACGAGACCTTACCGGAAGCTATCATTACGCCACATGCTGCATTTGAGGCCATTGTTGCTGATAACGTGGAAATGGTTCCATCTTCCCAATTGGAAGGGCGCGTGGCGGCGAATGCGGTTATTCCTTACCCGCCGGGTATTCCTATGTTGATGTCTGGTGAGAGTTTCGGTGACGAAAACAGCCCGCAGATTAAATACCTCAAGAGTCTTGAAGTGTGGGATGAGGAATTCCCCGGTTTTGAGAAAGAAACTGAAGGCACTGAAATGCACGATGGAATCTATCATGTAATGTGTGTGAAGTCGGTTTAAATACAAACGAAGGGGGAGCAAATAGCTTCCCCCTTTCTTGTTCAATCTATGTTATTTGACGGTAAATTGCCCCATCATTCCCATGTCTTCGTGTTCCAGAATGTGGCAATGGTACATGTATGGCCATTGTTCAGTCGCTTCATAGTCAAACTTCAGCAGAATTTCCGCGGTACCATTTGGATAAATGGTGTCTTTCCAACCTTGGTCTTCGGGGGCTGGTGGTTTTCCATTCATTGACAGAATCAGAAAAGACGTGCCATGCATGTGGAATGGGTGTCTGCCTGAATCAATGGTCCACTTTTCCAGTTGCCCTAGCTTCGATTCATGGTTGATGACTTTCATGTTCATCTGTTGGCCATTAATGGACATATCACCCAATTCAAAAACGCGTTCAACCTCAACATCCTTTTCAAGATAAGGTGTGATGGTATTGAGTTGCTTGGGTAACTCGGATGCAAGCACTTTAAGAGAGTCATCTCCCCGAAGTTCAAGAACAGATTGGCTTTGAGAGAAAGGAATGAGTACAGCGTTGAACCCGTTGTAGTTCATTGGTAACAGCCTTGCCAACAACCTCTGGCTTTCGACGACTGACATATCAACTACGATGTCATTTCGTTCTCCAGGCGCCATTTTCAGCGATGTTAATTCAACTGGCGACGGTAGTAACCCGCCTTCAGTCGCTATTTTATAGAAAGGTTGGTCGCCTTCCAGATAGAACTCATAAGAGCGGGCATTGGAGCCGTTGAGTAAGCGTAATCTGACGAAAGATCGTGGCACCAACGTATAGGGATTGACGGTACCATTGACCACAAGTGTGTCTTCTCTTAAGTCTTCCGGCATGTTGCCAGTTGGGTATGGCGTCATTTTTCCATCAACGAAGCTTCTGTCCTGAATCACCAATGGAATGTCATCAATGCCATAACTGTTTGGTAAACCCAGAGACATTGAATGCGCATCCTCAATAAGATAAAAACCAGCTAACCCAGAATGAACCTGACTCGCGGTGGAGCCTTTAAGGTGAGGGTGATACCAGTTAGTTGATGCCTGTTGCGAAACGGGAATGGTTACGCTCCATGTCTCTCCGGGCATGATTTTGTTTTGAGGCCCACCATCAATTTTTCCTTCAACGTGCAATCCATGACCGTGAATATTAGTGGGTTCATCCAGATGATTGGTGAACTGAATGTCGGTGTTCTCACCCTTGTACATTTTTATCGTAGGACCAAGATAGCCGCCATTGTAGCCGCGTGTTGTGCTCTTTACGCCGAGGAAAAACGCGTGCTCACCTTTTGTAATATCGATAACTATCGGCCCATTTTGGGTACGGCTGTCGATGAGTGTTGGGATATTTAGTGGTGTTTGTGCTGCTGTGGTGGGTGGAGAAGCGCGTAGAGCAATGCTAGCAAAAACGGCAGTAAAAAGAAGAGCGGAGACTAAAAGTATTACGAAGGCCACACGTCGGTTGGCAAACCCTTTTTGGCACTGAAGTACACCTTTTTGATGTCTGAAACAGGTCATCCTTGTCCTTAAATAACTTAAATAACTTAAATATGTTGTGGTTGCGGATTATTTAATAACAGACTGTATTCGTCCATTTAGAGCCTAGCTCAAAAGTGATACAAACAAGAAAAGATAGCGAGCTGTCCAGATTAACGCATCTTTAGGTATAAGAAATTGGTGAGAATAGAAAGAAAAAGGCCAGAACTGAAGTATCTGGCCTTTGATGTTTATGGGGGAAAGTAATCGTCAGTGGCAAGCGATATGGATAAAGATTTGCGCACCGATCAGCAAGAAATCGTCATCCACGTAGTAAGGGTTTGAGTGCAGGTAGTTACAAATACCCGCATCTTTGTTACCGCTTCCTAGGAAGAACATTGCACCTTTTTGGTTTTCAGCCGCGTTTACCATCAAACTGAAATCCTCTGAACCGGTCATTGGGTTACCGTTTGGATCAAGGCGGTCAGCTGGCACGGTTTCACGCGCAGCATCGACAACACGTTGGTAAGCATCAGGGTGGTTAATAACCGCAGGGTAGCCTTCGCATTCCATGGTGGTTTTAAAGCCACGGATTTCACTTTCTTTCACGATGCTGTCGAAGCTGTCTTTTAGGATCTTGTCCGTTTCAGCGTCCATCGCTCGGATGGTGCCGCGAGCTTGAGCATGATCTGGGATAGCATTGGGAATGCTGCCGCCATTGAACATGCCACAACCAAAGACAGCAGGGCTGAATGGATTGGTACGTTTAGCAACAATGTAATCCATGTCCATGATGATGCGACTCGCTTCTCGGATGGCATCTAGACCTTTCTGCGGGGTAGAACCATGAGCAGACACACCGTTTACATCCAGTGTCCATGCAGAACCATACGACGACATAATGCCGTTGTTGATTTTGACCATGCCGTATTCAAGCGCAGCATCGTTGTGCAATGCGTACACTTCGGATACACCGTTCATGCAGCCCAGCTCAACCATCTTGCTTGCGCCTGGAACGCGCATGTCTTCTTCCGCCATTTGGAACACAAAGCGAACGTTGTGCTTCAATGCTTGTTTGTTTTCAGACAGGAATTTAGCCGTGGTCAAGATGATCGCCATGTGTGTGTCATGACCACAGTTGTGTGAACAGCCGTCATGTTGAGAGCGGTAGTCGTTCTCTGTCATGTCGTCCATTTCCAATGCATCCATGTCAGCACGGAAAGCCACTCGATCCAAGTTCTCGTCGATAGTTAGGTCAGCAATAAAGCCGGTAAAACCTTCGTACGTGGTTAGGGCATAGCCGAGTTCGGTCATCAATGCTTGGCAGTAGGCTGTGGTTTTAAATTCTTGGCCTGATGCTTCTGGGATCTGGTGCAAATCACGGCGAGTGTTCACGCTAAAAGCGTGTAGTTCTAGCAGTTTGCTGTCTAGATTAAATTGGCTGTATTTCGCTGACATTAGATGATTCCTTTCATTTGGAAGCCGATTTGGGCAATCATTGATGCACCAAAGAAGCAGCTGGTGGCAACGATAAGGAAGATGACAATAACCTTCCAAGACATCTTCTTAAGTTCTTCCATTTGGCCGCCAACAGACAAGCCCGCAAATGCCAACAATGGCACACACACAGACAGGAACTGGATTTTACCGACTGATTCGAGGAAGTAAGTACGGATAGGCGTTTCTGGCAAACAAATCAAAATGCCGATAATGGTCGCGTAGGCAAACGTTGGCAGTGAAGAAGGGATAAATTTCTTAGCAACCAACGACAGAAATACAATCACAGACATAGCAACAAAGCTGTTCACCATTTCTAGTGGCGCAGTGCCGTTAGTGAGAAACTGGGTAAAACCTGCCAGTACAATCGCAAGCGAGACCAGCTTCATATCATTCAGAATGGCTTTCATGGCTTATTTACCTTTGTTGCAAATTTTGTAGACGAACTCAGCAAGTGGCAGACCCAAGAAGGTCAGTGACAGTGCGCCAAGTACAGAAGAAAGCAGGTTAGAGGCAGCAGCAATACTGAGTACTTGCTTCGCCATTTCAGGCTCAAGACCCGACACCAGAGCGCCAGATGCAGCACTTAGCATTGAACCACTACCTACGCCAGAACCCGCAGCCAGTGCCAGTGGGTGAAGACCGGTTAGCGGTGCAATACTGCCTAGCACGCTGAACCACAAGGTGCCGATCACTGAGCCGCAAAGATAGATAGCGAGCACGCCAACATACTCAGGGCTGCCCGTGCCGAACTTACCTTGGATAACGGCGATTGAAGGTTCACGACTGATTGATGAACAAGCGCCAATGGTTTTACGGCCAAAGCCGAATTTCACTGCAAGCGGAACGGCAATAAGGATAGGAAGAAGGTTACCGAGCTCTTGGAATAGAAGCGGGATGCCCGCGTCAATGATCATGTCAAGGTTAGGGATGATCATGCCCGCGTACTGGGTGCCCAGAACAAGCAAACAGTAACCAACCATTTTGCCGCAGAAGCCTTCTTCTTTTTCAGTGAAGAGTTTGCCCCACGCTTTGACTTTGGTTTTTGTCCAGTTTACCGACAGGCCCATGCCGATCATCACTGCAAATAGCATTGGTAGAATAGATATCGTGGCAAAACCCATATCAATCTTTTGGGTGCCGATTAAAAACTGAGAAATGAAAATCAGGGCAGATACAGCAATAACACTGGTCATAACGACGCGAGCTTGCCCGCTTTTGTTTTCTTCTGTGTTCATAGGTCTTCAACAGTTAAAAGTGGAATTCGGGGCTGATTATAGAGAGCGCGAGAAAGCGAAACGTGAATGAGATCAATAGTTGTAGCGCGATACTAGATGAAAACTAAATATCATATTCCCATATGGAATTAAGGGTTATTGACAGGTAAAAAGAGGGTGATTTTGGTGTGCGACATGTTGGTGTTTGGCGACAAGGTGCAACACTGATAACGGAGCTCGCATGAAGGTGTAACAGAAGGCTCGACACGAATCGCGCGGTGAATGTGAATGCAAGTTGGTCAGAAAAAAGAAAACCCAGCACGTGGCTGGGTTTGACGTTTTTAGTCTGGCTACCTAATCAACGGTTAGTTGATATGAGTGTGTGATTACAGTAACGGCGAACAATTGCAGGGCGTATTGGCATCAAGTTTGTCGCTGTTTTTCTGGGGCAAATACCAGCTTTCCAATCCATTTTGTAGTTGGCTTGCGGCTTTTGATGGTGACAGTTGCCCAGACATGACACTGGCGCTGGTTTCCCAAATCTCTAGCTCGAGATTTGGCTCCCCACGAGATAACACTTGGGCCGAGTTTCGGATGGTTGAATCACACCGGTCACGCCAAGACATCATCTCTTGTGCTATCGGGTTCTTTACATCAAAGAAGTGGTTAGACAGTGAAAAGAAGCCTGAAATTTCATTGGTGAGCAGTTCAGCAAACTCGGCGGTGGTCATCCATTTTAGAAACAGCTCTGCCGCTTCTTGATTGGTAGATTTCGAGTAGATACCCATGCCTAAATCAGTATGGTCACTGAAGTAACAAGCATCGCCTTTCTTTTCGATTGGCGGCGGGAATACACCCATGTCGACTTTGCCTGCAAAGGTGCCAATGTCCCATGACCCCGCAGGGTAGATAGCGGCCTTACCATTAGCGAACGCTTCAATAGAATCATTGTAGCCGCGCTGGTCGAAATCTTCGCCCATGTAGCTTGACCACTTGGCGAGTTCACGGAATGTTTTGCGATACGCCTGACTGTCCATACGCTCCTTGCCCGTTAACAAGGCATCACGGCCGTCTTCGCCTTTCCAGTGTGTAGGACCAATGTTTTGGAAGCCCATCGTGGCGGCTTCCCACTTGTCTTTGGTGCCCATGGCGAGCGGCAAGTAACCAGCACGTTTCGCTTTTTCTAATGCCCAGTAGAAATCTGCGTTGGTGACAGGCTCGTTCACGCCAATTTCTTTGAAGATGGATTTATTGTAGAAAAAGCCATGGATAACTGATGCCATTGGCAAGCAGAAAGTTTGTGCGCCTGAATCGGTTTGCCAAGGAGAAAGCGCAAAACTTGGGAAGTTTTCCATCCCTTCCATTTCAGTCACTTCTTTTAGCAAGCCACGATTGAACAGCGCTTGAGAGCCATCAAATGGGCGGCAAGCAATCAAATCGCCAGCCTTACCTTGTTCAAAACGCTTCTCCATGTCTCCGTTCCATTTTGACGCATCGAGATCAGGCGGTGAGCGATATTCAACTTTTATGCTTGGGTAGTGCTTGTTAAAGGCTGGAATGATTTTCTCGTTCCATACTTTGTCATCAGATCGCCAAGAATCAATGATCAGTGTTGTCTGAGCATTCGCGAAAAACGATGCCGCCAGAGTGATCGCGGCAAGGGGGAATAGTTTGGTGGTTTTCATGGTTAAATCCTTACACGCGGAAGTTAGCAATCAGGCGTTGTTGTTCCTGAGCCAAAGTGGCCAGTGATTCACTGCTAGTGGCTGAAGCTCTGGCGTCTTTCTCTGATTCATAGGCCACGTGAGCAATGCCATTGATATGCTCGGCGACTTCATGACTCACTTTGATCTGCTCTTCCGTTGCTTGCGCGACGTGTACCGCCATTTCTTGAATCGCTTCCATTCGCGCCACGATGTCTTGCAGTGTTTCGTCAGTTAGGCGCGTTTGCGTCAAACAATCATCCATCTGCTTTTGGCTCGTGTTCATGGTGTCTGCCATGCGCGACGCGTTACCTTGCAAATTATTGATCATCTGCTGAATTTCTTCGGTTGATTGCTGAGTACGAGTCGCTAGTGCACGAACCTCGTCGGCAACCACAGCAAATCCACGTCCATGCGAGCCTGCACGAGCCGCTTCGATAGCAGCATTTAGAGCAAGCAGGTTGGTCTGCTCAGCGATATCCTGAATGACATGCAAAATCGAGCCGATGTTGTTGGAGTATTGGTTTAGCTCTTGAGTATTTGAAACCGCCTCCTTGATGTTGCTAGACAGCTGCTCGGTCAACTGGCGGCTTAGTGACACCTGAGTTCGGCCGCTGTTTGCGGTTTGGTTGGTGTTTTCAACTTCCGCGACAGTGAGTTCGGTTGAACGCGAGATCTCTTTCGCACTCACTTCCATTTCAGAAATAGCTGCTGCAACTTGGTCAGTGCGGGATTTTTGGTCTTCAACGCGGGTGCGTGAGCTTTCACTCACACTGGCGGCGCGGCTGGCTTCATCAAGAAGGTGCTGCGCCCCTTCGCCAAATTTTGCCAAGGTGCCTGACATGGTGTTAGCCAACATATCAATCGAGCGGCTTAACTCACCAAATTCATCATGTGCCTGATAATTAGCGCGTGTACGCATGTCGCCATCTGTCATACGTGCAAGTACATTGCTGATCAGTGCCAATGGTTTTTGGATGCTACGCGTTGTATGAACGCCAACCCAAAGGCTAATAGCGGCAGCGACTGATGTCATGATAATGATGTACAACAAGGCTTCGCTAACGGCTTTTTCCGCATCATTGCGGCTGGTTTGTGCCAATTGCTGCGCATAGTCAGCATAGGCTTGCAATTGGGACTGAATATCATCCATTTGAGATTCAGTTTGCGTGATTTCACGTTGCAGTTGTGCGTTATTTGACTGCTGGCGACTCATGACATCTAAAATGCCATGATCTGCCAATGTCAGTTGCTCAACTTTCTTCAAGTTACGCGAGTAGCGTGCTTTCACATCCTCTTCGACAGAAATGAGTTCGAGGCGCTTGAATGCCATTTCGACATCTTTTGACAATGTAGCGCGCAATTTGATCAGGTCAGTATCCTGTCCCGCGCGACGAAGCGACTTCATATCACGTGCGATGCCGCTTGTGATGAGCTCTGCTCGGTTGTGAAGTGAGCGCTTGATAGCAGCTTTTTGCAGCAGGAGATTGGCTGCCCACTGATAGGTGTCTTCTAAGCGAAGAAACTGAAGATCAAGAACCTGACGCTTCTCTGTCAGCATGTTCGCTTGCTTTTGCAATTCAATCAGTGTGCTGGCTTGTTCAAAATAACGAGTCGACGCTTGATGCAATGCATCTATCTGACGGCGTTCATCGTTATGCTGTGCATTCTGTTGGGCACGGCTGAGAATTTGGAAAAAACGTGTCTTCTGGCGGTCAAAAAGTGAGTTGACACGATCGGCTTGCGTCGGGTCATTTTGAAAGGTGCGAATAAGAAGGCTGGTACGCATTAACTCTGTGATTAGCTCTCCTGACGCAACGACCATTGGGGTCGATTGGTTAGTAATTTGCTCCACTTTTCCTTGTAGAGTTTTGGCATTGAACAAACTAATGCTGCTCAGCAATGCCATCAATACAAACATTAAGGCAAAACCTGCGATTGTTCTTTGTACTACGGACAACTTCATTGCTCTCTCACTTTTCAGCAGTCTTGAAAATACAGACTAAAAGTAATGCTGGGTTTTTGTTTCTCACCTGAAATTAATACTCCAAGTGATGACGAAAAATGCCAGCGATTGTGACACGATTCATTATTATCGGCATTATATGACTGTTTCTTTAGCGGAAATTTACGTGATTTAGATCATATATTTTGCAGTGTGAATTAAATGGGTTGAAGGTCTTGGTGAGAAAGTAGTCAATATTGAACCAGCGTATCCGTGTTACTCAGATTCAACGTTCGCAAAATTCGCGCACAAAAAAGCCCCATTAAAGGGGCTCGTTAAATAGGCCTGACGAAGAATGCTAGCTAGATTACCACTTCTTCTTAGGCGCAAAGAGCTCGTCGAGTTCTTTGTTATCGTCGTTCTTAGGCTTAGCATTCTCATGGCCTTTGCTGAGAGCCGCATTGACTTCGTTCAGCATTCCAGTGAGGCTCTCTTTGGCTGACTGGCAGTAAGGGTCATTTTTGCTACTGACTACATCTAACGCTTTCTTCAGCAATTGCTGTGCGGTACCCATTTGGCCTTTGATCTTTGCATCGTTTACGCGTTTGAGTACGTTTTCGATATTGATCTTCATTTGCATTTGTTCTAAACGAGAATTCTCAGAAACAAATGCTTGTGTTGGTAGACGGCCTTTGGTGTGCTCCGCTTTGATGACTGCGCGCAGACGTTTGACCAATTTAAGCATCGAAATGGCTTCACGATCGCTATCTGGAACACGGAAGGACGTTGAATCCTTGTTTTGATAAGCCTGCTTGATTTGATTAACCTGCGCTTGTACATCGGCGATACGTTGCGGAAGTGAGCGATCGTTTTTATCGATGTCATGCATGGTCTTCAGTGCATCGAGAATTTTTTGATTCAGACATACCAGCAGGGTACCGCTATACGGCAAATTGTGTGCGTTACCGATCAACTCTTCAGTGGCGTCAATAACTGCAATATATTTAGCCATTTCCTGGCGCTTGGATGACTCTACACGTTGTCGCTGCTGGGCCATAATGTTGTAGCCAACAATGAGACCAAGCAGGATGACACATAAGCCAACCACTAAGGCAATATTCATAAGTGAGCGTCGATAATCCCTGTTAAAACTAAGACGGCCTAAGATACACGATCTGCTAGTATGGTCATAGTTTGTTAGTTCTATTTTCGATCTTAGCTAAATTCTGCCGTTTCGTATTGCTTTTGTCTGATTTAGTGCGTTTCACTACACGTTTATTTGCAAAATTATCATCAAGTTATTTTGGTCGTGTGTTTTGATAGATTTCAGTAATATCGAGCGGAATGTGGGCGCTGTGTAATGATTATGTGTCGATTCGCTTCGCCTTCTTATCAATAAGAGATATAACCTAACTATCTTCTTGGTGTTCTTGATTGTTTCTATGAAATTACAACAGCTTAAATATATTGTTGAAGTGGTGAATCACGACCTCAATGTGTCATCAACGGCAGAAAGTTTGTTTACCTCTCAGCCTGGCGTCAGCAAACAAATCCGCGCTTTGGAAGATGAACTGGGGGTGCAGGTATTTGGTCGAAGTGGCAAGCATTTAACCAAACTCACACCCGCAGGTGAGAAAATTGTAGATATTGCCCGTGATATTTTGTCTCGGGTTGATGGGATAAAATCTGTTGCGTCGGAATATACGACGCCGGACAAGGGCAAACTGAATATCGCCACAACGCATACTCAGGCCAGATATGCATTGCCATCGGTCATTTCTCAGTTTGTTAAGCGATATCCCAATGTATCTCTTCACATGCATCAGGGTGCGCCGAGCCAGATTGTCGATTTCGTGCAAAAGGGAAAATCTGACTTCGCTATTGCGACAGAAGCGTCCCATCTCTATGAAGATTTAATCATGCTGCCGTGTTATCACTGGACGCGATCTTTGATTGTTCGAAGAGATCACCCGTTAGCCTCTCGCTCGTCCATTACGATTCACGATATTGCGCGTTTTCCATTGGTTACTTATGTCTTTGGATTTACGGGGCGCTCCTGCCTTGATATCGCATTTGACCGCGCAAAACTCAAACCCAATATTGTGTTTACCGCCACGGATGCGGATGTCATCAAAACCTATGTTCGACTTGGCGTAGGCATTGGTGTGATGGCGAGCATGGCGTATGACAAAGCGTTGGACTCGGACTTGGTGGCAATTGATGCGAGCCATATCTTTGATGCCAGCACGACGCGTATTGGTTTTCGTCGCGGTACGGTGCTTCGCACTTATATGTATGACTTCATCGAGAGCTTTGCGCCTCACTTAGATCGCAATACCATCGACAGAGCCATGCAACTGAAAGATCCCCTTGAGCTGGAAAACCTATTCAGTCAGGTTGAACTCCCAATTAGATAAGGGCGGAACACGCTGCATTTTACGGGGCATTGCGTATATACTTCAGTCGCATTACCCGCGTGGTTCACCGTTCCTGTCGTCCAATATTGGAAGTGTATCTTGTCTCAGCCTTTACCTGTGCTCACTGAGCATTTTTCGTCAATTGACTCATGGCTTCAATCACATACCTCGTTGTGGCAAGGCATGCCCTTTGACTATCTTGATCTCCCATGGCGTGAAACGCATCCTGAACTGTGCCACTGGCTAGACGCTCAAAGTTTGGATACGCTGCAAAAGTACAAGGAAAATCCACGATGTTTAGCCGATGCGATCGCAGCTTATCTCCCCGACACAAAGAAGATGCTTGCGTTGTGCGCGATTAACTCGGCAGATAGCAGTGACGCAGATATACCCTGTGATAACCACCTTGCGACGGGTATTCCTGGTCGGAAATGGGAGCAAATCTCCGCATTCAATCGCGTTATGCCTATGTCCAGTGGTGATCATTGGCTGGAGTGGTGTGCGGGAAAAGGTTACTTAGGACGCGTGATCTCTGCGTCACGTCAGGCTCGGGTCACTAGCCTAGAGTGGCAGAGTGCACTTTGCCAAGATGGTCAGGATTATGCGGACAAGCAGGGGCTTCCTATGCATTTTGTCCAAGGGGATGCTTTTGCATCAGATTCTGAGTTGCTTGTCCGAGACTGTGACCATGCCATCGCACTGCATGCCTGCGGTGATTTGCATGTGACGCTTTTGCAACATAGCGTCTCAGCGAAACCTAAGAGCGTTTCTGTCTCGCCTTGTTGTTATCATTTGATTCGAGACTCTCACTACCAAGCGCTCTCTTCTTCGGGTAAGCAATCTCCATTGGTGCTTAGTCGACACGATCTAAAACTCCCATTACAAGAAACCGTAACCGCAGGGCAAACGGTGAAAAACAAGCGCTTTGTAGAAGTGAGTTTTCGTCTTGGGTTTGATTGCCTTCAACGCGCGTTGGGTGTGAGTGATCACTATCTTCCTGTGCCTAATGTTCAAAAGTCGCTATTGAACGAAGGCTTTGAGGCATTTTGCCTTTGGGCTGCCAAGCAAAAAAACATCGTTTTGCCCGATGATGTGGATTTCACCCACTATTTGAAACGTGGGGAGTCGCGATTTTTGACCGTGGAAAAAATGGAAACGGTGCGCACTTTGTTCCGTCGTCCACTAGAAATGTGGTTGGTGCTCGATAAAGCGATGTATATGAGCGAGAACGGTTTTGATGTTGATATTTACACGTTCTGTGCCCGAGAATTGACGCCAAGAAACATTCTTATTCAAGCCATAAGGAAGGGCTAAATGGAACTGAGCTATGAACAGCTCATTATGGTGGTGCTTGCGCTGGGATTAGGCGCGTTTGTTCAAAGCTTGATTGGCTTTGGGCTCGCCATCGTCGGCGCGCCAATCCTGATGCTGATAGACCCTTCATTGGTACCAGCAACAGTGACATTGGTCACCCTGTGTTTGGCGATTGTGAATACATGGCAGTATCGCGGGCAATTGTCATTGCGCGGTCTTGGCTGGGCGTTTGTTGGGCGTATTCCAGGTACATTCGTGGCTGGCGGATTGTTGTTGTATCTCTCAATCAATGCGCTCGAAATCATTATGGGACTGGCCGTATTATTGGCCGTGGTGGCGAGTGTATTTAAGCTGTCGGTTGAACCCAATAACAAGAACATGTTCTGGGCAGGTTTTGCCGCTGCAGTGATGGGTACAACGACCAGTATTGGTGGCCCACCGATGGCGTTGGTATTGCAGAAAATGGATATCGTGAAACTGCGTGCGAATTTGGCTGGCTACTTTATCTTTAGCTGTACGATCTCTCTCGCAGTGCAAGGCATGACAGGGTACTTTGAACTGTGGCACGCCAATGTTGCATTACTTTCTTTACCTGTGGTGTTTATCGCCTCATGGTTGGCATTGAAAGTTGCACCTTTGGTTCGTGCTGAATGGGTCAGGTATGGGCTGCTGGTACTGTGTTCCTTTGCCGGCGTGACAACCTTTCTCCGTG
The DNA here is from genome assembly GCF_028683095.1 of Enterovibrio gelatinilyticus. GTDB lineage: Bacteria > Pseudomonadota > Gammaproteobacteria > Enterobacterales > Vibrionaceae > Enterovibrio > Enterovibrio gelatinilyticus. The sequence goes on along the minus strand of NZ_JAJUBC010000022.1, from coordinate 34 downwards.
GTTTTTCTTAAACCAACAAAAAAGCCGACGCGTA
>NZ_JAJUBC010000021.1 GCF_028683095.1 Enterovibrio gelatinilyticus | reverse complement strand
TATGGAGGCGCGTCCCGGAGTCGAACCGAGGTACACGGATTTGCAATCCGCTGCATAGCCACTCTGCCAACGCGCCTTTGTCCATCCGCTTCTGGAAGTTGTTTCCCGCTGCGGTATGGGTGGGCATTCTACGGATTCACGTGATCTAGTCAACACTATTTCATAAAAAAAAGTTCGTTCGCTCAAAATCACGGCAAAGACGACATAAATCGACCATTTCGAGCCATATTTAGCCTGTAATCACGCTAATAAATGATCTTGCGGAAAGTAAGGTTGATTCTCGCCCCCCTCGTTTTGGCGGTTTTCGGGAGTGCATGTTGCCAATAAGTCTGAGTTTTGCCTGCCATTATGAGCAAAGAACCCGATCCCAATTCAAATTCACGCTTTTCTCCAGTTCGAATATGCTTCAACACAAAGCGACGACTTTCCCCAAACGTTAGTGAAGCAATGTTTGGCGCAGGTCCAAGCTCTGCCTCATTGTCTTGATGCCATCCCATGTAGTCTTGCCCATCTCGGTAAAGATTCGCCAACACAGAGTTAAATGCATCACCCGCAACACGAGAGCATTTGATTTTTAGACTTTCAAGAAGTGGAGGGAATTGAGCAGGAGGTAGCCTTAGACCGGAATACGTATAACCATGCTCACCGAACCAAGCTTGCAAGCGCGGTTGGAGAACTTCACGGCCAAACATCTTTATCGGCAATTGCTGCCATGGAAGTGTATTAAGAAGAGCGTCATACATCAGCTCCGCTTCACTAGTGCTGATAAAGTCAGGTTGCCAATACAATTTACCATCAGGTAAATCTATCCAACCCGTTTGTTCAAACAAATCACCTTGATTCATGCCTTCACTCTCATTTCCACTTCGCTGCTCACTTTAACCACACCGAACATGAAGGAACAACAGTGAAGGCATGTCAGATTATTTTGCTAGAGCATCTTCTAGTTTTGCTTTCCAAATCGCCATCGCAAGTGCCGGCTTACGCAGCACTTCAGGGGTCGGAATCCAACTTTGCTTAACACGAGAGAATACATCAAATCGACCAGCCTGCCCTGCCATTGCCTCAGCAACCACACGGCCTGCAATGTTTGTTAAGCCAACACCATGGCCGGTATAACCATGTGCCGTATAAATGTCGTTACCCAAGTGGGCGATTTCTGGCATGTAGCTTCGCGTTACTGCAAATAGCCCACCCCAGTGGTATTCCATTTTCACATCGCCCAGTTGTGGGAACACTTTCAGCATACGCTGTCGCAAGCGCTCTTGGCTATCAGGGTATTCGCCATTAAACGGATGGTTTACACCACCAAACAGAATTCGGCCATCGGCGGTAGGACGCAAATAATCCAAACAATTGTTCAAATCAGACATAGCCATCATGTTACTGATTGGCTGTCGGTCGCCCAGCTGTTCTGTTACAGCAATATATGATGCAACGGGAAGTACCTTTGACTGTGCTCTACGATTTAAACCATCTAGGTACGCATTGCACGCCAACAATACTTGCTTGGCTTTAACGCTGCCTGTTGCTGTTTTTACTGTGTTAACACCTGAGCCTTTCTCAATTTTAATGACCGGACTATTTTCATAGATTTCCGCACCCATTGAAATCGCAGCCTGAGCAAGGCCAAGTGTGTAATTTAAGGTATGAACGTGACCACTGTTCGGGTCAAATAGACCACCAAGATAACGACGAGTGTGCGCCACTTCATCAATTTTATCTGTGTCCCACCACTGAGCAACCGGATAGTTGTAGCGTCCTTGTTTGAGTTCATGCCATGACTTAAGTTCTTCTTCTTGGCCTTTATTTAATGCCAATTCGATGTAACCTTCTTGGAAGTCACACCCAATATCGAACTCCTTAATACGCTCACGAATGATATCGATAGACTCGACAGACAAATCCCACAGCTGTTTTCCCCATTCAGGGCCATAGGTTTCGTCTACTTCACGCAATCCAAGACAATACCCCACCAGCGCTTGACCGCCATTACGACCAGAACCGCCAAAAGCAATACGTTGGCTCTCAAGAACAACAACGCTCATACCCTGTTTACGAAGCTCGATGGCAGCATTGGTTCCCGTCAAACCCGCTCCAATAATACAAACATCCGCTTGAATATCATTGGTTAACGTTGGTTGCTCTGGTAATACGTTTGCCGTTGCTTGGTAGTAACTATCGATATACCCGTTTTCTTTCGCCATTTTGCGACTTAATCCTGCCTATGCGTAAAAAGATGGCGAATATTCGCACCAACCCCCCAATCTGGCAAGCGGAATCCGCTGTTGCACTAACAAACAAATTGTTACTCAATCACTCTGAATTTGGTTGACTATTTATACAATTGTTTTGATGATGCGCGTTCAAATTCCGGCTTGGTATAGCCATCTTAGGACTAACGTAATGAACCAACATCTTAAAGGGGTGACCGCGGCGAGCATCGCACTTACCGCAACTTTGTCTTTCGGCGTTTCAGCAAACAACGAAGTACTTAACATTTACAACTGGGCAGAATATATGCCCATGAACGTCATCAACGCATTCGAAAAAGAATACGGTGTGACGGTTAACTACTCGACGTTTGAAAACAATGAATCCATGTATACCAAGCTAAAGTTGCTTGACGGTAAAGGTTACGACCTCGCATTCGCGTCAACGTACTTTATCGAAAGAATGAGCAACGAAGGCATGCTGGCTAAAATCGACAAATCGAAAATCCCGCATGTTAAAGACATTATCCCCGGTTTGCTGGCGCAACCCTTTGATAAAAACAACGACTACTCACTGCCATATATCTGGGGCGTGACAGGCATTAGCTATAACGGCGATATCGTCGACGGTAGCGCTGTCACCAAGTGGGCGGATTTGTGGAAACCCGAATTCGCAGGGCAACTGATGCTGCTTGATGACGTGCGTGACGTATTTGGGATGGCGCTAAAATCTAAGGGTTACAGCATCAACACCAAGAACGAAGCTGAAATCAAAGAAGCCTATGAACTGCTAAAAACACTGCGCCCGAATGTAGTGGTCTATAACTCAGATGCGCCTCACGTACCGTTTGTAACAGGTGAAGTAGGAATAGGTCAGCAGTGGAATGGCAATGCCTACTTGGCACAGGCTGAAATGGATAACATTAAGTTCATTTATCCTGACGAGGGTTCAATTCTTTGGATGGATAACTTCATTATTCCAAAAGGTGCAGAAAAAGTAGACCTTGCCCATCAGTTTATTGATTTCCTATACCGACCTGAAAATCAGGCGGCAATGGTTGAAGAGCTTGGCTACCCTGCACCAAGCAAACGCGCCAAAGAGAAACTGTCTGCTGAATACACTGAAAACAATGTCATCTTCCCTTCGGACATTGATGTTGAAAAAGGTGAGTTCACTAACGATATTGGCAGTGCGGTAGGAATTTACAACCGTTACTGGCAACTGCTGAAAAGCTAACAGGCTCCATATTTCAACGATGCCACTTAGTTCAAAAAAAACCGCAGCTTAGGCTGCGGTTTCTGTTGGTAGGGGCAGCCCTTTATTACTGCTACCCCGTTGCTCACAACATCTAGCTCGATTTAAAGAAAAGTAAGTGAGCAGCACTGAGAGAAATCGCACCTCGAACAATCAATTTCAGTTGATCCGCCGAAATTTTCGCAAAAACCTTAAAACCGATAAACATGCCCACGAACAAGGCTGGCAGCCCAACGGCACTCGCTTGTAGCGTTTCCATGTTCACCAAGCCTAAGCTAACTAACCCAACCAACTTCAGGATATTTAGGGTAAGAAACGCCCAGACGCGAGTCGCCACGTACGCATGCTTTTCCATTTTCTGCTCAAGCAGAAACAGCCCCATCAGTGGCCCTGCGGCATTAGCCAACACGCCAACAAACCCGCACAAGGCGCCAGCAAAACCAGCGGAATAGCGGTGCGAGAACACGGGCAAAGGGTGGTAATCAAGCCAAAGAGACAATCCTAGCAACGCGAAGATCAACACGCCTAACATGGTCATAAAGGTACTCGGATCAATGCTACCGAGCACCATCGTCCCCACCAATACGCCAAGCGCACCGAATGGAACGAGTTTCGCCAACACGCCCCAATTAACATTTTTTCGATAAGTCATGACAGCGACTAAATCAGTCAGCAAATAAAGCGGGACGATAACCCCTAAAGCTTCAGGGCCGGGAAATGCAAGCATCATCAAAGGAAGGATAATGAGGCCAAGTCCACCAATGGAAAACTTGGAAAAGCCTGTCACCAAACATGCGAGTGAAATAAATAGCCATGACATTTCCATTGCCGTTCCTCTGTTGGTCTTATCTGCACACTAATGCATCAAATATTGAATGACTCAACATATGGACGTTGGCGAAATTCATGATGTTTTATAATTACTTTTCTCGGAATCGGGAGTAATCTTACACCTCGATCACCGTTGTAATCAGGATAGCTCAGAATGATTGATTTTCGCTCAGATACAGTAACTCAACCCGATGCAAAAATGCGTGAAGCCATGGCGAATGCGCCGGTAGGCGACGACGTTTATGGGGATGACCCGACAGTCAACGAACTTGAGCGATGGGCAGCAGAAAGACATGGTTTTGAAGCTGCGGTTTTCACTTCGTCAGGCACACAAGCCAACCTTTTAGGTATTCTCGCACACTGTGATCGTGGTGACGAGTATCTGTGCGGCCAACAAGCGCACAATTACAAATATGAGGCAGGTGGAGCTGCTGTGCTTGGTTCAGTCCAGCCACAACCTATCGAAAACAATAAAGATGGCACACTTTGCTTTGAAAAACTGGCTGCAGCCGTCAAGCCTGACGACGTTCACTTTGCGCGAACCAAGTTGCTTAGCCTTGAAAACACCATCGGCGGTAAAGTGTTGCCTTTGAGCTATTTAGCGCAAGCACGTGAATTTGCCAATAAACACCAACTTAAACTGCATTTGGATGGCGCACGCGTGTATAACGCTTCTGTCGCGCTAAACGTTGATATCAAAGAGATCAGTCAACATTTCGACTCGATGACCATTTGCTTGTCTAAAGGATTGGGCGCACCTATTGGTTCATTGTTACTTGGTGATGCTGACTACATTCAACGAGCACGTCGTCTTCGCAAAATGGTCGGTGGCGGCATGCGCCAAGCGGGTATTCTTGCCGCAGCAGGCATGATCGCGCTGACTGAAAATGTAGAACGTCTCAAAGATGATCATGACAACGCCCGTTATCTATCCGAAAGTTTGGGTGCGATTCAGGGGTTCAATACCTTCATTTACCCAGTGCAAACAAACATTGTCTATGCTGACGTGGCGCCACACATCGATATTCATGCCATTGCCAGTGCACTGAAAGAGCAAGGTATTCTTGTATCACCTGGATACAAATCAATGCGTTTTGTCACGCACAAAGATGTCACCAAAGCCGATATTGACCAGCTGCTTTCAGCCATTGAAAAGCAGCTATAATCTCGATTAAACACAGTCAATTGGTGTCAATGTGTCGATGAGACAAACAATGAACAGCGATTAAACAGGGGCGGATTTCCGCCTCTTTCTATATCTGATGAGGAAACATCATGGCTGGAGCTAGTTTGCTTACCCTACTCGATGACATTGCGACGATCCTCGACGATGTCTCCCTGATGAGTAAAGTCGCGGCGAAAAAAACTGCCGGCGTGTTAGGGGATGATCTTGCATTGAACGCGGAGCAAGTGTCAGGTGTAAAAGCGGACCGCGAACTCCCCGTGGTGTGGGCCGTCGCGAAGGGCTCTTTTCTCAACAAGCTGATAATCGTCCCAGCTGCACTGGCGATTAGCGCGATTGCACCATGGCTCATCACCCCGCTACTCATGTTAGGAGGGCTATTCCTCTGCTTCGAAGGCGCAGAAAAGATCATTCACACCTTCTTTCACAAGAAAGACTCACATGATACCGCGGCATCCCATCAAAATGACGAGGAAGATTTCAATACGACCACATTAAACGCCGCAGAATATGAGACTCAGAAAATCAAAGGGGCAATTCGCACAGATTTTATCTTGTCCGCGGAAATCATTGTCATCACGTTAGGTGTCGTCTCAGAGAGTACATTTCTCACCCAAGTGATCACGCTTTTTGGTATTGCCTTTGTCATGACAATCGGCGTTTACGGATTGGTCGCGGTTATTGTCAAAATTGATGATGCAGGGCTGTACCTCAGTCAAAAGCGCATGGCTATCACTCAAGCTATTGGGCGTGGCTTACTGGCCTTTGCTCCAATTCTCATGAAAGGTCTGTCGATCGTCGGAACGCTTGCCATGTTCTTAGTTGGGGGCGGAATCCTTACTCATGGGGTGCACGTATTGTCAGAATGGATTGGAGATGCTGCACAGGAAACCGCCTTGATACCTTCAGTCGGCGCTATTATCTCCGCCATACTCCCCACCCTGCTCAATGGCATTATTGGCCTTATCGCTGGCATCGTCGTTGTCGGCATTGTTACCTTGCTAAGTAAACTTAAACCCAGCAAATCTTAAAATTAGTTCCATGACTGCGTAATACTGCGGATTGACGCTCTCCAAAAAGCTGCATAATTTATATCCAAGCCACTTGAAGTTACAGGACTTCAGGTTGCTTGAGTATAGATACAAACATGAATAGCAACGGAGAGCACGGATGACGGCAAAACATGTATTGATCACGGGTGGAGCAAGTGGCATTGGTTTGGGCATGGCGCAAGGTTTTGCACAAGCAGGCTATCGCGTCACGTTATCTGACATCAACGCAAACGCACTAAACGCCGCCGTTGAACAGCTCACCTCGGCGTATGATGTTACGGTAAAAGGCATCAAACTCGACGTGACAGATTCAGCGCAAATCGCGAGCGCACCGGATCGTGTAGATGCGCCAGTGGATATACTCATCAATAATGCTGGCATTCAATTTGTCTCCGCACTTGAATCATTCCCTGAAGATAAATGGCGACTCATTATCGACATTTTGCTCACAGGACCCGCCATGCTGACCAAAGCCTTCTTGCCTCAGATGTATCAACAAAACTTCGGCCGCATCATCAATGTTGGGTCAATACATAGCTTGGTCGCCTCCCCCTATAAATCAGCCTATGTCGCAGCAAAACACGGGTTGTTAGGGTTTTCCAAGACCATCGCACTCGAAAGCGCAGAGCATGATGTCACCATTAACACACTCTGCCCTTCTTACGTCAAAACACCGCTAGTAGAAAACCAAATCATTTCGCAGGCGCAGAATCATCAAATCAGCGAAGAAGAAGTCATCAACACAATCATGCTGAAACCTATGCCTAAGAAGGCATTCATTGCCCTTAGTGAATTGGCTGATACCGCCCTTTTTCTCAGCTCCCCCAGCGCCAAAAACATCACGGCACAAGCGATTGCCATTGATGGCGGTTGGACCGCGCACTAGTATTAAGCTGCTCAACGAACACTTTTTGCGCACTTGTTCACCTTTGTCAGGTGAATATAGTGCGCCAGCCCACATTGCCAACAACTCCTCACGGCTTTATCTCAAAATCAGTAAGTTAAGAGCGCTACACTGACTCTATACAAGGAAATCAGTGTAAGGAGAGCGCTATGACACACTCGCCATTATCCAGTGACAAGCTCTATCGCACTTCAGAACTCAATCGACTCAACGTTTCTTCTACTAAGCACCTTGAGCCTTTAGACGAAATCGTCGGTCAAGACCGCGCTCGTCAAGCCGTTGAGTTCGCGATGTCGATTCAAGAGAAAGGCTACAACATATACGCAGTTGGCCAGAACGGCCTTGGAAAGCGCACTATGGTTATGCGCTACTTGAGTCGCCACTGGGATTACAGCCACCCTATTTATGATTGGTGCTACGTCGTGAATTTTGATGATTCACGCATGCCAACCGTACTTCAGTTGCCTGCAGGCCGCGGTTTAAAACTCAAAAAAGACATCGAGAAGTTGATGGGAAGACTCAGTAATTCCCTGCCGATGGCTTTTGACAATGAAATGTATTATTCGCGTGCCGACGTGCTGAAAAACGGCTTAACCGAACAACAAGAAGGCGCACTGCAAGAACTCAGTGATGCAGCAAAATCGCAGCATGTCAGCCTTTCTATTACAGGTTCAGGTGACTATCAATTTATCGCCTTAAATGGCGAAGAACCCCACACAGAAGAAACCTTCGACGAATTACCTGAAGAAGAACAAGCGCTATTCGACCAGGTCATTAAAGACTTAGAAGTTCAACTTCGCGGGCTTGTACGCACACTGACAGACTGGGAAGAACAGTACGCCGAAAAACAATTAAAACTTGATGAAGAAGTGGCAACAGAGGTCGTTTCTCATCTGTTTAAAAAGATTGTCGAGACGTATCAAGATTTGCCTCAAGTTAAGAAGTACTTAAAGGCGATGCAAAGTGATATCGTCGAGAACTTGGATATCTTCCTACAAGAAAGTGAAGAACAAGCGGCTCTCGCTTACGCCGCTCTCGATAAAAAACTACCGCGTCGTTACCAAGTGAACGTATTGGTTGCGCAAGAAGAAGATGTGCCGCCAGTCATCGTAGAAGACAGCCCGACCTACCACAACATTTTTGGTTACGTTGAAAACGCAACTTACAAAGGCACGGTATTTACTGACTTCTCCTTAATTCGCCCCGGTAGTATTCATCGCGCCAACGGTGGTGTGTTGCTGATTGATGCCGTCAAAGTCCTTGAGCGCCCTTACGTTTGGGATGGCCTAAAACGTGCGCTCAGCTCCCGCAAAGTCAGCTTAAGCTCGCTAGAGCGCGAAGTGACGCTCAGTGGCACGATTTCGCTAGAGCCCCAACCTATTCCCTTAAATGTCAAAATCATTCTGTTCGGCGACTACAAAACATACACCCTGCTTCAACACTATGATCCGGAGTTCAGCGAGCTGTTCCGTGTGACGGCAGATTTCGAAGATGACATGCCACGAAACGATGACAGTGAGCTGAAATATGCCAAGTTCATTTCGAGCATCTGTCACGACAACAGCCTGCTACATTGCGATCAAGGTGCTATCGGTCGAATCATTGAGCACAGCTCGCGTCAGTCTGGTGACCAAGACAAGCTATCTTTGCATTCGTCAGATATTGCCAATTTACTTCGCGAGTCGAACTACCAAGCCCGTAGCGGTAAGTCGAACCTGATCCGCGCGTCCCACGTCGAGAAAGCCCTCGCCAGTCGTGATCTCCGAGTGAGTCGCCTGCGTGATTACGTGATGGAAGGCTTTACCACAGGGACGACACTCATCGATACCCAAGGCACTAAAGTGGGTCAGGTGAATGCGCTTTCTGTGCTAACAACCAATGACTTTAGCTTTGGCGCACCAAACCGAATTACGGCAACCACCTCCTTTGGTGATGGCGAAGTGCTAGATATTGAACGCAGCGTGAAGCTCGGCGGTAACATTCACTCGAAAGGCGTCATGATCCTCACGGCCTACCTTGCTTCCTTGCTTGGAAAAACCGCGAAGATCCCTGTGACAACTCACATTACATTTGAGCAATCTTATGGTGGTGTCGATGGGGATAGTGCTTCAATGGCAGAATTCTGCGCCGTTATCTCTGCAATTTCTGGTGTGGCATTGCGACAAGATCTGGCGATAACAGGGTCGATGAACCAATTTGGTCAATCGCAACCTATCGGTGGTGTTAATGAGAAAATCGAAGGCTTCTTCGATGTTTGTACCATTAAGGGGCCGAAGTCCAAACAAGGCGTGATCATTCCTCGCTCAAACGTGCATAACCTCATGCTGCGCAAAGACGTCATTCATGCCGTCGAGAAAGGGAAATTCCATATCTACGCTATTGATCATGTAAGCGAAGCTATCGCGTTGTTTACAGGTATGCCAGCAGGTGAAATTGGCGCTAAGGGCACATTCAAAAAAGGAACCGTGCTCCACGAAGCCTTCACGCAACTTGAAGCGCTGAGGCAGACAAGCAAAGACTAACTCTACATCAGTGCGCTCACTTGCTCGAGGCAGTGAACTAAGGCGGACAACATAATATGAAAGAGGCCGACATGATGTCGGCCTCTTTTTTGTGTCATCCCTTTTTAGAGCACTGCACGATTACTCTGGTGTTACGCCTATCAAGCATTCGTAATCAACTATTCGCAATCAACCATATGCAATCGACGGTAACCAAAGGATCAAGTTTGGCCAGAGCACTAACGTAACCAGAGCAATCAATTGAAGGATAATAAACGGTACAACGCCCTTATAGATATCCATCAACTTCACACCCGGAGGACACACGCCTTTGAGATAGAACAAAGCAAACCCGACGGGTGGTGTTAAAAAGCTCGTTTGCAGCGCCATCGCCACCAACATCACAAACCACACCAACTCTGCATTATCCAGCCCAGGATAGGTACCGATATCCAGATCAAGGCCAAGAACCACTGGCGCCAACAATGGCAGTACAATAAGCGTAATTTCAATCCAGTCTAGAAAGAAACCCAGAAGGAAAATGACCAAGAGTATGAACGCCACAATGCCATACGGACCAAATGGCAGCGCTTCAAATGCTTGCTCAATGAACTCATCACCACCCAACTCACGAAGCACCAGCGCAAAACACGTGGCACCAATGAATATCGCAAAAATGTACGCTGTGGTTTTATAGCTATCAAGTAAGACATCTTTCAATACGGCAAGCGAAAAACGTTTGTAGTAGATAGCAAGCAACATCGCACCAAACGCCCCAACACCTGAAGCTTCAGTCGGCGTGGCAATACCCATGAAGATAGAACCTAACACCGCGATGATCAGAGCGAACGTAGGCACAATGGCCTTCGCAACATCTTTAACCACATTCCAATCTGCACGTTTTGCATTCTCAGGTAACGGTGCAGCTTCTGGTTTCACCACACCAATGATGAGTAAGTACACTATGTAGATAGTGCCCAGCATTAAGCCGGGAAACATTGCGCCCATGAACAGATCACCCACGGACAAACCGAGTTGATCGGCCATGATCACCAGCATAATCGAAGGCGGTAACAAAATGCCTAACGTACCCGCTGACGCCACCGTACCCAATGCGAGGGGCAAGTTGTAGCCCTGCTTCATCATGGCAGGTAAAGACATGGTCGCCAACAGCACCACGGATGCGCCAATGATCCCCGTGGATGCCGCGAGGATAATACCAATCGCCATCACTGTGATCGCCAAACCGCCGCGAACACGCCCGAACAACGCCTGCATCGCTTGCATCAATCGATCCGCGACACCTGATCTATCCAGCATATTTCCCATGAAAATGAACATGGGCAGCGCCACCAATATCCAGTTATCCATGATCTTATAGAGGCGGTTAACCACAAGCCCCAGCGTGGTGAAGTCGAGCCCCGTCCACGTGTCGAGATAGATATCGCTATAGTAGCCGATAATGGCAAACGCGACGCCTACGCCACCTAGCACCCATGCAACTGGAATTCCGACGAACAGCAATAAAATAAAACTGCCAAACATCGCCATGATGAGAATTTCATTCGCTTCCATGCGAGCCTCCTTGACGCAACAAAGCGACCGCACGAAGTAGCCGCGACAAACTAGCAAATGCCAACAATGCCACACTAAATGGGATAGCGGATTTAATCAGCCATCGCCATGGCAAACCGGACGGCGCGTTCGAACGCTCACCGACACGCCACGCTTCATACACAAAGTCGAGCGAGTGAATAAAAAGGACATAGGTAAATGGCCAGACGAAAAACGCCACTGTGATGATCTCAATCCATGCTTTCGTTCTCGCTGAAAAACGATGGTAGAAGATATCGACGCGAACGTGAGTACCCGTGATTTCGGCATAAGACAAACCGAACAACACACCAATCGCGTAAAGATGCCATTGCAACTCTTCTAACGCGATCTGGCCATTACTAAAGACCTTACGAAGCACTACCTGCGCGATAATCACCGCTACCAATAACAAATAACTCCAAGCAAATGTTCGTCCTACGATACGAACAACTTGGTCAATGCTATCGGCTAACGGAGAGGCAGGAAGTGAGTGAGAAGGCTGGGTCATAACTTGCTCCTTCACCCAAGTTAACAATGACGAGCAGCGTCCTGCTGCCCGTCATAACACGGGGATTAATTGCGAGGTAGGAAGCCTTTCGATTCCCAGATCTGATAGTTTTGGCGGAACTCAGACATGTCTTTCCACACTTTGTCGAAATACGGGTCTTGCTTCTGCTCTTCCACGACATCTAGCCAAGTGGTTTGGAACAAGTTCAGCATGTCGTCATTCCAATAGCGAAGCTCTACGCCTTGCTCCTGCGCCTTTTGCATCGCTTCAAACTGCATCGATTCACCTTCAGCAATCGAGTTAGTCATAGAAGCCAAACACAAAGTTTCTACTGCAGACTGTTGGTCTTCATCCATCTTGTTCCATGTGTCTTTGTTAATTAGAAGCTCAAAGACCGTGGCTTGTTGGTGCCAACCTGGGAAGTAATTATATTTAACGATTTTTTGGAAACCCAAACGCTGGTCGATGGCAGGTTGAGAAAACTCACTTGCATCGATCGCACCTTTCTCTAGCGCACCAAAGATTTCACCGCCAGGCAGCTGCACTGTGCCCACGCCCAGCTTCTCCATCACCTGACCGCCAAGACCAAAGAAGCGCATGGTCAAACCTTTTAGATCTTCCGGTTTATCAATCGGCTTTTTGAACCAGCCTGATGTCTCTGGCGAGATAATGGCACAAGGGAGAACTTTCACGTTGTAACCCGCTTCATCGTACATGCCTTGATACAACTTCAAGCCGTTCCCATAAAACAACCAAGCCATATATTCGGGCGCTTCAGGGCCAAAAGGGACAGCAGAGAACAGAGCCGCTGCTGGCATTTTCCCTTGCCAATAGCCAGCAGTAGCGTATCCAGAATTCACTTTGCCACTGGAAACTGCATCAAGGATTTCAAGTGGCGCAACCAGCTTACCTGGCTCATACACTTTCATTCTGATGGTGTTTCCAGTAACAGGTTCAATTCGTTCAGACACCCATTTGATCGGCGTGCCTAGTGCAGGTAGATGAGTACCAAATGCGATTGGGGTTTTCAGTAACACTTTGTCCGCGAGTGCTGTGCCTGAGACACAGAGGGTAGCGACGGCCAGTGCTTTTAATGTCGTTGAAATTGGTCGATTCATTGTCCACTCCTTGGTGCGCAGCATCACTGTTTTGTATGTATTGTTATGCTGCTTGTCGGGTTGAGGTTTAGAGCACATTGGGGCTGTTAATAATTTGTTACCGTCTAGATTATCGGTGCAACAAATAAAAAAATATCAGTTAGAAAACGTACTTACCGTACATAGCAATGCGTAATCGACGTACGTGTTTTTACGTAGTTAAGTGGGAATTAAAGAAAAATTGAAATCATGTTGACGAAATTATCAGGCATAAGCACGCGGTTAAGAGCCAAGATTTTAATTCTGGCGATGCTACCCTTATTGTTGATGTTTGGGCTAATTATTGGGCTCGTCGTTATTCAATCCGATGCACTGTCTAAGAATCAGGCCAATCTCATCCGTTCAGAAACCTTGTTGTCCAAAAAACAAGAACTGCTCAAATACGTCGAACTGGCTCGTGCCTCTATTGCGCCGATTTATGACACCGCTAACGAAAATGATGATGAAGCTAAACAAGCTGTCATCAATACTTTGAATAATCTCACCTACGGCGAAGATGGTTACTTCTTTGCGTATACCTATGACGGCACCAACCTCGTTTTGCCATATCAACCCGAAATGGTTGGGAAGAATATTTGGGATGTCCAAGACAACCGCGGCTTCAAACTCCTTCAAGCGCTCATACGCGTTGCGCAGCAAGGTGGCGGATATGTGGACTACTACTGGCATAAGCCTTCGCGAAAAGAACAGGTCAAAAAACTGAGTTACGCCATTGGGCTGGATAAGTGGGGATGGATGGTCGGAACCGGTGTGTATATTGATGATATCGATACACAGGTTGCTTCTGTTCATGGGAAAATTGATGAAACCATCAGCAAAACATTTATCGGTCTTGGCATCACGCTCGTGATCACCATTGGCATCATGGCTAGCCTTGCCACCAGTATTCACATAAACGCGCGTGAATTAGCCGACAAAAAGCTGCAATCACTGAATAGGCAAATTATCGAGTCACAAGAAGAAGAAAGAACGCGAGTAGCAAGAGAGTTACATGATGGCATCAATCAAATGCTGGTTTCCGTCAAGTACCGCCTGGACAGCATCAAAGATGCAAAAACCCACCAAGAGCGTGACAACAACATTGCACTCGGTCAAACCACTCTCGATGATGCGGTCCGCGAACTCAGACGAATATCGAAAGACTTACGCCCTGCTCTTTTGGACGACCTAGGCTTGCTATCTGCGTTAGAAGATCTCGCCAAAGAGGTCTCTGAACGCTCAGGAATGCAGGTGATTTTTGAGCACCACCTCGACATGACAGAAGTATCAAAACTTGCGGAAACCACACTCTATCGGGTCGCCCAAGAGGCGTTGCATAACGCCGAGAAACACGCTAATGCTAACGGGGTAGACATCATACTTCAGCAAGAAGAACAAGAAATTGTGCTGACTATCGCAGATGATGGCGTTGGATTTGAGGAACATAGTATCAACCATTCAACCCAGTCGATGGGCTTAAAGAACATGCGTGAACGTATCGATAATTTGGAGGGCTCCTTTTCGATCAATAGCCTGCCTAATCAGGGCACTGAGATTCGTGCAATTGTCCCCATCTCATACTAGTTACGCTCGCAAGGATTGCTGAGGAAAAGAAAATGGCAGTTAACGTTAAACAAGGAGAAAAAAGATGACGACGCTCCTGCTCGCCGACGATCATGTATTGCTTCAAGACGGACTCATGGAGCGACTGTCTAAGCAGCCGCAGTTTACCATTTTGGGCGCCGCGAATGACGGTGAAGCAGCCATCGAGAAAGCGATCGAGCTGAAACCGGACATTCTTCTCACTGATATCTCTATGCCGAAAAAATCGGGCTTAGACGTTCTCTCCGTTTTACGCGAAAAAGCACCAGAAATTAAAGTTGTCATCTTGAGCATGCACAACAACAAGGAATACATCATGGCCGCAATGCGCGGCGGCGCTAAAGGATACGTGCTAAAAGATGTATCATCGTTAGAACTGGTTCAGGCGTTGGATATTATTGCCAACGGGGGGTCATATTTTAGCGCTGGTGTCTCTGAAACATTGCTTGAAAGTATGAACGCCTTAGAACAGAAAGAGAATGACGATAACCTTCCCACACCTCGTGAAAAAGACGTCTTGGTTCTCATCGCCAATGGCGCGTGTAATAAAACCATCGCCAGAGAGCTCGACATCAGCGTAAGAACCGTTGAAACACATCGCCTACGCGTCAAAAAGAAACTTGGGGTTACATCCACCGCAGGGCTAGTGAAATACGCAATCGAACAAGGGTGGATTCAGCAAGGTCAAGGAGACTAACTTACCCTGAAAACCAGCACTTGATGCACATATCACGAATATCGCTCGTTTCGTTGATATGTATTAACGTTTTTCATGTCCAAAGACGTATGGTGTTGATAAGGCATTCTTTTTATGTGGAGACTTGTGATGCATCAGGAGCAATTCCCTGTCCCTAAACTCCCAGACATGACCTTTAAAAGTGCGTCCTTACAGGCACTTAACAAAAGCATGCCTGACTTTATTGCTACTTCCAAATGGCGCGCGCGCCTTGTTATTTCGCTAGCGTTCTTAGTGTTTTCAGCGATCACCATCGCCAGTTGTGTCTATTTTGGCTTAACGCAAGATGCATTCTTTATCGCGGCTCTTAGCGTAACCCTATTGGTCTATCTGGTTTCAATGCCGATGCTAACCAACACCTTTGTCGAGTCCGACAGAGTAAAAAGTCGAGTCGCTCAATCCAAAAACACATACTTGATAAAATCATTATCGAATACCCCTCTCGAGGAACGCCTGCAAATCGCTAACCATATTTGGAAGTCACTTCGAAGCGAGGAGTGGACCACATGCGTCAGTTACGCCCACACGGCAGACAAGCCAAGAACCACCTATTGCTGCCAGCAAATTGGAAAAATCGCATCAGACTTAATCCATAACGACCCAGAAATTTTCAGCGATGCTATGCTTAAAACAATGAATAATCAAAGAGGTAGCGCTAGTTACTTTTTTGATATTCTTGTCATGCTTGGCGAGCAGCAATTTCACGAAGAACACGAAGAACAGAGAAAAGTCCGCGGAACAAAGAAATTACTGCTGGACGATTTATTTACCCACCGCTAGCCAAGCGCTTCTCACTCTCCAAATGGAGCGCTCATGAAAATAGCCCTTGTCACGGGAGGCAGCAGCGGTATTGGCCTTCACACAGTCCTTGCATTTCATCATGCGGGATTCAAAGTCATTACCTGCTCTCGCAATGAAGAGAAATGGAACACGGTGCTGGCTCGCTATCCTCACTTGTCCTCGATTGATTATCTCCCTGTTGACCTGAAAGACGTTCAACAAGTTGACCGCTTCTTCGGTTATATACGCGAGAATTATGGTCATCTCGATGTCGCCATCAACAACGCAGCCCCGCCACTTGAATCCCGTGGCGACTATGGGAACGTGCCGATTGATGCCCTCTATAGCACCATGATTGGGGATTTCTGGTTACCTGCACTATGCCTACGTTATGAGCTCAACCTCATGTCCGAGGGCAGTTCAATCGTCAATGTCAGTTCAATCAATGGATCTCGCCCTAACCCAAACGCAGCTATGTTTTCAGCGACAAAGCATGCCATTGAAGGCCTAACACGCTCAGTCGCGATTGATGCTATCCGTAAAGGTATTCGCGTCAATGCCGTCGCCCCTGGCGTTACTTGGACGCCTCGTTGGGAGCAGCAACAGGCAGAATTGGGCGGTGCCTTAAAGGAAACGGTCGCAAGACAAGTGCCCAATGGCAGGTTTGCCATACCTGAAGAAATTGCTAGTGCCATCTTGTGGTTAAGCTCTGAGCAGGCGAGTTATGTTGTGGGTCATACACTGGTCATGGATGGTGGGTTGGGCTTAAGCTAATGCCGCGCTAAGAAATAGCTAGGATCGCTATTTTCAACTAACTGTTGAAAAAAAAGTGAATATTCAGGATAGAAATAGAACTCAAGACATACAAGACATACAAGACATACAAGACATACAAGACAGTAGAAGTCTTTCAGAAGGTACAGTGAAGACAGAAGCAGAGATAACGAAAGTAGAGTAACAGTATCTAACTAGGGAGTATTGAAGAAATAGTTGAGCTAAGAGAGAGTGCGGTGCTTTTTGAGGGTGTAGCGAGGAGGTAACTCAGATGGCGCAGATAAAAAAGTAGCGCAAATGGTAAAACCATTTGCGCCGACTTTCGAAATTATAGAGCTACTACGTTAGCAGCTTGTGGGCCTTTTTGGCCTTGCTCAACTTCGAAAGATACTTTTTGGCCTTCAGAAAGAGTTTTGAAACCCTCAGAAGCGATTGCACGGAAGTGAACGAATACGTCAGCACCGCCGTTGTCTTGAGTGATGAAACCGAAACCTTTATCTTCGTTAAACCACTTTACTAGACCAGTTGTTTTGTTAGACATTTTGTGTCCCTTATATTTAATTCAAAAAATATTCGCATTAATGCGATGCACTGTGCTGGAATTATTTAATGTGACGATGAAGCTAAGGGAAACACAGAGAACTACAACTAGTGACGAAATCTGAGGTTTTACTTTTACTTTACGCTTTATTAATAACTCTGACTTACAGAGCGAGGGCAATATTACGCTAGTCAGGGCCATTGTAAAGACTTATTTTGATTTCGATGGAAGAAAAAAACATGCCAGTTCTTAATCAAGAATACTCTTTGTTGGTGACGTCACAAATGAAACAGGACCCTCGCTCGAGCGCCCTGTTTCTGTACAAAATGCCACTATCGCTTGTTAGCTAACCCCCATCGCCCAAACATCCCCAGTCCTAGCAACATAAACACCATCCAGCTCATGCTGCCACCACTGCTTCCACCGCCACTACGCGAATGGGTTGGTGCAGGTTGGGTGAACATTGGCTGACTTGTGTCGGCTTGGGTAGGTTGAACATTCTGAGCTTGGCGCGTTTGTCGTGCTTGCTGTTCTTTCTGCACGCGTGCTTGGTTATTTCGATCAACACCAATCTGTTGGAATACATCTTCTTCAACCACCAGCAACGAGGTGTAGTCCGTCAATAAACCATACTCGACAGCGATGTCTTCTATCGCTTGTTCTTTGTCGGCATCTTTCTGCTCTAGGTAATCCATCTGCGCTTCAAGATCTCGAATCGCTGAGAATGCCCACATTCTCTCAAGTTCAGGGTTACGCAACGTTTTCTCTGGTAACGATACCTTGGTGGTATAACGACGCGTCTCGCCATTCACTTTCATGCTCAAAGTGACGTCGGCAGTGCCGGCTTTAAAGTAGTGGCCGAATACCGTCAGTTGCTCACCGCGATATAAGCTGCTGATAGCTTCTGGTGTCAGATCTTTTACCTTCACACCGTCGATATCCAATTGAATGTCGCGATACGCTTGATGCGTTAGTTTGCTAGAGATATTAAGCAAGTGCCCCATGATATCGTCAGCGTTCGAAACGGATGTAGCAACACCATTTGATAACTTGGTCATCGGCACCAATAGTGGAGTGTTCGCACTGTTACCCATAATGAAGGTAAACAAGCGGACATCGTATTTCTCCATCATTTGGAAAAACTTTCGCTTCTCCGTCACCCCAACATTCGCGACACCATCGGTCACCAGCACAATACCTGTTGGACGGTCGGCATCCAGTTTACGCACCGCTGCACCTAAACCTTCATAGAGGTTGGTGCCGTTACTCGGCTGCATGGCAGAGATTTCACTCAAGGCTTTTTCCACGTTTTCCTTGTTGGCTGACAGAAAGCCGTTGGTAAGGTCATACGTTGTGTTATCAAACATCACAACACGAAAACGGTCTTGCTGTGGCAGTTTGTTCAGCCCCTGTCGAACCCCTTCTGCCAAAGTATTATATTTGCCAGACATCGATCCTGATTTGTCTAATACGAAGACCCAATCACGCCCTTGAGTAACGGGGCCCAAATCATCACCGGGCGTAAAGGTAAGTTTCACCGTGCCGCGCTTTGATTCTTCAGGGTTACGGTACGCAACCATGTCCAAACGACCAGGTAACCCGTCTTGTAGACGCCAGTAAACCACAATGTCTTGATCCAACCTGTACGCGGGTGCAGAAGGTGATGCTGTCACGCCTTCCTCTTCAACCGCGCCTGACGCTTGGTTCGCTACTTGCGCCTTCCAAATCGTGTGCTCACCTAATGCTTCTTGTGTAAGTGCTGCGTTAGGGTGCGAAGGCAAACGCACACCATCAACGGGATACGCAGATTTCAACGTGACGTTAAACGAGAAATCCTGCTCGACCGCATCATTACGGGTCCAAAAGCTGTCTCGCGCTTCATCAACACCGCCCTCTTCCATGGGATACACGTAACGGCCAATGCCATGGTCAATTAACGCATCTTGCAGATAAACCAGCTTCACCTTCACACTCTGCTGAGGCTGAACAGGAAAGACACGCATCTCAAACGTTTTGTATCCGTCTTTTTCAGTCAATGCCGTCGCATTGCCTTGTGCTTTTTGCTCTTCATAGATCTTTTTCGCTTTGTCTTTCGCCACCGATTCGGCAATCACTGGCGTGCCGTTTATCCAGTAGATAAATTCGCCCACCACGGCTTCTTGCGGCACAGGGAACGAGTAACGTGCTTCAAGGATTTGGTCATTCGGGTTATGGAAGGTTTGTTCGATGGACGTCGTTGCGTAGCCATCTTCTATGACGACATCTACCTTATGGGTTTCAATGTTGAGGTCTTGATGTTGGCTGTTTATCGGTTTTAATAAACCGCTCGCCATTGCGGCAGGTGCAAACCAGCCAAATACAAACGTGAGAAATACCATTCCCCACGTCGTGAATCTTTGCGTCATTTGCTGTTGGTTTAGCATCGTATGCCTCCATTGCGTGGCTTCTTTGAGATTCGTTCTCTCATGTGCAGGAAGGGAAGGCTTGCGTTCATCGCGCCTTTAACTCTCTGCGTTTTCAGAAGCTTGCAACAAGACAGTGCCAATAAAAAGCGGCACGCATGAAGTGACAATATACGTAACGGTACGTCGCATCATGTGACACCTTCTCACCGAAACGTCGTGTTGGTGGGCGTTGGCAGTTACTTTTTCGCAGACGTTATTGGCTTATAGATTGGCTGAACGTTGTCAACGATAAAACTGCCCATGAAAACATGTCGGATTGGTGCAAAATGATGTCGACTGGGTATCACGAAAATCCTGAATCCTCGTAATAAGATGACTCAACGCATCACCCTCTTTTTTATTGGGATATTTACGGGGAAAGCACGATGACAGTCGCCGATACGCACACAGAAATTGCATCCTTTACGCCTTATCCAATCAAACATCTTCCTGTTCGTGTTGATTTAGGCAGCGAGTCGCTTTTGATCGAATGGGATAATGGGCATGAGAGTGAATACCACTACCTGTGGTTAAGGGACAATTGCCATTGTGCAGAATGCATCGCCTCGCTCACTCGGGAGCAAGTCTTTGAGATTTGTGATGTCCCCGAAACCATTAAACCGCAAGAAGCCTATCTCTCTGAAGACAACAGACTTGTCATCGAGTGGGATCACGCTGATCACAGCAGCCAATATCATCCCGGTTGGTTATTCAGCCATTGTTACAGCGAAAGCGCACTTGCCGCCAAGCAATGGCAACCGAAAGTGTGGGACAAAGAGGCCATAAACCAGTTCCTACCCACTAACACTTACCTCAACATCATGCAAAGTGATCGACACCTTTTGGCGTGGCTAAAGAATTTAAGGGACTATGGAATCGCGCTGATTAAAAACGTAGATACCGAGCCAAACACCCTCATTCATGTCGCAAATCGCATCTCTTTTATCAGAGAAACTAACTTTGGCACCATTTTTAATGTGCAAGCGAAAGCGGATGCAAATAGCTCGGCGTATACCGATTTACGTTTACCTCTGCATACCGATTTACCCACACGAGAACTCCAGCCCGGTCTGCAGTTTTTACATTGTTTAATCAATGATGCTGCCGGCGGAGAGTCCATTTTGGTCGATGGCTTTAAAATAGCCGAACACATGCGCGAGCATTATCCCGAAGAGTTTAAGAGCCTATCCAGCATACCGATGGCCTTTTACAACAAGGACAAACACAGTGATTATCGCTTTCGCGGTAAAGCCATTGTGGTTGATGAAAATGATCAGGTTGTTGAAGTTCGCCTTGCTAATTTTCTCAGGGGCCCCATTGATGTGCCCGCACACCAAACCCTCGCCCTGTATAAAGCATATCGCTGTTTTATTCGGTTAACCCGAGAGGAAGAGTTTCAGTTTTTCCATCGCCTTAATGGCGGTGACCTGATCGTCTTTGATAACCGCCGCGTCTTACACGCACGCAATGCGTTTGACCTAAAAACAGGCTCAAGACACTTACAAGGCTGCTATATCGACAGAGATGAACTCTTATCTCGAATAAGGGTGCTTGAAAGGGACGCGCTTTAATTTCGCCGAGATTCAATTATTGAATACCCGAGCGGTATTGGCTGGCCGTCGTGCCATAAAGTGCACGATAACGACGGCTAAAATGGGCGGTAGAGCTAAAGCCACACGCTAAGGCGATATCCGCGATGCTGAGCCCAGAGTCAGACAACAGATACCGCGCGTGCTCCACTCGCATTTGCACATAATACGCAGACGGAGAACAGGCTAAATATTGTAAGAACAGCCTTTCCAGATGCCTAACAGAAATAGCTAGGTGGTCAGCCAAATCCGATGTGGCTAAGGGGGTTTCAATATTAGCAGCCATTAACGCTAAGGCTTTTACCATTTTAGGGTGGTGTAATTTGAGCTTTTCGGCTTGGCTGGCTCTTTGATGGTCAGTTTGGTTTCTCGCAGCACTTTTAATTAATTGCTCGCACACAAGGATCGCGAGTTCTGGCTCAAAATAGGCGTCGATTAAATACAACATCATGTCGGTTGCGGCGGTGCCACCGGCACAGGTAACGCGCTTACCCTGAATTTCAAATAGCTCGTCACTGATTTCAAGCTCAGGATAACGCTCTTGAAAACAAGGCTTCGCTTCCCAATGCAAGGTGATTGGATAGCCTTCTAATAGCTTGGCTTTGGCGAGCAAGTAACAGCCCGTATCAAGCGCACCGATCATGAAACCAAGCCGATGTAGCTCTCGCAGCCATTTTATAGATGTCTCTGACGCGTGTTTTTCTGGATGGAAACTGGCATTCACAAAAAGGTTACGAGGTTTTTCACTGGCATGTATTGATAAGGAGTCTTGCAACGCTAAACCATTGCTGGCTAAAACGGGCTCCCCATCTTCACTAAAACATTGCCAACGAAATAAGGTTTTGCCGGCCAAACGGTTTGCTATTCGTAAAGGTTCAATCGCAGAGAGCAGTGACACCATGGCATATTCAGGTAACAGTAAAAAAGAGAGGGTGAAAACCCCGTCATCATCGGCAATTAGTGGTTTTTGCACCTTTAGGATAGAGGGCTGGGATGATGAGGATAGCATCGAGTCTCCTGCAAAAAATACGGCCAACTTATTTCAGCCGTATCTTCATAGCTTAGCCATTAAACAAAAATATTATTCGTCTTTGACTAACGGTGTTTCATTATCACCATCGGTTCCTTTCCCCAAACCACTAACGTCGTTGAAGAGCGATTTAAGCACACCGAGCGTCATCAGAATAATCACCAAGCTAAGAGGCAAAGCCGCTGCAATATTGGCGGTTTGCAGCGCGCTCAACCCCCCTGCGACTAACAGGGCTGCAGCAACTAACCCAACAACAACCCCCCAAAAAACGCGGAATGTTTTTGGCGGATCTTCATTCCCTAAAGACAAAATGGTCGTTAACACGACGATGCCTGAGTCCGAAGAGGTGACGAACCAACTCATGAGAAGAAAAACCATCATGGCAGACACGATCCAACCGAGAGCACCGTTACCAAAGATCCCATCAGCGTTAGCGAATAACGCTTCAGGCAAGTTCCACGCATTAACAAGATCAATGATCCCCGCAGTGCCAACTCCAGAACTGGCTGTCAGCTCTTGATAAAGTGCGGTTCCACCAAAGATACCTAGCCACACGAAGATGATAGTTGT
This sequence comes from Enterovibrio gelatinilyticus, assembly GCF_028683095.1. GTDB lineage: Bacteria > Pseudomonadota > Gammaproteobacteria > Enterobacterales > Vibrionaceae > Enterovibrio > Enterovibrio gelatinilyticus. The sequence goes on along the minus strand of NZ_JAJUBC010000021.1, from coordinate 78,423 downwards.
CGGCACGAGAAGCACACCAATCACAAATTCTCTTAAGGTTCGACCTCGAGAAATTCGCGCAATAAACAATCCAACAAAGGGTGCCCACGCTAACCACCAGCCCCAGTAAAAAACAGTCCAGCCGTTTTGCCAATTCGCTGGGCCTTCTTCTTCCGGAAACCAAAGTCCCATTTGAATAAAGTTTGCGAGATAATCCCCAACTGCAGAACCAAAAGCACCTAATACCCAGCCTGTTGGCCCACCAAACAAAAACAGCGCAACGACAATAATAGAAACAATAATATTCCACTGAGAAATGATTCTGATACCGCGGCCCACCCCAGACAGAGCGGATAAAATGGAAATGATCGTAATTAAAGCAATCAGGGTAAGTTGAGTCGAGATACCTGGGTCAATACCAAACAGCCTTTCAAGCCCGACGGACATCTGGCTGACACCCAATCCCAGTGAGGTTGCAACACCAAAAACGCACCCTAGCACACCGAAAATATCGACCATGTGTCCGATGGGTCCATAAATACGATCGCCAATGAATGGATAGAGTGCGGAGCGCAGTGCTAATGGCAATTTTTTACGATAAGCAAAGTAGGCCAATGACATACCGACAATCACATAGACTGCCCAGCCATGAAAACCCCAATGAAAGAAAGTGACTCTCAGCGCATCTACTGCGCGATCGTAGCCAATGGCCTCGGCGCCCGCCATGTCGGCATAGGGATTATTCGGATAACCAAATGCCCCGCTGTTATCGAGGTAGAAGATCGGCTCAGCAACGCCAAAGAATAAAATACCAATACCGATACCCGCTGAAAAAAGCATCGAAAACCACGCGAAGTTGGTAAAATCCGGCCTGCTATCATCATCGCCTAAACGCACGCTACCGAATCGACTAAACACGATAAAAACACAAACCGCGATTAAGAAAACGATGGTCACCATGTAATACCAACCAAACGTCACTTCAATCCAAGAACGAACACTGCCAAATATCTCACCCGCAAATTCCGTGTTCACTCCCGTAAAAAACACGAACACGAGTACCATCAGAGACGAAGATATCGTCATCCCCTTATGCATACCTTTAAATGGTCCTGATGGGGCAAGCTTTTCAGCTTTAAACATCCTAGTCTCTGCGGCTTCAAAGCCTTCTTGAGGAGTAGACGACATCAGCAAATCCTCCTTTGCTATGATTTTGAGTGAGTGAGCTTTCTTTCTCGCTTTACAATTTCATTTCCACCTCTTTTAGACCCATGCCAAACCGCCACTCCGAACGTTAATACTTCAAACACTTAACGCTTTATCCCTTTTTCTTGGCGATACTCGTTGAGCGTTTGCATAATTCGAATAAGGCAATCATCGCGCTCTTGCACCAATTCATCAATGGACGCACCATTGGCTTGCGTCAAGCAACCCGCCACCATGTCATCTTTCAATTCTTGTGTAAGTTTTGGCGCTTTCAGACGTGTCCATGGTTCTTCTAACGCATCCTCAAAGTGATCCAATAAATGCGCCATCCCCCCTTGCCCGCCGCCTAAATGGAAGGTTAAACAGTGCCCCATAATGGCCCAACGCAAACCCGGCCCATAGGCAATTGCTTTATCGATATCTTCGACGGAGCATTCTTTGTTTGCCACCATATGGAGGGCTTCACGCCATAGCGCTTCTTGTAAGCGGTTACCAATAAAGCCCGGCAGTTCTTTGTCCATTTTGGCGACTTGTTTTTCCGTGGCCTCGTAAAACGCAGCGGTCCAATCAACCACCTCTTGGCTGGTTCTTTCTCCACCACAGACTTCACAGAAAGGCACGAGATAAGGCGGGTTAAAGGGATGACCGACCACAAACCTATCTGGCTGAGCTTCAAGCTCACGAGCCATATCAGTCATGGCAAACCCTGAGGTGCTGGAGATAATCACCACATCAGCGGGTACGATGCGATCAAGTTCTGCGAATAAACTACGCTTGGCATCCATTCGCTCTGGCGTACTTTCTTGAATAACTTCAACCTGATTAGCAAGAGATTCTAAGGAATCAACAAAACGCAATTTGTCTTTGCTTGCGCCTTCTCTCAAGCCCAGCTTTTCGATGGTGGGCCAAATATTGTCGACCATGGTTAGAAGCTTTTCTTTTGCATTAGGGCCGGGGTCATACGCGACCACCTCCATGCCCATGCGAAGGAAATGCAAGGCCCAAGCACCACCAATAACACCCGTGCCAATGACACCCACCTTTGAAACTTGTTCCGGATTCGGACGCGCCATCATCAACCTCCTATTGCGTGCCACGAAGTCGCAATTTTTCACGAGCTTCAGTTGGGCTTAAAACACGCGCCCCCATGTTTTCGATAAGATTGACGGCGCGTTCTACCAATTGGCCATTTGTCGCCAACACGCCTTTTTCGAGATACAAATTGTCTTCTAAGCCCACTCGAACATGACCCCCTAACAAGGCTGACTGCGCCGCCCATGGCAACTGGTTACGACCCAACGCAAACGCTGTCCATTGGCTGTGATTTGGCAACATATCCACCATGCCTTTCAATAGCGTAAAGTCCGGTGGTGCCCCCCAAGGAATGCCCTGACACAGCTGGAACATGGCGTTGTCATCAAGCAAGCCTTCTTTCATCATTTGCAGAGCAAACCAAAGATTTCCCGTATCGAAAATTTCCAGTTCGACAGTGACACCAAGCTCTTTAATACGTGCAGCGCCACGCCTAAGCATGTCTGGCGTTGAGACATACACAAGGTTGTTATCTCCGAAATTTACTGAGCCGCAATCGAGGGTACAGATTTCAGGTTTGAGCGCTTCAATGTGAACAAGACGCTCAAGACCACCCACAAGATCCGTTTCTGGACAAAAGGCAGTGGGATTTTCTTCCGGCCCGATATAGAGATCGCCCCCCATGCCCGCCGTCAGGTTAATCACAACGTCACAATTCGACGCGTGCAAACGCTCACAGACCTCGGCGTACAATTCGACGCGTCTCGATCCTTGTTTTGTTTCTGGGTCTCGAACATGAATATGCGCAATTGCAGCACCTGCATTCCATGCTTCTATCGCTGAATTGGCAATTTGTTCTGGTGTGATCGGCACATTTGGATTTTTGTCCGCGGTATCCCCAGCACCATTAATGGCGCAAGTAATAATGACGTCTTGATTCATCGTAAGGGCTCTTTTTTTAGTTAAATAAAAACAAGAGGCTGGCTAGGCATGCCTCGTTCTCTTTATTGCGCACCCTCAGAGTTACACGTTAGAAACGGACGTTTTTGCCTAAACCCGATGCTTACCAACCTAAAAAAGACGCAAATGAAGGCATGTCGCAAAATAGGCATGGCTATCTATTTCCGACATGTTGACTCACGCGTGTTGCCTAGAATCTATCTTTCTCGGCTAGGGCGTTTGGAGAATTGCTCTTGATAACAGCGGGTGAAATGGGAGAGGGAAACAAAGCCACAGGCTGTCGCCACCGACGTGACGCTGTCGTTGGTTTGTTGCAGCATCCAACGGGCTTTCTCTAGCCTAAGTTGACGATAAAACGCTTTTGGCGTTTGTGCCAAGTGCCGTTTAAATAGACGTTCTAACTCCCTATCGGAAATGCCAATCACCTCAGCCAACTCTGCAATTAACAGCGGCTCTTCGATGTTTTTCTCCATTAGTTGAACGGCTTCGATAAGGTGAGGATTGCGGCTATCTAAGCGGATTTGTAAGGAGCGACGCTGAGGTTCACTGTGTTCTCTCTGGTGGGTATAAACAAGTTCATCCGCCACGAGGGTTGCCAGCTCCTGCCCATGCTGTGTTCTGATCAGATAGAGCATCATATCCAATCCAGATAAGGCCCCAGGGCAAGAAAAACGTTTTCTGTCGATGACCAGCAACTCTTGAACAAGCGTTACATTAGGGAAAGCCTCCTGCGTCGTTTCATGGTTTTCCCAGTGCATGGTTGCACGATAACCATCCAAGATCCCAGCAGCGGCTGCAATATAAGTGCCCGTATCCTGACACCCTATATCGGCCCCAAAGTGACTCTGCTGACGAATAAAACCTAACAAGGCCGGTGTATTCACCAAATCAGGATCACTGCCAGAGCAAATTATTAATGTTTCACATTTTTCAACGGCATCAAGGTGGGTATGCGTCATTATCTCAATGCTGTCGCTACTTGAGATAAGCCCCCCGCTTTCTGAGATAAGTTGCCACTCGTATAACGCTTCACCCTGCGTGCGATTAGCATGACGCAAAGGGTCTAACATGGCGGTTAGCCCAAACAAAGAGAAGCCCGGCAACAACAGGAAATGAATCTTTTGTATTTTCGACCTAGAAGGATCACCAAACACCTTTCGTCTCCTCATTCCACTAACACGTCGAAAAAAATCAAGTTCTATACGATTTTGATCAAAGGTACTGTCCTTTTATGCCTAGCATAGAAGCCAACCATAAGATTTGCGTGAGCAAGGAGTAAAAATGCCAAACCAAGCGGATAGGATCCTGTTATTCGAAAGTCCTGTTTTACCAGAATGGATTGATTATAACGGGCACATGAATGATGCCTATTATGTGGTGGCGTTCAGTCAGGCAATTGATGCCTTTATGCTGCGTATTGGTCTGGATAAAGCGTTTAGAGAAGCGCAATGCGTTTCCATCTATACCCTACAAAGCATGGTGACTTACCAAAAAGAAGTCGCCGAAGCCGAGCCCATTCTTATCCAGGGGCAATTGTTAGAAAGTGATAACAAGAAGCTAAGACTGTTTCTGACCATGTATCACGCGCAAACGCATGACGAATTAGCCACCATGGAAACTTTGCTCTTACACGTGGACATGCAAGCACATAGGGCTGCGCCTTTTTTAGCCCAGACCCAAGCATTGGTTGACGAAATACAAGTCGCCCATCACTTACTGGAAACACCGACCAATGCGGGGAGCGCCATCGCGATTAAGCGCCCAAAATCTTAGCGTTAATTGATATGAAGTGTAGAACGATGAGTGGCGTGATTTTTGTTTCGCTATTCGTATTCATCGAAAAGCGGGAACGTCCAGCGACGCATCGCAACCACCATTGAGGTGCCATGGCGTTCTTGCATCGTTAAATCCGTATCTTGGTTACATGAATCATAAAACTCACTCACCAGACGTTGAATACGTTGCTGAAATTTGTAGTTTGTCGGCAACGACATCAGCCCCGTAGACATTACGAGTTTCTCTTCCTCTCCCGCAAAGCGAGATTGGAAGAACGCGCTGATCACTTGTTGCTGGAAAAACTGTTGGATAGGCCCTCCAGCAACCCATGAAAATGAGGGCGAAATTTTGAGTTTAATGCGATTCTCGGGTTGAAGCTCAATCAGATTCAAGCGGTCTAAATGCGCCATTTTCTGGATCAATACGGTTTCAGGTAGGCTGTATTGCTCAAGGATTTGATCAAAGCGATACCCATTCGTGATACATACAGCCACCAACAGCAAAGCTTTGTCAGCCACCAATTCTTCTTCTTGCTGCCACGTTAATGTGGTTAAGCTTTGGCTGTCTTTTGAGGCGAGTTTAAATAACTCCGCCATTTCCATATCGACCAGTTTGCACACGGCACTGAGGCGTTCCAAACTCAAACTGCCTCCATTAGCAAAAAGCCGCTTTACAGACCCTTCACTGAGATCAAGCACTTCAGCAATATCTTGGTAGTTGACACCTCTGGCTTTTAGCTGCTTTTTCAACGCCTGAATAACCTGATCACATTCAGCCATTTAACGCTCCTTGTTAGACCCTATTTCATTCTGAAGTGACACTATACCACTAAGTGTCCTCGCAAAAATTCCAAGCCAAGCCCTTACACCCAAGTGTTAGCCATGACCTCCTCGCTCAGAAATGGGAATTTCGCATTATTTTCATACTGACAGTATCTGCACATCCAAACCTGTGTAAAAAAGAGTAAAACGACAATACAAAACCACACTAACCCTTTGAAAATCAACATTCACGTACATAAAAGCCTAATATTCATTAGTTCTGAATGAATTCAATGCCGCGAGGAGACTAAGTCTTTTATCAGTCTTCACTCCCGACCTGCATTAGGTATTTCTAATTTTAAGCCCTCGCCCTAAATTCCCTCACCTTGTGTGTGTGAATCCCCTACCGTAACATCATCGCAACACACCTGCGGCCATCACTTACTGCGTCGTTAGAGGTAGTAAAAGACAAGACTAAGGACGGACTATGACCAATATAATCAACGGTACAAATGGCGACGACATCATAATTGCGACTGATGATGCCGAAATCATCTATGGCCACGATGGTGACGACTTCATTCGTGCTGACGGTGGCGCAGACACAATTTATGGTGGAGCCGGTAACGACACACTTATTGGTGGGAAAGACGGTGATGAATTACATGGCGGTGAGGGAGACGATCATCTTCGCGGTGGATTAGATGTCGATTACCTCTACGGCGACGAAGGGAATGATCGGCTTGAAGGCTTCGATGGCGATGACTTTCTATACGGCGGCAGCGGTAACGACTTTCTCTATGGTCAAGATGGTGTGGATGAGCTTTACGGTGGTGATGGTGATGACCGCTTGTTTGGTGGTAATGGCGACGACCTCATTTATGGTGGCAATGATAATGACATTCTATTCGGCGATGACGGTAACGACATATTAAACGGCGAAGAAGGTAATGATGTGCTTTGGGGTGGCGAAGGCAATGACACCCAAAATGGCGGCACTGGCGATGATTACATGTCAGGTCAGAATGGCGACGACCTTCTGCATGGCGATGAAGGCAATGACACACTACTAGGTGGCGATGGCGCCGACACCATGTATGGCGACGATGGAGATGACATGTTGTTTGGCCAAGCAGGTGACGATTACCTGAACGGCGGTGAAGGTAACGACAAACTTGAAGGCTTTACTGGCGAAGACACGCTGATCGGCGGAGCTGGTGATGATGACCTTTGGGCTGGTGATGACAACGATATTATTGACGGCGGTGACGGTAACGACACGATTTCTGGCGGTTGTCACGACGACGATATTGAAGGCGGCGCGGGCAATGACATCATTTATGGTGATTCTCCAAACTTGTTAGTTAACGGCAACTTTGAAGCTTGGGGCAGTAACGCCGGGAATGAATGGGCCTTACTCGACGAAACAGAACTGGTTGGATGGCACTCGTCCAACGGCAGTACCGTAGAAATGCAACAAGGCTCGTTTATCGGCACGCCACACAATGCAGTGACAAATACTGTCATGGAAGTCGACCTTGCTGGTGAATCTATTGAACAGACTGTCAATGTTGCATACCTAACAACAAATAGTGATACCACTTTCAATCTTTCATTTGATTATGCCAGTCGAATTAAAGACGGAGATAATAAAACCAGTGGTTTTACTATCGACGTAACAGACCAAGACGGCAATGTCCTGTTTTCTAAGTCTATCAAAAATGAATTGAACATTGATATCTACCAAACGTTTGACGGTCAGGTAGCGATACCTCAAAGCACCTCATCCATCACAGTCAGCTTCAGTGGCCATGGCGCTGCAGATGGGTTTGGTGCACTGATTGATAATGTCACGCTGTATAACATCGATGACTGTGAAGGTGATGACGTCATTAATGGTGGCGCTGGTGCGGACGAAATCTACGGCAATGGTGGCAACGACACCCTTTCAGGCGGTATCGGCGCAGACTATATTGATGGTGGTCAAGGAGATGACGCTATCGATGGCGGTGATGACAATGACTACCTCCATGGAAATGGGGGCAATGACAACATAAACGGCGGTGCTGGCGACGACAAAATATTCGGCGACACTGGCGAAGACATGTTGCTCGGTGGTGACGGCGATGATCGCATCCACGGTGGTGGCGACAACGACATCATCAAAGGTGACAACGGCAACGACAACATTCAAGGCGGCCACGGCGATGATGGTATCTGGGGTGGTTATGGCGAGGACACCATCCAAGGCGGCTATGGCAACGACTATGGTGACGGCGGGTGGGGCAACGACATCATCAAAGGCAACCAAGGTGATGACAATTTCGCTGGTGCCAATGGCGATGACTGGATGTCGGGCGGTACTGGTAACGATAATTTACGCGGCGGCAATGGTAACGACCGTATGTTTGGGGGAGATGGCAACGACAACCTCAATGGCGGTGCCGATAACGACGAAATTGACGGCGGCGATGGTATGGACACAATCGTTGGTGGGACTGGTGATGACATTTTGCGTGGTGGGCTCGGCGACGATACGTTAAATGGCAATGAAGGAAATGATAGCGTTTGGGGTGGTGATGGCAACGACACTGTTTATGGTGGCGGTGGCGACGACATTCTCGGGGGCAATGCTGGGGACGATTACCTTGCCGGTCATGATGGAAATGATACTTTATGGGGCGGTTCAGGCAGTGATATCCTGATGGGTGGCCTTGGCAATGACAAATTGGCAGGCCAAGATGGCAGTGATCGCATCATGGGCCATAATGGTGACGATTACCTCATCGGCGGCACAGGCAAGGACGTTTTTGTTTTTCGCGACCGTGATGGTCATGACACCATTCAAGACTTCAATAGGTTCCAAGACACCATTGAAATCGATGCCTCTTTGATTACGCGTTTTTCTCAAGTCAATGCTGAACAAGTGGGCGCATCAACAGTGATTACCTTTGATGGCGACAATACAATCATTACACTCAAGCAGTTTAATGCAGACCATGTAACCGCAGATATCTTTGATTTCACCACAGTATAATTGAAACGCTAAAAACAATAATGCCACCCTAATGGGTGGCATTATTTTAACCAACCAACTTATAACTTATGGTTGTTTCAACAATTCTTATCTGCTTTTTCGGATTTATTCTTTACCGAACACGTTGTTTTCTTGTTCTTGAACGCGAATGAACGTGGTGCGTTTTGTGAGTTCTTTTAGTTGCGCAGCACCAACGTAAGTACAAGTAGAACGTACGCCGCCAAGAATGTCAGAAATAGTGTCATTCACTGTGCCGCGGAATGGAAGCAGCACGGTTTTACCTTCTGCCGCGCGGTATTTTGCAACGCCACCAGAGTGTTTCGCCATCGCGCTTTCAGAAGACATACCGTAGAACTTCATGAACTGCTTACCGTCTTGTTCAATCACTTCACCGCCGCTTTCTTCGTGGCCTGCTAGCATACCGCCAAGCATCACGAAATCAGCACCGCCACCAAAGGCTTTAGACACGTCACCCGCGCATGAACAACCACCGTCACCGATGATACGACCACCAAGGCCGTGCGCAGCATCCGCACATTCAATAATGGCAGAAAGTTGCGGGTAACCTACGCCCGTTTTCACACGAGTGGTACATACTGAACCTGGGCCAATACCCACTTTCACGATGTCTGCACCCGCAAGAATAAGCTCTTCAACCATGTCGCCAGTCACAACGTTACCTGCACTGATCACTTTGTCAGGGAATGCCGCACGTACACGCTCAACGTATTGAACAAGATGCTCAGAATAACCGTTAGCAATGTCGATGCAGATGAAGATCAACTCATCAGACAATGCCATGATATCTTTGGTTTTTTGAAAATCAGCGTCAGACGTACCGGTAGACACCATCACATTGTTTAGTGTCTTCACATCAGCATCAGCAACAAACGCCGCCCAGTCTTCAACGGTGTAATGCTTGTGAATTGCCGTCATACAACCATGCTCAGCAAGCACCTTGCCCATTTTGAATGAGCCGACTGAATCCATGTTCGCAGCAATAACTGGTACACCAGACCATTGACGACCACTGTGCTTGAATGTAAAATCGCGGGTTAATTCAACTTGAGAGCGGCTTTTTAGGGTAGAACGTTTCGGGCGAAACAGTACATCTTTGAAACCCAACTTCAAGTCTTGTTCGATACGCATGTGTCTTTTCCTTACTGATTAAGACGTTGCCCTTTCGGACATATGCTCATGAGACATTTCACTATTGGCAGATAGTGCAAACATTCACCAATGAGCAGGCACAAAAAAACCGGAGCGTTGGCAGACGCTCCGGTTTTCAGCATTATAGGAACAGAAATATTATTAACAAGACTGATATTAGTATTTTTTTTATGATACCTTTTATCAGATTACATCCTTGAAAAACTGTCCAAAACCACACTCCTCACTGCCGCACCTCGCTTCCAACCTATTGTTTTAAAAGCAATAAAAACCAACAACTCTTCAGTTGCAACTAATCTATTCGGCGTTCTTTGAACCTTGTTCTCAACAGACAAAGAAAAGGCCACGTAAAAACGCAGCCTTTATCGGTTATTTTTCCTAATTTAGATAACTTGCCAAGGCCCCCACTCTCCGCTGGCTGTAGGGTCATCACCCTGAGTCCAATACTTCGCTTGGTAAGTCACGCCATTTATCGTCACTTGATCACCGCCGCCGTAGACTGCTGTTGCATTCCAAGTCGAGTCACCCGGTGTAGGATCTGGCGTTGGGTCTGGTGTCGGTGTTGGCTCAGGATCTGGTGTTGGTGTTGGTGTTGGATCGGGATTTGGTGTCACATCGCCGCCACAACTGCTGTCGCTCGTTTCAGTCCAAACGCCCCACGGTCCTGTCGTGCCAGGTTCTTTACCTTGAGTCCACCAGCCAGCTTTCCACGTTTTTCCAGCATGGCTAACAACGTCGCCGGTGTTATAGGTCGATGTTGAATCCCAAGCAGTTACAACACATACGCTATCACTGGTTACTTCAACCGTGCGCAAAACAGAGACTGACTGGTTGGCACTATCTGCCACTGAATAGGTCAAGGTATACGTGCCGACAGTCGCTGTATCGACTTGTCCCATAACCTTAATGGCAGATGTAAGGTCACCGTCTTCAGTATCACTGGCAGACACACCACTCAGCGCATTAAACGCTGCACCAACTTTGATGCTGGCATTGTCAGTGCCCACGAACACAGGCTTATCGCTGAACACTTCTACCGTGCGGTTAGCTGTCGTGACGTTATTATCGGCATCTGTCACCGAGTACACTAAACCTGTGGTGCCCAAACGGGTTGTATCAACAGCGCCTTCAACAACGATGCTCGCTGTCAAACTACCGTCTTCTTTGTCACTGGCACTCACGCCGTCCAAAGGATTAAACGCTGCGTTTTGACGTACGCTCGTGTTATCAACTCCATTGAAAACAGGCTTACCCGTGACAGGACCCGCATCATCAATCACTCTCACGCTCGGATAGCCCTGATGCGAACCATATTTATTGGTGACACATGCTTCATAGTCACCCGGGACGAGCGCAGAATACGCGGTTTGATAACCCACCAACTTACATTGGAAAGAAACGGGGAAACCTGGGGTGTAAGTGTAATCCTGCTCCCAATTGGTATAGAGCACATCCGTCGCGCCATTGAGGTTCAAGCTACCGTATGGCGTTTGTTGCCAACAGGTATTCGCTTCATCCGCTTCAATGGGGATTTGGTAGTGGGCAGCAAGGCCTTCCCAATAACGAATTCGGTTTACTGGCTGGCCTTTGTCTTTGTTTTGCTCACCACATTCAATACCACCATTGATGATATTAATAGTGGTACCAAACCCATAACCAATACCTGCATCGGTCTCGCGCTGAGAAGGTGCCCATGTACGGTCGATAACATGCAACATGGCGGGTTTTGGTGCTTGAGGCGTCAAAAAGAACCAAATTGCAGACGCTAGGTTTAACCATGAATCCGCGACAAGCGCAGGATTGTTCAGTAATACGGTGGCATCGCCATCGAACATGACTTCAGAGAAAGGGCCATAGTTAAAATGGTAGGAAAGCTGTTTAGCACCACGACCGAAATAGCCTTGACCCGCTGCACAAGGCCAACGCGCGTTTTGCCAATCGGTTTGCCCACACCCGGTCGTATAACCTTCCTGACCTTCGGACCACCCCATCTCACGGACATGCACCAGAGCCTGCTGCCATTCTTCCAACGCTAAAGGGTTATCCCAAACATTATCAACGGCAATGTGTCCGCCGGTTTCTTGAGAAAAGTGAGCAAAAGCAGTAATGATGGATTTCTTACAGATAGCATCGGCATCACGACCATCAGTGTAATCGCCACAGAATGCCGGGAACTTACCTATCGCTTTAAGAAAACGCGTGTAGGTATACTCAGGAGCGGCCATTTGCGTCAGGAATTGCCAATCTGATGATGTGAATACCCTTTCAGCACGTTTTACATTATCCGGGTTAGATGCCAACCCTGAATCAATGGCATCTACGACTGCATTTGATTCCGTCCTAAGCGCTTGCGCCCATACGTCATACATAGGGTCTGTCACTTTCATTGATTCTGCGGCCTGAACTTCTGAACGCAACAAAACGTATCCCCCAGGATTATCTGGGTCTGGTTGTGGGTTCATTGTCACGCCCGCTTGAGCGAGGAAGCTAGCACTAAAAATAGCACTGGCCAGTACTGAATGTTTCATCGTTAATGTTCCTTATCGAAAATTTGATTCAGTGTGTACACTGGTTTAACCAATTAACGCTGCGGGATCTGTGCCTTACTCAACCTTGTACCTTTGCCCAACGCCACCGACGAAATATGCGATACGGTGTCGTGACTGTTTTTGTGATTGAAAAGGAGAAGTGGCGACTATTTTTGCCTCACAGCCAAACCAATATATTCACTGTGGGAATGTGAAAATGAGAGCCAAATGCCAGTAGCCCCACCCGAAAGGTTTAACATGATGGGTTTCCGAGTCACATCAATATGTTATGCAACAGAACGTGTGAAATAACTGCTAAAAAACTGCCGATACCAATGAAAATCACAGGCTGTATAGATGCAACAAACAACAAGTGCCAACCGCAAACGCATAGATTATTCATATGTGTTAACGTATTTTCTCTCACTGCGATGAACCCACATATCTCGCTAACAACGCCTGCTAGCATCTTTGGCATTTACCCAATCAGCCTGAAGATGTTCGATTCAGGTTGTTTGGGTATATTGCCGCTTTTATAAAGAAAGGAATGCCATGAACGATGTCGCATCCATTATTGAATCGCTAAGAAGCCAAGGCGATCCAAAATCCGCCCAGAGTTCCGCGCGTTTTTTTAAATCAGGGCCAGGGGAATATGGAGAAGGCGACAAGTTTATTGGCGTACGAGTACCCGCTCTTCGACATGCAGTCAAACTCCACCGAGCAGCAACTCTTGATACCATCGCGCAACTGCTTGCCAGTGAGTGGCATGAAATACGCTTGTTTGCAGTAATACTGTTATCAGAGCAATTTAAGAAAGCGAACACTGCTGACAGAGAAACGATCTACCATTTCTACTTGTCCCACTCTCATCGCATCAACAATTGGGATTTAGTCGACAGCTCTGCACACCATATCGTGGGTGGCTATTTAGCTGATAAAGATCGTTCCATACTCTATGAACTAGCAGACTCGACATCCCTATGGGAACGCCGCATTGCCATGATGGCAACCTTTACCTTTATTCGCCTCAACCAGTTTGATGACACAATTGCACTTGCAGAAAAGTTGCTGTTTGACAAAGAAGACTTGATCCACAAGGTTTGCGGTTGGATGTTGCGTGACGTCGGAAATCGAGACGTGGCTCTATTGCGAAGCTTTCTCAACACTCATATCGCAGATATACCAAGAACTATGCTGCGATATGCGATCGAAAAACTAGATAGCGAGGAGAGAAAACATTTTCTCTCCCTTTAAGTGAAGGACGCCGCTAAATACTTCTTAGCGATTGGATCTCTTCATCGATGATATAGCCTTTACTGCTGACTATCTTTTCCAGCACTTCCACACGGGATCTCAGCGTATCCAGTTCCTTCTGATATGCGTGATTTAGGCCCGTCGTTTTTTGATGGTTAATCTCAAATTCGCGTAATTGTGCACGATAAACAAAGTAACTACGCAACGTTTTCGCCGCTAACGCGACAGCAACGGTGGCAAACACAAACAAGAACACATCCATATTCTTTCCTCCATCCATGGTCACCGACTTTATAAGGGAGTTAGGGGAATTGCGCTATTGAGTAGAAGAAATGCTAGGAGTTACATCATATATATGAATAAAAAGAGCGCACTTGGCGCTCACTTTTGATATTTATTTGACGAATAACAGACGGTTAAATCGCTACTCCTTGCCGCTGATCTTCGCTCATAGCAGGCTACGACACAGCCCATTGCGACAGAGTACGCTTGAAATCTTGGTAATCAAATTCATTCAACAACTGCACTTCCCCGTTGCTGCGTTGGCAATAGATGGATGGCATTCTCAACCCATTGAACCAGTTCAGCTTCACCATGGTGTAACCTGCGCTATCGGAAATATGTAGACGTTGACCAATCTGCAACGGTTCATCAAAGTTTGCCACACAGAATTGGTCACCCGCTAAACATGAACAACTGCCAATCACATACGTGTGTTCGCCGCTTTCAGTTGCTTCCTCAATCGATGCTGGTTCGTTGTAGATCAGCGTGTCTAGGCGATGCGCCTCCGTCGCGCTATCTACAATGGCGGTTTGCATGTCGTTTTCGACAATATCGACCACAGTGACAACAAGATCCGTCGTCTGGGTGATAATGGCTTCACCCGGCTCAAGATACAGCTGCACGCCGTGTCGCTCGCTGAATGTTTTTAGCGCAGACGCGAGTTTTTCAACGTCATACCCTGGCCATGTGAAGAACACTCCGCCGCCCAAGCTCACCCACTCTAGCGAGTCGAGATAAGTGCCAAACTGATCCGAAATGGCATCCAATAACCCAATGAATGCATCCACATCTTTGTTTTCGCAGTTCATGTGGAACATTACACCATCTAGCGATGCAAACACCTCAGGGTCAATCTTGTCAGCATGCACACCCAAACGCGAAAACTGACGCGCAGGATCCGCAAGATCTTGTCCGGCATAGCTCACGCCTGGATTCAGCCGAAGGCCGAGCGACGCTTTGCCTTCCACTAAGTGGCGGTGTGCTTTCAGTTGAGACTGACTATTAAAAATCAGCTTGTCACAAATATCCGCAACCTCACGCACGTCATCTTCGCTATAGCCAACGCTATACGCATGGGTTTCGCCGCCAAACGTTTCGTGACCAAGCTTCACTTCAAACGGGCCGCTGCTCGTGGTGCCATCAAGATAAGGCTTGATGATGTCAAACACGCCCCACGTAGAAAAGCATTTCAGCGCCAGAACCAGTTTCACACCGGACAAGGCTTTCAGGCGCTTTGCAATCTCGAGATTACGGATCAGTTTGTCTTCATCAATCAGAAAGTACGGGGTCTTTAACTGCGATGGGGTCAATTGCGATGTTTTCATTGGCGATGCATTCATTACTTTTCTCACAAAAAGCCTGCGACGTTCATTCGAACTATCGCAGGCTTTATCAGCAAACTTACTTCAGGGTATTGATGGTTGGCGCTTGAGGCTCAAGCTCTTCGACACCCCAATCGAGGCCAATTGAAGGCATTAACTCAAGGAATGGGTCTGGGTCCAGCTGTTCCATATTGAACACACCTTTTCCGTTCCATGCGCCTTTGAAGTAAAGCAATGCGGCAGTGATCGCAGGAACGCCAGTGGTGTACGCAATGGCCTGATGCTCAACATCTTTGTAAGCCACTTCATGGTCAGCATTGTTGTAGATGAACACGCTGCGTGCTTTACCGTCTTTCGTGCCTTGTACCCACGTACCGATACAGGTTTTACCTGTGTAACCAGGTGCGAGCGACGTTGGGTCTGGCAGTAGTGCTTTCAGCACTTTTAGCGGCTCGACCACTGTACCGTCTTGCAGAGTGACAGCCTCTGGGCTCAACAGGCCGATGTCGCGCATGCAGTTGAAGTAGTTCAAGTAGGCATCGCCAAAGCCCATCCAAAACTCGATGCGTTTTGCAGGGATGAACTCTTTCATTGAACGCACTTCATCGTGCGCCATGGAATAGACTTTATGGCTGCCCACCAGCGGGAATTCAAATTCCATCATACGGGCATGACACGCCACTTGTTTCCACTCGCCATTCTCCCAGTAGAAAGAATCGCCTTGGATTTCTAGCATGTTGGTTTCAGGGTCAAAGTTGGTCGCGAACTTCTTACCATGGTCGCCGGCATTCACATCCATCACATCAATGGTGTCGATCTCGTCAAACAGGTGCTTCACTGCGTATGCTGCAAACACACTCACCACACCCGGATCAAAGCCCGCACCAAGAATACCCGTAATACCCGCTTCTTCAAATTTCTCGCGGTAGCCCCACTGCCAATCGTAGGCTTGTGGCACTTGCTGACCTTCAGAGCAAAGGTCAACAGCGACTGACGTATCAAGGTAAGAGGTTTTTGCTTGGTAACACGCTTCCATGATTGCCATGTTTACCCATGGAGGCCCCGCATTTATCACCAAGTCCGGTTTCACGTCTTGGATCAGCGCAACAAGCGCGTCTACATCATCGGCGTCAACAGCGCGTGATTCGAGCTTTAGGCTTGGATCTTTTAAGTTATTACGCCCTTTGATCGATGCAATGATCGCATCACATTTTACCACCGTGCGCGATGCGATTGTTATGTCGCCCAATACGTCATTGTTCTGTGCCGCTTTGTGCGCAATCACCCAACCAACACCGCCCGCACCAATCTGTAAAATTGCCATGTTCTTAATTCCTTATAAGACAAATAGTCTTGAAAACAGTGCGATGCCTTTGCCTATCAGCAATGAAGCAAAGACATCAAACTCAATATTTAACCCTGAACTTGCTTAACCGCATCGTCAGCAAGGCTCTCCAATTCATTCAACAAGCTATCGAAGTCGCTTAGCTTCAAGCATGGATTAAGAAGCGTGAACTTAAGTGCCACATTTCCATCAACCACGGTTTCGCCAACCACTGCGCGCCCTTTGACCAGAGCATCTAATCGGATTTGCTTGTTGAGGTAGTCAAGGTCGAGACCTTGATTCACACCCACATATCTAAACAGAACCGTTGATAAACACGGTGCTGCCAGTAGTTCAAATTGAGATCGGTTGTTGACCATGTCAGCCACAAGCTGCGTTTGATTAAGCAAGTGATCAACCATAGAACCGAGCGCTTGAGGCCCAACATTCTGCAACGTCATCCACAGCTTGAGCGCGTCGAAGCGGCGTGTTGTCGCGATAGACTTATCGACCAAGTTTGGCAGAACGTCTTCTTCACGGTTGAGGTAGTCTGCATGGTGGCGAATATACCCAAAGTGGTTTTTATCTTTGAGGATCACAGCGCCACAGCTGATCGGCTGGAAGAACATCTTGTGGAAGTCGATAGTTAACGAGTCAGCACGTTCGATGCCTTCCAAACGTGCGTGGTGTCTGCTGAGTATTAACGCACCGCCGTAGGCCGCATCAACGTGCATCCATAGGCCGTGTTTTTCTGCAAGCATCGCTACATCGTCCAGATCGTCAATCGCACCATGGTCTGTGGTACCTGCCGTGCCAGTGATGGCAAACGGGATTAATCCCTCGGCTTTCAACGCAGCCAATGTTGCATCGGCAGATTCAATGTCCATGGTGCCGTCGCTATAGGTATCAACACAGATGACAGCATGCTCGCCAAGGCCTAACAAGGACGCAGATTTTTGCATGGTGAAGTGCGAGTTCTTCGAGGTGATGAGACGCAGTTTATCTGCGTATTCTGGCAAGCCATCTTTTTGAACATCACTACCCGAGAGCTTTTCAATGGCGTAGTCACGCGCCATCAATAGACCCATCAAGTTGCTTTGTGTGCCACCACTCGTGAACACACCGTCTGCTTTGTCATCAAACCCAAAGCGCTGGCATAACCAATCCGTCACTTCTTGTTCGACGAAGGTCGCTGCACTTGCTTGATCCCACGAGTCCATCGACTGGTTCAGCGCAGTAATAAAGGCTTCCGCGGCAACAGCAGGGATCAGCGGTGGCGTGTGAAGGTGGGCAATACAATGAGGATGCTGAACGATGATCGAATTCTTCGCGATCAGATCGCTGGTTTCTTCGATTACGTCATCTAACGACTGCGGCGTTTCACCCAAATTCGCATGGCGGATTTGCGACGCCAACACAGTAGGATCTAAGCCGCTGTATGGCGATTCCGAGTTTTCGAAGATCTTCTTCAACGCTTGGGTGGTGGCGTTCATCGCCGCTTCAAAGCTCTCTGCGCCATCTTTGCCCGTATGGATAAAGTGATCACGCCAGTTTTGCTGAAGAGTATCGGCAGGCTGCACAGCTTGCGTTGGCTCAACGAGCGATTCAATCGCGTCTTGCAAAGACTTGAGTGCAAAGTCGATTTGCTCGAACGTAATAATGATGGGTGGTAAGAAACGAAGCACCGATCCTTCACGCCCGCCCTTCTCAATAATTAAACCACGTTCTAACGCAGCGCGTTGAATAGCGACTGTCAGCTCGGGCGCAGAAAGCGGTTCGCCAAATTTGTTTTTGCCACCCTCAGGGTCACAAATCTCAACGCCTAGCATTAGACCTTTGCCACGCACTTCTGCAATACAACTGGTTGTTGATGCGATCTTTTCAAGCCCACGGCGAAGGTAATCACCCGTGATTTTGGCTTTGTTCGCAAGGTTATCGCGGCGAATAATCTCCATTGTTTTCGCACCAGATACCATCGCGAGCTGGTTGCCACGGAAGGTACCGGTATGCTCGCCTGGCAACCAAGTATCTATCTCTTTATCAAACACCAGTAGCGACATGGGTAGACCGCCACCAACGGCTTTCGATAGACACAAGATATCTGGCGTAACGCCGGATTCTTCAAAAGCAAAATGCTCGCCAGTTTTGCCAATGCCACACTGAATTTCATCAAAGATAAGCAAAATGCCGTTTTCTTCGGTAATACGGCGCAGTTCTTGTAGCCAAAATGCAGGGGCTGGAATCACACCGCCTTCGCCTTGTACTGGTTCAACAATAATAGCCGCAGGTTTTTGAACGCCACTTTCGTCGTCAGCCAACATACGCTCAATATAGCGAAGCCCTTGGCGCGCGCCTTGCTCACCTTGAAGACCAAACGGACAACGCAAATCATAAGGGAATGGTAAAAAGTGCACATCGGCCATCAGGCCTTGGCGACGAGATTTAGTACCTAGATTGCCCATCAGCGCCATGGTGCCATTTGTCATACCGTGATAAGCACCGTGGAAGGCGGCAATGGTATTTCTGCCGGTGGTTTGCTTCGCCAATTTGATAGCAGCTTCAACAGCATCAGCACCAGAAGGGCCACAAAACTGCACCTTGGTATTGTCAGAGAAATCTTGCGGAAGGAAGGCCATCAATTCACGAATGAAATGGTCTTTAGCAGGGGTCGTGATATCAAGTGTTTGATACGGAATACCCGCATTCAACTGCTCAATCACTGCCTGATTAATTTCTGGGTGGTTATAGCCAAGTGTTAACGTTCCTGCTCCAGCAAGGCAATCCAGATAAGTTTGACCGCGGGTGTCTTCAACCATCGCGCCAGAGGCTTTCGCAATGGCAAGTGGTAATCGACGAGGATAAGAGCGAACCTCGGATTCGTAGTGCTCCTGACTCAGCAACAGCTCATCAGGTGTAAGATCGTGTAGCCCACTCAAAACAGGTACGTTTTGGGCTGTGTTTGTGTCTTGAATATTATTGTTGGTAAAGCTAATCATTATTTTTGATCTTCCATGTTCCACTTCCAACATTCAGTTTGAATGACGACCACAACCCCCCAGCACGGCGTAAGTGCATGAAAATGCGGTTATTATCAGAATGTAGGTAGCGCACACCCCCGAATTCATCGGGAAATACCCGCGACAAATGCATCATGCATAGTCATCGGAAACCAAAGTGTGTATTGAAGCGCGGATTCTAGAACGCAAAGCGGCACGATCAGATCGTGAAAAAAGCTCAAGCGTTAGGAGTGCGCCTCAATGGAACGGAATGTTCAAGGCTCAGTAATGATACTGCAGTTGGGTAAGACGAAGCTGAAATGTGTGTATGACTTAATCACAGTTGGGTTCCTCAATATGCCCCAGACCTTCTGGATTGCATTATCAATGCCCTTCTACTGGAGAGTTGTCCCCAGTACCTACGGTGCGACAACAAGACTCAAAAAAGCCGTGCCACGTGTGTCTCGAAAAGCGCGATGTTCGAGATTGTTGCGAAAAATAACAAAGCTACTTTTTGAACACAAGTGAATTTTGTAACCAAGAGCAAAAAAAATACACATAAAAGCAACAAGGTGCACTTTCGGGAGCAGTTTTCTTGATGAGTATCGCCGGTGCTTTGGCTACAGCTTATGACTCTCGCAAAGCAACCCATTGATACTTCTTCATTCCAGGGTTCATCGACGCGAGAGCATGGCTGGGAGAAGCGTTAGGAAGGCGACCCTACTTTTCGGGGCAACATCAAGCCAAGGGTGAGTTCAGAATCTACGAACTAAGCATGACACTGAAGATAAATAGTAATTTTCTCTATAAAAGTTAATACTTTCGCACCTGTTTAAGCGCAATTTTCCCGCATATTATACAACCTGATTTTTAAAGGTTAGGTTGTACAGTGGAAATGATTAGCCAATATAAAAGCGTTGTAGAAAAGCAACCGTATTTATCAGAAAGCAATAATTTTGAAAGTATTTTATCCAATGAAAAAAAGGAATTCTTAGAAAAAAATGGGTATGTCATCATTGAAGATGCTGCCCCAACAAATCTTTGCAATAGCTCTGTTGATGCAATTTGTGAATTCTTAGACATCTCCCGCATAGAGCCAAGTTCATGGTACAAAGAGCGACCTCTAAATTCTATTGGATTGGTACCTTTACATCAACACCCCGCATTTTGGGACATAAGGCAACATCCTAAGATATATAATACTTTTCGTCATCTCCTTGATGAAGATGAACTTTGGGTTACAATGGACAGAGCCTCATTCAGACCTCCATGCAGATATGATTTAGAAGCATATGGTAACGATGAAAATCCCATGCATTGGGACTATGACTTCCGTCTACGAAATAAAAACTTATATCAAGGCCTCATATACCTTACTGATACACATCAAAACCAGGGTGCATTTGCATGTGTCCCTAGCGTTTATAAGAAAATAAGAGATGGTAAATTCGAGCACGCGAATGCACTAGAAAAATTTGGTTCAAAAGGTTTATTTCTACGTGATGTCATGGAATTCACGGAGAAGGATATTATTACTATTGATGCTCCTGCAGGTAGTTTAATTATCTGGGATGCACGCCTGCCACACGGGTGTGTAAGCAATCACTACCATATGCCTCGTTTTGTTCAATTTATCACTATGTTTCGTGCTGATGATATTGACTCAATACCAACAGAAGTAGAGCAAAGTCGCGATGAAAGAATAGACTGCTTCATGAAAATGAGAGCCCCTGAATGTCATAGAAACTTGAATGGGCAACTCGATCCTGAACCATATAACAGAGCCAAGTTAAGCTCTCTTGGGGAAAAGCTACTTGGGGTCAAACGCTGGTAGTCACCTACTTTTATGAGTGCAGTCATCGTGCTGCATTCATGTACCGAGAGAGAATAATATGAAAATAGCACTCATTGGCCTAGGGGATATTGCATCTAAAGCTTACTTACCAATTCTGTCGCAAACGCCCAATATTGAACTTATTTTATGCTCACGAAACATACAAGTTTTAAAGAATCATTGCCATAGATACCAAATAAAACAAGGCTGTACCAATATTTTCAGTTTGAAAGAGCTAAATCCTGACGGTGTCATGATCCATACCTCTAGTGAATCACATCACACAATCGCTAGTTACTTTTTAAAGTTAGGCATCCCTGTTTTTGTTGATAAGCCTGGAGCAATGACTTTTCACGAATTTCGTGAACTGTCCGAGTTATCAGAACAAAAGAATACCCCGCTATTTGTAGGATTTAACCGAAGATATATACCAATTTGGAATGAAGCCATTCATTCAAACGATCTAAGAAGCATTCACTGGAAAAAAAACAGAGTCAATTTAGTTGCAATGCCGAGAGATTACATTTTCAATGATTTTATTCATGTTATTGATTCAGTCAACATTGATGGTGAACTTTCAGATGTAGACATAAACATAAACTTCATTGGGAAAGGGAGTAAATTGTCCACCATCAATGTGGATTGGAAACAATCAGGGAAGATTTTGACCGCCAGCATGAATAGAGAATATGGAAAGACATGTGAGTCCGTTGAGCTTTCTCTTATAAATGAAAGCTATCTATTTAACAATTTCACCCAAGGGGTCTACTGCATCAATGGGACAGAGCAGATAATTAGATCTTCTGATTGGAGTGATACGCTATATACAAAAGGGTTTCACTCAATGGTTGAACATTGGCTTGATATAGTAAGAAATAGGGAATCCAACATAGGTCACACACAACGAAGCTATAGTACACACTCAGTTTGTGAAACGATTACTCAACACATCATGGATAGACTATGACCGACAAGACGTTAGACGAGTCAAAAAATACTGAAGCTGTCAGTATGGGGCTAATAAAAATCACATGGCCTATCTTTTTGGAAGTTCTATTAACATATTTAATTAACTTCACAGACATACTTTTTTTGAATAAAATATCCGAACAGTCTGCCGCTGCAATTGGAACATTGATGCCAGTTGTAGTCATCCCTATTGTTATATTGCATTCATTATCCATCGGCACCACAGGCGTTCTTGGGCGAATGCTAGGTGCAAAAATACATGACAAGTTAGCAAAGAACTATCTATACACTGTTATATTCAATTTTTTCATTGGCCTAACAGTTATGATCGCATACTTATTACTCCATAATGAAATAGGCACAATGATGGGGTTGAGTAGCGAGATGAATGATCTCACATCCGCCTACTTACTTATTTTCACACCTGCACTATTAATTAAGTCCATCCAAATAGGCTACGGTAGTATTTTAAATGTAAATGGCTGGACAAAGCTGAACATGCAATCAACGCTAGTTGCCAACGCCGTTAACATTGGGCTTAATACGCTCTTTCTCTTCGGTGGATTAAACATAGGATTTAGTGGTGTTGAATGTGTGGCATTGGCCTCAGCCCTTTCATATTTTACCGGATTAGTCATTGTTATCTACTTTGTTCACATAAAGAAGAAAATCAAATTTGACTTTTCTGGCAGCTTTAAAGATTTCAAATCTTATTTATCACAAGTGTTAAATATAGGTGTCCCAGCCACAATGGAGCCTATGTCTTATGAGCTTAATAGATTTTTTATTACGATCACCGTCATTTCACTTGGTGCATTGGCTATCTCGACAAGAATCTACACTCTTAACTTGATTTTGATTCCCATTATATTTTCCCAATCAATTGGCGTGGGGAACCGAATTATCATCTCTCACCTTTTGGGTTCAGGTGAACTTGAGAAGATCAAAAATCAGATAAATCAAAGTATTACTCTTAGCGTCGCTGGTAGCAGCTTCATGCTCTTCATCATCTGGATGTTGTCCGATTACGCATTTCTCATCTTCACCCAAGATCCCAACATCTTGGCTTTAGGTGCTACTTTGCTAGCAATTGATCTACTTCGCCATCCTGCAGGCGCTATAAATATGGTCGTCGTTAACAGTCTCGTTGTTTCTGGTGATGCTAAGTACCCAGTTGGACTATCCATTACCAGTATGTGGTTACTCTGTTTACCCATGGTTTATTTCTTTGCCATCGTACTCGATTATGGCTTGATCGGCGTTTGGTTAGCTTTGCTCGTGGACGAGTATCTCCGGTGTGCAATATGCTTAACACGTTGGCGAAATGGTCACTGGAAAAACCAACCCCAAGTGTTCGCCTAGCCTGTCATTGTTCAGGCTATAAAGAAGTCCCCATGGACTGATAGTTTGCTAACTCTTTTTCAAGCTGTATCTCAATCAACTCTTGAGATACAGCATTGAACATCTGAGATAGCGATGCTTTCTGAGCTTCGTTAGCCCCACGTATAATCGGAGATAACATTGAGAGTCGATTGTTTCTACGGCGATTGAATATAGAAAAATCTGATGTACCAGTTTCAGACCAACGATTATCCAATTGTAAGGCGGCATGAGAACGGGCAAAAAAGGTGAATGGTATTCGAGGATGATTGCACGGTTTTTCATACTGTCGATACGTCTTATCAGATATACCGAGAAACTCAGCCAGTCTCTCTTGAGACAGCCCCAAGTGGTCACGAATTAACATCATGTTTTTTGCCACTTTAACGTAGTAGTTAAGTTCAATATCAAGGAGTACATCACTTAAATCGGGGACTAATCCCGAACTCACAATGGGTGTGATCGTGCTCTTCGTGATCTCTTGACTGAGCAGACACAGCGAATTGAAGGTGGCATCGCTAGCATGAGAAACCGTGCAATAAAACGGAGCCATTTCCCAACACGATGAGGATATATTTAGATACGGTGAATATTCAGTACCACACAACAGTAAATTGTTCGGAGAACCTGTCACAATTGACCATCTCGCTACTGAATGCATTTTTGCAACATCAACACCTTTCTCATACTTTCGGTATTGTGCAATTGACACACCAAAGGCATCTGCCATTGATTGCTGTTTCGCACCTGTAGTACGCCGATATCGAACTAAGTTTTTACCAATTTGTTGTGCAACTCCCTCATTGTCAAAATCCAAGTGCATGGGTGCCGGCAAGTTATTGATTTTTTCAAAGCAAAAATAGTCCAACTTAAAACCTTAATCAGCGTAAATTTGTGCATTGAGTAGACTATTGGTTTCCCTAACAGTTAATCCAGTGCCAAAAGGTTACTTTTGGTTAAGTTGCGACCTGCATATTAGATTTCTGCTTTCATAGTCAAGCAGAGGAACCTACACCCAAGATGATTCGCCATTTCATGTATTCAAAGCATTGTCATCACTGCGCTTTTATTAAGGCGACTAAAATTACCCTTTCAAAAAAACAACAAGACAGAAAAGCCTAGGAATCCCCTAGGCTTTGGTATTTGAAATCTACGGGCGTATTGGAACTGTTATTTTTTCAACGATTGAAGAAGCACTTCTACCGGTCTCACCAAGGCAACGATGATTTCATCTTGCGGTTGTGCAGAGTCAGAAATCTGCTTCGCGTATTTCGTGAACTCCGCGCGACTTAGGGTTTCATTGCTGAGTTTTTTTGAAATCAATAGGTTTCCTAATTTCGCCATCGCGAATGCGTGTTCAGCAACCGGGATAGAATCCTTCATGGCGTGATTGTTTGCCATTAGGCTAACCACCGCATTGTGATTGGCGATAATGTTATAAAAGTCACCTTGGAGTGTGAGGATGTCTTTTTCTTCGTTAGACAGAGCCAGTTTTTCCATGTCGCGTATACGGTAAGACTCGACTGGTAAGGTATCAACATAGCGATTCAAACGTTCGAATTGATGATAAACACCATTGTTGAATTTGATCCAGTTACGCGCGTAATACTGAGCGGGTTCAATATACGTGGCCAAGGTGTTTAGCGCGGTTACATCGGTGGTACCCGCCAATCGAACTCGCATAGTATATGGCGTGGTTTCATGATCTAAGCCAACAGAGACCGTAGCCCACGCAGATACAGATTGCATGCGTTCGTACATAGAATCTTCGTCTGTGAGCTCTTTTGGTGACCATAGGCGTTCTGCAATCGCGTAGGCACGTGGGTACAAACGTACTGACAGTGTTTCGTCAGTTACGTTTTCGGCCCAAAGTGTCATCTCACCACCCAAAATTTGCGTTTCTAGGTTCTTAGGAAGTGCGAAGGGTTTGATGTTGTCTGGAATAACGGTTCCTGCCATATCGGTACCCGCAGTCTTATCGCCAAAGGTTGGCCAACGAACGTTACCAATAACTTGATATGAGGTGTCACCCTCAATCTTTCCGTTCTCCATGTCTAACACGAAATTGGTGTAAGACATGAAGTTGTCGAAATGACCGACGAAACGTTTGCCTGCTTCGTATTCCGTGACAACCACTTCAGCACGAGGTTTGCCTGCGTAATCAGTGAATGCACGCGCTTGACCGTTTTTGTCAGTGATAATGGTCAGGGTTCCGGTTCGGTCAGATCCTTTACCACGTGGTTTGCTCCACGTGTAGGTTTCGAACGTCTCGCCGCTGTGCAGAGCGTCATCAACGGTCAATCCTGACGGCATTGGGTCGTTACGGTAGTGGTAGCTCGTTGGCTGAGGTTGGTCAATGTAGTAACCCGTGGAAAGAATGCCTGTGTAGCCTTCTTTTGCAGCATCCGCGAGAGATTCATGCCCACGCCAGGATTGGATTGTGATTGTCTTTGGCAAATCAGGGTGGAATATTTCATCCCAACCGCTCATGTCTTTGTCGTATTTTGCTAGGATTTCTTGAACTTTGGCATTGAAGTAAGCTTGTAAGGCTCGAGGGTCTTTGATGCCTTGTTCCTTCATGTACGCTTGAATTTTTGCGTTCTTCTCCCATTCACCATACAAGGGTTCATCACCCCCAATGTGCAGGGATTTGTCAGGGAAAATGGCTGCCATCTCTGACACAATTGCATCAACAAAGGTAAATACATCTGGATTAGTTGGGTCGAGTAGCGGTGGGAACACACCCCACTCCGCAGTGCCCTCATAAGTTGATGCATCACCTGAACCGAGGTTAGGGTACGCCTTTACAATTTGGCTGGCGTGCGATGGCAGGTTGATTTCAGGGATAACTCGAATACCGCGATCGCGTGCATACGCTACCACGTCTTTAAGTTCTTCCTGTGTATAGAACTGCCCACCAAGCGATGTTTCTTGAAGCAATGGATAGGCTTTTGATTCGATGCGCCAGCCTTGGTCATCCGTAAGGTGCCAGTGGAGTACGTTCAACTTCGCCGATGCCATGCCGTCTATTTGACGCTTGATGGTTTCAAGCTCAACAAAATGTCGCGATGAGTCGATCAACAAGCCACGGTGTTTGAAGCGTGGCTCATCGTCGATTATTACGTTCGGTACGTAGGTTGAGTTTGCATCGGTCGTTATCAATTGCAAGAAGGTTTCTGCGCCATCAATTGCGCCGTCTGGATACGCCGAGGAAAGCGTGATCTGTCCATTTTTGCTAGTGATTTTGTAAGACTCATCGGTATCAATAGTCTGTACCAAAGACGTTGATGCCGCTTTTATATCAATCACTAGGGTTGCATCTGATTGTTTGTCTGCAATCGGATTGTTGAGTAGCAAACCTGTTTGTTTTTGCACACGATCAATAATGCGTTGACTCAGCTTTTCAACACGCTCGGAGCTATAACCTGAAATGAACAAAGAAAAATCTTGGTTAATCTCGGTGTTGCCTTCTTGGAGAGAGACCGAGCTTGGGTAAGGCATTAATTGAAGATCAGTGTTTGGCGCATCAGCAAGAGTTACAGGGGACAACAGAGCGGCAGAGATCAATAAACTGACAGCGGACTTCTTCATAGTTTTCCTTCAATACACATTATTTATTGGCGAATAGCATTTTTAGCTAAGTGCTTTGCGATTAAATTCAAGCTATAAATTAATAGAACAACCAACAAGGCTATCAATAGATTAACGTGATTTTTAGCAGCTATTTTTCGACATGGCGTTTAATAATTTTAGAAGGGCTCACAGTTATGCGATTGAGTGCAAGAATAATCATTTAATTCAATATGTTAACGCACCGTTTCCACTACCAACTCAAGGGTTATTTTCGCGGTTAAATATAGCTTTTACGAATGTATTTTGCCGTAACTCAGCGGCCTAGATGTTTAGAGAATTAGAGGTACGTTGTTTGCGCATAAAGCAAGATGTTGGATACAAATACCACTCAGAAAACAATGCGGGTTTGACCCGAGCCAAAGCTCTTGTCACTGAGTAATCAATCAATTTTCCATTCCTTCCTAACTGCTTTGCACCCTACTCTATAATCGATTAAGCTGGTTCTCTTGGGCAAGGAAGTGCCCATTATCGTGACATTGCGTGGACTAGGGATTATGAATAATTTTCGGGTTTTTCTATCAGTTTCGATATTCATAATAAGCGCATACTTCATTGTTGACCTGATTGTTTACAGTTTTGATTGGTTGCTGTTTTTTGTAAGTGCTGCTGGATTTGTCTGCTCGCATTATTTGTGGCCCCCAAAACATGACAATGAGACTTCATGGTATGACGTATTAGAAGTGATAGTTAATCTTCCATTTAGATCTGTATCATTATTCATTCGAGGACTAGGTAAAGTCTTTAAAGATGTAGATGCGGGGATAGATTTGTAAATAGACATAACAGCCATATTTCTTACTTCGTCCGGCGGCTGCACTTAAAAGGGCTTAGAGGCTTAGAACAAAATATACAGACGAAAAAAAAGCCCACCTTTCGGTGAGCTTTCTTAAAGATGGTGCCCCGGGCCGGACTTGAACCGGCACAACGCGAACGTCGAGGGATTTTAAATCCCTTGTGTCTACCAATTCCACCACCAGGGCACGCAATTCTTGATTGCGATGATAGGCACCATCGTCGTATGTATTTCTACATACTTACTTCCGATGAATCGAAAGTCAAAATTTGGAGCGACACACGAGGTTCGAACTCGTGACCTCAACCTTGGCAAGGTTGCGCTCTACCAGCTGAGCTAGTGTCGCAGTATTAATCGTTTTTCAACGATTAATAAAATGTGGTTGCGGGAGCCGGATTTGAACCAACGACCTTCGGGTTATGAGCCCGACGAGCTACCAGACTGCTCCATCCCGCGTCCGATTAACCGTTCAAAGTACGGCGTAAACTTACTCTTCTTCAGAGCTTTATCTCCCGACGTATCAGAAGACAAAATTTGGAGCGACACACGAGGTTCGAACTCGTGACCTCAACCTTGGCAAGGTTGCGCTCTACCAGCTGAGCTAGTGTCGCAAATGGAGGCGCGTCCCGGAGTCGAACCGAGGTACACGGATTTGCAATCCGCTGCATAGCCACTCTGCCAACGCGCCTTTGTTTCCCAACCCCTAGGGGTTCATACTCACTGGGGAAGTTGCCTTCCTCGTTGGTATGTGCCGCATTCTACCTAACTTTATGAGGCTGTCACGCATTAATTTAAGGGTTTTAGTTCGTTTGCTTTCTTATTGAGCAAATATGATAAATATCAGCCACATTGATCAAATTTTTAGCAAAAAGCTCTGGAAATTTTTCTCACAGCCCTTATAGAACACGCTCTCTGTATTCGAGATACAAAAAAGCCAGCAAGGTTTTGCTGGCTTTTCAATAACAAGCTAACGGTTTATCCGTTACTGTTAGATGGCTTGAACGTCAAAATCAATCTCAGTGTTAACGTCTGCGTCGTAATCAACACCGTCAATACCGAAACCAAACAGCTTCAAGAACTCTTCTTTGTACTCAACGTAGTCAGTCAGCTCTTTCAGGTTATCTGTGGTGATTTGAGGCCATAGCTCACGACAGTACTGTTGAATGTCGTCACGCAGTTCCCAATCGTCCAAACGTAGACGATTTTTGTCGTCCACTTCTGCAACCGAGCCATCGGCTTTGTATAGGCGCTGGCTGAACATGCGGTAAATCTGTTCCATACAGCCTTCGTGCACGCCTTCTTCACGCATTTTCTTGAATACCATGGCGATGTATAGAGGCATCACTGGAATCGCAGAAGACGCTTGTGTCACAACACTCTTTAGTACTGCAACGTTAGCCGTTCCACCTGTAGCAGAAAGCTTGTCGTTTAATGCTGATGCAGCACGATCTAGATCCATCTTGGCACGGCCCAAAGCGCCATCCCAGTAGATTGGCCAAGTCAGCTCGGTACCGATGTAGCTGTATGCGACAGTTTTACAACCATCAGCCAATACGCCGGCATCAGAAAGGGCTTGAATCCAAAGTTCCCAATCTTCTCCACCCATAACGGTGATGGTGTCTTTGATTTCTTCATCAGTAGCAGGGTCAACACTTGCAGAGATGATTTCATCTTTGTTGGTGTCAACCGCTGTTGAGGTATACACCTCACCAATTGGCTTCAGCGATGAACGCACCACTTCGCCCGTTTTTGGCAACTTACGTACTGGTGATGCCAGTGAGTAAACCACCATATCGATCTGACCGAGCTCTTCTTTGATCAGTGCGATGGTTTTCTTTTTCGCTTCGTCAGAGAACGCGTCGCCATTCAAGCTCTTAGAATAGAGGCCTTCTTCTTTCGCTAGTTTGTCGAATGCAGCAGTGTTGTACCAACCTGCAGTACCTGGCTTTCTCTCTGTGCCCGGTTTTTCGAAAAACACACCGATGGTCGCTGCACCACCGCCAAACGCTGCTGCAATGCGCGATGACAGGCCATAGCCACTAGATGAACCGACTACGAGCACACGTTTTGGTGCATTTGCAATTGGACCTTGAGCCTTGGTGTATTCGATTTGCTCTTTTACGTTGGCCTCACATCCTACTGGATGAGTGGTCGTACAGATAAATCCGCGAATTTTCGGTTTGATGATCATATTTAATGTTCCTTTCAAAGTTGGGCTTAGGATAAATACTTCATCTTGTTTTCGCACTCGTTTTTGTCGCAAAAGGCGCGTTTCAGTCAGTGGTTGGAGGTGTTAACGTAAAAAAACGCCGCAATTGCGGCGTTTTTGTCGATAAGATCTCGCTACGAGTTACGCGGCTTTTCCTTTCTTGCCACTTTTCGCAGGTTGCTTACTTGTATCAACAAACCAAGATGGTTCGAAGTTATCAACCTGAATCGCTTTCGAACGCAATGCGTCAGCTTGCTTGATTTTGTCGACTTCCTCTTGTGTCAATACATTCAGTTCTAGGGCTTTTTCAAGCCTGTCGCCCAATATGCCCTTCGCAGGAATTTGCCCTTGCTTAGCAGCCACGGCCATTTTCTTCTCTAGTGGCTTAATAGCCACCATCGCTTCAAATGCGCGTTCCATGATGGCGACAGGGTCGTCTTCTTTTGTTCCTACATAACAAAGGTGCGTTAAACGCTCGCGATGTGCGCCTGGTGTCATCAACAAATCCGCAATTTGATTGCTGATAGCATCTGAAGGGGCATCAAAATGCAGGCCAATCGGGAATAACAGCGTTTTCAATGTACGACCAACGCCCTTACGCGGGAAGTTGTTGAACGCACCATCAAAGGCTATCGCACATTGATGTAAGCAGTGCTGCAACGAATAGTGAACGAAAGGTAAATCTGTTTGCTGGCGGCCTTCGTCTTCATAACGTTTCAAGACTGCTGATGCCAAGTAGAGATGACTCAGCACATCCCCCAAACGAGCAGACAACATTTCACGACGTTTTAACTCGCCGCCGAGCGACAGCATAGAGACATCTGCGGTTACCGCTAACGCTCGGCTCATGCGCGACAGTTGACGGTAGTAATCTGCTGTTTCGCCTGACACCGGTGAACGGTTTAAGCGCGAACGAGTAAAGGCATTGGTGAACGCCATCAAGACATTTTTCGATGCAAAGCCGATATGCTTCATGAGCAAACCATCAAACTCTTGCGCACCTTTTGCATCATCGGTGTTCGCTGCCGCTTCCATTTCCTGAAGCACGTACGGGTGGCATCGTGTCGCGCCCTGACCAAAGATCATCAGGTTTCGCGTCAGGATATTTGCACCTTCTACCGTTATAGCCACAGGCATGCCGAAGTAATGGTGACCAATGTAGTTCAATGGCCCCAGCTGAATTGCACGTCCCGCATGGATATCCATCGAGTCATTCAAGATGGTACGCGCCAGTTCAGTCATGTGATATTTGGCAATCGCCGTGACAATACCCGGTTTCTCTTTCATGTCGAGCGAGGTGGTAGTTAGCGTTCGTGCCGCTTCTAACATGTAGGTGTGACCACCGATACGCCCTAACGCTTCAGCAACGCCTTCAAATTTACCGATGTGCATGCCAAATTGTTTACGTACGTACGAGTAGGCTCCAGTCGTGCGTGCTGCTAAGTGGCCCACCGCTGTACCAAGCGCTGGCAATGAAATACCACGCCCTGCCGACAGACATTCCACCAGCATGCGCCAGCCTTTGCCCACGTAATCTTGTCCACCAATAACCCAATCCATTGGGATGAAGACATCTTCACCACGTGTCGGGCCGTTCATGAATGACAAACCTAGCGGGTTGTGACGCTCGCCGATTTCAACGCCTTCATGATCTGTTGGGATCAACGCACACGTAATCCCTAAATTCTCTGTATCACCAATGAGGCCATCAGGATCATCAAGCTTGAATGCCAAACCCAATACGGTGGCAACAGGTGCTAGCGTTATGTAGCGCTTGTTCCACGACAAGCGAATACCCAGCACCTCTTCGCCATTGAACTTACCCATGCAAACCACGCCCTTATCAGGGATAGAGCCAGCATCAGAGCCTGCTTCTGGGCCAGTCAATGCAAAACATGGTACATCATCCCCATTGGCTAAACGTGGCAGCCAATAATCTTTTTGCGCTTCAGTACCATAGTGAGTAAGAAGCTCTCCGGGACCTAAAGAATTCGGCACCATGACGGTTACCGCTGCACTTAGGCTACGTGTCGCAATGCGTGAAACAATGGTTGAGTTCGCGTAAGCCGAAAATGCCAGCCCACCAAACTCTTTCGGAATGATCAACGAGAAGAATTTTTCTCGTTTGAGGTATTCCCACACTTCTGGAGGCAGATCTTTTCGTTCTTGAACGACCTCAAAGTCATTCAACATCGCCAGCAAGGTTTCCAATTGGTTATCAATGAACGCCTGCTCGTCGTCCGACAATCGAGGTTTAGGGTAGTGCAGCAAGGTACCCCAGTCTGGATTACCAGCGAACAATTCGCCGTCCCACCAAACACTGCCAGCTTCCATTGCTTCACGTTCTGTAATCGACAACGGTGGAAGTACTTTTTTGAAGAACTTAAACGCAGGGTCGCTCAAATAGCGTCTTCTTAGCGATGGTTGAGAGCTCATGATTCAGATCCTTTTGTTTCGTCAGACGTTAATGTTTTTTATTTTTATAGTTTTAGCTTGCACTACGCGACGAATCGCTTGATACAAGAGATAAATCATTACTCACAGGTGCATCTACGCCCGCTGCCAAGTAAGGAATGAGTCTGTCAACAATGTCTTCGGTTGAAACATTGTGTCCAAAATCGTTTTCAGCAATTTCCC
This sequence comes from Enterovibrio gelatinilyticus, assembly GCF_028683095.1. GTDB lineage: Bacteria > Pseudomonadota > Gammaproteobacteria > Enterobacterales > Vibrionaceae > Enterovibrio > Enterovibrio gelatinilyticus. The sequence continues at coordinate 45,341 of NZ_JAJUBC010000021.1, read as the reverse complement.
CTAGCGCGACATTGGATGCCATGGTGAAAATCACTGCGCCAAGGGTAAAGTGAAGTCGCCAGAACACATGTTCCGGTTTGAGTGAGGGGTTCGCTTTCACCACCGCTTGGGTAAACAGCTTCAACACACTGTCGTAGCGCGTTGTAATAAACCAGCGTAAGTGGCCTTGCACATCGGTATAGCCTCGGCCTATCAACTGCATAAACACAGAAGCGCCGCGGCGACGGAAAGTGTCGAGCCCTAACAAGGGTTGCTTCGTGCAGGTAAACACGTCTTCCATCGAGATATTGTCTTTCACCAGCAGTGTTTGCAGTTCCCGCTCGAGCTGAGGCATAAACTCTTCTAGGTATCGCGCAAGCACAGCACGAACCAGCGATTTTTTATCGCCAAAGTGATAATTGACAGATGCGAGGTTCACCCCCGCTTTACTCGTTATCGTGCGAAGAGAGGTATCTTTGAAGCCATGCTCGGCAAACAGCTGCTCAGCCGCGTCAAGAATTTTGCTCTTGGTTTCACCTTTCCCTGCCATATTCATTCACCTGTATTAAACAACTGTTTAACTTTACATCTCGTTAGCATTAATAACAAGCCCAAAACATTTACTCTTGTGACGCCTTCACGTACCACATTCGAAACAAAAAAAATTACTCACACAAATTCAAAAAGTTAATGGCTTTGCTAATGTTTTTTTGCTCATTTATAAGAATTAAAGTGCCGTTAATGGGAACAAAACGAGAAAGCGCAGGTCACATATAATGCCACTGCTTTTTTTTAGAATTTTAGATCTTCTAGAGCCCGTATCAGATATTGATAGCGGGCTTTTTTTCGACTTGTCGGTTGACTATGACCACTTGTTTGACGAGTAACATGACGCCAGCAACCGATCGGAGAAGTAAAAATGGGGAGCGAAAAAAAATACGAAAAAAATTCACTTTATTTTGAACTAATTCAAATGAGGGGCGTCTCAATACATGTAGATAGATGATAAGTGCCTTTGAATGTAACGCTGGCCGCCAAACATGAATTCTAACTTATCACTAGATACTGCTGCTTTTTCTTACTCCTGTTTCAAATTTTTTGTTGCCCGCTTCCTTGGAAGCGGGTTTTTTTCTGCGCTTTTTTACCCGCAATGACAAGCGACGTACGTTAAATCAGCTCAGGCAGTGGCATGTCATAGGGCGACGAATAACGTAAACTCAACCCCAAATGCTGCACCGTATAGTCAGGGGATATCCACTTACCTTCCCCACCATCTTCAATGAACTCAGGTTGAACTAAACCCATTTCTCCTGCCGCCCAGCGATAAAACTCTCGACGAGAAGGATGAGCTAATGCACTTAGGTGGAAAGTTTCTCCACCGCTTTGCTGATGAATAATGGCTGAAATGGCCTGAATACAATCTTCACGATGAATCAAATTCACTGGGTCATGTCCGTTTGCTATGCCAGTGCGACCTGCCATGTGTTTCGCTGGGTGGCGTGTGTCTCCCACTAACCCTGAGAACCTAAGTACGACACCACCATCTGGAAATTGCGCCAGCACATAGCGTTCAATGTCATGGTGTGCTTTACCGGATTCCGTATCAGGCTCACACAAGGTGCTCTCGACAATTTTACCCATCGCACTGCCATAAACAGATGTGGTACTGATGAAAATAAATTGCTTCGTGCCTCCCGCTTTCGCGCGGTCCACCAAGGTTTTCATTGCGGTCACGAACTTTTCGCGCTCGAACGTTTGTCTACCGGGCGGAATATTGGCGACAAACACATCATTCGAAAACAGTGAAGATGCCTCATCCTCCGTGTTATCGTCATAGATGTCGTAAACCACACCTTGAATTCCCTGATGAGATAACGCTCTCGCTGCCGCGTCAGTTCGCTTTGAACCACTTACGCCAAATCCGTTATTGGCAAGATTTTCAGCCAACGCTAACCCCAGCCATCCACACCCGCATACTGATACTGTTTTATATGGTTTCGACATCGAAAGTTCCTTGTAACCTATTTTCATATGCACGACAAAATCAACGAATGCGTGCCACAAGATCGGAATCTAGCGCACGATTGCTGAAAAAAAGCTCCGCTTTGGTGTAATTAAGCAACTAAAAGCGTGAATGAATACAAATTTTTTACAGGCAATTCTTGGTTAAAATGTCATAAAGAGAATTCACCCGTTAGACTCAACTATAACATTGTTGAGCTTAGAGTTATTTGTACCCATGAGGTCAGTAAGAGCCGACTAGCTATGTCGACATGCCCTACTGATAATTTAGACATCGGAAGCCAAGCGGTAATCTGAATGAACACGCTAGAAAAAATACAAAAGAATATTGAAAATTTTAGTAAGTCTGAACGAAAGGTAGCAGAAGTTATTATCGCTTCACCTCAGACAGCCATCCATTCAAGTATTGCTACCTTGGCAAAGATGGCAGACGTGAGTGAGCCTACTGTTAACCGCTTTTGTCGTCGCTTAGACACAAAAGGATTTCCAGACTTTAAACTTCACCTCGCACAAAGCCTCGCTAACGGTACGCCATATGTTAACCGTAACGTCGAAGAACACGACAGCGCTGATGCTTACACGGCGAAGATTTTCGAATCCACCATGGCGTGTTTGGATGTTGCTAAAAACAGCATCGATACTCTACAAATCAATCGCGCCGTCGACTTGCTCACTCAAGCAAAAAAAATCTCATTTTTCGGTTTAGGGGCATCTGCTTCTGTCGCTCACGATGCACAGAACAAGTTCTTCCGTTTTAACATCCCAATTGTCTGTTTTAATGACATTGTTATGCAGCGCATGAGTTGCATTAACTGCAGTGATGGTGATGTTGTTGTCGTGATTTCCCATACGGGCCGAACCAAATCCTTGGTTGACGTAGCGACATTGGCAAAAGAAAACGGTGCGACGGTTATCGGCATTACCGAAAAAGGCTCGCCGCTAGATAGAGTATGCTCACTAACGATCACGCTTGATGTACCAGAAGACACTGACATCTATATGCCAATGGCAAGCCGAGTTGTGCAAATGACCGTGATTGATGTACTGGCCACAGGCTTCACTTTACGACGTGGACCAGGGTTCAGAGAGAACCTGAAACGTGTTAAAGACGCGATTAAAGATTCTCGCTTCAACAAAGAAGCACTGACCTAAATAGACATAGGTAATTGAAAGGGTAGGCAGAAAGTCTGCCCTTTTTCTTTCTCTCCCGCTCTCTCAACTACACTTACTCTACTAATCAAAATATCAATTACTCACCGACCGTGAATAACAAACATCATATTCTCAGGGGACTTTCATGACTGACCCAATGCGACGAACAAAAATCGTAACAACATTAGGCCCTGCTACTGATAAAGAAGGAGTACTCGAACAGCTCATTGCCAGTGGTGCAAACGTGGTACGAATGAACTTCTCGCATGGCAGCGCAGAAGACCATATTAAACGCGCTGATCAAGTACGTGAAATTGCAGCCAAGCTCGGTACACACGTTGGTATTCTCGGTGACCTACAAGGCCCCAAAATTCGCGTTTCTACTTTCGCTGACGGCAAAATCAACCTCGCGGTGGGTGACCGCTTTATCCTCGATAGTGATTTACCTGTAGGCAAGGGCAATAAAGACCGAGTTGGCCTCGACTACAAAGATTTACCTAAAGATGTGGGGCCAGACGATATCTTGTTGCTCGACGATGGTCGCGTGCAACTTAAGGTCATTTCAGTTGAAGGCACCTGTGTTCATACTGACGTGACAGTCGGTGGTCCACTGTCGAACAACAAAGGCATCAACAAAAAGGGCGGCGGCCTTTCTGCACCCGCACTGACAGACAAAGACAAGCAAGACATCCTGACCGCAGCGAAAATCGGCGTGGATTACCTTGCGATATCTTTCCCTCGCAATGGCGAAGATATGCGCCTTGCCCGCTCATTGGCGCGTGATGCAGGCTTAGATGCCCGTTTAGTCGCTAAAGTAGAGCGTGCAGAAACAGTCGCGACAGACGAAAACATCGATGACATTATTGAAGCGTCTGATGTAGTGATGGTGGCACGTGGCGACCTCGGGGTAGAAATTGGTGACCCTGAATTAGTTGGGGTGCAGAAAAAACTCATCCGCCGTGCTCGTGCCCTTAATCGCTGCGTGATAACAGCCACGCAAATGATGGAATCGATGATCAAAGCGCCGATGCCAACACGTGCGGAAGTCATGGACGTTGCAAATGCCGTACTTGATGGTACTGATGCCGTCATGTTGTCAGCAGAAACCGCTGCAGGTGATTACCCGCTTGAGACGGTCAAAGCGATGGCTGAAGTGTGTATTGGTGCCGAGAAAATGCCATCCATCAACGTCTCTAATCACCGACTCAACAAAGAGTTCGAGTTGATTGAAGAAACGGTATCCATGGCGAGCATGTATGCGGCAAACCACATGCCAAAAGTCAAAGCCATGGTGTCGTTAACGGAATCCGGTAAAACAGCACTGATGATGTCACGCATCAGTTCGGGCAAACCAATTTTTGCTCTGTCACAACACGAAGCAACATTGCGTCGAGCTGCTCTTTATCGTGGTGTTACACCTGTCTATTTCCAAAGTGACACTGGTGCCGGCCCCGATGTGGCACACCGAGCGATCACCTTACTCAAAGAACAAGGCCATCTGCAGCCGTGGGACGTGGTGATTTTCACGCAAGGTGATGTGATGGGTTATGTTGGCGCGACCAATACTATGCGTTTGATCACCGTGACCTGATAGCAGCTCTCAAATGACAGTTATCAGATAACTGCCTTCAAATGGCGATGCTGGCATCGCCATAACACAAAGCCCCTGCTCATAAGGGGCTTTGTTATTTCTGGTTATGATTGTTTGAGCGCCCTTTCGACGAAGGAAATATCACTCATTGATAGATGCCACCCAGTGCGGATTGATTACAGAGGTTAAGATATGGTCTTCCCACTGACCATTAATCAGTAGATAGTCTTTCGCTTCCCCTTCTTTTACGAAACCTGCTTCTAAGAGGACCGCTTCGCTACGTGTATTACGAGGCATATAGGAAGCCATAATGCGATGAAGATTTAAGTTATCGAACAGCCATTGGTTGGTCACTTTTAGTGAACGCCTCATTAAGCCCTTACCTTGAGAAGCTTCTGCCAACGAATACCCAACATTGCAGGCATGGAAAGGAAACTGCATGATGTTGTTATAGGTAATAACTCCCGCTATCTCTTCACTTCCTTGTTCGAAGATCAGGAAATAGTACGCCAGACCATGTCGTTGAAGCTCGGTAAGCTGAATAACACGCCTTTCCCATCCTTCGTAGGTAAAAAAACCATCCGGCCTTAGCGGCTCCCACGGAGTCAAGAAAGTACGATTGACCTGAAAATATCGAACCACTCTTGCGACATCAGCCTTTTGAATCGCTCGAATAACAAGATTGTCGACGTTTAAACTAGGGAAAGGGTTTATAATCTCGATTGACAACTTGCCTCCTGTCTACCTTTTGGACTGGTCTTATGTACTACGATAGCTTTGATTCCCCGCTGGGGAAAATACATATGTTGGCGGATGAATCAGGACTTAGACAACTTTCGTTGTGTCTTCATCATCCCTTTGAACAGAGCCTAGAGTGGAAACACTCCAAATCAAAGATCGCAACATATCGAAACCAGTTGCTCGAATTTCTGACTGGCGATCGCACCCAATTCGATGTCACCCTCGCCCCTCATGGCACTGAGTTTCAACACCAAGTCTGGCAAGCCATCCGCGACATCCCCTATGGCGAAACACGAACATATAGCCAGATTGCAGAAGCCATTGGAAACCCCCTAGCCTGTCGCGCTGTAGGAATGGCAAGTAACGTCAATCCTATTCCGTTTATTGTGCCTTGCCATCGGGTGATAGGCAGTAATGGCAAACTCACAGGGTATCGCTACGGCGTTGAGGTAAAACAAAAGCTATTGCAATTGGAAGAAGCGGCAACCTAGGTTAGCCGCTTTTTTACGATTACTTTTTGCCGATTGCGTATTCACGCAATTTGTTTGCCACCGCGGTATGCGAGACATTCAAACGTTTTGCAAGCTTACGTGTCGATGGATAGCTGCGATACAAGTTCGACAAAATGCCAGACTCATAACGCTTCATGATGTCATCCAATGAGCCTTCCATGGTTTCTTCAGTAAGGAATGCAGCTTGTTCGGTTTCTGGCAGCTGAATGTCCTCTTTGGTCAAACAACCGTCTTCAATCTGTGTCATTGCGCGGAACAAGACATTACGAAGCTGTCGGACATTTCCCGGCCAAGAATACTGGGTGAGAAATTCAGGCACACCCTGCTGAAGCATCGGTTTCTCTTGACTCAACTCCGCAGAAAATTGGTTAAGGAACAACTCTGCCAACGGCTGAACATCCGATGGACGTTCGCGCAGTGAAGGGACAGTGAGTGACAATACGTTGAGTCGATAATACAAATCTTCTCTAAACTGCCCTGCTGACACACGCTCTGCGAGATTCTTCTGCGTGGAGCAAATCACACGAACGTCGACTTTGATTTCACGCTCTTCTCCGACGCGGCGGAAAGTACCATCTTGCATAAATCGAAGTAGCTTGATCTGCAAATGCGGGCTCATTTCTCCCACTTCGTACAAGAACACTGTCCCGCCGTCAGCCTGCTCGAACTGGCCTTTTTTACCATCATGGTCAATACCCGGTGCGCAACCAAACAGTTCGGTTTCAGCGGCGTCGTCTGGCATTGAGACGCAGTTCACGAGCAAAAATGGATTATCCGCACGATGCGAACGTTGATGACACGCTTTTGCCAGCAACTCTTTACCCGTTCCCGTTTCACCTTGGATCAACAACGGGGCATCTAGCAGTGCGAACTTTTTCGCTTGATTGACAAGCGCACGGAATTTGCTCGACTGGCCAACAAGATGCTCAAAACCATGCTCACCCTGCGTGCGATACAAGGTTGTAGGCAGGTGACTCATCGAGACTTGTTTAAGCTGGATAACGGCACTGGCAAGCAAGTCTTTGTCTTCACTGTCCGTGACATACACGGGCATCACTTCCATCAAGTAGTCCATGCCAGATATCACGACCTGACGACACACCTGACTCGCGTTATCTCGCTCTAGCCAATGCGTGAAGTTGAAATCAGGGAAGAGATTATTCGCGGCTTCACCGATCAACTGTGATTCTTCCGTATCCATCAGTCGAAAAGCGGCTTTGTTTGCCAAATCGACCTTACCGTTCAAACTCACGGAAAATACGGGATCGCTGAGCGTTTCAAGTAATGCTCGAAGTTCGCGATGTTCTCGCTCTGCGGGGAGAAATTGAATTTTCCTGACATCAGTAACGCCACTGATCAAACGAATTTCCGACATCAACTGTCGAAATTCCTCAAATTCGATTTCAGGGCAATTTAGGTAAATGATACCGACTTGATCGATTTCTATGCCACGCAGATCAATGCTGCGTCGAGCCAGAATGTCGAGTAACTCACGGGTTAAGCCAAGTCGATCTTCGCAAAAGACCTGTAGTCTCACGGTGATGTCCTGCTAGCAGTACGGTCGAAGATTCCAACGTTTCGAAATCGACCATGTTGATGAGAAAAATTGCAGCAATACACTGTCACATTACTCAGCATTTAAACTCGATGTAAAGTGTCAGGAATTGTTGACAGTTTTGGAAGTTTGCGCCTCAAGCCCCCATGAGTCAAGCGGCAAGACATAAAACGTGAAAGGAGAAACTTAAGGTTTGAAGAAATTAGGGGTTTGAATAAACGAAAGGAATGAAATCACAGTCAATCGACGAGGGAATAACTTCGCCGTGTCCCGAAATCAATTTAGGGCGGTGGCTTCACCGCCCCATGTAAGTACTATTTTTTGCTTGATGTTAGCCTTCGTAACAATTGCTTTCGCATGTCAGATAGCTTTGGCGCTTTCGTCCCGACATAAGGTAATGGTCGCATTACCGCCATCGCTTTGTACCCTAGCCTTGCGGTAAGCAACCCAACGCCCAAACCTTGTGCTGCACGCGCAGACAGTTTGCCCGCCAAATCAACAGACAAGAGATCTGTCCCGATGTCGGTCATGGCTTCACTTGCACCTGCAAATGCCATGTTCGCCAGTACCAAGCGCAACAAACGAATGCGAGACCAATAACCAAGCTTGACGCCATAAATGGTCGATACTTGTTCTAGTAAACGAAAGTTTCGCCACGCCACCAGCAGCATGTCAGCGAGTGCCAATGGGCTCAATGCGACCATCACTGCCGCTTCAGAAGCGTATTTCGTGACCATTTTCTTGGCACGAATATCTTGCTCAACCACCACCATTTGGTCGTATAACTCGAAGACTTCTCTATCATTGTGTGTTGCCGCTAGCGAGGTCTGCCATTTGTCATAACCTGCCGTCATTTCGCTGTTTGCCTGCTTCGCCAACTTTTCACATACGCTTTTGGCTTTGCCAATACCATCCGCATCAATGATAGACAGCACCTGCTCGCGCTCATCTTGTCGACCTTTCAAACGGCGCAAGGCAATGAATTCACGGCCTAAAGCCGCGATGCCCATAGCCGCAATACCAGCCACGAAGCCACTCCAGCCTACGGCGAGCCAATCTGAAGCTTGAACTGCTGTCCACACACTGTCTATTGTTTGCCAACCAACAAGGCCGATACCAGCCACAGCGAGCGCGCGAACACCCCAACGCTTTTTCTTCGCGGTTAGCGCTGATTCAAGGATCTGCTCTGCCTCAGTTTCAGGCTCTATCTCTGTGACAGCAAACGCTGCTGCCTCACTGTCAAACTGCTTTTGAAGCGTCAACTCTGGCGCATCATCTTTTGGCTTTTGGGTGTCTTCAAACACCATCGCTTTTTTATAGTCGCTCATGTCGTACCTTTATCTGAGTTTGTCACCCAATAAATACTGCAGTGCTTTATCAACTCGAATGTGGGGCAAAGGCTCGTCAACATCATTTGGCATGGGCCTGAACTGACGAAACTCAAACTGATTGTTTTGCCAAAACGCATCGCCCGGTAAACGCCCAGGCACATCGCCGGGGTACATTAACATTGGCTCCCCAGTTTCTAACGTTCCGCGAAGTGCTGCAACAGTTTCACCTTTATGATCAACCATACCCGGCTCTGTGGCTTGAATGGATGCCAAGCTAATACATTCCATATCAATGCCTTCAAACGCGGCGGTTTGCCACGCTTCGTGTATCAACTGTTGCAGCAAAGACACGAGGTTAGGGTGCTGATCAGGCGTAACATGATCGGCCTTAGTCGCGGCAAATAATATCTTGTCGATACTCGGTGAGAACAATCGACGCATCAGCCCGCTTTTGCCATATCGAAAGCTCTGCATAAGCTGTTCAAGCGCCAAGCGCATGTCGTTGAATGATTCTGGCCCTGCGTTCAACGGTTGAAGCGTATCCACCAGCACTATTTGTCTGTCCACTTTCGAGAAGTGCTCTTGGTAGAAACCTTTTACTATATGCTGACAGTAATAATCGTAACGCTGTTTAAGTATCGCATAGTTACTGTTTTTAGATGCTTGCGCCAGTTGGCTTTCACCGTACTTTTCACTGACCAGCGGGAAAAACTGAAGCACTGGCGCACCAGCATATTCGCCAGGCAATACAAAGCGCCCAGGCTGCACCCAATGCAGGCCAGCTTCATCTTTACAGGCATGCAAATAGGCGGTGAACTTACCAGAAAGAGCAGCGATATGCGCCTCATCGGCTTCAGCTAACGGATCAAACTCGTCTAAAGCCGCCAACCAATCTTGCGCGAGTGTTTGGCGCTTACCACTCAAAATACCCGATTGTTTTCTCGACCACTCATCAAAGCTCATCGACAACAAAGGCAAATCTAGCAGCCACTCCCCGGGATAATCGACAATATCCAAGTACAAGGTGGCAGTATCTTGCAGCAGTTTCATCGGTCCGCTATCTGGACGATAGCGAATCGCCAAGCGAATCTCGCTCACGTCACGCGTGGGAGAAGGCCAACGAGGGGGCTGAGAGCGCAACGCTTGAATCCCCTGATCATAATCAAACGCAGGAATGTGCAGTTGTGTCTGTTGTACTCTTCGAGCACCAAGCACACGCCCATCTCGTACCGGCTGAAACAGCGGCATTCTCGGATTGGTCGCGCTATGAAGCAATTGGTTGATGAGTGACGTGATAAAGGCTGTTTTACCCGCGCGAGAAAGCCCAGTAACAGCGAGACGTACATGACGATCTAGGCCGCGGCTTACCCACTTATTGACATGACTTTTAACGGATTTCATTGACAGCGGAAGCTCCTCTTAGAACCAGAAATCCCCCGCTACATTAGCGAGGGATGAGGATGTCAGTCTGAGAATTAAAGCTTTTTGAACTGACGATTGAGATCGAATTCGCTCGATGTAACATAGGCTTCCATTTTGGCAACCTCTTGCTCCATCTGCATCATTTCCTGATCAACATCTGCCAATAAGTTACTCGCTGATTTACCTTGTTGCCAAGGCTTTTGTTTGACCTGATGTTCGCGGAAATGGTTAGTTTTCTTTGCTTCTTCCGGCGGCATTTTTTCGAGAATCAAGGTTGCGGCCACATATGCCACTATCACGAAAAAGCCCAGTCCAATAAGAAAAGCCGACACGGTAATAATCCTTACCAACCAGATTTCTACACCAAAGTAATCGGCGATCCCTGCACAAACGCCGCCGAGTTTCCCGTTCACGGGATCACGATACAACGTTTTACTCATTGTTTATGTCTCCAATTTGGTGCTTCTTCATCAAGAATTCTCTCCAATGAATGAATGCGGTCCTGCAACGCTTCTGCGCGATCTGCCAACGCTTGCAGCTGTTCGAATTCGTCACCACTCAATCCCTGACCAACTTGACGCTTGCTGCGGTAATGCAGCCACAGCCAGAGGGGTGCAACGAAAACAAGAAACACCACCAGTGGGATAGATAAAAACGCCATTGACATGCCAACTCCTTACCTTGTTAGGTTTTATTCTTTGTCTTTGAGTTCCGCTTTCATGCGAGCGAGCTCTTTTTCAATTTCATCTTGCGCTTGAAGGTCAGCAAATTCGTCTTCTAGGCGTTTGCCTTTGCCAACACTGTAACTCTCGGCTTCAGCTTCAAGCTCATCAATACGACGCTCGTACTGCTCGAATTTTGCTAACGCTTCATCAGTACGTCCTGTGTCGAGTTGACGACGCACATCCAAGCGTTTGCCTGCCGCTTCACGACGAATGACCAACGCTTGTTGACGCGCTCGCGTTTCTGCCAGCTTGGTTTCCAGTTCAGCGACTTCGTTGCCAAGTTTCCCAATGGTCTCTTCTACCAAATGGAACTCTTCATTTAAAGTCAGCAAGATATCGTGCACTTTCTGTTTTTCAATTAACGCGGCACGTGCCAGATCTTCGCGAGATTTCTGTAGTGCTAACGTGGCTTTTTCTTGCCAATCAGCCAATTGGCGTTCGATACCATCAATTTTACGCGCCAGTTCTTTTTTGTCAGCCAACGCACGCGCTGAAGATGTGCGCACTTCTACCAACGTATCTTCCATTTCTTGAATGATCAGTCGAACCATTTTTTGTGGATCTTCTGCTTTATCCAATAGCGAATTGACGTTAGCGTTAACGATGTCTGCAAAGCGAGAGAAAATACCCATTGTGATGCTCCTTATTCCGAATGCGCCCTTTGCGCCTACCGATTGAGGAATGACCTCATTGGTTTTCTTATATCAAACACTGTGCCAACTTTTATTTTTCTTTAATATCATTAGTTTAAATTATTTTATGCATTATGCCGCCACCAAGGTATGATGAAATAAACTAACAGTTGGTAAATTTAACCATGCAGAAACCTGACAATCTTATTGGCGAATCGGATCACTTCCTATCAGTGCTCGATCATGTTTCTCGAATCGCGCCACTGAATCGTCCCGTCCTCTTGCTGGGTGAGCGGGGCACAGGTAAAGAGCTCATCGCAAAGCGACTGCACTACTTATCACGTCGATGGGATGGTCCACTCGTCAGCCTGAACTGTGCGGCTTTGAGCGAAGGGTTAATTGATTCCGAACTGTTTGGTCATGAAGCGGGATCTTTTAGTGGCGCTAAAGGTCGACACAAAGGGCGATTTGAACGTGCAGAAGGTGGCACGCTCTTCTTAGATGAGCTGGCAACATCGCCACTTGGGGTTCAAGAAAAACTGCTCCGCGTGATTGAATACGGTGAGTATGAGCGTGTCGGCGGCAGCGATATGCTGAGCTCCGACGTAAGACTCATCTGTGCCACCAACGAAAACTTGCCTGAACTCGCCGCTGACGGGAAGTTTCGTGCTGACTTGCTCGACCGGCTCGCGTTTGATGTCATCCACCTTCCACCACTTCGAGAACGCCAAGGCGATATCGCTTTATTAGCCGAATATTACGCGCTGAAGATGTGTCGAGAGCTGGGCTATCGTTACTTCTCTGGTTTTACGGCAAATGCCATGAAAGCACTCCACGACTATCACTGGCCCGGCAACGTACGTGAGCTAAAGAACGTGGTTGAACGTGCTATTTATCGGCATGCAGACGAAGACACGCCTGTCGACGCCATCTTGTTAGACCCGTATCAAGCGCCGTGGACAACTTCAGCAACACCTGAACCTACCGCACAACCTCAATTTATCTTGCCGATGGATTTGCGTCAGTGGCAACAGAATCAAGAAAAAGACATTGTCGAATATGCCATGACACATGCCAAGTTCAACCAAAGACGCGCCGCAGAACTGCTGGGCTTGAGCTACCATCAAGTAAGAGGCTTATTACGTAAATACAACTTGGTTGGTGAGGAAAACACCGAATCAGAATGAATTTTGGTTTGTTGTTCTGAAATCACTCTGTTATTTGCACCGTGACTTGGTGACTTTGTTGCTTCAGTGGTAAATTAACATCTTAACTTTATTACCTAATCATTGGCTTATGAGCGCGCTAAGCCGCTTGCTACTCGCAAGCGTTACCATTCTCCTATTGGCAGGATGCGAAGATCCGTTCTCCGACAACTCTGCGCGAAACCGCGGGTTCATCTATTGCGGCCCGGGTCAGCCAAATACATTTAACCCCCAACTCACCGATGGTGGTCTGACGGCTGACGCCCTATCCAGTCAGATCTTCGACCGTCTGTTGCAGCTTGATCCCGATACCTACCAGCCCATTCCCATGCTGGCGCAAAGTTGGCAAGTGAGTGAAGATGGCAAAGAGTACACGTTTGATCTTCGACGCAGCGCGACGTTTCAAGTCACTGAGTGGTTTATTCCCCATCGCGGTGTCAGCGCCCAAGATGTCGTTTTTAGCTTTAAGCGACTTATCGATCCGGAGCATCCCTACCATGAGGTTTCTGGGGGGGAATACCCTTGGTTCGACAGTATGGATTTTGAAAGCCTGATCGATGATGTGGTTGCCATTGGGGACTACAAAGTCAAATTCATCTTATCGCGCCCTGATGTGTCTTTCCTTTCTTCTCTCGCTACTACGTATGCCGTTGTTCACTCCTCTGAATACGCCCAGCACTTGCTTTCTTCTGGTACACCAGAACGAATCGACACTCACCCTGTCGGTTCAGGCGCTTTCTTTTTGGATGACTATCAGCCTCATCGGTACATTCGCTTAAAACGCCACTGGGGATACTGGAATGGCGCAGCGCCCATGGAGCAGATTGCTTACGACATTAGCAACCGAGGTACAGGCACATTTACCAAGCTGATCACACGTGAGTGCGATGTCTTGTCCTCTCCTATCGCCAGCCAATTGTCAGTCATCAAAAAGAACCCTGACTTCGTTCTTGCATCACAAACAGGCATGAACGTCGCCTTCCTTGCGCTCAACACCCGTCACCCCGCGCTGTCGGAACTAGAGGTGCGTCAGGCCATTAGTTTGGCGATTAACCGCGATACACTCATTCAATCGGTTTACTACGGAACAGGAACCGCAGCCACAGGCATGTTGCCACCGATGTCATGGGCATATGACGAGCAAAACGCCATTGCCTTTGACCCTCAACTGGCGCTTGGGTTGATGGCCAAAGCGGGGTATCGTCACGGCTTTACGGTGGACCTTCTTGTACCGCTCACGCCAAAATCCTATAACCCTAGCCCACGAAAAGCGGCAGAGTTGATTCAATCAAACCTCGCGATGATTGGCATCACAGTGAATCTCGTGGCACAAGAAGATATTAACCGGAAACAACTTAGACAAGATCCCGCTGATTTAGATATGGTGCTGACGGGCTGGATTGCAGATAATGGCGACCCTGATAATTTCCTTCGCCCGCTCTTGTCTTGCAATGCCAAGTTTACGGGTTGGAATCTTTCCAATTGGTGTAACCGCTATTTTGACCGTTACCTTGATGCTGCTATCGCGACGGATGTGCGAGAAGATCGCCGTGAACTCTACTTAAACGCACAAGCCATTTTACAAGAACGCATGCCTATTATTCCTCTCGCACATGGCGTTCATTATCAAGCGAGAAATGCCAAGCTTCAGGGAATTACCCTGAGTCCTTTCGGAGACAAATCTTTTGCCAATGTTTCTAGGAGCCAGTGATCTATGTTGATCTACGCGATTCGCAGGCTCAATCTCTTCATTATTACTTTGCTGATTCTGACATTGATCGGCTACAACATTGTTCGGCTCGACCCTTTTTCGGTTTTTAATCAACAAGAATTTTGGACTGGCTGGTTTCAATATCTACGCCAGCTAATGCAAGGTGACCTTGGTATTTCAGCCAGCGGTCTACCGGTAACTGAATCACTTTCTCAGGTGTTTCCTGCCACCCTAGAACTGTGCTTTTTTGCCTTTCTTTTGGCGCTCATCATCGGTATTCCTTTTGGTACCTTGGCTGGAATTCGTCGCGGGTCTGCCGCTGACATTATGATTTCCTCCATCACGTTACTGACATTTTCGATGCCTATCTTTTGGATGGCTATCTTGATGATCATGGTGTTTTCACTCTATCTAGGTTGGCTACCTGTTTCTGGCCGTTACAACTTGTTGTTTGAGATCCCTACGGTCACTGGCTTTGCCTTAGTGGATGTGTTGATTTCCAATCACCCCCAACGCAGCCAGGCTATCGAAGACATCATTCGACATCTTGTGATGCCAACGCTCGTGCTCGCTGTCGCGCCCACGACCGAAATCATTAAGTTGCTGCGCGATTCTGTGGCAGACGTGATGAGTCAAAATTACATTAAAGCCGCTGCCACTAAAGGCTTGTCTAAATCAGAGATCGTCATGCGACACGTATTAAAGAATGCGTTGCCTCCAATTATTCCCAAATTTGGTATCCAAATCTCCACCATGATGACGTTCGCAATCATCACTGAATCCATATTCAACTGGCCTGGCATCGGAACTTGGCTACTCAACGCACTGAGTTTTCAAGACTATGTCACGGTACAGGCAGGCGTATTGGCTGTAGGCAGCGTGGTACTGCTTGCCAACATTTTCTCCGATTTAGCCGGTGCGGCAATCAGCCCGCTTGCAAGGAAGGAATGGTATGCCCTCAAATAGCGTTTATTTAGAGCAGCACATCCCGACGCAGCTAGAGCGTTCATGGAAAGCATTTCGTGAAAACACCTTAGCGGTCTTCGGCTTCTGGTGGCTATGCATCCTCATACTCATCACACTGCTTGCGCCTTGGATATCCCCTTACGACCCACAGTTTCAGACGGGTCACCTGCTGCAGCCTCCGTCATGGGACAACGCAGGTACCGTTGATTACTTTTTGGGAACCGATGATTTAACGCGCGACATGCTGTCTCGTCTGATTGCGGGATCACGTTTAACCTTTGGCTATGCCGTATTGGTCGCACTTGCCGCCGCTGTACTTGGCGTATTGATTGGTATTTTGGCTGGCATGACATCTGGCCTAAAATCAAGCTTTCTCAACCATTTACTAGACACCATACTGTCAATCCCCTCTCTGCTTCTTGCCATTATTGTGGTGGCATTTTATGGGCCGGGTGAAGTCAGCATTCTGTTGGCGGTTTGGCTTGCTCTGATACCCCGTTTCATTCGTGCCGTTTATACCGCGGTGCATGCCGAAATGGAAAAAGAGTACATATTGGCTTCGCGGCTCGATGGCGCAAACAGCTTCTATTTACTGTATCACTCAGTACTGCCGAATATTTTGATTGTCCTAAGCACTGAACTTACACGTGCTATTTCCGTTGCTATTTTAGATATTGCGGCACTCGGTTTTCTGGGTTTGGGTGCACAAGCACCATCCCCAGAATGGGGCGCAATGCTGGGAGACTCCATCGAATTGGTGTTTACAGCCCCTTGGACTGTTACCCTGCCCGGATTAGCTATCATGATAAGTGTACTTGTGGTCAACCTCGTCGGTGACGGCGTTAGCCAAGCGTTAAACGCAGGAACAGAATAATGCCACTGTTAGATATACGACACCTCACCATTGAAATTGATACGCCTCAAGGTCCCGTCAAAGCGGTTGACCGTATGAGCTTAACCATCAATGAGGGTGAGATCCGAGGCTTGGTTGGCGAGTCTGGTTCAGGAAAAAGTCTGGTTGCAAAAGCCATTTGTGGCGTCACCAAAGACAACTGGCGTGTCAGTGCGGATCGCTTAAGACTGGGTAATATTGACCTACTTTCACTGCCTGCTCGTGAGCGTCGCCATGTTGTTGGTAAAGACATTGCAATGATCTTCCAAGAGCCGTCGACCTGTCTCGACCCTTCAGAAGAAGTGGGATATCAGTTAGAAGAAGCCATTCCTTCGAGCTCATTTAGCGGAAGTTGGTGGCAGCGCTTATCTTGGCGTAAACAACAATCTATCGCACTGCTTCACAAGGTGGGTATCAAAGATCATAAACGCGTGATGAAAAGCTACCCCTATGAGTTAACAGATGGGGAATGCCAAAAGGTGATGATTGCCATGGCCATCGCCAATCGCCCTCAACTATTGATTGCTGATGAACCAACAGCCGATTTGGATCCCATTACACAGGCGCAAATTTTCCGTCTTCTAAGCCGCACCAACCAAATTGCTAACACCACCATCTTATTAATCAGTCACGACCTCACGACAGTCACACAGTGGGCCGACCGTATCACTGTGATGTATTGTGGTCAGTCGGTTGAATCGGCAGGACGAAAGCAAATTATCGAAAAGCCGCATCACCCTTACACTGATGCCTTACTTCGTGCCATGCCTGATTTCAGTAAAGACATTCCCCATAAAAGTAAACTGGCGGCGCTTCCTGGTTCTATTCCACCGTTACAGCATCTCCCGATCGGTTGTCGATTGGGGCCTCGCTGCCCTTACGCACAACGAAAGTGTGTTGAAGTACCACGCACCATCAAAGTGAAGAATCACAAATTCGCCTGTCATTTCCCTCTCAATATGGAAGCCAAAAAACATGACCGCACTGCTTGAAGTTGATGGCTTATCCAAAAACTATCAATACCGCACCGGTATTTTCACTAAGCGCGTGATTGAAGCGGTAAAGCCTGTATCTTTCTCATTGGACGCGGGCGAAACTCTGGCATTCATCGGTGAAAATGGCTCAGGAAAATCGACGTTAGCGAAAATGCTAGCGGGTGTTGTCATGCCGACAGGTGGCGAAGTACGCGTGAATGGCGAAGTGCTTCGACCAAATGATTACAAAACACGATGTAAGTTAATTCGGATGATTTTCCAAGATCCTAATACATCGCTGAATCCTCGTAATCAAATTGGTCAAATACTCGAAAGCCCTCTTAAGCGAAATACCAATATGACGCCGCAAGAGCGTGAGCGTCGAGTCAATGACACGCTACGCCAAGTCGGACTTTTACCAGAACATGCCTATTTCTATCCGCAAATGTTAGCGACTGGGCAAAAACAGCGCATCTCCTTGGCAAGAGCGCTAATTCTGCAGCCTTGTGTCATTGTTGCGGACGAAGCACTGAATGGCTTAGATATGTCTATGCGTTCCCAGATCCTAAACCTACTTCTAGAGTTGCAGGAGTTAATGGGGCTTTCCTATATCTATGTGTCACAACACATGGGAGTTATCAAGCATGTCGCTGACAAAGTGATGGTGATGCAAAATGGAGAAGTGGTTGAATCTGGCACAACGCAGTCTGTCTTTTCTGACCCGCAACATGCATTGACGCAGCGTCTTATTGAAAGTCACTTCACAGCGCCAACCATGGACCGACGTTCAAGATACAACATGGCATAACGTGCGGTTTATTGGCCTGACTCGAGGCAATTCCATCACTGAATGAAAACGAAAAGAGCGGCTAAAAGCCGCTCTTTTGACATTTGCGCTAACAGCGTTTGCTCAGACCAAATGATCGGGCCTATCGTGTTAAGCCAAAGAGGCGTTAATCTCTGTGAGCACCTGCATAGGATCTGCTGCTTGCGTTATGGGACGACCGATAACCAAGTAATCAGAACCCGCGGTCACTGCTTCTACAGGGGTCATAATACGGCGTTGGTCGCCTGCATCAGAACCCGCTGGACGAATACCTGGCGTCACCAGTTTGAAGTCTTGTCCCAGCGCTGATTTCAGCATGTTCGACTCATGCGCTGAACACACCACACCGTCTAAGCCCGCATTACGTGTGAGCGAAGCCAGAGACATTACGTGTTCTTGTGGCTCTCGGTTGATACCAATACCCATAAGATCGCTTTGTTCCATGCTGGTCAACACTGTCACGCCAATTAGCAGTGGTTTATCTTTCCCATACGGTTCCAATGCTTCACGCGCTGCAACCATCATTCGCTCACCACCACTTGCGTGAACGTTCACCATCCACACGCCCAATTCTGCTGCCGCCGCAACAGCACGTGCACAGGTATTAGGAATATCGTGAAATTTCAGATCCAGAAAAACAGTATGACCACGATCATGAAGCTTGCGCACATAGTCAGGACCATAAAGGGTAAACATTTCCTTACCCACTTTCAGGTGGCAACTACCTGGCTCAATACGATCGACAAACGCAAGCGCCTGATCAATGTTTGGGTAATCTAATGCAACAATAACTTTTGGATCCTGCATTCCTAATTATTCTCCGTCTAGACCTCTGATGGGTTTTATCGAACCCCACCCTTTGCATGATGGGCAATGCCAGTACAACGAGTGAGTTGAAAAGCCACATTTTCGGCAGCGATAATGTGGCTTCACTTTTAACTGTTCCGCAACCAAATGCTTAAGTGTCGTCAGGCTGGTTTTACCTCGGCCTTCTTCTGCTTGCTCAACGTGGAGCTCCATCAATTTATGGAAGCCTTTCATGGTTGGGTTTTTGGTGAGCTGTCTCGTTAAGAAGCTCTGCGCCATGGCTGGGTTTTCGTGATCGCTAATGATGTCAGACATCATCAACTCAGCCGATGCACCGGTGTTTTTCTCGATGCAGTTTTTAAGGAAGCGAACCAAGGACATTTCTTTGTCCATGTGCTGATAACAGGTTGCCAATAACGGTAATGCTTCGCTGACAAAGTCGATGTCTTGTTCCAGCACCTGTTCGAGACCTCTTGCGGCATCGCGATAATCTTCGTTTCCTATGTCGATGCGGGCCAACATTATCGATGCTCTCACGCATCCCTTGTCAGACGACAATGCGCGACGGAGTAATTGTCTTGTGGCTTTCTCATCGCCGTCAGCCAGCATCTGCATGGCAAGCTCGCAATAGAAATGTGAAATGTCTCGTTTGAGTTTGCTCTTCCCTGACTTAACCAAACGCGTTGCAATATCAATGGCTTTATCCCATTCACGCGTCTGTTGGTAAATCGCAAGCAACTGCTGCAGGGCAAACTGCTTGTAGTCAGGTTCATCGATCAATTGGTGAAAAATTTTCTCTGCGCGGTCAAAGAACCCCGCGACCATATAGTCTTTGGCAAGCTGTTGAAGCGCGAGATTGCGTTGATCGAGAGTAAGATTAGGACGAGCGATGAGATTTTGGTGGATACGAATCGCACGGTCTACTTCTCCACGGGAACGGAAAAGATTGCCGAGTGCTAAGTGGGTATCAATAGTCTCGTTATCGACTTGGAGCAGTTCGATGAACAGGTCAACGGCTTTGTCTGATTGATCAGATAAAAGGAGGTTTAAACCTGCTACATATTGTCTCGATAAATGATGAGACTGATCCTGCTTACGATGACGAGCATTCCTATTGCCCATATACCAACCGTAACCAGCGGCGATTGGTAGCAATAGAAACAACAGCTCAAGCATTTACGATTATTCCTTAACGGCGTCGATTCTCAGTTTGTCCAACTCCTGGCGCTGTCTGTTGACTTGTTTTTTCATCATAGCCACTGACATCTTCGCTCTGATGTACAACATGCCACAAATCAACCAGCCGAGTGCGAATCCAGAACCAAATACCACGCCCAGTAGTAGAGACAATCTAAACTCACCCTGTGCTACCAGGTAGTTAAAATTAACCACTTCCTGATTTTGCGCACCTAGAGCAAGCGTGATTAGAAAACACAGGACCAGTAAAACGATACCAATAATCTTCACAGTCATTCCCTCTTAATTTCTTCCAACGATGAGCAAGACTGAAACGTCTAACATCGATGACTTGCTTGTTGGACTATTATACCTAAGGCACCTTAAGTTGTATGGTTCAAAGTGGCTTGGGTATACCAGTGATTATGCAGCAATTTGCCTTGTCAGACCATTGTATTAGGCATAAAAAAAACGGCACACATAACGCATGCCGTTTTTTGTTCGAAAGCAAATCAACCTTAAAGGTTAACTCGGTCGCGAAGCTCCTTACCAGGTTTAAAATGAGGAACGTATTTACCGTCCAACTCAACCTTGTCGCCTGTCTTTGGATTGCGTCCAACACGAGGAGCGCGATAATGCAAAGAGAAACTACCAAAACCACGAATCTCGATTCTGTCACCTTCCTCGAGTGTAGTGGCCATGTGTTCAAGGATTTCCTTGATGGCATCTTCTACCTGTTTGGCAGAAAGATGGGTTTGTTGACTGCATAGTCTTTCGATTAGCTCAGACTTGGTCATGTACACCCCGCTTTTAGTATGTTTCTCAACAGTATAACTGTAGAGGAGGAAATTTTCCCCCTCACAATGCATTAATTATTCGCTTTTCGCAGCTTTGAACGCGTCAGCCATTGCATTACCGAACGCAGCTTCGTCAGCTTTGTTCAGAGTTGCCATTGCTTCTTGCTCTTCAGCTTCGTCTTTCGCACGTACTGACAAGTTAACTACGCGGTTCTTACGGTCAACACCGGTGAACTTAGCTTCAACTTCGTCGCCAACTGCAAGAACTAGAGTTGCATCTTCAACGCGGTCACGTGATGCTTCAGAAGCACGTAGGTAACCTTCAACGCCTTCGATCAGCTCAACGGTTGCGCCTTTAGCGTCAACTGCAGTTACTTTACCCTTAACAATAGTACCTTTCTTGAAATCAGCTAGGTAGTTGTTGAACGGGTCTTCTTCCATTTGCTTGATACCTAGTGAGATACGCTCACGCTCAGCATCAACCTGAAGAACTACTGCAGAGATCTCATCGCCTTTCTTGAAGTCGCGAACAGCGTCTTCGCCTGCAACATTCCAAGAAATGTCAGACAGGTGAACTAGGCCGTCGATACCGCCGTCAAGACCGATGAAGATACCGAAGTCAGTGATAGACTTGATCTTACCAGTTACGCGATCGCCTTTGTTTTGCATTTCTGCAAATACTTGCCATGGGTTGTTCTTACATTGTTTCAGACCCAGGCTGATACGGCGACGCTCTTCGTCGATGTCCAGAACCATAACTTCAACTTCGTCACCCACGTTAACAACTTTAGATGGGTGAATGTTTTTGTTAGTCCAGTCCATTTCAGAAACGTGTACTAGACCTTCAACGCCTTCTTCGATTTCTACGAAGCAGCCGTAATCAGTTAGGTTAGTTACACGACCAGTCAGCTTGTGACCTTCTGGGTAACGGTTAGCGATTGCTACCCATGGATCTTCGCCAAGTTGCTTAAGACCTAGTGATACGCGAGTACGGTCACGGTCGAACTTAAGAACTTTAACCAGAATTTCGTCACCAACGTTAACGATTTCTGATGGGTGCTTAACGCGTTTCCAAGCCATGTCAGTGATGTGAAGCAGGCCGTCAACACCGCCTAGATCTACGAATGCACCGTAGTCAGTCAGGTTCTTAACGATACCTTTAACTTCCATACCTTCTTGCAGAGAAGCAAGTAGTTCATCACGCTCAACGCTGTTTTCAGATTCGATAACAGCACGACGAGAAACAACAACGTTGTTGCGCTTCTGGTCTAGCTTGATAACTTTGAACTCCAGCTCTTTGCCTTCCAGGTGAGCAGTGTCACGTACTGGACGAACGTCAACCAGTGAACCAGGTAGGAACGCACGGATGCCGTTCAGCTCAACAGTGAAACCACCTTTAACTTTACCGTTGATAACACCGATAACAGTTTCAGCTTCTTCGTAAGCTTTCTCAAGTTGGATCCAAGCTTCGTGACGTTTTGCTTTTTCACGAGACAGTTGAGTTTCACCGAAGCCATCTTCGATAGCGTCAAGTGCAACGTCAACTTCAGCACCAACTTCGATTTCTAGTTCGCCAGCAGCGTTTTTGAATTGCTCTGCAGGGATAGAAGACTCTGATTTCAGGCCAGCATCAACAAGAACGTAACCGTTCGCGATAGCTACAACAGTACCTTTAACGATGGCACCTGGGCGAGTTTCAATCGTTTTTAGCGATTCTTCAAAGAGTGAAGCAAAAGATTCAGTCATTAATTTGATCTTCAATTAGTTTAAACGTCCACGGGTATCCTACCACGTGGGGTTGATATTAATGTCGGTCATCATCCTTGCGACCAACGGCTTTGCCGCTACTTCAAGAAGTAACGGTAAATTTACTTTCAATATAGGACAATGCTTGCTCAAGCACCTGCTCAATGTTGAGAGAAGTTGAATCTAGCAATAGTGCATCGTCCGCGGGACGTAATGGCGCGACTGCGCGGTTGCGATCTCGGTCATCACGTTCCTGAATTTCGTTCAAAAGGCGGTCAAAGTTAACATCTAACCCCTTTAGTTGCAACTGGTTCATGCGGCGAGTAGCGCGCTCTTCAGCGCTAGCATCAAGGAAAATTTTCACTTCCGCTTTAGGGAAAACAACCGTTCCCATGTCTCGGCCATCAGCAACCAGCCCTGGCGCTTCTGCAAAAGCACGTTGACGGCGGAGTAACGCTTCACGAACACGTGGCAGGGCAGCCACTTTCGATGCAGCCATACCCGTTTCTTCTTTGCGAAGCTCACTAGATACGTCTTCGCCTTCCAAAATAACTTTCACCAACTCACCTTCAGCTTTGAACTGAACATCAAGGTGAGCAGCAAGGGGAACCAATGCATCTTCTGACTCAGGGTCAACACCGTGATGAATGGCAGCAAGAGCAAGTACACGATAGATCGCACCAGAGTCGAGCAAATGCCAACCCAGTTTTTCAGCCAACAGCATGCAAAGTGTTCCTTTGCCAGCGCCGCTTGGGCCATCAACAGTAATTACGGGTGCGAGAGTAGACATAGACTTCTCCAAATCATGTACGTTCAAAGCGGTAATAAGACAAATATTCAACGATTCACCGAACAATACGCCGCTCTGAGGAATCGGGGGCGTATTATAGGGAACTACGGACCAAAAAAATAGGTCGGCGATGAGCCGACCTGTTTTTCACGTTCGCAATGCCAATCAAATTTAGCTTTTTGACAACCCGGCCAATTTTTCGAAATAGTCAGGAAACGTTTTTGATGTGCACTTAGGATCATTGATGGTCACTGGTGTATCGCTTAATGCAACAAGCGAAAAGCACATCGCCATGCGGTGATCATCATACGTGTCAATCTCAGCGTGCTGGATATTAGCCGTTGGCGTGATAGTGATGTAATCTTCGCCCTCTTCCACTTCCGCGCCCACTTTACGCAGCTCCGTTGCCATAGCAGACAGGCGATCTGTTTCTTTTACTCGCCAGTTGTATACGTTACGGATAGACGTGGTGCCTTCTGCAAACAATGCCGCAGTCGCAATGGTCATGGCAGCATCAGGAATATGGTTGAAATCTAAATCTACGGCTTTCAATTCACCGCGGCGAGCAATCACATAGTCATCACCCCATTCAATTTCTGCGCCCATTGCTGCCAACGCGTCTGCAAACTTAACATCGCCTTGAACGCTTTTCTTACCAATACCCGTCACTTTCACTTCGCCGCCTTTAATCGCCGCAGCCGCAAGAAAGTACGATGCTGAAGAAGCATCCCCTTCGACTAAGAAGTCACCTGGCGCAATGTAGGACTGGTTGCCCTTAACTTGGAAGGTTTGGTAATCGTTATTAGCAACTTCAACACCAAACTGCGCCATGATGTGCAATGTAATGTCGATGTAAGGTTTAGATACCAAATCGCCTTTGATGCGAATATTAGTATCACCGCTAAATAGGGGCGCTGTCATGAGAAGTGCAGTCAAAAACTGGCTTGAAATTGTGCCATCAATTTCGACGTCGCCGCCATTGATATCTTTGCTCACAATTTTTAGTGGTGGGTAGCTTTCGTTTTCCAAATAAGTGACGTCTGCGCCAACCGTCACCATCGCATCAACCAAGTGACCAATTGGACGCTCTTTCATGCGAGGCTCGCCTGTCAGCACATAATCGCCTTGGCCAACACACAACGCTGCAGCCAGTGGTCGCATTGCCGTTCCAGCATTGCCTAAGAACAATTCTATAGATTCTGACGTACGAAAAGGACCACCTAGGCCTTCAACTTCACAGACTGTTTTATCGTCAGATAAACGATATGTCACACCCAACTTTGTCAGGGCATTGAGCATATGACGAATGTCATCACTGTCGAGCAGGTTAGTTAGTCGTGTTGTGCCTTTAGCGAGTGCGGCTAAAAGCAATGCGCGGTTTGACACGCTCTTTGAACCAGGAAGGTTCACTTCACCATTAATGGTTGAAATAGGTTGTAACGTCAATTGCTCCATGTGAAATACTTGGGATCCTTAATTTTTCGTACCCCGAGAGTAACGAAAAAGCAGCGGTTCGGCTAGCCCCCGCTGCTTTCGATTATTTTGATTATTTACATTGGTCTAACTGTTAACGCGTCATTTTCTTCACAAAAACCACCACGAAGAGCGCGATAGTGAAACTGCCAGTAAAGGCTTCCGTCGCAGCAACTAATCGCGACATCCCTACGGGTATGTAGTCACCATACCCTAAAGTCGTAAACGTCACGACGCTGTAGTAGAGACACTCTGCAAATGCCTGCGCATTACTACCTAACCCAAGTTCAGACGAATAGCCGACAGGGTCTCCAGCATACTGAATGCCAGTAATGAAATAGAGCATCGCACTTATCAATATCAAAGCAAGGGAGAAAAACACCACGCGAATGGGGCTTTCTCCGTAACCACAAAATAAATCTACTGTCTTAGACATCGCCCGTTGCGTTGACAAATATGGCATTTGGTAACGGCGCATTGTCAGTTCTTTCTGTAAAAAATAGCCTGCCATAGTGAAGATGCCATGAGCTTCTGATGCCTTACGTAAATCCCGATATATCTCTTCAGATTGCTCGTAAAGATCGAGTGCTTTTTCCATGTCCCTTGCCCGCTCTGCTACTTTCCCTTCGGCTTCTTGTTGAAGGATATTCCCAACCTTGATGTTGTCGATCTTGGTATCGGTCAGTTTTACGCCCAACAGATTACAGTTAATAAAGCTGGCACAATGAACATTGGCATCATGGAGGTCGGCCTTCATCAAGCTTCCATGATCAAACTTGGCATTAAACAGGTGAGCTGACGTCATATTCGAACGATAGAAGTTGGCATAACTCAGGTCGTAACCTCCGCCAGGGCCGTGTTTCACCAAGTTAACATCTCGAAGGTCAGCACGCTTAACAATGATCCCTCGAAGTTGTCCTCCGTTTTTTGCATAAGCTTCAAGACGCGCTTTTACATCAGGTGCATCCTTGGAAGCATTTTCATCATGCCAAAAGCAAAAACCCGACTCTTCTGCAGGTTCATGACATGCGTGTTGTTCGCCTTCAGGATCACAATACTGGCACGCCTGAAATGACTGTGTTTGCAATGGTATAGATTCATGATGACTAGCATCTGCATTCGTCGTTGACGGTGATAAATCGGAAGACGATTCCATACTTCCAACTTGTGCAGACTCAGAGCGATTTGACATAGCGACACCTCCACTTTCTCAGTATAGAGACTGAAATACGAAAGTGAGGATAAGAAGACGGTTAACGACGAAGAGATATATAGAAATAATCGAACCAGATAGCCAACCCTTTTTGCGGATTGGCTACCTTTCTAGTCAGTGGTTTATTTGTCTGACAGTTTATCTTCCATTGGCAGCACTAAATTAAGAATAATCGCTGTTAAACCACCCGCCGCCATCCCTGAAGAAAGAATGTTTCTCACCCAATCTGGCATGAACTGGAGGATCTCCGGTTTTTGAGCAATACCCAATCCCATAGAGAAAGATAACGCCATGATGAGAATGGCACGGCGGTTAAGTTCACAACGCGAAATGATGCGAATACCCGATGCGGCAATCGTACCAAACATCACAATGGTGGCGCCGCCTAGTACCGGCTCAGGAATTAACTGAACCAAGGTCGCAACGCCAGGTACAAGACCGAGGATAACCAACATACCCGCCACAAAGAAGCCAATGTAGCGACTCGCTACACCCGTGAGTTGAATAATGCCATTGTTTTGGCTAAACGTTGAATTAGGAAAACTATTTAGCACGGCTGCTAGCGCTGAGTTTACGCCGTCAGCCAACACGCCGCCTTTAATGCGTTTCATGTATACAGGACCAGAAACCGGCTGTTCAGACGTTTCCGACGTTGCAGTAATATCCCCTATCGCTTCCAACGATGTGACCAAAAACACAATCACCAACGGAACAAGTAACGAGAAGTCAAAAGCAAGTCCATATTGCATTGGCTTTGGTATCGCAAGCCATTCCACATTGTCAGTCGGCGCGGTGTTCACCATACCCAGAGCAAACGCTATCAAGGTACCCACAGACATGGCGATAACAATAGAAGAAACCCGCAAGTAAGGATTGTTGATGCGATTGAGTAGCACAATGACAGCGAGCACTGAACCTGCTAACAGCAGATTTTTCGGTTCGCCAAAAGTCCCGTTTTCGATGGCGGCATAACCGCCCCCCATTGAGGTTAACCCCACTTGGATAAGTGTGAGACCAATAAGGGTGACAACAATACCCGACACTAATGGCGTAATAATGCGTTGGGCATGCTCAAGCACACGAGAAAGGAAAACCTCGGTCAACGAGGCAATCATGATGGTACCAAAAATCGCTGCCATCATGGTTTCTGTATCCGCACCGCCTGCTTTCATCGCAAGGCCTGAGCCAATAATTGGCCCTAGAAAATTGAAACTCGTACCTTGAATAGACAGCAGACCTGAACCCATTGGGCCGAGTGTTCGAATTTGAATAAAAGAAGCGAGACCAGATGCAAACAATGACATGCTCACGATCGTATTCGTGTCTTCCGACGGCAGGCCCAATGCTTGGCAAATAATAAGCGACGGTGTAACAACGGCAACGAACATAGCAAGTAGGTGCTGAACCGCAGCAAACAAGGTTTGTGGTAGAGGTGGTCGGTCATAGAGTCCATAGATGAGTTCTGATGGACGAACATTATCTGCACGATGAGAATCGTTCATTTACTGATACCTGCTTTAAGTACACTTACTCCTGTGCGCTGAATGGGCAAAGGAGTTATCTGAAAGTCGTCTTCTGTGATTGCTGTTACTCAGAACAATCAGATAGTTAAGTGATGATTATGGGGAAGATTTTCGCGCCATTTTATCCAGCCACAACCAAAAAGCAAACGTTTGCGTTCCGCTACCAAATCATCTGGCTAAATAACGCGCACATTTAACAAACTCAAAACAAAAGCAAAAAAAAACCGCCACAATAAGGGCGGTTTCAGACACAATAGCGAATGAAAGGTTATGCGTGTTTTGCTTCAAACTCTTCCATAAAGTCAACCAATGCTTGCACACCTTCCAACGACATTGCGTTGTAAATTGATGCACGCATGCCGCCAACATCTCGGTGTCCTTTCAGTGCTTTCAAGCCTCGCGCATCTGATTCCGCAAGGAATGCTTCATCTAGATCAGCGTTGACCAGTTGGAATGGCACATTCATCAATGAGCGACTGCTCTCATGAATGTTGTTCACGTAGAAATCAGATGAATCGATATAGCCATAAAGCAACGCAGCCTTCGCTTCATTCTTCACCTGCATCGCTTCAACGCCACCTTGCTCTTTCACCCACTTGTAGACTTCACCCGCGAGATACCAACCGAACGTTGGAGGGGTATTGAACATCGAATCTTTTTCTACCAACGTCGTGTAGTTAAGTACATTTGGTAGGAATTCTTTCGCACGGCCTAGCAAATCGTCACGGACGATGATCAGGGTAATGCCCGCCGGGCCAATGTTCTTTTGAGCGCCCGCGTAAATCACACCATACTTAGACACATCAATCGGGCGTGACAAAATCGTCGACGACATGTCTGCAACGATTGGCTTGCTAGTCTCTGGCAGATCGCGTATTTCAATACCATCAATGGTTTCGTTCGGGCAGAAATGCACGAATGCTGCATCGCTACTTAGTTTCCAATCTTTAGCTGGAAGTACCGCACGTTTACCATCAATCTCTGTTTTTACTGTCACAACGTTAGGCGTGCAGTATTTTTTCGCTTCTTTGACCGCACTTGCTGCCCAGTACCCGCCATCAACATAATCCGCAATGGTGTTACTGCCTAGTAAGTTCATTGGCACGGCAGCAAACTGCGCACGAGCGCCACCTTGAGCATACAGAACGTGGTAGTTATCAGGGATGGACAGTAATTCACGAAGGTTTTTCTCAGCCTCATCCACTACTGCCAAAAACGCTTTGCTGCGGTGGGAGATTTCCATCACCGACGAGCCAGTGCCATTCCAGTCAATCAGTTCAGCCTGAACTTTTTCCAAAACGGCTTGTGGCAGCATTGCTGGGCCTGCTGAGAAATTGTGTACCTTTTCCATGATCTATGAATGCTCCTGCGTTGAATCGCTTAATAATGACTTTCTTAATAGTGCCAACTCATCCCTTTGCTGGCAGCGCTACTGAATAAGGCGCGTAGGAAGTCATGAATAAATAATGTTCTATTTGTTTTATCACCTTTCTCAAGGGATTGGAACGGGAAATACGCTCGATACCCAAGTAACCTGCAGATGCTCGATTCAGGTTGTTTGGGTATAGTTACGTCGATGTTTAGAAAGATAATAAAAAAACGCAGCCTAAGCTGCGTTTTTTATAACAAAGAATCAGAGGGAAGAATTACTCTTCGTCGTTTTCTTTGTCTTCTTCGGTATCTGCTGATGGCTCAACAGGTGCTTCTGCAGATGCTTGTTCAACAATTTCTGCATCAACAACAACTTCACCGTTTTCGTCCAGAATCAATTCTTCTTCTGGCTCATCGATACGTTGTAGGCCAACGACTTTCTCAGTCTCGCCAGTACGGATAAGTGTCACACCTTGGGTGTTTCGACCTACCTGACTCACTTCAGCAACGCGCGTACGCACTAAGGTACCGCCGTTGGTGATCATCATGAACTCATCACCCTCGGTGACTTGAACCGCACCAACTACTGAACCATTACGCTCAGAGACTTTGATGGATACAACACCTTGAGTCGCACGGCTCTTCGCTGGGTATTGGCCAAGTTCAGTACGTTTACCGTAACCGTTCTCAGTGACTGTCAGTACGTCGCCATCATTCTTCGGTACGATAAGTGATACCACTTTATCGCCTTCAGCAAGCTTAATACCACGAACACCTGCCGCTGTACGGCCCATGCCACGAACACCGCCTTTCGCGTTGCCTTCTTCATCGATAACTGGGCTTTCGCAGAAACGAACAACCTTACCAAATGAAGAGAACAACATAATGTCGCGTGTACCGTCCGTGATATCAACACCGATCAGTGAATCACCTTCACGAAGGTTAACTGCAATGATACCTGCGCTACGAGGACGGCTGAAATCAGTCAGCGGCGTCTTCTTAACGGTACCGTCACCCGTTGCCATGAAGACAAACTTGTCTTCTGAGTATTCTTTCACAGGCAAGATAGCTGTGATGCGCTCATTTGGCTCAAGCGGTAGCATGTTAACAATCGGCTTACCACGCGCAGTGCGCGAAGCTAGTGGCAATTGATACACTTTCAGCCAGTACATACGACCACGGCTCGAGAAGCACAGGATGGTGTCATGCGTGTTGGCAACAAGAAGACGCTCAATGTAGTCTTCTTCTTTCATTCGCGTAGCAGACTTACCTTTACCACCACGACGCTGTGCTTCGTAATCAGAAAGAACCTGATACTTCACATAGCCTTCATGAGATAGGGTCACTACCACGTCTTCTTGATTGATCAGATCTTCAATATCAATGTCATGGCTTGCCGCCGTGATTTCGGTACGACGCTCATCGCCATAACCATCACGTACCGCTTCAAGCTCTTCACGGATAACTTCCATGAGGCGCTCAGGGCTAGACAAGATGAACATGAGTTCGCCAATCAGTGTTAGCAGCTCTTTATATTCATCAAGGATCTTTTCGTGCTCAAGACCGGTCAGTTTGTGTAGACGCAAGTCCAAGATAGCTTGTGCTTGCTGCTCAGTCAGGAAGTATTTTCCATCGCGAACACCAAACTCATCTTCTAGCCATTCTGGGCGAGCAGCGTCAACACCTGTTGCTTCAAGCATTGCAGCAACAGTACCAAGCTCCCAACCACGTTGCTGCAGTTGTTCGCGTGCAATCGCTGGAGTTTGTGCATTACGAATCATCTCGATGATTTCATCGATGTTCGCCAATGCAATCGCCAAACCTTCCAAGATATGAGCACGATCACGAGCTTTGCGAAGTTCGTAAATAGTACGACGTGTCACCACTTCACGGCGGTGGTTCACGAAGCACTTCAGCATATCTTTCAGGCCGAACAAGCGTGGCTGGTTATTGTCCAACGCAACCATGTTGATACCGAAAGAGGTCTGAAGTTGCGTTTGCGAGTAAAGGTTGTTGAGGATAACCTCACCTACCGCATCACGCTTACATTCAATAACAATGCGCATACCGTCTTTATCAGACTCATCACGCAGTGCACTGATGCCTTCAATCTTCTTATCCTTCACAAGCTCGGCGATCTTCTCGATCAAACGCGCTTTATTCACTTGATAAGGGATTTCAGAAACAATGATGGTTTCTTTGCCGTTCTTCTCGACTTCGATTTCCGCGCGTGAACGCAGGTAAATCTTGCCGCGACCAGTGCGGTATGCATCTTCAATGCCCTTACGGCCATTGATCATTGCAGCGGTTGGGAAGTCTGGGCCTGGAATGTGTGTCATCAACTCTTCAATAGTGATGTCTTCATTCTCAATGTATGCCAAACAACCGCTAATAACTTCTGTCAGGTTATGCGGAGGAATATTGGTTGCCATACCCACAGCAATACCTGAAGCACCATTAACCAAAAGGTTAGGGAGACGGGTCGGCATGACTTCAGGGATCTGTTCAGTACCGTCATAGTTCGGTACGTAATCGACTGTATCTTTGTCGAGATCCGCCAATAGTTCGTGGGCAATTTTTGACATGCGAACTTCGGTATAACGCATTGCCGCCGCAGAGTCGCCGTCAATTGAACCGAAGTTGCCTTGTCCATCAACCAACATATAGCGCAGCGAGAAAGGCTGTGCCATACGAACGATGGTGTCATAAACTGCGCTGTCACCGTGTGGGTGGTATTTACCGATCACATCGCCAACAACACGGGCAGATTTTTTGTATGCTTTGTTCCAGTCATTGCCTAGTACGTTCATCGCGAATAAAACGCGACGGTGTACTGGCTTCAGACCATCACGCACGTCAGGAAGAGCACGACCCACGATGACGGACATCGCATAGTCGAGGTAAGAACTTTTCAGTTCATCTTCAATGTTGACGGGCGTGATCTCTTTAGCAAGATCGCTCATGGAGCCAATATCCCTCAGGTAAGTATGTCAAAAATGACTACGTGCAAGACGATGAGAATACCATAAAACTAGACCAAGAGTCACAGCCTAAACCCGAGATAAATCACGAATTACTCTTATTCTGGCGCTCTAACGCACGACAGGGCGAAAAAACGTTCAATGGCAAGGTGGAGCTAGAAAAATTTGTGAGAATCGCTCACAGAAGCGTAGGCGTATTTTTTTAGATTCTCTGAGTATTTGATGAGCGCCTTTTTTCAACCATGTGCATGTCACGATTTACTATGTAATAAAAGAAAGAAAAGAAGAGTGGGAAGTGCCTCCCAATATCCATCCTCTTAGTAAGGAAAAATAAGTTCTGACGCAATCAAGTGTCAACAAGGAGGCGCTATGTTACACAAAGCAATCAATGCAGTGGGTATGGCAATCATTATCGGTAAATACACTTTGTTGGGGCTGCTCGCTGCAGTTGCCGTTACCAACGCAGCATAACTTTATTACCGATTCATTCGTTCGTTAAACACATCATTGCCGGGGGATCTGCCTCCGGTTTTCGTTGTCCCTTCTCCTCAACGTTTTCTGCATTTCGCTGTTGATTATAAAGCGGTTATAATGGCAAAAAAATTTAGGGACAAATACGCAATGACGACCCCACAAAATGTCGACCCCGCAGAAATCAAGAAATTTGAAGATATGGCCTCACGATGGTGGGATCTAGACGGCGAGTTTAAACCGCTGCACGAGATCAACCCTCTTCGTTTGAACTATGTCATCGAGCGTACGGCTGGCATCTTTGGCAAAAAAGTACTGGATGTGGGTTGTGGCGGGGGCATTCTTGCAGAAAGCATGGCTCGCGAAGGCGCTGACGTGACGGGCCTAGATATGGGCAAAGAGCCTTTGACAGTAGCACGCCTTCACGCGTTAGAAACAGGTACTAGCGTTTCCTATATCCAAACAACAGCGGAAGAACATGCCGATGCTAACGCAGGCACATACGATGTTGTCACGTGTATGGAAATGCTCGAGCATGTTCCAGATCCAGCCTCAGTGATAGCAGCTTGTGCTCGTATGGTAAAACCTGGCGGCCACGTTTTCTTCTCCACATTAAATCGCAACACTAAGTCTTGGTTATTTGCGATCGTCGGTGCCGAGCATGTGATGAAAATCGTTCCAAAAGGGACACATGATCACAATAAGTTTATTCGCCCGTCAGAACTTTTAAAGATGATTGATGCTACGCCGCTTGCAGAACAACACATGACAGGCCTTCACTACAATCCGCTGACTAACCAGTATTGGTTGTCGCCACGTAACGTTGACGTCAACTACATTGTTCATACTCAAAGCCCGGAATAACCGGGCTCTTTTTTACTTAAAGACAAAACGTCACGGATGAGGACAGTCAATGAAAGGGAAGATCAAAGCGGTTCTGTTTGATTTAGACGGCACACTGCTCGATACCGCACCAGACATGGCGAACGCAGCAAATAATGTTCTGCGCGACCACGGTCTCCCTCCATTAACTAAAACACAGATTCAAGCCAACACCAGCCATGGTGCTCGCGGCTTACTGAGAGCAGGGTTTGGTCAATCACGGCAAGGTATAGATATCGACCAGCTAAGATTGGCATTTCTCGATCACTATGCAAACAGCATCTGTACCGCAACAGCCCCTTATGAAGGCGTCGATACGCTCCTTTCTGAACTTACCGAGCGTAATATTCCTTGGGGGATAATGACCAACAAGCCCAGCTTTCTCACTAAGATGCTTCTCCCCTACTTTCCATTTCTCTCTCAAACCCCAGCGCTTGTTTGTGCTGATACGCTCAGCCGAGCCAAGCCTCATCCGGATCCACTTATCTATGCCGCTGGTTTGATCAACGTTTTGCCTTCTGACTGTTTGTATGTAGGTGACATCGAAAATGACATCATCGCGGCGAAAGCAGCCAACATGTATTCCGCTGTTGCAGCATGGGGTTACATTGGAGAGGAGCAGAATCCTGTTGAGTGGGATGCAGATCTTACTTTTAACAGTCCTGTAGGAATTCTGTCATTATTCTGATCTTTGTCACACGTCTAAAGCGCACAAAATAACCAACTTTCATGCAGTTAAGATGAATCACTGTTTGTATTACTAGGCAAGAATAATATTTTTTTTTATTTACATCCGTACCCTAAAAATTATTGCATTTTTCTATGCCATTGCATCTTATAGGACAAATGGGTTAGTAAGCACTAACATAACAATCATCATCCCCAAGATATCCACAGAAGGCGAATATTCGCTAACTTGCAATATCATCAGCTCATCACTATCTTGTTACTCAAGCAAGGCGAACCCCCTATATGTAGTGTTTGGATGCGTACGCCATCAGTTTAATATTGATCACAATTCTTCCTTGCAACTTGTGAAATCTTGCGAAAACACGTCTTCAGGCAAGGAAATACCGGGAACAAGATAAATGAACCAACAAATTACCGTCCAAAAGCGCAGTGGCGTAAAGGAAAACATTGATCTAGACAAAATCCACCGTGTTATCGAGTGGGCAGCCAAAGACCTAGACAATGTCTCAGTATCACAAGTCGAACTCCGTTCTCATATCCAATTTTACGACGGTATTAAAACTGAAGACATCCACGAGACCATCATCAAAGCAGCTGCTGATCTGATCTCTGAGCAAACGCCTGACTACCAATATTTGTCAGCGCGCCTTGCTATTTTCCACTTGCGCAAAAAGGCTTACGGCCAGTTCGAACCGCCTAAGCTTGTTGACCACATTCGTAAGATGGTCGACATGGGCAAGTACGATCAGCACATCTTGGAAGACTACACCGAAGAAGAATTGAACATTCTAGATGGCTATATTGACCACTGGCGTGATATGAATTTTTCTTATGCTGCTGTTAAGCAATTGGAAGGCAAATATTTAGTACAGAACCGTGTTACTGGAGAAATCTACGAAAGTGCACAGTTTTTGTACATTATGGTCGCTGCATGCCTGTTTGCTAACTATCCGAAAGAAACGCGTCTTGACTACATTCGCCGTTTCTACGATGCCGCGTCACTGTTCAAAATTTCACTGCCTACGCCAATCATGTCAGGCGTTCGTACACCGACCCGTCAGTTCAGCTCATGCGTACTGATTGAGTGTGATGACAGCCTTGATTCTATCAATGCGACAGCAAGCGCGATTGTGCGTTACGTGAGCCAACGTGCTGGTATAGGTATTAACGCTGGTCGCATTCGTGCACTCGGTAGCCCTATTCGTGGTGGTGAAGCATTCCATACTGGTTGTATCCCGTTTTACAAGTATTTCCAAACCGCCGTTAAGTGTTGCTCACAAGGCGGTGTTCGTGGCGGTGCGGCGACACTGTTCTACCCAATGTGGCACCGTGAAGTTGAAAACCTGCTGGTGTTGAAAAACAACCGCGGCGTTGAAGAAAACCGTGTCCGTCACATGGACTACGGCGTACAAATCAACAAATTGATGTATACCCGTCTGATTAAGGGCGAAAACATTTCCCTGTTTTCACCATCGGATGTACCAGGGCTTTACGATGCTTTCTTCGCTGACCAAGCAGAATTTGAGCGCCTTTACGTTCAATATGAGCAAGATGCTTCTATTAAGCGTGAAACTGTCAAAGCGGTTGAGCTGTTTTCACTGATGATGCAAGAGCGTGCCTCAACCGGTCGTATCTACATTCAAAACGTTGATCACTGCAATACTCATAGCCCGTTTGACCCTGCCGTTGCACCTATTCGTCAATCGAACCTGTGTCTTGAAATCGCATTGCCAACCAAGCCTTTGACCAACGTGGAAGATGACAACGGTGAAATCGCCCTCTGTACTCTATCTGCGTTCAACTTAGGCGCTATCAAAGAGTTGGACGAACTTGAAGAGTTGGCCGATTTAACCATTCGTGCTCTCGATTCATTGCTTGATTATCAAGACTACCCGCTACCAGCAGCGCGCAAAGCCACCATGAACCGCCGCACGTTAGGTGTAGGTGTGATTAACTTTGCTTACTACTTAGCGAAAAATGGTGTCCGTTATTCAGACGGCAGCGCAAATGGTCTAACACACCGCACCTTTGAAGCAATTCAGTACTACCTACTGAAAGCCTCTGTGGGTCTAGCGAAAGAAAAAGGCGCTTGTCCGTCTTTCAACGAAACCACCTATGCACAAGGTGTGCTGCCTATCGACACCTACAAGCGTGACTTGGACAAGGTTTGTGAAGAAGCACTTCACTATGACTGGGAAACGCTTCGTGGTGAGATCGTCGAGCATGGTTTACGCAACTCAACCTTGTCAGCGTTGATGCCATCAGAAACATCGTCACAAATCTCGAACGCTACCAATGGCATTGAACCACCGCGTGGTTTTGTTTCTGTCAAAGCATCGAAAGACGGCATCCTGAAGCAGGTTGTTCCTGAGTACGACAAGTACAAAGAAAACTACGAATTACTATGGAACATCGGTTCTAATGATGGATACCTACAGTTAGTCGGTATCATGCAGAAATTCGTCGACCAAGCGATTTCCGCTAACACCAACTACGACCCAAGCAAACAAGCTGGTGGCAAAACACCAATGAAGTTGCTGCTCAAAGACTTGCTGACGGCGTATAAACTTGGTGTGAAAACGTTGTACTACCACAACACTCGTGATGGCGCGGATGATGCACAGCAAGATCTAGCCGCACAAGACGATGATTGCGCAGGCGGTGCTTGCAAAATCTAATATCTAAATGGGAGGGAGCATCAGCTCCCTCTTTAAGGTTTCATTTTACACGGTATCTTTACGGCAATGGCTTACAGCACTTTTTCAAAAACAAACAATAACGCACTCAAAGAACCTATGTTCTTTGGTCAGCCTGTAAACGTAGCGCGCTACGACCAGCAGAAGTATGAAATTTTCGAACGACTGATCGAAAAGCAACTTTCGTTTTTCTGGCGCCCTGAAGAAGTCGATGTCTCGGGAGACCGTATTGATTACAACAAGTTGCCTGAACATGAGAAGCACATTTTCATCAGCAATTTGAAGTACCAAACCCTGTTGGATTCCATTCAAGGACGCAGCCCAAACGTTGCCTTGCTTCCGTTGGTGTCTATTCCTGAGTTAGAAACATGGATTGAGACTTGGTCTTTTTCTGAAACCATTCACTCTCGTTCTTATACTCATATCATCCGTAATATCGTCAACAACCCGTCAGTTGTATTTGATGATATCGTCGCCAACGATCAAATCATCAAGCGTGCGAATGACATTGCCAAGTATTACGATGACTTGATTCAAGCCACCAGCGACTACCATCGATTGGGTGAAGGTGAGCACACCATTAACGGTGAAACCATCGTGGTTTCGCTACGTGAGCTTAAGAAGAAACTCTACGTCTGCCTGATGTCAGTGAATGCACTGGAAGCCATTCGTTTCTATGTGAGTTTCGCGTGTTCATTTGCCTTTGCAGAACGCGAATTGATGGAAGGCAATGCAAAAATCATCAAATTGATTGCGCGTGATGAATCATTGCACCTAACTAGCACACAGCACATGCTGAATATCCTTCGCAGTGGCGATGACGACCCAGAAATGGCAGACATTGCGAAAGAGTGCGAGCAAGAATGCTTCGACTTATTTAAAGAAGCAGCTGAGCAAGAAAAAGAGTGGGCAGAATACCTGTTTAAAGACGGCTCGATGATCGGCTTGAACAAGGATATTCTTTGCCAATATGTGGAATATATTACCAACCTCCGTATGTCTGCGGTTGGACTGAAGCCTGCATACTCAAACGCGTCTCAAAACCCGATCCCTTGGATTAATGCATGGTTGTCTTCTGACAATGTTCAGGTGGCACCACAAGAAGCAGAAATCAGTTCATACCTTGTCGGCCAAATTGATAACGACATGAATATCGATGATTTGGGTGACTTCGAACTATGAGTCAAATCACTATCAAAGTGAATGGCGAATTGCTGGTGGGCAATACCCACCAGCCACTGCTCGACCAACTCGAACAATCAGGACTTCAACCTGAATTCCAATGCCGTAACGGCGTATGTGGTGCTTGTCGCTGCAAACTCGATAACGGTTCG
The DNA here is from genome assembly GCF_028683095.1 of Enterovibrio gelatinilyticus. GTDB lineage: Bacteria > Pseudomonadota > Gammaproteobacteria > Enterobacterales > Vibrionaceae > Enterovibrio > Enterovibrio gelatinilyticus. Next base: position 7,155 of record NZ_JAJUBC010000021.1, on the reverse strand, counting down.
GTAACTCAGCAAGATGCCATGGCCTATGTCGCTGCGGGAGAAATCCTGACTTGTGGCTCGGTACCTACTGGCAACGTAGAATTGGAATTCGACTACCAGCTTTCTTTTGTAGCTAAAAAAGCCGCTAACCTCTGACTCAGGTTTTGCGGCGCTTTTTTTTCAACATAACTCCTCGCTAATCCCCCAATAAAACCTTCATATTCTTCGTATCAATCCTCTTATCTGTCCTCTTATCTGCCCATGCTGTCGATCTTCTGCACCATAGAAGCTCGATGTCCAAAAAACTTTCATTGTTAGTGCATTCTATCTCATATATTGGTCACTTCTTTTCCGTCGTCTTTCCAATACTGATAGCTCAATGAGTTTTAATCATTAATGCTCTCATTCCCAACTTTTTTGCGGCGCGCTAGGAGACAATGTATGGGATTACATTTCACCAAAGGAAACGACCTTCAAACAGAAGATCTATATGAAGAAGCCCTTTCTCAGACTCAGCTCCCCAAACACGCTCTACCCACACAAAGTCAACCGCCAGAACTCATCGCACAACTGCTACGTGATGAATTGCTCATGGATGGTAATGCCAGACAGAATCTCGCCACGTTTTGCTCGACATGGATGGAACCAAGTGTCCACGAATTAATGGATGCTTGCATAGACAAAAACATGATCGACAAAGACGAATACCCGCAAACAGCGGAAATTGAAGCACGTTGTGTTCATATTCTTGCCAATCTTTGGAATAGCCCCGAAAGCGAAACCACCGTGGGGTGTTCGACCACAGGCTCATCAGAAGCCGCCATGTTGGGTGGCCTTGCCATGAAGTGGAACTGGCGAAAAAAACGCGAGGCGCTCGGCTTAGCGACGGACAAACCCAACATTGTCTGTGGCCCCGTTCAAATCTGCTGGCACAAATTCGCTCGCTACTTTGATGTTGAAATGCGTGAAATACCGCTCGATGGCGACGAAGTAGGAATGAATCCCGACAAACTCTCACAATACGTTGATGAAAATACAATCGGTGTCGTACCTACTCTTGGTGTTACCTATACCTGCGTTTATGAGCCCGTAGAAGTTATTTCAAACAAACTCGATGAGCTTCAAGCAAAAACCGGCTTGGATATCCCTATCCACGTCGACGGTGCATCGGGTGGCTTTATCGCTCCGTTTGTTTCTCCCGAATTGAAATGGGACTTTCGACTGCCACGGGTTGTGTCGATTAACAGTTCAGGCCACAAATTCGGTTTGGCGCCTCTCGGAGTTGGGTGGGTGGTATGGCGAGACAAAAAACATCTACCCGATGAGTTAGTATTTAATGTTGATTACCTCGGCGGAAACATGCCTACCTTTGCACTCAATTTCTCACGCCCAGGCGGTCAAATCGTCGCGCAATACTACAACTTTCTACGTTTAGGCTTTGAAGGGTACAAAGGAATCCAAGAGTCTTGTTTAAGCACCGCTCAATGGTTAGCTGACGAAATCGCTAAACTTGGCCCCTTCGAACTGTTCTATAACGGACGAGGCGGACTACCCGCCCTTAGCTACAGCTTAAAAGAAGGAAACTGGGGATTCACACTCTATGACCTTTCAGACCGCATGAGAATGCGCGGTTGGCAAATTGCCTCCTACCCGCTTCCAAGTAACCGCCAAGACACAGTGATACAGCGCATCATGATACGCCATGGCGTAAGCAAAGATATGGTTGCCTTACTGCTTGAAGACCTCAAACGATGCCTCGAGTACTTCAAGCAATATCCACAAGCAAAATCGAGTACAACGTCCTCATTCCACCACGGTTAGTCCTGCACTTACGGGGGCGTTAAATCGTTCAATTTAGTCCAAAGGCCACCGTTTCGTGTGGCCTTCACTCCATAGGATTAAAAAATGGATAAGAAAAGCAGTGCTGCTGCCACAGGCAAAATAAGTGTGGTTACATTCGCCATCATGAACATTGTGGCGGTTGTCAGTTTGCGAGGTTTACCTGCAGAGGCAGAGTACGGTCTTAGCTCGGTCTTTTTCTATGTGTTTGCCGCTGTATTCTTCCTAATACCTGTTTCATTGGTGGCCGCAGAACTGGCAACAGGCTGGCCAGAAAAAGGCGGTATTTTCAGGTGGATAGGTGAAGCTTTTGGCCCCAAACTGGCTTTCATGGCTATGTTCTTGTTGTTTGTACAAGTGTGTGTTTGGTTCCCGACTGCCCTGACATTTGGAGCCGTCTCTTTGGCCTTTATAGGACCCGATCAAACCTTTGATGCCGCTCTCTCACAGAATAAATTCTTCGTCCTCGCTATCGTATTAGCTATCTATTGGTTTGCGACCTTTATTGCCTTTCGCGGCGTAGCAGCTTTTACATTACTGTCCAAATGGGGTGGCATTATCGGCACCATTGTTCCTGCTATTATTCTCATCATACTGGGGTTTGCCTTCCTGCTCAGTGGTGAAAAAATTCAGATAGAGATGCAATGGAAAGACGTCATTCCAGATCTTTCAAATTTCAATAACGTTGTACTCGCCGCCAGTATTTTTCTGTTTTATGCCGGTATGGAAATGAACGCCATCCACGTTAAAGATCTCGACAATCCAACCCGTTCATACCCAATAGCAATTGGTATTGCCGCGCTAGGAACCGTGGTGATCTTCGTTCTCGGCACACTGGCCATCGCCTTCGTGATCCCGAGCGCTGACATCAACCTGACACAGAGTCTATTAGTCGCATACTTCGATATGTTCCGATGGGCCGGGCTGAGCTTTTTAGGCCCTATCATGGCTATCTGTCTCGCTATTGGTGTATTGGCAGGTATTGTCACATGGGTCGCAGGGCCTTCGACCGGCCTGCTGGAAGTCGCGAAAGCGGGCTATATGCCGCGGTTTTGGCAGCAGACCAACAAGAATGGCATGGCTATCCACATACTCTTGGTTCAAGGGATCATCGTGAGCTTTCTCGCGGTGACCTTTGTTGTTTTACCTTCGGTCGAAGCGGCGTATCAAATTCTCAGTCAACTTGCCGCCGTTATTTATCTTACGCTGTACATGCTGATGTTTTCAGCCGCTATCTACCTGCGATTTAGCCAACCTAACCGTCCTCGCCCCTACAATGTGCCAGGAGGAAAAACGGGGTTATACATCTTTGCAGGCGTCGGTTTTACTGCATCCGCCATTGCCTTTGCATTCAGCTTCATTCCACCTAGTCAGATTGCCGTTGGCAGCCCTACCGTGTTCATTTCTATTTTGGTTGGATTGAGTCTGTTTTTCATCGCCATTCCCTTTGTGATCTACGCCGTTCGCAAACCCCATTGGCGAGATGAGAACTCTGACTTTGCCCCTTTCACATGGCAAATTGAAGGCGTGCATCCCGGCCTGCAAAATGATTCCGATAAACACACTGAAGGCGTCACGGAGAGTCATCGCGAAGGCAAGGGGGCAGCATCATGAACATCATGCCTTCACCAGACACACTGCAGTCACTGGTTGATGATACCTATCGCCAATTTAAGACATTACCCGGTGGCGAAAATGCCAGCTATATTCCGTATCTTGCATCAGTGCCATCGGATCTTGCCGCTTTAGTGATTGTCACAGCAAATGGCGAGATCTATCAAGCGGGTGACAGTGACTACGGTTTTGCTATCGAATCTATCTCTAAGGTCGCAACACTGGCACTGCTCATGGAGGATGTTGGCCCCGAAATAGTGCGAGAGAAGATTGGCGCAGAGCCAACAGGGCTTCCTTTCAATTCAGTGATGGCGCTATGTGAACACCAAGATAAACCGCTTTCACCTCTGGTGAATGCGGGTGCCATGGCTAGTGTCAGTTTGCTTAACGCCACCGACCCCGAAAACCGATGGGCGCGCATTTTAGATATGCAACGGCGGATGACGGCTGCCTCAATCATGCTTTCCGATGAAATCAATGAATCAGAGCAAACAACCAACTTTCACAATAGAGGGATTGCATGGCTCTTGTATGCGGCGGGTAACTGTTTTTGTGATCCCATGGAAGCCTGCGATGTTTATACACGGCAATGCTCCACACTCGTGACTTGTAAAGATCTCGCAGTGATGAGCGCGACACTTGCAAACCGAGGCATGAATCCGCTATCGAGCGAACAAATCATCGCGGCACAAAACGTAGCTCCAGTACTTGCCGAAATGACGATGGAAGGTCTCTATGACTATTCAGGTGATTGGGCATTTGAAGTAGGGCTGCCGGGAAAAAGTGGCGTTGGCGGTGGCGTGCTCGCTGTCGCGCCCGGAAAACTCGGTATCGCGGCGTTTTCTCCCCCGTTGGATGAATCAGGAAACAGCGTGAGAGCGCAACGAATGATTGCGCATGTGGCCAAAAAGCTAAACCTAAACCTGTATACCTAAGCAACTTCAAGATGCTGCTTGAGTGCTGAGATCTTCCACTGACGTTGAGATTAAAAGATCATTATAGAAAGACGCCTGACTGTATCAGGCGTCTTTATCATGTTTACTCAGCTTCACTGTCGACAGGGATATGCAACGACTCTGTAGTCACCAAAGAGGCGATATCGGGGAACATCTCGTATCCGCATAGATAGCGTCTCAACATGTCTAGCAGCATGGTGGCAGTGTAACAACGGAAGTTCTCATTGCTTTGAGAACGACGGGGCTTCACGACAATACCCCAATCACCATCAGCAGCAGACAGTCCAAGTGCAACACGACCCGCTTCCATATTCCCACAGGCTAAACCGATATCAACACCCGCATTCTCACGAGATGCTGTCGCCATCGCGAGCACCGCTGCTAACGGATTGTAATCGCCTTCAGCAACTAGGCTAGATTCACTCAGCACCCAACCTTGAACAAACGCTTCTTTCGTAGCTTCTGTTTGATTTAACCAATTGGCCAAGTACCCGCCAGAGAATTTTTCCGCAACGGAAATTGTCACCTTGCTCTGCTCTAGGAGATTGCCAACCGACTCCAACATGGGTTGACCATCCCCCACCAAACGATCGCCCAATACATTGCGGATCGCGTCAGTGATCAGCGAGATGTCACTATGCTGGCGAGGTGAAAAAAGTTTCACTTCGATAAAAGGCAGTGAAGAACGATACCCGATCTCAAATTCATTCGGCAGCGACAAAAGCTCTAGTTTGTCATTGAGGAGGGATTCGGAGAAGCCGAAGGTATATAAGCGCTGAATTTCTTGCTTGGTCGTGTTTGGAAAGCCTGTTTGAAGGCGAGGTACGATTTCGTTGTCAAACATGTGCTTGAACTCACTTGGCACACCTGGCGTAAAGAAGAACAAGCAATCGTTAAGCGTGGCTGAAAATCCACAAGCACTGCCTACAGGGTTATCCACCAGCTCAGCACCCTCAGGCAGCATGGCTTGCTTAATATTACTTTTAGGCATGGTATTACCATTTTTTTCAAACCGTGCCTTTAATTCAGTTAGCCAATGGTTGTTCAACTCAAGATCGACATCCATCGCCATTGCCATCGCTTCTGTTGTGAGATCATCCGTGGTTGGCCCTAAACCGCCATTAACAATCACGACGTCTGACACTTGGCTGCATCTAACTAGCTCAATCGCGATATCATCAACCGCATCACCTACAGTGACACGTCTATGCAGCGCAAAGCCTTCTTCAAAGCAACGTCTCGATAGCCAAGCTGCATTGGTATCAGTGATATCACCGTGTAGCACTTCCTCGCCAGTACTTAGCATTGCGACTCGAAGTTTGCTCTGTCCCACTGATATCTCCTTATAAGCGATAGTGTAAAGCCATTATGCACAGACACTTAACACTATCGCAACCAGCGATATTCACGACGGCTAAACAGATTCAGTACGGGTATTTATCACAGACATCGTTGACAGCCACACCAAGAAAAACACCCGTTTTTCCGCCCAAGCTTTCGCCGCACTTCGCACTAAACATGAACACTCTAGACACACCACTATTAAAATAGCGATGGATGTCTAGTTTTTGGTGGAAATATGACCCTTTACGTTGCTATGATTAGCGGCTTAATTGCGAGTGCCTCACAATTAGCACTTTGTTTCGGTTATGACTCCCATGCTTCAGCGTGGTTATCATGGACGTGTCTCATACACCGACCAAATACCACTGTTATTTTTGAACACTTTTTCTCGCCAAACCTCGGCTACATGGCAACGCTGAATGGTTTGGCTTTTTGTTGTGTGGGAGATCCTACGTGCGTTATCGCTCAACCTTGGCTGCGGCCGCTTTGCTTTGCTCTCAAACGGCCTTGGCTTTTGATGCTTCAACCATCAACTTCGAGCAGCAAGCTTATTCCTACTCGAACAGTTATGGTTTTGACTCCCTTGCTCTTAACGATGCGCAAGATCAGCCAGTAGATAGCGCTATGCGTTTTAACGAATCTCCTGCTCATCGTTTGCCAAAGTATCTGTCTACTGCCCCAGAAAAAGACTGGGACTACTTGATGGGTCAAACTTATACCATCTTGGGTTTAAGTGTGGCGACAGTCGGCTTGATGACGTTTTTACCAGAAAGCGTGACTAACTGGACACCGGAAGATCGCGATTTCAGTAACCTTGCAGGAAAATGGTGGGATAACGTGTCTGCAGGCCCAGTCTGGGATAAAGATGACCACTACCTGAACTACGTGATGCACCCGTACTTCGGTGGTGTTTACTACACCGCAGCGCGTCACTCCGGCTTCACTGAATTCGAGTCGTTCTTATACTCCTTCACCATGTCGACCTTTTTCTGGGAATATGGCGTAGAAAGCTTTGCAGAAATCCCTTCTATTCAAGACATCATTGTTACGCCACTATTTGGCGCAGCAGTGGGTGAATGGATGTATCTGACAGAGAAAGAGATCGTAGCCGATGGTGGTGAAGTGATGGGTTCTGACACCCTAGGTGGCGTCAGCTTGTTCTTCCTGAACCCTGTGGGTCATATCCACTACTGGGTGACCGATTGGTGGCAAGGTGATACCGACGTTCGAATGAACTACGACCCGTGGTTTAACAACCATGACGCAGCAAGATTCGCTGCCGATGCGGGCGCGCCATACGACAGCCAGTTTATTGGTATGCAGGTCAGCCTTAAATTCTAAGCCTGATTTTCGCAATCGATATAAACACAAAGCCGACTACTGAACTGCCCCCCAATAGTTGGACAACCAATTCTTGGGGGTC